>NZ_SMOD01000119.1 GCF_004353905.1 Paraburkholderia guartelaensis | reverse complement strand
TGTCGATGGACGGCAAAGGCGCCTGGCGCGACAACGTGTTTGTCGAGCGCGTGTGGCGCAGCATCAAGTACGAAGAGATTTATTTGAGAGCCTACGAGTCGGTCAGCCACGCCCGGCGCTCCATTGGCCAATACATTGAGCTGTACAACCGCAAACGTCCTCATTCGAGTCTGGCGGATCAGACGCCCGATGAGGCATACTTCGCGACGCTGCCAGCGATCAAATCGGCAGCATGATCGCCCCGGACGTTCCACTTAAAAATCGCGGGACCCTGTCCGAACAAGCGGCACCACCTCTCATTGTCCAATTCCAGCAACTGGCCCGGGCCTTACGGTTACCGGGTTACCTAGCCGAAGCTAGGCGTCGAGTCCTTTTGTATCGGTGGAGACGAACCGAAGCGCATCCCACTGCCGTTATGGCCTGGGTAAAGGTAGCGCTCGTACCTGGTTTGATTGCCCTCTTCCCGGGTTGGGATAGGGGGGCCCTCCGCCTGTCTGTCGCCGAAGTGCGATGAGTCAGCGGCCCGTCACGGGGACGGCAAAGGCCTCTTTGTGCGTGGGAGTTTGGTGGAATCCAAAAATCCAAAAGGGTCTGGGATGTGTTGGAACACGGCCCGGGATGCCCACTCGGCAAGGGTTTGGCCTTACCTCAGTATTGGATAGTATTTGGATTCGAGTGCTTCTGAAAAAAACGCCGTGAGGCGTTTGGGTACTTCAACTTCATCGAGGTCGGGTAGTTCGTGGACCTCTTCAGGGGGTGCCCGCTCGCGAGAGTTTGGGCTGCCGCAGTGGCGGCTTGGGTATTCCGTGCGGCCCGGGGGCAACGTCCCGTCAGACTCACTGGAGCACAGTTAAACATATCAGAGGGATATGTGCAAGCGCTGCCTCGCCCCCAAAATCACTTCTATTCGAGATGAGGATTATTCACGGAATTTAGAGAGTTCGGACGACAGGAGAGCCGCGATTAACCGTAAGTTCGATCGATGTCTCTAAAAAACGTCTTCCAGGAGCCTGCCCATAGTCCAATGTCAGCCACTTGGTCCGAGCCTTACGGTTACCGGGTTACCTAGCCGCAGCTAGGCGCGGAGTCCTTTTGTATCGGAGGAGACCAAGCGAAGCGTGCCCCACTGCCATGATGCCCTAGCTAAAGGTAGCGCTCGTACCTGGGTTAGCGTGCCCTTCCTCCGGGAGAGTGAGAAGGGGGAGCCGTCCGCTTGTCTGTCGCATGCGCGAATGAGTCAACGACCCGTCGCGGCGACAGTGAGGCCTCCTTATGCAGGGGGGAAGGCTGAAATGGGACACACTGCAAAGGGTACGGGATGTATCCCATTTCCCCTTGGGAGCCGTATGCGGTAAGGCCTTAGCGTTACCTCAGTATCCCAAAGTAGTCCCGTTCAGCTTGATTTTAAAAAAGCCGCAGTAAGGCGTTTTGGTACTTCAATTACATAGAGGTCAGGCGTTTCGCGAAGCTCTTTAGGCGGCGCCCGCTCGCGAGAGTTTGGGCTGCCGCAGTGGCGGCTGGGGTGTTCCTTGCGGTGGGAAGAGATGTCCAATCCGAATCGCTGGACTGAAGCCAATCATAATCGCTGGATATACGCAATATCTGCCCTGCGTTAAAAGGAAGTTCGACATCGTGAGATAAGGACTTTTCAACATTCATGCTGCATGCTGTTCGAACACCCGCACCCGAACAACACCTGGACGCGGCGTTTGGGGCTTTCACGTGCAAATGCGCAGCAATATGCCGTTCGTTTCGGCGCACTGGATTGAGTGTAGCGCGGGCAAACGATTCACGTGATTTGTTGGTATGTGAGGGTATCGATGAAGGTACGTGAAGGTATCGGCGAAGGTACGTGAAGGTATCGGGTGAAGGTACGTGACGGTATCGGTGAAGGTACGTGATGGTATCGGTGAAGGTACGTGAAGGTATCGGTGAAGGTACGTGCGAGTATGCGCAGGTACGTGAAGGTATCGGTGAAGGTACGTGCGAGTATGCGCAGGTATATGAAGCGCTCGGTGACGGTAAAGGTGACGGCATTTGCATGCATACGCAGGCAATGCAAACGGCAGTGGCGACGTTACGTGAAGGCATCCAAAGATGCGGGAAACGATCGGGAGTGGTCTCTGGCGCTGTAGGCGGGCGCCAGATGGCCTGTATCCAGTCAATAGGACTGAAACAGCCGGAAGAGCAACTCGCCGGCCTGAAGAGCGTGCCGGGGCGTCAAATCGGAAAGTCTCGCTACCACGGCGAACGAGTCACAAGACGTGGTGTGTCTGGGGGGCTCGTACCTGCGTATCTCAAAGCCAGAACGAGGAGGCATGCACATGGATGCCGCGGAATGAGTGAAGGTACCCGATGGTAGAGGTGAATGTACGTGCAGGTGCCTTTGCCGGGGTTTGTAAGTATCTGAGTAGGGACATGCAGGTATGTGATGGTATGAGTGAAGGCAGTAGATGGTCACGTATTTTGGTGATCTCTCGGCCCGTACGCTAATTCAATGCAACCCGGTGGCAACGAAATGAATAAGGCAGAAGTGCGTTTGATTGACCCAGAGGAGTTCCTTCGTAGGCGCCGGCATAAAGGCAAGCTCGCCCAACACGAGAAGCTAATTATCGAACTTCTGGCCAAGGGTTTCAGCTCCTACATGGTGTGGCGCTACCTCGCTGAAAATGGCGTGATCGAGGTCGGAGAGTCCACCGTGCTTCGCTTCACGAGAAGGCTTAAAGACTCCAGATCGGAAGGCTCATCGGGAACGGCTGCAACTCAACAGCACGCGGCGGAGCTAGGCGTTCCCGATCAGGCGACATCTCGGTTGCGTGTGTCGTCCCCTCCGGCGCCAGGGAGCGCTGGTGTAGATGCGGCAGAGGGCCGGTCATCACCTACCGACGTTCTCACTGCCGAGGCCGTCGATCATGAGGGCGGCACGCCGGAAGCGCCGCTGGATTCGAATAACGACGATCGGCAGCCAGCATTCACGCCAAGAGCCGATCAAGCAGAACCCACACTACGACCACTTGATTCGATTGCGACACCACCTCGCCCTGGAATCGAGAGATACGGAAGTGTCTGAATTTTTGTGTGCAAGGCAGATAAAAACCTGCCGTCTGGCAGGTCATCAATTGCATTCTACAAATGATTCCTGGTGAAGCGATCCTCGTAGAGGATCGCGAACTGGTTCATCGCGGCTTTCCAGTCATGTGCGGCACGGCTCCAGTCAGCCGTGATATTGCGCAAGGCCAGCCACAGCAGTTTGGTCGCGGCCTCGTCCGTGGGGAAGTGCCCACGCGTCTTGACGATCTTGCGTAGCTGGGCGTTCACGCTTTCAATGGCGTTGGTCGTGTAGATCACTTTGCG
>NZ_SMOD01000118.1 GCF_004353905.1 Paraburkholderia guartelaensis | reverse complement strand
GTTTCGGCTGGGCCAAGACCGTGGGGCGCATGCGCCAGGTGATGGTGCGTGGCTTGAAGAAGGTGGACCAGATGTTCGTGTTGAATATGGCGGCCTACAACCTTGTGCGCATGCGATCGCTGGCACAGGTGCGTCCATAGTGGCGGGAAAGCGGCAATGAGGCCAAAAAAGTAGCCTCAAACCGCCGAAACAACGTTGAATTCGCGTTGAGATTGCGCAATCTGAAAAATTTTGCGGCAGGAGCCGCGTAAGCGGAACAAGGCCGTCTCCGTTGGGCTGTATTTCAGCGGCCTGCTAACGCCGGCATCACCCATTCGCGTACCCGCTGTAGAACCGCACGGTCAGACCAGTCTGCCTTGGCCACAAAATGGTGGAGTGACTGGTGCTTCGCACTCGCGTGAAGTGGGTCAATGTGCGCGGCCATCGGCTCGACGCTCTTGCGCGACGGGGGCAACACCAGGCCCGAGCAGTAACCCTTGAAGCCGGCATGGCGATCGGCGTGCCCCAACGCCTGCGCCAGATGATTCAGATACGCGTCAAATTCGTCGGCGCCTTCTCTCATCACGGTCGCCCAAAGTCTGTATTATTCAATACTACCAGGTATCACTCAGCTGCAAACATCTTTTTGTGACACAGTAGTATTAGGGGCATTCAAATGTCGGCTCCACATCAGACAGCGGTCTTTCGTGCGCAGAAGATGTCAGTCACGTCTCCAACCAACCCTCACGCCATGGCCATTCTCGCCACGGCTTGCCCATGGACCTGAGAAGGCATTCGTGTAGAAGAGTTTCACGCACCTTCACCGCGCCCGTGCGGCAATGCGCGCAATCATCCGATCAGCCATCGCGCGGTCGATGACTTCGAATGAGCGGCTCGTGCGCTCATAGGCGTACATGTCTCCAGTGGCGATGTCGAACCACCATCCGCTCAAAACCAGTGCCCCGGCAGTGACCTGCTGGCGAACAATCGGGTATGTCATCAGATGCTCCAGCTGCACAAGTACGTTAAGTTGCGACAATTGATCGTGCGGCTTCAGCCTGTCATCGAGTGGGCCTTCGTGTTCGAGACGAAACGCGGCGTTGCTGGCGTGGTGCAGTCATTTGTCGAGATTAGGCGCCTTCAGCTTTGCGCTGCGTGTGTACATGGCTTTCATCGCACCGCACTCGGAACGCCCGCACACGACTATATTCGCGACTTTCAGCACCAGCACTGAGTACTCGATTGCGCTCGCCTCGGAGAGATCACCGGTAGAGACTCCCTCCGTAGTAGCCGGTGGTATCAGGTTGCCGACATTGCGCATCGTGAACAGATCGCCCGGATGGGTTGAGGCAAGCAGGTCCGGTACCACCCGGCTGTCGGAGCAGGTAATAAAGAGCGCATCCGGTTTCTGCGTGAGCGCCAGTTTGCTGAATTTTTCCGCATATTGAGGCAACATTTTCTCGCGAAATTCAACAATGCCCATGATGAGTTTACGCATGGATTTCCTCCGAAAAGGCTAGCTGTTCGCTATCGAGGATGCCGAACCGCCGAGCCCCTGCGAGTCGGGGATGCGCGCCAACGCCAGGTCCTCCGGAAATGGATGATTCGCGGCGATCGCGCGGTCGATCAGTGTTAGCTCAACGCGCAATGCGTCATGACGATGTTCCGGCAGGCTCTGGATGAGGTTCTCTATCGCTGCACGCAGACGCCGCGCGATTTGAATGCTGCCCGCGCCATACTGTCGTATCTCGCGAAAACTGATATGCACGAAATCTTCCCAGTTGGGCGTCCGCAAGATCACGCGCACCCGCCCCGACCTGTCCTCAATCTCTTCGACGCGCAGAGACCGTTTGCCCACCATGCGCAATAGTCGGTGCAACTGGTCGATCGCAAGCACGGCCGTGGTCGGATCGTTGATCGCCGCCGACAGCGCTTTTAGCGCAATATCGACCAGGATGCGAAACGCGAACATCGGGTCCTGCTCCATGGTGCGTTCCGTCCCGAAAGCGACAAGTGTACGTAGCCTGTTTTCATCGATTGCGTCAGAGTCCCCGTACAAATAGAACAAGGGTTCGTCCACCGCGACGAAATCACCGACTTGCGGCACGACTTCGATCACTACGTTAGCCCGCTGCGCCTTGGCCACCAGCCTTTCCAGATTCACGGCCAGAACGATGCCAGACTTCCCGCGCTGACGAACAATGCGATCAGGTACGCCTCGCTCTTTGTCACGTTCCGGCGCGATAATCACACCCGTAGACGGGGCGGGATAAACGCTCTCGATGACCACGACCCCGTGCTCCCCAACGCGAGCCACGAGGCTTACAGGGCGCAGAAATTTCGCGGCGTAATCAATCAGGAAAAGGAAAGCGACGACGGAGGCGAATCCGAATAGCGCTGCAATGAAGACTTGAAGCTGGAGTACCTCATTCTCACCCATCCAGCCCGCCGTTCTATTGGCGAACAGCAGCGTGAAAACGAATAATCCCGAGATGGCACGGATGACGTTATCGCGCAGCAGCGTCGTTGCGATGATCCGCGGGGTGTACTGCCCGCCGGCGACCTGGATGGCGACGAGCAGCGAACCGAACGTAAATACCAGAAACGCCATGTCTGCCGATATGATGTCACCGAGCAGCGACCGCGCCCCAGTCATGGACAGGCCAAGCAGGCTGGTTTTCGCATCAAGGGTCCGTTGCCTGGTCATCCATCTTCCTACCATTTCAGCCACAGGCTTCACCACGGCATAGATCGCGATCGCGATGAGCGGCACAGTCCACAGCGAGGACCTTAGGTAGCTCCTTAGGCTGTACCAGCGATTCCAGTCCATGTTTGTTCCTCTCTACGATGCTATTGCAGCGTGGACCAAGGTATTCGCGGTTCGCCAGGTGGCATGCAAAGGAGGCTTCCCAAGCGGGCGTGCACACGACCGGGATCATCCCACGGTCGCTCCTTCCGGCCGTCGTCCTGATGTCGCGTTCAGACAAGCGCCGCTGAGCGTCCAAAACCACCTGCTTCTGTCGCGATACACGAACTGCACCGGCGCGAGGTTGGCAGCGTTGCTTCTGTCAACACTCGCGGCATAGGAGGGCCAATACTGTCAGCAGCCGCCCCGATGGGCGGGCAAATTCCCCCACCTGTGGGCACCTCAAAATCCCCCACCTAGAGACACGCGGAGCATGATGCTGGCGCGGTCTGGCAGGACGTTACCTTGCACCCCTCGAATGAAGAAGAGGGGTTGTTGGAGTGAATGTCTTGAAGCCGCATCTGCAAACAACCATCGCCACGCTCGTCGCAGCGGGCAAACGTCAGCGGGAGATCGCCCGGATTACGGGCGTTGACCGGAAGACGATCCGTAAGTACCAGGAGCAATTCGCGGCGGCGCAGGCAAATTCCCCCACGGTGC
>NZ_SMOD01000117.1 GCF_004353905.1 Paraburkholderia guartelaensis | reverse complement strand
GGCACTATGTACCCTTCCGGATTATGTCGGGTGGCGTGATTGAACTCCAACAATTGACAGGAGATTGCGGGCCGTCAAAGAGATGTGCTCAAGCGATCACCCGATATAATTCCGTAGCCTAAAGACTGTTCAGGAAGTCGAGGAGCTCGTCCGTTGGCTTGAAGCGGCCTGGCTTACCGCGTCGCGGAGTTGCCTTCTCAAGGGCCTGTTCCTTCATCGCAAGGGTCGCTTCGACATAGATTTCCGTGGTTTCCACCGATTCATGCCCGAGCCACAGCGCGATGACCGAGCGACGAACGCCTGATTGCAGAAGGTCCATGGCCATGGTGTGTCTTAAACAGTGGACAGTGACCCGCTTCTGCTTCAATGACGGGCAAACTTCACACGCGACCTTGCGGTGCTTGTTTAGCAGGTACTGCACACCATGAACGCTGAGGCGTTCGCCCCGTTCGCTGGGAAACAGTACTGTGCCATCACCACGTTGTGGTTCTCGCAGCCACGCTTTCAGTACGGCGCGTGTGGATCTCGCGATTGGTGTACAGCGTTCTTTCCGCCCCTTTCCGATCACTCTCACATGTGCGCCGGTGCCAAGCACCACGTCCTCGCGAGTGAGTCCTGTCATCTCGGACAGGCGCAGACCGGTCTGGACTGCGACCAACAGAAAGGCGTGGTCGCGCCGGCCAGACCACGTGCCCTGATCAGGCGCAGCAAGTAAGGCATCGACTTCTGGAGGCGTCAGGAAGTGGATCAGCTTACGGGTGAAGCGCTTGCTGGGGATGGCAAGCACCCTCTGGATCTGGGCGGAATGGGCCGGTGCTTCGAGAGCGGCGTAGCGAAAGAAGGAATGAATCGCCGCAAGGCGCAGATTTCTGGTGCGAACGCTAACGCCCCGGTTCTTCTCGATCTCGTCCAGGAACGCGATGATCAGGGGAGCGTCGATGTCTTCGAGGTTTAGCTGCGACGGAGACTTATGCAGGCGCCGCAGCACGAACTTAAGGAATTGACGATAGGTATCGCGATAGGCACCGATTGTATGAGGGCTCGCCTGACGCTCTTCCATCAGGCGCTGCGTGAAGAAGCGCTCCAGTAGCGGAGCAAAGGTGGCGGCATCATTCATGGCCGATCCCCCCAGAGTTGTTCGAGCCGGCGCATCGCCTCGCGCATCAGTTCAGGCGAACCGTTCAGATACCACTGCGTATCCTTGACGTGAGCATGGCCGAGGTAGGCTGACAGGATTGGCAGAAGGCGCTCCGGGTCATCTCCGGACTTGTACCAGCGTACAAGTGTATTCGTCGCGAACACGTGCCTCATGTCGTGCAGACGCGGCCCGTGACTGTCTGATTCACCGCGCAAGCCGATCTGCCGCGACAATGAATAGAAAGTGCGATGAATCGTACCGGCATCCATCCGGTTACCCCAGCTGGAAACAAAGAGATAGGGAGATACCGGTCGACCCGCCCAGTGATGATCACGCCGCGTGATGTAGGCCGCGAGCACCTTGCATGTTGAGGCATGCAAAGGAATGAGTCTCGTCTTCCCGAGCTTCGCGCCGCGGATCGTCAATATCGCCTCCGTCAAATTCACGTCCTTGAGCTCGAGATTGCGCGCTTCACCCAGGCGCATGCCCGTGACGCTCAACAGCCCGAACAGGCAATGATAGGTCCATGGCAGCAGTGCAGCCCGTTCATCGTGGTATGGCATCTGCAGCGCCGCCTGTAGCAGGCTACGGATCTCATCGGCCGAGTATAGGTATGGTCGGGCCCGCTTCGCTCGAAATGGCAACAAGCCGGGTGCTGGTATTTCCGTGCGGGGATCCGTAGCACTTCGATATCGCGCGAACCCGCGCAACCAGGTCATTCGTTGCGCCCATCGGTCGGGCTGGACATTTGCGGGTTGCCGAGCCCAGGCGAGCGCCAACGCCTGCGTAACGTAGGAAGCACGATGCTGTTCCATGAACGCGACGAAATTGGGTAGCGCTGTGCTCTCCTCCCTCAATTTGAATCCCAGGCTGCGCCTCAGGTCGAGGTAATCCTGAACAGCCTGCCGAAGCGTGTTCATCGTACACCTCCGGGCCAAGGCAACGCGAGCGCGCGCAATGCCTTGATGTCGACCCGAGTGTAAATCAACGTGCTCTGTGGGTGACGATGACCCAGCACCTCGCCAATCTCGGTGAGCGAGGCTCCATGGTTCAGCATCTGGGTAGCTAGTCCGTGGCGGAACTGATGAGCACCCGTTGTGGGCGCGTCAATGCCGGCACGCTGAAGTGCACGACGAACGACGCAGCCGAGGCTACTCGGCCCACGAAAGCCGGTGATGCGCGCGCGTGCACGTAAAAATACGCGGCGACTGGCGCTCTTCGGCCGCCCGTGTTGTAAGTAGGCGGCGATGGCTTCACCGACGTCCACAGGTAAGGGTAGCTCGATGCGTTGTCCACCCTTGGTGCGAGCGCTCAGTTGACCTGCGTCCCAGTCGATATCATCGAGTTCGAGGAAAACTACCTCACTGGACCGCAACCCCAGACGCGCGAGCAATAGCAAGATCGCGTAGTCGCGACGACCGACTGAAGTCCGTCGATCGATGCTAGCCAGCAACTTCCGCGTCTGGTCTGCTGAGATTCCCCGGGGAATTGACGGCATCGACCAGTTCGCGACCACGGGAACGGCGGCAGCAAGGTCAAGCGTAATGTCGCCGCGATAGCGCAAATAGCGCAGGAAGGATCGCAGGGCGGTGGTCATAAGCTTCGCCTGTTTCAAATGCAGGCGTGGCGCCTGAACCTGCACAAAGTGCGCGACATCGGCCGCACGTAGTTTCGATAGCGTGACCTTCCCATCCCCGAAACGATGTTTGAGAAACTCGCGAACGAACGGCACGTAGTGAATGATCGTGGCTCTGGCGAGAGCTTGAATATCGCGCAAGTACACTTCGTACTCCTGTACACGTCGCTCAACCGCCGAAACACGAATTGTTGCCATCTGCTCAGGAGGAATCACGCCTTCGCCGCGAAGAAAATCAATAAGCTGTCTGAGCGCCCACCGATCATCGTTGCGAGGCCGGAAATGCCGGGCACGATAGCGCAAGTATCGTGTTGCGTGATCGAAGCAGATATCCCGTACTCCGACACCACTCTGTTTAAGCCATCGACTGAAACATGCGGCGATCCGGACCTTCCGCTTCAGGGACCATACGTTGTAACCCTGCGCGCAGATGGCGTTGGCAAAGGATGATAAATGGGCTGCCAGTGGACCTTCAGGTTCTTGCGAGAGAACGACCTGCTCATGAATGGTGTACTTCACGACGAACTCCTTCCCTACGTGGGTGGAGCAGCCAAGATTATCTCTATCCGTCGTTGTCTACTTGCCCAGAAAAATGGGCCATTAGTAGGCTACAAGACATAATCCGGAAGGGTACATAGTGCCGC
>NZ_SMOD01000116.1 GCF_004353905.1 Paraburkholderia guartelaensis | reverse complement strand
AAACGCCAGAACCCCGGTGCTCTTTCGGAGACACCGGGGTTCTGGACGTACTGCATAAGGAGCCTGACGATTACCTACTTTCACACGGGCAATCCGCACTATCATCGGCGTGGAGCTGTTTCACGGTCCTGTTCGGGATGGGAAGGGGTGGGACCAGCTCGCTATGGTCATCAGGCATGACGGGTTGCTGCGTCGCATCGGGTCTTTTGGACCTGGCGCCACAGCCAATCGGGAAGAAGCGTAAAGAGGTGTTGCTGAATTGGGGTTGTGTTGTTTCAGGCACAACACGCGATCTCTCAACCTGTGCGTCCTTCACTCCACAGCGGGAGGGAGGCACACCTGTTATAGGATCAAGCCTTACGGGCAATTAGTATCAGTTAGCTTAACGCATTACTGCGCTTCCACACCTGACCTATCAACGTCCTGGTCTCGAACGACCCTTCAAGGGGATCTAGTCCCCGGGGAAGTCTCATCTTGAGGCGAGTTTCCCGCTTAGATGCTTTCAGCGGTTATCTCTTCCGAACATAGCTACCCGGCGATGCGACTGGCGTCACAACCGGTACACCAGAGGTTCGTCCACTCCGGTCCTCTCGTACTAGGAGCAGGCCCCCTCAAACTTCCAGCGCCCACGGCAGATAGGGACCAAACTGTCTCACGACGTTTTAAACCCAGCTCACGTACCTCTTTAAATGGCGAACAGCCATACCCTTGGGACCGGCTACAGCCCCAGGATGAGATGAGCCGACATCGAGGTGCCAAACACCGCCGTCGATATGAACTCTTGGGCGGTATCAGCCTGTTATCCCCAGAGTACCTTTTATCCGTTGAGCGATGGCCCTTCCATACAGAACCACCGGATCACTATGACCTGCTTTCGCACCTGTTCGACTTGTGAGTCTCACAGTCAAGCACGCTTATGCCATTGCACTATCAGCACGATTTCCGACCGTACCTAGCGTACCTTCGTACTCCTCCGTTACCCTTTGGGAGGAGACCGCCCCAGTCAAACTGCCTACCATGCACTGTCCCCGATCCGGATCACGGACCAAGGTTAGAACCTCAAACAGATCAGGGTGGTATTTCAAGGACGGCTCCACGGAAACTAGCGTTCCCGCTTCACAGCCTCCCACCTATCCTACACAAACCGGTTCAAAGTCCAATGCAAAGCTACAGTAAAGGTTCATGGGGTCTTTCCGTCTAGCCGCGGGGAGATTGCATCATCACAAACACTTCAACTTCGCTGAGTCTCGGGAGGAGACAGTGTGGCCATCGTTACGCCATTCGTGCAGGTCGGAACTTACCCGACAAGGAATTTCGCTACCTTAGGACCGTTATAGTTACGGCCGCCGTTTACCGGGACTTCAATCAAGAGCTTGCACCCCATCATTTAATCTTCCGGCACCGGGCAGGCGTCACACCCTATACGTCCACTTTCGTGTTTGCAGAGTGCTGTGTTTTTATTAAACAGTCGCAGCCACCAGTTTATTGCAACCCCTTCACCCTCCTGGCGCAGGCCAGTCAAGCTACAAGGGCGTACCTTATCCCGAAGTTACGGTACCAATTTGCCGAGTTCCTTCTCCCGAGTTCTCTCAAGCGCCTTAGAATACTCATCTCGCCCACCTGTGTCGGTTTGCGGTACGGTCACTGTGAAACTGAAGCTTAGAGGCTTTTCTTGGAACCACTTCCAGTTGCTTCTGCTCCGAAGAGCATGGCCTCGCACCCTTGAATCCCGCGCCCGGATTTGCCAAAGCGCCTTCTCCAATGCAAGGACCGGGACTTCCAACACCCGGACAACCTTCCGCGATCCGTCCCCCCATCGCATTTCACAATGGTGCAGGAATATTGACCTGCTTCCCATCAGCTACGCATTTCTGCCTCGCCTTAGGGGCCGACTCACCCTACGCCGATGAACGTTGCGTAGGAAACCTTGGGCTTACGGCGAGGGGGCCTTTCACCCCCTTTATCGCTACTCATGTCAGCATTCGCACTTCCGATACCTCCAGCACGCTTTTCAACGCACCTTCGCAGGCTTACGGAACGCTCTCCTACCATGCGTGCAAAGCACGCATCCGCAGCTTCGGTATATGGCTTAGCCCCGTTACATCTTCCGCGCAGGACGACTCGATCAGTGAGCTATTACGCTTTCTTTAAAGGGTGGCTGCTTCTAAGCCAACCTCCTGACTGTTTTAGCCTTCCCACTTCGTTTCCCACTTAGCCATATTTGGGGACCTTAGCTGGCGGTCTGGGTTGTTTCCCTCTTGACACCGGACGTTAGCACCCGATGTCTGTCTCCCGTGATTGCACTCTTCGGTATTCGGAGTTTGCTATGGCGACGTAATCCGCAATGGACCCATCAACCATGACAGTGCTCTACCCCCGAAGGTGATACACGAGGCACTACCTAAATAGTTTTCGGAGAGAACCAGCTATTTCCAGGTTTGTTTAGCCTTTCACCCCTATCCACAGCTCATCCCCTAACTTTTCAACGTTAGTGGGTTCGGTCCTCCAGCACGTGTTACCGTGCCTTCAACCTGGCCATGGATAGATCACCTGGTTTCGGGTCTACACCCAGCGACTGAACGCCCTGTTCGGACTCGCTTTCGCTACGCCTGCCCTATTCGGTTAAGCTTGCCACTGAATGTAAGTCGCTGACCCATTATACAAAAGGTACGCCGTCACCCCTTGCGAGGCTCCGACTGTTTGTATGCATGCGGTTTCAGGATCTATTTCACTCCCCTCCCGGGGTTCTTTTCGCCTTTCCCTCACGGTACTGGTTCACTATCGGTCGATCACGAGTATTTAGCCTTGGAGGATGGTCCCCCCATCTTCAGACAGGATTTCACGTGTCCCGCCCTACTTGTCGTACACCTAGTTCTTCCATTCCGCCTTCGCCTACGGGGCTATCACCCACTATGGCCGCACTTTCCAGAGCGTTTGGCTGACGGTACAGATAAAGAGTACAGGCTGGTCCCATTTCGCTCGCCACTACTTTGGGAATCTCGGTTGATTTCTTTTCCTGCGGCTACTTAGATGTTTCAGTTCGCCGCGTTCGCTTCACATGACCTATGTATTCAGTCATGGATACTCCATTCGGAGTGGGTTTCCCCATTCGGATATCGGTGGATCAAAGCTTGTTTGCCAGCTCCCCACCGCTTTTCGCAGGCTACCGCGTCCTTCATCGCCTGTGATCGCCAAGGCATCCACCACATGCACTTGTTCGCTTGACCCTATAACGGGTGTGTCTCGCCGTGATTGCTCACTTCGGACTCACTCGCTACAGGTTGAGTATTCGTGTTGCGCCGTATTTCAAGGCAATCTTTCGATCACTTAAAAATACATTGATACAATCACAACCCTGATTCACCTACTCCACACCCATCTCTAAGTGTGTTTCAGATGAATCTCTTTACTACTTCTTCCTGATTGTTAAAGAACGACAGCCGATACGTTTTCACATACCGCTCTGACTGGCTCAATCGCCAATGC
>NZ_SMOD01000115.1 GCF_004353905.1 Paraburkholderia guartelaensis | reverse complement strand
GCACCCTGTTCAGATATCCATAGACGTAGATCTTGAGCATCACGCCCGGATGGTAGGACGGACGACCCGTGGCTGCTGGCGTGGTACCGTTGAAACCAAGTTCCGCAAGATCTAATTCATCGACGAAGGCATCGATGACCCGGACCGGATTGTCCTGCCCGATGTAGTCATCGACGCATTCGGGAAGTAATGCGACCTGCTTGCGGTCATCGCCTTCAACGAATCGCTTCATGAATCACCCGGTAACCATGCGTTGATTCAGTTTAGGCGATCCATGCGTTTTCACACGGCCTCGGCCGGTCAGCGACATTTGTATCGAGAGCAGCACCACGTAACGCCGTCGCATGCGCCGATGCGTTGGGTAAGTTTGCACCCGCGTTCATCAGGAACCCCCTGAACCCTGCGAAGATCGGTGACCGACAGGAGCTCCTCCGGGACGGTATGCCCGACCGGTACGTGCAGCCGGCGATCGCGCAAGTGCGAAAGCCCCGGGCAGAGGTCGAAGCCGAGCGCCTGCGCAAGCGCCATCGCAAAGTTGGTAAAGACGTGGGAATCGCTGGCGAGCTGGGCCACGTCTTCGGTGCTTTCCTGCCGAATCACACCTTCAATAGCGGGGCCGGCCTGGCGCTCGCTAAGCAGGATCGGCTGATCGTAGAAGATGCCCCAACGGTCACGTAGGTGCGCATAGATGCCGACCGATGCCGTGCGGCGCCGCGAATCGGCGCGTGCCTGCCAGACTGTGCGCGTGGTCTCCAGCGATATCATGTTCGACGAGGCCAAGTCGGCGCGGCCCCAGTGCACGGCGATCGGATGCCGGTGCATGACTCGAGCACGGCATCGGCTGCCTGCCGCAGCGTGCGCTCGTCGGCGACGCGATTCATCATTT
The DNA here is from genome assembly GCF_004353905.1 of Paraburkholderia guartelaensis. Classification (GTDB taxonomy): domain Bacteria; phylum Pseudomonadota; class Gammaproteobacteria; order Burkholderiales; family Burkholderiaceae; genus Paraburkholderia; species Paraburkholderia guartelaensis. The sequence goes on along the minus strand of NZ_SMOD01000115.1, from coordinate 2,731 downwards.
GCCGGATCGCACTCGCCGATAGTTCCGGCACCGTGCACGCGATCTCCGGCGCCGACATCGACGTGCCGTGCCCAAGCACAGCTTGCGGCCGAGGAGCAGCCAGCTGAAACGCGTTTCGCTGTCGCTTTCTAGAATGATGCGCGGCAACTGCCCTGTCGGATGCACGCCGAAAATCGCGCGGCGCGGCGCGGCGCCTCCACCGCCGGCTCCGGCTGCTGAGCGACGAGCGGGTCGAGATGCACGGCGCTGTCGACACGCACTTCGCCACCTACAGCGCCTTCGGCCGTGAAGCCGTGAACTGGCGATGCACGCGATCCTACGAGTACGGTGCGTCGGCGTCCGGGATTGTCCTGCAAACCTTCCGGCACGCTAAGCAGTCGGCCCGCGCCCGGCGCGATGCCGAGCTATGCGTCGAGATCCAGCGCGTCTACGACGCGAACTTCAAAGTCCACGGTGCGGACAAGGTGTGGACGCAGCTCAAGCGTGAAGGGATCGAAGTGGCCCGCTGCACGGTGGAGATGCTGATACGCGAACCGGTAGACTGCAGCCAAGCCGGGCTTTGCTGCGGAATCACTGCACCACTGGGTGCGTCAGGCCGAACGGGATCGCGGGCCACTGCCGGGTCGGACAGCGCAGGAGCGTGAGCGAATCAAGGAACTCGAGCGCGAGGTGCTCGAACTGCTTCAGGTCAACGAGATCCTGCGTAATGCGTCTGCGTATTTCGCGCAGGCGGAGCTCGAGCGCCGACCGAAATGATGGTGTCGTTCATCGACGAACAGCGTGTCGAGTCGATCTGCAGGGTGCTGCCGATCGCGTCGCCGACGTACTTTCTTGCCGCGCCGCACGCTCTCCAGACCGAGCTTGCGGTCCACTGACTCTCGTACTCGTGCTGATAGTCGAACGCCATGCGCAAAAACCCTCCTCGCGCGTCTCCGGCGTGTATCTCGGTGATGCCTTCTTCTTTACATTGCTTTCTGGTTTTTAGGTTTCCATGACTCCATTCTCTCAAAGGTTGGCGTCTACTAAAGACCCGGGGCGACTCAGTTGGTGGAAATTCGGACAGGCTGGTAAGTGGAACGAGCGGGGCCTGAGTTGGCCTCTAGGAAGAGGAACCCAAAGATGGCAGAAAGAAGGCGGTCCAGACAGAACCCAGACATACCTTGGTCTGGTATCGCCAACACCATCGCCCGTTTGAGGCCTCTGCGTTTTTCATTTAAATTGCGTCGTGCCGGGCCACATTCGGGAGTCTGCCATGACAAGCGAACACCCCCCTTTGCCATCATTTGTTGATTGGGTCACTTCCTTGCGGGAGCGGAGGTACATCGTGGCCCGTCCTGTCAACCCGGGCCTGCCAGCGCACCTACGGAGTCGCCCGAGAGGAACCCGTGATGGCCGAGCGTCCGCTTATTGCAGTGGTGGACGACGAGTTGACGTGCGGATCGCTACCTGATCGGTCGCGCGAGTTCGCTGAGCGCGCCTTTGCTTCAGCGGAGAAGCTCCTGGTATCCGGCTGTGCCGGCGCAGAGCACAGCCTAGTCCTCGATATCGCCTTGCCCGGCATGTCAGGCATGGACCTGCAGCGCGAGTCGCGGTGGCGCCGACAAACCGTTCCGCCCGTCGCTTTCACGGCGCATGGGGACGCGGCCCTCCGCCAACGCATGCTCAAACGGGGTGCCGTCGAATGTCTGTTCAAGCCATTCAGCGACACCGCTTTGCTCCGGTCGATCCGGGCTGCACTCCACGTCAAGTGATTATTCCAGGTGCCTACGAATGGAGTTCGAAATGACACCAGCCCTAGCAGTCAAAAGTGAATCGGAGTTTTCACCGGCGCAAGCGACGCCGGTCGTCTTCGTCGTCGACGACGACGTTTCGGTGCGTGAGTCGCTCGAAGCCATGATCGACTTTGCCGGTCTCAGGGCAGAGACGTACGCTTGCGCGCGGGACTTTCTTGGGCGCCCGCGTGCGATGGTCCCGAACTGCCTGGTGTTGGATGTCAGTCTTCCCGATCTCAGCGGCCTCGACCTGCAGAATCTCATTGCATCCGAGCGTACCGACACGTCGATCATCTTCATCACGAGCCACGGGGACGTAGCGACGACGGTGCGGGCCATGAAAGCTGGAGCGGTTGAGTTTCTTACCAAGCCCTTTGACGAGCAGGTGATGCTCGATGCCATCCGGCACGCCATCGAGTGCAGCCGCGTGGCACTACGCGAGGAAGCCTGGATGCAATCGATCCGGGATCGCTACGCGTCACTCACCTGTCGCGAGCGCGAGGTCATGACGCTGGTGGTGACCGGCCTGCTGAACAAGCAGGTGGGAGGTGAGTTGGGTATCTGCGAGCTCACGGTGAAGATGCACCGCAGGCAGGTCATGCGAAAGATGCAAGCCGGCTCGTTCGCCGAACTGATAGGCATGGCGTGGAAACTTCATCCTGACAGAGGTGGCCGCGCAAAATCGGACAGCGGGATAAGTGGAACGACCGGGGCCTGAGCCAGCGATAATGCAGGCAAAGGAACCGAGAAAATGACGAAACGAACCCGACGCACGCACTCAGCGGCGTTCAAAGCGAAAGTGGCCCTGGCGGCAGTCAAGGGCGAGCGCACGCTCGCCGAACTGGCGCAGCAGTTCGATGTGCATCCGAACCAGATCACGGAATGGAAGCGGCAGTTGCAGGAGCGCGCGGCCGACGTGTTCGGTGCGGCCGGCCCGGTGTCGAGCGAGCCACCGGTAG
>NZ_SMOD01000114.1 GCF_004353905.1 Paraburkholderia guartelaensis | reverse complement strand
CTTGAACAGTTCCTCCGGCGGTCGCACCAGCCCGGCGCCCGTGATGAACAAGTCGAGTACCTTTTTGACGTCGTCGAACGCCGCGACATTGAAGTTAATGCACATAACGCCGACGGCGTCCGACGACTCACTGGGCAGCAGCATACTCACACATCGCATCCGGCGGCCGTCCCAGTTCATCTTCTCATACGGCCCCATCACTTCTTCGTCTGCGGTTCCTTCGATTTCCTCCAGAGCAGAATCGTCGCCAATCGCGCGCTTTGACAGGTTGTTGGCAATGTACGCGATTGACTGGCTCGTCAAGTCATGGATGACCACTTCTGCATAGGGAAAAAACAGTGCAGTGACGCCGTCGGCAATACTCCGGTATCGACTGAGCAGCAGTTGATCGGCGGTGGCTTTTTTCTGTTTTCGGGAAGGCATCGATCGTCGGTCTCTTGTAGCGAAACACACATGATATTACTTCGCCGGCCTCAACGCGACTCCGCAAACTACCGCCACTACAGCACAAAAAAAGCCAACCGTTACTTGCCGATTGGCCCATGATCTGAAGGCCCCGCTCACACCTCTGAAACTGGGTGGCAAGACACTGATGCCTTCAGCGCGTCCTCAACTCAAAACTTGTGCCGAATCGCGGCACGAATCACGAACTGATTCGCGGTCGATGACGCATCCGCCGCACCTGGCACGTACGCGAGATCCAGCGCGGTACCCGTCTTGTCGCCCGCGACGTGCTGGTAAGCGCCCTGGACGTAGAGGTCCGTGCGCTTCGACAGATTGTAATCCGCCATCAGGCCGACTGAGTGAATCTTCGGCTTTGCGTCGCCGGACGACGCCTCGAAATTCTCCCTCGTGAACGTGTAGGCGCCACCCGCATACAGCGCCGGCGTGAACTGGTACTTGAAGTTCACCTCGAAGTTCGGGAACCTCAGCGCGTTCAGCGTCCCGACGGCCGGCAGAATCGAGCCGGAGATATACGTCGTCGATTGCGGCTGGCTCAGATACGAGTTCGTGTACGCGAAGCCGGCCGTCGCCGACCCGAACGTGTAGTTGATCCCGCCGCCGAACACACGCAGGCGCTTCGCGAGGAAATTTTCGTCACCACCATTGTTGATCGAGCCGCTGGACGTCGCGGACGGGTTGTCTGCCTGGAGGTATGCGGCCGCTACAAGCAGGCCGCCGTTCGCGTATTGTGCACCGACGCTGTATTGGCGGTTATTCGCAAGGTTCGTGTCGTTACTGAAGCTGTATGTGCCACCGAAATTGAAACCACCAACGTTCGGACTTGCGTACTTGATAGTGTTGTTCACACGGAATGTGTTGTCCGTGTTGTCGTTGTCGTAGGGATGAGAAAACAGGTAGCCCGCCCAGTTTCCGTTCGCGGTAGTCTGCGCAAGGTAGTCGACAACAGAGTCATACTGACGCCCAAACGTCAGCGTGCCGTAGCGGTCGCTCGCCACGCCGACGTAGGCCTGACGCCCGAACATAAGCCGGCGCCACTGGGCGGTTCCCTACGCGGCGATCGTTCCCGGCAGGACTGCCCCAGTTGTTCATCCTGAACCGCCGCCGTCGCCGCGCGCAAAACGCGAAGAGTTCGTCATCGGCGACACGGTCGGATTCACCGACAAGCACCTGAACGAGCGCTTTGGCACCATCGTCAGACTGAACGCGAAAACCGCGTCAATCGCAGTGACAGGCTCGGAGGGGCACTGGCGCGTTTCCTACGGCCTGTTGCGGCATATCGTCGATCTGTAACCCGAGTCAATACCGAATACCGCACAACATCATGGCCAGGACCAGACTCAACGCGGAACGTGAACATCGCATCGAGATGGAAGTCGTCGTCGACGCGTATACCGAGGAAGAGCGTGCGCTGTCGTGGTACTACTATCTGGAAGAACAGCTCTCGTTTCCATTCCAGCCCAACGTTCGCAAGGTGATGGCCTCTTCGCCGCTGCCCGCAGGTGAACAGGTATCGGTCACCGCGCTCGCTCATGAAGAGCTGTGCCGGGTTGGCAACTTCGTCTGGGCCCGGTGGGGTGAACGAGACGTGGTGGCACCGCTGGCCCAGCTTGTTTCACTGAACAGCGATAAGTCAACACAGGTGGCAGTCGCGGACTGGCATTACTGGCACGATCAAGGTTACGCATTCTGAGGTTCAGACTCCTGGCGGGTTGCGCTGACGGATACGCTGGTCCTTCCGGTTTGGTCTTAGCCTTCGCGACGTCGACGAGTTGTTGCTCGAACGTGAGGTGTTGATGAACTTCGCGCGTTTCGCAGATGCCACAGGGCGCTGCGGCCCAATCACTGAGAGGCTGGTCCTTGATTGGGCGCACTCGACACCAAGCGATAGAGCCATTACATGGGCATGCAGGATTGAGGTTATTCGTCCCTTCGCGAGGTATCTCAAGCAGTTCATCCCTCCACTATTGTTCCGCCACGTGGCTTGTGCGGGCGCGCTCATCGGCGGCTTGCACCTCACATCTACACGGAGAAAGAAGTCATCGAACTCCTAGCGGCATCGACCGCGATGTTGCCCACTGGCTCGATCAGGCCCACCTGGTGAGACACGCGACGGCGATGCATCTACTTCAGTCAGGCGTTGACCTGTCTGTCATTGCGCTGTGGCTGGGGCACGACAGTCCGTCAACTACACACGGCTATATGGAAGCCGATCTCACCATGAAAGAGCGGGCGCTGCGCAACATTCAACCGCCACACGTGAAGAACCGTCGATATCGGCCGCCAGACCGTCTTCTCCAGTTTCTGGAGTCGCTGTAACTATGCGTAGTTCGCCGGACCGGAAATCCTCGGGGACCGGCTCGGCGACCGGCGCAGCATTGTTCGGCAACGAACGGCTCCGCGTAATTTGCCGCTGCGCATTATTCCGGCTACGCCGAATTTTGCGTAGCCGGAATAATTTTTTATTCGCCGGCTCAGACAGCGGCGGCGAACGGGCAGCCGCGATGTATGCACTGATTGGCACTTGCGCACTGAATGACATCGTTCCGCGTGCCTACCTGGACTATGTGCTGACCCACATCGCCGATCACAAAATCAACCGCATCGACGAGCTCTTGCCCTGGTGTGTGGCCGACAAGCTGCACACGCGAGCCAGTCCGCCGAATTCCTTCACTGGACCGGCAGCTCCAGTTCACGATCATGCCTCACACACACGAGCACGGACAAACGGCACAGCTGAGCCGCTTACAGCACATCTGAAATTCGCGCCGCTGCTGTATCAATTTACCTCCGCGCGCGATGTATTGCGTTGTCGCGATTATGCCAGTGAGCATTTCTTCGTTGACTGGACTATTGGGCTTTGGCAATTGTCGCGCCTTCTGGCCAACTTGCGAATGGGAATCTGGCCGGGATCCCTGCTCAAGACGCTCATTAGCAGGCCGCTGAAATACAGCCCAACGGAGACGGCCTTGTTCCGCTTACGCGGCTCCTGCCGCAAAATTTTTCAGATTGCGCAATCTCAACGCGAATTCAACGTTGTTTCGGCGGTTTGAGGCTACTTTTTTGGCCTCATTGCCGCTTTCCCGCCACTATGGACGCACCTGTGCCAGCGATCGCATGCGCACAAGGTTGTAGGCCGCCATATTCAACACGAACATCTGGTCCACCTTCTTCAAGCCACGCACCATCACCTGGCGCATGCGCCCCACGGTCTTGGCCCAGCCGAAAC
>NZ_SMOD01000113.1 GCF_004353905.1 Paraburkholderia guartelaensis | reverse complement strand
CGGACCAGTTCGCGGCGTTTGGCTACGGGCGTTCCGCCGTGGAGAATCAGGCCTTCCCGCCCGAAAAGCGATCCGAGGAACGCGGCAAGGGGCTCGGTGGTTTCGCGGAATTGCGTAAACACCAGAACCTTTTCCTGCTTCGCCGCGATCACGTCGACCAGTTCGCGCAGCCGCGCAAATTTGCCACTGGCTTCCGGCTGCCACGCCGCGTCGCCAAGCCACTGGGACGGATGGTTGCAGATCTGCTTGAACCGCATCAGGTAGCTTAGTACGATCCCTTTGCGTTCAATACCGTCGGTACCATCCAGCGCCGCAGTCAGGTCCTTGACTGCGCGTCCGTAAAGGGCGGCCTGGATGGGGCTCAGGTGGCACCACGCCTTGAGTTCGGTTTTTTCCGGGAGATCGGCAATCACACGCCGGTCTGTTTTCAGACGACGCAGAATGTAGGGCCGCACGAGGTTTCGAAGCGGGCCGAAATGCTCCATTTTCGCCAGACGCCGGGTCAGACCGGCAAATTCCTTCGCCGAGCCCAGCAGGCCTGGATGCGTGAAATCAAAAATGGACCACAGGTCCGACAGGCGATTTTCCACCGGGGTGCCCGTCAGGGCGATGCGTGAGCGTGCCTGAAGCTTCTTGACCTGTTTCGTCTGGCGGGTGCCGGGGTTCTTGATCGCCTGGGCCTCGTCGACAATCGCGATATTCCACTGGAACGCTTCCAGAACGGGCTGGCGCAGCAGCGAGCCGAAGCTGGTAATGACGAGGTCCGTCTGCATGAGCCGCGCACTGTCCAGGGCGCGTAGTTCGTCTGCAGGCGTCATGGACGGATGCGCTACCAGCACGCGCAACCCCGGTGCGAAACGCTCCGCCTCCGCGGCCCAGTTTGCCAGCAGGGACGCCGGGGCGACCAGCAGGCTCGGGCGCGGCTCGACCGGGTCGCGCTTGAGGATCAGTAGCAGGGAGAGGACCTGCATCGTCTTTCCGAGACCCATATCGTCGGCAAGACACGCTCCGAGCCCGAGCTGGCTGAGCAGGTAGAGCCAGCGCACACCGGCCTGCTGGTACGGTCGAAGCTGCGCTTTCAGATCGGGACCCGGATCGACGTGCGCCAGCCCTTCCGGCTGGCGCAACTGCTGCAGCATCTGTGCAAGCCAGTCGCCAGCCACGACCTGCGCCCAGTCGCGCTCGCCGAACGCGTCCTCTTCATTACCGGAGACGCCCGCCAGCAGACGCAACGCATCGTTCAGCGGCAGTCCCGCCTGCGCGGCCTTTTCCAGACCTTCAAAGCGCTGAAGCAGGCGGCCCAGCTTCTTCGTGTCGACCTCGATCCAGCGCCCGCGAATCCACTGAAGGCCGTCGGCCCCCTTGAGCAGAGTCCGGATCTCGGCCGGACTCAACGATTCGCCATCGAGTGACACCTCCATCCTGAAGTCGAGCAGCGCTTCCCTGCCAAGGAGTGACGGAGGCTGCGTCCCGACGCTCGCCCTGACCGCGGGCCGCGCGGGGCGTCCCGCCGCCCAGCTCGCCGGTAGTCGAACCTTGATGCCGGCAGATTCCAGGGCGGGCAGATCCGAGAGAAGCCGCCAGGCGTCGGCGGGCATCCAGCGCAACGGGTGATAGATTTCGCGCGATTCAACCATCGCACGCAGCCAGTCACAGCGTTCAGCTGCACGCTGAACCGGCATGAGGAGCGAGAGCAGCTGCGCTTTGTTGCGAGCACCGGAGAATTCCTCGAGTGCTCGTGACAGGGGTTGATGCTGCGTCTTGCCATGGGCCGACAGGCGCGCAGCGTACGTAGCCAGAAATGCGAAAGGTGCTTCGGGGTCCTTGCGGTTTTCGGCAAGGTTGAAGTGAACCCGGCCCACCAGATTCCAGGCAGGATGACGCGACCTGAGGAATGCCTGAAGTGACCCTCCCGAATCAGCGAGCTCGGCGCGCAGGGCACCATCGATTTCGCCCCAGAGTGCCGCCAGAACATCCGGCGTGAGATATTCAGCGCCCGTCATGGGCGGCGCGTCTTCGATCAGTGTGCCGAGCTCCAGCGGGTCTGGCTCTGCGCCCGCGATGTCCCCACCTTCCGCCGTAGTGCACAGGGCCGTGACATAGCGGGCCCCCAGTTCGCGCCACCACGCCCAGGCGGGCGGCAATGCTCGCCCGATGGTCGCGCTTCCCAGGTAAAGCAGCCCGTGACCAGCGCCGCGCGCGAAAGCCGCGCCCAGCGCTACGTCATCAGGCAGCGCGGGCGCCTCGACGTCGGGTGCGGCAAGCAGGTGGCCAGCCGGTGTGATTCGTGGCGAGAGGCGATCGGTATCGGTCAAGGACATGAACAGTTGATGGGAAGTCCCGGTTTCAAATGCAGGTGGAAGACGGGTCCGCCAGGAGATCACGTATCGCCTGCGCCGTGGGAAAAATGACCGGTCCTGGTCGTGGGACGGATTGTTTCGCAGCACGTCACATGACATCGCCGGGCGAAGCATCTGTCCACGGCGTGCAAAGCCAGACCCTTCCGGGTGCGGGCGCGCTAAGCGTTACGACGCGGGCGCCGGTCCGGCACGGCTTACCGGGGCGATGTCGTGCATGTTGCTTGTGCTGAATGCTTCGGCCAGCGCAGCCCCATCGGTCGGGAACGGCTCGTCCCAGACCGTGGACGTCCCGGACGCGTCGATTATTTCCAGTATCCAGCCGTCGCGACCCTCATCGCCGGCGCGATAGATGTGCGCATCGACAGACGTGCCGCCACGCGTGATGCGCGTAGCCAGCGGGGACAATGCCAGCGGGTGAAACGCGTCGTCCGTCACCCGGCCGAGCGAATCTACGAGGAACACATCTYTGGACACGCTCCCGTCCCGGGCGGCCCGATTCCTCACTGTGGTCTGCGTCGCCGTCCTGGCCTTCGGCCATGAACCCGCCCGGATCGCGCCTCGCTGCTCGCCCTGCTCCACCAACCTCCGACGTTCCTCACACCCGTAGCGATGGATATTGAGTGTCGATGCCGCGAGCTGGAGGACAAACGACCGGCGTTGCCCGACCGTGTAGTCCCGCCGCGCCAGTTCCTGGTATCCGGAGGCTGTGCCGAATAGCAGGATGACATTGAACCACCATGGGYGCCGTTCGATCAGCGGCTCCCAGGCCTCCCGGTCGATGTCGATGCCCTTGCAATAACCCTCGCACCATTCGTCGAGGACAGGAACCTCTTCTCCCTCGTATACGCTCGTGTGCAGCGGGAGTTCGAACAGGTCGGGGCATTGATTCAGGGTGTCGTTAATGTCGTTCCAGTACTGAAAGATCAGTCCTGTGACCTTGCGAGCCCGACCCGCCGACAGGAATCTGGGTTGACGGGTTGCGTGCCTGGCATCCCAGATCCAGGGAAGGATCGCGCCCGGCAATATCGCATTCGGTCCTGAGATGACGGCAGTCAGAAAGCCATGCAACATGACCGCACCCATCGCATCGTTGCAGACGGCATTGCCCGAAAGAAAGCGTTCGAGGAATTCCAGCTCTTCGTCAGTCAACGGATTGTTGAGTTCGGGATCAGGATGATCGAATTTCATGGTATGTCCGTGGGGTATGCGGCAACCGCAATGCAGTTCACCCGCTTCGCCATTGCCGCCGACGTTCAGCGCGACGCCGCGCCTCCGGGAAGCCTCTCCGGCCAGTGTCACAGTCCCTGCATTTTATCCGAGGCGCGATGCACAGACCGGACGCCGGGCGACACGCGA
>NZ_SMOD01000112.1 GCF_004353905.1 Paraburkholderia guartelaensis | reverse complement strand
ACTCAATTCGCCCCTTCTGTGTAGGGAGGCGCTCGTGGTTGTTTGCGGACACCGTGAACGGCGCAAACGCGAGTGCGAATCTCTACTCACTGGTCGAGACGTGTCGGGCGAACCGTATCGATCCATACCGCTACCTCACCTGGCTGTTCCAGCGCCTACCACTGGCGACAACAATTGACGATTACGACGCACTGCTTCCTTGGAAGCTGCCGGTCGATCTGCGCTGATCCACGTTCCTGACTCACCTCACGTTCTTCGTCATGCGACTCTGTGTGGCGTCGATGATGGATCGCATACGTCCAGCACGGCAGTCGGCCGGATGCCGGGAGCAGACTGGAGCAGCGGCACGATCTCGGTGTCAAAGATCGCGGCCAGAGGATCGGCACGGCGACGCCCGCGCGGGGCCTTCTTCTGCGATGGCAATCGCGGATCCTCTTCGATGCGATAGCCCGTGGCGGCGCTGAAACCAGCGCGCGCAGCCGCTTGGGGCGGCCCTTCCTTGAGTCTGTACTTCATGTAGAGCCTCATCTGATGGTCGTTGATGTGTCGGCCGGGCAACTCAGCCTCCCTTCGCTACATGGAAGAGCTGTTCATACCCGATTTACCGCGACCACCGACGAGGCACCCCGAGCGGGGGAGCTCCTCGGCGCGGCGTTGCGGCAGCGGTTCCGGGCTACGCCCTTCACCGCTACCGCAACGCCAGTGCTCTCATCCTGATTGACGCGCTGCTCTCATCTTGTTTGACGCGCGGCAGTACAAGTGTGTTCGTCGCGAAAACGTGTCTCATATCGTGCAGACGCGGCCCGTGACTGTCTGATTCACCGCGCAAGCCGATCTGCCGCGACAACGCATAGAAAGCGCGATGAATCTGACCGCTGTCCAACCGGTTGCCCCAGCTCGAAACGAACAGGTACGAAGATACTGGTCGCCCCGCCCAATGACGCTCGCGTTGTGCGATATAGTTTGCGAGCACCTCGCAGGTCGAGGCATGCAGAGGGACCCATCTCGTCTTGCCTAGTTTCGCGCCGCGGACCGTCAATATCCCCGCGGCCAGATCCACGTCCTGTAGCTCGAGATTGCGCGCTTCACCCAGGCGCATGCCCGATACGCTAAGCAATCCGAATAGGCAATAGTAGGTCAACGGCAGAAGTGCTTCGAGTTCGTTTCGGTATGGCATCTCCAGCGCAGCCCGCAATAATGCGCGGATCTCGTTGGTTGAATATAGGTACGGTCTAGCCCGCTTCGGTTGAAACGGTAACAAGCCTGGCGCGGGTATCTCGGTGCGGAGATCGGTGGCACTGCGATGGCGCGCAAACTGGCGTACATAGCTCAGACGTTGCGCCCATTGCGCGGGCTGAACGCCCGATGGCTGTCGAGCCCACGCGAGAGCCAACGCCTGGGTAATGTAGGTAGCACGATGCTGTTCCATAAACGCGACGAAATCTGGTAGCGCATTGCCTGCCTCTTTCAGCTTGAATCCCAGGCTGCGCCTCAGATTGAGGTAATCCTGAACGGCCTGTCGAAGTGTGTTCATCGCACACCTCCCGGCCACGGCAAAGCGAGTGTGCGTAATGCCTTGATGTCTACCTTCAAATAGATCTTCGTAGTCTGTGGATGATGATGCCCCAACACCTCGCCAATCTCGCTGAGCGATGCCCCATGGCTCAACATCTGGGTGGCCAGGCCGTGGCGGAACTGATGGGCTCCCATAGTGGGCGCATCGATGCCAGCGCGCTGAAGCGAATTCCGGACGAGGGAGCCGACACCGCTTTGTCCACGAAAGCCTGTGATTGGAGCCTTTGCACGCAAAAATACGCGGCGACTGGCACTATGAGGACGCCCGTGCCGCAAATATGCGGCAATTGCTTTGCCGACGTCTGCGGGCAACGGTAGCTCGCTGCGTTGCCCACCCTTGCCGCGCACGCTCACCTGGCCCGCGTCCCAGTCGATATCATCGAGCTCGAGAAAAGCGACCTCACCAGAGCGTAAGCCCAATCGCGCGAGTAAGAGCAAGATGGCGTAGTCACGACGCCCGACCGAAGTCCGTCTATCGATGCTAGACAGCAACTGCCGCGTCTGCTCGGCGGAAATTGCTCGAGGAATTGACGGCATCGACCAGTTGGCGACGACCGGAACGGCGGCAGCCAGGTCCAGCGTAACGTCGCCGCGATAACGCGCATAGCGTAGAAAAGAGCGCAGCGCAGCGGTCATGAGCTTGGCTCGCCTCAAGTGCAAACGTGGCGCACGGAACTGCACGAAGCTCACGACATCCGCGGCACGTAGTCGCGACAAGTTGACCTTCCCGTCACCGAAACGATGGTGGAGAAAATCGCGGACGAACGGCACGTAGTTAATGACGGTTGTTACGGCGAGGGCCTGAGCATCACGCAAGTACTCCGCGTATGCCTGTACGCAAACCTCAGCCGGTGGCACCCGACGTCTGGCTGTCTTCTCGACGGGAATCACGCCCTCACTCCGCATAAAATCGATGAGATGACGGAGTGCAGCCCGATCCCCACGGTAAGGTTGCACATGTCGGGCGCGATAGCGCAAATACCGTTTTGCGTGGTCGTAGCAGATGTCCTTTACGTTGACACCTGTCTGCTTGAGCCATCGGCTAAAGCATGCGGCGATACGTACCTGCTGCTTCAGGGACTTCGCGCTATACCCCTGAGCGCTGATCGCACTTGCAAAGGATACCAAATGAGCTGCAAGCGGCCCTTCTGGCGCCTGAGAGAGCGTGACCTGATCATGAATGATGTACTTCACGACGACCTCCTTCCCCGGCATGGGGAGCGGGTGGAAGGAGTCAAGATTATCTCTATCTGGTGCAGGCCGTTTACCCTAAAAAACGTGCCGTGCTGCAATTACCAGACATAATCCGGAAGGGGATATAGTGCCGCTAATATACCCAACGATATAAGCGGCATACCGCTGCGGTCCACCTTCTGGAATCAGGTGTCGAAATCAACGTAATTCGTGGCTGGCTCGGACATGTCAGTGTCGATACTACCAACCGATATGCAGAACTAACGTTGCGTGCAAAAGCCGAAGCGTTGGCAGCGTGTGCGGTGAATCCTGGTGTTTCGGCGGGATCCCGAGCTCGTACCGCCTGGAAGGACGACAAAACTCTTCTTGAATGGCTCAATTCGCTGTAGCAAATTATGTGCTCAAATATTCGTTCCCCGCCGCCTCAGTACGGGAACACCGCGCTTGCCGCCACATAACGCCAGCGGGCACAGAACCTCGATTTTGTTCCCGGGAACAAAATCGATGACGATCTCTCTGGTGACGCCGCCAAATGCCTCGAATGCCCGCGCATGGCAAGCCAGCAGCGTTTCGATACGCATGTCGGTGACAAACTCCGCGTAGCTGACGCGGCTGTAGCCCAATGTCGCAACGAACGCCGCGAGCATGCCGAGTTTGTGCCCCGGCTTACGAAACTCGATCCAGTCCATCTGCATCTGGTGGCCCGGCTCAGTCTCGAATCTGACCACCGGGTCGGGGCGTGCAGCGGGGCGAAGCTTCTGCAAATACTCCTGCACCCGGCGCAACCAGAGGTGGTGCCGCTTGTTCGGACAGGGTCCCGCGATTTTTAAGTGGAACGTCCGGGGCGATCATGCTGCCGATTTGATCGCTGGCAGCGTCGCGAAGTATGCCTCATCGGGCGTCTGATCCGCCAGACTCGAATGAGGACGTTTGCGGTTGTACAGCTCAATGTATTGGCCAATGGAGCGCCGGGCGTGGCTGACCGACTCGTAGGCTCTCAAATAAATCTCTTCGTACTTGATGCTGCGCCACACGCGCTCGACAAACACGTTGTCGCGCCAGGCGCCTTTGCCGTCCATCGA
>NZ_SMOD01000111.1 GCF_004353905.1 Paraburkholderia guartelaensis | reverse complement strand
CTGGAGGACATCGCCGTCGCAGCGGAGCTCTATCGGATCGTCGCCGGTACAGCTGGACATTAATTCACAAGTCGGGCAACCGGTGGCGCGGACGTTCGTCGTCGGGATTCGTTTGAGGAGGCAACACGTGACCTATCAACGCATCGAGATTCCTCTCCCATCACCTGCACCTGGCGTCGCACTCCATCTGACGGCGCATCGGTTCGGCGGAGCCGATAGCGGGCGCAGCCTGTATCTGCATGCGGGCTTGCATGCCGACGAGCATCCCGGTCTGCTGGTTCTGCAACACCTGGTCGAGTTGCTGCACGTACTCGATAGCGCCGGCCGGATCCATGGCCGTATCACTGTCGTGCCGTACGCCAACCCGATCGGTCTGTCACAAAGACTATTCGGCCCGGTGGTTGGGCGATTCGACTTTGAGAATGGGGAAAATTTCAACCGCAACTTCCCGTTGCTGGATCAAGCAGTAGCGAATCGTATGCGCGAAGCGGATGCGCGCAGCCTCAATCGATCCGGGTGGAAGCACTATTTCCGCGGTTTGCTGGGCGGGCGTGACGATCTGAGTCCCACTGCGGCGATGAAGCTTGAACTGGCAAGACTGGCATTAGAACACGACATCGTTCTCGATCTGCATTGCGATACCGACGCAGTCGCTCATGTGTATGCGTCAGCCCTGCAACGTGAGCGGGCTGTGAGATTGGCTCGCCAAATCGGAGCACCGGTCGTGCTGCTCGAGCCGTCCCAGAGCGGGGGAGGAGCATTCGATCAGACGCACTCGAGCGCGTGGGGGGCATTGCAGCAGGCTGGCGTATTCGGTGTGAACGAGAGCGGCTTTTCGGCGACGATCGAGCTGCGTGGCCAGACGGACGTCAACGATGAACTCGCGCTCGATGATGCGAGACGTCTGCTTCATTTCGCCGAATCCGAAGGCATCTTGTCCTTGCCAGAGGCGGATAATGCCCAACGTTTGAAGGCGTCGCCCAACGTATTTCCACTCCAGGGGGCTGCCCACGTACGGTGCGCGTGTGCTGGCGTGATCGTTTATCGACGCGCGCCCGGAGAGCATATCGTGGCTGGAGAGACGTTCGCAGAGATCGTCCGTCTCGATGGCGAAGGAATCAATTCGCGCATCCCGGTCGTTAGTCCGATTGACGGCGTGATGGTCGTGCGTCAATTGCAAAAGCTTGTGCGGCCTGGCCAACGTGCAGCTTTGATCGCGGGAGATTTGGCGCTCGAAGGGCGCGATCCCGGCAATTTACTGCTCGATTTTTAAGCGCTTTCTCACGCAGTTCTAACCGATCGCGGGTAAAGACCGAGTCATGGAAATAGAGGATATACCGCTGCCTGGATCTGCGCCGGGGTTAAGCCTGTCGCTGCGTGAATATGCATTCGGGCCGAAAGACGCCGACTGTTCTCTTTACGTTCAAGCCGCATTGCACGCTGGCGAGGTACCTGGACTGCTTTTGATCCAGCATCTGCTCGAACGTCTCGTGACGCTGGAGCGCCTGGGGGCTCTGAACGGTCGTATTGCCGTGATGACCTGGGCGAATCCCATCGGTATGCAGCAGGTCGTTGGCGGAACGCTCACGGGGCGCTTTGATTGCGCGGGAAGTGGCAACTTCGATCGGCGCTTTCCGGATGTTCGTTTGGAGGTTCTGCGGCGGATTGAGGCCGGCGATCACCCCAGAACGCTCCACGAAGTGAAGGCGTGGCTGATGGCGATTGCGGCGCCTGACACCAAAGGTGCAGACCCGGTCGACTACCTGAAAGCGACGCTTCTATGCCGCGCATTTGCGCACGACATGGCGCTCGACCTGCATTGCGACAAGACGGCGATCATGCATGTGTACAGCAATTGGGCACAGGAAGAACGCGCTACTGCGCTGGCGAGGTGCCTGAAATCTCCGGTGTTGCTTCTTGAGGAACATGCCGGCGGCGGCACTTTCGACCAGGCATTCCACGACACGTGGCTCGCATTGCGACGAGGCGGTCTGCCGTGTGAATCCCGGCAGGGGTTTTCGGCCGTTATCGAGTTGCGTGGACAACGCGATGTATCTGATGAGCTGGCGATTGGCGATGCCGACGCGTTGCTCGACTTCCTGCGTATCGAGGGTTTGGTCGTTGACCGGGAGGCAGTTGCGCAACGCTCTGCACCGGTTATCGCAGCGCTCGAAGCGGTCGATCATGTGAAGGCGACGCAGTCAGGGATCGTCAGTTGGCAGGTGGGCCCAGGGGAGTACGTCGAGCGCGATTCCGTGATCGCGGAAATTGTAGGGGTAACGCCATGTCACGCTGCGCGCCGCGTGGAAGTCCGGGCGCGGACGAACGGAATTCTCGTCGCACGGATGCATGTCCATTTCGTGCTCGCCGGGCAGCGAATCGCCATGATGGCAGGGAGTGAGACTGTTCCTGGTCGCGTTGCAGGTGCGCTTCTACCCGACTAGTGGTTGCACATCAGTTCTTCGCGCTCAGCTTCACTAAGATTCATTTTGCCCATGCACTATTAGATCAGTGCAATTTCATTGGTTCAATGGACTGATATGACTTCACGTGTCAATGGGATCGGTTTTCAGCTTCTCGAGTACATGTCATGTGAATTTCCTGAGGGCGACGTAGCAGTAAATCTCGACGGTGGATCACACTGATATTCGCGGGTTGGCTACCGCATTACAGAGGTCCGTCCAACGAGCCTGCCGCTATCTAGCGTCGCAAATCTGGATGTTGTCCGTTGCGTAGTCCATTCGCGGGTCACTCGCTCGCGTGCCGGGCTACGTCGCCTTCAGGAAACTCTTCCTCCAGTGGTTAGGGTGAGGTCAACGGGGGCTCAGGTGTTGCATTACGCCGTGTGCACCTCGCGCGGTACAGCGAGCGACATCGCCAGCCGACTGATGTCCCAGATGAACCCGCTGAGTTCGCGGGCGACCGCGACCACCGCGATATTCTTCTGCTTGCCGCGAGCGATGAGCTTGCGATAACGCCGGCACAGTCGCACCTGCGCGTCCCAGGCGCGATCGATGATGGGCTTGGGGATGCCTTCATGTCGCCGCTGGATCTCGGGGCTCACACGTGCCGGGTGCCGGTAGCTCCAGGCGGCCTCGACTAACAGCTTTCTTGCATAACTGTTACCCGTCTTGGTGATGCTGCCCTGGCGCCGTTTGTTGCCGGAGGAATGTTCTGACGGGGTAACGCCGAGCCAGGCCATCAGTTGGCGCGGATGCTCGAATCGCGAGAGATCGCCCAGCTCGGCGAGCATGCCTACGGCCGTAGTGAACTGCACGCCGCGCATGGCCTGCAGGCCGGGGACCGCCGGATAGAAGCGCCAGTTGAGGACTGCCTCGCGCAGGGCGGCCTCGAGACGATCGCATTGCGCAAGGCGGTCCTCAATCGTGCGCCGAAGCTCGTCAAGCGCGAGTTGCTGCCAAAGGTTGTCGAATGAAAATGCGCTTACCCAGCGACGGTGCGCGGCTCCCCAGTCGGCACGACCCACATAGCGCACGCCATGCGAGAGCAGGAAGGCCTTCAGTCGTTGTCGCGCACGCTTCATATCGTCTTTGGCGCTCACCCACGCACGTGCCAGATCCCGAAACGCTTCATCGTCTACCGTGGGTACGTACACGGCTGACAGGTCGCCGGTACGGAGCAACCGCACCAGCTTGACGGCGTCGCGTCGATCGGTCTTGACGCGCTCGCCTGGCTTTCTGGGAATCAGTGACGGTGCGCACACCATGCAGTCAAAGCCCTTCTGCACGAGCTGACGGTAGAGCCCATAGCCGCACGGACCCGCTTCGTAGACGACGCGTACGTGGCGCGCTTTGGACTGCATGCGTTTGCACAGGCGATCGATGTCGGTCTGCGTCGTCCCCATCCTGCCAAGCAGTTCGACCTCGCCCGAACCGTGCGCGTACGCGACCGTGATCGAGTCCTTGTGAACGTCCAGGCCGACGTATAGCGTGCTATCGTGTTCCATGCTTTGCGACACGTGTCGCCGTCTGCCGGACGTAAACCGGTTGAGGTATTGGATGGCAAAGCTCTTCCCTGTCTTGTCACACTCCGCCGCCATTGCTATTTGCGGCAGAGGCTGTGACCTGCTGTACGACCAGCAGTTGCCTACCAAGACATGCGCGATGGGTAACTTTCGGGTGTGAAGCTCTTGGGACAATGTACTTTTCGAATGACGGCTCAACTCGGTGACGGGGGGCTGACACTGCTAGCAGCGATGCGGTGTGAAGGCTAGGCAAGTTCCGAATGCACA
>NZ_SMOD01000110.1 GCF_004353905.1 Paraburkholderia guartelaensis | reverse complement strand
GCGCCGGCCGTCCATCGTCTTCACATTCGAATATTGCTCAAGCATCGCCGCCAGTTCCGCCTCGATTGCCTGCTGGATGATTCGCCGCGCCCCTTGCTGGATCAGATCGTCCAGGCCAGGTGCGCCTTCAAATTGCGTTTCTGCTGTTTGACCGTTGCTCGTTTCCTGCGTATGTTTCGCCATGGTGGTGGAGTTCGATTGAGGAAGTGTTACCGTGGAAAGCAACATTCTCCTCCAATCGCCACCGCCTTCTCCTGCCTCCTCCCTACGCCGCATACACCAGTTCCGACGATAACTCCGCGGGTGCCCGCGTCTTCAGTAAGTAGCAGTCGACCGCGCGAGCGAAAGTCCGTTGGACCTTGGAAGCTGCCGTTGATTTGATCCCGGGCCAAGCGGCTGTTGAGGGTCGATCAGGGTCATCGAGGTCCAAGGATGCCCCCACCCTCCCCGGACGGATAGGTGTGCGGCGGAGCGGCGCACGCTAAAGTTAGGCTTGAGTGGCCTAGCGCCCCTCGGTCTCCAAACTTATGCCCGCCTGAGCGGGCTTTTTTTCGCCCGACGTCAGTCACGAATCAGGTATCTGCGGCGATTTTTCACATCCTTGATCCATGCATGGACGCCCCCGGTTTGCCAAGCCATCATTTTGCGACAGGTTATAGGTCAAGATTGCAGCCATGCATTCGGACTTCGCACCCGGCGCACGCCGGCGGTCCCTGATGGAATTTGCTGGTCAAGATCTCGTCAGTTGGCCGTGCTCTTACGCACACTGGATCAATCAGATTTTCCTGACCACGGTCTTACCTATATCGCCATCACATCATGATTGCCTGCGCAATCGGCTGAAGTGTCCTGCTATTCGTCTCAGTCTATTGGTGTCGCGAAGCTTACGCTGCAGTCGGAGTCGCCATGTAGTCACTTCGGAACTCGCGTGCGTGAACCAGGAGTGCCCATACGATGCGCACGTTCTTATTCGCGAGTGCAACTGCTGTAACATTCGGATTGCGTCGTTGTAGCAGGCTATATAACCAGCCCTCCTTGTTTTCTTTCCGATTGGCCGCACGGATGACTGAACGCGCTCCATGTATCAGCAGGGTCCGTATATAAGTATCGCCGCGCTTGCTTATCCCCAGCAGCGCATTCTTGCCACCACTGGAACTCTGCCTGGGCACCAGGCCCAGCCATGCAGCTAGCTGGCGCCCGCTTGCAAAGCTTTTGCCATCGCCGATAGAGGCAACTAGCGCGCTCGCGGTAATCGGACCAATGCCTGGCACCCGAGCGAGCTTGCAACTGACCTCGTTCTCGCGGTGCAATACCCGGATTTGCACTTCCAGGTTGTGGACCTGGCGGTCAAGTTCCTTCATGTGTTCCAGGAGACGCTGAATGAGTTGCCGGAAGGATCCCGTCAACTCGTTGGCCGCATCTTCGAGGATGCTCGGCACTCGCCCGGCGAGCTGGTGGATCCCTTGTGGAACAACCAGCCCGAACTCACTTAGCAAGCCACGTATCTGGTTAGCTTGCGCGGTGCGAGCCCGAACGAAACTTTGACGGACGCGATGCAGCGACAGCACCGACTGCTGCTCAACGGTTTTGATCGGCACGAAGCGCATGTTCGGTCGCGCGACGGCCTCGCAGATTGCCTCGGCATCAGCCGCATCATTTTTGTTTGTCTTCACATACGGCTTCACGAACTGTGGTGCAATCAGGCGTACCGTATGTCCCATGCCCTGCAGCTTTCGAGCCCAGTAATGGGCGCTACCACACGCCTCCATTCCTACCAGACACGCCGGTAGGTTGGCAAAGAACGCCGCCATCTGATCACGCTTGAGCACCTTCTTCAAGACCGCTCGGCCACGTTCATTCACACCATGTATCGCAAAGACGGTTTTTGCCAGATCGATGCCAATCGTCGAAATCTTCATGATGCGTGCACTCCTCGATTAAGTGGTCGCTTTGACACTCTTCCACTCTGGCACACCGATGCCGTTTCGGGCGGGGGCGTCCATTCCATTAGTTGGACGCTCGCCCCGACCCGACCAGGTCGCCCCCCGTCTTCGGGTCACGATATCGGGCCGGCACGACGCCACGCGAGGCGGTTACGCGGCTGCCCCGTTGGCGTCCGAAGATATCCCGCTCGGTAAACCCATAATCGGCTACCTTCGCCCTGATGTCCGCGAGCACTTCCTCAAATTCTGCCGCCCGGGCCGCCGCCGCCTCTTCCTCCAACGCGACCATTTGTGCTTTCAGTTCCTTGAACGTAGCCATGATCCCCCGACCGTCGAATATGGTCAGCACGAACTTACCTCGCTTCGGTTTTGCTCGATTGATAGCTGCCCCCCGAAGGGAAGCGTTTCCAGTCGTCGATCGCGCCTGCGGAATCGTCAAACGCCGACACATTCGAGACTATAAAGATAATCCTTCTTATCTTGAGCCCCATACGTGCATCGATTCGAAAAATGCGATCGAT
The DNA here is from genome assembly GCF_004353905.1 of Paraburkholderia guartelaensis. GTDB lineage: Bacteria > Pseudomonadota > Gammaproteobacteria > Burkholderiales > Burkholderiaceae > Paraburkholderia > Paraburkholderia guartelaensis. The sequence goes on along the minus strand of NZ_SMOD01000110.1, from coordinate 1,883 downwards.
TCTATTCAACACAATTAGATATGGTAACGACATACTATTTATATTCATCGCAATATTTTGTGTGATCTCACGCAAATTTATCCCAGAGTATTTTTAATAGTAGTACGTATAGATTGTAGGAATCGATAATCGCGCCTCGAGGCTCGGGACGCTGATATCGCAACCGTGCGTCTCCTCATACCTGTATTTTGTGGAACACGATGATTTTTCCTTGCACAAGGCGACTCGACATCGAGTTCCCCGGTAGTCAGGCTACAACCTCACACGCCCTGCACCCGGATGCATCCAACGATCTTCAGACGATCATTTCGGGGGCTGCCAATTGCGCCACGCGCCCGGTTCGCTGACGTGTGCGGCGCATTCGGGATCAATTCACGATGGCGGTTTCGTCAAACAGGTCTGGTGCCACGTGAGACACGGCCGGTTGCGGCACCGCGCCCGCGCGGACCTGTGCCAACAGATCTGGACGCAGCCATACCTCCTCCAGCGCGCTGATACCGCCTTCGATCAACTGCTGCAGGAAGAAAGACGGCCTGCGGCCAGTCGCTTCGCCCAGGAACTGGATCCTGCGCTCGATGACCGGATCGATGCGGACCGCCACAACCTTCAACTTTTCTGCACTCTTTTTCCTGCCCAACATGTGCTCCCTGACATTCCACTTCATCGCATTCTAATCGGCACCCTCGCTGGCGTCAGCTATCGGCCGCTCGTCTTCCTCATCGCAACCCGTCAACAGGCGCCCGGTTAGATCCGGGCAGACGTCTCAGGCTCGGGTCGGGCTCCAGCCTGAGGTGAAGCCGGAATTTGCCGATCCGCGGCGTCCCGGTCCAGTCGCACGCTTCGAAAGCGAGATCGGTCTCCGGACCTGACGGTGACGCGCCACCCCAGAAGTCAGCCGCGGCGTTTCGGGCGTTTCGGTGCAGCGGGCGCACGCACAGCGGGCTTCGGGGATGCCGCCGAACGTGTCGCCTTCGACACGGCGGGGTCGGTTTCGCCCTTTGGCTTCTTCACGGCGGCAGCACGGGCTTTCACATCCGCCCGCGCGGCCTTGCCTTTTGGTGTCGATTCCGCAATCGTAGACGACTTCAACGCCGTCGACCTCGGCGTGCGCGCTGTTTGCGAGGCGGCTTCCTTGCGCGTGCGCTTGCTCCGGGCCGGGGGCGCATCGGCAAAGGGCTCCGTGTCGATATCGATTCCGAACACATCGCCCAGGTCCACGTTGTCGAGTACCTTGCCGGATACCGGGCCGGCTCCTGCCCCGGAGAGGTTCGCACCGGTGCTGCTGACGAGGTCGCCAAGGTCAACGCCGCGTAGCGCAAAGAGCAACTCAGGCTGCTGGTCGAGCCGCGCGCCGACGCCATAGAGTACGGCGGCGACGTGCTTGCACATCGCCGCCCCGTCCAGGCAGTTGCAGCCGAGTCTGATGTCCTTCGGCGCGGGGAAGAGCCCGCTGCCCGGCTTGCAGATGCGGCCCATCACCGCAGCCGACAGCTTGCCCTGCAGCAGTTCGACCATGGAGTCAACCGACGACGCGCACTCGGCACTCAACGCCCGCCACTGTTTCTCCAGGCAGGCTGTGACATCAATTTCGATCTCGTACAGGCTGGACCCCATGACCTGTGCACGGATCCTGCCCGTCGAAATCTGCAGATCGATCACCGAACCATTGCGCACATAGGTGCGACCGCGTGGCAGGCGACTGGCGTAGTCGCTGTAGTGCTCCAGGTTATCGCACCATGCCTTGCCCCAGAAGGTCTTCGCAATAGCCCCACGATAGGGCGCGATGGGCGACAGCGACTTGCCAGCCTTGATCGCTCTCGCAACCAGCTGTTGCGCCTGCTTTCTGCGCTCGGCCACCGGGACGTAGGGGTTCCATCCGGCGT
>NZ_SMOD01000011.1 GCF_004353905.1 Paraburkholderia guartelaensis | reverse complement strand
GTCAGCAACCCGCCCAGCACGATCAGCAGATAAGCGGCAGCGCCCGACACGCGCGCGGGCAGCTTCACATGAGCGACGAACATCAGCACGACGACCGTAGCGATCGAGCCGGCAACCTGCAGCCACGCATAGGCCGAAGCGGTCTGGCCATACACGCCCGTGAACATGGCCGCCGATGTCGCCAGCGTCACGCCGACAACGAGATTCACGCCCGCCGCAAGCGCGACCAATTCGAGCAAGCCCGGTATCGCGACGACGTGCCTGAACGCAATGCGATATGGGGCAAGCGAATTCCGGCCTGGCTGCACGCCATCGATCACCGGCACCTGCTGCCCCGCGGCCCACAGCGAAAACGCGATATCGGACACGATGAAAATCGCGGCTGCGGCCAACACGACGTACTGCCAGTGCGATACGCCCAGCAAACCCGCGGCGGCGAGCGGTCCGAGGACGGTTCCCAATTGATCCGCGATCTGCGTGTACGAAAGGCTTTTGCGGTAGGCGTCCCCGTGAAAGATGCGCGGCAGCATCGCTTCGCGAGCCATGAAGCCTTGCGTCGTCAGCACACCCGCGCCCGCCGAAATGACGATGAGCCACACGAGGCTGCCGTGGATGGCGAAACCCAGCACGCCGCCTATGCAGACGATCGAGCGCCAATGCTGACTCCAGCGAATCAGCTTCAGCGTCGAAATACGGTCGCAAAGCGCGCCGCAAACCGGAAAGGCCGCATAGCGCGGCAAGGCTTCGCAGAAGAACGCGATGCCCGACCATGCCGCGCTCCCCGACAGCTTGAATACGACCAGCGGCACGGTGAACAGCAGGATCTGATCCGCGAGCCGAGTGAGCAGCAGTGAGAGGTAAAGGAGTCTGAGGTGCCCGCGCACGCCGGCGTTCCTGGTGAGTCAAGCGAGGACAACAAGACAAACCGGCGGCGCGGCTGTGGCCAGCCGCCGCCGGTCAATGCGCGCTTACTGAAACGCGACTTCCGCAAAGCTGCGCAATTTCCGGCTATGCAGCTTGTGCAAGCCGTTCGTGCGCAGAATCTCCATCGCCTTCACGCCGATCTGCAGATGCTGATCGACCTGCGCGCGATAGAACGAATCGGCCATGCCCGGCAGCTTGAGTTCGCCGTGCAGCGGCTTGTCGGAAACGCACAGCAAGGTGCCGTACGGCACGCGAAAGCGGAATCCGTTCGCGGCGATGGTTGCGCTTTCCATGTCGAGCGCGATCGCGCGGCTTTGCGAGAGGCGCTGCACCGGCTCGCGATGATCGCGCAGCTCCCAGTTGCGGTTATCGACGCTTGCCACCGTCCCCGTGCGCATTACGCGCTTGAGTTCCACGCCGTCGAGCTTCGTGACCTCCGCGACCGCACGCTCGAGCGCGAGTTGCACTTCGGCGAGCGCCGGGATCGGCACCCACAGCGGCAAATCGGCGTCGAGCACGTGATCCTCGCGCACATAGCCGTGCGCGAGCACGTAGTCGCCCAGACGCTGCGTGTTGCGCAGGCCCGCGCAGTGGCCAAGCATGATCCACGCATGCGGACGCAGTACGGCAATGTGGTCGGTGATCGTCTTCGCGTTCGACGGTCCCACGCCGATGTTGACCATCGTGATGCCGCTGCCGTCCGCACGCTTGAGGTGATAGGCCGGCATTTGCGGCAGGCGCGCGGGCGCCTTGCCTTCGTCGTCCTGTTCGCCCAGGTTCGCGTTATACGTCACCACGTCGCCGGGCTCGACGAACGACGTGTATTCGCTGCGATAGTTGCGCAAGTCGGCGTCGTCGGTATGCGCCATCATCGCGCGGCCGAGCTTCACGAACTCGTCGATATAGAACTGGTAGTTCGTGTAGAGCACGTAGTTCTGCACGTGCGTGGGCGACGTGGCCGTGTAGTGCTTGAGCCGATGCAGCGAAAAGTCCACGCGCGGCGCGGTGAAGAGCGCAAGCGGATGCGGCTCGCCCGGCTCCGGCTCGTAGGTGCCGTTCACGATGCGGTCGTCGAGCTGCGCGAGATCGGGCGTATCGAACACGTCGCGCATGGCGAAGAGGCGCTCGCGGTCGAGATCGCCTTCGAGGTGGATGCCTTCGGCGAACGCGAAATGCACGGGAATAGGCTGATCCGACACGCCCACTTCAATGCCCACATGATGGTTCTTCGCCAGCAGGCGCAGCTGCTCGCGATAGTAATTGCCGAAAAGATCGGGCCGCGTGAGGGTGGTCTCGAACACGCCGGGGCCCGCCACGAAGCCGTACGAGCGGCGCGAGTCGATGTGCGTGTTGACGTTGGTGCGAATGCGCACGAAAGGGTAGCACGCGCGCACGCGGCGCTCGAATGCCTCGCCGCGGCGATAGCGCGCGAACGCGTCGCGCAGGAACGACGTATTCGCTTCGTAGATGCTCGAGAGGCGCGCCACGGCGTCGGCGGCGTCTTCGAAAAATTCGTCCGGGAAGTCGTGCGCCGGCGTCATGAGGGGCCGCAGGTAGCTATCGTTGTTCATCTTCGTTCGCCTCTCCGTTTGATGGATCCACATTACCACGGAAGGTGCGACTTTCTGGCGACGGACCTCGCCGCGCCGAGGGCTTTTGCAGGACCCGCCCCGCGAGCGCTGTGGGCGCCGCGCACCGCCCGCCGGGCGCGGGCCGCAGCGCTTGCGCGACATGGGGCGAAGCGCCCGGATTTGCTAGAATTGGAGCATCCCATCGGAGAAAGACCATGAAGTCGCACCTTCTTGCCGCCGTCGCGGTGTCGCTCGCTTTCAGCGGGGTCGCCATGGCCGCGCCGGCCGACGACGCAAAGACCGCCGTCGAGGCACAATCCGCGCAATCGGAGAACGAACGCGCGGGCCTGCCCGATCTGGCTGCGATCAACAACAAGCCGGCCGCACGCGTCACCTCGAAGGTCGACATCAACGACGTGCCGCGCGTGCCCAGCTATCACGAAGTGAGCCCGAACGGCACCGAAATCACCGAGTTCCGCGACAAGGGCAAGCCCGTCGAGATCAACGTGCATTCGAACTTCGGCACGCGCTACACGATGAGCGCAAACCCCGACACCTCGCCGCAAGTGCGCAACAACGGCCAGGCCAGCACGCGCCTGCCGTCGATCAACCTGCATTACTGAGCCACCCGGGCGCGGGCATGCCTTTAGGTGGCATGCCCGCGCCAACGCCATGTGCGCCGCCCCATGAGCCGGGCCGCGGCCATCGCGCCTGAGCCGGACACGCCTGCAAGCCCCTCGGGCAGCACCTCGCAGCGTTCGCCGACCCGCCATTACCAATCAACCGACCTTCTTGCATGGCCGTCTTCACCGCTGTCACCGACAAAGAGCTTGCCCAATGGCTGCGCGACTACGATCTCGGCGATGTCGTCGAATTTCGCGGCATCCAGTCCGGCATTGAGAACAGCAACTTCTTCCTGACGACGACGCGCGGCGAATACGTCCTGACGATCTTCGAAAAGCTGACGGCCGGGCAACTGCCGTTCTACCTCGACCTGATGCGGCACCTCGCCTCGCATCGCGTGCCGGTACCCGACCCCATGCCGCGCAAGGACGGCGCGCTTTTCGGCCTGCTGCACGGCAAGCCCGCGGCCATCGTCTCGAAGCTCGAAGGCAAGCCCGAACTCGCGCCCGGCGTGGAACACTGCGCGGAAGTGGGGCAGATGCTCGCTCGCTTGCACCTGGCGGGCCGCGACTACCGCGGCGACCAGCCGAATCTGCGCAGCCTTTCATGGTGGGAAGAAACGGTGCCGACCGTGCTGCCGTTTCTGGACGACGCCCAGCGCACGCTCCTCACGAGCGAACTCGACCACCAGCGGGCATTCTTCGGCTCGGCCGACTACGCGGCGCTGCCGGGCGGTCCTTGCCATTGCGACCTGTTCCGCGACAATGCGATGTTTGCGCACTCGCACCCGGCGCCGGGCCACGAAGTTCGGCTGGGCGGCTTTTTCGACTTCTATTTCGCCGGCTGCGACAAGTGGCTGTTCGACGTGGCCGTGACCGTGAACGACTGGTGCGTCGACCTCGCCACCGGCAAGCTCGACACGGCGCGCGCCGACGCGCTCTTGCGCGCCTACCAGACCGTGCGCCCATTCACGCCCGAGGAAACGCGGCACTGGATGGACATGCTGCGCGCAGGTGCGTACCGCTTCTGGGTCTCGCGCCTGTATGATTTCCACCTGCCCCGCTCGGCCGAGCTGCTCAAGCCGCACGATCCCGGCCATTTCGAGCGCATCTTGCGCGAGCGCCTCGCCGGCAGCGAGGCGGGCTCCCATCACGCCTTGCCCCATCGCCCATGCAACTAATTGAAGTCCCCGCGAAGACGGGCTACGTCTGGTTCCGCCAGGGTATCTGGCTGTTCCGCCGCAATCCGCTCGCGTTTCTCACGCTGTTTTTCGCCTATTTGCTGGCGATGACGCTGATTTCCGCCATCCCCGTGATCGGCGGCGTGCTGCCGCTGCTGTTCGTGCCCGGCGTGGCCGTCGGCTTCATGGCGGCGTGCCGCGACACGATCGCGGGCAAACCGGTGTTCCCGACCATTCTGATCGACGGCTTCCGTTCGTACGGCAGCAACGTGGCGAAGCAGCTGCTGGTGCTCGGGGCGATCTACGTGGTCGCGATGTTGCTGGTGCTGGCCGCGTCTGCGTTCGTGGACGGCGGCGCGCTACTGCGGCTGATGACGATCGGCGGCGACCTCGACGCGGAAGCGCTCGCCAACAGCGACGTGCCGCTTGCAGTGCTCGCTTCGCTGCTCTGCTACGTGCCGGTGTCGATGCTGTTCTGGTTTGCGCCCGTGCTCACGGCGTGGCACGACGTGCCGCCCGTGAAGGCCATGTTCTTCAGCATCGTGAGCTGCTGGCGCAACAAGGGCGCGTTCACGGTGTACGGCGCGCTGTGGTTCGCGGTCTCGACGGTCGTATCGATCGGCTTGTCGACGCTGCTGCGCGCGCTCGGCGCGGGCGACTTCACGGTGGCGATCCTGATGCCCGCGCTCATCATCGTGACGACGATGCTCTATTGCTCGTTCTACGCGACCTACCGCGGCTGCTTCGGCGTGCAGGAAAAGCAGGCCGCCGAAATGCCGAACTCTGGCCGCTGAACGGCGCGGCTGTCCTTCACGCACAATGCAAAAACGGCGCCTCGTTCACTCGGGGCGCCGTTTTCATTTTGCCCCGTTAGCGGGGCTCAGCATTCCTGCTTAGCCGTAGTGGTTCATCCACGACGGGTGGCGCGTGGCCTTCTCACGATCCATCTTGCGCATGCGGAACTCGAGATCGTAGATGTCGACGGACTGCGCGAGATACGCTTCCTCGCGCTGCTGGCGGCGAGCTTCGGCGGTTTCGGAAAGGAACAGGAAAAGACGGCTGAGCAGGTACATGATTTGGCCCTTCTTTGACGGGCACTTGCCCGCGAATCGAATGAAGCCATTATAGGGTAAACCCTGTTAAGGGTAAACCCCTAAACTGCCCGCAGTCGCTTTTAACCAACGTTCTGCGTCAATTCGTCGTCGTAGGTCTCGTCGAAGGTCTCGCGGCGATGATCCTCGAAAAAGTCCCAGATCAGCGTGCTCGCGTCCGGCCCCGTCGAGGAATGGAACGGCACGGTGTCATCGCCGCCGCTCCAGGCGTGGTCGAGGTCCGCCACGCGGCACAGCCGCACGACGCTCGCGCCGTCGAACTCGTAGTCCTGCTCACGATAGCCGTCCTTGAAGGTCTCGCGCGACACGACGCCCTGACGCACGCCGCGGGCGTCCGCAAGACCGTTCAGGCGGAGCAGTTGCACCGCGAGCTGTTCCGCGTTGACGGGCGCGACGACGGCGTCCGCGTCGCCCTGCACGACGATCGCCGGCATGCCCGGATGGATGCGCGCACCCAATTGGGTATCGACGAGCGCCACCGGATCGTGGTGCACGCCGCGCCGCATCACATCGAGCGCCGTCACGCCGGAGCGTGCTTCACCGAAAGCGGGGCCGGAATGCAGCGCGATGGCTGCGAAGCGGCTGGGCGAGCGCACCGCGAGCAGCATCGCGAGCCCCGCTCCGGCCGACAAACCCGCCAGATAGACGCGCGAGCGGTCGAAGCCATGCTCCTCGACGAGCGCATCGACCAGCGAAACGACGGATGCCGCTTCGCCGCCGCCCGCCGCGTCGCGCGCGTCGTACCAGTGCCAGCATTGATGCGGGTGCGCGCGTTCCGACTGCTCGGGATACACCACCGCGAAGCCATGGCGGTCGGCGAGCAGATTCATGCGGGTGCCTTCGGCGAAGGAATCCATCGATTGCTTGCAGCCGTGCAGCATGACGACAACGGGCATGCCCTTCGTCTTGCGGCCGGGCGGCAAGTAAAGCCCGTAAGGAAGCGAGCGCCCGACGTGGTGGTCGTTCGCCGGCACGAGGTGCTCCGCGCGGTGCCATTCGCCCGCGGCCCAGGCGGCCGCGCGCGGACCCACGCGCGACTCGCGCACCGGCGCGCCGCTGCGCGCCTGCGTCGGCGTGACGTGTTTGGCCGCCTGCTCGGCTGCGGCCTGAGCGGCGCGCCAGATTGCCTGCGGCTTGGGTGTACCGATCCCCGCGCCTTTCAGGGCGTCGCGGGTCGCCCGGGTCTGGATGGCGAGCAGACGTCGCATGCCACCTGCCCATAGCTTCGTCAGATTTTTCGTCATCTATGGCCTCGTAAAAGGGTCTGACACATCGTGGCGTTTTGCCGCGATCCGTCGTTGTGCAACGCACAATAACACCATTTGGATGACGCTGCAGATCGGACAGGCTGGATTCTGTCCGTGCGCGCGTTCGTCGAGGCACGCCTTCGTTTATGCGAGGCAGCTATACTGGATACTTGTCTCACGCGCGTGTCGGCCAGCGAGGCGGCTCGCGCGTTGAGTCGCTATGAAGTAGCGGTTAGGCACCTACAACCCCAGGATCCTCTTCAGACAGCCGGCAGCACGGACTCATGCCAGATTTGCCCCTTCACCTTTGGTACTCGATTACCAACCTCGGCGGCGCAGGCCTCACCCTGCCGCTGGCGTTGGCTATCGCGCTGTGGCTGATAGTCGGCTACTCGTGGCGCATGGCGGCGAGCTGGGTGTTCGTGCTCGGTCTGGCAATCGGCCTGGTGACGCTCACCAAGATCGCGTTTCTCGGCTGGGGCGTGGGGGTAAGAGAACTGGATTTCACGGGGATCAGCGGCCATGCCATGTTGTCCACGGCCGTCTATCCCGTCGCGTTTTTCCTGATGCTGCAAGGCGCGCCGTCCTTCGTGCGCGCCACAGGCGTGACCATCGGCCTCGCGGTGGGGCTCGCGGTTGCGCTCTCACGCGTGGTGCTCGACGCTCACTCGCCTTCCGAGGCTGTCACGGGCTGCGTGGTCGGAGCGCTCACCGCGCTCGTGTTCGCGCGCTATTGGTGGCAGGCGCAAGCCCAGCGAATTTCAGCGGCGGCCGTCGCGCTGAGCCTCGCGGCGCTGACTATCGCATTGCACAACGTGCATGTGCCCACGCATCGCTGGGTCACGCACATCGCGCTCACGGTTTCGGGTCACGACCGGCCCTACGTGCGCGCCAAATGGAAGGCCAATCGCCCCAACCGGGCGCCCGTCGCGCCGGTCTCGCAAACCCGCAACGGCCTCACGCCGCCCGCGCAGCGCCACGCCTGAATCCGCCTTCACTGGCGGCTCCCCGTTCGTCGTTCGTCGCTCATCCGCCGCTTAGCCGGCCACGCCTAGCAGCACGCTCGAAGCCTTAAACACGGCCGTTGCCGCTTGCCCTGCGGCGAATCCCAGCGCGTCCACGCTCGCGTCGGTCACGATCGCGGCAATCACGGTGCCGCCCGGCAGGGCGAGCGTCACTTCGGCGTTGACGGCGCCGCGCCGCACCACTTCGATTGTCCCGCTCAGCCGGTTGCGCGCCGAAAGCCGCGCCGCGTCCGCCGCGCTCGCGACCAGCACGACCGAAGTCGCCTTCACGAGCGCCACTACGGGCGCGCCCGTAGCAAGCCCGAGCGCTTCGGCGCTCTCGTGCGTGATCGTGGCCACGAGGACTTCGCCGCCAGGCAGCGCGACCGACACCTCGTCGTTCACCGCGCCCCGCACGATTCCCGACACAGTGCCAAAGAGCTGATTGCGCGCGCTCGTGCGCATGGCGAAGCGGCCGAGCACGGCCAGGTCGCGAGCGAACCCGCCAGCGTGTGCATCGTCGCCTTGGCTCGAAACGGCGCCGAGCGCGTGCGCCGCGCGCTCGATAAAGCGCCGGTGCTCCTGCTCGATGGCGCGGAACGTCTCGACGAGCCGCAGCGCCCGCGGTGTGAGCGTCGTCCCGCCGCCGCCCTTGCCGCCGGTCGCACGCACCACGAGCGCCTCGCCCGCGAGATTGTTCATGACGTCGACGGCATCCCAGGCGCCCTTGTAGCTCATGCCGACCGCTTTCGCGGCACCCGTGATCGAACCGGTTGCGTGGATGGCTTCCAGCAGCGCAATGCGCGCCGCGCCGCCCAGCATCTGCTGGCCGGACTGAAACCAGACCGAGCCGCCCAGACCCAGTTCCGGCGCGTCGGAGGTCGTGGATGACTCAGTGGAACCGGCGTCGGCGTGGCCGGCTCCGGTGGGTGGGGACTTTGGGTCAGTGGGATTCATCATGCGCAAAACAAGCTAAAAACAAGACGATATGAGCGATGGTTCGGCGCGGTCCGCCGTTCCGACAATCCGCGCCAGCGATTATAGAGACGCGCGTCAGGCGCCGCGCGACACCTTCGGCTCGCCCAGTTCGCGCAAGAGGCGTTCGCCCTCCTTCGCGGTATAGCGCTTGACGGCCTCGCACCAGCCGCGCGCGAATCCGAGCTGATACGGCTCGGCATCCATGCGCTCGAGATAGCGCAGGGCCACTGCGGCGTCGTTGCCGTCGCCGAGCACGCTCTGCAGCCGCGCGAGCGTGCGCGCCACCTCCATGCGCGTGCTGCGCGACGTGAGCGTGGCGAAGAATTCGATCGTGTATCGCAAATACTTCGCGTTGATGCGCGCGCGATGACGGCTCGCCTCGTCGATGGCCGTGAGCTTTTGCGTGTCCACGAGCCGCTCGTAGTAGCGCCGCACGCGCTTCTTCGCGTGGCGGCGCAGCGAAAGCCCTGCATTGCCGGCGTCGTGTGCGCGCCGCGCGAGTTGATCGAGCCACTGGAGCCACGCCAGCGCCGCCAGCGCGTAGCGCTCAGATGCCAGCGCCTCGCGCAGCCGCGCGCGCGCGGCGAGCCGTTGCGCGTTTGCCGCGTCGCGAATCGCGTCCCAGCGCCCCGGCTCGACGTCGGCCGCGGCGAGCGCCGGCAGCGTCGATTCGACGAAGACATCGCGGTCGCGTGCATCACCGAGCAGGCCGCCGAGCCATTTGAGCTCCGGCTCGATGCGCGTCTCCCAAGTCTCGTCGCACCAGCGCGAGAAGATGCGCATGGCGGTACGCAACCGCCGTTGCGACACGCGCATCTGATGGATGAACTCGCCGTTCGTGCTATCGCGCACGCCCGCGTCGTTGCCGAACCACTGCGCGCTGATGTTGCGCCCGATCGCCACGAGCGCGGATTCGGCCGTCGCCGCGCCGGCGAGATCCACGGCTTCGGCCTTGATGGCTTCGGCGTCGCCGGTCACGCTGCCGGCGATGGCGCGTTCGAGCGCGTCGGTCATGCGCACGAACGCGGGCAGCGCCCCGATCAGGTCGCCGGCACAGGCAAATAGCGCATCGACGACAGGCCGCTCGTCCTCGCCTTCTGGCCAGGGAGCGCTCACGCGCAGCTCGTGCAATTCGTGCGAGTCGGGAGGGGGCGCCGCATCCGCGCCATGAGTGTCCAGACCCGTCGGTTTTTGAGGCGGCGCCGACCGTTCGTGCAAGTCTTCGTCGAACGTAAGCAGCACCTCGACGCCGTCGCGCGGCCATTGCCAGCGGCTGCGCATCGCTACAAGCGTGGCCGCCGCAGAGAGATCGTCTACGCTGCCCAGCGCCTCGCGAAACGGCTCGGGCGCGGCGTCGAAGAGCGCATGCGCGATACCGTTTGCGTCGAGCGCCGCCTCGAAGATCGGCGCGACCAGGGTGACCCCCGGCGTATGGGCGCTCCGGCTCGACACGACGACGCACTGCGTGTCGCCGCGCGATTCGACCGCCACGCGCCATCCGAGGCCGCCAAGGACGCCGTCATGGTCGAAGGCGACTGTCGTCACGCACTCGCGCGCATCGGGCAGCGCCACGAGCGACGGCAAAGCCGCGCACAGGCTGGCGGCCCGCTCCGAAGGCTTCGGGCTGGCGTGCGCCCTGGACGCCGCTCCCGTGGCGGCTTTTGAGCTTTTTCTATCCGGCACTGCCGGGATCACGACATCCAGCACGATTTCCAGAACGCGATCCATGAACGCTCCAGGGTTCTGTGGGTGGGCGCGACGGCTTAGAACAGTGCAAGCGGATGGAGAGCCAGGAACTGCGACGACGCGATCGATGGTACACGCGAGCGCGCCTCGACGCCCCAGGTAACGTCCCTGACCCTTTCGACAGCCGTTCTGATGATGGTCAAGACTGCCACGACGAGACGGTGGAAAAATAATTACGTTTCAGTTTCTCTTATTTTGCCAGTCTGTAAGGAGTATTGAGTGTTCCCTGAGTACAGAGATTTGATTTCGCGCCTCAAGATCCAGGACGAACATTTCGCCCGGATTTTTCATCGTCACAACGAGCTCGACCAGCAGATCAAGAACATGGAGACGGGCGTCGTGGCTTCGCACGGCATGGAAGTCGAGCAGTTGAAAAAGGAAAAGCTTCAACTGAAAGACTCGCTCTACCTCATCCTGAAAAAGGCGGCAAACGCCTGAACCAGGCGGCGTCCGGCGCTTGCTATTAGCCAGAGGCTAGTAGCAGGCTGGCGCCGGTCATCGGCGCGCCGGCTCTTGCCCCGGCGCCGCTCCCGCCAATCAAGCCGCGTCGTCTCCCCTGCGCTCCATTGCGGCTCGCGCTTCGATGCATCCGCTTTGAACGCGAGTCATTCCGCACGCGTGCCCATCTCCGTATCCGCCAACGCCATGCCCAAATCCATTCCCTATTCCGCTTCGGACACCGCCAGCCCCGCCGCACGCGTGCCGCTCGTCACGCCTCACAGCGCCGAGTTGCGCACCGTCGACAGCGCCGTCGAGTCCGCGAGCGAGGTCATCGCGGGCGCTGTCCATGATCTCGTCGCGCGCACGAACGCCGAGCACAATCCGCCCGCCATGTTGCTCGAGTCGATTGCGGCCTTGATGCAAGGCATGTCGCCCGACGAAGCCGCCCGGTTGCGCAGCCTGATCCTCGAAGGCAATCCTGCCGACTGGCGCAACTCGCGCACGCGCCACCCCGACGAGGAACTCGCCGCTGGCTGGCGCGAAGGCGGCTATCCGTATCGCAACTTGATGTCGCGGCGCGCCTATGAGCGGCAGAAGTACCGGCTGCAGGTCGAACTGCTCAAGCTCCAGGCGTGGGTGCGCGAAACGGGTCAGCGCGTGGTGATCCTATTCGAGGGCCGCGACGCAGCCGGCAAGGGAGGCACGATCAAGCGCTTCATGGAGCATCTAAACCCACGCGGCGCGCGCGTCGTGGCGCTCGAAAAACCCACCGAAGTCGAGCGCGGCCAATGGTATTTGCAGCGCTACGTGCAGCATCTACCTTCGGCGGGGGAAATCGTGTTGTTCGATCGGTCCTGGTACAACCGCGCGGGCGTCGAGCATGTCATGGGCTTCTGCACGCCTGAGGAATATGCCGATTTCATGCGGCAAGTGCCGGAGTTCGAACGGCAGTTGATTCGTAGCGGCATCCACCTGATCAAGTTCTGGTTTTCGGTGAGCCGTGCCGAGCAGCGGCGGCGCTTCAAGGAGCGCAAAGTGCATCCGCTCAAGCAATGGAAGCTGAGTCCTGTCGATCTCGCTTCGCTCGACAAGTGGGAGGCGTACACGCAGGCGAAAGAAGCGATGTTCTCGCAAACGGACACCGCAGACGCGCCGTGGACGGTCGTTCGCTCCGATTGCAAGAAACGCGCGCGGCTCAATGCCATGCGATTCGTGCTGCATAAGCTGCCTTATGCGAGCCGGGACGCGGAGGCGATTGGGGTCGTCGATCCATTGCTGGTGAGTCGGGCGCTGTAGCGCGTTTGCCGATTCACGGGTCTGCGCGCTTCCCCCAGATCAATGCCTCAGGGTGGCGTTCAAGATAATCGGATAAGGCGTTCAGGCTCGCCAGCGTGCGCCGCAACGCGGCCAATGCCTGATGAGTGTCGCTCTGCAACGGCGAATCCTGGTCGAGCATCGCTTGCGCGGAACGAAACGCCTGTTGCGCGGATTCGAGCGTCGAACGCGCAGCCGGCACAAGCTCCGTATCGAGCCGCGCAAACAAGGCGTTCGACTGCTGAAGCGAGCCGTCCAGATTGCGCCCAATCTCCGGAAGCGGCATGCGGTCGAGCCGGCGCACGATATTCGACAACTGGTCCTGCAGTTCCTCGAGAGAGTTGGGCACCGTCGGCAATTCGACCGGCGAGCGATCCGGGTAGACATGGGCCGCGGGTGCGTGCGGGAAGATGTCGAGCGCGACGTACTTCTGCCCCGTCAAAAGACTTCCCGTGCGTAGCTGTCCGCGTAGTCCCTGAGCGACGAGCTGACGCAGCAAATCCTTGCCCGCCGCGCCTGCGCCGTCGCCGAGTGCGTCACGGTAGTTCCGGCCAAGCCGCGAGGGATACAGGCTCAGCGTAACCAGCATGTCGAAACGTCCGCTTTCGGGTTGGAGGTCGATGTCGACCGCCGTGACGGTGCCCAACCCGACACCGCGGAATTCGACTGGCGCGCCAACCGACAACCCTCGTACCGACTGCGCGAAGCGCATGCGCACCATGGCAGGCGGGCCTTCGTTCGCGCGCATCGCGTCCGTGCGGCTTTGCGCCAGTTGAAAATCCTCGTCGCTCGCGGCGGACACGGCGCGCACGCTCCCACGCGGCGTATCGAATGCCACTGCGCCCGCGAGCAGCGCCGCGGCCGGCGGCGTCTCCAGCCGCATGCCGCTGGAATCGAGTTTGAGTTCGACACCGCTCGCCTGCCACCATCGCGTATCGGCAGTCACCAGGTTATTGAAAGGTTTCTTTACGAAAACGCCGATGCGGACGCTGCCGCCATTGGGCGCCAGCGAATAGCCGAGCACCTGGCCGACTTGCACACCGCGAAAATAAACGGGTGAGCCTGCGTTCAGCGAGCCAAGCGTTGAGGCGCGAATCACGATACGCGCGCCTTCCTCGTCGCTGGTGATGGCTGGCGGCGTGTCGAAGCCGGCGAACGCGTAGCACGCGTTATGCGAATGAACGTCGATATCGACATCTATCCAGGTTCCCGACACGGCGGTCAGGAGCCCGGAGATGTTCCTCACGTCGATGCGCGGACGCACGACCCAGAATTTCGTGCCGCACATGGCGATGTGGGATCCGGCGGCATCGAGCCTCAGCTCGGCATCGACGTGCTGACCATCCGCGGACAAACGCAAATGTTCGAGCCGGCCAACGGCCACGCCGCGATATCGCACCGGCGTTTTCCCGGCGACAAGCCCGGCACCCGACACGAAGCTCACGGTTACGCGCGTACTGCGTTGCGCCAGCGTTTGAGCAAGCATCAGGCCGCCAGCCAGGTTCGCCAAAACCCATGCGGCCCAGACTGCGGAGTGCCACCACCGCCGATCACTCACAACTTCCCCACAACGACATCCCATACGCGCCTCGCACATCGGATTGCAAAGGCGAGCGCACGGCCGAGTGCGCATGCAAAGAAGCTGGAGCAATTCACGGTGCGTTGAATATCTGGCGAGGGAGTCGATGAAGTTCGAACCGGCGGCGCCTTTTGCCCGCAGGCGGCTTCGCGGTTAGCGCAACTGCTCGACGAGTGCATCGGCGCCCTTGTCGATGCCGGTTTTGGCCGCGCTCAGGGAGCCGAATGCGGCGGGCAAATTCATCGCGTTCGGGTATTGCTTCGTCACATAGGCGCGAAGCAGATGCCCCGACGCACTGTCGTACACCTCCACGGCATACGACACCGAGCCGCTAAACGCCCCCTTGCCGCCCCTGATCGCCTGGACGCCGTTGTAGAGATTGCCCGCGATGTCGAAATGCATCGCCTGGCCGATCACGGCAGTCGTTGTCTCTGCGCCCGTCAGCGTGAGCTTCACGCGCAGCGTCGCGGGCGATGGCTGGGTCGCGAGGTCAAAACGCTTCGATAGCGTGTCGGCGAACGTCTTGTGCATGTAGGCGGCGAGCACGTCCTTGTCCGATTCCGACAGGTCGCCGAACTGGTTGTCGCCGCCTTGATACACCGCGACCGGATCGACGATGACCTGCGAATAACGCGACCAGAGCACCGGCGCCGCATAGCGGAATGGCGTCTGGGCGGCGTCGTGATCCCGGTTCTCCTTGAGCTGGGAAGACGAGGCCAGGCTGCTATAGGCAACGGGCTGCACGCCCGCACACGCCGACAACATCAGGAGTACTACACAAGCCGACGACATGTGAAAAAGACGGTTGTTGAGCACGAAGGCATCCTTTTAAAAGTTGCCGGATACCGCCTGGTATCCGGCCGAGTTCATGACGAGACGAAGCGTAGCATCGGACTCGAAGGATGTAAACCGTCTATCCGGTTTGTTTACAGTGCGATGCAGGGGTACAATCACGCCCATGGATAACCAGACACGTTCCGAGATTTCCCGCAGAAAGGCGATTGACGCGGCGCTTGCGATCCTGACCCGCGACGGGGTCGGCGGACTGACATTCGATGCGCTTGCGCGCGAAAGCGGCATCAGCAAAGGCGGATTGCTACACCAGTTCCGTAACAAACTGGGCGTGCTGCGCGCGCTGCTGGATCGTCAGCGGGAACAATTCGAGCAGATCGCGCAAGATCACCTGGCGGCGGGCGGCCAGACCCGGGCAGAACCGGTCCTTTCGGCGCAGATCGCGATTTTCAGGGAGTCCATCAACCAGCCGGACTCCGTCGCGCGCGCCGTGCTCGCGGCCCTGGTCGAAAGCCCGGCGCTGCTCGAAGACCTGAAGGCCCAGGACGCAGCCAAGATGGAAAAGCTGCAGGCCGAGGCACGCGACCTCGAACTCTCGCTGCTACGCTACTTCGCCGCGAGCGGCATTGCGTTCAGCACGCTGCTCGGGCTGTCCGCCGTGCCCGACGCGCTGCGGGAGCGGCTTTTCGACCGGCTGCTCGACGAGAAGAAATGGTGATGCGGCTGCCTCGCGAGAGCGATCGCGAGGCATGTTGACGGCGGTGGCTTCAAGCTCCGCGCTCAAGTCGCGTATTGCGCTACGCCATTCCCGAACGACCAGTTCTCCCGCGCCACATCGACGAGATTTACGAACACATCCTCGCGCCTCACCCCCGGATCGCGCGCGAGGTTTTCGGCAATCTGCGCGAACAGCGCCTTCTTCTGATCCTGCCCGCGCGTGTTGCTCACGGCGATCTGGATCATCACCAGATCGTCGCTGCGCTCGATCCCGAGGTAGTGCCGCCCGAACACGAAGTTATCGGCTTCGTGCTCGGTGATGATCATGAAAATGTCGTCTTCAGGCGCCTTGAACACCTCCATCAGCGCTTGATGAATCCCCTGCGTGAGCGCCTTGCGATACGTAGCGGGCTTGCCTGCGCGAACAGCGATACGAGTGAACGGCATGTCGGTCTCCTGCTTCGGTGGGTTTGACATGACAGCAGCTTAGGCGCGAACTATCATAATAAACAGGCATAGATAGATATTTCATCCATTTTCATCTGAAATGAAACCACTGGATCTCGACGCCGTGCGCGCCTTCGTGCTCGTCGCCGAGCTGCGCAGCTTCACGCGCGCCGCCGACGCCCTCGACACCACGCAATCGGCCGTGAGCCTCAAGCTCAAGCGCCTCGAAACGCATCTGGGCAAGCAATTGCTCGAGCGTACGCCGCGCGTCGTGCGGCTTTCGGCGGATGGCCTCACCTTCCTGGCCGCGGCGCGCGACCTGCTGGGCGCGCATGAGCGCGCGCTCGGGGCGCTGTCAGGCGACGAGCGGCGGCTCGTGCTTGGTCTGAGCGAGCACGTTGCGGACGGCAACCTCGCCCGTCAGCTCGCCCAGCTTCGGGTTCATGATCCGGGGCTCGTGATCGAGCTGCATCTGGGGCACTCGGCGCAACTGCTCGCGCAGTTCGACGAGCGGCGGTTCGATGCCGTCATCGTCCGTCAGGAGGAGGAAGAGACGGCGCGCGGCGATGGCCGCCGGCTCTTCGCGGAGCCGCTCGTCTGGCTCGCCGCGCCGCAATGGCAGTGGCAGCCCGGCACGGCGCTGCCGCTCGCGCTGCTCGCCGCGCCATGCGCGGTGCGGGCGGCGGCGGTTCGCGCGCTCGACGGTGCGGGCGTGGCGTGGACGGAAGTGTTCGTGGGCGGCGGTGTCGCCGCGGTGGGTGCGGCGCTAACTGCGGGTCTCGCGGTCTCGCCGCTGGCGCGCCGGGTCGCGCCGCGCGAACTCATCGACGTCGGCGCGCGGCTCGGCTTGCCCGCGCTGCCGGTTTCGCAGGTCCTGCTTCACTCGCGGGTGCGCGAGCCGCGAACCGCGGCAACGCTGCAATTGCTCGCGTCGGGGCTCGGCACTGCCTAGATGGCGCTCAGCTCAGAATGGGCGGCAGCGCGTGGGGCACGGGAATCGCACGCTGGATGTGCGGCGGCGGCGCATCCACCACGAGCTTGTGGCGCGGCGCGGGACGCGCTGCGGCAGGCTTCGGCGCAGGACGCTTCTGCGTGACGGTTTTGGGAGCCGGCGCCGCACCGGCAGCCGGATGATGCGAGCGCGCCGCCGTGTGGACCTCGCCGGACGTGTGCCGTTGCGCCGCGGCGTGGCGCTTTGCGTGCGACGGCTTGCCGGCCTTCGCAGCATTGCGCGGGGCGCTCGCATGGGTGGAACCCGTCGCGTGCGCATGGTGTCCGGTCGCGTGCGACACCGCACCGCCGTGCCCGCCCCGCGCTTTGGACGCCTGCCCGCCATGCGACGGCTGCCCGGCCGCCTCTCCGTGCCCCGCATGCGCCCCCGCCGTCTTTCCCTGCCCCCATGCCCACACCGGCGCGGCAAAAATCATTGCCGCGACCATCAATACGCCTGCCCGCACCCCGTCTCTCCCCAAATGCCGCCCAAATGTCCGGCGAGGATTATACCGAGTCAAAACTTGCAATAATCCATATATGGACTAATATCTACTAAAAGTTCAATTCAGGACTCGACCACCATGTCACCCGCTACTGCCTCCGTCACTCCGTCGCGACGTCCCCGCGCCGAACCCTCGCTCACCGAAATGTCGGCGGCGGGGCTCAGGGCGTTCTTCAACATTGCGCGCGACTGGGACCTGAGCGCCGAAGAGCAGATTATTCTGCTCGGCTCGCCGGGCCGATCCACGTTCTTCAAGTGGAAGCAGTCCCCGCAAACCGCCCGGCTCGGCCGCGACACACTCGAACGCCTTTCGCTGCTGCTCGGCATCTACAAGGCGCTGCAGATTCTCCTGCCCCAGCCCACCTCCGCCGACACCTGGATCAAGCGCCCCAACAGCGCGCCGCCCTTTGGCGGACGGCGCGCGCTCGACCGCATGCTGGCCGGCAATGTCAGCGACCTCGTGGCGGTGCGCCAGTATCTCGACGCAATGCGAGGCGGCTGGGCGTGACGCAAACGAACTGGCAAGACCGCTGGCGCAGCGCGCAGCTCACCTGGTCGCCCGCGTTCAGGGTGATTCCCACCCGGTTTCCCGCCGTGAACCTGTTCGACCGCGTGGCTTCCGCCGACGACTTCGAGGCGCTCTATGCGCTAGAAGCGCTCACCAACGACCGCCTGCGCACCGAGACCGGCGATCTCGATCTCGTGCCGCGCGAGGAGCGCCGCTTCGGCCCCGGCTACGGGCCGATCATGGCGGCCTTCACGCACTTGAATCCGCAGGGCAGCCGTTTTTCCGACGGCACCTACGGCGTGTTCTACTGCGCACGCTCGCGCGCTACCGCCGTGGCCGAAACGCGCTATCACTCAGGGCTTTTTCTCGCCGCCACGAACGAGCCGCCCATCCGCCAGCAGATGCGGCTCTACACGGTGATCGCGCATGGCGAAGTGATCGATCTGCGCGACGACCCCGCGCTCGACCCGGGCGTGCTCTCGCCCGACGACTACGCGCCGGGCCAGGCGCTAGGCCGCGCCGCCCG
The DNA here is from genome assembly GCF_004353905.1 of Paraburkholderia guartelaensis. Classification (GTDB taxonomy): domain Bacteria; phylum Pseudomonadota; class Gammaproteobacteria; order Burkholderiales; family Burkholderiaceae; genus Paraburkholderia; species Paraburkholderia guartelaensis. Next base: position 234,112 of record NZ_SMOD01000011.1, on the reverse strand, counting down.
CGAGGCGCGTGCGCCAGGCATTGCGTATCCGTCGGTGCGCGACGAGGGCGGCGAATGTCTCGCCGCTCTCAGCACGACGCTGCTGCGCGCGTGCCATCACGCGGCGTATCTGGAATACAACTGGAATGGGCACACCATCGACATGGTGTTCGAGTTGAACCGCATCGTGTAGCCCGAGCGGGCAACGAGAGACCGGCAGGCGCGAGGCCTCAGGGCAGCACGATCGCAGCCGCACCGTGCGCGAGCGCTTCGACCTGCGACACCGACCAGATGCGTGACGTGAGCGCCTCGACCATCGTAAGGCGTCCTTCGGTGATGAACGCTCCGGTGTCGATGAACACCTGCGAGCCGATCTGCCGCACTTCGCGCACCGGCGTATGCCCGCAGAACGTGAGCGAAAGCGCATGGCGCGCCGGGTCGCCCGTGCCGAGCACGAGATCGCGGCCCCAAAGCATGCGTTCGCGCACGACGGAATCGAACTGGCCGCTGTCGAGCGCGGCGTCGTCGCCGAAAAATTCCGCGTGAATGATATTGAATCGCTTTTCGCCCTCACCCACCACGCGCGCAAGCGGCAATTGGCGCAGCCTCTGCGCGTAGTGCACGAGTTCGGCGTCGGGCACGCTCTGCGCCCAGCCGCCGCCGATGCCATACCAGCGATTGCGCGGCATTTTCCCTTCGGCCACGGCGCACAGCGCGTCTTCGTGATTGCCGAGCACGGCGTAGAACCATGGTTTGTCGAGCAGCGCGAGCGCCTGTTCGCACTGCTCGCGCTCGCCGCGATCAACGAGATCGCCCACCGAAAACAGCCGGTCACGCGCGGTGTCGAATTCGACTTCGCGCAAAAGAAAGCGCAACGCCTCCACGCAACCATGCAAATCGCCTACTACAAAGTCGCGACCTGCAAGGTTGGCGGCATGGTGCTGCACGAGAGCGTCGGGTGTATGCGTCATCACTTCATCATAGCGCTGTGTGAGTGGGCCATATGAGCGCCAAATATCGTACCGGTTGCGATTGCGACAGGCGCGTCACAAAGCAGACTACACGCAAGCGGCGTGCCTGCATTCACAGCATACGCGCTCGCGGCGGCTAGCGCTGCCCCGAACGCGGCGCAAAGTCCCGCCGTTGCTGAGACGTTACTGAGGCTGGGCACGCAGCGCCGCGACCTCGTGGGCCGTAAGCGTGGCCTGCGGATCGCCGAACTGTGTTGTCACGTAGTTGGAAATGGCCGCCACCTGTTCGTTATTCAATTCGTCGCCGAATGCCGGCATCAGCACGTCGCTGTCCTTCGTCTGGCGCCGCACACCGTGCAGGATCACCATCGCGAGGTTGTCCGCGCTCGGTGCGCCCGCGACGCTGTTATGAATGAGCGACGGATACGCGCCGGGCGCGCTTCCCCCCACGCCCTCGCCAGTCCAGTGGTGGCAGCTCGCGCAGTTCGCCACGAAAAGCTGCAAGCCGTTCACGGTCGTGATCGTCGTGCCTCGCATCGCGGTGATGTCCTCCATGGCGGGCTTGCCCCAGGCATCGCGCGGCCGCGTCACGCCGCCCGAAACCGGCGGCAGCGCACGCAGGTACGCCACGATCGAGCGCAGGTCCTCATGCGTCAGGTACTGCGTCGAGTGCTGGACCACATCGGCCATCGGGCCTGCTGCGCTGGCGTGGCCCGCGGCAATGCCCGTGGAAAGGTAGGCGATCAGCGCGTCGTCGCTCCAGTTGCCAATGCCGCTCTCGCGGTCGGGCGTGATGTTGTAGGCCTGCCAGCCCGCTTGCGTCGCGCCCGAGAAACGCTCCGTCGTCTTGAGGCCCTGCATGAAGTTGCGCGGCGTGTGGCATTCCTCGCAATGCGCGAGGCCTTTGACGAGATAGGCGCCGCGGTTGAATTCCGCGCTTTGCTTCGGGTCGGGTACGAAGCGGCCTTCGTTGAAGTTGAAGAGATTCCACAAGATCATCAGCCAGCGCTGGTTGAACGGAAAGTGCAGCTCGTTCGCGGGCGGCGTGTAATGCACCGGCGCGACCGTATTCAGATACGCGCGGATCGCGAGCATGTCCTGCTCGGTCATGCGCGTGAATTCGACGTAAGGAAACGCCGGATACAGCCGCTTGCCGCCCTTGCCGATGCCTTCATGCAGCGCGCGTATGAAGTCGGTATCGCTCCATTGGCCGATGCCGGTTTCGGGGTCCGGCGTGATGTTCGGCGTGTAGATTTTTCCAAACGGCGTACTGATGGGCAGGCCGCCCGCAAACGGTCTGCCTGGGTCGGCGGTATGGCACGCGACGCAGTCGCCTATGCGCGCCAGATAGGCGCCGCGCTTGATGAGTTCGGGCTTGTCCGCGTCCGCATTGGGCGTCGACGTGTCGTCGCCGCGCGCCGTGGACATCGGCAGTTCGTCGACGGGACGCGTTTGCGATTCGTGCGAGGCGTGCCACGCGATATAGAGCGCGAAGGCGCAGAAAAGCGCGGCCGCGATAGCGGCACGCGCGCGTCTCTCTCGCTCGTGATTCGTGGTGGCCGCCGTGGAGGACTTCGCTGTTTTCATCGTCTGGCTCGCATCAAAGCTCGTGGCGCAGCTTGTCGGCCAGCTTCAGCGACAGCGCGGCAATCGTCAGCGTGCAGTTCACCGAGGCGGCCGAAGGCATCACCGCGCTGCTGGCGACGAACAAATTCGAATGATCGTGCGTGCGGCAATCGGCATCGACGACTGAATCGGCGGCGTTCGCGCCCATGATCGTCGTGCCCATGATGTGATTGTTGGGCGCGAAGGTGTCGTCGAATGCGATATCCGTGCCGCCAAAGAGCTGCGCGATCTGCGCGTAGAGTTCATGCGTGTGCGCCGCGCTCTTCTTCACGTAATCGTTGATCGAGTAATAGATCTCGGGCTGGGGAATGCCGAGTCCGTCCTTGTGATCGCCCGAGGGCAGCACGCGGTTCTGCGGCTCGGGCAAGTGCTCGTGAAAACTGTTGATGGTGAGCGTGCGCGACGTGCGCTCGCGTATCTGCCGGTCCAGCTCCCCGCCAGTCAAGCCGTTGTTGATGAGCGCGGCTGTAACAGCCATGGTGGGCACCGCGTTCGAGAGATGCAGCTTCTTCGCCGCATAGCCGGAGCGGAACGCGCCGTCGCGGAAATTCACGACCGAGGTCATTTCCATGGGCCCGCGCCCCGGCCATAGCGGTTCGTTGGCCATGAACGTGACGCCCGTGCCCGGATGATCCATGAGATTGCGGCCCACCTGGTCGGAGCTGTTGCCAATGCCGTGAGGAAACGCATCGCTCTTCGACATCAGCATGATCTTGGGGGTCTCGATGCCATTCGCGGCGAGCACGAAGAGCTTGCCGGTCACGCGCGTGCTTCTGCCGCTCGGGTCCTTGTAGTGGACCGCGGTCACGAGCCCTTTGTTGTCGGCCTCGATGCGATAGACCACGGCCTGCGGCACGAGCTTCGCGCCCGCGCGCTCGGCCTTGTCCGCGTGAACCACGCCGTTGTACATCGCGCCGATCGGGCAGATCGGCATGCAGTTGTTGTTGCCGCAGCAGGTGGGGCGCGCATCGAACGGGCGGCTATTGCGCGCAACCGGCTCGGGCACCACGTGAAAGCCATTCCCATTCAACACTTGCGAGAAGCGCTGATCCATCCAGGAAAGCGGCAGCATGCTCATTGGATACGGCTTCGCGCGCGGCGAGCCAAGATCGTACGTGGCGTCCGGTCCGGACACGCCCAGTTCCACCTCTGCGAGCTGATACCACGGCTCCAGCGTCTCGTAGGGATAGGGCCAGTCGCGCCCCACGCCGTACTGCGTTTTCAGACGAAAGTCTGCCGGCAGCAAACGCCACGCGGCCGCGGCCCAGTGCCAGGTGGTTCCGCCCACGAGACGCAAATATTGTGAGTTGTACGGATAATCGCCCTTCTGCACGAGATACTCGTTGGGCGGTGCGTATTCGGGATGCGGCGCGTAGCTCACGGACGGATACGGCGTGGCGAAATCGGCCTTGGCGGGCGAGTTGCGGAAGTTCTCCACGATCTGCCAGCGCGCGAGGCGCGGCCCCGCTTCGAGCACCACCACGGAAGCGCCGGCCTGGGCAAGCTGGTGCGCCACCAGACTGCCCGCCACGCCGGAACCGACGACGACTACGTCGGCGGAATGTCCTATCGCCATTGTCGACCTCTTCCTTTGGCTTTCGTTGTGCGGACCTGGCGCGGTCCGTGATGTGCGCGCTTGTTGTTCCGCTATTCGCCAGCGGGTTTCTGTTTCCAGTAAAACGGCACGTCGCGGCAATACGAGGGAATCGTGAGAACGTCGTTGACGGGGTCGAACATCAACGCCTTTTCGAAAGCCACCACCTGCACCTTCGGCATCTCGCCCACGAGACCGAGGTACCACGCGCGCATGATGTCGCCCACCATCGAGCCGAGTTCCGGCTGATCGGTCTTGAGCGCGGCGGTCACGGTATCGGAGGGCACGCCGCCATGACCTTGTATCCACGTGTTGAGCGTCGCGACGTTCGCGTCGAACTGGCTGCTCGCGTGGCCGAGCGCGGCATAGACGCGCTTGCCGAGCACGGCGTTGAAGCTCGTGCGGCCAGTGAGGTGCTGCGATAGCTTGATGAAGGCGTCATAGCCGCTAGCGGATGCGCTCGCCGGCGTAGCCGCAAATGCGCGGCCCATGCCGAACGGCGCGCGAGAGCGCCCGGCAGCCGCGAAGGCGAGCAGCGCCGCTGCGCACGCTCCCGAAACGAAACGCCTGCGGCCAGGACGGCCGAAGCGGTCAAATGCGGCGGGAAGATCGTGCGGCGCCTGAGACATCCCGTGTTGTGTCACATCTGTCATGGGCACTCCAGATGAGGTCGATCCCGCCAGGTTCCCCTGGCTTGGGGGCGAAACACGCTTGCCGCCGGCGCTGGCGGCACCTGAAACCAGGACTGGGACAACAACGTTTGTTATCGTCCTTCAACGCGGATCACTGCATATGCACCGTCGTTGCGATAACTGCAAAAGCGCGCTGCCGCGTTGCGCAAGCAATATAGCCCCTTATGGCCCGATAAGACAAACCGAAAGCTTGCATGCCCGGCATAACAGCGAACGGCGCGTCACCGCGGCGGGCCACGCACGGTAGAATCGCCGCAAGGATTGCTAACCCGATTGCTAACCCGCGCGCGCCTCGCGCGTCACGCCATCCGCCATGAACCTCGTTCCGCTGGTACTGCGCAACCGGCCGCACATGATGATCGCCATCGCGGTGGGCGTCGTGCTCGGCCTCCTCGTGCCCGCGTCGCTCCACACTTCCACGCGCGTCCTGCTCGGCTGGGACGCGACGGTGTGGACCTACCTCGTGCTGATCTGGGTGCACATGGTGTTCGCAAACGAAGAGAGCGTGCGCGCGAACGCCCGCCGCGAAGACGAAAACGCGGGCACGGTGTTGTTTCTCATCTGCACCGCAACGGTGGCGAGCATCGTCGCCATCGTCATCGAATTGGGCACGACGAAGGATCTCGGCACAGCCACGAAAGTGCTGCATTCGCTGCTCACGGGGCTCACGCTCATTGGGGCGTGGTTTCTCATTCCCACCATCTTCACGCTGCACTACGCGCGCCTCTTCTACGGTTCCGATCCCAACGAGCCCGCCCTCGTGTTTCCCGACAGAAAGCTCACGCCGAATTACTGGGACTTTCTGTACTTCTCGTTCACAATCGCCTGCGCGTCGCAAACCGCCGATATCGGCCTGCGGGGGCGCAGCGCGCGGCGCGGCGTGCTCGCGCAATCGATTTTGTCGTTCTATTTCAACGTTTCTGTGCTAGGCCTGTGCGTGAACATCGCCGCGAGCATGGTCGGTAGCTGAGCGCTTCTCCCTTTTTCGTCGCTGCAACGGATACCGGCAATCGCCGCCGGTTTCTCCGGTCGAATCACCGATCTTTGCGCCCAGCCTTTGCGAACGTGCGCGTGCGCGAGGCGCCGCACGCCCGCACGCTCATGGGCATGTGCCTTGCTCCCTTCCCCCGCAAGTCGCCACGCGGCGCACGCGGTTTGGTTCCGGCCTGCTCTTGCACTACTCTGAACAGGTGCCTGTCCACCAAGCGCAGCGCGGCACGCTCCGGCAGCCCCCGGGCGGCGCGATCGCATTTCGGCTAACCCCGTCTTGCATCCCCTTCGCCTGACGTACCTGGAATACGACCGATGGAACCTCCCCACGCCTATGCGCCGCGGATCTACTTCGTCCATTCCGTCCTTGCAGGACCGCTCGACGCGTGGCCGGCGCACATCGCCCGCGCGGCGTCGCTCGGCTTCGATCACGTCCTGATCGGCGCGCTGTTCGCCGCCGGCGCGTCGGGCGACGATCGCATCGTCGCCGACCATGCGCGCCTGAACGCGGCCTTTCGCAGCCAGCTTTCCGCAGACGACGCCATACGCGAACTCGCGCTCACGGCGCAATCGCGCGGCGTCACGCTGCTCGCCGATCTCGTGCTCGATCGCAGCGCTGCGGACGGCGCGCTCTACGCCGCGCATCCCGAATGGTTCCACCCCTTCGAGCCCGAAGACGCGCGCCTCGACCCACGCCACGGCCACAGCGAAGCCAACGTGGCCTACGCCGATTTCGAGCGCGCGAGCGCCCCGCTCATCGCATGGTGGACGGCGCGCGCCATCGCGCTCGTCGAAGCGGGCATCGGCGGCTTTCGTGTGGACTCGCCGCACCGCACGCCGCCCCATGTGCTGCGCGCGATCTTCGATGCCGTACGCGCGCGCTTTCCGCAAGCGCGCTGGCTCGCCGCTACGCCTGGCCTGCCGCGCGAGGCGATCACGCACCTCGAAGGTGCGGGCTTCGACGCGGCCTTCTCCTCGCTGCGGTGGTGGGACTTCTCGTCGAGCTGGATGGTCGAGGAGCACGCCGCATTGCGTCGCGTGGGCTCACCGATAACGTTTCCAGAAGCACCCTATGGCGCGCGCTACGCGCACGACCAGGAGGGCGCCGCCGATGCACGCGCGGTCGAGCGCGCCTATCGCCGCATGCTGCGCGCGGCAGCCGCGCTCGGCACCGGCTGGCTCATGCCGATGGGTTTCGAATACGGCGTGGACGAGGCGACCTCGCACAGCGGCAACAGCGTGCAGGCGTGGGAAGCCGCGAAGGCGCGCGCACCATTCGATCTGAGCGCCGATGTCGCGCACGCCAACGCGTTGCAACGCGAAACGTGGACGCTGCAGACCAACGGTGAACTGCGCGCGCTCAATGGGCCTGGAGCTAGCGTCGCGGCGCTCATGCGCGGCGACCGCGCGGACCTGCGCGACGCGGAGGACGCCATCCTCACGCTCATCAATCCCGCGCTGGCCGCGCCTGTGCGCGTGGATCTCTCGCGCCTGCTCGACGGTGCGCCTGGCGGCTTCACACGCTTCGCGCCGCTCGACGCCGAAACGCTGCGCGGCGCACGCCTGCCCGCGGCGCGCGACGCGAGTGCGATCCCCGAGACGTTCACGCTGCCCGCGGGCGCATGCTGGATGTTCCGCGCGCTCGCGAGCCCGCTCGTGGTACTCGCGCCGCCCGAAGATCGCGGCAAGTCGGATACGAGCGGACACAAGAGCGTGCTCGAGGCGATCGCCGCTCCGCGCATTGCCATCGAGAGCGCGCAGCCGTCGGTCGATCACGGCCGCTTCGCCGCGAAGCGCACCGTGGGCGAACGCTGTGAAGTGCGTGCGGCGATCTTTGCCGAGGGCCACGACCGCATCGACGCCGCCGTGCTCTGGCGCGCCGCCGACGAAACCGCCTGGCACGAGTCGCCGATGTCGCCCGTGCCGCCCCCGGGAACCGACCTTTGGGCAGGCCACATTCCGCTCGATCGCATCGGACGCTACGAGTACGTCGTGATCGCGTGGCGCGACGACTTCGCCTCGCTCGCGGAACATCTGCACAAGAAGCGCGCGGCGAACCAGCCCGTCGATCTGGAGTTGGAGGAAGCGAGCCGGCTGTTCGCGCTCGTGCTCGCCACCGCGGAAACATCGGGCACGAGCGACGAGAATCAGAAGACCACCAACGAAACGCTCGACGCCATCGTCAAACGCTTCATTGGTGCGGACACCGAAACACGTTGCGCGATCATCGCCGCGCCTTCGACGGCTGCGGCCGTGCGCGCCGCGCGCCACCGCCCGTTTCTCTCGCGCGACACGATCGTCAATCGCGTGGATGCGGAGCGCGGCGCCGCGCGCTTCGCGAGCTGGTACGAGATATTCCCGCGCTCGATGAGCGACGACGAATCGCGCCACGGCACCTTCGACGACGTGATCGCGAAGATGCCGCGCATTCGCGAAATGGGCTTCGACGTGCTGTACTTCCCGCCGATCCACCCCATTGGCCTCGCGAACCGCAAGGGGCGCAACAACACGCTCAATGCGCAGCCCGGCGACGTGGGCAGCCCCTACGCGATCGGCGCGGCCGAAGGCGGCCATACCGCGGTGCACCCGCAACTGGGCACGCTCGAGGACTTCTGCCGCATGCTTGCCGCGGCGCACGAACAAGGCCTCGAAATCGCGCTCGATTTCGCGATTCAATGCTCGCCTGACCACCCGTGGTTGAAGGCGCACCCCACCTGGTTCGCATGGCGGCCCGACGGCACGCTGCGCTATGCCGAAAACCCGCCGAAGAAGTACCAGGACATCGTGAACCCCGAGTTCTACGCGCACGACTCGAAGCCTGATTTATGGCTCGCGCTGCGCGACGCGATCCTGTTCTGGGTGGACACAGGCGTGCGCATTTTCCGCGTGGACAACCCGCACACGAAGCCGCTGCCGTTCTGGGAATGGATGATCGCCGACGTGCGCGCGCGCCACCCCGATGTGATCTTCCTCTCCGAAGCCTTCACGCGGCCACGCCTCATGTACCGGCTCGCCAAGCTCGGCTTCTCGCAGTCGTACACGTATTTCACGTGGCGCGAATCGAAGCGCGATTTCACCGAGTACCTCACGGAACTCACGCAAACCGACGTGCGCGACTTCTATCGGCCGAACTTCTTCGTCAATACGCCCGACATCAATCCGCGCCATTTGCAGACCGGCGCGCGCTCGAGCTTCCTGATCCGCGCCGCGCTAGCCGCGACGCTTTCGGGGCTGTGGGGCGTGTATTGCGGCTTCGAACTGTGCGAAGGACGCGCCATGCCCAATTCGGAGGAATATCTGGACTCCGAAAAATATCAGCTGCGCGCATGGGACTGGCACCGCCCCGGCAACATCGTCGCGGAGATCGCGACGCTCAACCGCATTCGGCGCGCCAACCCGGCGCTGCACACGCATCTCGGCATCACGTTCCTCGACGCGCGCAACGACTCGCTGCTCTGCTTCGAGAAGGCCACGCCCGCACGCGACAACGTGCTCGTCGTGGCCATCAACCTCGATGCCTTCAATGAGCAGGGCGCCGACTTCGAACTTTCGTGGACGACGTTCCAGCGCTGGCACCTCGACGATCACGCCCCCCTCAATGTGATCGACGAAATGACCGGCGAGCGCTTCGAGTGGCGAGGGCGCTGGCAGCACGTGCGGCTCGATCCGCATGCGCGAGCGTTTGCGATCTGGCGCATCGAGCCCGCGAAGGGTCTGCCGCGCGAAGAACCGCTGCCTGAACACGCCGAAGAGCACGACGAGCACATCGAAGGCCATCCCGAACTCGACGCCGACTTCCCGCCCGGAGGAGCGACATGAAACGCGACCCCGCTACGCACGAGCCTGTGACAACGAACGTGCAGACCGTCACGCGAGACTCGACCGCGCACGATCCACATCACGAGGAACGCGGCACGCAACGGCGCGGCAAGCCGTCGATGCTTTCCGACGACCCTCTCTGGTACAAGGACGCGATCATCTACCAGGTGCACGTAAAATCGTTCTTCGATGCGAACAACGATGGCGTGGGCGACTTCCCTGGCCTGCTCGCGAAACTCGATTACATTGCCGGCCTCGGGGTCACGGCGATCTGGCTGCTGCCGTTCTACCCCTCGCCGCGTCGCGACGATGGCTACGACATCGCGGACTATCGCAACGTGCACCCCGACTACGGCCAGCTCGCCGACGTGCGCCGCTTCATTCAGGAAGCGCATGCGCGCGGCATGCGCGTGATCACCGAACTGGTCATCAACCACACCTCGGACCAGCACCCGTGGTTCCAGCGCGCGCGCCGCGCCAAGCCGGGCTCGAATCATCGCAACTATTACGTGTGGTCCGATACCGATCAGAAGTACCAAGGCACGCGCATCATCTTCATCGACACCGAGCCGTCCAACTGGACGCACGACCCGGTGGCCGGCGCGTACTACTGGCACCGCTTCTATTCGCACCAGCCCGACCTGAATTTCGACAATCCGGCCGTGCTGCGCGAAGTGCTGCAGGTCATGCGCTTCTGGCTCGACATGGGCATAGACGGGCTGCGGCTGGACGCCGTGCCCTATCTCGTGGAGCGCGAAGGCACGAACAACGAGAACCTGCCCGAAACGCACGGCATTCTCAAACGCATACGCGCGGCCATCGACGAGCACTACCCGAACCGCATGCTGCTGGCCGAAGCGAACCAGTGGCCGGAAGATGTGCAGGAGTACTTCGGCAACGAAGACGAATGCCACATGGCGTTCCACTTCCCGCTCATGCCGCGCCTCTACATGGCGATTGCGAGCGAGGACCGCTTCCCGATTCTCGACATCATGAAGCAGACGCCTGACTTGCTGCCGAGCTGCCAGTGGGCGATCTTCCTGCGCAATCACGACGAACTCACGCTCGAAATGGTGACGGACTCCGAGCGCGATTACCTCTGGAACACCTACGCGAGCGACCGGCGCGCGCGCCTGAACCTCGGCATTCGCCGCCGTCTCGCGCCGCTCATGGAACGCGACCGCCGCCGCATCGAACTCATCAACTCGCTGCTGCTCTCCATGCCCGGCACGCCGGTGATCTATTACGGCGACGAACTCGGCATGGGCGACAACATTCACCTGGGCGACCGCGACGGCGTGCGCACGCCGATGCAGTGGTCGTCGGACCGCAATGGCGGCTTCTCGCGCGCCGACCCCGAACAGCTCGTACTGCCGCCGCTCATGGGCTCGCTCTACGGCTACGACGCCATCAACGTCGAAGCGCAAAGCCGCGATCCGCATTCGCTGCTCAACTGGACGCGCCGCATGCTCGCCACGCGCCGTGCCAAGCAGGCGTTCGGGCGCGGCACGATTCGCTTCCTGCGCCCCGCGAACCGCAAGATCCTCGCGTACCTGCGCGAAATGCCCGACGAAGCGCCGATCCTGTGCGTGGCGAATCTGTCGCGCGCGCCGCAGGCGGTGGAACTCGATCTTTCCGAATTCGCGGGCACGTCCCCCGTCGAAATGACGGCCGACTCCGTGTTTCCGGCCATCGGGCAGCTGCCTTATCTGCTGACTTTCCCGCCCTACGGCTTCCTGTGGTTCCTGCTGAGCCCCGGCGATCAGCGGCCTTCGTGGAGCCAGCCGACCTCGGAGCAATTGCCCGAGTTCGTGACCGTGGTGATCCGCGAAGGTCAAACCGGTGCGACGCCCGAAAACGTGCGGCTGCTCGAATCGGAAGTGCTGCCTTCGTGGCTCTCGCGTCGCCGCTGGTTCGCCTCCAAGGACAAGCCGCTGCGCGCCGTGCGCCTCGCGGCGCTCACGACGATCTACGGCGCGGGCTTCGCGTTCACGGAGATCGAGGCCGAGTTGGCGGATGGCACGAGCGAGCGCTACGTACTCCCAATCGCCATTACGTGGGGCACCGAGATCACCACGCCGCTGCACATTCAGCTCGCACTCTCGCGCGTGCGGCGCGGCCGCACGGTGGGCTATCTCACGGATGCGTTCTCGCTGCCGTGGTTCGCCTATGGCGTGCTGCGCAAGCTGCGCGAGCGCGCCACGGTGCCTACCGTGCAGCAGAGCACGATCCGCTTCGAGCCAACCGAGCGCCTCGACGAACTCGATCTTGGCGACACGCCGGAAGTGCGCTGGCTCGCGGCCGAGCAGAGCAACAGCTCGCTCGTGATCGCGGAAACGCTCGTGCTCAAGATCGTGCGCCGGCTGATGGCGGGCGTGCACCCCGAAGCGGAAATGAGCCGCTACCTCACGAAGCTCGGTTACGCGAACACCGCGCCGCTCTATGGCGAAGTGGTGCGCGTCGATCCTGCAGGCGTGCCGCATACGCTCATCATCGTGCAGGGTTTCATCGACAACCAGGGCAATGCGTGGGATTGGGCGCTCGACTATCTGCGCCGCACGATCGACGAACTCGCGCTCGCCGTGGACGACGACACGAGCGTCGACCAGGCGCACGAGGAAGAAGCCGTGCAGGGCTACTGCACAGTGATCGGCACCATCGGCAAGCGCCTGGGCGAGCTGCACGCGATGCTCTCCCGACCCAGCGACGACGAAGCCTTCGCGCCCGTTGCCGCCACGCCCGACGATGTGCGCAACTGGATTGCCGACGCGAAGACCATGCTCAACGAGGCGCTCGACATCGTCGCGCAGCATACGGGCGAAGACGAACAAACGCTCGACGACGACGCACGCGATCTCGCCCGCAGCCTGATCGATCGGCGCAAGGCACTCGTCGCGAAGATCGACGAACTCGTGCCGAACGACACGAAGGCCGCGCGCATCCGCATACACGGCGATTTTCACCTGGGCCAGGTGCTGCTGTCCCAGGGCGACGCGTATTTGATCGACTTCGAAGGCGAGCCCGCGCGAGCGCTCGAATACCGGCGCGCAAAGGCCTCGCCGCTGCGCGACGTGGCGGGCTTGCTGCGCTCGCTCTCGTATGCGGGCGCCGCCGCGCAATCGACGCTCGAAAGCGCGCCGCAGCAAGTCGTCGATCGCAAGCGTGCCCTCTTCGAACGCTTCCGCGGCTACGCGGCCGAAGCGTTCCTGAGCCAGTATCGGGCGGCCGTGGCGGAAGGTCCGCTCACGCTCGTCAGCGCTTCGCACGAGCAGGCGCTGCTCGACCTGTTCCTGATCGAGAAGGCGGCTTACGAGATCCGCTACGAGGCAGCCAACCGCCCCACCTGGCTCGCACTGCCGGTGCGCGGTCTCGCGGCGCTCGCGGCACGCGTGCTCGGACTCACGCCCACACAGTCCACACAATCGCATTCCGGCGGAGGTGGCCATGGTTGAACGCGCGCCCCAGGCCGGGCTGAATCCCCACGACGCCGACGCACTCGCCGGTGCGTACCATTCCGATCCTTTCTCCGTGCTCGGACTGCACTGGGTGGACGGCGCCCCCTACGTGCGCGCCTGGCTGCCCAACGCGTCGGGCGCGAGCGTGGTGGCGCGCGACCGCGCCCACACGCTCGGCGAACTCTCGCTCGTGCATCCCGCAGGCCTCTACGCGGGGCCACTCGCGGAAGCGGTGCCCTACCGGCTCGTGGTCGACTGGCATGGCGTGAGCCAGGAAATCGAGGATACCTATTCATTCGGCGCGCAGCTTTCGCACGAGGCGCTCGTACGTCTCGCGGACGGCGACCCTTACGCGGTGCTCGAATGCCTTGGCGCGCGGCCTTTGACCTGCGATGGCGTACCCGGCGTGCGCTTTGCGGTCTGGGCGCCGAATGCGAAGCGCGTCTCCGTAGTGGGCGACTTCAACGCATGGGACGGGCGGCGTCACCCCATGCGGCTGCGCCACGAAGCAGGCGTCTGGGAGCTGTTCATTCCGCGTGTGGCGCCCGGTGCGCGCTACAAGTACGAGATACTCGGCGCGCGCGGCGTGGTCCTGCCGCTCAAGGCCGATCCTTGCGCGCTGCAGACGGAAAGCCCGCCGGGCACGGCTTCGATCGTCGCCCCCGCCGAAGCGATCGACCACTACGCGTGGCGCGATCAGGAGTGGCTGCAAACGCGCGCCGAACGGCAGAACGCGCGCGCGGCCATGTCGGTCTACGAGGTGCATGCGCCCTCATGGTTGCCCACGCAAGGCGCCGACGCCCCTGCTCCGGACTGGAGCGCGCTCGCCGAGCGCCTGATCCCGTACGCGCAGGGCATGGGCTTCACGCACATCGAATTGCTGCCTGTGGCGGAGCATCCGTTTGGCGGCTCGTGGGGCTATCAGCCGCTCTCGCAGTTCGCGCCCACCGCGCGTCTTGGCGCCCCGGTCGACTTCGCGGCGTTCGTCGACCGCGCGCACGAAGCGGGACTGGGCGTGATTCTCGACTGGGTGCCCGCGCACTTCCCGAACGACGCGCACGGTCTCGTCGATTTCGACGGCACGGCGCTCTACGAGCATGCCGATCCGCGCGAGGGCTATCACCCCGACTGGAACACGATGATCTACAACCTGGGACGCCGCGAGGTGAGCGCGTTCCTGATTGCGTCGGGCCTAGCGTGGCTCATGCGCTATCACGTGGATGGGCTGCGCGTGGACGCGGTCGCCTCGATGCTGTACCGCGATTATTCGCGCGCGCAAGGCGAGTGGGTGCCCAACATCTACGGCGGCCGCGAGAACCTCGAATCGATTGCGTTTCTCAAGCGCCTCAATCACGAAACGCAATACGTTCCGCAGCGCCCCGGCGTCATCACCATTGCTGAGGAATCCACAGCATGGCCGGGCGTCACGGCGCGCCCCGAGGATGGCGGCCTCGGCTTCCAGTTCAAGTGGAACATGGGCTGGATGCACGACACGCTGCACTACATGCACGAAGACCCTGTTTATCGCCGCTATCACCATCACCTGATGACGTTCGCGATGGTCTACGCGTGGTCCGAGCGCTTCGTGCTGCCGCTGTCGCACGACGAAGTGGTGCACGGCAAAGGGTCGCTGCTAGGCAAGATGCCGGGCGACCGCTGGCAGAAGTTCGCGAACCTGCGCGCGTATTTCGGCTTCATGTGGGCGCACCCGGGCAAGAAGCTGCTGTTCATGGGCGGCGAGTTCGGGCAGATGGCCGAGTTCGATCACGACGGCACGCCGCACTGGAACCTGCTCGACGACCCGCTGCACCGCGGGGTGCAAACGCTCGTGCGCGACCTCAACCGCCTCTACGCGAGCGAGCCCGCGCTCTACACGCTCGACTCGGAACCCGGCGGCTTCGAATGGCTGGTTTCCGACGACAGCGAAAACAGCGTGCTCGCATGGCGCCGCGTGGACGGATCGGGCCGCGAGATCGTCGTGATCTGCAACTTCACGCCGGTGCCGCGCCACGGCTACCGTATCGGCATGCCGCAGCCGGGACAGTGGGAAGAGGCGCTCAACACCGACGCCGAAGTGTATGGCGGCTCGAACATAGGCAACGGGGGCCTCGTCAACACGGAGAGCGTGGCGAGCCACGGCAAGCCGCAGTCGGCCGCACTCGTCCTGCCTCCGCTCGGCACGCTGATCCTGCGCCTGCGCCGCTAAGCCGGCGCAGCGGCGGGATTTGATCAGGAAACCGATGCAAAACGAAGAACAACAGATGGAGCATCGTCATGGCAAACGGTCCGCCTGAGCGCCTGCTGCCCGGCTCCCCCTGGCCGCTCGGGGCGACGTGGGACGGCCTCGGCACCAACTTCGCCGTGTTCTCGGCCCACGCGTGGCGCATCGAGCTGTGCCTCTTCGACCCCACCGGCCGCAAGGAGCGCATTCGCTACACCTTGCCCGAATGCACCGATGAGGTATGGCACGGCTATTTGCCGGGCGCGCATCCCGGGACCGTCTATGGCTTGCGCGCGCATGGACCCTATCAGCCGCATCTGGGGCATCGCTTCAATCCGCACAAGCTGCTGCTGGACCCCTACGCGAAACAGCTTATCGGCCAGTTCCGCTGGTCTGACACGCTCTATGGCTACCGCGCGCATTCGAACCGCGTGGACCTCTCGATCGACCGGCGCGATTCCGCACCGGCGATGCCCAAGTGCGTGGTCGTGAACGACAACTTCGACTGGTCTCGCGACCGGCGGCCCAATACGCCGTGGGGCGACACCATCATCTACGAAGCGCATCTGCGCGGTCTGTCGATGCAGCGTTACGATTTGCGCACGCACATGCGGGGCACCTTTGCCGGGCTGGCCGCGCCGCGTTTCATCGAGCATCTGCACAACCTCGGCGTGACGGCCATCGAGATCCTGCCGGTACACGCGTTTCTCTCCGAGCGCTTTCTGATCGATCGCGGACTGCGCAACTACTGGGGCTACAACTCGGCCGCGTTCTTCGCGCCCGAGCCCAGCTATCTCGTGGGCTACGATACCGACGAAATGCGCATTGCCGTGCGGCAGCTTCATGCGGCGGGTATCGAAGTCTTTCTCGACGTGGTCTACAACCACACCTGCGAAGGCGGCGAAATGGGCCCCACCGTCTCGTGGCGCGGCCTCGACAACGCCAGCTATTACCGCTGCGTGCCTGGCGACGAGCGCCACTTCATCAACGACACGGGCTGCGGCAACACGCTCGACTTTGCGCATCCGCGCGTGCTGCAGATGGTCTCCGATTCGCTGCGCCACTGGGTCACGTCATACGGCATCGACGGCTTTCGCTTCGACCTTGGCGTCACGCTCGGGCGCGAGCCCGCGGGCTTCGACCCGAACGGGGGCTTCTTCGACGTGCTGCGCCAGGACCCCGTGCTTTCACAATGCAAGCTGATTTCCGAGCCGTGGGACGTGGGCCCGGGCGGCTATCAGCTTGGCAATCACCCGCCCGGCTTTTCCGAATGGAACGATCGCTTTCGCGACAGCGTGCGGCGCTACTGGCGCGGCGCGCCGGGCCAGCGCGCCGACCTCGCGGCACGCCTGACCGGCAGTGCGGATCTGTTCGACAAACGCAAGCGCCGGCCATGGGCGTCGATCAATTTCATCACCTCGCACGACGGCTTCACACTGGCCGACCTCGTTTCGTACGAACGCAAGCACAACGAGGCCAACGGTGAAGAAAACCGCGACGGCCACAATGAAAACTGGAGCGCGAACTGGGGCGTGGAAGGCCCGACCGACGACCCCGCCATCCTCGCCACGCGCGCACGCGTAGGCCGCTCGATGATGGCCACGCTCCTCATCGCGCTCGGCACACCCATGCTGCTCGCGGGCGACGAGGCCTGCCGCACGCAACGCGGCAACAACAACGCGTACTGCCAGGACAACGACATTTCGTGGTTCGACTGGGCGCTCGCCGAAACGCCCCAAGGCAAGGCCATGACGCGCTTCGCCGCGCGCGTGATCGCGCTGCGCCGCGAACATCCGCTGCTGCACGAAACGCGCTTTCTGTTCGGCGAGCGCGAATTGATGCCCGGCGTGCACGACATCGACTGGTTCGACGAACGCGGCGAGCCTCTCTCGCCCGAGGCCTGGCACGACCCGGAGGCGAGCGCATTCACCATGCGGCGCGCGGGAGCGGGACTCCACGGCCAAATGGAAGTATTGTTAATGATGCTGAACGCTTCGCAGGGCGCGGTGACGTTCGTCGCGCCCGCGCCGCGCATGGCATGGGAGGTGCTGCTCGATACCGCGCGTCCCGACGCGGTGCCCTACACGCTGCCCGACACGACGTACGAGCTGGCTGCGCGAGCGCTCGCCGTGCTCTGCGCCCGACCGGCGCGTGCCGATACGCACCGGCCAACGGGCGCGCGCGGCGACGCGCCGACGCCGGACCCGCGCCGCACGCCGGGCGCGCCCGAGTCGGGCTCCCCCGCGGGCCCGGACGCAGCCGCCGCTGGATAGGAACAGGACGCAACCAGGAATCCACCATGTCCCCGCTTTCGCACGATCCGCACGCCCGCCAGTACATGCATTGCCTGCCTTTCGGCGCGCAGTTGATCGGCGCGGCGCACACGCAGCCGCATACACGCTTTCGCTTCTGGGCGCCGTCGTGTCAATCG
The DNA here is from genome assembly GCF_004353905.1 of Paraburkholderia guartelaensis. Lineage (GTDB taxonomy): Bacteria > Pseudomonadota > Gammaproteobacteria > Burkholderiales > Burkholderiaceae > Paraburkholderia > Paraburkholderia guartelaensis. The sequence goes on along the minus strand of NZ_SMOD01000011.1, from coordinate 216,334 downwards.
GTGCAGGTCGTATTCGAGAACGCGAGAGATGCGCCGCCGCTCGACATGACGCCGAGCGGCAACGGCTGGTTCGAAGCGCAGGCGCCGTGCGGGCCGGGCACGCTGTACCGCTACTGCATCGACGGCCAGCAACGCGTACCCGACCCCGCATCGCGCTTCCAGCCGCAGGGCGTGCATGGGCCGAGCGAAGTGCTCGACCCGCGCGCGTACGCCTGGCAGCATGCGCACTGGCAAGGACGCCCCTGGGAAGAGACCGTGATCTACGAGCTGCACGTGGGCGCGCTGGGCGGCTATCAGGGTGTAATGAAACGTCTGCCCGCGCTCGCGGCGCTCGGCGTGACGGCCGTCGAACTCATGCCGCTCAACGACTATCCGGGCGAGCGCGGCTGGGGCTACGACGTCGTGCTGCCTTACGCGCCGCACGCGGCCTATGGCAGTCCTGACGAACTGAAGGCGCTGGTCGATGCCGCGCACGGGCTGGGGCTGCAGATGTTCATCGACGTCGTGTACAACCACTTCGGTCCCGACGGGAACTGGCTCGGCCAGTATGCCAAGCCGTTTTTCCGCCAGGACGTGAAGACGCCATGGGGCGAAGCGCTCGACTTCGACCGCTTCGAAGTGCGCGACTTCTACTGCGACAACGCGCTCTACTGGCTCAAGGAATATCGCTTCGACGGTCTGCGCATCGACGCTGCGCACGCGATCGGCAACACCGACTGGCTGCGCGAGCTGGCCGACCACGTGACGGCGCGTGTGGAGCCCGGACGGCATGTGCACCTCGTGCTCGAAAACGAGCACAACGAAGCCAATCTGCTCGAATCGCACTTCAGCGCACAATGGAACGACGACGCGCATCACTGCTTTCACGTGCTGCTGACCGGCGAATCGGAAGGCTACTATCGCGCCTTCACGGATTCCCCCATCGGCAAACTCGCGCGCGTGCTCGGCGAAGGCTTCGTGTACCAGGGCGACCCGTCGCCCGTGCATGCGGGCAAACCGCGCGGCGAACCGAGCGCGCACCTGCCGCCCACCGCATTCGTGATGTTCCTGCAGAACCACGACCAGATCGGCAACCGCGCAATGGGCGACCGGCTGCGCACACTGGCCGACGACGACGCCCTGCGCGCGGCCACGGCAATGCTGCTGCTTTCGCCGCAAATTCCGCTGCTCTTCATGGAAGAGGAATACGGCTCGACGCAGCCGTTCCAGTTCTTCACGGCCTTCACCGGCCAGCTCGCCGATGCAGTGCGCGAAGGCCGCCGCCGCGAATTCAAGGCATTCAGCGCGTTCAACGACGAAGCGAGCCGCGCGCGCATTCCCGATCCGAACGATCTGCAGACCTTCGTGAATTCGTCGCCGCCGGCCGACGCGCCACTCGACGGCGAACGGCTCGAATGGATGCACTTCTACAAGTCGGCGCTGTGCGTGCGTGCACATTTGCTCATGCCGCGCCTGCGCCACGCACGCGCGCTCGGCGCAACCGTGCTCGCCGACGACGCCGCGAACGGCCTCGCCGCGCTCGTCGCGCGCTGGCGCCTCGACGATGGCGAAACGCTCACGATCGCGCTGAACCTGGGCCGCGACGGCGTGCGGCTCGATCCGCAGCCCGAGGGCATGGTGATCTTCGAAACACCGCCGCGTGCGCGCGATTATGCCGACAATGGCGTGCTGCCCGAGAGCGCGTGCATCGCATGGCTCACTGGCGACGTGCCCGAGTATTCGAGCGAACACGACGCGCGTGTCGTCCATCGCGAGGAGCCCAACGCATGAGCACGGCGCGCCGCAGCGAAACGCTCGCGACCCTCGCCGCACGTGCGGGCTTCGAGGTCGAATGGACAGACGCGCACGGCGCCGTGCAGCGCGTGCCTGACAGTACGCTCGCCGCCCTGCTGGAATGCACGGGCCTGCCTTGCGCCAATGCCACGCAAATTCGCCAGAGCAGCTCCGCGCTCAATGCGGAACAGTCGGCGCGGCGACTGCCGCCGCTCATCACCGCCGAATACGACAGCGCGATCGAGCTGCCGCCTTCGGCCGTACGCGCGGGCAGTCACTATCGCATCGACCTCGAAAGCGGCGAGCATATCGAGGGCCGCTTCACCTCGCCGCGCGGCGAGAGCGCGCTGCTCGCGCCGCTTGCGGAGCCGGGCTACCACACGCTCACCGTCAACGACCATCGCTTGACGATTGCGGTCGCGCCGCCGCGCTGCCATACCGTCGCCGACGCCTGGCGCGCACGTCACGGCGAAAGCGGTGCGGTACCGCCGCTGTGGGGCCTCGCCGCGCAATTGTACGGACTCCGACGTAATGGCGACGGCGGCATCGGCGACTACACCGCGCTCGCCACGCTTGCCACGGAAAGCGCGCGGCGCGGCGCACAAGCGCTCGCGGTGAGCCCGACCCATGCGATGTTCAGCGCCGAGCCGGGCCACTTCAGCCCCTATTCGCCTTCGTCGCGCCTGTGGGTCAATATCGCGCATATCGATCCCGCTGCGGTATTCGGCGCCAAGGCCGCACACGACGCGAGCGTGGCCGCCGACGCGGGCGACGCCTGGCGCGAACTCGAATCCGCGCCGCTCGTGGACTGGCAGCGCGCATTGCCGCTCAAGCTCAAGGTGCTGCGTGCGCTGTTCGAGCGCTTCGATACGCAGGAGCGTGCGAGCGGTTCGCCGCACGCCGCCGCCTTCGACGCATTCTGCGCGCAGGGTGGCGAGGCACTCGAAGACCACGCGCGTTTCGAGGCGCTGCAGGAAGCCATGCTGCGCGGCCCCGGCGGCGAGCGCCACTGGCGCGACTGGCCCGAGCCGCTGCGCGACCCGCGCAGCGCCGACGTGGCGACGTTCGCGCAGGAGCACCGGCGCGAAGTCGACTTTCACTGCTTCCTGCAATGGCTCGCAGCGCTTGGGCTCTCGAGCGCGCAGCGCAGCGCGCGCGAGGCCGGCATGGCGATCGGTCTCGTCGCCGATCTCGCCGTGGGCTGCGACGGCGCCGGCTCGCACGCGTGGTCGCTGCCGCAGGACATGCTGCAACGCGTTTCGGTTGGCGCACCGCCCGACATCTTCAACCAGGCCGGGCAAAGCTGGGGCCTCACGACGTTCTCGCCGCGCGCCATGCACAACAACGGCTTTCGCGCGTTCATCGACATGCTGCGCGCGGCCTTCGCCCATGCGGGCGGCGTGCGCATCGACCATATCCTTGGGCTGCGCAGGCTCTGGCTCGTGCCCGAAGGCGAAAGCGCGCGCCACGGCGCGTATCTGCGCTATCCATTCGACGACCTCGTGCGGCTCATCGCGCTCGAATCGTGGCGGCATCGCGCGATCGTGATTGGCGAAGACCTCGGCACCGTGCCGCCGGGGCTACGCGAGCGGCTCGCCGCGCACGGGCTGTATGGCATTCGCGTGCTCTGGTTCGAGCACGACGGCAAGGGCTTTCTCGCGCCCACACGCTGGGACCCGCACGGCGTCGCGACGACCACCACGCATGATCTGCCGACCGTCGCGGGCTGGTGGAGCGGCGCGGACATCGACTGGCGCAACCGCATCGGCCAGACGCTCCCGCGCGCCGATGGGCGCGATCCTGTCGCGCTCGACCACGCGCGGCGCGCGACAGATCGCGTCGCGCTCTGGCATGCGTTGCAGCACAGCGGGCTCGCGCCGCGCGACACCGACCCGCCGCCAGGCGACGATCCGCCCGTGAACGCCGCGCTCGCCTATGTCGCGGCAACGCACAGCCCGCTCGTCACCTGCCCGCTCGAAGACCTGCTCGCGTTGTCCGACCAGCCGAATCTGCCCGGCTCGATCGACGAGCATCCGAACTGGCGCCGCCGCCTGCCGCTGCCCGTCGAGTCGCTGTTCGCCGATCCCGCCGTCGCCGCGCGCGTCGAAGCCGTCATACGCGCACGCGAGGCCGTCGCGCGCACGCAGGCCGACCCGAGCGCCGGTGCAGGCGCGAGCGACGCCAACTCAACCGCCAGCTCGGTGCCAGGTGCGCCCGAAAAGAAGCCGACGCCATGACACACCCTCGCGCGACGCTGCGCCTGCAACTCCATCACGGCTTCACGTTCGTCGACGCGCTCGCGCACCTCGACTACTTCGCCGCGCTCGGCGTAAGCCATCTCTACCTGTCCCCCGTCACGACCGCGCAGCCCGGATCGATGCACGGCTACGACACCGTCGACTACGGGACCGTAAGCGCGGAACTGGGCGGCGAAGGCGCGCTGCGCCGCTTCGCCGCGAAAGTGCACGAGCACGGAATGGGCATCATCGCCGACTTCGTGCCGAATCATATGGGCGTGGGTGGCGGCCATAACGCCTGGTGGCTGGACATCCTCGAATGGGGACGTCACAGCGCGTACGCGCGCCACTTCGATGTGGACTGGCACTCGCCCGACCCCGCCCTGCGCGGCAAGGTGTTGATGCCCTTTCTCGGCGCACAGTACGGCGAAGAACTCGCCGCAGGCCGCATCGAGCTGAAGTTCGACCCCGCCGCCGCGCGCTTTTACGTACAGTACGGACCGCACGTATGCCCGATCTGCCCGGCCGATTACGCGACGCTCCTGCAGTCCGCGAACCGCGCCGATCTCAACACGCTCGCCGGGCCGTTCCAGGGCATTACGACCCAGCCCGACGATCAGGCGCGCGCCGCCGCCGGGCGCGACGCGCTGCGCGCGTTCGTCGAGCGTGTCGGCACGGCCCCCATCGAGTTCGTTCTGGAATCCTATTCAAGTGCCGATCCAGTGCCGCGCGAGCGGCTGCACCGCCTGCTGGAGCGCCAGCACTTCCGGCTCGCGTGGTGGCGCACCGCCACCGACGAGATCAACTGGCGGCGCTTCTTCGACATCACCGCGCTCGCCGGCGTGCGCGTGGAACGTCACGACGTGTTCGAGGCCGTGCACAAGCTCATGTTTCGCCTCTACGCCGACGGCGTAATCGACGGCCTGCGCATTGACCATATCGACGGGCTCGCGGACCCGCGCGAGTACTGCGAGCGCCTGCGGCAACGGCTCGCGGCGCTGCGCGCCACACCGCCCTTTATCGTGGTCGAGAAGATCCTCGCGCAAGGCGAAACGCTGCGCGACGACTGGCCCGTGCAAGGCACGACCGGCTACGACTTCATGAACGACGTGGGCGCGTTGCTGCACGATCCGGCGGGCGCAGCGCCGCTCGCCGAAGCGTGGGCCGCTATCTCCGGCGACGACCGGCCGTTCGCGGCCTACGCGCTCGACGCGCGCCGCGAAATGCTGGCCGCGTATCTCCCCGCGGAACTCGACCACGTGACGCGCGCGCTGCACCGCATCGCGCGCGAACTTCCGGGCACGCGCGACACCACCTATGCGTCGGTGCATCGCGTGGCTGCGCATCTGGCCATGTACTTCCCGATCTACCGGATCTATCCGGCGAACGGTTTGCGCAGCGCGCTCGACAACCGTTATTTCGACGTTGCGCTCGACGCCGCGCGACGCGCTCTGCCGCGCGCGAGCCTTGCGGCGCTCGACCTCGTCGACGGCTGGCTCGGCGGACGCGCCCCCGAACCGGCCGCGAACAACGCCAGTAGCGGTAGCGGCAACAGTGGCAGTGGCGGTGGCGGCAGCGGCAGGACGCCACGCACCGCACCAGCCGGCGCAAACGCGAACGCGAGTGCGGGCGCCAACCAGGCGAACACTCCGCTCAGCCACGCGCTCATCGCGCAACGCACGGCGCTCGCGCTGTTCTCGCAGCTCACCGCGCCGCTCGCGGCAAAGGCCACGGAGGACACCGCGCTCTATCGCTATGGCCGCTTGCTCTCGCGTAACGAAGTGGGCGCGGACCCCGACGATTTCGCCCGCACGCCACACGACTTTCACGCGACGAACCGGGTACGCCAGCGGCGTCCTTATGGACTGCTCGCCACGGCCACGCACGACCACAAGCGCGGCGAGGACGTGCGCGCGCGGCTCGCCGTTTTGAGCGAAATTGCGGGCGACTGGAGCGGGACGCTGCGCGCCTGGTCGACGCTGAACCAGACGCATCGCCGCAACGACACGGCGGCCGGCGCGGTCTGGTCGCCGGGACCGGCCGCCGAGGCGATGCTGTATCAAACCCTGGTGGGCTGCTGGCCTCCCGAACTGGACCCGGGCGACGAAGCGGGCGTGCGTGCGCTGGCGGAGCGCGTCTCGAAGTGGCTGCTCAAAGCGTTGCGCGAAGCGAAGCTGCGCACGAACTGGCTCTCGCCCGACGAGACCTATGAGTCGGAGTGCCAGGCATTTCTCTTCGATATCCTCGCTCCGCAACGGCGCGACGGCTTCCTGCAGGCGCTGGCCGAATTCGTCGCGCGCGTGGCGCCCGCTGGGGCGCTCAATACGCTGCTGCAAACGGTGCTGCGGCTCACCTCGCCGGGCGTGCCCGACCTCTATCAGGGCACCGAGCTATGGGACTTCAGCCTCGTCGATCCGGATAACCGGCGGCCTGTCGATTACGCCGCCCGCGCCGCCGCGCTCGACGAGCAAGCGCCCGCCGCGAAGCTGAAGGATTGGCGCAACGCGCAGGTGAAGCTCGCCACCGTGCACCGCCTGCTAGCGCTGCGTGCGAGCGCGCCCGAACTGCTGCGCGAAGGCGACTATCTGCCGCTCACAGCAAGCGGCGCGCAGGCCTCGCATGTGATCGCGTTCGCGCGCCATCACGGCAACGCGTGGGCCATCGTGATCGGCACACGCCTCGCGGCGGGCTTGCTGGATGGCGACATGCCGCTCGTCGCGCCCGAGCGCTGGGAAGATACGACGGTCGAGTTGCCCAAAGGATGCGCGCAAGCCACGCTGCACGACTGGCTCAGCGACGCCACGCACACGGTGCGCGAAGGCGGCACGCTCGCACTGCGCGACATCCTGGGCGCAATGCCCGTCGCCGTGCTCTCCACGCTCACACGCAACTAAGCGGCGCGCTCAGCCGCCCTCGTCCTCGAGATCTTTGGGATACACGCGCACGAGCACGATGCGCGGCCCCCTCATTTTCTTCACGACGATGTCGAAGCGGTCGAACTCGACGCGCTGCCCTTCGGTGGGCAGGTCGTTGAGCGCATGAATCACGAGACCGCCCACCGACTCCGCGCGCCCTTCGTCGATGTCGATGCCGAGCGCCTGCTCCAGCGACACCACAGGCAGGCTGCCGCGGCCCATCAGCGTGCCGTCGTCCATGCGGGTCCAGTCGGTGTCGGCCTGGTGAAACTCATCGTGAATCTGGCCCACGAGCGCGCCGAGCAGATTGTCGAGCGTGAGAAAACCGACCGGGCGGGCGCCCTTGTGCCCCACCAGCGCGAAATGCGGCGCGCCCTTGCGAAAGCGGCGGAACAGCGCGAGTGCGGGTGTGTCGGGCCGCACGTACTGCACGGGGCGCACGAACTTGCCGAGATCGCTGAGCGCGTTGCCCGCCTCGCGCGCGAGCAGAAGGTCCTTCAGGTGGATGAGGCCCGCCACGCGTTCACCCGCGGCGTCTTCGAACAGCGGGTAGCGGCTGAAACGATGGCGCGCCACGATCTGCATGTTCTCGCGCAGCGACAGGTCGCGGCGCAGGCCCACCATTTCGTGCGTCGGCCGCATGAGGTCGGAAATCGTGAGGCGCGAGAAGTCGAGCGAATGGGCGAGCGTGTTCCATTCGTCGGCGTTATATGCGTTCGCGGCCGGCGCGGGGAGCAGCGGCACCGCGCCGCTTGCGCCTTTTGCGCCGCGCTGCTCCTGCTTCGCTTCGTGCGCCTCGGCCTGAGCGGCGGCGCGGCGGCTGCGCAGGATCAGCTTGAGTTCGTCGGTTGAATAGTGCGTGTCGTGGCCGTGCTCCGACGAAAGGCCCGCGAGACGCAGCACCGCGTTCGCGCTCGAATTGAGCACCCAGATCGCGGGATACATGGTCCAGTAGAAGCCGTAGAGCGGCATGGCCGTCCACAGCGAAATCTTCTCGGCCTGGCGAATGGCGAGCGACTTCGGCGCAAGTTCGCCCACCACGATGTGCAGGAACGAAATGACCGTGAACGCGAACACCAGCGAAATGGCATGCACGAGTTGCGCCGATTGCACACCCAGCAGTTCGAACACCGGGGAGAGCAATTTCGCAAAAGCCGGCTCGCCGATCCAGCCGAGGCCGAGCGAAGCGAGCGTGATGCCGAGCTGGCACGCGGAAAGGTAGGCATCGAGCTGGCCATGAACCTTGGCGAGCAGGCGCCCGCGCAGGCCGTGCTGGTGCGCGAGGCTCTGCACGCGCGTAGCGCGCAGCTTGACGAGGCCGAATTCGGCCGCGACGAAGAAACCGTTGAGGGCAACGAGCAGGAACGCCCCGATAAGGGCGAGAAGCTGGATCAAGACACATGGCTCCGTGAGACGAAGCGCTCAGTATAAGGGTGCAAGGTGGATGAAAGGCGCGGGCGGGCTCAATACGAGCCGCCGCCCACGCGGCAGTCGCTCGCGTGGGACCGGAATCGACCGCCGCTCACGGGCGACTCAGCGGCACATTCAGCACAAGCGCCATCTCCTCGCCTTCGCCCACGAGAGCCGGCGCCTCGAAGCGGCCGCCATGCGCCTCGGCCACACGGTGGCACAGCGCCAGCACCCAGGCGTAGCGCCCCGCTTCCTGCTGCTCTTTCGCCTGAGCGCGCGCGAACGGTTCCAGCACGTGCGAGAGCGCGTCGTCGGTGAGCGCCGCACGCGTGGCGAGCCATTTCACTTCCAGCTGCGCGGCAGTCGCGCTCGCGCTCGATGCGAGCGTCACACTGGCGCCCTGAGCACCCGTTTCCGCGGCGAACACCAGCATCAGCCAGAGCGCCTGCGCAATGCGTTCGCGGTCGCCGTCGAGCGTCGCCCCGCCGGCCGTGTCCTGCACCTCAAACGTCACGCCGCGCGCATCGCCGAGCGCGGCGCGGGCGTCATCCACGGCCTCGCCGAGCAGCGCCGCGACGGCGAACGGCGCGCGCTCGATGCGCAGCTTGCGCGTCTCGGCGCGCGTGGCATCGACGAGTGTTTCGAGCAGTTGAACCTGCTGCTCCACGCCCGTGCGAATGCCGCCCAGCGCGCGTTGCGCGGCGGCGTCGGCGCTGTCGATCTTGCGTTCGAGCACGTAAGCCCAGCTATGGATTGCATTGAGCGGGCTGCGCAGATCATGCGAGACGCGCGAGAGCACGTGGTCGCGCATGAACAGCGCTGCTTCGGCGCACAGGCGCGCCGTGCGCTCGGTACGGTTTTGCGAAGTCGACATCTGATTCCTCGTATTTCGCCACAAGCCGGGCGAGCGGTCCCCCATTATAGGCAGCGGGTAGCGAGCATCCCGCGTGCCTGACAAGGCCACGCGCGCCCGGCCCTGCAAAGCGCCTACAATAACGGGTCCAACCTATCCGAATCAGGAGTTTTTCCATGTCTATCGTGACCACCGAATCCGGCCTCAAGTACGAGGACCTGACCGAAGGCACCGGCGCAGAAGCCAAGGCCGGCCAGACCGTCAGCGTGCACTACACCGGCTGGCTGACGGACGGCCAGAAGTTCGATTCGAGCAAGGACCGCAACGACCCGTTCGCCTTCGTGCTGGGCGGCGGCATGGTCATCAAGGGCTGGGACGAAGGCGTGCAGGGCATGAAGGTGGGCGGCGTGCGCAAGCTGACGATTCCGCCGCAACTGGGCTACGGCGTGCGTGGCGCGGGCGGCGTGATTCCGCCGAACGCGACGCTCGTGTTCGAAGTCGAGCTGCTCGACGTCTGATTCTCGCTTGACGCTTCACGGCGCTCGCCTTATTTGCAACCGTAACCGGTCATCATGAATCCGCATCACCACGCTCCCGTCACCGCGCCCGGCGTCGAACTGCGCCGCTATGGCGCGATCGAGGAAACCGATCTGCACGATTTTCACCAGATCGTGCTCGGTCTCGACGGCGAGATGGAGATGACCGTGAACGGTCAGGGCGAGCGCATCGACAGTTGTTCCGCGTGGCTCATTCCGTCGGGCGCGCGGCACGACTACATGGGCATTGGCGATAACCGCCAGCTCGTGCTCGACCTGCCCGCGGCAACGCTCGCAGTGCCCGAACGGCTTTTCGACACCGCGCGCGCCGTGCGCCTCGACCCCGCGCTCACGCAGCTCGTGAGCCAGATCGCGCAGTGCGCCGCCGCGGCCACGCCGCCGCGCGACAGCGCCGACCTGCGCGCGCGCCGCTTTCACTGGGACGCCTCCGCGCGCCTGTGCGCGGCATTCATCGCACAAACCGGCGTGGCGGCAAGCGCCGAATTCAGCGCGGCTGCCGGGTTGGACTTCGCCCGCATCGACCGTTGGCTGCGCGCGCATCTCGCCCAGCCGCTGCGTATTGCCGATCTCGCCGCGCATTGCGGCTTCGGCATGCGGCGCTTTCATCAGCTTTTTATCGAGGCGTTCGGCGAGACGCCGCATCGCTACCTGCAGCGGCTGCGGCTCGACACTGCGCTCACGCTGCTCGCCGACCCGCGCGCGTCGCTCACCGACATCGCGCTCGAAGTGGGCTTCGGCGACCAGAGCGCGTTCACGCATGCGTTCACGCGGCGCTTCGGGCTCGCGCCCGGCCAGTGGCGCGCGCTGCCGTCACACTGAGCACGCAAGCGAGCCTCATTCGTCGAAGCGGTATTCCCACTCGGCGCGTGCGCCGACCGCCACGTGCTTGCCGGCTCCCGTCACGACCATCGCGTTCTGACCGAATGTGAGGCCGCCGTCCACGCGCGGATCGGCGCGAAACGCGGCAAGCGTGTCGAGCGGTTCGGTGGGCCATTGCGCGTCGCGCTCGCCCGATAGCTGATCGATCGTCGTGATCGGGCAGCGCGCGCAGGGCTTCACGAAGCGCAGCACGATCTCTTCGCCGCCCGTCGCGGATTCGATGGCGAGCGTGTCGATGAAGTCTTCCTCGAACGCGTCGCCAATGTCGCCGACGACGATGTTCGGACGAAAGCGCGTCATCGGCACGGGCGGTGCGCCCTTCGCCGCGAGGCGCTCGTTGAGTTCCGCGAGCGACGCCTCGCTCGTCACGAGAATCGGAAAGCCGTCGGCGAATTGGGTGGGCGCGTCTTCGCCGTTCGTCCACTTCTTGCTCGCGAGACGCGTCACGTCGTGCGCGAAGCGCAGCAGGCGCACGGGCACGCCTATCGCCTGCGTGAACCACTGGGCCGCGTGATCGCCTTCGTCGAGCGCCTCGAAATTGTCGTCCCAGACCGTCGCCGGCACGCGTGCCTCGCCGCCGCGCGGCGCGAACGGCAGATGGAGCGCTTCGCTCATGCCTTCCATGGTGAGGCGCACGCCGCCTTCTACGAACGCGGGCACGATGCGCGCCATGGCGGCGTACTGTCGTTGTGTGACGAGCCGGCCGTTCTCGTCGGCGACCATCCAGTGGCGGTCCCACTCGATGCCCTTCAGGCCGAGCTGCGCATCGTCGAGCGCGATCGCGCCGCATGACTTCACGGGATAGACGAACAACGCACGAACGATGGGCATGGCGAACTCACGGGAAAGAAAAAGGAAATGGGCCGGGCAACGCCCGACCCATGATCATACAACCGCTGCTTAAAACCGCTTACTGCGCCGCATCGAGCCCGCGCGCGAGATCGTTACGCACGTCCTGCGCATTTTCGAGGCCAACGGCCAGGCGGATCAGCCCTTCGGTGATGCCAGCCGCCGCGCGCGCTTCAGGCGTGATACGGCCGTGCGTCGTCGTGGCCGGGTGCGTGATGGTCGTACGCGTATCGCCGAGATTGCCGGTGATCGAGCAGATCTTCGTGCCGTCGATCACGCGCCAGGCATTCGCGCGCTGCTGCTCGGGCGTGTCGCCCTTCACTTCGAACGAGACGATCGCGCCGCCCCGCTTCTGCTGGCGCATGGCGAGCGCATGCTGCGGGTGCGACTCGAGGCCCGGATAGAAAACGCGCTCGATGGCCGGATGCGTCTCCAGCCAGCGCGCGATTTCGAGCGCATTGTCCGACTGCTTCTCAACGCGCAGCGACAGCGTTTCCATGCCCTTGAGCAGCACCCACGCGTTGAACGCGGATAGCGTCGGGCCCGCGGTGCGCACGAACGGAAACACCTTCTCCATGATGAACGCCTTCGAGCCCACGAGCGCACCGCCCAGCACACGTCCCTGACCGTCGAGGAACTTGGTGGCCGAATGCATCACCACGTCCGCGCCGAACTTGAGCGGTTGCTGGAGCGCCGGGCTGCAAAAGCAGTTGTCGACCACGAGGAGCGCGCCCGCCGCCCGGGCGATCTTGCTCACGGCTTCGATGTCGGCCACCTCGGTGAGCGGGTTCGACGGCGTTTCGAGGAAAAACATCTTCGTTTCGGGGCGCACGGCGTTCTTCCACGCGTCGAGATCGGTCGGATCGACGAAGGTGGTCGCGATGCCGAACTTGCTGAAGATCTGCGAGAACATGGCGAGCGTCGAGCCGAAAATGCTCTGCGAGCTGACGATGTGGTCGCCCGCCTGAAGCGCGGCCATCACCACCGACATGATCGCGGCCATGCCCGAAGCCGTGGCCATGCACGCTTCGCCGCCTTCAAGCGTAGCGAGGCGCTCCTGGAACATGGTGACGGTCGGATTCGAGAAACGCGCGTACGTATAGGCGGTTTCGGAGTTCTTGAAGCGCTCGGCGGCTTCGGCGGCGCTGCCGAAACAGAAGCTCGACGTGAGGTAGAGTGCTTCCGAATGTTCGTTGAACTCGCTGCGCAGCGTGCCCGAGCGGACGGCTAGCGTGTCGAAGTTGAAGGTGTCGTCCATGTTCGTGTTCTCCGTGTGCTGAACAATCAGGCTTCAATCCTGCACGCGCAGGCGCAAAAAAGCCCGCTTTTGCGTGGGCAGAAAGCGGGCTTTCGGAATCGGCGGAAACGCGAGTCTCACACTCGCGTTTGCCGAAGGGTCACTCCACCGAGAGCTGCAGGTGCAACTGCGAGCGGGTGCCACCGTCCATCGCGTCACTTGCAGCGTCGCGATCCGACTGCGCCTGGGGCGCGAGGCGCGCCGTCTCGATGTTGTCGAGGTATGTGCTCGTGATGTCGCCGGTGATGTAGTCGCCGTCGAAGCACGAAGCTTCGAACTCCTTCAACTCCGGATTGATGTCGCGCACTGCCTGCTTGAGCGATTCCACGTCCTGATACACGAGGTAATCGGCGCCGATGATGCGCGCCACTTCGTCATCGGTACGGCCATGCGCGACGAGCTCGCCGCGCGTGGGCATGTCGATGCCGTAGACGTTCGGGTACTTCACGGGCGGCGCCGCCGAAGCGAAGATCACCTTGGTCGCGCCGGCGTCACGCGCCATCTGCACGATTTCCTGCGAGGTGGTGCCGCGCACGATCGAGTCGTCGATGATCAGCACGTTCTTGCCCTTGAACTCGATGCCCATGGCGTTGAGCTTCTGGCGCACCGACTTCTTGCGCATGGCCTGGCCCGGCATGATGAAGGTGCGGCCCACGTAGCGGTTCTTGAAGAAGCCTTCGCGATATTCCACGCCGAGCTTGTTCGCGACCTGCATGGCCGCGGGACGCGACGAATCGGGAATCGGCATGACCACGTCGATCTTCACGTCGGGCAGCTCGCGCTTGATCTTCTCGGCGAGATAGTCGCCCATGCGCAGACGCGCGTTGTACACGGGCACGCCGTCGAGGACCGAGTCCGGACGCGCGAGATACACGAGTTCGAAGATGCAGGGATTGAGCGTCGGCGCCGTGGCGCATTGCTGCGAGTAGAAGTTACCGTCGAAGTCGATGAACACCGCTTCGCCCGGGCGAACGTCGCGCACGAACTCGAAACCGATGCCTTCGAGCGCCACCGATTCCGAAGCGAGCATCCACTCGGTACCTTCCGGCGTTTCCATCTTGCCGATGCACAGCGGGCGAATGCCGAACGGGTCGCGGAACGCGAGCAGGCCGTATCCGGAGATCAGCGAGACGATCGCGTACGAGCCACGCAGGCGGCGGTGCACACCCGCAACCGCCTTGAAGAGCGCGGCCGGGTCGAGCTCGAGGCCCGAGGTCGCGAGCTGCACTTCGTGCGCGAGCACGTTGAGCAGCACTTCAGTGTCGGAATGCGTGTTGATGTGGCGGCGATCCACGCGGAACATCTCTTCTTTGAGCTGTTGCCAGTTCGTGAGATTGCCGTTGTGAGCGAGGACGATGCCGAACGGCGCGTTCACGTAGAACGGCTGGGCTTCTTCTTCGCTCGACGCCGAGCCGGCCGTCGGGTAGCGCACCTGGCCGATGCCGCTGGTGCCGGGGAGGCTGCGCATGTTGCGCGTGCGGAACACGTCGCGCACCATGCCGTTGGCCTTGTGCATGTGGAACGTGCTGCCGTTCGCGGTGGCAATGCCGGCCGCGTCCTGACCACGATGCTGCAGGAGCAGCAGCGCGTCATAGAGGAGCTGGTTGACGGGAGAGCGGGAAACTACGCCTACGATGCCGCACATGGCAGGTCCTTCAAAAAAGCGAAATCGGTCGCGGATCACCCGGCTTCATCAACACCGGTCGAGCGCCGCAAATGGGCAGTGTTGCCGGGAAGCTGCGCCTCGCATCGCGTCCGATCAGTTTCTGATCAGACGTGAACGTAGGCCGCGAGCGCCTCGGGCAACAGCGGTTTCAGTTCGAGCACGCCCTGCACGGCATAAGGCCGCAGCAGCGCGTGGCGCCAGAAGTCCTGCTGGGGCAGCTCGGTCAGCCCGCCGAGGACGACGAGGATCAGCACCAGCACGACGCCTCGCACGAGGCCGAACATCATCCCGAGCGAACGGTCCACGCCGGACAATCCGCTCACCTGCACCAGACGGCCGATCAGTGCGTTGCCCACGCCGGCCACGAGCACCACGGCAATGACGATCAGCGCGAAGGCGATCAGCCACTGGGTCAGCGCCCCGCCCGGCCAGTTCGCCGGAATCCAGGGCACTACGCGGTCCACGTAGCGGCAGGCCACGAGCAACGCCGCGATCCAGCCAATCAATCCAAAAATCTCGCCGATCAAGCCCCGCCATGCGCCGCGCAGCGCCGACAGGCCTATCACCGCCATTACAGCGTAGTCGAATGCGGTCAACATCGACGGCTTATTCCGCGTTGGCGTTCGAGCCCGCCATCAGGCCGGCGCCGCGCACCTTGGCGATCGCCGCCGTGGCCGAGGCGCGGTCCGGGAACGGGCCCGCGCGCAGCAGTGTGCGCGTCGTGCCGTCTGCTTCCTTACGCTGTTCGGTATATGCGGGCACACCCGCAGCTTTCAACTTCGTTACCCAGTTGTTCGCTGTCGTGCCGTTCGAGAACGCGCCGAGCTGCACCGCGAAACGCGCGCCCGGGGGCGTCGCCGGGGCGCTGGACTCGGCCTTCGCGCCATTTGCGCCGCTGGTGTCGGCGGTGTCATTTGCGGCAGTCGTTTGCTTGCTGTTCGCGGCGACGGTCGCGCTGGCCGACGCGGCCGGCTTGGCAGCGGGCTTTTGCGTCTGGGCGGTTTGCGTCGATTGGGCGGGAGCGGCTGCCGCCTGTGCGGGCTTTTTGGCGGCCGTTGCCGGCGCGTTGTCCGCGCTTTGTGCGCTCTGCGTGGCCGCGGCGCCCGAAGCGGCCGCGAGGCCCGACGCGCCAGGCGTCGCTTCAGCGGCTGCGGGATTGTCGGGGGCGACGCCGGCTTGCGTGTCTTCGGCGTCGTGTTGGCGCGCAGCGGCCTTGTCGGCCGGGCGGCTCGGAATGTCGATCGCGATGTCGTCGGTGACGGGCTTCGGGTGCGAATCGAGCACCATCGGCAGGATCACGATGGCCGCGAGCACGAGCGCGATCGCGCCGACGAGACGGCGGCGCGCGCGTTGCTTTTCAGGGAGTGTGGGGTCGAGCAGCATTGCCTCGGCGTCGCCCGACCGGTCCGGCCGGCGGCTGCGCCGTTCCACGCGCGTGCTCTGATTGCTGCGCCGGCTGGAGCCGGACTCGGTGCCGCGCCGGCGGGGCGCGTCAGCGTCATCTTTCTTGCCGAACGAGAAAATTCCCATGTATGGCTTGCTGTTGGCCTACCTGGCCTGTCTTACGTGGGCGGCGTACGGTGCCGGGCGGTCAGTGTTGCTGCGACTTTCGCCAGGCCATCACCCCGGCAACCGTCAGAAAACTTCCGAAAACAATAATTCTATCATTTTCGGTTGCACGTTTTAGCGCATCTTGGAAGGCGGCAGCGGGATTTTCATAGCGTGTGACGCTGCTGTCGGCGCCGTCCGTCACGCCCGCATCGCGCAGCACTTCTTCGAGCTGTTCGGCCGTGGCCGCGCGCGGCAGCGGCAGGTCGGTCACACACCAGTGGTCGATCTCGCCCTTCAGGTGCTCGATCACGCCCGTGATGTCCTTGTCGCGCATTGCGCCGAACACCGCGTAGGTGTACGGGAAATAGCCCATGCTGCCGAGGTTTTGCGCAAGCACGGCAGCCGCATGCGGGTTGTGGCCGACGTCGAGGATAATCGAGGGCTTGCCCGGCAGCACCTGGAAGCGCCCAGGCAGTTCGACGTTGGCGAGGCCGAGGCGAATGTCCTGCGCGGAAACCGGCAGGCGGTCGCGCAGCGACTCGAGGCCCGCGAGCGCAGCCGACGTGTTGATCAACTGGTTGGCGCCGCGCAGCGCCGGATAGGCGAGCGCCGAGCGCCGCATCGTCGGACCCACGTAGCTCCACTGCTGGCGCTCGTTGCCGGGCTGCCCTTCGTAGCGGAAATCGCGGCCGAAGAGCCACAGTTCGGCGCCGATCGCCTCAGCATGGTCGATGAGCGACTGCGGCGCCATCGGATCGGCGCAGATCGCGGGCTTGCCCGGGCGGAAGATACCGGCCTTTTCGAAGCCGATCTTCTCGCGCGTGTCGCCGAGGTATTCCGTGTGATCGAGGTCGATGCTCGTGATGATCGCGCAGTCGGTGTCGAGCACGTTGACGGCATCCAGGCGCCCGCCCAGACCCACCTCGAAGATCACGGCGTCGAGCCCGCGCGAGGCGAACAGATGCATGATCGCGAGCGTCGTGAACTCGAAGTACGTGAGCGTAACGGGCTTGGCGAGCGAATTGCGCGCGGCTTCCACGGCCTCGAAGTGCGGCAGCAGCTCGGCGTCACTGGCCTGCTGGCCGTCGACGCGCGCGCGCTCGTTGAATTCGAGCAGATGCGGCGAGGTGTGGCAGCCCACGTGATAGCCCGCCTTGAGCAGGATCGTTTCGAGGATCGCGCAGGTCGAGCCCTTCCCGTTCGTGCCGCCCACCGTGATGATCGGGCATGCGAACTTGAGGTCCAGCGCGTCCTTCACCTGACGGATGCGGTCCAGCCCCATGTCGATGCCGACCGGATGCGCAGTTTCGAGGTGCGTGAGCCACGCGTCGAGGGTGGGAAAGGTACTCATCAGGATAGAAATTGCCAGGTGCTGCGCGTGAGACGCCGCCAACGGCGGAGGGTTCACACGAATGATCCGCTTCGAAAGAACGGCATTATCGCGGAAATGACAACGCGCCGCTTGCTTTCGCTCGCGGCGCGTTGGGTATAGCGTTGCGGCTTGCGGCGCACGCAGCGCCGCAGATCGCTCAAAGCAGCGTTCAAGCCACCGCGTCGGCGGGCTGACGCTGCAGCAGCGCCAGCATTTGCGCGATTTCGTCGCGCAGCTTGCGGCGGTCCAGGATCATGTCGATCGCGCCCTTCTGCAGCAGGAATTCGGCGCGCTGGAAGCCTTCCGGCAGCTTTTCGCGCACGGTCTGCTCGATCACGCGCGGGCCGGCAAAGCCGATCAGCGCCTTCGGCTCGGCGATCACTACGTCGCCAAGGAACGCGAAGCTCGCCGAAACGCCGCCCATCGTCGGGTCGGTCAGCACGGAGATGAACGGCAGCTTGGCTTCGGCGAGCTTGGTCAGCATGGCCGTGGTCTTGGCCATCTGCATGAGCGACAGCAGGCTTTCCTGCATGCGCGCGCCGCCCGATGCCGTGAAGCAGATGAACGGCACTTGCTGCTCGAGCGCGTTTTGCGCGCCGCGCGCGAAGCGTTCGCCCACCACCGAGCCCATCGAGCCGCCCATGAACGAGAACTCGAAGCAGGCCACCACCACGGGCAGCGTGCGGATCGCGCCGCCCATCACCACCATGGCGTCGGTTTCGCCGGTTTCGTCCATCGCCTCTTTCAGGCGGTCCGGATACTTGCGGCTGTCCTTGAACTTGAGCGCGTCGACCGGAACGATCTCCTGGCCGATCTCGTAGCGGCCTTCCGGATCGAGCAGGCCGTCAAGACGCTCGCGCGCGTTGATGCGCATGTGGTGATCGCATTTCGGGCAGACGTGGAGATTCGCCTCGACGTCGTTGCGGTACAGAACCGCTTCGCACGACGGGCACTTGATCCACAACCCTTCCGGAATGCTCTTGCGGCTTTTCGGATCGGTTTGCTTGATCTTGGGCGGCAGCAGTTTATCGAGCCAGCTCATTGATGTTCCTTCCTTGACCTTCGTGATGCGCGGGCGCGGCGGACCGTTTCATCGTCCGATCGGTAAAACCGACCGGGTTCCGACCCCGACCGCGCATGGCGAAAAGTGGATTTTACAGCAGTCTCGAATCTAGCCAACTACGCTAGCCGCAGCGTTACCCGGCGGAGACTTCGTCCAGCGCCACCCGAATGCTCGTGATGAACTGCGTGAGCGTGTCGGCAGCCGTCTCCGGCGCTGCCTGTTCGAGCAGCTGAACGATGCGGCTGCCGATCACCACGGCGTCCGAAACCTGCGCGACGGCAGCCGCCGTTTGCGCGTCGCGGATGCCGAAGCCCACACCCACGGGCAGCGAGACATGCTTCTTGATCGCCGGGATTTTACCCGCGATGCTCGAAACGTCCAGATTCGCAGCGCCCGTCACGCCCTTGAGCGAGACGTAGTAAACATAGCCGCTCGCGGCGCGCCCCACTTCGGCGATGCGCTCATCGGTCGAAGTCGGCGCGAGCAGGAAGATCGGATCGATGTCGGCAGCCTTCATCTTCGCCGCGAACTCGACCGACTCCTCGGGCGGATAGTCCACCACGAGCACGCCGTCCACGCCCGCTTCCTTCGCGGCCTGCGCGAATGCATCGGCGCCCATACGCTCGATGGGGTTCGCGTAGCCCATCAGCACGACGGGCGTCTTGTTGTCGGTTTCGCGAAAACGCTTCACGTCGGCGAGCACGCTCTTGAGCGTCACGCCCTTCTCGAGCGCGCGCTCGGACGACTGCTGGATCACCGGGCCGTCGGCCATCGGGTCGGAAAACGGCACGCCCAGCTCGATGACATCGGAGCCGCCTGCGACCAGCGCGTGCATGAACTCGACGGTGCGCGCGGGATCGGGGTCGCCGGCCGTCATGAACGGGATCAGGCCTTTGCGGCCTTGGGCGGCGAGCGCCTCGAACGTAGTCTTGATACGGGACATTTCAGGGTCCTCAGCTTTTAGGCGTTACTGCGCGTGGGTCCGGCGGCGGCGCATCAGGCGCCGGCCGCAACGGCGCTTGCGGCGGCCGCGCTCACGCGTTCGCGCGCGATCGCGCAGTAACTTTCGTTAATTTCATAGCCGACGAATTCGCGCTGCTGACGTGCGCAAGCCACTGCCGTGGTGCCGCTGCCCATGAACGGGTCCAGCACGCGGCCGCCCGGCGGGCAGCTCGCGAGCACCATGCGCTCGACGATTTCCAGGGGCTTCTGGGTGGGATGATCCACGCGCTCCGCGTGCTGGCGATGCAGCCGCGAGACGGACCAGACGTCCTTGGGGTTGTAGCCGAGCTCCAGCCACTTGCTGCCTTCGAACAACTTGCGCGAACGCGCCTTCTTCGTGGCGGCATCGTACGGGATGCGGACGGGATCGAGATCGAAGTAATAATCCTTCGACACCGCGAAGAAACCGATGTTGTCGTGCACCGAGGTAAAGCGGCGCGTCGTGCCACCCATGCTGGGTACGCGACGATCCCAGACGATCTCGTTGATCATCGTGAGTTTCGACTTGAGATAGACGAAGATCTCGGGCGCGTACTGCCACGTGCAGAACACGTAGAGCGAGCCCGTGGGCTTGAGCTTCGGAATCGCCAGGTCGAGCCATTCATACGTCCAGGCGAGGAAGTCCTCGCCCGAGCGCATGTCGGAGTCGTTGCCGTAGTCCTTGCCGAGCCCGTAGGGCGGGTCGGCGACGATCAGATCGATTGAGGCGTCGGGCAGGTTGGCTGCATCGGTCAGAAAATCGCGGTTCAGGAGCCGGATGGTTTCCGGCACCGTGGCGAGTGTGGGTAACTCGGCGGCTGCATTGGCGACCACCTCAGCGGCCTC
Source organism: Paraburkholderia guartelaensis (assembly GCF_004353905.1). GTDB lineage: Bacteria > Pseudomonadota > Gammaproteobacteria > Burkholderiales > Burkholderiaceae > Paraburkholderia > Paraburkholderia guartelaensis. The sequence continues at coordinate 196,085 of NZ_SMOD01000011.1, read as the reverse complement.
CAGAGCAGCCACTTCGGCGTTCACCTCGCCCACCGGCGCCGGCATCTGCGGCTCGTCGAACTCGTCATGCATCGCTTACGTCGCTCCGGGCGTTCAGAACTGGATGCCCGATCGCTCAGCGACCGTATGCATGTCCTTGTCGCCGCGGCCCGACAGGTTCACCAGCAGGATTTTCTCCTTCGGCAATGTCGGTGCGAGCTTCGCCGCGTACGCGAGCGCGTGGCTCGATTCGAGCGCGGGAATGATGCCTTCGATGCGGCAGCAGTCGTGGAAGGCCTTGAGCGCTTCCTCGTCGTCGATGGTGACGTACTGCGCGCGGCCGCTGTCCTTGAGCCACGCGTGCTCGGGACCGACGCCCGGATAGTCGAGGCCCGCCGAGACCGAATGCGTCTCGATGATCTGCCCGTTCTCGTCCTGCAGCAGGTACGTGCGGTTGCCGTGCAGCACGCCCACGGTGCCCGCCGCGAGCGAGGCAGCGTGACGGCCCGTGTCCATGCCGTCGCCGGCAGGCTCGACACCGATCAACTGCACGGAAGTGTCCTCGATATACGGGTAAAAGATCCCCATCGCGTTCGATCCGCCGCCCACGCAGGCGATCACGGAGTCGGGCTGGCGGCCGGTCATTTCAGGCATCTGCACGCGGCATTCGTCGCCGATCACGCGCTGGAAGTCGCGCACCATCATCGGGTACGGGTGCGGGCCCGCCACGGTGCCGATGATGTAGAAGGTGTTTTCGACGTTGGTAACCCAGTCGCGCATGGCTTCGTTGAGCGCGTCCTTGAGCGTGCGCGAGCCCGATTCGACCGGAACGACGGTCGCGCCCAGCAGCTTCATGCGGTAGACGTTGGCGGCCTGGCGGCGCACGTCTTCGGCGCCCATGTAGACCACGCACTCCATGCCGAAACGCGCCGCGATCGTTGCCGTTGCAACGCCGTGCTGGCCCGCACCGGTTTCCGCGATCACGCGCGGCTTGCCCATGCGCTTGGCGAGCAGCGCCTGGCCGATCACGTTGTTCACCTTGTGCGCGCCGGTGTGATTCAGGTCTTCGCGCTTGAGATAGATCTGCGCGCCGCCCAGCAGCTCGCTCCACCGCTGCGCGTGATAAATCGGCGACGGACGGCCGACAAAATGCTTCAACTCGCGCTCATATTCGGCGCGGAAGTCGGGATCGTCCTTGAATTTCGCGTAGGCGTCGCGCAGCTCGTCGATCGCCTGCATGAGGGTTTCGGCAGCGAATACGCCGCCATAAGGGCCGAAATGGCCACGTTCATCTGGCAAATTGTACATAAGTCACTCGCTCGGCCGGGCTTGGGAGGACCGCATTGCGCGGGCCGTGCCGGCCAAAGGGGCATTCGCCCCGGATTCATCCCGCGTCCGCTTCGCGCACTGCGCGCACGAACGCCGCCATGCGGGCGTGATCCTTCACGCCCTTTGCGCCCGGCACTTCGATGCCACTGGAGACATCGACAGCGAACGGACGCACCTGGCGAATCGCATCACCGACGTTTTGCGCGTTCAAGCCACCACTCAAAACGGCCCGACGCGCGAGCCCTGCGGGAATAAGTGACCAATCGAAGACCTTTCCGCCGCCGCCGTAACCGTCGACATGGGTGTCGAACAACAGGCCGCTGGCTGATGAATAACGATTAGCCGATTCTATCAAATCGGCCTGCTGAGTATCGGCCGCCACTCGCAGCGCGCGCAACCAGGGCAAACCGGCAACGGAGGCAAGCGACTCGCACTGCTCCGGCGTTTCGTCGCCGTGGAACTGCAGCATGGTGAGCGAGACATTGCTCGCCACTTCGCTCATCCACTGCGGCGTGGCGTTCACGAAGAGACCGACGACCGAAACGAACGGCGGCAGGTCGTGCGTCAGCTCGACCGCCTGCGCCACGCTCACGGAACGCGGGCTCGGCGGATAGAACACGAAACCGACGGCGTCGGCGCCGAGGTCGACGGCGTGCGCAACCGCCTCGGGCGTCGAAAGTCCGCACAGCTTGATGCGGGTGCGGTGCGCGGGGGCGAGTTGCTCGGCTGACGTCATGGTTCTCGATGCGGTGTTGGTCTCGATGATTCAATCCCGATGCTTCAATCGCTCCGTGATTGCTGGTGCGATCCGCGGAGCAGCCTCAGGCACGGCCTTCGGGCGCGTCGCTCCAGATCACGCTCCACGGCACGCTGGCGGTATGCGGAGCGGGTACTGCGAACTCATCAGGATAGCCTACCTGGGCGAGATAGAGGCCATCGGGCATGAACGTCGGCGCGGCCACCGTGCGGTCTCGGCCCGCCAGCACCTCGGCCATCCACGCGGCCGGATAGCGCCCTCGCCCCACCGCCACGAGGCAACCCATGAGGTTGCGCACCATGTGGTGCAGGAACGCGTTGGCGCGAAAGCGGAAGTGGATGAAGTCGCCCTGCGGCCGGATGTCGATCTGGTACAGGTGCTTGACCGGCGTCTTCGCCTGGCATTCCGACGAGCGAAACGACGAAAAATCGTGCTCGCCGATGAGGTGCGCTGCCGCCTGGCGCATGGCATCGACGTCGAGCGGCGTATGGATCCAGCCCGCGCGGGCCGCCAGCATCGGCGAGCGCACGGGGTTCACGTAGAGCACGTAGTAGTAGGTGCGTTCGAACGCCGCGAAGCGCGCGTGGAACGTCTCGGGCATCGGCTTCGCCCACTGCACGGCCACCGTGGAGAGCAGGAACGCGTTGGTGCCGCGCACCCACGAAAACGGCGTGCGGTCGAGGTCGGTGTCGAAGTGCACCACCTGGCCGAGTCCGTGCACGCCCGTGTCGGTGCGGCCTGCGACGATGGTGGACAGCGGCACGGTGGCGAACTCGCGCAGTGCGCGCTCGAGCGCGTCCTGCACCGTCTTGCCGTGCGGCTGAGACTGCCAGCCGCAGAACGCGGCGCCGTCGTACTGGATTCCTAGCGCGATACGCATACGGCTTGCAGCAGCGTCACGAAAGCGGCGCGAGCGTCGACAGCAGCGCCTGCGCGTCGCTGCGCGTGGCGGGGTCGTTCGACTCGATCACTTCGTTGATCAGCGAGCGGGCGCCGGACACGTCGCCAAGCGCGATGTATTCGTGCGCGAGGTCGAGCTTGTTGCGCGCGATGCGCGCGAGCTGCTCGGGCGTGAAGACCGGCAGCGGCTCGGCCGAATCGGGCGGCAGGTTCAGGTCGAAGTCGAGCGTGAGCGCGCCAAAGCGCGGCGCGCCGAGGCCCGCGAGCGCGCCTGCGCCCGCCGTACCCGCCTCGATGGCCTGGCCCGCCAGCGGCGGAGGCGGCTCGAAGAACGGCGACGCAAGACGCGCCGACGCTTCGGGCGTGGCGGCCGGTTCGGTCGAGAGCGGTGCCGTGGGCATGACCGGCTCCCCGATGCGCGGCGGCAGGGGCAGGTCGAGGCCGCCCAGCGCGTCTACTGCATCTTGCGGGAACGCGATCGGGACTTCGGCGTAGCTCATGTCTTCTGCGGTGACTGCGGGTACTGACGGAATTTCAGGTGCGGTAAGCGGCGCCGGCGGGCGCTCGAAGGCTTCGGTGATGGGCGGCGTCTGCGCGACGGGCGGTTCAGCCTGCGATGCTTGCGCAGCTTGCTGCGGTTGCGCGGCTTGCGGTGCGCCGTCGCCGAAGTCGAGCGCGATATCGGGCGTAGCGGGCTTTTGGGCGTGCGCCGGTTCCTCCAGCGTGCGCGCAAGCGCTTCGGCGTCTTCGGCTGTACGCGGCGCACCGAGACTTTCTGGCGGCAGCGCATCCGCGCCGAGTTCCGCCGCGGCGGCGAGGCTGGCGGCTTCGGTCGCGTCAGCAAGCGTCTGCGGTTCGCCCGGTTCGACGCCGTGCGGCAGTTCGTGTGCCGCGTGAGCCTCCTGGGTACCCGAAGGCGCTTGCGGGGTACCCGGGTGCAGCGTGTCGGTGAGCGTCGGCGGCAGCGCTTCGTCGTGTTCGAGCGGCGCGGAAGAGACGGCCGGCGTGGGCACCGGCGTGATCGCGACTTCGTCCGCAGCGGGTTCAGCCGGCGCAACCGGCGGCACAAACTCCGCTTCCTCGAGAGGCGCGACTTCGTTCACGCCCGGTTTATCCCCGGCGTGCGAAATCGGCTCATGCAATACCGGCGGCTCTTCGGCCACAGGCGTGGCGGCAACGGCGGCGGCAGCCGATGCAGACGGCGTCGGCTCGTGCGCTTCGGGCGAGACCTCAGGAGCCTGCTCAGCCGGTTTCTTGCGTTTGCGCGTAAGCAGGCGCACAAACAACGCCAGCAGCACAACGACGATCGCCGCCACGGCACCCATGGCGATCGGCGAGACTTCCGGTTGACCGCCAGCCGGGCTGGCGTTTGCCGCGCCGTTCTGCACAGGCGCGCCGCCTTGCGCAGCAGGCGCACCTGCGGACGCGCCGCCCGCCGTCTGCGCGGGCTTGCCGATGCCGTGCTGCTGCAACGCCATCAGCACGCGGTTCTTCAATGCGAGGAGCTGCTGCAGGCTGGAGACCGTCACGGGCGCCTTCGCGCCTTGTGCCGATGCGCCGCTGGCCGGGGCCTGCTGGATCGAACCGCTCCACACGTGCGAATCGCTGGCCGCCGACGCCGGCGCTGCGGCGCTAGCGCCCACCGCTGCGGCGCCAGAAGCGCCTTGCGCGGCCGCTTCGGGGCCGCTCGCTGCGACTGCCGAGGCAGCGCCCGCTGTCGGCGCGGCAGCGCTGGCTGAACTCGCGCCACCCGTTGCGGCGGCAGCAGCCGACGATGCAGCCGCTACAGCCTGGGCAGCAGCGCTCGAAGCAGCGGCCGGTGTGCTGGCAGGTGCAGCAGGCGCGGTCGCCGCCGTGGCGGGTGTGCTGGCGGCAGACGAAGCCGCAGCCGCCCCACCCGATGCCGCCGTCATGCCCTCCGCCGCACTAGAAACGTCCGGCGTAGCCGGCACGTTCAGCGTGGCACCCACGCGCATGCGGCTGGGATCCTGCTTGATGAACGCATTGGGGTTCGCATCGAAGATCGCCTGGCTCATGCGCGCGAGCGTGGTCTTGTCGTGCGACTGCGTAAGGTCGACGGCCACGTCGTGCAACGACTGGCCGGGACGAACCGTGTATTGCCCCGCGATGCTCACCGCAGCCGCGGCAGCCGACGCAGCACTGGGAGCGCTGGCACCTGCGGCACCTTGCGTCGCACTCGCGCCGCCCTGCGCAGCGGCGAGGCCGCAGAACAGGAAACTCGCCGCCGCCACAGTGGCGCGGATGGCGCGCCGCCCTTGGGCGCGCTTCGCGCGAGGCGCGGCGGAAACAGAATCAAATCGAACGATCATCAGTTGCCCTGGCATACCGCTCTTGCGGCTGTCGATCAAATAGGTGTGTGCTTCGGGGCGATTGCATCGATGCATGCAATAAAAAGCATGCAATAAAAAAAGCGCCGCGACTGGCGCGGCGCTTTTCACCCTGTCTACGCGTCATTAGCCGCGTAGTTTAATTCATTCACTTGTCGAGCAGAATGCGCAACATGCGGCGCAGCGGTTCAGCCGCACCCCACAGGAGCTGATCGCCCACCGTGAAGGCCGAAAGATACTCGCCGCCCATCGCCAGCTTGCGCAGACGGCCCACCGGCACCGACAGCGTGCCCGTGACCACGGCCGGCGACAGATCGCGCATCGAAGCCTCGCGCTGGTTCGGGACGACCTTGACCCAGTCGTTGGCCGACGCAAGGATGCCGTCGATCTCGTCGAGCGGCACGTCTTTCTTCAGCTTGATCGTGAGCGCCTGCGAGTGGCAGCGCATCGCGCCGATACGCACGCACAGGCCGTCGACCGGAATCGAGCCCGGCTGGCCCATGGCCGGCTTGCCGAGAATCTTGTTGGTTTCCGCGCCGCCCTTCCATTCTTCCTTCGACATGCCGTTGCCGAGATCCTTGTCGATCCACGGAATCAGCGAGCCCGCGAGCGGCACGCCGAAGTGTTCGGTCGGCATCGCGTCGCTGTTCATGGTGGCCAGCACCTTGCGGTCGATGTCGAGGATCGCCGACGACGGATTCGCCAGATCGCTCGCGACCGAAGCGTTGAGCGCGCCCATCTGCGAGAGCAGTTCGCGCATGTTCTGCGCGCCCGCGCCCGAAGCGGCCTGGTACGTCATGGCCGTCATCCAGTCGACGAGGTTCTCGCGGAACAGGCCGCCCAGCGCCATCAGCATGAGGCTGACCGTGCAGTTGCCGCCGACGAAATCCTTCTGACCCTTGACGAGCGCATCCTTGATGACGTCGAGGTTGACCGGGTCGAGGATGATGACCGCGTCGTCCTTCATGCGCAGCGCCGAGGCCGCGTCGATCCAGTAGCCGTTCCAGCCTGCCGCGCGCAGCTTCGGATACACCTCGTTGGTGTAGTCGCCGCCCTGGCAGGTGATGATGATGTCGCACTTCTTGAGCTCGTCGACGCTGTTCGCGTCCTTGAGCTTTGTCTCGTTTTTGGCGAACGACGGAGCTGCGCCGCCTGCGTTGCTGGTGCTGAAAAACACCGGTTCGATCAGGTCGAAATCACGTTCTTCCTGCATGCGCTGCATCAGCACGCTGCCGACCATGCCGCGCCAACCTACGAGACCTACGTTCATGACTAACCCTTGAGATGGACACTTCCCCGCTTCGCTCGCCCGGCGTGGCCGCGCGGGGAAGATGAGCGGGCACGACGAGCGATCAACGAATGGTGATCGTTTTGATAATCGTCGTTTTCGTGGTGATGGCGAGCGAAATCGCACGGGCTTTCATGCCGTGGATGTTCGTAACAGTCGTGATCTGGGAGATCTTCGCCATCGAAGCAATATACACGAAACAGTTAATTTGCGCGGAAAAAACCATACTTTCCGCTATTTGGACGCCCGTTCTGGCGCGCGAAACAAAAAAGGGCACGCCTGAAACGACGTGCCCTTCGTGCGACTTTACAGCGCTGCGATCACCGCATCGCCCATTGCCACCGTGCCGACCTGCTTGCAGTCCGGCGTGATGATATCGGCGGTGCGATAGCCTTGTTCCAGCACCTTCTTCACCGCGCTCTCGATGCGGTCCGCCTGTTCCGGGCGGCCCAGCGAATAGCGCAGCATCATGGCCGCCGAGAGGATCGTGGCGAGCGGGTTGGCGATGCCCTTGCCCGCGATATCCGGCGCTGAACCGTGCGACGGCTCATACAGACCCTTGTTGTTCTTGTCGAGCGAGGCCGAGGGCAGCATGCCGATCGAGCCCGTGAGCATCGCGGCTTCGTCCGAGAGAATGTCGCCGAACATGTTGCCGGTCACCACCACGTCGAACGCCTTCGGCGCCTTCACGAGTTGCATGGCCGCGTTGTCGACATACATGTGCGACAGCTCGACATCCGGATATTCCTTCGAGACATCGATCATGATGTCCTTCCAGAACTGCGACGTTTCGAGCACGTTGGCCTTGTCGACAGAAGTGAGCTTCTTCTGGCGCTTTTGCGCGGCCTGGAACGCCACGTGAGCGATGCGGCGCACTTCGGGCTCCGCATAGCGCATCGTGTCGAAGCCTTCGCGCGCGCCCTTGAAGTTGCCGTCCGGCGCTTCGCGCGTACCGCGCGGCTGACCGAAGTAGATGTCACCGTTCAGTTCGCGCACGATCAGGATGTCGAGGCCCGAAACGATTTCCGGCTTCAGCGACGACGCACCCGTGAGTTGCGGATAGCAGATCGCCGGACGGAAATTCGCGAACAGTTCCAGATGCTTGCGCAGGCCGAGAATAGCCTGCTCGGGACGCAGCGCGCGCTCGAGCTTGTCGTACTTCCAGTCGCCCACGGCGCCGAACAGGATCGCGTCGGCCGACTTCGCCAGCGCGAGCGTTGCCTCGGGCAGCGGATGGCCGCTAGCCTCGTAGCCCGCGCCACCAACCGGCGCCTCTTCCAGCTCGAACTTTTCGCCGAGTGCGTTGAGCACCTTCACGGCTTCCTTGACGATCTCGGGACCGATGCCGTCGCCCGGCAGCACTGCAATCTTCATCCTGTGATTCCTCGCTGTTTGTTCAATGTGCGTATGTGCAGGTATCAGAGCACGCGGTTGTTCAGCCACGGCTGGCGCGCGAGGCGCTCGGCTTCGTACTGGCGGATCTTGTCGGCGTGACGCAGCGTGAGGCCGATGTCGTCGAAGCCGTTCAGGAGACAGTAGCGGCGGAACGCGGCCACTTCGAACGGATATTCCTTCGAGCCGTCCGTCTTGCGCACGACCTGCTTGTCCAGATCGATCGTGACCTGGAAGCCGTTGAACGCGTACGTCTCGTTGAACAGGTGATCCACATCCGCTTCGGAAAGCACGATCGGCAGCAGGCCGTTCTTGAAGCAGTTGTTATAGAAAATGTCCGCGAAGCTCGGCGCGATGATCGCGCGGAAGCCGTACTGGTCGAGTGCCCAAGGCGCGTGCTCGCGCGAACTGCCGCAGCCGAAGTTCTTGCGCGTGAGCAGCACCGAGGCGCCCTGATAACGCGGCTGGTTCAGCACGAAGTCCGGGTTCAGCGGACGCTTCGAGTTGTCCTGGCCCGGCTCGCCGTGGTCGAGGTAACGCCATTCGTCGAAGGCATTCGGGCCGAAGCCGGTGCGCTTGATCGACTTGAGGAACTGCTTGGGAATGATCGCGTCGGTATCGACATTCTCGCGATCGAGCGGCGCCACGACGCCGGTGTGTACGATGAATTTTTCCATGATCCGTGTAGCCTCAGCTCAGCCCAGCTTGCGAATGTCGACGAAATGGCCTTCGATTGCCGCGGCGGCTGCCATGGCCGGGCTCACGAGGTGCGTGCGGCCGCCCGCGCCCTGACGGCCTTCGAAGTTGCGGTTCGAGGTCGACGCGCAGCGCTCGCCCGGCTCCAGCCGGTCGGCGTTCATCGCGAGACACATCGAGCAGCCCGGCTCGCGCCATTCGAAGCCGGCTTCGGTGAACACCTTGTCGAGGCCTTCGCGCTCGGCTTGCGCCTTCACGAGACCCGAGCCCGGTACGACCATCGCGAGGCGGATATTCGGCGCCACGCGGCGGCCGAGCTTCTTCACGACGTAAGCGGCGGAGCGCAGGTCTTCGATGCGCGCATTCGTGCACGAACCGATGAAAATCTTGTCCGGCTTGATCGACTCGATCGGCGTATTCGGTTCGAGCGCCATGTACTGCAGCGCGCGTTCCATCGCGTCGCGCTTGACCGGGTCCTTCTCACGCTCGGGATCCGGCACACGGCTGTCGACTGACGTGACCATTTCCGGCGACGTGCCCCACGTGACCTGCGGCACGATGTCGGCCGCGCTCAGTTCGACCACGCGGTCGAAGTGCGCGCCTTCGTCAGTGCGGAAGTTCTTCCAGTATTCGACGGCCTGATCCCACTCCGCGCCTTGCGGCGAGTACGGACGGCCCTTGAGATATTCGATCGTGGTGTCGTCCACGGCGACCATGCCGGCGCGCGCGCCGCCTTCGATCGCCATGTTGCACACGGTCATGCGGCCTTCCATCGTGAGGCTGCGGATCATCGAGCCGCCGAACTCCATGGCGTAGCCCGTGCCGCCTGCCGTGCCGATCTTGCCGATGATGGCGAGCACGATGTCCTTCGCGGTGCAGCCGCGCGGCAGTTGGCCCTCGACCTTCACGAGCATGTTCTTGCTCTTCTTTTGCAGCAGCGTTTGCGTGGCCAGCACGTGCTCGACTTCAGACGTGCCGATGCCGTGCGCGAGCGCACCGAACGCGCCGTGCGTGGACGTGTGCGAGTCGCCGCAGACGATGGTCATGCCGGGCAGCGTCGCGCCCTGTTCCGGACCGACGATGTGCACGATGCCCTGGCGCTGGTCGGCCATCTTGAACTGCGTGATGCCGAAGGAATCGCAGTTCGAATCGAGCGTGTCCACCTGCAGCTTCGAGACCGGGTCGGCAATGCCGTGGCTGCGGTCCGTGGTCGGCACGTTGTGGTCGGAAACGGCCAGGTTCGCGCTGATGCGCCACACCGGGCGCTCGTGCATCTTCAGGCCTTCGAAAGCCTGCGGACTGGTGACTTCGTGCAACAGATGACGGTCGATGTAGAGAATCGTCGTGCCATCGTCTTCCGTGTGGACCACATGCGTGTCCCACAATTTGTCGTAGAGCGTCTTTGCCATGATGTGCGGGGAAATGTTTGACTGCGGGGCAATACGGTGTGAATCGATTATGCCACGCGAAATCCGCTCGCCACAGGGCCTTTTCCGAAAAAAAGCGATAAAAAACAGGGAGTTGGGTGGTAGTCGCGATACCTGTATCAGCGTTACCCGTCGTGCGCGTCGTCGGCGCGGATCTGCGCCACGCCGTAGCCAGCGCCGCTTTGCCGCTCGCTGAAAGGATTCGGGGATGCAAAAAAGAGATGCGCCGGCCCGACCACGACCGGCGCAAGTTGGTTACCGCTGTGAGAACGGTCAAACATGGGCTTCGGGTTCCGCGACACAGGGGGGGCCGCATCGCCGAGGTCCATAGCTGTCTAACGGCAAATTGGCGCCAGGGTTTAATCGGGGCGAATGCGGTGCTCCAAAACGGTGCGCCGGAGCCTTCGCAATTAATTTCGCAATCCTGATTATCCGGGCTCATTTCCCGCGTTTGATAGCCATCGCTTGCGGCGGACGCGGCGAGACGCCGGGGCGGACGCCTCCCGGTCATGCATATGTCAGGCACGAGGTTTGCGAGACGAGCCCGGCCGCGCGGAGTTCCGTTGTGAGTGCGTCGCACTCAACAAACGACGCCGCGGCCGACCCGGCAAACTCGGAGGCTTCATGCCACTCGCAATCCGCACTGCGCAACAAAGAAAAAGCACAACAAAACCAGCGGCGCCGCGCCGTTCGCGAGCCACGCAGCGTGCGTCTCTCGCCGCCGCGGCATGCGCCCTCGCCGCGCTCGCGCCGCGCGCCGAGGCGCAGACCCCCTCGCCGCTCGGCGAATGGCAGTATTCCGCAGGCATTCCGCTCGAAAAGATGTTTCAGCCGAACCGTCCCGACTTCGAAGCGCGGCTCGGCGTGGGCGCGACCTTCGAACCGCGCTACGACGGCTCGGACCGCTATCACACGCTGGTCGGGCCGAGCATCGACCTGCGCTACAAGGACATCCTGTTCGGTTCGACGGGCGAAGGCTTCGGCGTCAACGTTCTGCAGGGCCCGAACTGGCGCGTGAGCGTCGCCGGGGTCTACGACCTCGGGCGGCGCGGCCAGGACGACCCGACGCGGCTGCACGGCATGGGCAACATCAACCCGGCGCCAGAATTAAAGATCGCCGGCGAGTACGTGATTTCAAAGGACTTTCCTCTCGTGTTTCGCACCGCCTTCACGCGCAGCTTCGGCGGCTCGAATGGCTGGATCGCGGACCTCGGCGCCTACATGCCGCTGCCGGGCAGCAACCAGAACTTCTACTGGTTCGCCGGCCCCTCGGTCACGTTCGCCGACTCGAACTACATGCAGAGCTGGTTCGGCGTGACGCCGCAGCAGGCGGCAGCATCGGGTTACCGTCAGTACGACGCGAGCGCGGGCCTCAAGTCGGCCGGCTTCGGCATCACGATGGTGTACTTCGTCAACAAACATTGGTTCGTGAGCGCGGACGGCGCCATCAAGCGCCTGCTCGGGAGCGCCTCGCACAGCCCGATCATCCAGTCGAAGACGGGCGGCGTTTGCGACGTCTCGATCAATTACCAGTTCTAGTGCGGCCGGTCGCCTGACCGGTGTCGAGCCAACGCATGGCGCTAGAGAAAGCGCCTGCCCGGCACCGCTCATTCACCGCTCATTCTTCGCCAATATCCTTGACCGTATGGGCGCCAAGCCCAGTCGGCCGGCTGTGCTCGCAAAAAACGCGCACCAGGGCCACGTTTCACTCTACGTTCAAAGGATCGACCATGCTCGCGCCGATCGCTACGGCCTCCTTCCTCGGTCAGCCCGCGTGGCTCTGGATCGCCTTCCTCGCGGTGGTGATCGTGCTGCTCGTACTCGACCTCGGCGTGCTGCACCGTGACGACCACGAAATCGGCATCCGTGAAAGTCTCTGGCTCTCGCTCGGCTATGTCGCCGTGGGCGTCCTGTTCGGCGGCTTCGTCTGGTGGCAGCTCGGCGCGCAGCCCGCGACCGAATACATCACCGGCTATCTGATCGAAAAGTCGCTGTCGCTCGATAACGTGTTCGTGATCGCGTCGATTTTCGGCGCGCTTGCGGTGCCGCGCCACCTTCAGCATCGCGTGCTGTTCTGGGGCATTGTCGGCGTGCTGGTGCTGCGTGCATTGATGGTCGGGCTCGGCGCCGCGCTCGTCGCGCAGTTCGAGTGGATGCTGTACGTGTTCGGCGTATTTCTCGCCGTGACCGGCGTGAAGATGCTGCTGGGCTCGAAGGAAGAGCCCGGCGTGGACGACAGCGCCCTCTTGCGCTGGCTGCGCCGCAAGCTGCCCGTCACGCCGCAGCACGAGGGCCGCGCGTTCCTCGTGCGGCGGGCGCATCCGCGCACCGGCAAGCCCGCGCTGCTCGCCACGCCGCTCCTCCTCGCGCTCCTGATGATCGAGTTCGCCGACCTGATCTTCGCCGTCGATTCGATCCCGGCGATTTTCTCGATCACGACCGATCCGTTCATCGTCTATACGAGCAACATCTTCGCCGTGCTCGGCCTGCGCGCGCTCTACTTTGCGCTCGCGGCCATGGCGCATCGCTTCCACTACCTCAAGCATGCGCTCGCGCTCGTGCTGGTGTTCATCGGCGCGAAGATCTTTCTGGTGGGCATCATCGGCAAGATTCCCGCGCTATTCAGCCTTGGCGTGACCACCGCGCTGCTCGCGGGCGGCGTGTTGGTGTCGCTCGTCAAGACGCAGAAGCCGAAGGAGACGCTCGGCACGCCCTGAGGCCGAAGCCGACGCAAACGGAGCGCCCCGTGCGCTCCTCATTCTTCGCTCATTTTGCTCTGTCAGGATGGTTTCCATCGAGGCCGCACTGCCCTTCACGCAAGACGGCAAGGGCCTCGATGACCTGTCACTCATCATGGAGCGCATCATGAAATGCCCCAACTGCCCTGACGTCACCCTCTCGCTCACTGAGCGTCAGGGCGTCGAACTCGACTACTGCCCGCAGTGTCGCGGCGTCTGGCTCGATCGCGGCGAACTCGACAAGCTGATCGAACGCAGCGGCAACCGGCACTATCGCAACGAAGACGATGCACAGGCATTCCGCCAGCACGGCCCGAAGCACGGCGCGCAACACGGCGACTATGCCCCGCGCCGCGCTCACGAAAGCTACCGCGGCAATAGCCATCGCCGCAAATCGTGGCTACAGGACATCTTCGACTGAGCCGCTGCTCCGCTTGCCGTTTTATCGACATCACGTTTTTAGAGGATTCCTGACCATGCGTACCTATACCTGCAACAGCCCGCAAGCCGCGGGCCGGATCGTCGCCGTCGCGCTTCTCGCAGACGGCCACCTGAGCAGCGAGGAGCTTGCGGCAGTCCATCGCGCGCGCCTTGCCGACCGGCTCGGCCTCGCGCCCGGTGAATTCGGCGACATCCTCAAGGGCCTGTGCGAAGACTTGCAAACCACTTCGCACCTGAACTGGAGCGATGCGTGCAAGCTCGACTCCGACGTGATGCAGCAGGTGATGCGCGAACTCGACGATCCCGCGCTGCGTGCCGAAGTGCTGAATCTGTGCCATGTGGCCGTGTATTCGGACCGGCACGTGGCCGAAAGCGAAGTCGCGCTGCTCGCCTCGCTTAGTCGCGCATGGCAGAAGGAACCCTGGCAGCGCCTGCTGGCGTAAGTTCGAGCGCGATGCGTGCCTTCCCCCGCGCATCGCGCCACGCGGCGAGCCCCGCGCTCGCCGCAGCTTTTACAGCGCGCAGCTTTTTGCGCGCTTTTTTTATCTTCGATTGTTCCGGCGCTCACACGCACACGGCCCAGCCGAGCCCGCGCACATTGCGGATCACCGCGTGGCCGAACTTGCGGCGCACGCTGTAGATCACGGCATCCACCGCGTTGCTTTCCACTTCCTCGCCCCAGCCATACAGGCGCTCCTCGATTTGCTGACGCGACAGAATCGCGCCTGGCCGCTCGAGCAGCGCGAGCATGAGTGCATATTCGCGCGCGGAGAGATCGTCGGACTGGCCATCGAACGTGAGGCGGCGCGCGTTCATGTCGAGCGTGACGCGGCCGCTGCCCATGGTCGGCGAGGCAAAGCCCGACTTGCGCCGCACCACGGCGCGGATGCGCGCGAGCAGTTCCTTGCTCTCGAATGGCTTCACGAGATAGTCGTCGGCGCCGAGATCGAGGCCTTCCACGCGCGTGTCCACGTCGTCGCGCGCGGTGATGATGAGCACGGGCGTGGCGTCCGCCGACTCGCGCAGCGCGCGCAGCACGTCGAGCCCGCTCATGTCGCCGAGACCCAGGTCGAGAAGCACTGCCGTGTACGAGCCGTCGCGAATGGCGTCGCGACCGCTCTCGCCCGTGCGCACCCAGTCGACGCTGTATGACGCGTCCTTCAACGCTCGCAGCAGCGCTGGGCCGATCAGCAGATCGTCTTCGATCAGCAGAATGCGCATCGTGTCCGTCCTTTGTTTCGCATGCTTCCCTGGATTTTGCCTGACCTGCGTTTGCTAGATCGACGCGACACTCACGCGCGCAGCAACTCGCGCGGTAGTTCGATACGCGCGACGATGCCGCTTTGTCCGTCGCGCCGGTTCGCGAGCGTCACGCACCCGCGATAGCTGCGCGCCACCGCCTGCGCGATGGCGAGGCCGAGGCCGCTGCCGTGCGAGTCATGGTCATTCTGCTGGTCACCCCGCTGACCACCCGCGCGGAAAAACCGGTCGAACACGCGCGGCAAATCGGCTTCGGCAATGCCGGGCCCGTTGTCGGTCACGTCGATGACGACACCTTTGTCCTCGCGGCGCACTGCCACGTCCACGTTCGCGCCGGCGTGGCTATAGCGAATCGCATTGTCCACGAGATTGCGCACGAGCACGCGCATGTCGGTTTCGGTGGCGCGCACCGTCACGTCGTCGAGGCGCGTCACGCCCAGATCGACACCGCGCGCGTCGGCGAGCGGCAGCAGATCGGCCAGCACGTCCGTGACGACTTGCGCGAGCGGCACCTCCGCCAGCACGCGTTGCGTGCTGCCGATCTCAGCGCGCGCCAGGCCGAGGAGTTGCGAAACGAGCGCCCCAGTGCGCACGATGCCGCGGCGCAGTTCCTCGAAGCGCTCCGGGTACTGTTCGGGCGGCGCATTGCGCAGGTTGTCGATCTGCAACTGCATGGCGGAGATCGGCGAGCGCAGTTCGTGCGCGGCATCGGCGATGAACATGCGCTCGGCGTTCACGAGCACGGAAAGGCGCTCGATCATGCGATTGATCGACTCGACGAAGGGACGCAATTCGACGGGCGCCTGCCCCACTTCGAGCGGCTTGAGGTCGTGTAGATCGACCTTCGCCGCGCGCCGCCCGACGCGCTCCAGCGGCCGCAGCGAAACGCGCACCGTCACCGCGATCGTGAGCGCGAGCAGTGGCAGCAGCGCGAGTACCGGCAACAGGCTCCAGAACGCCACGCGCAAGGCGTTGCGATTGCGCATGCTGCGCGATTCGGCGACCTGAATGTATTCGTCGCCGGCGGCGAGCGCGAACACGTCCCAGGACTCGCCGTCGTATTCGACGGACGAGAAACCGCTTTGTGCGCGCGGCAGCGCGATACGCGCGTTGCTCGTGCGGCTCGGAACCGCGCCGTCGTCAGCGGACCAGATCTGCACGACGAAATTGTCGGCGGCGTCGCTGTCGCCGCGCGGCTCGATCGCGCGATGCGGCACGCCAGTCTGAACGTGCGCTGCTGCGTCGCGCAGCGTCGTGTTGAACTCGGCGGCGAGACTGCGCACGACGAGGAAGGTGCCGAGCGCACCTAGCACGCCGACAAGGATCGCGAGCGTGCCGATCGCAATGCTCAAGCGGCGATGCAGGGAATGCGCGGCAAAAAACATGGAGCGTCTCGGGTGGGAAGGCGCGCTCCATCATAAAGGATTCGCCGTGCGCAAATCAGGCCGTGCGGTGTGTTTCAGCGATGAGAGCCCCCGTGCATGCCCCCCGTCCCGCTCCAGACGCCGTCATGACCACCGTGGAAGCCGCCATGAAATCCGCCGTGCATGCCGGGCACCGGATGCATATGCGGGCCGCCCGGAAAGACGTGATCCATGTGATGAAAGTGATGGAAGTGATCGACGAACACGAACGCGCCGCCCACGAACACCGGCGGCCACCAGCCGTACCATGGGCCGGCGTACCAGGTCGTCGCGTCGGTCCATGCTATCGGGTAGACGAGCGTGCCGTCATTACCCTGCACGATCTGCCAGGTGCCGTCGGGCTGCAGGCAGGCGAGACCGCTGATCACCTGCGGCGCGCCGTCGATCTCGGCGGTGCCGGTGACGGTGCGGCAGTCGGGCGGCGGGTAATAGGCTGCGTCCGCGGCCTGCTGCGACGCGACCGGCGTCGTGCAGGCGCCCAGCAGACAGGCCAGCGCAGTGAAGGCGAGAAGTTTGCGCATGATGTCGCCCCTCTCGACGGACCGGCCTCGTGGCGCACGGGCTGTGCGCCTTGGCCGTGAAGACTCCATCGGTACGCCTGGCACGCGGCGCGCGCGTTGGCTCGCACTGGCCGCGTGTCATCTGCAAAACGTGGGGCGCGGGGGCGCTATTCCTTTGCGCCCGGTTTGAGCGGCCAGACCCTGATTACGACTTGTATCCGAGACGTCTATCCGCTAGCTGGCCGTGTCGCGTTTCACGCCTGCCACCGCGTAACGAACGCGCGGATATCGTCGTTCACGCGCGCTGCGTGGTTGAAGTACATGCCATGCGTGCCGCCCTCATACACCTTCAGCACCGCGTTTTCGAGCGCGGCAGCAGTCGGGTGTCCGGTGATCTCGAGCGGCGCCGAGGCATCGCAATCCCCGTGCAGCACGAGCGCCGGCACGTCGATCGCGGCCAGTTCGCGGCGAAAGTCGGTGATCATCTGTACGCGCGATAGTTGCGCCGCGCCGTAGAGCGACGCGTCCAGCATCATGTCGGCCGTCCACTGGATAACCGTGTGCGCCGTACCGGGGCTGAAGTACGCTTCGGCGCGCCGCGAGATCCAGTCGGGAAACGACGTGAGCATCTCTTCGATCGACGCTTCGAAAAGGCTCGGATCGAGCCCACCAGGATTGTCAGCAGTCTTGAGCAAGAAAGGCGTCGATGCCGGCGAGACCAGCACGATGCCCGCCACGCGGCGCGAGCCGTGACGGCTCAAATAACGCACGATCTCACCGCTCGCGAACGAATGGCCGACCAGCGTGACTCGCGCCAAATCTCGGGCGGAGAGCACGGCTTCGAGATCGTCGGCGAGCGTGTCGTAGTCGTAGCCGCGTCCAGGGTCGCTGGAGCGTCCATGCCCGCGCCGGTCGTAGGCCACGCAGCGAAAACCCGCGTCCGCGAGCGGCGCGCATTGGTAGTTCCACATGTCGGCATTGAGCGTCCAGCCCGAGAGGAACACGAGCGGCGCGTCGTCGCCCCAGTCGCGATAGTGCAGCGCGGTATCGTCGTCGATGTGGATGTAGCCGGGTTGGCGGGCGTTGAAGGTGTCGCGTGCCATGGTCGTCGCTCCTTGCGGGTGGGGTGTGCCGATGAGCGACATCGTCGTCGATGCGGTGCGCGCTGACGATTACGTGGGAGGTAAAGGCCGCCCGTGAGCGCGCTGCGCGCAATCGCACCACGCCGGTGCTAGATTCGTCACACATACAGCCCAGGAGACAAGCATGAGCAACACCTCGCCGCGCCCGGCCTTTGGGTCTGCCATCTACTATCGCGACCCGTTCGCCGCGCTCGACTGGCTCGAAAAAGCGTTCGGCTTCACGCGCCAGTTCGTCGTCACGTCCGCGGACGGGAAGCTCGGCCACTCGGAAATGCGCTTTGGCGACGGCTACGTGATGATTTGCGGCGGCTGGCCCGGCATGCCCTACACGAGCCCCGCCGAACTGGAAGGCAAGAACACGCAGTCGGTCCACGTGCAGTTGAAAAGCGGCCTCGACGCGCATTGCGAGCGCGCCCGCGCCGCCGGTGCAAAGATCATCCGCGAGCCAGCGGACCAGTTCTACGGCGACCGCGTCTATGTGGCATGCGACCCCGAAGGCCATGTTTGGAGCTTCGGCGAAACGGTGCGCGAGGTCACGCGCGAGGAGGCGGAAGCGGCGAGCGGGCTGAAGATCGACGGCTGGATTTGAACGCTACCGCGGACTCAAATAGCAAACGCCCCGTCGAGCGATAACCCGTCGGGGCGTTTGCATGAAGGCTTGCACGCGGCGCGCCATCGAGCGCGCCGTGGCCAAAGCGAAACTGCTTAGCGTTGCGAGATCGGCTTCGCTTCGCGCGGCGTTTCGCCGATGAACAGCTGACGCGGACGGCCGATCTTTTGCTCGGGGTCGGCGATCATTTCGTTCCACTGCGCAATCCAGCCCACCGTACGTGCCATCGCGAAGATACACGTGAACATCGAGGTCGGGATGCCCAGCGCGCGCTGCACGATGCCCGAGTAGAAGTCGACGTTCGGGTACAGCTTGCGCGACACGAAGTATTCGTCTTCCAGCGCGATCTTTTCGAGCTGCATGGCGAGCTTGAAGAGCGGATCGTCGTGCAGACCGAGTTCGTTCAGCACTTCGTAGCACGTTTCGCGCATGAGCTTCGCACGCGGGTCGTAGTTCTTGTACACGCGGTGGCCGAAGCCCATCAGCTTCACGCCCGAGTTCTTGTCCTTCACCTGCTTGATGAACTCAGGAATCTTGTCCGGCGAGCCGATTTCTTCCAGCATGTTCAGCGCGGCTTCGTTCGCACCGCCGTGCGCCGGGCCCCACAGACAGGCGATACCAGCGGCGATACACGCGAACGGGTTCGCGCCCGACGAACCAGCCAGACGCACCGTCGAGGTCGAAGCGTTCTGCTCGTGGTCGGCGTGCAGGATCAGGATACGGTCGAGTGCGCGCACGAGCACGTCGTTGACCTTGTACTCTTCGCACGGGTTCGAGAACATCATGCGCATGAAGTTCGCGCTGTACGACAGATTGTTCTGCGGATACACGAACGGCTGGCCGATCGAGTACTTGTACGCCATGGCGACGAGCGTCGGCAGCTTCGCGATCATGCGGATCGCCGAAACTTCACGATGCTTCGGGTTATTGATGTCGAGCGAGTCGTGATAGAACGCCGACAGCGCGCCGACTGCGGCGACCAGAATCGCCATCGGGTGCGCGTCGCGACGGAAGCCGCGGAAGAAGAACTGCATTTGCTCGTGAACCATCGTGTGCTGCGTGACGGTCTTCACGAACTCTTCCTTCTGCGCCGCGTTCGGCAGTTCGCCGCGGTACAGCAGGTAGCAGGTTTCGAGGAAGTCGGCGTTTTGCGCGAGGTTGTCGATCGGGTAGCCGCGGTAGAGCAGCTCGCCCTTGTCCCCGTCGATGTACGTGATCGCTGAGTTGCACGACGCCGTCGACATGAAGCCCGGGTCATACGTGAACTTGCCGGTCTGACCGTACAGTTTGCGGATGTCGATCACATCCGGGCCCATCGTGCCCTTGTAGATCGGCAGTTCGACGCTCGGCGAATTGTCGCTGAACGATAGCGTGGCTTTTACATCAGACGGGGTCATAGCACATCCTCAATCGAAGATAAACACGGGATTCGATAGTTTTGTACGTCGGGCGCGGCGCCTCCATATGCCGCCGCGCTCAGACGTTCCGAAGCAGCTCCAGCACCCGCTTCACGTCCGGGTCGGCAAGGTCGCCTTCTGGTTCCTTGCGCGCGAGCAGCAAGTCCATCAGGTCGTTATCGCTCAGCTCGAGCAAGCGCGTAAGAGCGCCCACGTCGGCGTCGCTGAGATCATGCTCATAGCGCTCGAAAAACCGCTCAAAAATCAGATCATTTTCGAGCAGGCCGCGCCGCGCGCGCCAGCGAAGGCGCGCGCGGCGAAGAGGGTCAGACTGGTGCGATTCCATTTCAGAACAGCAACATCAAACCGCACGGCGGAACATCAGTTCCTTGATCTTGCCGATCGCCTTCGTCGGGTTCAGGCCCTTCGGGCAAACGTCGACGCAGTTCATGATCGTATGGCAACGGAACAGACGGTACGGGTCCTCGAGGTTGTCGAGGCGCTCGCCGGTCGCTTCGTCGCGGCTGTCTGCGATGAAGCGGTAAGCCTGCAGCAGACCTGCCGGGCCGACGAACTTGTCCGGGTTCCACCAGAAGCTCGGGCACGAAGTCGAGCAGCTTGCGCACAGAATACACTCGTACAGGCCATCGAGTTCGTCACGCTGCTCAGGCGACTGCAGACGCTCCTTCTCGGGCGGCGGCGTGTCGTTGATCAGGTACGGCTTGATCGAGTGGTACTGGTTGAAGAACTGCGTGAAGTCGCAGATCAGGTCGCGCACGACGGGCAGGCCCGGCAGCGGACGCAGCACGATCTTCGCCGGCAGGTCGTTCAGGTTCGTCAGGCAGGCGAGACCGTTCTTGCCGTTGATGTTCATGGCGTCCGAACCGCACACGCCTTCACGGCACGAGCGGCGGAACGACAGCGTTTCGTCCAGTTCCTTGAGCTTGACCAGCGCGTCGAGCAGCATGCGCTCGTGCGTGATTTCCAGCTCGTACGATTGCATGCGCGGCGCCGCGTCCTTGTCCGGGTCGTAGCGATAGACTTCAAAAATGCGTTTGGCCATTTCCAATTCCTTTTGACTGGCGTGTGCCTTAGAACGTACGCGCCTTCGGCGGCACGGACTCGACGGTCAGCGGTTGCATGTGGACCGGCTTGTATTCGAGTCGGTCGCCTTCGCTGAACCAGAGCGTATGGCGCAGCCAGTTTTCGTCGTCGCGATGTTCGTAGTCGCTCTGGGCGTGCGCACCACGGCTTTCCTTACGGGCTTCAGCCGAAACCATCGTTGCGCGTGCAACTTCGACCAGGTTCGCCACTTCGAGCGCTTCCACGCGCGCCGTGTTGAACACCTTCGACTTGTCCTTCAGGTGAATGTGCTTCGCGCGCTCAGCGATTTGCGCGATGTCCTTCACACCGTCTTCCAGCAGCTTCGACGTACGGAACACGCCTGCGTGCTTCTGCATCGAGCCGCGGATGTCGTTCGCGACGCTTTGCGCGTACTCGCCCGAGGTCGACTTGTCGAGCTCGGCAAGGCGCGAGAGCGCGAAGTCGGCGGCGTCGGCCGGCAGCGGCTTGTGCTCCTTGAGCTCCTTGACGTGCTTGACGATGTGGTTGCCAGCCGCACGGCCGAACACCACGAGGTCGAGCAGCGAGTTCGTGCCCAGACGGTTTGCGCCGTGCACCGAGACGCACGAGCATTCGCCCACGGCGTAGAAGCCGTTGACGACTTCTTCGTGACCCTTCGGCGTGCCAACGACCTGGCCGTTGATGTTCGTCGGGATGCCGCCCATCTGGTAATGGATGGTCGGCACGACCGGGATCGGCTCCTTGATACAGTCCACGTTCGCGAACTTGAGCGCGATTTCGCGGATCGACGGCAGACGCTTCATGATCGTCTCTGCGCCGATGTGCGAAAGGTCGAGCAGCACGTGGTCCTTGTGCGGACCCACGCCACGGCCTTCCTTGATTTCCTGGTCCATCGAACGCGAAACGAAGTCGCGCGGCGCCAGGTCCTTCAGGGTCGGCGCGTAACGCTCCATGAAGCGCTCGCCGTTCGAGTTACGCAGAATGCCGCCTTCGCCGCGCACGCCTTCCGTGATCAGCACGCCCGCGCCGGCCACGCCGGTCGGGTGGAACTGCCAGAATTCCATGTCCTGCAGCGCGATGCCCGAACGGGCCGCCATGCCAAGGCCGTCACCGGTGTTGATGAACGCGTTGGTCGATGCCGCGAAGATCCGGCCCGCACCGCCCGTGGCGAACAGCGTGGTCTTGCCTTCGAGGATATAGACGTCGCCCGTTTCCATTTCGAGCGCGGTCACGCCGAGCACGTCGCCGTCGGCGTCGCGGATCAGGTCGAGCGCCATCCATTCGACGAAGAACGTGGTCTTCGCCGCGACGTTCTGCTGGTACAGCGTGTGCAGCAGCGCGTGGCCGGTACGGTCAGCAGCAGCACAGGCGCGCTGAACCGGCTTCTCGCCGTAGTTGGCCGTGTGGCCGCCGAACGGGCGCTGGTAGATCGTGCCGTCGGCGTTACGGTCGAACGGCATGCCCATGTGTTCGAGCTCGTACACGGCGTTCGGCGCTTCACGGCACATGAACTCGATCGCGTCCTGGTCGCCGAGCCAGTCGGAGCCCTTGATCGTGTCGTAGAAGTGGTAGTGCCAGTTGTCTTCGCTCATGTTGCCGAGCGAGGCGCCGATGCCGCCCTGCGCCGCCACCGTGTGCGAACGCGTGGGGAACACCTTCGAGAGCACACAAACCGACAGGCCAGCGCGCGCGAGTTGCAGCGAAGCGCGCATCCCCGAGCCGCCAGCACCGACGATGACCACGTCGAACTTGCGACGCGGCAATGAATTCTTGATTGCAGCCATTCTTTTACACTCTCCAGAGAATCTGAGCGGCGTAGCCGAGGCTGCCCAGCAGCCATGCGATCGTGAGGACGTCCAGCGTGATGCGCAGGCCGACCGGCTTGATGTAGTCCATCCAGATGTCACGCACACCGACCCACGCGTGCAGGAACAGCGCGACCAGGGTGACGAACGTGGCGAGCTTCATCCACTGCGCGGCGAAGATCGACGCCCAGCCGTCATACGAGAAGTCGTGCGCGCCGAAGAACAGGACGAGCAGCACGATCGTGTAGATCGCCATGATCACGGCGGTGGCGCGTTGCGCGATCCAGTCGCGAATGCCGTAGTGAGCGCCGACGACAAGGCGCTTCGGACCGATACCGTTATTAGCCGACATTTTTTAGAACGCTCCGAAGAGTTTTGCCGCAAAGGCGATCGTGAGGACCGTGGAGATGATCACGACGACGAGGGAGGTCGACTTGCCTTTTTCCTTGCTCACGAGGCCATGGTTGAAGTCCATGCACAGGTGACGCACGCCAGCGCAGAAGTGAAACAGGAACGCCCATCCGAGGACCAGCACGATGAGCTTGACGATGATGTTGGAGAGGAAGCCCTTGAATACCTCGAAGCTAAGCTCCGAAGTGAGGCTCTGGTCCAACAGGAACAAGATGAAAGGCAGGAACAGGAACAACAGCACACCGCTGATGCGGTGGCCGATCGACACACGGCCGGCCAGAGGCAGGCGGTATGCGAACAATATCTGCCCAAGCCCGATGTTCCGGTATTCCGGCCTCGGTTTTTTTGCGGCTTCTGCCATGCTAGACCCCTACTATGTGTTAACACTAATTCGCAATTTTAGCGCCTTTTCATATCGCGCTGCAGCGAAATCCACGACGGGTAAGGCTGGTGGCGCGCGCAAGCAAAGGCACGTGGGGAGGGCCGCCGCGCCTTTCGCGCGGCCGCCCGTCAACTCAAGTCATTCTGATAGTAGTACCCGGTTGTGACATACCATCCGCGGCGCACCTCGACCGGCCGGTCTCCATAGGTATAGGACACTCGCTCGACCGATAGCAAAGGAAAACCTGCGGGCACCTTGAGAAGATCGGCCACCGTGGGCTCCGCGGCCACGGCGCGGATCTTCTCGGTCGCACGAATCATGCGTGTGCCGAATTCCGCCTCGAACATGGCGTAGAGCGGGCCTTTGTACTCCGCGAGGCGCTCGATCGTCAGCCCGCGGAACACCCCGCCGGGCAGCCAGATCTCGTCGAGCACGGTGCTCTCGCCGTCGAACTGCAGCAGGCGCCGGATCAGCACCACCGGGTCCGAGGGCTTGAGTTCGAGCTGGCGCGCGATCTCGGCGGAAGCGCGCAGGCGCCGGCACTCGAGCAGCTTGCTCACGTGCGGGTGCTCCGCACCGTCATCGGCGAGTAATCTAAGAAAGCGAAACTGGGCACGCTCTTCGTTGTGCGTTGCAACAAACGTGCCCTTGCCCTGGCGGCGCACCAGCAGATTGTCGGCAGCCAGCTCGTCGATCGCCTTGCGCACGGTCCCCTGGCTCACCTTGTAACGGGCGGCCAGTTCGACTTCGCTAGGGATGATTTCGCCGGGCTTCCATTCGCCGGACTCGAGGCTCTGCGTGATGAGCCCCTTGATCTGCTGGTACAGCGGACTGAAGGTCGGGGACGGCGGAACCGCGGGCGCAGACGCTTGAGCCCCGCTCTCGGGAGCGGTGGAATTCGCGTTGCTGGCCGGGTTTGCACTCATGGCGCGCATTTCAACATAAACCCCCCTACGCATCAAGCATTTTGCCTGCAATAGTTATGTCTTATATAAGACATAAGATACTGTTGACTTTGACCCTCACGACTCCTACACTCCCGATCGAGCAAGGGTTTGCGGGCGGCCTGCATGCTAATTTCAGGACATGAAACCAGCATGACGAAGAGGCGCCGCCGGCTGCATCCACCTCGTGGCGAATGCGCCGCGAGCCGCCTTGCACGATGCTGTTCCCTCATGCAGTAAACGCAGTAGAGGTTTCGATCCGCCCAGCCGGTGCGCGTCAGTCGTTGCGCGCCGCGCGTCTGTGGGAGAGCCCAAGCGAGCTGTTGCAGGAGTCGGCACACGCGAAGCGGCCAGCGTCTGGCGTTCCTCGAAGGGCGCCCCGTTCACCTCTTGCCATGTTGCACAGGTTACCGGCACGGCGGTCCGTGCCGGCGGCGCACGCTTCACGGCTTGTCAGTCATGGTTGTTCCAGTGAAGCGCGCACGCCGGCGATAAAGACCGCCTGTTTCACCTACGCTTCGTGTATCGCGCATATAGAATGGCGTTTTACCCTGGCGTCTAACGCATCTTCCTGGAGATTTTCAATGGCTAAGCCCGCAAAGCGCGTTGCCGTCACCGGCGCCGCAGGTCAGATCGCTTACTCCCTGCTGTTCCGCATTGCGAATGGCGACCTGCTCGGCAAGGATCAGCCCGTCATCCTGCAACTGCTCGACCTGCCGCAAGCGCAAGCCGCCGTCAAGGGCGTCGTGATGGAACTGGACGACTGCGCATTCCCGCTGCTCGCGGGCGTGGTCATCACCGACGACCCGAAGGTCGCGTTCAAGGACGCCGACGTCGCCCTGCTGGTTGGTGCACGTCCGCGCTCGAAGGGCATGGAGCGTAAGGACCTGCTCTCGGCCAACGCCGAAATCTTCACGGTTCAGGGCAAGGCGCTGAACGACGTCGCCAGCCGCGACGTGAAGGTGCTGGTCGTCGGCAACCCGGCCAACACGAACGCCTACATCGCCATGAAGTCGGCTCCGGATCTGCCGAAGAAGAACTTCACCGCCATGCTGCGTCTGGACCACAACCGCGCGCTCTCGCAACTGGCCGCCAAGTCGGGCAAGCCGGTCGCTTCGATCGAGAAGCTCGCCGTGTGGGGCAACCACTCGCCGACGATGTACCCCGACTTCCGTGTCGCAACGGCAGAAGGCCAGTCGCTGACCAAGCTGATCAACGACGACGAATGGAACCGCAACACGTTCATCCCGACGGTCGGCAAGCGCGGCGCGGCGATCATCGAAGCGCGCGGCCTCTCGTCGGCGGCTTCGGCGGCCAACGCAGCGATCGACCACGTGCGTGACTGGGTCCTCGGCACGAACGGCAAGTGGGTCACGATGGGTATCCCGTCGGACGGCTCGTACGGCATCCCCGAAGACATCATCTACGGCGTGCCGGTGACCTGCGAAAACGGCGAATACAAGCGCGTGGAAGGCCTCGAAATCGACGCGTTCTCGCGCGAGAAGATGGACGGCACGCTGGCTGAGCTGCTCGAAGAGCGCGAAGGCGTCGCTCACCTGCTCGGCAAGTAAGCCGGCTGTACGAACGGAACGCGCGATCAACGCCCGTTCCGTTCTGCTTTATGGACACGCGGGGCAGCCCCCGCGGCCCGTCTCGACCCGATCCGCATGCGCCTTGCCGGCAGGACGCATCCGAATCCGGTATCTCCTACAAAACTCGACTCCCGACGCCGAAGATGCGCGCCATTCTGCCAGCCGAAGTGCTGTTTGACGGCGAAGCGCCGCCCGCCATCCTGCCCGCATGCGACCACTACGCGGGCAGTGAGAAGCTGATGCTCAAATCGCTCGCGCTGCAACAGCAGTTGGGCCCGGTATTCGACATCACGCTCGATTGCGAAGACGGCGCGCAGGTCGGCCGCGAAGCCGAACACGCGGAACTCGTGGCGTCGTTCATCGGCGGCGAACACGACCGCTTTGGCCGCGTCGGCGTACGCATCCACGATTTCCATCACCCGCACTGGCGCGACGACGTGCGCATGATCCTGCGCGCCGCGAAGCGCGCGCCGGCCTTCGTCACCCTGCCGAAGATCCGCGCCGTGGGCGACGCCGCCGAAATGACGGCGTTCATCGAGGCCACGCGTGTCGAGATGGGCATCGACAAGCCCATTCCCGTTCAATTGCTCGTCGAAACGCATGGCGCACTCGCGCGCGCGTTCGACCTCGCCGCGCTGCGCGGCGTCGAGTCGCTGAGCTTCGGGCTGATGGACTTCGTCTCCGCGCACGACGGCGCGATTCCCGACACGGCGATGCGCTCGCCCGGCCAGTTCGACCACCCGCTCGTGCGCCGCGCGAAGCTCGAAATCGCGGCCGCGTGCCACGCGTTCGGCCGCGTGCCCTCGCACAACGTGAGTACGGAAGTGCGCGACATGGACGTGGTGGCGAACGATGCGCGCCGCGCACGCAACGAGTTCGGCTACACGCGCATGTGGAGCATTCACCCAGCGCAGATTCCCGCGATCGTGGCCGCTTTCGCGCCGCGCGACGAAGAAATCGCGCTGGCCGCCGAAATCCTGCTGGCCGCGCAGCACGCGCAATGGGGTCCGACACGCCACGGCGATACGCTGCACGATCGCGCGAGCTACCGCTATTACTGGTCGGTGCTGCGCCGCGCGCGCGCCACGGGCCGCGCCGTGCCGGCCGAAGCGGCGCCGCTGTTCGCGCGGGGCGAGCTGACGCAGGAGTCGGCCTGATGCGCGCCGTGAACGGACGCAGAAAACGTTTTCAACCTATTGCGCCACGGCAGCGAAGCGGATCTCGCGCCGCATAGCGCAGCGACGGCAGTCACGGACAGTTACAGGCAGTTACTTGCGAACCACGGCGCAAACAACACCGGGCCGGAGAAATTGAAGTTCATGGCGATAAATAGGTGAAAATAGCGTCCGCTGCGCGCTTTCGGGGCGCGCGCAGTGCAAACGGCGGTTGCCTGTTCAACCGCGCACTGATCAACCGCTTTTAGATAGATAAAGGTTTGACACTCATGAAGAAACTGCTGATCGCCGCTGTCATCGGCACGCTGTCCTCGACGCTGATGCTGGCCGCCACCGACGCCGCCGCACAAGGCACGACGTCGACCACGACCGCCAAGAAGCCGGCTCCGAAGCATCGCATCATCAAGCGCAAAGCCAACCCGGCCAAGGAAGCGAAGGTCGATCCGGTCCCGGAAGGCTCGGAGCACTGGACCTGCGCTGAAGGCGCACAATTCGACCTGAAGGGTGACATGGCACGCGACCAGATCGTCACCGTTCACTGGGCGAACAAGAACTACAACCTGCCGCGTCAGGTCACGACCACGGGCGCTGACCGCTTCCACGACGCCGCCACCGGCCTCGACCTCGTCGTGATCCCGACGAAGGCCATGCTGTTCTCGGACAAGGACAGCTCGCGTCTGGCCGACGAGTGCAAGACTGTTGCAATGCAGCAAGGCGCAATGGCGCCGACCCAGGCTCAAGCGCTGAACCCGGCTAACCGCGCTCCGGCAGCCGCCAGCGGCGCCGCGGGCCAGTAAGGACCGCAGGATCGCCTCGATGTCCGCCCTGATCTCCAACGTCAGGCCGCAGCCGGACCAGGTACTGGTCGATATCGTCGACTACGTGCTGGGTTTCCGGGTTGACAGCGCGCTCGCGCTGACGACGGCCCGGCATTGCCTGATCGATACCCTCGGCTGCGGGCTCGAGGCGCTCTCCTACCCCGCCTGCACCAAGTTGCTGGGACCGATCGTGCCAGGCACGATCGTCCCGCACGGTGCGAAGGTACCGGGCACGTCATTCCAGCTCGATCCGGTTCAGGCCGCGTTCAACATCGGCGCGATGATCCGCTGGCTCGACTTCAACGACACCTGGCTCGCCGCTGAGTGGGGCCATCCGTCGGACAACCTGGGCGGCATCCTCGCGACCGCCGACTGGCTCTCGCGCACCGCCATCGCCCAGGGCAAAGCGCCGCTCACCATGAAGCACGTGCTCGAAGGCATGGTGAAAGCGCACGAGATCCAGGGCTGCATTGCGCTGGAAAACTCGTTCAACAAGGTCGGTCTCGACCATGTGCTGCTCGTGAAGCTCGCCTCGACCGCCGTGGTCGGACAAATGCTCGGGCTCACGCGCGACGAGCTCATCAACGCCGTTTCACTCGCGATGGTCGACGGCCAGTCGCTGCGCACCTACCGCCACGCGCCCAATACGGGCTCGCGCAAGTCGTGGGCCGCAGGCGACGCCACCTCGCGCGCCGTGCGCCTCGCGCTCATGGCGAAAACGGGCGAGATGGGCTATCCCTCGGCGCTCACGGCAAAAACGTGGGGCTTCTACGACGTCTCGTTCAAGGGACAGCCGTTCAAGTTTCAGCGCCCCTACGGCACGTATGTCATGGAAAACGTGCTGTTCAAGATTTCGTTCCCCGCCGAATTCCACGCGCAGACCGCTGCCGAAGCCGCGATGACGCTGCACGGCGTGCTCGCGCAACGCGGCAAGACGGCCGGGGACATCAAACGCATCACCATCCGCACGCATGAAGCGGCAATCCGCATCATCGACAAGAGCGGACCGCTTGCCAACCCGGCCGATCGCGACCACTGTATCCAGTACATGGTTGCCGTGCCGCTGATCTTCGGGCGCCTCACCGCCTCCGACTACGAAGACGAAGTCGCGAGCGACCCGCGCATCGACGCGCTGCGCGCAAAAACGGTATGCGTGGAAGACCCGCAGTTCACGAAGGATTATCACGATCCGGACAAGCGCTCGATCGCGAATGCGCTCACCATAGAGCTCATCGACGGCACGACGCTCGACGAGGTCGTAGTCGAGTACCCGATCGGCCACAAGCGGCGCCGCGAAGAAGGCATTCCGCTACTGATCGAGAAGTTTCGAATCAACCTTGCTCGCCGCTTCCCCGCGAAGCAGCAGCAGGCGATTCTCGATGTCTCGCTCGACGAAGCGCGGCTTTGCGCCCTGCCCGTCAACGAGTACGTCGACATGTATGTGATCTGAGCAATCAGGCAGGTATCAGTGACAGCAGCAAACGAGCAGTAAGCGTTATTTCCGCGATTAAACGAAGGAAAACACTATGGCCCACAATCTCCACAAAACGCTAAAAGAATTCGACAGCGGTTCCGGCAAAGGCAAGTTCTACTCGCTGCCGCAACTCGGCAAGCAGCTTGGCGTGAAGATCAATCGTCTGCCGGTCTCGATTCGTCTGGTGCTCGAGTCTGTGCTGCGTAACTACGACGGCAAGAAGATCGCGGAAGAGCACATCGAGCAACTCGCGAACTGGAAGCCGAACGCGTCGCGCGTCGACGAAATCCCGTTCGTCGTCGCCCGCGTCGTGCTGCAGGACTTCACCGGCGTGCCGCTGCTCGCCGACATCGCCGCTATGCGCGGCGTGGCCAAGCAGGTCGGCAAGGACCCGAAGGTCATCGAGCCGCTCGTGCCGGTGGATCTCGTCGTCGACCACTCGGTCCAGATCGACTACTTCCGCCAGAAGGACGCGCTCGACCTGAACATGAAACTGGAATTCCAGCGCAACAACGAGCGCTACCAGTTCATGAAGTGGGGCATGCAGGCGTTCGACACGTTCAAGGTCGTGCCGCCGGGCATCGGCATCGTCCACCAGGTGAACCTGGAATACCTCGCGCGCGGCGTGCACAAGAAGGCAGAAGGCGGCGATACCGTCTACTACCCGGACACGCTCGTCGGCACCGACTCGCACACCACGATGATCAACGGCATCGGCGTGGTGGGCTGGGGCGTGGGCGGCATCGAAGCGGAAGCCGGCATGCTCGGCCAGCCGGTGTACTTCCTCACGCCTGACGTGGTGGGCGTCGAGCTCAAGGGCAAGCTGCGCGAAGGCTGCACGGCAACCGACCTCGTGCTGACCATCACCGAAATGCTGCGCAAGGAGAAGGTCGTCGGCAAGTTCGTCGAGTTCTTCGGCGAAGGCACGGCATCGATCGGCGTGCCCGACCGCGCGACCATCGGCAACATGGCGCCGGAATACGGCGCGACGATGGGCTTTTTCCCCGTCGACGAAAAGACGATCGACTACTTCAAGGGCACGGGCCGCACGGAAGCCGAAATCGAGGCGTTCGCGAACTACTTCAAGGCGCAGGACCTCTTCGGCGTGCCGAAGGCCGGCGACATCGACTACACGAAGACGCTCGTCCTCGACCTCGGCACGGTCGCGCCGTCGCTGGCCGGTCCGAAGCGCCCGCAAGATCGCATCGAAATCGGCAACGTGAAGTCGACCTTCACGGACCTGTTCTCGAAGCCGGTCGCGGAAAACGGCTTCAACAAGAAGGCCGCCGACCTCTCCGCCGAATACGCGGCGGGCGACAAGGTCAAGCTGCACAACGGCGACGTGCTGATCGCCGCAATCACGTCGTGCACGAACACGTCGAACCCGAGCGTGCTGCTGGCCGCCGGTCTGCTCGCGAAGAAGGCCGTGGAAGCAGGTCTCACGGTCGCGCCGCACATCAAGACGTCGCTCGCTCCGGGGTCGCGCATCGTCACGGAATACCTGACGAAGACGGGCCTCATGCCGTACCTCTCGAAGCTCGGCTTCGAACTCGCGGCATACGGCTGCACGACCTGTATCGGCAACGCCGGCGACCTGACGCCCGAACTGAACGAATCGATCGTCAAGAACGATGTCGTCGCGGCTGCGGTGCTCTCGGGCAACCGTAACTTCGAAGCGCGTATCCACCCGAACATCCGCGCGAACTTCCTGGCCTCGCCGCCGCTGGTCGTCGCTTACGCGATCGCGGGCAACATCACGCGCGACCTGATGACGGAACCGGTGGGCAAGGGCAAGGGCGGCCGTGACATCTACCTCGGC
Organism: Paraburkholderia guartelaensis; assembly: GCF_004353905.1. GTDB lineage: Bacteria > Pseudomonadota > Gammaproteobacteria > Burkholderiales > Burkholderiaceae > Paraburkholderia > Paraburkholderia guartelaensis. Next base: position 164,954 of record NZ_SMOD01000011.1, on the reverse strand, counting down.
GACATCTGGCCGACGAGCGACGAAGTCAACGCGCTGCTCAAGTTCGCGCTCGATCCGGACGCGTTCCAGAAGAACTACAGCCAGCTCACGAAGAAGGGCGACCTGTGGAGCAAGATCGAAGGCGAGGAAGGTCAGGTCTACGACTGGCCGAAGTCGACCTACATCGCCGAGCCGCCGTTCTTCGGCAGCGATTTCTCGATGACGCCGTCGTCGGAAGTGCCCGAAGTCAAGGGCGCGCGCGCACTGGGCATCTTCGGTGATTCGGTCACGACCGACCACATCAGCCCGGCCGGCTCGATCAAGGAAGACTCGCCCGCTGGCAAGTGGCTGAAGGAAAACGGCGTGCAGAAGGCCGACTTCAACAGCTACGGCTCGCGTCGCGGCAATCACGACGTGATGATGCGCGGCACCTTCGCGAACGTGCGGATCAAGAACCTGATGATCCCGGCGAAGGCCGACGGCACGCGTGTGGAAGGCGGCCTGACGATCCATCAGCCGAGCGGCGAACAGCTCTCGATCTATGATGCAGCGATGAAGTACATCGACGCCGGCACGCCGACCATGGTGTTCGCAGGCGAAGAGTACGGCACGGGTTCGTCGCGTGACTGGGCAGCCAAGGGCACGCAGCTGCTGGGCGTGAAGGCCGTGGTCGCACGCAGTTTCGAGCGTATCCACCGCTCGAACCTCGTTGGCATGGGCGTTCTGCCGCTGCAGTTCAAGGGTTCGGACAGCGTTCAGTCGCTCGGCCTGACCGGCGAAGAAACGTTCGACATCGAAGGCCTGACGGACGACTTCAAGCCGCAACAGGACCTGACGCTCGTGATCCACCACAAGGACGGCAAGGATCAGCGCGTGCAAGTGCTGCTGCGCATCGACACGCCGATCGAAGTGGACTACTACAAGCACGGCGGTATTCTGCCGTTCGTGCTGCGCTCGCTGCTCGCGGCGTAAGTACGCAGTTTTTTGCAGGTGCCGCGCCCGGCAACGGGTGCGGTCACACTTGGAGCCCGACGCGAGTCGGGCTTTTTTTTCGACTGCGCTTTGGGTAGCGCTATTCGATCAGTTTGTTCAACGTAGCAAACTCGATGAGCGCCGCAAGCGACGACACGCCGAGCTTGTCCAGCACGCGGGTCTTATAGGTGCTGACAGTTTTATCTGACAGCCCGAGCCGCGCCGCGATGCCCTTGTTGCTCATCCCGCGCGCGAGATACTGCAGGACTTCGACTTCGCGAGGCGACAGCCCGTTGAGCGCCACGTCGCGCCCGCCGCCGCAACTGCCCGCAGGAAAGCAGTCGTAGCCGAGCAATACCGTCTTGACCACGCCGCACAGTTCCTCCACACCGCGATTCTTGTTGACGTAGCCGTTCGCGCCCGCGACGCGCGTGTGATTGGCCATGACCAATTCAGGTTTCGTAGAGAGCACGAGAATGCGCGCACCGGGCTGCTTCGCGCGAATGCCGCGGATGACGGAAAGGCCGTCGAGCTTCGGCAACTCGAGGTCGAGAATCACCAGATCGGGATGCAATTCCTGTACGAGGCGAAGGCCCTCTTCGCCGTCGCTGCACTCTCCCACCAGTTCGTACTCCGTATTCAGCACGTTGGCGAGCATCTTCAGCACGATCGGATGGTCGTCGATGACAACGATGCGTTTCATTTTTTGTTCCATGGCGGAGTGATTTGTTTGACCCTTCAGCGTGAATCTCACAGCCTGAACGACGTGCCACCATTTTTGTATAGGAAAGTTCTGAAACGACTCTCAAGAATGTCGCAGGGTTAACCCACCGCGTGCGTAGTTTGAATTTAACTAACGCGTGAATTAAAGTAGAGCGATGATCACGCGCACCCGCACCGCTGCTGCTGCGCCCCGCCCGCGCGGCCGGCGCCCCGCCGCCGCCGAACTCGACATGCGCGAGCGGCTGCTCGCCAGCGCCACGCAACTGTTCGGGGAGCAGGGCATCGCGGCCACCACCATGGCGCAGATCGCCGAGGCCGCGGGCGTAACGTCCGCCATGGTTCACTACTACTTCACGAACCGCGAAAAGCTGCTCGACGCCGTGGTAGAGGAGCGCATCGCACGCTCAATTGCTTTCGTCTGGGAGAGCGTGGATAGCGCTGAAGGTGATCTCGCGCAAGATCCTCATGCGCTCGTAGAGGAATTGGTCGCGCGGCTCTTCGATGTCACCTCGCGCATGCCCTGGCTGCCGCCGCTCTGGCTGCGCGAAATCGTCAATGAAGGTGGCCTGCTGCGCGAACGCATGCTCAAGCGGCTACCCATCGCGCAGTTGCAGCGTTTTGCCGCACGCGTCAGCGAGGCGCAGCGCGATGGCAGCGTCAACGCGGAACTGGAAGCGCCGCTGCTCTTCATCTCGATTCTCGCGCTCGTCATGTTGCCGCTTGCCACCTCGAAGATCTGGCAAAGTTCGCCCGGCTTTCCGCAGATCGAGCGCGAGGCGCTGCATCGGCATGTGAGCGCGCTGTTGAGCGCCGCCCTGCGGCCCGCGCCTCAGGACAAGCGAGTACAGCGAGCGACGGGCCGAACGACGAGCCGCAAGGGGGACGCGTCATGAAGCGCGGCATTGCCATCATGTGCGCCGCGGTGCTCGTGCTCGCCGCATGTTCGCGGCATGGACCGGCTGGCTGGCAGGGCTATGCAGAAGGCGAGTACGTCTATCTCGCGTCGTCGCAGTCGGGCACGCTTACGCACCTCGAAGTGCAGCGTGGGCAAACCGTGGCCGCCAATGCGCCCGCCTTCGCGCTCGACTCCGTCGAGGAAGCGGCCGCGCGCGACGAGGCGCAGCATCGGCTGACCGCCTCACAGCAGCAGCTCGCCGACCTCCAGACCGGCAAGCGTCCGCCCGAAGTACGCGTGACCGAGGCGCAACTCGCGCAGGCCGAAGCGAACGCGCGCAAGGCCGCGCTCCAGCTCACGCGCGACGAAACGCAGCTTCGCGCAGGCGGCATTGCGCAGGCGCAGCTCGACGACTCGCGCGCGCAGGCCGCCTCCACGGCTGCCCAGGTGCGCGAGCTGCAAAACCAGGTGCGCGTGGCGAATCTGCCGGGACGTACCGCGCAAATCGCCGCCCAGGCCGCCGACGTCGAAGCGGCGCGCGCCTCGCTCGCGCAAGCCCAGTGGCGGCTCGACCAGAAGCGCGTAAGCGTGCCGAGCGGCGGCCTCGTCTATGACACGCTGTTTCGTGTGGGCGAGTGGGTGCAGGCGGGCAACCCCGTCGTGCAGATGTTGCCGCCGCAGAACGTGAAGGTGCGCTTCTTCGTGCCGGAAACGATAGTCGGATCGCTCGCGCCCGGCCGCAAGGTCAACGTGCGCTGCGACGGCTGCGCCGCCCTGGTTCCCGCCACCATCACGTGGATCTCGAACGCCGCCGAATATACGCCGCCTGTCATCTACAGCAACGAGAACCGCGCGAAGCTTGTTTTCCTGATCGAGGCGCGCCCTTCCGCACAAGATGCCGTGAAGCTGCATCCGGGCCAGCCGGTCGAGGTGACGCTGCAATGAGCACACCTGATCGATCTGCCGGCGACTACGCCATCGACGTGCGCAACCTCAACAAGCACTTCGGTAGCAAGCATGTCGTGAACGACGTGACGCTGCGTGTGGCGCGCGGCGAGATCTTCGGCTTTCTCGGCCCGAACGGCAGCGGCAAAACCACGTCGATCCGGCTCATGTGCGGGCTGCTCACGCCCGACTCCGGATCGGGCACTTGCCTTGGCTACGACATCCTGCGCGAGAGCGCGCAAATCAAGCGTCACGTGGGCTACATGACGCAGCGTTTCTCGTACTGGGAAGACCTGACGATCCGCGAGAACCTCGACTTCGTCGCGCGCATCTACCAGATGGCGAACCGCCGCGAAGCCGTCGACCGCGCGCTCGAATCGCTCGGGCTTGCAAGTCGCGCGAGCCAGCTCACGGGTGCGCTTTCGGGCGGCTGGAAGCAGCGGCTCGCGCTCGCGGCCTGCATGCTGCACGAGCCCGAATTGCTGCTGCTCGACGAACCGACTGCGGGCGTCGATCCCACTGCGCGCCGCGACTTCTGGGAGGAGTTGCACCGGCTCGCCGCACGGGGCATTTCGGTGCTCGTGAGCACGCATTACATGGACGAAGCCGAGCGCTGCCACAAGCTCGCCTATATCGCCTACGGCAAGCTGCTCACGCAAGGCACCGCCGCCGAGGTCATCGCCGAACAGAACCTCGAAACGTGGGCGATTCATGGCGATCGGCTCAGCGCACTCGCCGCGCAGTTGCGCGAAGCGCCGGGCATCGACCAGACGGTGGTGTTCGGCTCCGCGCTGCACGCGAGCGGACGCGATCACGCGGCGCTCGCCAAAGCGGTCGAGCGCGCCGTGCAAGGCCAGCCGCTGCGCGCGGAACGCATCGACACCGGTCTCGAAGATGTCTTCATCTACCTGATGAGCCATGCTCAGGACAATTACGGAGTCACGTCGTGAGCGTGTCGTTCCCGTTTTCCGTGGCGCGCTGGTGGAGCATCGTGCTCAAGGAGTTCCTGCAACTCAAGCGCGACCGCATCACGTTCGCGATGATCGTTGGCCTGCCGATCATCCAGCTCACGCTGTTCGGCTATGCGATCAACACCGACCCCAAGCATCTGCCCACGGCCATCGTCGTGGGCGAAGACAGCGTGTTCGCGCGCAGCTTCGTTGCGGGCATGCGTAATTCCGCCTATTTCGACGTGATCGAAACGCTGCCCGACGAAGCCTCGGCGCGTCGTGCGCTCGCGCGCGGCACGGTGCAGTTCGTACTCAGCATTCCTGTTGATTTCTCGCGGCGCCTGCTGCGCGGCGAGCGCCCTTCGCTGCTCGTCGAAGCCGACGCAAGCGACCCCACGGCCATCACCACCGCGCTCGCGGCGCTGCCCGGGCTTGTCGGGCCCGTGGCCGCGAAGGACCTCACGGGCCCGCTCGCACACTTGAACGGCACGCCCGCCGCGTTCGACGTGCAGGTGCACCGGCTCTACAACCCCGAGGGCATCACGCAATACAACGTCGTGCCTGGCCTCATGGGCGTGATCCTCACCATGACGATGGTGATGATGACGGGCCTCGCCATCACGCGCGAGCGCGAGCGCGGCACGATGGAGAACCTGCTCGCGACGCCTGTGCTGCCCATCGAGGTGATGACGGGCAAGATCATTCCGTACGTGGCGATCGGGCTGATTCAGGCGACGATCATCGTGCTCGCCGCGCGCTACGTCTTTCACGTGCCGTTCGCGGGCGGTCTCGTCACGCTCTATCTTTCGGCGCTGCTGTTCATCGCCGCGAATCTCACGGTGGGCATCACGCTGTCGTCGCTCGCGCAAAACCAGTTGCAGGCCATGCAGCTGACGATGTTCTATTTCCTGCCAAGCCTGCTGCTCTCCGGTTTCATGTTCCCGTTCGGCGGCATGCCGCGCTGGGCGCAGTGGCTCGGCAACCTGCTGCCGCTCACGTATTTCAACCGGCTCGTGCGCGGCATCCTGCTCAAGGGCAACGGCTGGACCGACCTGTGGCCCGCGGTCTGGCCACTGGCCGTGTTTACGGTCGCGATCATGGCGATCGCCGTGCGCTTTTACCGGCGCACGCTCGACTAGCGCGAGGCACACGACCATGACGCGCGACGCCACCGTTGCCTTCCTGCTTGTGCTCATGCTCGCGGGCTGCAAAGTGGGCCCCGATTTCCACCCGCCCGCCGCGCCCGATGCCACGGGCTGGACGCGCGAGCCCGTGCTGGCGACTACCGCCAGCGCCACCGGCCCCGGCGGCGATGCGCAGACCTTCACGGCAGCAGAGCACGCTCCAAACGATTGGTGGACACAGTTTGGCAGTGCGCAGTTGAACGAACTCGTCGATCAGGCCTTGCGCGCGAGCCCCACGCTCGACTCGGCGCGCGCCAAGCTCGTAGAAGCACGCGAAAACTACAACGCGCAGGCAGGCGCGACGAACTTTCCCTCTGTCGATCTGAAACTTTCCGGCACGCGCCAGAAGGTCGATCTCGCCGCTTTCGGCATTACACAGGTGCCGAACCCGCCGCCGTTCACGCTTTACAACGCTTCGGTCAGCGTCTCGTACGTATTCGACCTGTTCGGCGCGAACCGTCGCGCGCTGGAGTCCACGCTCGCACAGGTCGATTATCAGGCGTACGAAATGGAGGCCGCGCGACTTTCGGTGGCCGCCAACGTGGTGTCCACCGCCATCCGCCGCGCGTCGCTGCAACGCCAGATCGACCTCACCACGCAACTCGCGCAGACGCAGGCACGCCAGCTCGCGATCATGCAAGCCCGCCTGGCTGCCGGCGGCGTGGCGGAGATCGACGTGCGCAGCCAGCGCACCCTGCTCGCGCAAACGCGCGCCTCGCTGCCGCCGCTCGAAACGCAGCGCGAGGCCGCGGAGCATCAGCTCGCAACCCTGCTGGGTATCGCGCCTTCGCAGTTTGCCGCGCCGCTCGATGCCCTTTCGCTCGATGCACTGCATCTGCCCAATACGGTTTCGCTCACTGTGCCTTCCACGCTGGCCCGCGAGCGTCCCGATATCCGCGCCGCCGAGGCGCTGCTGCACCAGGCCAGCGCGAACGTGGGCGTGGCGACGGCGAATCTCTATCCGCAGATCTCGCTCTCGGCGAGTATCGGGTCGGAGCGCACGCGTATCGAAGACGTCATCAGCGGGCTGAACATCTGGAACGTCGGACTCGGCCTCACACAGCCGCTGTTCCATGGCGGCGAATTGCGCGCGAAGAAACGCGCATCTGAGGCCGCCTATGAAGCCGCTTTCGCCGACTATCGTCAGACAGTTCTGCAAGCGCTGCAGCAGGTCGCCGACTCGCTCCAGGCCCTCCAGAACGATGCGACCGAACTGCAGGCGCGCGACGACGCCGCTCGCGAGGCGCAGGCCAACGCAGCGATCGCACAAACGCGCTACAACGCGGGCGGCGTAAGCGAATTTTCGCTGATTGACGCGCAACGCCAGGCACTCCAGACAATGCTCGACCGCTCGCGCGTTCATGCGGATCGGCTAACCGACACCGCAGCGCTCTACCAAGCCCTAGGCGGCGCCCCACTCCCAGGCACGGAGCCAACTGCGCAAGGCAACGTCACATCGGCGCCGAGCGCCCCCGTACAGTGACCTGGCCGCCCCACGCGGCAACCAGCAGCCCGCGGCGGCAACCATTCGTTTCCTTCCGCGTGCGCCGCGCCTGCGCGACAATGACCCTCCCCCTGCTCCATCCGCAAACGAGAGACACGTATGAACCAGGCATCGCTGTCCCCCGCAAAACCGTCCCCCAACGATCTCGTCGCGGCCGACGCGCTTGAGCTTTCGGAATGGATACGCCTGCGTAAGGTGTCCTGCCGCGAAGTCATGACGGCGTTTCTCGACCATATCGAGCGCGTGAATACGCCGGCCAACGCCATTGTCTCGCTACGCGAGAGAGCCACGCTGCTCGCCGAGGCGGGCGAACGCGACGCCCAGCTCGCGCGAGGCGAGTACCTGGGCTGGATGCACGGCATGCCGCAAGCGCCGAAGGATCTCACGCCCACGGCTGGCATCCCGTACACGCAAGGCTCGCCGTTGTTCCGCAACGAAGTGCCCGCAGCGGATTCCCTGATGGCCGCGCGCATGCGCGCACAGGGCGCGATTTTCATCGGCAAGACGAACACGCCGGAATTCGGCCTTGGCTCGAACACCTACAACACGGTCTTCGGCACCACGCTCAACGCTTACGACCCCACACGTAGCGCGGGCGGCAGCAGCGGCGGCACGGCCGTGGCGCTGGCGCTGCGCATGCTGCCCGTGGCGGACGGCAGCGACATGATGGGGTCGCTGCGCAATCCCGCCGGCTGGAACAACGTGTTCGGCTTTCGTCCGTCGCAGGGCCGCGTGCCCTCCGTGCCGGCGCACGAACTGTTCTTCCACCAGCTCGGCTACGCGGGACCGATGGCCCGCACTGTACCCGACCTCGCAATGCTCCTTGCCACCCAGGCGGGCTACGACTCGCGGGCGCCACTTTCCATTGCCGAAGATCCCGCTCAGTTCGCGGGCCCGCTCGAGCGCGACTTTGGTTGCACGCGCATCGGTTGGCTGGGCGACTACGGCGGCTACCTGCCGATGGAAGAAGGTGTGCTCGCACTTTGCGAAACGGCGCTCAAGGACTTCGAATCGTTGGGCTGCAAGGTCGAAGCCGCACGCCCCGACTTCGCCATGGAGCGCGTATGGCAAACGTGGGTCACGCTGCGCCATTTCTCGTGCGCGGGCACGCTGGGCGCGCTCTATCGCGACCCGGAAAAGCGCGCGCTGCTCAAGCCGGAAGCGCAATGGGAAGTCGAGGGCGGCTTGAAGCTCTCGGGCGAAGACGTATGGAACGCCTCGGTCACGCGCAGCCAGTGGTACAACGCGCTGCTCGCGCTTTTCGAGCGTTACGACTACCTCGTGCTGCCCAGCGCCCAACTCTTCCCGTTCGACGCGAGCGAGCATTGGCCGAAGTCGATCGCGGGCCGCACGATGGATACCTATCACCGCTGGATGGAAGTCGTGATCGGCGGCAGTCTCGCGGGGCTGCCTGTCATCAGCGTGCCCGCGGGCTTCAATGCGCAGGGACTGCCGATGGGGCTGCAAGTGATCGGCAAGCCGCAGGCGGATCTCTCGGTGCTGCAACTCGCCCACGCGTACGATCAGGCCACGCCGTGGGTCAAGCGGCGTGTGCCGCCGCTGCTGCAGGCGTAGTGCGCAGAAGTAAAAAAGGCAGCGCCACAGCGCTGCCTTTTTTCATCGACATCTCACGCGATCACGCCTTCACGGCGCGCGCTGCATTCCTGCCGCGCAGCCATTCGAGCGCGAGCAGCAGACACGTGGAGAACACGATCAGGATCGTGGCGAGCGCCGCGATCGTCGGGCTGATGTTCTCGCGGATACCCGTGAACATCTGGCGCGGCAAGGTGGTCTGGTCGGCGCCCGCGAGGAAGAGTGTCACCACGACTTCGTCGAACGACGTTGCGAACGCGAACAGCGCGCCCGAAATCACGCCCGGTGCGATGACAGGCAGCGTGATGCGGAAGAACGTCGTGACCGGATTCGCCCCGAGAGAAAGGCTCGCGCGCACGAGATTGTGATTGAAGCCCTGCAGCGTGGCCGCCACCGTGGTCACGACGAACGGCACGCCCAGCGACGCGTGCGCGAGGATCAGGCCAAGATACGTATTGGCGAGGCCGAGCGGCGCGAAGAACAGATACATGCCCACGCCCACCACCACCACGGGCACGATCATCGGCGAGATGAGCACGGCCATGAGCAGCGACTTGCCGCGGAAATCGGCCTTTGTGATGCCAATGGCCGCGAGCGTGCCGAGGACGGTCGCCACGACCGTGGCGGCGGGGCCAACGATGAAGCTGTTTTTCGCGGCCATGCGCCACTCGTCGGACATCACGAGGTTTTCATACCAGCGCAGCGACCAGCCCGGAATCGGGTAGACCAGGAACGTGCTCGACGAAAACGACAGCGGCACGATCGCGAGCACGGGCAGGATCAGATACAGCAGCGTGAGCACGACGAGCGCGCGCAACGCGAAGTACCACACGCGTTCGACGGCTGACGTATGCGGCGCAAAAAGCGGTTTGGCGAATTTCATGGTTGCGCCTTCCTCAGCCGAGGCTCAGTTGCGTGCGCGTGAAGCGCCCGTAGACGAAATAGAGCACCGTTGTCGCCCCGAGCAGCAGCGCGCCGAGCGCGCAGGCCATGCCCCAGTTGATCGACACGTTGGTGAAGTACGCCACGTAGTAGCTGACCATCTGGTCGCCCGGGCCGCCGAGCAGCGCCGGCGTGATGTAGTAGCCGATCGAGAGAATGAACACGAGCAGCACGCCCGCGCCCACGCCGGGGTACGTCTGCGGCACATACACGCGCCAGAAGGCCGCGAACGGATGGCTGCCGAGCGACACGGCCGCGCGCTGGTAAGTCGGCGGAATCGACTTCATCACGCTGTAGAGCGGCAGCACCATGAACGGCAGCAGGATGTGCGTCATCGAAATGTAGACGCCCACGCGGTTGAACAGCAGCGTCAAGGGCTGCGAAATGAGGCCCGTGCCCAGCAGCGCCTTGTTGACGAGACCCTCGCCCTGGAGAATCACGATCCACGCGGCCACGCGCACGAGAATCGATGTCCAGAACGGAATCAGCACGAGAATCATCACGAGATTCGCGCGGCGCTCGGAGAGCGTGGAGATCCAGTAGGCGAGCGGATAGCCGAGCAGTAACGCGAACACTGTCACGAACACGCTGATGACGAAGGTGCGCGCGAACACGTCGAGATAGATCTGCTGCTCAGGATCGGCGGCCACGATGCGGCCGAACGCATCCTGCCGATGGTCCAGCGAGGCGAGCAGGTAGAACGGAGAATAGCGCGAGCTGTTCTTCGCGATCGCCTGCCAGTAGGCGACGTCGCCCCAGCGGTCGTCGAGTTCGACGATTTTGGCGCGCGTTTGCGCGGGCGTGAGCGTAAGCGGTTTGCCGTCGTCGTCGGCGAGCGGCATGGCGCGCGCCGTCTTTGCCACCAGCGAGCGAAAGCCCGCGATTTCCACGTTCAGGCGGCGCGCCAGCGCGCCCATCGCATCGCCGTCCTGCACGACCGTCAGGTCTTGCGCGAGCGCCGCGTAGGCCGCGTCGGGCGGCGCGCTCTTGCGGTCCCAGTCGCGCAGCGCCGTGATGGTATGCGGCAGCGCCGTCGCCACTTCGGGGTTCTGCACCGCGCGTGTGAGCAGCGCGGCGATCGGCACCACGAAAATCAGCAGCAGAAAGATCGCGAGCGGCGCGATCAGCATGAGCGCCATCGTGCGCTTCTTCGCTTGCGCAACGCGCAGTTCTCGCTTCAGGCGCGCGGACTCTTCGCGTGCCGCGCCGGCAACATTCGTCACGGTCGTCATTGTGGTCACATCCGGTCTCCAACCATGCAGCCAAACCGCTCCGGCGCATCGCGCCGGAGCGTCACTACATCACCCTTACTTCGCGGCCCACGAAGCGAAGCGCTGTTCCAGCTCGTCGCCATGGTCGGTCCAGAACGTGAGGTTCTGCTGCACCGCGTTCTTGCCGTTGGCCGGCGAGTTCGGCAGATTGCCGAGCGTCGTCGCGTCGAGCGCCTTGATCGCATTCGCGTTCACCGGGCCGTACGCGATATGCTGCGCGTACGCCTGCTGCGGCTTCGGCGAAAGCGTATAGGCGATGTACTGCTCGGCCAGCGCCTTGTTCGGCGCGCCCTTCGGGATCGCCCAGTAGTCGAGGTCGTAGATGCTGCCGTTCCAGACCACCTTGAGGTTCTTGCCTTCGCGCTGCGCGGCGTCGATACGGCCGTTGTACGCCGTGGACATCACCACGTCGCCCGCGACCAGGAACTGCGGCGGCTGCGCGCCTGCCTCCCACCATTGGATGTTCGGCTTCAGCTCATCGAGTTTCTTGAACGCGCGGTCCTGGCCGGCCTTGGTCGAGAGCACCTTGTAGACGTCCTGCGGCGGCACGCCGTCGGCCATCAGTGCGAATTCCAGGTTGTACTGAGCGCCCTTGCGCATGCCGCGCTTGCCCGGGAATTTCTTCACGTCCCAGAAGTCGGCCCAGCTGGTGGGCGCGGTCTTGAGCTTGTCCGCGTTATAGGCGAGCGCCGTGGACCACACGAAGAAGCCTGCGCCGCAGGGCTGCTGCGCAGCCTTCATGAAGTCGCCCTTGTTGCCGAGCTTGGCCCAGTCGAGCTTCTCATAGAGACCTTCGTCGCAGCCGCGCGCGATGTCGCCGGTTTCGACTTCCACCACGTCCCAGTCCACGTGCTTCGCGTCGACCATGGCCTTCACCTTGGCCTGCTCGCCGTTGTACTCGACAGCGGTGATCTTGTTGCCCGTCTGCGACTGGAACGGCTCGTTGAACGCCGCCTTCTGCGCATTGCCATTGGCGCCGCCAAAGTTCACGACGGTCAGTTCCGCGGCATTCGCCACGCCGAACGAGAGTGCGAGCGCGGCCGCGACCGCTGCAACGCGCATGTTGCCGATCTGCTTCATGGTTGAGTCCCTTCTCCTTGGTGGTTTGTCTTGCCGGGCCCTTCGATGCGAGAAACGTGGCCCGATCGTCGAGACGCCTGCTTCGCGAGGCAACGGCGCGCGCGATTGCGCGCCGCGCCCGCACGCCTCAAGCGAACACGCGCAGATGCTCAGGCGCGAATTCGAGTGCGACCGGCTGACCGGGCGCGAAGCCGTCGAGCGCCTCGGTGCCGAGCGGCACCTTCACGAAGCACTCGTCCTGCTGGTGCAAGCCACAGCGCATGCGCACGTGGTCGCCGAAATAGATGAGGCCGCGCGCTTCGCCCGCCAGCGCGTTCGCGCCGTTGCCGTTCGATCCGTTCGCGAGCTTCATGCGCTCGGGGCGAATGCAGGCGATGGCTGAAGCACCCGCTTGCGCACCCGCCACATTGCGGCCCTTCAGGCGCGTGCCGTCGGCGAGATGCATTTCGCAGTACTCGCCATCCACCGCGGCAATGGTGCCGCGCAGCCGGTTGCTGTCGCCGATGAAGTTCGCCACGAACTCGTTGCACGGCGACTCGTAGAGCCGGTCCACGCTATCGAGCTGCTGCACGATGCCCTTGTCGAACACGGCCACGCGGTCCGACATCGTGAGCGCCTCGCCCTGATCGTGCGTGACGTAGACGAACGTGACGCCGAGCTTCTCGTGCAGCGATTTCAGTTCGTACTGCATATGTTCGCGCAACTGCTTGTCGAGCGCGCCGAGCGGTTCGTCCATCAGCACGAGCTTGGGCTGGAACACGAGCGCGCGGGCGAGCGCGATGCGCTGCTGCTGGCCGCCCGAGAGCTGCGCGGGATAGCGCTTGGCGAAACCTTCCATGCGCACCATCTTGAGCGCGTCGTTCACACGCTGCGCACGCTCGGCGGTCGGCACCTTGCGCACGCCCAGCGGATAGGCCACGTTCTGTTCAACCGTGAGATGCGGGAAGAGCGCGTAGTTCTGGAACACCATGCCGATGTCGCGCTTGTGCGGCGGCACGTTGTTGAGCAGCTTGCCTTCGAGGCGGATCTCACCGCCGGTGGGAAACTCGAAGCCCGCGAGCATCATCAGGCAGGTGGTCTTGCCAGAGCCGGACGGCCCGAGCAGCGTCAGAAACTCTCCTTGGTAGATATCAAGGTCAAGTTGTTTGACGACCAACGTTTCGCCGTCGTAGGTCTTGCGCACGCCGCGAAAACTGACGATCACATCCGAGGTCTTCATTCGCCCTGTCTCCTTTGCTTGCTCTTTTTTCCGGCCGGCCTTCTGACGCGATTAAATAAATACGTCACAGGCATTAACCGAACCTGACGTGCGAATTACTATAGATGGTCCCGGCTCTATTCAATGGAGCCATTTCATTATTATCGATGGAACCACTTGGCCATGGTCATCCTGTCCGAATGGCTCGCGGCGCAACTCGACAAGGAAAGCGCTGAGCCCGCCTACCGTCAGCTGCTGCAGCTCATGCAGCAGGCCATCCTGACGGGCCGGCTCGCGCCCGGCACCAAGCTGCCTAGCTCCCGTACGCTCGCGGTCGACCTCGGCGTGGCGCGCAACACCGTGCTGCACGTCTACGACCAGCTGAGCGCCGAAGGCTACGTGATCTCGACCACGGGCAGCGGCACCTATGTCGCCGACACGCGCCCCGACTCGGCCGCCGTGAGCACGGCAACGCCGGCCGCCGCGCCCGCCGATGAGGACGACGACGACGCAAGCGTCGCCTCCCCGCGCGGCGACATGTCGATGCGCGGCCAACGGCTCATCGACGAAGCGGGCGTGTCCGCCAAGCAGTGGGGCGCCTTCATGCCGGGCGTCCCCGATGTGGCCGAGTTTCCGGCGCGCACGTGGAGCCGCTTGCAGGCCAGGCTGTGGAAATCGGCCAATCATGGTTTGCTTACCTACGCTCCCGGCGGCGGTTATCGGCCGCTGCGGCGGGCGCTTTCGGACTACCTGCGCGTGGCGCGCTCGGTGCGCTGCACGCCGGACCAGATCATCATCACGACCGGCATTCACCAGTCGATCGATCTCGCCGTGCGCCTGCTCGCCGACGTGGGCGACCGCGCCTGGGTGGAAGAACCGTGCTACTGGGGCGCGCGCAGTGTTTTGCAGTCCTCGGGGTTGAAGCTCGCGCCCATTCCCGTCGACGACGAAGGGCTCAATCCGCGTGAGCAAGACTTGCGCGACCCGCCGCGCATCGCGCTCGTCACGCCTTCACATCAATACCCGCTCGGCATGGTGATGAGCCTCGCACGGCGCCGTACGCTGCTCGAATACGCGCGCCAGCACAAGGTGTGGATCATCGAGGACGACTACGACAGTGAGTTCCGCTACGGCAGCCGGCCGCTTGCCTCGCTGCAGGGTCTCGACGAGTCGGACCGCGTGATCTACGTGGGCAGCCTTGGCAAGCTGCTGTTTCCGGGCCTGCGCATCGGCTACATGGTCGTGCCCGAGCGGCTCGCGGCCACGTTCCGCACGGGCGTGGCAGAACTGTATCGTGAAGGCCAGCTCATGCAGCAGGCCGTGCTCGCCGAATTCATCATGGACGGCTATCTCACTTCGCACGTGCGCCGCATGCGCACGCTCTACGGCGAGCGGCGCCAGTTGCTGATCGACGCGGTCACGCGCCACTTCGGCGACGCACTGCCCGTTATGGGCGACGAAGCGGGTCTGCACTTCGTGCTCGGCCTGCCCTCTCACACCGATGATCGCGCAGTCGCCGCGGCCGCCTACGACGCGGACGTGATCGTGCGCCCCCTCGCGGCCTACTACAGCGTGCGCCAGGATCGCAAAGGATTGCTAACGGGTTATGCGTGCGTGCCGCACGAGGAAATCGAGCCGGCCTTTGCGACGCTCGCGCAGGTCATCGAGGAACACGCGTTCGCGAGCCCGAAAAAGCTGCGGCGCGCCGGTTAGACCGAAACGCGCCGCTGCATCGAATCACAAAACCACCGCTTACTTCAGCCCGAAATCGACCCGCGTCGTCGCGCCCTTGTCATCGATGCCTTTGGCGTCCAGCTTCGGCGCCACGATGAACACGCGGCTCGGATCGACCTTGCCTTCGAAGTACTGCTGCACCGCTTGCGCACGATCCTGAGCGAGGTTGCGCAAGGTGGCGTCGTCGACGGGTGCGTGGTCGGCCAGCGCCTGCTTCATGTCGTCCACGGGCAGCGTCTTCGTCAAGCCGATCATGTTGTGCGGCTTCTTGAAGTCGGCATCCTTATAGGCCTTGGTGAGGTACTTCTCGTACTCCTTGTCGTCCACCTTGACCTGCGAGGTATCGACGCTCTCGCCGTTACCCACCGTGTCCTTCACCTTCTGGAGCCGCACGAGGCGATCCACGTACCGCTCGCGCAACGCGGGCGTGTCCACGGCCGGATCGACGCGGCCGATCAGATCGATCTTGATCGAAGGCTTGTCGTCGAGCGCCTTCACGATCGTGTCGAGCTTCTTCTGGTCGGCATCGGTGAGCGTTGCCGTGCCGGCCGCGAATTCGACGTAGCCCAGGTCTTCGCCGCCGCCCCCGAATGCATTGGCGAGCAGCGTGAACGGCGCGGTCACCGCCTTCGCGATGAGGTTGAGCACCGCCTTCCAGATCAGGCCGCCGATGCTGAACTCGGGGTTCGAGAGCGAGCCCGACACCGGAATGTTCACGTCGATCTCACCCTTGCGGTTCTTGAGCAGCGAGATCGCGAGACGCACCGGCAGCTTGGTGGCCGTGTCGTTGTCGATGTGATCGCCGAACGTGAGCTGGTCGATGAAGATATGGTTGTTTGCCGTGAGCTGGTCGTTCGCGAGCTGGTAATGCAGATCGACGTTGAGCTTGCCCTTCGTGATCGGGTACCCCGCGTACTTCGCCGAATACGGCGTGAGGTTCGTGAGCTCGATATCGTGCGCGCTCGCCGTGAGGTCGAGCGACGGCTTGTCGATGAGCGGGTTCACCGTGCCCTTGATCGAGAGCGGTCCGTTCGCCGCGAGCTTCGCGGAAACGTCCACCGGCGCGGGCGTCGTCGACTGCGTGCCGAACGCGCCCACCGTGCCGTGGATCTGCACGAGATCGGCGGTGTAGTTCGGCTTGATGAAGTTGTCGGTGTAGTTCACGCGGCCGTCCTGCAGCACGAGCTCGCCGAAGTGCAGGCGCACAGGGTTCTTCGGCGGCTGCGCGGCCACGACCGTTGCTGGCGCGGAAGCCGGCGCGGGTGCGGAAGCCGTCTGCACGGGCGCGCTCGCCGCCTGCGGCGTGAGCGGCACCGGCTCGCGCTCGCCTGGCTTGCCGCTCTTGTCCTGCGTGAGCGACTGCGCCGCGCCGGTTTGATGCGCGACCACGTCCTTGAGGTTGAGCTTGCCTTGCGCGTCGAGCAGCACGCGGCCATAGAAGCCGGCGAAGGTCACGCGGCTCGCGTCCACGTCGGTGCCGCGCGCGTCGTCGTAGTTCGCCTTCAGATTCGTGAGCGCGAGCGAGCGCCAGCCCGCGAACGGGCCGGACGTGGCCTTGTCGAGCATGCGTACGTCGACGAGCGCCGCGTCGCCGCGATAGTTCGCCTTGAGCGCCTTGCCCTGTTCAACCGTTAGCTGCCCGCTCATGTTGAGCAGCGCGCTTGCGATCACCGCGTTGAGCTGATTGCCGAAGTAAGGCTCGAACGCGGCGGCGTCGAGCCGGTTCGCGTCGATCTTCAGCTGCGCCGTGAGCGGCGTCGGATTGATCTTGCCGCTCAGCGCGAGTGTGCCCTTACGGTTGACGGTCGCCTTCAGGTCGATCGGCAGCGGGTGCCTCAGGTCGTCGCTGATCTGCTGGATCTTCAGATCGAGCGGCGTGATGGCTAGCTTCACCGGGCGCGGCGTCGAGTTATCCGTGACGTTGATCGTGCCGTTGTTCAGCGTGAAAGCGTCGATCGTGTAGCGCCAGGCCGGGCCCTCCTGCACCGACTTCTGCGCCGCGCGAATCGCCGTGCGCTCGGGCATCGCCTGTTGTTGCGTGGAGGCAAGCTCCGCCAGGCCGATCTTGCCGTCCTTCCTGCGCTCGGCGTCCACCACGAGACCGGTCACATCCACCGAGGCGATTTGGGCCTTGCGCGCGTTGAGGTCGATACCGCTCACCTGCACCGTCCCCTGGGCGAGGGTGATGGAAGGCGTCGTCGCGCCAGGCTCCGCAAGCTTGAGCGATTCGAGGCCTAGTGTGCTTTGCCCGATTTGCACGGCGGCAGGCTGCTGCGCCCAGTCGGCCTTGAGCGTGGACGTGAGATTGAGCCTGCCGTCGAGGACTTGTGCGCGGCTAACGTTGTCGATATACGGTTGCGCCCGCTGCAGACTCAAGCGCTCGAGCGCGATGTTGGCTTCGGCGTTCTTGCCCGCGAGGCTGACCGTACCCGAGGCCTTGACCGTGCCGCCGTCGTTCGCGTTCGTCGCAAATGTGAACGGCGCGCCCGCTTTGGCGGTCGTCGAGAAGTTCGCAAGCGTGGTGGAAAGCTGCGTGAGTTCGACATTCACCGGCTTAGCGGGGAGATCGTCCGCGATGTGCACCGTGCCGTCCGTGAGCGCGAACTGGCGGATCGAGACATCGAGCGGCGCGGGCTTCGCTTCTTCGGGCGCCGCCTGCGCGCTCTGGGCACCCGATGCACCCGAGGCCGGCGCGGCGCTCGCGGCCTTGCTTGCGGCCTCGTTCGCGGCCGGCGCGCCCATCAGCTTCTCGACGCTCAGCACGCCTTGCTTGTCACGCGCGACCCACACGGTGGGCGCGTCGAGATGGATGTCGTCGAAACGATAGACGTTGCTGAACGGTTCGAGCGAGGCCGCCGCCACGTGCAGACTGCGCGCGCCGAAGAACGGCGCATTGGCGTTGTCGGTCGAGTCGAAGTCGTTCAGGTCGGTCGTGCCCGTCACGCGCAGCGTGGGCTTCTCGCCCGACATCACGAAATCGAGCTTGAGGTTGGTCGAGAGCTTGCCGCTCTTCACCGTGACGGGCAGCTTCGTGGGCGCGTAGGTGAGAAGCTTCGGCACGTCGAGATCGGTCAGGCGCAGTTCGACTTCCGACTCGCGTGTCGCGGAAAACGGCTTGGTCCTGCCATCGATGGCGAGCGTGCTCGCCCCGTCGATACGTGCGCGCAGCATCGGCTGAACGAAGATATCGGTCTTCGAAGGCAGCGTGGCGATGAACGGAATGCCGAGCGACCAGCGGTCGATCACGTGCTTTTCGTTGAGCAGGCGATCGTCGAAGGTGATCTGGCCGTTCTCGATGCGGATGTTTGAAACCGAAAACTGCGTGGGCTTGCTGCCGGGTTTCGAGGGCGTCGAGAACTTCTCGATGAGGTCCGAGAAGTTGAAGTGCTGCGCGTCGAGCCGCACGATCGTGGCGCGCGGCGAGTCGAGCCGCAGTTCGTCCACGATGGGCGCCGCGCGAAAGATCGACGACCACGACGCCTGCACGACGGCGCGCGAGACATCGAAGAAGTCGCCGTTGCCGCCGCGCTCGCCGATATGCACGCGATCCGCTTCGAGACGCAGCGTGTACGGATTGAGCGCGATGCGGCCGATCGTGACGGGCCGGTCGAGCTGCTTGCTCAACTGCTGCTCGGCAACATGGCGAATGATCGGCGGCGCGGCAAAGAAGCCGACCAGACCGAACACAATCAGAAAGATGACGACGCCCGTGAGGATGCGCCGGGTGCGGGGCGCACGCGCGACCGCGCGCACCGATTGCAAGGAGGAGTTGAGCGACGCTTTGTTGAGGCTTGCCATGCTTGCTTGCGGATGAGGCGGCAACAGGCCCGCCGCGGGATGTGGGTCTGATGTCGGAAATCCGGGGATGCCGACAGCCGGAAGTATAGGTCCGATAGAAGATCGGACGGCGGGAAAACGCCGCCCGTTGCGCAGGTATTGCGCAACAAGAAGTAACAGCGGGAGAGCGATGGCCCGGCGATTGCGTGATGTGCGCCGCGCGCGTTGCGCGGTGCATGAAAATGCGGGCGAGGCAGCCGGGCGTCGCGCGCGAGCGGGCTTACGCGGCGCAAGAAAAGCGTTGGCGGGACAGTGTTCCGCCAACGTATGGTTCAGCCCGGTTCAGCGATTACTGCCGCTCGACGGCGGGCGGCTGCCAGCTGCCATCGGTCGCTTGCGGCTTCGCGGCGTAGAGGCGCATCACGAGGCGGAAGTCGCCATGCGGCGCCGGCACCCAGTTCGCGCCGCCGCGCGGGCGCTCGGCGCTCACGTGCACGTCGAGCGAGCCGTCGCGGTTGCGGCGTGCGCCGCTGCGGTCGCCGAACGCCACGCGCACGGGCGCGTCGGCATCGAGCGCGCCGTCGGTCGTATAGGCCGTGATCGACCAGAAGCCGCGCACCGGCGGCAACTGCTTCGCCGCGAAGTGGATCGTGTAGCGGTTCGCGCCGTTGAGCGCATGGCCGTCGCTGTCCTGGCTCACGCGGGCGCGCACTTCGTCGCGGGTCGTCGGCAGACCCGGCGACGTGTACGCCGCGTACGCGCGCAGCGAGTAGTCGGGGCCGTAGTTGCCCGCGTCGTCGCCTACCCAGAGCCAGCCGTTGCCCGCCAGCAGGTTGGACGGCGGCGTCGCGGCGCGCGTGCGGCCATCGGCGAGACCCGCCTTGATGACCGCGGCGTCCTTCGTGCCCGAAGGCAACTGCGCCGGGTCGCCCGGGTGCACGCCAATGTCGCCGAGAATCTTGAGCGCATGCGCGTCGTCCGCCGTGGGCGGGTTGTCTTCCAGCGCCAGGGCGAGCCGGTCGAAGAAACCGTGCGCGTCGAGCGCCGCGACCTGCGCGGACGGCGTGCCCGGCGCCACCGGATCGCCGCTCTGCGTGGCGCCGATCGGCTCGTTGCCGCGTGCGCCGCGAGCGCCGGCTTTGCCGTGCGCGCCGCGCTCGTCCCAGTCGGAAAGCGCCGTGACCTGCAGACCGTGCTGCAGCCGCCTTACGGCAGCGAGGTCGCCGCCGCCGCGCGTCTGGATGCGCGCGAGGAACCAGACGTAGCGCGTCGACACGTCGACGCGCTTCACGCGCGCGGGCAGCGTGCCTTTCCAGCCGGCCGGCACGAATGCAATCGTTTGCGCTTTCAGACCGCTGACATGCTCACCGGTCTGCGCGGCGCCCGTCGACCAGACGACGTTCGTCCACATGTCGAGCGCGCGCGCATCCATGTAGCGGCCGTGCGTGTCGGGCAGCGTGACGAGCACCGGCTCGCTCGAAACATCGAGCCAGCCGCTGGAAGCCAGCGTGTCGAGATTGGGTTCGGGCGGGCTCGAGGCCCCGACGGGCGGCAGCGACTGCGCGTGGCGCAGTGTGTTCGGCGCGGCCTGGCCAGGCCCGCTGCCAGTGGCGGCTTCGCGCGCCACGTCCATCAGCACGAGCGGATAGCCAAACACATAGGAGTCGGAGACTTCGTCCTTCATCCAGCCGTTGCTCTTCGGCGCAACGTCGCCCGGCGCCGAGGCGCATCCGGCAATCAGGGCAAGGCAGGCAAGCGCAGAGCAGCTACGGTACGTAGAGAATGCTCGATGTATTGTTGTCATTTGTTGGTTGTATTCGGTGCGGGCGGTCCATGAAGTGACGTCGACCGGCTGGCCACTCCGCGCGCGGGCCCCCCCAGGGCCGTAGTCTGCGCGCGGCAAGGCGCCAATGCCGCCGGTTGGTATCGTATCGCTCGCGCATGGGCCTGAAAAGACTGTGGCGTGGAATATTGCCTTACAGGCGGAGAGCTTGCTCCAAGGACGTCCCTCTGAAACGAAAGTGGCGTAGTGTCACGCCCCTTGACCTTCCCATGATGGGAACGTAGATACTGCGTAACATCGATGACAGCCAGTGCTCGCACCCCATCATGAATGCACCCCTCGTTGCAGAACGCACCGATACCGCCGTGGCCGAACTCGAGGTCCACGGCATGACGTGCGCCTCCTGCGCCATGCGCGTCGAGAAGGCGCTCGCCAAAGTGCCGGGCGTCACGCGCGCCTCGGTCAACCTCGCCACCGAAAAGGCCACCGTCGAGGCCAGCAGCGGCGTCGCGCCCGCGGCGCTCGTCGCCGCGATCGAAAAGGCCGGCTACGAAGCCATGCCCGTCGCTACCGAAGCCGCCACGTTCACCATCGGCGGGATGACTTGCGCGTCGTGCGCGAACCGCGTCGAAAAGGCGCTCGCGCGCGTGCCCGGCGTGGCTGGCGTAAGCGTGAACCTCGCCACCGAGCAGGCCACCGTCAACACGCGCTCGCCGCTCACAGGCGAATTGCAGGACCTGCTCGTCGCCGCGGTCAAGAAGGCCGGCTATGAAGCCACGCCGCTCGCCGCCGATGAAGACACGACCACCCCGGCGAAAAGCGCCGCCGCCAGCGACGAGGCGCGCCGCGAATGGCGCGCCGTGCTGATTTCGGCCGTACTCACGGCCCCGCTCGTGCTGCCGATGTTCGGCCACTGGCTCGGCCTCGACTGGATGCTGCCCGCCGCGGTCCAGCTGGCGCTCGCGAGCGTCGTGCAGTTCGTGTTCGGCGCGCGCTTCTACCGCGCCGCGTGGAAAGCCGTGCGCGCCGGCGCGGGCAACATGGATCTGCTGGTCGCGCTCGGCACCTCGGCCGCGTATGGCGTGAGCGTCTATGCGATGCTCGCGCACCCCGGCGATATGGCGCATCTGTATTTCGAGGCCTCGGCGGTCGTCATCACGCTCGTGCGCTTCGGCAAATGGCTCGAAGCGCGCGCGAAGCGCCAGACCACCGACGCGATCCGCGCCCTCAACGCGCTGCGGCCCGATCGCGCGCGTATCCGCGTCGATGGCGCAAACGGCGCCAACGCAGAGGAGCGCGAAGTCCCGCTCGCCCAGGTTCGCGTAGGCGCAGTGGTGGTCGTGCGCCCCGGCGAGCGCCTGCCCGTGGACGGCGTCGTGCTCGAAGGGCGCAGCCACATCGACGAATCGCTCATCACGGGCGAAAGCCTGCCGGTGCCGAAAGCGCCCGACGATCCCGTTACGGCGGGCTCGATCAACGGTGAAGGCGCGATCGCCGTGCGCACCACGGCCATCGGCGCGGAAACCACGCTTGCACGCATCATTCGCCTCGTGGAAAGCGCGCAGGCCGAGAAGGCGCCGATCCAGCGTCTCGTCGACCGCGTAAGCGCCGTGTTCGTCCCGGCGATTCTCGTGATCGCGGCCATCACGCTGGGCGGCTGGCTGTTCGCGGGCGCGAGCGCCGAAACGGCGATCCTCAACGCCGTGGCCGTGCTCGTGATCGCCTGCCCGTGCGCGCTCGGCCTCGCGACGCCCGCCGCGATCATGGCCGGGACCGGCGTGGCCGCGCGCCATGGCGTGCTCATCAAGGACGCCGAAGCATTGGAGACCGCCCACAACGTGAGCGTGGTCGCCTTCGACAAGACCGGCACGCTCACGCTCGGCCAGCCCTCACTCACCGCGTTCGAAACGGCCGAGGGGCGCGAGCACGGCGAGGCGCTCGCGCTCGCCGCCGCCGTGCAGCGGCAAAGCGATCACCCGCTCGCGAAAGCCGTGGTGCAGGCGTATGAAGTGCAGGCAAAAGCGCAAGCGAATGCCCAGGCGCCAGGCGCTTTGGCCGTCGCCGCCCATGCGCGCGCGGTGCCGGGGCGCGGCGTGGAGGCCGAAGTGAATGGCCGGCGCCTCGCAATCGGCAGCGGCCGCTGGCTCGACGAACTGGCGCTCGCCGTGCCGCCCGCGCTCGCGGCCCGTGCGCGTTCACTCGAAGAGGCGGGCAATACGGTGTCGTGGCTATTCGAGCCGCACGGCGGCGTGCTCGCCCTGCTCGCTTTCGGCGACACCGTGAAGCCCACGGCGCGCGAAGCCATTGCGAGCCTCAAGGCGATGGGCATCCGCAGCGTGCTCGTGACCGGCGACAACGCGGGCAGCGCGGCGGCCGTTGCTGCGCAGCTCGGCATCGGCGAAGTGCACGCGCAGGTGCTGCCCGACGACAAGGCGCGCACGATCCGCGACCTCAAGATCAAGAGCGGCGGCATCGTCGCGATGGCTGGCGACGGCATCAACGACGCTCCGGCGCTCGCCGCCGCCGACATCGGCATCGCCATGGCCACGGGCACCGACGTCGCCATGCACGCGGCAGGCATCACGCTCATGCGCGGCGACCCGGCGCTCGTTGCCGCCGCAATCGATATTTCGCGGCGCACGTGGCGCAAGATCCAGCAGAACCTGTTCTGGGCGTTCATCTACAACCTGATCGGGATTCCGCTCGCCGCCTTCGGCCTGCTCAACCCCATGCTCGCGGGCGCGGCCATGGCGTTTTCCAGCGTGAGCGTCGTGACCAATGCGCTCTTGCTCAGAACGTGGAAGGCCCGCCGCTAACGGCTGCGCATAGGATTGGACAGCGCGAGCGACGTATCGCGCGAAACATAACGACAGGGCGCTTCATGCGCCCTTTTCCTTGTGTCGGCGTTATTTTGGGTTCCGAAATATCCCACAGTCTGCACACCGAAATGGCGTGAGCGATCGGTAATCTTTACGTGACTGTAAGGTTTTTCAGTCCTACCCCTAAAGGATCGCTCGCGCGCGCCGTAATGCGTCATGCCAGCGCCTCGAAGGCGCAGGTTCCTTCTTCACAAGCTCTTTCCGGAACCGAATCCATGCTTTCACGCTTATCAAGCCGCGCGAGCGTCGGCGTGCGCCTCGCCTTGCTATCGTGCGTGCTCGTCGCAGCCATATTTGCCGCCTTCACGTGGGCAATCACGCATTCGGCGGCGACTCAGGTCGGCCACCAGGTGCGCTCGCGCATTGCCGAAAAGGATCAGGCGGTCGCCTCGTCGATCTCGCTCATCAACGGCGCGCTCGAAGCCGAAGTCGACCGCGCCATGCAGCTCTTCGAGAGCTTCCTGCCCGGCGCGTTCACACTCGACCCCACGCAAACGGTCGACATTGGCGGCAAGGCCACACCGGTCTTCAAGTCCGGCGACCACGTGCTGAACCTGGACTTCACGATCCCCGACCAGTTTCTCGCGCGCAGCGGCGAAATCGCAACTGTCTTTGCGCGCAGCGGCGACGACTTCGTACGCGTGACCACCTCGCTCAAGAAGCAGGACGGCTCGCGCGCGATCGGCACGCTGCTCGACCGCAAGGGCCCGGCGTATGGCCCGGTGATGGCCAACCGCACCTTTACCGGCCTCGCCCAGTTGTTCGGCAAGCAGTACATCACGCAGTACAAGCCGATTCTCGATTCGAGCGGCCACGTGATCGGCGCGCTGTTCGTCGGCGTGGACGTGGGCGCGCAGATCGACGCGCTCAAGAGCGAGATCGCCAAGCTCAAGATCGGCGAGAGCGGCTATTACTTCGTGATGGATGCTTCGAACGGCCCGACGCGCGGCACCTTCCTCGTCCACCCGAGCGCTGTCGGCAAACACTACGACGACGCCGACGCGCCCTGGTCGCGCATGCTCGAAACGCGCGAAGGCACGCTCGACTACACCTCCGCCGACTCGACGCGCGGAGAAGGCGACGCGCGCGCGAAGTTCGTCTCGTTCGTGAGCGTCCCGCAGTGGCAATGGCTCGTGGGCGGCGTCGCCGTGCGCGACGAGATCATGGCCGACGTGAACGCCACGCGCGACCGCTTCGCGGCCATCGGCCTCGTGCTGGTTGCGCTGTTCGCGGCGCTGTCGATCTACGCGGCGCGGCGCCTCGTGAGCCGTCCGCTCGACGCCGCCGCGCACGCCGCCGGCCAGCTCGCCGCGGGCGACCTCACGGTGCGCATCGGCAACGACAGCCGCAACAGCCTCGGAAATGGCAATGCAGCGAGCGCGCAAGGCACGGCGGGCGCCGACGAGATCGGCCGCCTCACGCGCGCCATCGACGGCATCGGCGTGGGCCTCGCGCAGATCGTCGCGCAGGTGCGCAGCGCCACGGCGCAGATGAGCGAGGACACCTCGCGCATCGCGCAAGGCAGCGGCGAGATTGCTTCGCGCATCGCGAGCCAGGCGAGCAGCCTGGAGGAGACGGCGGCGAGCATGGAAGAGCTCACCTCCACCGTGCAGCAGAACGCCGACCACGCGACGCGCGCCAACACCGTGGTGACGAGCGCAGCCGAAGCCGCGCTCGACGGCGGCCGCGCCGTGAGCCGCGTCGTGGAAACGATGAACGACATCAGCCGCGCATCGCAGAAGATCGCCGAGATCACGGGCGTCATCGACGGCATCGCGTTCCAGACCAACATCCTCGCGCTCAACGCGGCCGTGGAAGCGGCGCGTGCGGGCGAGCACGGCAAGGGCTTCGCGGTGGTTGCGAGCGAAGTGCGCGCGCTCGCGCAGCGCAGCGCGGCGGCCGCCAAGGAAATCTCGGCGCTGATCACCGAATCGTCGTCAACGGTTGAGACGGGCTACCGGATCGCCGGCGAAGCGAGCACGACCATGCGCGGCATCGTCGCGCGCGTGGATGAAGTGCGCTCGATCATCGGCGAGATCAGCGTGGCCTCACGCGAACAGTCGGGCGGCATCGAGCAGGTGAATATCGCGGTTTCGCAGATCGGCGCGGCGACGCAGCAGAACGCCGTGCTCGTGGGCGACGCCGAGCGCGCCGCCGCCGCGCTCAACGATCATGCGGCTGCGCTCGCCGAACTCGTCTCGGTGTTCAAGGTGCGCGAGTAACGACGCGTATGCTTCGGCGCGGTCTGTAACGCGGCTTCACGCGTTCAGCCGCGCTCGAATGCATATCTGACCCCAGTGCGCGCTGCGTCGGCGGAAATCGTGGAGCCCGGTTTCCACTGTATATGCTCGTTAGCGAACACACCCCCTTCCCTCAGTGCAGATACCCTTGCGGGCACAAGCGATAAGAAAATCGCAAGGGGAACGAGTCATGCAGGGTACCCAGCCGGGTTCGAGATACGCCACGCTAGATGGCCTGCGCGGCGCTGCTGCGCTGCTTGTCGTCTTCGTACACTTTCCAATGCTGTGCCACGTGCGTGCCATCGAGCACGGCTATCTGGCGGTCGATCTCTTTTTCATCATGAGCGGCTTTGTCATTGGGAGTGCTTACGATTGTAAACTCGCGTCGGGCGCCTTGAGTTGCCGTCAATACAGTCAGCTGCGACTGGTTCGCCTGTACCCGCTTTACTGCGCCGGCCTCGTGCTCGGTCTCGTCGCTATGGTGCTGCGTCTTCCAGTATCGGACTGGAGCGAGATCGCTTCGGCGCTGCCGGCAAGCGTGCTGATGCTGCCGTCACACGTTGCCATGCCAACGTTCTATCCCTGGCCGACGGTCTGGAATTTTATCTACCCGCTCGACTTTCCGGCCTGGTCGCTGTTCTTCGAGTTGGTGGCGAGCCTTGCCTACGGTGTGTTCTTTCGCGATCTGACGACGCGCACGCTCGTCGCCATCATGTGCGTGTCCGGCCTCTGTCTCGTGTACCTGGCCTGCACGTCCTCCATCAGCGGCGGAGTGGCCTGGGACACGTTCGATTCGGGCTTCGCCCGCCTTGGCTACGCCTTTCCCGCCGGCTTGCTGCTCTATCGATTCGGCCGCCCCGCACGCGAGCGCAGACATCTTGCGGCGCTCGCGGTCATCGTGCTCGTGATCGCACTGCTCTGCATGCCCTGGCCAGCGGCGCATCAAAACGCAATCGATCTGTTTCTCTCGCTGGTGGTCCTTCCTGGAATCGTCTGGGTGGCGTCCCGCGTGGAGCCGCCGGCGCGCCTGCTGCCGCTTTTCGCCTTTTCCGGCCTCGTTTCCTACGGCATCTATGTTCTTCATGTGCCGCTCGGATTCATCCTGCAAGACCTTGCGTCGCGCATTCACACACTGAGCCATCCGTCCCGGGTCATCGCCGCGGTGTTCGTGCCGGGCGTCGTGCTACTTGCGTGGGTCGCCAGTCGCTACTACGACGCGCCCGTGCGCCGGGCGCTGCTCGCTCACCTGCGCGCCCGGCACGCGGCGCGCCCCGTCGCTACCGGCACGGGAGAAGCGCCCGCGACTCGCTGAGCCGGCTGCACTACGCCGCGCTCATTGCCCCTGCGGCTGCGCCACGGGCGGCGTGTAGCTCGCGCTCGCGCCCGGCGTGTCAGGGTCCGCCTCGTCGGGCGTCGGCGTCGGCGCAAGCGCCGGCGCCTGCGCCGGATACGAGGGCTGCGGAGCTTGCGCCGCCGGCGCGCTGGACGGCCCGATGATCGGCGGCAGGCCCATGATCGCGCGCGCGGCGGATTCCGCAGCCGCCGCCGACGCGGCAGAAGGCGCAGATGCCGCCGCAGCCGCCGATGCCCCCGCCTCCGACGCCGCAGCAGGCACGGATGCAGGCGCCGGTGCGCTCACGCGCGGCGGCGGAGCATGCCGCACCGGCGCGGTCGGCGGCGGCGCTTCATGCTTGCCGAACAGCGTGTCCATCCACGCGCGCAACTTCTCGCGGAAGGTCTCGAACGCGCCCGGCGTCACCTCGGTGTTGAAGCGCGCACGCGGATCGACGAGGCGCGAGCGCAGCGCACGCTGGAAGAAGTCGCCGACGATCGGCAGCGCGCTGCGTGCGCCCTGCCCCCAGTAGTCGTCGAGCGTCACGCGTCCATCGTCGAAGCCCACCCACGCGCCCGCCACGAGTTGCGGGTCCATCAGGATGAACCAGCCGTCCGTGTTGCCCTGGGTCGTGCCGGTCTTGCCCGCCACGTCCCCGCGAATGCCGAAGCGCGTGCGGATGGCCGAGCCCGTGCCGCGGTTGACGACGTCGCGCATCGTGTCGAGCAGCGTGCGGTCCGCCTCAGCCGAAAGCGCCCGCTCGGGCGAAGCGCTCTCGAACTGCGCGAGCACGTTGCCCTTGTGGTCCTCGATACTGGTGACCATGCGCGGTTCGAGGTACTCGCCGTCATTGGCGATGGTGCTGTACGCGGAGACCATCTCCTTCAATGTGACCGGGCTCGTGCCGAGCGCGAGCGACGGCACCGGGTCGAGCTGGCTGTCGCGCACGCCCATCGCGCGCGCGAGCCGCGCGACCTTGTCCGGGCCCACCGTCTGCATGAGCTGCGCGGTGATGCGGTTGCGCGAGAACGCGATCGCGTCGCGCAGTGTCATCGGGCGATTGCTCGGCGGCACGTCGTCGGTCGGCTTCCAGATTTCGCCGCCCGCGAGCGGGATTTCCACCGGCTGGTCGATGAACGTGTCGCTCGGCTTCGCGCCCGCCGCGTAGGCCGCGCCGTACACGAACGGCTTGAACGTCGAGCCCGGTTGACGGCGCGCCTGCTGCACGTGGTCGAACGGTTCGTCGGTGAAGTCGCGGCTGCCCACCCACGCCTTGATCTGCCCGTTGCGTGGGTCGATGGCGAGGAAGCCCGCCTCCACTGCGGTCTTGCTCTTGCAGAGGTTGCGCATGAACGTGCGGTCGCCGGCGAGCTGCTTGAGTGCGTCGGCGTCGTTCGCACCGGCGTCGCGTGCGCTCTTGTAGTCCTGCGTTTCGCGCATGAACGTCGCGAACAGGTCGTTGCCGGCCACGCAGCCGTTGCGTCCGCTCCATGCGCCGTTGGCGATGCCCTGGAGCTGGTTCGTGTGCTGGCGCAGCGCGGCGGTTGCCATCTGCTGGAGACGCGAATCGATCGTGGTGCGCACCACGAGGCCATCCGAATAGATGTTGTAGTCGTTGCGGTCGGCCCAGGAAATCAGCCACTTGCGCAGTTGCAGCGCAAAGTGCGGCGCGGGGCCCGGCGGCTCGGTCTGACGCTCGAAGTCGAGGCGCAGCGGCTTCTTCGACAGCGTGGCGTACTGCGCCTCGCTGAGCTTGCCGTACTTCACCATCTGGCCGAGCACGGTGTTGCGCCGCGCGAGCGCGCGCTCGGGGTTGATCACCGGGTTGTAGTAGGCGTTGCCCTTGAGCATGCCGGTGAGCGTTGCCGCTTGCAGAATGTCGAGCTGATCCGCCGAAACGCCGAAGTAGGTGCGCGCCGCCATCTCGATGCCGTAGGCGTTGTAGAGGAACGGCACCGTGTTCAGATAGGTCTCGAGAATCTGCTGCTTGCTGTACACCGCCTCGATCTTGAACGCCGTGATCGCTTCCTTGATCTTGCGCGTGAGCGTGGGCGCGCGGCCGATTTCATCGGGATAGAGATTGCGCGCGAGCTGCTGCGTGATGGTCGAGCCGCCCTGGCGCTCGCCCGAGAACGTGTGCAGCGCCGCGCCCGCCGTGCGCTTGAAGTCGATGCCGTGGTGCTCGTAGAAGCGGTGATCCTCGGTGGAAATCAGCGCGTCGACCATGTGCGGCGAGATCTGCGCGAGCGGCACCCATTCGCGATTCGAGGGCTTGAACTCGGCGAGCACCTTGCCGTCGGCGGAAAGAATCTGGGCCGGCTCGTCCACCCGCGCCTTGCGGATGTCGCCAATGCTCGGCGTGAACGGAATCAGCACGAGCACGTAGAGCACGACGAGCGCCGGCAACGCCCCAATCGTCATGAGCACGCCGCGCCGCGTGGGATGCCGCAGATGATGGAGCGCACGCGCGAATGCGGGACGGACAAACCCGCCCAGCCGCGCGGCGGCAGGCTTCAGGCGGGACAACGACATCGCGATTCGATCGCGGATCAACGGCACGTAACGCTTCACGCGGCAGGTAGGGTCGGCTGGCAAAGCGTGAATCGTACCAAACTCGCGAGGCCGCTCCTGCTTCGGGCCAGGCGCACGCCCTACATCTCCCTAGTCGATTTATGACAGAGAGATGAAATCATCCTTCCAGATCGAGGAAGAATCCTATCCAGTCACAGCCGGTTTTTCCGGCGACGCTCACTCCCTACACTCCTGTCGCTGTTGCACAAGCCACGAAACAACAACGCTACAGGAACATCGAATGAAGAACTCCCTCTCGCTCACCACCGCGACCGCCTTGCTCGGCGCACTCGGCACGCTCGCCGCACCCGCGGCCCACGCGCAAAGCTCGGTCACGCTCTACGGCCTGATCGACGCCGGCATCATGTACACGAACAACGTCGCGAGCGGCAAGTCGGGCGGCGCGCTCTGGCAGGCGACGAGCGGCAACGTGAACGGCAGCCGCTTCGGCGTGCGCGGCAGCGAGGACCTGGGCGGCGGCCTGCATGCGGTCTTCGTGCTCGAAAACGGCTTCAATGTGCAGAACGGCAAGCTTGGCCAGGACGGCCGCATGTTCGGCCGCCAGGCGTACGTGGGCCTCGCGAGCGACCAGTTCGGCTCGCTCACGCTCGGCCGCCAGTACGACTCGCTCGTCGACTTCGTCGCGCCGCTCTCGGCCACGGCGGGCACTTTCGGTGACACGGGCTTCGCGCATCCGTTCGACAACGACAACCTGAACCACTCGCTGCGCATGAGCAACGCAGTCAAGTTCACGAGCAATACGTATAGCGGCCTGAAGTTCGGCGCGTTGTACGCGTTCTCGAACCAGACCGACTTCGCCGTGAACCGCGCCTACAGCTTCGGCGCGAGCTACACCAACGGGCCACTCGCCATCGCAGCCGGGTATCTGCAGCTGAACGGCACCCAGGGCGCGACGGCGAGCAGCCCGGGCGCGGTGGATCTCGCGGAATCGACGGCCAACGGCAAGGGCGGCTTCGCGCTCGGCGCCGACCGCCTGCGTTCGTTCGGCGGCGGCATCAACTACACGTTCGGACCGGCTACGGCGGGCTTCGTGTTCACGCGCAGCGAGTACGCGGGCACCAGCTCGTTCGGCTCGCAAGGCGGCGACATGAGCTTCAACAACTACGAAGTGAACGGGAAGTATCAGTTGAACCCGGCGTGGAGCCTCGGTCTCGCCTACACCTTCACGGATGGCCACGTGAGCAACACGACGACCTACGGCGCCGATCCGAAGTGGAACCAGGTGGACGCACAGGTCGTGTACCGCCTCTCGAAGCGCACCGACCTCTACGGCGAGGCCATGTACCAGCACGCCTCGGGACACAACTACGTGGCGTTCATCAACACGGCGGGCGGCGCGTCCTCGACGGCCAATCAAGTGGTGGGCACGGTGGGGTTGCGCGCCCGCTTCTGATCACGCTGTTGATCAGAGCACGAGCGATAGCGCGATCGACACCCACACGGCAGCCGCGCCGCAGAGAAAGGCGCGGCGCGCCATCAGGAAGCGCGATTCGTCGTTGGGCTTCGCGGGCGAGGTGGCGAGCCACGGCACGCTGCCGAGGCACGCGAAGCCCGCGAGCGCGATGCCGACGACCACCCGGTCGCCGATGCGCCAGGCCGACGGCTCGTGCAGGCCCCAGTAGCCGAGCGCGATCAGGCCGATCGAAAACATCGTCGAGGCGGCCGAACTGAGCGCCACCACCGATCCCGTCGGAGATTGCATGGATTGCCTCCCTGCGCGCTTCGCGCTGTCGGGCCATTATCGGCGGGCGGGCAGGACGCGGCAACGCCGCGACCCGTTCATCCCGAAGCGCACGCCCGCAGCGGCTTACGCGCTCGGCCGCACCATCTGGAACATCTCGCCGATCTGCGCGTAGTCGGCGCGATAGCCCGCGCGCATCACGGGCTGGGCGGCTTGCGTGTCGAAGAGGCCGTCCTTCAGGAATTCCTCGCGAATGTGCACACCCACCACCTGCCCCAGCGCGAGCCAGTTGTCCATGGGCGCGCCGTCCAGCGTGTTGAGCCGCACGACCTTCAGCAGCTTGCATTCGAGCGCGGCCGGCGACTCGGCCACGTGCGGCACCGCGACGCTGCGGCCCGGCGCGGCCGTCAGGCCCGCGAGCGCGAATTCGTCGACATCGGCGGCGACCGGCGCGGAGGTGCGGTTCATCTGCGGCGCCAGCGCCTTGGACGTGAGATTCCAGACGAACTCTCCGGTCTCTTCGATGTTGCTGATGCTGTCCTTGCGGCCTTCGCTGCAGAATCCGATGATCGGCGGAAACGTGGCGAACGCGCCGAAGAAGCTGTAGGGCGCGAGATTGAGCGCGCCGCTTTTTGCGCGGCTGGAGATCCAGCCGATCACGCGCGGCGCGACGATCGCCTTGAACGGATCGTGCGGCAGGCCATGGCCCTGGGCGGGGTCGTAGAAGTAGGTATTGGACATGGATGAGGCGTAGCGATTTCGATGCGGCATCACTATGACACGAGCCGCGCGCAGCTGCCGTCACGCGCGGCGAAGCGAGCCCGGCTTGCAGCCGCCCCGAACGCAACAAAGCCGGCTCTCTTTCGAGAGCCGGCTTTGCTCGAAGACCTGGCGGTCTGACCGGAGAAACGCGTTGGACGGCGCGCGCCGTCCGAAGCGCTTCAGCTTCGATCAGTCACGCGGCATGCCGAACGGCATGTATTGCGAGCGGCGAACGCGCTCGGCTTCGCGGTGGCGCGCTTCGTACGAGTATTCCGAATCCATCGGCAGATACGGCGACGCGAAGAGGTCGCTCACCTTTTGGAACAGTGCAAAGATGAAGCTCATGGCGACTCCCAGTTAGGCTGCGGTTCAGGGTTTTCCCTAAGACAACTGAATTATAGGGTTTTCCCTAGGGCAACGCTAGTGCAGCGCAGCAAGAAAACTGCGGCGCGCCGTCGCACGGGGTCGAGCGCATTCGATGCGTTGCAACAAAACAACGCATCGAGATTTCGGATACAGGGGCGGGATCACGGGACGAAGCCGGTCAGCGCGTGGCTTTCTGGGCGCTTTTCGCGTGAGCTGCACGCGTGGAATGGGCCGATGCATGGCGCGCGGGCGCGGGCGAGGCCTTGGCGGGCACCGCCCTGGCCGAGACGCGTGCCGGGGGCGCGGCCTGAGTTTCCGCGGCAGCGGTAGCCGCCGCAGCAGCGGCCGTGGCGGCGGCGGTTTGCGCGGCAACGCGCTGGGACAGGTCGTCGAGCGTGGATTGCTGCTTCAGGATGAACTGCTCGAGGCGCGCCTCATCTGCGCGGGATTCGTTCGCAAGGCTGTCGAGCCGCACCGACTGCGCGATCCCGAAGCCGACCGATGCGAGCACCGCCGCCGAAGCGGCGGCGAGCACCCACTTTTGTTGCCGCGACGAGGCGGCCGCCACGCGGCGCTGCTCGGCGAGCGCGCCCTGGAGCGCGTCGAGGCGCTGCGTCAGCGCGTCCGGCTCGCTGGCCGACTGAGCCGCTTCGGGCGCGAACCCGGCGGGTTCCACACGCTCAGCAGGGCCGGCGGCAAACGACGGCTCGGCGACAAAGGCTGCGGCAGCCGGTTCCTGCACCGCCCCAACGCCCGGCTCCACCGCCTCGGCCACGGCGGGAGCCGCGGCACGTTTCGCCCGCGGCGCGCGGCGCGCGGTCGTTGCAGCCGCAACAGGGCTCGTCGCGCTGGCTTCGTCGACGGGCGCTGCCACCGCTTGAGTGGACTCGGGGTTTTCGAAGCCGCTCAGTGTGCCCTGGCGCACGGCGGCATCCGCTTCGGCAACGGCCGCGCCCCCCTCGCCGGCAAGCGCGTGCGGAGCATCGGATTCGACAGCAATCGGGGATTCAGTAACGTTGGACGACTCAGACGTCGCGCGGGGCTGCCACGGCGCGTTGCGTTCGGGATGCGAAGAGCTCAAGGATGCGGTATCTGCGTAATCAGCCATGGGTCAGCGATGCGGTTCGCGTCGCGCGCCGGCCGGTCACGGCCGCTTGGCGACGTCCTCGTGTTCTGGTTCGAACGCCCATTGTCGCACGCCAGAACGCGCGGCCAGGTGCTCTTCCCCCACTTACCCAGCCGGCATCGACCCAACGCCCCGCGCAGTCAACCCGGTGCGCCGTCCTCGCGAAAGTCCTTCACGTCGGGCAAGCGGCGCAGCGTCGCGCAAATCGCCTCGTACTCCATCGACGACACGCGGCTCAGCGTGATCATCACTTCGTCGAGCTCGGGCGAGTCGTCGCTCTGCTGCACGACGAACTGCTTCACGCGCGGGCTCGACGTGCCGAGCGCGTCGTGCAGCGAGTGAAACGTGAGCGCGCCGCGGCTCACGAGCAGCGTGAGCTGGCGCCGCTGCCGGAACGTGATGAAGCGCCGCTCGAGCGGCTTGATGCCCGCGAGGATGATGAGAATGATGACGGTTGCCGCGATCGCGCCCGTGTAGAGCCCGCCGCCTACCGCAAGACCCACGGCCGCGACCGACCAGAGGCTCGCCGCCGTCGTGAGGCCGCGCACGATCTCGCCGCGCAGCAGGATCGAGCCCGCGCCGAGAAAGCCGATGCCCGAGACGACCTGCGCGGCCATCCGCGAAGGATCGAGCACGACGTGGTCGTCCTTGAGGACGTCCGCGAAACCGTAGGCGGAGACGAGCATGATGAGCGCCGAGCCCACGCTTACCAGCATATGGGTGCGCAGCCCCGCCGCCCACGAAAGCCGCTCGCGCTCGAAGCCGATCACGCTGCCGAGCAGCGCGGCCAGCACCAGCCGCGAAATGAGTTCCCAGTTTCCGATCATTGTTATCACCCTCCTGGTCTTGTTGTCGTGGGCGAGCGCGCTGCGGCAGACTGGAATGTCCGCGTCATGCGCGAATGCGTACAATCGCCGGCATTGCACTTTCGATGTGACGCGCTTCGCCGCAACTTTTCGCCATGAACACACCTACGAGCGCAGCCAGCCTGCGCGAGCATTTCGACCGCGTCGTCCTGCCGATGTGGCGCGGCCCGGGCTTCAACGCCGAACTGCGCCTGCCCTACGAGGCGCTCGATGCGGCCGGCGCGCAGCCGCTGCCCGTCACGCGCTATCGCGCGATGGCGTGCGCCCGCCAGCTCTTCGTTTTCTCGCAGGCTGGCGACGCCGCGCACGCGCAAACGCTCTTCGAAACCCTGCGCCACACTTATCGGGACCCGCAGCACGGCGGATGGTTCTATAGCGTCGACGCGGCCGGCGCGCCGCTCGACACCACCAAGGACCTCTACACGCACGCCTTCGTGGTGTTCGCAACCGCGGCCTATGGCCAGCGCTTCGGCGCGGCCGAGGCGCTCGACGTCGCGCGAGAAACGTCCTCGCTGATCGTCGACCGCTTCGCGGCCCGCGACGGCCTGCTCAACGCGGCGCTCGACGCTTCCTTTGCAAGCGTCACCGGCGGCCCGCTGCAGAATCCGCTCATGCACCTCACCGAAGCCTGGCTCGCGGCGAGCGAGGCGACCGGCGACAGCGCGTTCGACACGGCGATCACGCGTCTCGTCGAGGCGCTCGCGCGCGGCTTCCTGCATGCGCCGACGGGCTGCATCGCCGAATTGCCGGTCGGCGCGGCGGACAACCGCCTCGAGCCCGGACATCAGTTCGAATGGTTCTGGCTGGCTTCGCGTGCAGGCGCCCGGTTGGGCGCATCGGGACTGGACGAAGCGCTCGCGCGCGCCTTCGCCTTTGCACAGAAGCACGGCGTGGACCCGGAAACGGGAGCCGTGGCGGCCGCGCTCGACGAGCAGGGCCGGGTGATTGATGCGACCCAGCGCATCTGGGCGCAAACGGAATACCTGCGCGCGCTCGCCACGCACGGCGACGCCGCGGTGCGCGCCGGGCTAGCGCCGCAGATCGGGCGCTTCGCGCCGCGCTTCCTCACGGCGCAGGGCTGGGTGGAATGCCGTAGCGCAAACGGCGAGGTGGCGCGCGCGGACATGCCGTCCACGACGCCGTATCACCTCTTGACGGCCTACCAGGGCATGGGCGTCTGAGGCGCAACAGCACAAAGCGCCGAACCAGGCGGGCGCAAGCCCGCCGCAAGGGCGCCCAGACCGCTCGAGTCGCTTAGGCCGCCAGCACCGCCGGCGAAATCTCGAACGCGGCCACGGCCTCGGAAAGCTGGCGCGTCTGCTGATGCAGCGAGGCCGCGGCAGCGGCGGCCTCCTCGACGAGCGCCGCATTCTGCTGGGTCATCTGGTCCATCTGCGAGACGGCCTGATTCACCTGATCAATGCCCGTGCTCTGCTCGAGCGACGAGGCGCTGATACCCGCCATCATCTGCGTGGCTCGCGAGATCGAGTTCGACACCTCGCGCATCGACTCGCCCGCGCGCTCCACCAGCTCCGAACCGCCGCGGATCTGCGAAACCGACTCGCTGATCAGCGTCTTGATCTCCTTGGCCGACTGCGCGCTGCGCTGCGCGAGCCCGCGCACCTCGCCCGCCACGACCGCGAAACCCCGGCCCTGCTCGCCCGCACGCGCTGCTTCCACCGCGGCGTTGAGCGCGAGAATGTTGGTCTGGAACGCGATGCCGTCGATCACGCCGATGATCTCGGCGATCTTGTCCGAGCTTTGCGCAATGCCGCGCATGCGCTCGACCACCTCGCCCACGACGGCGCCGCCGCGCGCGGTTGCGTCGAGCGCCGCTTCCGCCAGTGCGTTCGCCTCGCGTGCGTTCTCGGCCGTGTTGCGCACGGTGCCCGTCAGTTCCTCCATGCTCGCCGCCGTTTGCTCCAGCGACGCCGCCTGCGATTCGGTGCGCGCCGAAAGATCGGCGTTGCCGGTGGCGATCTCGTCGGCGCCCACGTTAATCGAGCCCGCCGTTTCGCGCACGGTGTGGACCGTACGCGCCAGGCTCGACTGCATCAGCGCAAGACCCTGGAACAGCCGGCCGATCTCGTTCTCGCCGCGCGTGGCGACGCGCTCGTCGAGGCGCCCGCGCGCGATGCGGTCGAAATGGCGGCCCGCTTCCTCGAGCGGCTCCACCACGCCGCGGCGCAGCGCGAAGTGCACGCCGGTCGCGAGCGCGATCAGCAGGAGCAGGATGACGATGCCCACGCCCTGGAAGAGTGCGAGGCGCGAGTCGATCGAATCGAGCGAAGCGCGGCTCGCCGCGGCGCTGAACTGCGCGAAGGCGTGCAGTTCGGCGAGATAGGCGTCCTGGTACGACTGCGTCGGCTGGTCGAGGAAGGCCTGCAGATTGTTGCCGTTGAGGTCGTCGATCAGCTCGCCGAGCGCCTTGCGGTACACCTGATAGCGCTCGCCGAGCGCGGCGACGCGCGCGCGGTTGTCATCGTTGATCGGCGGGACGGCCATGAGCGCCGCGAACGTGGTGTCGGCGGCGGCCAGCTGGTCGCGCGCGTGATTGACCATGTCGGTCGGCACCGTGCCGCCGCGGACCATGCGCGTGCCCGCGCGCGAGAGATTGATACGGGCGTCCATCAATTGCTGGGTGATGACGTTGGCGGCACTCGCCTGCCGCAACGCCACCTTCGAAAGGTCGGCCACGTCGTCATGCGTGCGCGTAAGCGACCAGTAACCAAGTCCTGCTGTCACGAGCTGCAGTACACAGAACGCGACGAGGACACACAACAGGCCGGATGCGACCTTGATCTTGCTGAACATCGGGACACCTGGATGGCAGTGAATGAGTGAGGCACGAGCATGTGATCGCTCGGGCCCGCACTGCGTTTACGGCCGCGCAAACGTGGTTTTTGAGCCCTAAACCGTGAAAAAACGCCCCAAAATGCGCAACGGATCATTTCGGCAATGGTTACACGGTCATTCCCTGCATTTCTCGCAACAATAGAATGCCGGCTCGATTCGATTCACCTTGACTCGACGCCGATGCTTCCTAGAGTGGTTAGGAAACCACTCGGGGATAGACCCAGGGAATGCGACGATGACAGATCTTGTGGACCGCGCGCGCGGCGCTTTGCATGCCCAACCGTTCAGCGTGCTGCTCGGAACCGAACTGATGCATGTGGGAGCCGACGAGCTGACCCTGCGCCTGCCGGTACGCGATGACCTCAAGCAGCAGCACGGCTTCGTGCACGGCGGCGTGATCAGCTATCTCGCCGACAATGCGCTGACCTTCGCCGGCGCGCTGGCCCTCGGGCCGCGGGTGGTGACGGGCGAATACAAGATCAACTATCTGCGCCCGGCGCTCAAGGGCACGCTGCTGGCACGCGCGCGCGTGGTGCACGCCGGGCGGTACCAGGCCACCTGCCAGTGCAGCGTGTACGTGATGGAAAACGGCGACGAAAAGCTCGTGGCGCTGGCGCAGGGGACGGTGAACCGGCTCGCGGAAGGCAGCGGGCCGGAAGACAAAAGTCCGACGAACTGAAAGGACTGCGCCGCAAAACAAAGCGCGCGAGGCGAAGCGGGTTTGTCCCGCCTCTCCTCGCGCGCTTTTTCGTGCTTCTTCAGGCGCGCTTACTCTGCCGCGCGCGTTTTCTGCTGCTGTTCGCCCAGGCCCTCGATGCCAAGGCGCACCGTCTGCCCCGCCTTCAGGAACACGGGGTTCGGCTTCACGCCCATGCCCACGCCCGGCGGCGTGCCGGTGGAGATCACGTCGCCCGGCTGCAGGCTCATGCACTCCGAGAGATACGAAACGAGCTTCGCGACCGTAAAGATCATCGTGCGCGTGCTGCCGTTCTGGTAGCGATGGCCGTCCACTTCGAGCCACATGGAGAGGTTTTGCGGATCGGCCACTTCGTCGCGGGTGACGAGCCACGGGCCGGTCGGGCCGAAGGTGTCGAAGCCCTTGCCCTTGTCCCACTGGCCGCCGCGCTCGATCTGCCATTCGCGCTCGGACACGTCGTTCACCACGCAGTAGCCCGCCACGTAGTTGAGCGCATCGGCTTCGCTCACGTTCTTCGCGTGCTTGCCGATCACCACGCCCAGCTCCACTTCCCAGTCGGTCTTCTTCGAGCCGCGCGGGATCTCGATGTCGTCGTTCGGGCCGACGATGGCGCTCGTCCACTTGTTGAAGACGACCGGCTCGCTCGGCACCGCCATGCCCGACTCGGCGGCGTGATCGGCATAGTTCAGACCGATGCAGACCATCTTGCCGATGTGGCCCACGCAGGGCCCGATACGCGGATTGCCTTCGACGAGCGGCAGCGTTTCCGGGTCGATCGTGCGCAGTTGTGCGAGGCCGGCGTCCGAGAGCACGTCGCCCGCAATGTCGGCCACGTTGCCTGAGAGCGCGCGAATGCGGCCTTCGGCGTCGAGCAGGCCCGGTTTTTCGTGGCCCTTCGGGCCATAGCGAAGCAGTTTCATCGTCTGTGTTCCTCGTGTGTCTGTGCGTTGCAGTCGGTCAGAATCGCCTTGGGCGAATGTTAGGGCTAACTAGTTAGACCATCCGCCGTCGATCACATGCGCCTGGCCCGTCGTGAATCCTGATTCATCGGAGGCGAGGTAGAGCGCGAGCGCCGCGATTTCCTCGGGCTTGCCCACGCGCCCCATCGGCTGGCGTGCGACGAACGCAGCGCGCGCCGCGTCCACGCTCGTGCCCTGTGCCGCCGCCTGCGCGGCGATGCGCTCCTCCAGCGACGGCGACGACACCGTGCCCGGGCAGATCGCGTTGCAGCGGACGCCGCGCGTCACGAAATCCGCGGCAACAGCCTTCGTCAACCCTATCACAGCGGCCTTCGAGGCGCCGTACACGAAGCGGTTGGGTACGCCCTTCACGCTCGACGCCGCCGACGACATGTTGATGATCGACCCGCCGCCCTTCGTCAGCATGGCCGGCAGGAAGGCGCGGATGGTCCGGTACATCGCCTTCGCGTTCAGATCGAACGCGAAGTCCCAGTCTTCTTCGCTCGCTTCCAGGATCGAGCCCGCGTGCACGAAGCCCGCGCAGTTGAACAGCACGTCGATCGCGCCCAGTTCCTGCGCGAGCGAGGTGATGGCCGCGCCGTCGAGCACGTCGAGCTTGCGCGCCTCGACCGGCAGCGCCGCGAGTGCATCGATGCGCAGGTCAGTAGCGATCACGCGTGCGCCTTCGCGCGCGAACAGTTCGGCGGCCGCGTAGCCAATGCCCTGGCCCGCCGCGGTGATCAAGGCCGTCTTGCCGGCCAGTCTTTGTACCATCTGCCACTCCGGTTGGAAGCGCGGCACGGCGATACCCCGTATTGCAGCAGGCGTCTCATGCCGCGATCGAGCGATGAAATCGCGGGAAGAAGTTGGGATGACGCAAACGGCCATTATGGCGACGCAGGCGCGCTTCGTGGCGTTCGGCGGACGTTTTCTAACCGGCTGGATGGCCCCCGAGCCCGGTTTCAAGCCGATAAAAAGCTGCAGCGTTGCCGCCGAATACGGCGGCGCGTTCGTCTGCGGACAGTGTCCTGGTGAGCTGTTGCGCGCTCGCATGCCAGCGTGCGTAGTCGCCATTGAGGTTCAGCACCGGCCAGTCGCTACCCCACATGAGACGTCGCGGTCCGAACGACGCGAGCATATGCGCGACCCACGGCGCCAGCGTGGCGTCGTCCCAGCCAGGCGCGGCTTCGGTCGCGAGCCCCGACAGCTTGCAGTGCACGTGCGCAAACTGCGCGAAGCGCGTGATGGCCTGCGCCCACGCGGTAAAACCGCTCTCGCCGCCCGCCGCGATTGGCGGCTTCGCGCCATGATCGATCACCACGCGCAGCGTCGGATGCCGCGCGAGGAAAGTCGCCAGCGCATTCGCATGACGTGTGAACACGAGCGCGTCGAAAGCGAGATCGTGCGCGATGAGCGCTTGCACGCCGCGCGCGGTATCGGCTTTTGCGATCCAGTCGTCGTCGGGCAGGTCCTGCAGCATGGGGCGCACGCCGCGCAGCTTCGGCTCGCGCGCGAGTTCGGCGATCAGCGTGGCGACGTGGGGGTCGTCCAGCGGCACCCAGCCCACCACGCCCGCAATCGAGGGCTCGTTGCGCGCAAGATCGAGCAGCCAGCGCGTTTCTTCGACAGTCGGCGCGGCCTGCACGACCACTGTGCGCGCCACGCCGCACGACGCGCGCAGCGGCGCGAGATCGGCGGGTCCGAACGCACGATAAAGCACGGTCATCGAAGGCGTGAGCCAGCCGTAATCGCCGCGCGCGGGGTCCCAATAATGCTGATGGGCGTCGATTCGTTCGATCGTAGAGATCGTAGTCATCGCTCAAGCCTGCGGAAGCGGCGCACGCGGATCGATGAGACCCTTGTCGCGCAGCGCGAGCCACAACCCGCGGGGCAAATTCGTCTCGAACGAGGCGACGTTCTCGCGCACCTCCTGCGGGCTGCGTGCGCCGTTGAGCACCGTCGCCACGGCCGGGTGCGCATAGGGAAACTGCAGTGCCGCCGCAGCGAGCGGCGCGTCGTAGGTCCGGCAGATCGTATCGAGGCGCGCCACGCGTTCGACCACTTCCTGGGGCG
This sequence comes from Paraburkholderia guartelaensis, assembly GCF_004353905.1. Classification (GTDB taxonomy): domain Bacteria; phylum Pseudomonadota; class Gammaproteobacteria; order Burkholderiales; family Burkholderiaceae; genus Paraburkholderia; species Paraburkholderia guartelaensis. The sequence continues at coordinate 123,994 of NZ_SMOD01000011.1, read as the reverse complement.
CATCGGCGTAGTTGAACTTGAGTTCGCCAAGCAACCCGTGCGCGAGAATGCCCGAATTGAACGCGCCGCCCAGCAGAATGCTCACCCCCTTCTTCTCGCACTCGGGCAGCAGGTCGTCGAGCGGCGCCTGTTCGAGCAGCGTATAGCGGCCCGCCAGCAGCGCGCAGTCGATGTCGAATTCCTCCATCGCCTCGCGTATCACCTCGCGCTCGTTGACGCCGAAGCCGATCGCCTTGATTACGCCCGCCTTGCGCAATTCGTCGAGCGCCTTGAAACCGCTGTCGCTCAGTTGCCGCCAGTAGTGCTCGTTACGCTCGCCGTGCGTGTAGCGGCCGATATCGTGCACGAGCAGGATATCGATATCGACGAGGCCAAGCCGCTGCTGGCTGTCCTCGAACGAACGCAGGATGCCGTCGCGCGTGTAGTCGAAGATCGCTTCGAATGGCAGCGGGTTTTGCCAGCCCTCGCTGCCGTCGTACGGGTGCGTGCGCGGCACGAAATGGCGACCCACTTTCGTCGAAATCACGTACTCGTTGCGCGGATAGCGCCGCAACGCCGCGCCCAGCCGGTGCTCGGCCTTGGTGTGGCCGTAGTGCGGCGCGGTATCGAAAAAGCGGATGCCGGCTTCCCACGCGGCGTCGACGGTGGCTTGCGCCTCTTCTTCGGACAAGTCGCGATACAGGCCCCCGAGCGGCGCGGTGCCCAGACCCAATGCGCTCACTTCGAGCGCAGTACGTCCGATACGGCGCCTGTGCGCCACCCTGGGATGCTGTTCTTGCGCCATGGCTCGTCACCTCCTGGAGATGGTTGTTCCCACAACGAAATCATCCGACTGCGCGATTCAGTTCGCGGCTTCGACAATCGGCACGCGCGCACTGGCGGGCAGGCATGCGGGGCCGACTGGCTCAAACGTCTTGTACGTGAGGATAAATTCCTGGTGCCCGAGCATTTCCGACTTCGAACGCTCGCCGCCCGCTACCGCCAGCGTGCGGTCGAACACCTCGCGCCCCACTTCGTCGAGCGTTGCGCGCCCTTCCAGAATGCGGCCCGCGTCCACGTCCATATCGCCGGCGAGGTTGCGGTAGGTCTGCGGGTTCGCGCACACCTTGATGACGGGCGCAAGCGCCGAGCCCACCACCGACCCGCGCCCCGTCGTGAACAGGATCACGTGCGCGCCACAGGCGATCAGCTCCGCGATTTCCGCATTGTCGCTGATATTCGGAAAGCCGAAGCGCGGTTCGCCATCGGGCACCACGTCGAGCAGATAGAGGCCGCCCGTGGGCGGCACGTCCCCCGGCTTCACGATGCCGACGATCGGCGAGGCACCGCTTTTCGCATACGCGCCGAGCGACTTCTCTTCCTGTGTGGTGAGGCCGCCGTCCGCGTTGCCGACGGCGAACGAACCGTGGCCGAGAATCGAGTAATAGCGCGCCGCCTTGGTCACGCACGCAACGATCTCCTCGCCCAGTTCGGGCCGGGCCGCCCGGCTCTTCATGTGGAATTCGCAGCCCACCAGCTCGCCGGTTTCCTCGAAAATGCACGCTGAACCGGCTGCGATCAGTTGATCGAAGGCGCGGCCCACAGCCGGGTTGGCGGTGATGCCGCTCGTGCCGTCCGAGCCGCCGCAAATCGTGCCGACCACGAGTTCATCGAGGCGCATCGGTACCTTCTGTTGCGCGGCAAGTTGCGCACGCGCGTCGCGCACCCAGTCGAGACCGTACTGGATCGTGCTGCGCGTGCCGCCCTTTTCCTGAATCGTCAGGACTTCTACTGGACGGCCGCTCGCGCGCACCTGCTCCACGAGATAGTGCTTGTTCATGCTCTCGCAGCCGAGCGAAACGAACAGCACCGCGCCCACGTTCGGATGCGTGGTGAGTTGCTTCATCATCTTCTCGGCGTAGCTGTTCGGGAAACAGCCCGGAAAACCGATCAGATGCACCGGCGGCGCTTTTGGCTGATGCAGCGCGTGCGGATCGTCGAAGGCGCCGAAGGGCTCGCGGAACTGCGCGACGATTTCCTGGGCCACGTGGTGTGCGCATTCCACGAGGTACGCCACCGCAACCACGTTGCGAATGCCCTTGCGGCCATCGCTGCGCAGCCAGCCTTCGAGCATGGGCGCTGCGGCTTCTGAAGTCGTAACGTTGCTATCGCTCATCACTTGAATCCTGCTCGCGGCGCGTGCCGCATCATCGGTGCGTTACTTGTGCGGCACGAACTCGTGCCCCGCGTCGTGCGTATAGGTCGGCAAGTAATCGCTTTCCAGGTTGTGCGTGTGCAGATGCTCACCACGCGCCACCGGCGCATTCGCGTGGCCGATGCGCGCGCCATAGCGCAGCACCTTCTCGTCTTTCGCGAGCGCGCGGCGCGCCACTTTGTGGCCAAGTTCGATCGTCTTCGCGAGCGTCACGCGCTCGCCTTCTATCTCCACCGTCTCGCCCGCCGCCAGACGCGCCGCCGCGATCAGGCAGTTGTCCTCAGGAGCGAGCAGGATGAGGCGGGCGTCGGTATGGGGGGCGTAGCCGTTCACAAATAATCTCCGCTTTTAGTCCTGCGCTCTTGTCGCCATCGAGCGAAATGCCGCCGCGCCCACGACCCGTTGCAACTGCCTCGTCCATACCCGACGACGCTGGCATTTATTCACCAGTGAACATATTATTCATATACGCATATCACAAGGTCAAGCGATGTGCAGTGCAGCATGGGCCCGTGATTTCCCTGGGGACGATCGAATGGAAAAGAACGCGAAAAAGAGCCAGATGGACAACGTGCCCGAAGAAACCGAAGAGAAAGACGACGCCGATCGCTATCGCGCGCCCGCGCTGGATAAGGGGCTCGACATCCTCGAACTGCTTGCGGAGCAGCGCGCCGGCCTCACACGCGCCGAGATCACGAAGGCGCTAGGGCGCAACGCGAGCGAGATCTACCGCATGCTCGAGCGGCTGGTGGCGCGCCAGTACGTCATCCGCTCGGAAGGCGGCGACCGCTATGCGCTGAGCCTGAAACTCTTCACGCTCGCACACCGTCACCCGCCCATGGAGCGCCTGATCTCGGAGGCGCTGCCGCTCATGCAGCGCTTTGCCAACGAAGCCGAGCAGTCCTGCCATCTCACCGTGTACGACCGCGGCAACCTGCTCGTGATCGCACAGGTGGACGGGCCGGGCACATGGGGCATTGCGGTACGGCTGGGTTCGCGCGTGGGTCTCGTCGATACGAGTTCGGGACGCACGCTGCTCGCCTGGCAAACGCCGGAGCAGCGCACGCACATGCTCGCGGAGCATACGAAGGTGAAGGGCGAGGTGGCGGTCGACCACGCCGCGCTGGAGGCCGCGTGCGAGCAGGTGCGCGAGGCGGGCTTCTCGCGCAAGGACAGTCAGCAGATTTTCGGCGTGACGGACGTGACGTTTCCGGTGCTCGGGCCCTCGGGTCAGGCGATCGCGGCGCTGACCTGCCCGTACCTCAAGCGCATCGACGACTACGTCGCGCCCTCGCTCGACGAGGCGACGCGCATGCTGAGCGCGACCGTGCAGACCTTGTCGATGTTTCGCGAGGACGGCGCGGCCTGAAGCTCAGTCGTGCTCGGTGGGGCTCAGTACGAACGCAGTTCGATGCCCCAGCGCTCTGCGTCGAACGTGACGATCCGCAGATTCTCGTGCATGGAGAGCCGGTCACGCAAAACGGTTAGAATGGCGGCCCTCTCAAAAAAACCTGTGCGCCGCGCGCTGCCGCAAAACGGCGGGCGAGCGGCTCACGCGCATTCGAAACCCATGGCGAAACTCCTGACCGATCAAGAATTCCAGCGCTTTTCCGAGCTTCAGCAGAAACAGGCGAGCTTCACGATCTCAACCGACGAAGCCGACGAGCTGCGCGACATCGTCGCGCGCGCGCAGAAAAAGCGCGACGACCGCGCCGACGCGATGAAGACCGTCGAAACCGCCATCGCGCAATTCGAGATCGCTCCCGAGGAGCTTTTCACGGCCGAGCAGATCGCCGAAGCCGCGCGCAATTTCGGCCTGATTCCGGCCACGCGCAAGGAGCGCGTGCTGCCGCCTTCGCTTACCTTCAACGGCAAGACGCACCAGTGGACGACGCGCGCGCTGCCCGATGAAATCCGCACGCCGCTGTTCGAGGCGTTCCAGGGCGGCCAGTCGGTCAAGGCGTTCATCGCCACGCCCAAGGACGCCGCGCGCTGCGCCGCGACCATCGCGCGGCTCGAGAAGGAAACCGGTGCGCAGTACGGCGAGACGTGGCTCGAAGAACTCGCACTCATGCGCGGCCAGATCGACGACGCGCTCGCAAAGCTGGCCGCTTAAGCGGCCAGGCACGCCGGCTCAGTCGAGCGGCATGCGAAAACCGACCACGCCCGGGTCTTCCGTGGGCGTGACGGTGAAGCCGCAGGCGCGCGCGAGGCCGATCATCGGCGCGTTCTCGCGTAGCGCCTCGCCGAGCAGCCAGTGCGTGCCGCGCGAGCGCACATATTCGATGATGCGCGACATCAGCAAGCGGCCAAGGCCGCCCCGCTTGAGAGTCGACAGAATCGCGACCGCGAACTCGGCGGTCTCGTTGTCCGGGTCGGCCACGGCGCGCACCACACCCAGCGTGCGCGGCTGGCCGTCTTCGCCGTGCACCACGGCAATGAGCGCCATCTCGCGGTCGTAGTCGATTTGCGTCATGCGCGCGAGCTGCGTGTGATCGAAGCTGCGCACCGCCGAGAAGAAGCGCAGGCGCAAGTCGTCGGGCGTCATCGACTCGACGAACATGCGGTGCATGTCCTCGTCTTCGGGACGGATCGGGCGGATCGTGAGGCGCTCGCCGTGCCAGTCGATGGTCTCTTCGAGCCGCCGCGGATACGGCATGATCGCGAAGCGGCTGCGCTTTTCCGCAAGCTGCAGGCTAGGCGCGACGACCACGACCGCCTCGGGCAGCACACGCAGCGTCAGTCGCAAGCCCACGATTTCGCGCACCTCGCATACGAACTGCGATAGCTCGGTGAGCGCGGCCAGTGTCGGCTCGGGCGCCGTATAGCGCGCATACGGCGAGTGCGCGACGATGTCGCGCGAGAGCACGGGGTTCAGCGGCGGCAGGCTGTACACGCGCAGCGGCGGCGAAAAATCGTCCGGCGAAGGCGCGGCGAACCGGAACACCGGCCCGAAGTTGTCGTCGTCGCGAAACTCGACCGACACGTCCACCACCGGCTTCACGCCCGGTTCATCCTGCGCCTGCATGGCGAGCCCGAACAAGGCCAGCAATCTGCCCGCCTCCTCCCCTTTCAGCTCCGTGCGCCCCGCCGCCAGCGCCGCGCGCGCTTCGCCCTGCGCGGCCTCGATCGCGGCCGGGCCCTGGGCGGGCATCGTCTCCGGCGTCTGCATCAATAGCTCGCGGCCCAGCCGGTAATCGACGAGACGCGCAAACGCGCGCGCCAGACGCCGCGGCGTGGTGTGCACCGGAATGCCGTGCGCGTGCAGTTCGTCGCGCGTAGCTTCGTCCACGCCGCCGAAGAAGCACGCGAGCATGCCGCGATACGCGAAACGCTGTTGCTCGATCAGCGTGCGCGCCACGGCGTCCACCGGCGCGCTGTGGGTCGGCGCGTGGACGACGAACGCCGTGCCGCTCGAGCGGTGCGTGGCGAGCGTTTGCAGCGCGAGGCCGAAGTGCTCGGGCTTCGCGGTGTCGCCGAGCACGAGCGGATTGCCGGCCTGCGCGTGCGGCAGCGCGGCCTGGACGGCCGCGAGCGCTTCGTCGTTCCAGCGCGCGAGCGTGTCGCCGGCTTTCATGAAGGCGTCGCGCGCAAGCGTGGCCACGCCGCGGTCGCTCGTGATGAGCGTGGCCGTGTCGCTCGCGGCCACGCGGCCCACGCCGAGCGTTTCGATTTCGTCGAGCAGGTCGTCGAGCGTGTCGACGCGCACGAGGCCCGCGCGCCGGAACGCCGCCGTGTAGAGCGCATCGCCCTTGTCGTCGCGGCCGCTGCGCAGCGCAAGCACGGGTTTGTTGCGCGCCGCCGCGCGCGCCGCCGACATGAACTTGCGCGCCGCACGGATCGTGTCCACTTCGAGCAGGATCGCGCGCGTGCTCGGGTCGCTCGCGAGGTAGTCGAGCACGTCGCCCACGTCGACGTCGGCTTCGTCGCCGAGCGCGATCACGTGCGAAAAGCCCAGCCCGCGCGGCGCAGCCCAGCGCAGCACCGCGTTGGTGAGCGCGTTGGACTGCGACACCCACGCCACGCCGCCCTTGCGCGCAATCGATGCTGCCGCGCCCAGCTGCGCGTTGAGCGCGGGCGTGAGCGCGCCGAGACTGCCGGGGCCGACGATACGCAGCAGGTGCGGGCGCGCCGCCGCCAGCGCATGGCGCAGGTCGGCCTGATCGGCCTCGTCGCTCACCTCGCCGACGATGATCGCCGCGCGCGTACCCATGCCGCCGAGGCGATGCACGAGCGCGGGCCACGTGGCGGGCCGCGTGCAGATGATGGCAACGCCGGGCGCCTCGGGCAGGTCGCCCGCGTCGGCGAGCACGGGCCGGCCGTCGAAGGCTTCGAAGTCGCCCGCATGGCGCGGATTGACGGCCCACAGCGGGCTTGTGAAGCCGCCGTCGATCAGCCGCCGCCACACCATGCTGCCGATGCTGCCGGGGCGCTGCGAAGCGCCGATCACGGCCACGGATTTCGGCTGGAACACTGCGTCGAGATTGCGTACGGTCACAGGCACTCCTCGTTGGTCTGGCGAGGCGCGCGCCCGCAGGCGGACGCCCGTTTGTCGTCTTTTACCGTTACGAGAAGAGGATAGGGCAAGCGCGCAGGCGCTGCGCGTTTTTCGCCCGGCGCATGTGAGCGCAGACGCGGCGGCATGGCGCCGCACGCCGCCCTGGGCGTGTGACACCACGATGCACGAGAAGGAACTTCGCGTGGTTTGTGAACACGGCGCGAGCGCGCCGTGCGTGTTACATCGACTTGCGGAACGGCGCGCCCGAATGCTCGCGCAGTTCGTTGAACACGATCTTCGGCCAGGCCTTTTGTGCGACTTCGATTTCGGAGACGTGCGAGGCGAGATACGTCGGCGCGTTCGAAGCGTCGTAGGCCATGCGCGCCTCGTACGAATCGGTGAAGCGGCGCAGCTCGGCGGGATCGTCGCAGGTCACCCAGCGCGAGAGACGATAGCGCGCGGGCATCAGGCGCACGGCAACCTTGTACTCGGCCGCGAGGCGGTGCGACACCACTTCGAACTGCAGCTGGCCGACGGCGCCCAGAATCGTCGCGCCGCCGTGGATCGGGCGGAACACCTGGATCGCGCCCTCTTCGCCAAGCTGCTTGAGCGCTTCGCCCAGTTGCTTCGCACGCATCGGATCGACCACTTCGATGGTCTGGAAGATTTCCGGCGCGAAGAACGGCAGACCCGTGAATTGCAGGTCTTCGCCTTCGGTGAGCGTGTCGCCGAGACTCAGCGTGCCGTGATTAGGAATACCGATGATGTCGCCAGGGTATGCCTCGGCCACGGTCTCACGGCGCTGCGACAGGAAGCTCACCACGTTGTTCGCACGGAAAGTCTTGTTGTTGCGCGTGACCTTCAACTGCATGCCGCGCTCGAAATGGCCCGAGCACACGCGGATAAACGCCACGCGGTCGCGGTGCGCGAGATCCATGTTGGCCTGCACCTTGAACACGACGCCCGTGAACTTGGGCTCGTCGGGCGAGACCGGACGCTGCACGGCCATACGCGGCGACGGCGGCGGCGCGAGATCGACCAGCGCGTCGAGAATTTCCTTCACGCCGAAGTTGTTGATCGCCGAGCCGAACAGCACCGGCGACTGCTCGCCCGCGAGGAAGGCGTCGCGATCGAAGGTGGGCGTCGCGCCCGTGATCAGTTCGACTTCTTCCTTGGTGCGCTTCCAGTGATAGCCGAAGCGCGCTTCGCCATCGGCTTCGCTGAGGTTCTGCAGCGTTTCCACCGCGCCGCCCAGCGACTCCTGGCCCGCGCGGAATACGCGCACCTGGTCGCGCTGGATGTCGTACACGCCCTGGAACTCCTTGCCCATGCCGATAGGCCAGGTGAACGGCACGGCGGCCACGCCCAGGTGCTGCTCGATTTCGTCGAGCAGGTCGAGCGGCTCGCGCACTTCGCGGTCGAGCTTGTTGATGAACGTGAGAATGGGCGTCTTGCGGCTGCGGCAGACTTCGAGCAGCTTGAGCGTTTGCGCTTCCACGCCGTTCGCGCCGTCGATCACCATCACGGCCGCATCGACCGCCGTCAGCACGCGGTACGTGTCTTCCGAGAAGTCCTCGTGGCCCGGCGTGTCGAGCAGATTGATGACAGCGTCGCCGTACTCGAACTGCATGACCGAGCTGGCGACCGAAATGCCGCGCTGCTTTTCGATCTCCATCCAGTCGGAGGTCGCGAAGCGGCCGCTCTTCTTGCCCTTCACGGTACCGGCGATCTGGATCGCGCCCGAAAACAGCAGCAGCTTTTCGGTGAGCGTGGTCTTGCCCGCGTCCGGGTGAGAAATGACCGCGAACGTGCGGCGGCGTCTGAGTTCGGCTACTGACATGGATAGGGCGGGTATCACAGATGAATTCGGGCAACCGGGCCGCGCGGCAGGGGTTGCGGCGAGCGCGGCGGCGCTTGCGGGCGCGTTTTCAAGCAACGCTTACGGCGCGTGCGGCGGCAGAGTGCGGACCGCTACGCCCGGCAAATAGCACGAGCGATCGGGAATGTCCCGGGGATGCCCGCGTAAAAAGCGAAAAGGCGCCGGGACCGAATGATACACGGCATTCGTCCCGCCGACTAAAGGTTTGATGGGGTTCGAACCGGTTGGACGCGCAGCTTGGCGCCGCATCGCCAAAGGTGAGCTTTTACAGGACCTCGGTGCGAGCGCCCCGTCGACACCCTCATGCACCCGGCGCGCTGGCGGGACGCCCCCTATTTTCGCGAAGATTTCCTTTCGCCACAGACGTCCACCCCCTCCACGAACGTCCCTGTCCTGCGCTTCGTGCATGCCGCTGCGCGCTGCGCAGTGCGTGAGGTGAGCTTTTTCGGGAGGCTTGAAGCGGTGCGGCCGTCACGTCGGGTGCTGTGCACCCTGGTGTAACGGCCGGGCGAGATTTGGCCCGTTATTCCTTGATGAGGAAGCGTTCGCGGTTCTTGCCCGCCAGCCAGCCCGGCGCGCGGCCACGGCCGCTCCAGGTCTCACCCGTTTTCGGGTTCACGTAGCGGGCCGGCAGCGCCTTCTTGCGCGCGGGGCCTGCGCGTCGGCTCGCGAAGCCCAGTTCTTCCGCGGTGATGTCGTACTCCGCGATTTTTTCCTTGATCTCGGCGATCGCCTGGTCAATTTCCTTTTCACGCGCCGCAGCCACTTCCTTGTGAAGCTTTTCCAGCTGGGCGGTCAGTTGCTTGTAGCTCGGCATGAAAACGCATCTCCAGTTCGGTCAAGAGAGTGCCATTGTGACCGGTTTGGAGCCCGAGCGACGATGAAGGCGCGCTTTTTTACAACGCTGCCGCAAACGTTGGCGTTAACGTTCGCGCTGTTGCAGCGATTCGTGTGACAGACGGCTTTCGAGCGCGCGCAGCGCTTCATTGAGCCGCTTCACGCGCTGTACCTGCGAAGGCACGAGGTTCTCGCTGGAAACGGACTCGAGCCGGCCGCGCCAATAAGAGAGCGGAATACGGTCGCGCCCTGAGAGCCGCCCGATGATGTGTTCGAGATGCTCAATGTCCTTTTCGAGTTGGTGATGATTCATCGCTGCCCCCGGTAATGACAAGTTTTATCGAGCGCGCGCAAAAAGCATGCACTCACTTTCGTCGCATCGCCGCTTTTCCGCATGCCGCGGATAATCGGTCAGTTTGGTAATCGCGCCGACTGACCGTGCTAAATGCACGCCGCGGCGGATTTACAGCTTTTGTTCGTACTGTCAGACAGAATAAGGCCAGCGCGCCCGGCTATCCGTTGGATACCGCACGGAAGTTCAATGGCCGCTCGTCCACGCTGACGGTTGTATCCGCATCCATATCGGAAGGCAGATTAACGGGGGCTATTGCGTCTGTATATTCCTCAATTGTGGAACGCTATGCGGAGCGCATTTTGCTGCCGATAGTCTTTCACAATACGAACAACGAGAATGGCGTGAGAACAAACGAATCACAATACGACCGCCTGCTGCACGTTATTTACGACACACTCGATAATCCTTGCGCCTGGAAGGATTTTTGCGCGCAATTGCGCGAGGCGACTGGGGTGGCGTCGATTCATCTGTTTGCCTTTGACCGGCAGCGCGATCATTTTTCCTGGAGCGATGGTTTCGCGCTGGCCGGCGCGGAACCGCTGGAGCGCATTCGGCCGCTCTACCGCGACGATGCGCGCCTTGCATGGCTGCGTGCTTACCCGCCACGCAAGTGGCTGCATTGCGGCATCGAGCTTGACTGCGCGGACGGCGACTGCGCAGCCGGGTTCGAACTCTGCCCGCTCGAGGAAGGCCATCGCTGCGTGGCGCTGTGCAAGCTGATCGAACAGAACGGGCTCGCCGTCATGCTTGCGTGCAGCGCGGGCGCCGAGCCCGGGCCGCTCCGGAGTGAGCACCGCGAACTGCTCGAGCGGCTCACGCCGCACCTCGTGCGCGCGGTGCGCCATTACGTCCGCCGCATGGCCTTGAACGCCGACACGCTTGCAAACCGCTCACGTCCGCCAGCCATGCTCGTGAGCGCGCAGGGCGAGGTGCTCCATAGCAATGAGCCCGCGCAGCGGCTCCTGAAGGCGACTTCGCTCGTGCGGGTGCGCGGACGGCGGATCACGCTCGCATCGCCCCATCACGCGCGCCTGCTCGAGGACATCGCCGTGAGCGAAGCGCGCCTGCGTAGCCGCGCGAGCGGTGCGCGGGCGGCGGCGGCGCGCTTTCGCGCGTTGCGTATCGTAGGCGCTGTCGACGGTACGGTCGCGCCGGATACGCCCAACGCCGCCGCAACGGACCCGCACGGCCAAACCCATACCGGGCACGGCCGTGCACAGGCCTCGGCAAGCCAGCAGGAGGTGCTCTACGCGTTCTACAACGTGGTGACGGCCGACGATTCCTCGGCCTCGGAATTGCGCGCCTTCGCGGCGCTGACCTTCTATCACCCGCGTTCCGCGCCGCTCGTCGACGAGCGGGTGCTCGCCACGGCCTTCGATCTCTCGCCGGCCGAATGCCGCATTGCGCTGCTGCTCGCGGAAGGTCTCACGCAAAAGGAAATCGCCGCGCACGTCGGCGTGCAGCACGACACCGTGCGCAAACAATTGCAATCGATCTTTCAGAAGACGGCGACGCGCCGCCAGCCCGACCTGCTGCGCCTTTTGCTGAATCTGCCGGCGCGCGGACCGAGCGCCGCCGCCGAGGGCTGAGCGGCGCGCGAAAGGCTTATTGGGCCTTGCGGCAGGCGAACACGAGCGTGTAGTTGCCGCTTTCGGTCGACGTCGCGACGGTGTCGTAACCTGCGCCGGCGCAACGGGCACGCGCCTGCTGCGCGCAAGAATCGCGATCGCCCGAGGCCGGGCATTGCACCTGGACCGTCGGACGGCCGTCCGACAGGAACAGCGGCGGCCCGCTGCTGCACGCAGCCAGCGCTGCGATCATGGTCAACGCGCACGCCGCGAACGGCAGTCTGCGCAAACGGAACAACGACGAACCAGGACGAGTCATTTGGAGCACCCCAACGGGCTTCTAGTTTTTCGACGTTGCGATTGTGCCATGCCGCGAGCCATGTGCGATGCATCGCCGCTAGCGCCACCTGCGCGTGTTCAGGGGGCAGTCGAAAGCGTCTTGTACGGCAGCGGGCCTTGCGGGTGCGAACTCACGCGTACGAAGACCTGCTCGACATCGGGAATCGCGGAAAGCCGGCGCTCGAGCGCCGCGCTGTCGAAGCCTGGACCCGCGCAGCCTTCCGCGTAGACGAAACGGCGCTGCACCGTGATCCAGATGCTCGTGCCCGCAAACAGGGCATCGCCTTGCAGTTGCTGACGAATCGCCGCTGCAATGTCCGCATCGTAGAGATATGAGTTCGGCTTCGAGCACTTGTGCGCGAGCCAGCAGGTCGTGCCGCGCTCCACGCGATAGTGGGCGTCGTCGTCGGCTTCGGCTTTCGTCATCAGCGGGCCGAGCGGTAGCGGGCAGGCGCTGATCGCGTTCGACAGCGCGAAGAACGGGTCGTTGTACCAGTTCTTGCGCTGGGTGTCCGGCGGGTTCGTCGTGTTCTCGGCCTTTGAGGCGGGCGCGGAAGCGCCGGCTTGCGATTGCGCGAACGCTGGGCCCGCCCAAATGCCCGCGAAAGCGCCCACGCAAGCAAGCGCCGATGCTAGCCGCGCTGTCTGCGCCGCCCGCACGCGCCACGCACCTGGCCCGCCCTTACCGATTGCACTCATTGACTGGCACCTCTCCGGCTCGCTCTTCTGCGCAACGATAGGACCGCGCGGCCACGCTCGCAATAACGGGATAGATCCTTTCGTTACAATCGCTGCGACGCATCACGCTCTCGTCGCAGGAAAAGACGCATCTAAAGTCATCACACACGCAGCAAGCTGAATCGCGCAATACGATCGATCCGCAGGAGACTCCATGTCGTTTGTTATCGTTCTGGCCGCCCTCGCGTTCCTCATGCTTGCCGCGTACCGCGGCTACAGCGTGATTCTCTTCGCGCCCATCGCCGCGCTCGCCGCGGTCCTCCTCACCGAACCCGCCGCTGTCGCGCCCGTCTTTTCAGGCATCTTCATGGAGAAGATGGTGGGCTTCGTGAAGCTCTACTTTCCCGTGTTCCTGCTCGGCGCAGTATTTGGCAAGGTGATCGAACTATCGGGATTTTCCGAAGCGATCGTGCACGCCGCCATCCGCTACATCGGCCGCTCGCGCGCCAACGCCGTGATCGTGGCCGTGTGCGCGCTGCTCACATACGGCGGCGTTTCGCTCTTCGTGGTGGTGTTCGCCGTCTACCCGTTCGCAGCCGAACTGTATCGCCAGAGCGATATTCCGAAGCGCCTCATGCCGGGCGCCATCGCGCTCGGCGCCTTTTCGTTCACGATGGATTCGCTGCCCGGCACGCCGCAGATCCAGAACATCATTCCCACCACGTTCTTCAAGACCACCGCGTGGGCCGCGCCTGCGCTCGGCGTGATCGGTTCGCTCTTCATCATCGTGGTGGGCCTCTCGTACCTCGAATGGCGCCGCCGCAGCGCGATGTCGAAAGGCGAAGGCTACGGCACCTCGCTCGTGAACGAGCCGGAACATGTGAAAACCGAGCACCTGCCCAACCCGCTGCTCGCCGTCGCGCCGCTCGTGCTGGTGGGCGTGGCGAACTTCCTGCTCACGCACTGGATTCCGATCTGGTACGGCGACACCGTGACCGTGCCGCCCGAAGTGCTGCCCGGCATTCATACGCCGGTCACGGCCACCGTCAAGCAAGTCGTGGCGATCTGGGCGGTTCAGGGCGCGCTGCTCGCGGGTATCGTGCTCGTGATCGTCACGGCGTTCGGCCGCGTGAAAGACCGCTTCGCGAACGGCACGAAGGCGGCCGTGGCCGGGGCGCTGCTGGCTTCGATGAATACCGCCTCGGAATACGGCTTCGGCGGTGTGATTGCGGCGCTGCCCGGATTCATCGTCGTGAGCGATGCGCTCAAGAGCATTCCGAATCCACTCGTGAACGCCGCCATTTCGGTGAGCGCGCTCGCGGGTATCACGGGGTCGGCATCGGGCGGCATGAGCATCGCGCTCGCGGCCATGTCGGATCTCTTCATCAAAAACGCGCAGGCAGCGCATATTCCGATGGAAGTGCTGCACCGCGTGGTGGCCATGGCGAGCGGCGGCATGGACACGCTGCCGCACAACGGCGCAGTCATTACGCTGCTCGCGGTCACGGGGCTCACGCACCGCGAGTCGTATCGGGACATTTTTGCGGTGACGGTGATCAAGACGTTGGCCGTCTTCTTCGTGATCGCTGTGTACTATACGACGGGCATTGTTTGACGTGGGGTGCTCGGAGCGGCGCTAGTGAAACAACTTGAGTTTTTCTTTCTCAGGAAACTCAAGTTGCAGCGTGGCCATATCAACTGAAACAAGGGCGGCAAATCCGTGCCGCCCTGCCCGACCCGATTCATTCAGAAAAGTCCTCCGGAATCTCCTTTGCCGCGCTCTGATAAAGAATCATCACGAGAGGAATTCTGGGCTCTGCCGTGGCGTCGGTTCGTCGTGCCGTCACCTCGCCCGCGACTTCGGTCGTATACTCCGCGACCACTTCGCCAAAGGTATTGCGCTGGATTGCCACTTTCTGGCCCGCCTTGACCTTGTCATTCAGCTTGACCAGCAGTTCGACGAATCCACCGTGCGTCGACATGACTGTGTGGCCGCTGTTGCCGACGAAGGTCCCGACGTCTCGCCCAGTGCGCCCCATCGAACCCGATACGATGTTGTAGCGCTTCAGCACGTTCATCGCGCCCTCGACGAACGACGGAATCATGTCGAAATCGAAAACACGCGCGGAACCGATCTCGGGCGTGATGGCGGGAATCCCCACGTTGATGAATGCATTGGCAAGCAGCGTGGGATAGGCGGGGTTGTCGAAGATCTGCTTGATCGGAAAAAGCTCCGCCATGGCTCGCGCCTCCGGCAATTCCATTCTGGCCAGATTGAAGGACGTCACATCCAGGCCGGTCGTGCCCGTATGAAAATCGAGTGCGTAGTCGGTGTTCGGCCTCAACAGCCGGTTGAACAGCAGTCCCGCATGCCGGCTCGGCGCGCTGGCGCCATTCTCGTTGCCCGGCCATTCGCGGTTGATGTCGATGAGGCCGATACCAAGTGCGGAATTGGGCCATCTGCGCTCCATGGCTTCGAGCGCGGGGCGCGATACGTCGAGAACGGCCAGCACGGTGCCTGACATCTGCGCGGGATCGAGCTGGCTTATCACGCCGTGGATGGTATGCACGGGGCTCATTTCGTCGCCATGCACCCCGCTGATCAGCGCGACGCGCTTGCCCGGCTTCGCACCGTGGACAACGATCACCGACACATACCAGTTCTGCCCCGTCGGCATTTGCACGCCCTCAAAGTAGAACTTGTATGTCTTGCCGCGCTCGAGGTCGCCGACGTCGAGCGCGCTGATGACTTTCTTTCCCTGGATCACATCGCCGGTATAAACCGTCCCCGTCCCTTGCGGGCCCCCGGCGGTCGGCGCATTGGCGCCTTGGGCATTTGCGGCCTCGCTTTGCGCGACCAATGCGGATGTTGCGCCGACCAGCGCAACGGCCTTCTTCATGAAGTCGCGACGAGCGACGACATCTTCCGATTCGTCTTGCATGATAGCGAGGTCCTGACGGTGTGAGGGAGATCAGTCAACGGCACCTCACGGGTTACCGGTTACCGCGAATGGCATTGCTTTTCCTGCCAGCATCGAATGCAACCACACTGGCCGTGGGCGCCGTACATTCGCTGGAGAGGACGACGCCAAATGCCGGCTACGCTGGAGGCTGCCAGGCACGCCGTGGGGACTCGTGCCGCCGCCGAGTACGCAGACTGTCGGTCAGTTCAGAACATCTGTTAACGTCTACATTCGTTTCCGACCAGTTAATTCGACCAGGCATCCTGCTCAGCCTTTCGAAGCTCGCGGCCAAAACCGCGCCCCCCGCCTTTCGCACGTCTCCGAGGGCGCATCGACATGCATTCTCCCCCGAAGCGCGAAAGCTTGCTTCCCCACGCGAACGCGCCTTCAGAGCGGTTCGGCTGACCCGCCGGGGCCCCTGCGGCCCACTTCCGCATACCGCCCCTGTCATACGTGCGCCTTCGTACATTCCTGACCTCGCAATCCGGAACGCAGAAGCTATATTTGTAGACCTGATGTTCGGCACGCGCACCGCACGCGATACCGCATCGGCTGAGTTAGCGCACCCGGACAATACTCAGGATAGCGAACAAACGTTCCGTAGATAGCGACTGGATTGCGTGTGAGGAGCCTGCGATGTCCAAAACCATAGTCTTTTGCGCAGACGGCACGTGGAACGGCCCCGAAGATCCGGCAGGAAAAGGCGATGGCGTCCCGCCTGACGCCGCGGCAGGGTGCCAGCCGGGACTGACCAACGTATGCAAGCTTTTCGCGTGGCTCGACGGAAACATGCTGCCCGAAGGAAACGACTGGGGCGGCGTCGAGATGGAAAAGGCGCTTGCAGACGCAAACGGCACCCCCATACAAATCGCGAAATACATTCACGGGGTCGGCAATTCCCAGCAACTGGTCGATAAAGTCGCCGGTGGTGCGTTTGGCGTCGGTGTCGTCGCCCGCATCGCGCGCGGCTATACGTATATTTCGCGTAACTTCGAGCCGGGCGACAGCATCGTGATCGTCGGCTTCAGCCGCGGAGCGTACACCGCGCGAGCCCTTGCGGGACTGATTGCGGGACAGGGTCTGCTTCGGCCAGAGCTCGCCGCCATCGACGATCAGAATCGTTACGACACCGCGGTGGCGGCGTGGTATCGATGGAGACATGGCCACGATACGACGTTCCAGAAGATCGCAGACGGCGTGATGGAGTTCTTGACGATCCATACCGCCTTCTCCAATCCAGAACCTTTGGACGCCGACTCATTCGTCGACGCAAAGATCGCCGCTGTGGCCGTTTGGGATACGGTGGGTTCGCTCGGCATTCCCATCTACTATCAGGGTTCCGCCATCGACTTGTTCCGGTTTTGCGATCTGAATCTCAGCCCGGACATTGGCTTGGGCGTGCACGCGGTCTCGCTCGACGAGCAACGCAGACCGTTCGAACCGACCTTGTGGAATCCCAACCCGAACGTGACGCAAGCGCTCTTTCCCGGCGGTCATTGCGATGTCGGCGGCGGCTATCCCGATCACGGCCTTTCCGACGGCCCCCTCCTCTGGGTCGCGGACAGGTTGCAGCATACCGACGTGGGATTGAAGTTCGCGCTTCATCCGCCCGTGGACGTCCAATCCGACCCATTGGGGCCGCGACATCGCGAATGGGTAGAGGACCGTGCCTGGCTGGCCGCCGGAGTGGGACCGCGCGCCTTTCCGGCAGACATGGTCGTCAACGACAACATACGGCAGCGTATGAACGGTCAACCTGAAGATCTTTTTGGGGCCAACGGCCAGCAGCCCATTTACTCACCAGGTAACTTGCCCGCACGCTAAGCGGAATGGCCTCCGCAGACCGAACGCTCGAAGCGCGCCCTACACTTCGAGCCATTCCTGGCGGACGCGCGCATCGGCCTTCAACTGCTGCGGCGTCCCCTCGAACACGATCTGGCCGTGCCCCATGACGTACACGCGCTGCGAGATATCGAGCGCAATGGCCTGCTTCTGCTCGACCAGCAGCACCGAAATGCCGCGCGCCTTCAGCGTCTTCAGGTACTCGCCCACCTGCGCGACGACGAGCGGCGCGAGCCCTTCGGTCGGCTCGTCGATGATGATGAGGTCGGGGTCGCCCATGAGCGTGCGGCACAGCGTCAGCATCTGCTGCTCGCCGCCGGACAGCAGGCCCGCAGGCGTCTCCTCGCGCTCCTTCAGGCGCGGGAATATCCGGTACATGTCGTCGAACTGCCAGCGCGGCTTCTGGCGTGAGCGGTTGCGCTTTTCGCCGAGCATCAGGTTCTGCCGCACGGTGAGCGTCGGGAAGATATCGCGGTTCTCCGGCACGTAGCCGATGCCCCGGTGCGCAACCTCGAACGTGCGCAGCCCGCGCACTTCCTCGCCGCGCAGCAGAATCTGCCCCTCGCACCGCACGAGCCCCATGATGGCTTTGGCGAGCGTCGAGCGGCCCACGCCGTTGCGCCCGAGCAAGGCGACGATCTCGCCCTCGCCCACCTGCATTTCGACGCCGTGCAGGATATGGCTCTTGCCGTAGTACGCATGCAGGTCGCGCACCTGGAGCATGGAATTCGCGGTCGCCATCAATGTGCCCCTGCGGGTTCGTCCAGCGTGGTGCCCAGATAGGCTTCCTTCACGCGGCGGTTGTTACGGATGGCTTGTGGCGTGTCGGTGGCGATCACTTCGCCGTACACGAGCACCGAAATGCGGTCGGCGAGGCCGAAGACGACACTCATGTCATGCTCGACCATCACCAGCGTCTTGCCGACGGTGACCCGGCGAATCAGCTCCACCGCGTGATCCGACTCCGAGCGGCTCATGCCCGCCGTGGGTTCGTCGAGCAGAATCACCTCGGCGCCGCCCGCAATCGTGATGCCGATTTCGAGCGCGCGCTGCTCGGCGTAAGTCAGCAGCCCGGCAAGCGTGTCGTGCCGGCCCTGCAGGCCGATCAGCTCGAGCACTTCTTCGGCGCGCTCGCGCGCGTCGCGCAATTGCTCGAGCCGATGCCAGAACGAATACCGGTAGCCAAGCGACCACAACACGGAGCAGCGCAAATTCTCGAACACCGAGAGGCGATGAAAAATGTTCGTCACCTGAAAGCTGCGCGAGAGCCCCATGCGGTTGATCTTGTATGGCGGCAGCCCGCCGATATCGACGCCGTTGAGTTTGACCGTGCCTGAACTCGGCGCCATGCGCCCCGAAATGAGGTTGAACGTGGTCGACTTGCCCGCGCCGTTGGGACCGATCAACGCGTGACGCTCGCCCTGCCCGATAGTCAGGTCGACACCGCGAATGATCTCCGTGCGCCCGAAATTCTTGCGCACTTCACGCAACTCCAGCGCGGCCGTCATACGTTGCCCCCTGCGATTTCCCGTTGCACGCCATCCCACGCGTCGCGCACCCGCGCGGCCGCGAGGCGTCCCGCTTGCGCACCGAGCGCCCACAGCACTGCGGCGACGGCCCAGGGCTTCCACGACGCGGCATCGAAGTTCAGGCCGAAGAACGCCATGGCCGTGCCGTTGTCGCTATCGATCTGCACCTTGTAGACGAGTTCGACCGTCAGCACGAGCGCACCGAGCAAAATCAGCGCGCCGCCCAGCGCCGCCGCATAGGACGGCAGCATGCGGTGCAGCTTGCGCGCCGCGATGAGCGGGACCTGCTTCATCAGCAGGCTCGACACGCCGCCCGGCACGTACATCACCACCAGCACGAAGAAGAGGCCGAGGTACAGCAACCAAGCCGGCGTGAGATTGGACAACGCGACCGCAAACAGCACGAACAGGATAGAGCCGATGATCGGCCCGAAGAAGAACGCCCCGCCGCCGATGAACGTCGCGAGCAGCACGCCACCGGACTGCGCGGCGCCGACGTTTTCCGCCGTCACGATCTCGAAGTCGATCACCGAGAGGCCGCCCGCGATGCCGGCGAAAAACGCCGAAAGGACCATCACGAAAAAGCGCACGCGCTGCGTGTTGTACCCGACGAACTCCGCACGCTCGGGATTGTCGCGCACGGCATTGGCGATGCGGCCGAGCGGTGTCTGCGTCCATGCGTACATGGCGATCATCGACACGAGACACCACACCGCGATCAGGTAGTACACCTGGATCGCCGGGCCGTACGTGATGCCGAGCACCGCATGGCCGACCGTGCGATTGGTCGGCACGCCGCCTTCGCCGCCGAAAAACCCGGGAAACATGAGCGAACTCGCCGCCACCATTTCGCCGATGCCGAGCGTGATCATCGCGAAGGTGGTGCCCGACTTGCGCGTGGTCACGTAGCCGAACAGCACGCCGAACAGCATGCCGCCGAGGCCGCCGACCAGCGGCAACAGCGAAACGGGCAACGGGAAATGGTTCGCGCCGATCTGGTTGAGCACATGCGCCGCGACGAACGCGCCGAGCCCCGAGTACACCGCGTGCCCGAACGAGAGCATGCCGGTCTGACCGAGCAGCATGTTGTACGAGAGCGCGAAGATGATCATGATGCCCATCTGCGAAAGCAATGCGATCGCAAAGCCGCTGGAAAACACGAGCGGCAGCACGAGCATCACGAGCACCGTGGCGCCCCAGATGATCCAGCGCAGCGAATTGGCGGACTGCAGCCATCCGTTGCGTTGCATGGCCGAACCGGCATTGGCCTGAATGAGCGGTTTCATCGTTCAGCCCTCCCGCTTGCCGAGCAACCCGCGCGGTCGCAGGATCATCATGAGCACCATGAGCAGATAAGGCAGAATCGGCGCGACCTGCGAGACCGGCATGCGCAACAGCGACGAGAGCGCCGTGCTGTCGGTCACCGTCACGCCGACGAGTGAGAACAGATCGGAGAGCGAGGCGTCGATCGTGACGGCGAACGTCTGCATGACGCCGATCAGCAGCGACGCGATGAACGCGCCCGGCAGCGAGCCCATGCCGCCCACCACGGCGATCACGAAAACGATAGTGCCCACCGACTCGGCCATCGAAGGCGACGTGACGAACGCATTGCCGCCGATCACGCCGGCAAGGCCCGCCAGCGCGGCGCCGCCGCCGAACACGAGCATGAACACGCGCTGCACGTTATGCCCGAGCGCCTCGACCATCTCCGGATGCGTGAGCGACGCCTGAATGACGAGGCCGATGCGCGTGCGCGTCAGCACCAGATACAGCGCCGCGAGCATGGCGATCGAGATGAGCATCATGAAGGCGCGATACTTCGGAAACTCCGACGTGTACACCTTGAACAGCGCCCCGTTCAGTTCAGGCGGAATGGCGTACGGCACCGCGGCCAGACCCCAGACGAGCTTGACGCCCTCCACGATCAGATACGAAAGGCCGAAAGTGAACAGCAGTTCCGCCACGTGCCCATACTTGTGTACGGTACGCAAGCCGAAACGCTCGACGAGCGCGCCGACACACGCCACGAGCACCGGCGCCGCCACGAGCGCCGGCCAGAAACCGATCTTGCTGGCAATGGTGTAGGCGAAGTAGGCCCCGAGCATGTAGAAACTGGCGTGCGCGAAGTTGAGCACGCCCATCATGCTAAAGATCAAGGTGAGGCCCGAGGAAAGCATGAACAGCAGCAGCCCGTAGCCGATGCCGTTCAACAGAGAGATGGTCAGGAATTCCACTGCCCGATAATCCTTGTGATGTGTCGTAGCGAGAGCACGTTCAGCCCGGGCGCTTCATCTGGCAAGTGGTCGGCTGCGTTGCCGCGGTCGGTCCAAGCTGGACGTCGGTGCGCCAGCCATAGCCGGTGTTCTCCTGGTCGTACTTTACCGTCTTGCCGTCCGCCTTGGTCCATGTCGCGATCACGAGTGACTGCTGCGCCTGGTGATCGGCAGCGCGCATTGCCACCGGACCGTTCATGCCGTCGACCGTCATGCCCTCCATGGCCTTGGCCACCTTGACGGGATCCGTCGACTTCGTCGCGTTCATCGCCTTGCTCAGCATTTCGATGGCCGCGTAGGCCGTCGCCAGGTAATAGTCGTCGTTGTACTTCTTCTTGTAACCCTCGATGATCTGCCCAACCACCGGCGGGTTGTTCGCCGTGTTCGGGCCGAACACGCCCACGTACTTCACATGGTCGGCGCCGGACGCGCCCATGGCCGTCGGCACGCCGGTCGTGCCTGCGTAGTAGGTATAGAAGTTGGCCGTCACGCCCGCGTCCTTGCTCGCCTTCACGAGCAATGCGAGGTCGCTGCCCCAGTTGCCCGTGATCACCGTGTCGGCACCTGAAGCCTTGATCTTGGTGGCGTAAGGCGAGAAGTCCTTCACGCGCGCGAGCGGATGAAAATCGTCGCCGACGATCACGATATCCGGGCGTTTGCTCTTCAGGTCCTCGCGCGCCACGCGCGAAACGTCGTGACCAAACGAGTAGTCCTGATTGATCAGGTAGACCTTCTTGATGTCCTTGTCGCGCGCGAGGAACGTGGTGAGCGCATCCATCTTCATGTCGGCGTTGGCGTCGAAGCGGAAGTGCCAGTAGTCGCACCGCGCATTGGTCATGGCCGGGTCCACCGCAGCGTAGTTCAGGTAGACGATTTCCTTGCCCGGATTGCGCGAGTTGTACTTGGCGACCGCATCCTCCAGCGCGAGGCCGACCGACGAGCCGTTGCCCTGCACGATATAGCGAATGCCCTGGTCGGCGGCCTGGTTCAGCAGGGTCAGGCTTTCCTGCGGCGAAAGCTTGTTGTCGAATCCGACCACCTCGAACTTCGTGCCGTTTGCCCAGTTATGCTCGTTGGCGTATTCGGCCGTGTATTGCCAGCTGTGCAGCTGATTCGTTCCAAGTGATGCCATCAAGCCGGACAGCGGATCGATGAAGGCAATCTTGACAGTCTCCGCTTGCGCGGCCCCCGCTACCAACGCCGACGATACAACCGCACCAACCAGCAACGAGCGCAACATCCTCATGGACCGTCTCCTTTGTTTGGGCATTTCTTATCGAGCGTGAATTTTTTCGTCCGACCGTGCGATTTTTCGCTATATCAACACATTCCTGGGGCGAATGACAGCACTCCAGGGAAATCGCTGAGGCGACGAGGCATAGCGAGTCATTGCGACTGGCTTACGGTTAGCCTGGGTCCATTCGCGACGACTCATCCCCGCGTCCGGCCGATTCGATCATTGAAACCGGCCGGGCACCGCGCGAGGACAGGCGTCAACGCTTGCGTGGCATTGAACCGCCGGCTTTCCATGGCTGATACTACAAAAAGATTGACCCGATACTATCACTGGCCAAGGCCGCCCAAACCCGCCTGAAGACCCGACGCATCGATGGCGTCATTCGGTCTTGTTGAGCGCGTTGCGCACAGCAACGGCAAGTTCGTCGTATCGATAGGGCTTGCTAATAAGGGCGACGCCTTCGTCGAGCTTGCCGTCGTGGAAGATGACGTCGCGCGTGTAGCCAGAGGCAAACAGCACCTCGGCGTAATAGGGCGGCCCGCTCGCAATACGAGCCAGTTCGCTGCTTCTCACCGTGCCCGGCGTCACGACATCCGTGAACAGCAGGTCGAAGCGCTGGCCGCTCTGGATCAGCTTGAGCGCGCTTTCGCCATCTTGCGCGGAGAGCACCTTGTAGCCGAGCTGGGCCAGCATTTCGATCGCGGCAATGCGCACGTCGGCATCGTCTTCGACAACGAGAATGGTCTCGCCGCCTCGCTCCTGCCTCGCGACAGTCGGTTTGTAAGCGTCGTATTCCGCTTCGAGGCTGCGCGGGAAATACAGATTGACTGTCGTGCCCTCGCCTTCCGTGCTTTCAATGAAAACGTAGCCCGAACTCTGCGCCACGAACCCGTGCACCATGCTCAAGCCCAGTCCCGTTCCCTGGCCCTCGGCCTTCGTGGTGAAGAACGGTTCGAACACGCGCGCTTTCACGTGGTCGGGCATGCCGCTGCCCGAGTCGGAGACTTGCAGGCGCACATATTCGCCTGCTGGGACGCCATCGCGGAGCGCCAGTTCGTCGTTGCCCGCATCGATATTCGCGAGACAAACGCAGATGCGTCCGGGTCCGTCGATCGCATCGCGCGAATTGATGACGAGATTCAACAGCGCGCTTTCCAGCTGACTCCGGTCGGCACAGATATTCCAGCTCTCCTGCGCAGGCACGATGGCGAGTTCGATCGTCTCCGGCAACGTGCGGTGAAGCATCTCGGCGATGCCTTCGACCAGCCGGAAGGGATTCAGAACGGCCGGCGCGAGCGGTTGCCTGCGTGCAAAGGCCAGCAATTGCGCGGCGAGTTTCGCGCCGCGCGACACCGCGTTGCTGACCGCCGCCACGCGCCGCTCGAGCGCGGCGTTGCCTCTCGTCGAAAGCTCGATGAGCTGGAGGTTGGCGGAGATGACCTGCAAGACGTTGTTGAAGTCGTGCGCCACGCCGCCCGTGAGACTGCCGATGGCCTCGAGCTTTTGCGCCTGACGCAACCGCTCCTCCATCGCCACGCGCGCCCCCACTTCCTCGGCTACGCGCTGCTCCAGTGTCTGGGTCAGTTGCAGCAGCGCGTCTTCGGCGACCTTGCGCTGCCTTTCCGCCAGGATCTTCGCAGTCGTTTCGAACACGATGGCGATGACGCCCGCCGGCCGCTCGTCGTCTTCGAAAACCGGGCTGTAGCTCAGGTCCAGCCAGACGTCTTCGGCGTGACCTTCGCGATACAGCACGAGCTGCTTGTCCTGAAAGGCCAGCGTTCCGCCGGCGAGGCACGTATCGACGACATTCCGGTTGAATGCCGCCACCTCCGGCCAGCCGGTTTCGACCGGTTTGCCGAGCAGGAACGGATGCCGGCTGCCCGCGAAAAACGCGTAGGCGTCGTTGTAGACCATCGTGCCTTCGTGGCCCCAAAGCATGACGAGCGGAGAAGGCGACGCGAGGAGCATATTGATCGCGGCCACGAGGCTCGCCGACCACGTTTCGCGAGGGCCGAGCGCCGTGCCGCTCCAGTCGAATGCGGCGATGCGCTCCGCCATTTCGCCCGGCCAGCGGGTCGAGGGGCGCTCGATCGGCGGTGGAACTTCCTTGTTCATGACGCGACTCTGCTCCGAGGAGACGCTGCTGGATATCGGAACGACGATGTTCGTGGAGATTCGAGGCTGCGCACGAGCGAGACAAAGTGCGCAATTATCGTTCCGCCTCCGGGCGAGGCCCGTCAAGATAGCCACGGAGGGGCACCGGCGCCGAAGCGGCAGCCGGTCAGAGCGGTGTCACAGGCAAGCCAGCAGGTCTTCGAGCCGCACGGGTTTCGTCAGACATTTGTCGAAACCGGCTGCCGCCGCCCTGGCGGCAATATCCGGGTCGGCCTGTCCGGATAGCAAAACGTACCGGGTAGTCGACAGCGCGGGGTTGAGGCGAAGCTGGCCCACCAGTTCCCCGCCGTTCATGTCCGGCAGCTTCCAGTCCAGGAAGGCAAGCTCGGGAAGGAACGACCCGGCGACGAGCAGGGCCTCTTGTCCATCGGCGGCGCATCGGACTTGATGGCCTTCGAACTCGACGAGCGCCGCGAGCGCATCTGCGACTTCGCGGTTGTCATCGACTAGCAAGATTCGTTTTGGCATCGGCGCAAAAAGCTGGCTGGAGAGCGGGCGCGACACAGGTAGCACTCGACCCGCGGTTCGACTTCGAGTGTACCCGGATTCCGCCAATGGCAAACGCCCGCGCCATCTCGCTCCAGGGGTCAGAGTAGGGGCAGCCGCTGCTGACGAAGTCCTCGACCTCGCCAGCACGATCCATCACGAGCAATCAATCGTTCTACTGAGCAATTCACCGTGCGACTTTCACGGCGGCAACGTTCAGCATGCGCATAACTCGTTGTTACCAATCTCGCACCACCGTTGCACCTGTGTCCGAAGGCCGCACCTACACTCGGAACCGTGCTCATCAAAAAACGCACGCAGCGTGCGAAGGAGTTGCGATATGAAGAGGACGATTCTCGGCCTGGTCCTGGGCGCAACGGCGTTGGCGGCTTCGACCGCTGCATTGGCCCAAGTGGATGTGGCCGTGGGCGTTGGCGTGCCAGGCGCGGCCTACGCGCCGGCCCCCGTCCAGACCGACTGGCGAGGCGACGACGACTGGCGCGCGCGGCGTTGGCGGGAACACGAATGGCGCGAGCACGAACGCCGTGAGCATGAATGGCGCGAGCGGCAGTGGCGCGAACGCGAATGGCATGACCGGGACCGTTGGAACTACTGATCCCGGTCAGCGCATGGCGTCCAGCAGCGCCTGAATGGGATGGCGCAGCTGGCGGCCGCGCAAGCGCTTCACCTGGCAGCGGCATGAATAACCCGTGGCGAGCAATTCTTCCGCCCCTTGCGTCGAAGTCGATGCCGCATCGACATGCCGCGCCCACGATTGCTCGAAGATCGTTTCCGAGGTCGCGCGATTGCGCGCCTCGTGGCCGTAGGTGCCCGACATGCCGCAGCAACCGCTGGCCGGCGTCGCGAGCGCGAGGCCGGCCGCCGCGAATACGTCTTTCCACAAGAGCGCGGCGGTACTCGCGTTGGTGCGCTCGGTGCAATGCGGCAGCAGCCTGAACGAGCCGGACGCACGCGGCGTCGTGGCGCGCGAGCGTAATGCGCCGATCAGCCATTCCTGCGGCAACTGAACGTCGGGTACGGTTTCGATGCCGTCCACCTTGCGATACTCCTGGCGGTAGACGAGCGTCATGGCCGGATCGATGCCGACCAGCGGCACACCCGATCTGGCAAGCGCGGTCAGTTGCGCCGCATTGCGACGCGCCGCGCGGCGAAACTGCGGCAGGAACCCCTGCACATGCAGTGGCTTGCCGTTGGGCAGATAAGGCGCGACGAATACCTTGAACCCTAGCTTCCCGGCGAGTTCCAGGAATGCGGCGGCAACCGGCGTTTCAAAGTAACGCGTGAACGCGTCCTGCACCACGATCACGCTGCGCCGGCGCTCGGCAATGCTCAGCATCGAGAGGCGTTCGGGCGTTGCGATCTCTGCTCCCGAGCGGCGCAGCACACCGCGCCATGACACACGGCTCAACAACGGGCTATCGACAAGGCCAAGACCGCGCGCAAGCAGCGATTTGACTGGACCCGCGCCCATCACCGCGTTGTAGACGCTTTTCGCTCCAGGCACCGCCGCTACGCGCGGCACCGTAAATTCAAGCGCGCCGATCAAATAGTCGCGCAGCGGACGCAAATAGCGCGTGTGATACAGCTCCAGAAAGCGTGCGCGAAACTCGGGCACGCTCACTTTCACGGGGCACTGCCCCACGCATGACTTGCACGAGAGGCAACCCGCCATGGCGTCATACACCTCATGCGAGAAGTCTTGCTCGCCCTGGCGCTTGCGCACGCTATTGAACATGCGCACCGGCAATGCCGCCGTGGTTGGCGCAGCCGTGAGATCCGCGCAGGCATCCTGCTGCAGACGTAGCCATTCGCGCATCAGCGAAGCTCGGCCCTTCGGCGAATGCACGCGCTCGCGCGTGGCTTTCCACGACGGACACATCGCGTCGTTCGGGTCGAAGTTGTAGCAGGCACCGTTGCCGTTGCAGTGAACGGCGTCGGCATTGGCCTGCCAGACACGCTCATCGATGCGCCGGTCCAGTTCGCCGCGCAGCGTCGTCGCGTCGATCTTCAACAGCGCCGCACTCGCCCCCGCCGGCGTGGCAATCTTGCCGGGATTGAGCTGATTGTGCGCATCGAATGCCGCCTTGAGACGCTGCAGGGCGGGATACAAAGGCCCGAAATACTCCGGCACGTACTCCGAGCGCACGCCCTTGCCATGCTCGCCCCACAGCAGGCCGCCATACTTCATCGTCAAGGCGGTCACGGCATCCGAAATGGGACGCACAAGCGCGGCCTCGTCCGGATTGCGCATGTCGAGCGCGGGGCGCACATGGAGCACGCCGGCATCGACATGGCCAAACATGCCGTAGCGCAAGCCAAAGCCGTCTAGCAGCGCCCGAAACTCCGCAATATAGTCGGCGAGATTTTCGGGGGGCACGGCCGTGTCTTCCACGAAGGGCTGCGGGCGGCTCGCACCGCGTGCGTTGCCCAGCAGGCCCACCGCACGCTTGCGCATCGCATAGACGCGATGGATCGCCGCCTCGCCGTCGGCGATCGTATGTCCCAGGCGTTTGACGCTCACGTCGGCGCCAAGGTGCTCGGCGAACGCGGCCACGCGTGCGCGCAATTCGTCCGTATCGTCGCCGCTGAATTCGACCATGTTGATGCCGCTCGCACCGCCTTCAATCCCTTCGTCGTCGGGGAAATATTCGGCCACGCTTTGCCAGACGCTATCCTCGCGTGCCAGCCGCAGCACCGTGGAGTCCACGGTTTCGATCGAGAGCGGACGATGGGCCATCAACGCGCGCGCGTCGCGCAAGGCGTCCATGAAACTCTCGTAGCGGACATTGACGAGTGCGGCGTGCTTCGGAACCGGCAGCACGTTCAGCGTCGCCTCGACGATAAAGCCGAGCGTGCCTTCCGAGCCGCACAGCACGCTGTTGATGTCGAAGCGCCCCTCGCCGTCACGCAAATGCGCGAGGTCGTAACCGGTCAGGCAGCGGTTCAGCTTGGGGAAGCGCTCGCGGATCAGGCCGGCTTCGCGCTCGCTGATGTCGCGCGCGGTGCGGAAGACTTCGCCAACCTTGTCCTCGCGCGCGCAGAGCGCCATGAGCGCGGCATCGTCGACCGGCGCGCTCGACAGGCGCTCACCGCCGACCAGGACCGTTTCCAGCGCGAGCACGTGGTCACGCGTTTTCCCGTAGGTGCAACTACCCTGCCCGCTCGCATCCGTGCTGATCATGCCGCCGATGGTCGCGCGGTTCGACGTCGACAGTTCCGGCGCGAAAAAGAGCCCGTGCCGCTTCAGTGCGGCATTGAGCTGGTCCTTGACGACACCGGCCTCCACTCTGGCCGTGCGCGCAACCGGATCGATTTCGAGGATCCGGTTCATATGGCGCGACATGTCGACCACGATGCCTTCGGTCAGCGACTGCCCGTTCGTGCCCGTGCCGCCGCCGCGCGCCGCGACCGCCACGCCGCGAAACGCCTCGCGCCCGAGCAAGCTTGCGATGCGTGCGACGTCCTGCGCGTGGCGTGGAAACACTGCTGCTTGCGGGTAGCGCTGGTAAATCGAATTGTCGGTGGCCAGTACCGTGCGCGTCGCGTGAGTCGCGTCCACCTCGCCTTCGAAACCCGACACCTCCAATTCATGCAAAAATTGACGGATCAGCGGGTTTCTGAATTCGCCGATGGCAAGCGGGCCAATTGTCATATCGTTCTCGAAGTCTCGCCGTGGGTGCACTATTCCCTTTCTGGCAGGGCATTGTCGCGTTCCCGGCCGGCACCGGGCAAACGTATATTCGTTGGGTTGATCATGAGGTTTATGAATGAATTTCCGCAAGCTCACGCCTTCCATGTCGCTGCTGCTCGCGTTCGAGGCATCCGCGCGGCATGAGAGCTTCACGCGTGCGGCCGAGGAGCTGTCGCTCACGCAGAGCGCCGTGAGCCGCCAGGTTCAGGCGCTCGAAGCGATGCTCGATCTTGCGCTCTTCACGCGCGAGGGCAAGCGCATCATCCCGACGGATATCGGCCGGGCCTATATGGCCGAGATCTCTCATGCGCTCACGCTGATCCGCAGCGCGACGCTGCAGGCCCTCACGTCGAACGCGCCAAAAACGCAGCTGCGCGTCGCGACGCTGCCGACGTTCGGCGCCAAATGGCTGCTGCCACGCCTGCACCGCTTCTATCAGGCGCACCCCGATTTGCAGATCGATCTCGACTCGCGCATCGACGCCACCGACTTTTCGACCCAGGACCTCGACGCTGCCATCGTGGTGGGCGACGGCCGCTGGCCGGGTGTGACGGCACACAGGCTCTACGCGGAAGAGCTGGTGCTGGTCGGCAACCCTGCCGCGTTGCCCTTCGCGCGAAAATCGAGGCGAAAGGCCGCTGCACCGACCATCGAAACCCTCGAAGGGCTCACGCTGCTGCGCGTGCGCAGCTTTCCCGACGCATGGCGCGAATGGTGCGCGCACTTCGGTTTGCCTCACGACGCGCTGCGTCCGGGCCCGAGTTTCGAGCTGACCTCGCATTTGATCCAGGCAGTCGTGGCCGGTATCGGCGTAGGCCTCGTGCCGCGCATGCTGGTGGAAGACGAATTGAAGGAAAACCGGCTTCTCAGCCCGTTCGAAGCGGTACCAAGCTCGCGCTCGTATTACCTCGTGTACCCGGAGCGGGTTCAGCGCCATCCGGTGCTGGTTGCGTTTCGCGACTGGCTGCTGGAGGAGCTTGCGGGGCAGCCGTGACGTCAAGGTTGCGTCCGCAAGGGGACGCGGAATGAGATTTGCTGCCTATCCGCCCCTCTCGTTCGATCGCGTCGATAAGAAAAACAGATGGCTTATTTAGCGTTTCGCAAGGCCTGAATGTCAGCCTCCCCCTCCATAATTCCGTATGAATAATCACAACGGAGGAGACAGTGAGGCTGTTGCGCAAGCTGTACATCCAGGTTCTGATTGCTATCGCGCTCGCCATCGCGTTCGGCCTGCTCGCGCCGCACGAGGCCGTGAAAATGAGGCCACTGGGCGAGAGCTTCATTGCGCTGCTCAAGATGATGCTCGGGCCCATCATCTTCTGCACGGTCGTGCATGGCGTTGGGCACATCAAGGACTTCAAGCGCCTTGGACGGCTCGGCGTGAAGACGCTGCTCTATTTCGAAGTGGTCAGCACGCTTGCCATGCTGACCGGCTTTGCGGTCGTCAATATCGTGCGGCCCGGCGACGGGCTCCATGCGCGCTCGATGAGCGCCGGTGAAGGCGCTGCCGCGGCGATCAAGGCGGGCACGAGCGGCGACTTCTCGTTCACGCACTTTCTCACCTCCATCATTCCGCATACGCTCGTTTCGGCGTTCGTCAGCGGCGATATTCTTCCTGTGCTGTTCGTTTCGCTGCTCGCGGGCTTT
Source organism: Paraburkholderia guartelaensis (assembly GCF_004353905.1). Classification (GTDB taxonomy): domain Bacteria; phylum Pseudomonadota; class Gammaproteobacteria; order Burkholderiales; family Burkholderiaceae; genus Paraburkholderia; species Paraburkholderia guartelaensis. The sequence continues at coordinate 93,779 of NZ_SMOD01000011.1, read as the reverse complement.
GCGCTCGCCACCTGCGCGAAACCCGACTGGGTCATATTCCGCTTGATCGAGGAAGCGCAAACGGTCGTCTTCAAGATGCTCGGCTTCATCATGCGGCTCTCGCCGCTGGGCGCGTTCGGCGCAATGGCCGCGGCTGTGGGCAGTTACGGCAGCGTCACGCTGCTGTTCCTGCTGCGCTACGTGCTCACCTATTACGCCAGCACGCTGTGCTTCGTATTCATCGTGCTCGGTGTCGTGGCCGGCCTGGCCGGATTCTCGATCTTCAGGATCCTTTCGCTGATCAAGGAAGAAGCGATTCTCGCGATGGGGACGGCCGCCAGCGAAGTCGCGTTTCCGCGGCTCGTCAGCAAGCTCGAACAGGCGGGCTGCGACGAGGTCGTGGTGGGATTCGTCCTGCCGGCGGGCTATAGCTTCAACATCGACGGCGCATGCCTCTACATGGCCTGCGGCGTCGGCTTCATCGCGCAGGCGACCGATACGCCTTTGAGCCTCTCGCAACAACTCGCGCTGCTCGCGGTGATGATGCTCACGTCCAAGGGCGGTGCGGGCGCGGCGGGCGGCGCACTCGTCAAGCTCGCGGCCACGATCCAGACCTCGCGCGCGCTGCCGCTTGCGGGCGTGGGCCTGCTATTCGGCATCGACCGGGTTCTCGCCATTGCGACTTCCACGACCAATGTGATCGGCAATTCGGTGGCCGTGCTCGTTCTGTCGAAATGGGAAAGAATGTTTGACAAGCAGAAGTTCGACGCCCACATGAACCGGCGTCTCACGACCCCAGTCGAGTCGCCGCCGGTTCAGGCGAGCGAACCTCGCGTGTGAGCCTGGCGCGCTTGTCTCTTCATCAACGTCATCGAGAGCGATTCAAACATGGAACAGCAAAACCAGCAGCCGGTCACACGCGTTGCGATTATTGGCTTCGGCGAAGTGGGACCCATTTTTGCGCAGGCATTGGCGCATGCCGGTCTGCACGTTTCGACGTTCGACATCAAGCTGCAGGAAAGCGCCACGCGCGAGACGATCCTCAAACGCGCAAGCGAAAGCGGCGCTCACGCAGCCGACGATCTCGCCTCTGCGCTCAACGGCGCGCAACTCGTGTTTTCCGCCGTCACGGCGAGCCAGGCCGAAGCCGTGGCGAGCGCGTGCGCGATGCATCTGCTGGCAGGCCAGACGCTTATCGACCTCAACTCCGTGTCGCCCGCCGTCAAGCAGCGCAACAGTCAGGCCGTGGAGCGCGCGGGTGCCGATTACGTGGAAGCCGCCGTCATGGCGCCCGTGCCGCCGCAAGGCATACGCGTGCCGATGCTGCTGGGCGGACGCGCGGCCGTGCGCACCGCCGAAATCCTCAACGCGCTCGGCATGCGCGCGCAAGCCGTGGCCGCCGAAGTGGGACTCGCTTCCGCCATCAAGCTGTGCCGCAGCATCATGATCAAAGGCATGGAAGCGATGTGCGTGCAATCGATGCTCGCCGCGAAGCAGTTTGGCGTGGACGACCGCGTGCTCGCATCGCTTGCGGCAAGCTTCCCAGGCATGGGTTGGGACACGGGCTATGAGTCATACCTGATCGGCCGCGTGGTCGAACACGGACAGCGGCGCTCCGAGGAAATGCGCGAGGCGGCGGCCATGCTCGACGGCCTCGGCATGTCGAGCGAGTTGGCCAACGCCATCGCGAATGTTCAGCAGGCGCTGGCCGAACGTGCTGCACCGCTCGTCCAGGCGCTTGATGAAAAGGGCAGACTGCCGGAATGGCGCACGCTGCTCAAGCCTGCGTGAGGTGCACTCAGCGGCTGGCCTTCACCGGCGGCACACCGGCCACCAACGCCGCGCCGCTCGCCACCAGCAACGCCGCGAGCAGATAGAGCGCGTTATCCATGCTGCCCGTGTGCGTCTTGATGAGCCCGATCGCCCACGGGCTCACGATGCCGCTCGTAATGCCGATACTGCTGATGAGCGCGATGCCCGCAGCCGCGGCCTTGCCCGAGAGATACGCCGAAGGGACCGCCCAGAAGATCGGCAACGCGGCGAAGATCAGCACCGCTGCGATCGAAAGAATCGCCATCATCGCGGCGAAGCTCGCGAGATGCAGCGTGAGCAGCGCCAACGCCATGCCGCCGCCTATCGTGCACGCCGCGAAATGCCAGCGCCGTTCACCGCGCCGGTCCGAGCGGCGCGCGATCCACATGAGGCCCACCGCGCCGACGGCATTCGGAATGACGGTGTAGAGGCTGATCGCCAGCACGTCATGCACGCCGAAGTCGCGAATCATGAGCGGAATCCAGAAGTTCAGCGTGAGCGAGGCGCAGGTCAGCGAGAAGTAGATGAACGCGAACAGATAGACGCGCGGGTTGCGCAGCGCCGCCCCGAACGAACGCGTGGAATGCGCGTGATCGCCTTCGCTGTCGCGTTGCGCGAGGAGGTGGGCCTTTTCTGCATCGGTCAGCCAGCGCGCCTTCTCGGGGCCGTCCACGAGCCAGAACGCAGCCATGAGGCCGAGCAGCACGGCCGGCAGCCCTTCGATCAGGAACATCCAGCGCCAGCCGGCGAATCCCGCCATGCCGGCCATGTCGCGCATGATCCAGCCCGAGATGAGGCCGCCCAGCACGCCCGCCACCGCCACGCCCGCGAAGAAGATCGAAAACACGGCCGCGCGGCGCCGCGCCGGATACCAGTACGTGAGATAGAGCACGATGCCGGGAAAGAAGCCCGCCTCGAATACGCCCAGCAAAAAGCGCAGCGCATAGAACTGCGTGGGGCTCGACACGAACATCATGCTGGTCGAGGCAATGCCCCACAGCAGCATGATGCGCATGAACGTGCGGCGCGCGCCGAAGCGCGCAAGCAGCATGTTGCTCGGCACTTCGCACAGCACGTAGCCGACGTAGAACACGGCGGCGCCGAGGCCGTACATCGCGTCGCTGAAGCCCAGGTCGTGCTTCATCTGCAACTGCGCGAAGCCGATGTTGATGCGGTCGAGGAACGAGACGACGTAGCAAACGAACAGGAACGGAATGACGCGCGCGGAGACTTTCCGATAGAGCGCGTCGTCTTGCTGCGAGGAATTCTGTGCGGGCGTAGCGTACGCGCGCGCGGCTTCGGACCGGCGGTCCGGGGCAATCGATTGGGGCATCTGCCTGTCTCCAAACATGACTCCGGTTCACCTGGGCGGGCCCAAGCAGACCGTTGATGCGCGGCGTCTTGCGCGCCTTGCGCGGCTCGCCTGGACGCGTGGTTCGCGCTTCTCCAGGCAGTGACGCCGATCATAGGTGGGGCAGGTTTAATTTGTCAATGGCGAATCGTTTCGTTTTACGCTAATGCGGGTTTGTCTTTAGGCAAACTTGCTGACGCTGCATTGACTTGCGATTTCGTCACACAAAAGCCGGTTTTTCAGGCGCAATGCGCTCGCCCCAATAAAAAAGCGGCACACCGTGAGGTGCGCCGCTTCGTTACCGCCAGTGCTTTCGCCGTTTAGTGCTTCAGGAAGTCGATCACCATGCGATTAAAGGCTTCCGCATGCTCCCATTGCGCCCAGTGGCCGCAACGGTTGAACACGTGCAGTTGCGCGTTCTGCATGCCTGCCAGCAGGCGCAAGCCGATATCCATCGGCACGAAGCGGTCGTCGCGTCCCCAGATCACGAGCGTGGGCGCGGCGATTTCCCCAAGGCGCGGGCCGTAGTCGCTGAACTGCTTCGGGAAGGCGGCGAGGCTCTTCACGAAGTTTTCGAGGTGGTCGCGGCGCGCGAGCATGTTGTCGAGGCGCGTTTGCATCAGCTCGTCGGTGAGCGCGCTCGCGTCGTACACGAACACGTTCATCATGCGCTTGAGGTTCTCGATCGTCGGATCGCGATAGAGACCTTGCAGCAGCTTGATGCCTTCGGTGGGCATCGGCATGAAGCTGCTCGGGCCGCCCGTGCCGCCGCCCATCAGCACGAGCTTGCCCACGCGTTGCGGGTTCGCCAGTGCGAATGCAACGGCGCTATGGCCGCCCATCGAATTGCCGAGAATATGCACGCGCTCGATGTCGAGCACGTCGAGCAGGCCCTTGAGCACGCGGCCGTTCAGGTCCGAGCGCGAGCTCGTGCAGACGATCGGGTCGCTCTTGCTCCAGCCCGGGCAGTCCATCAGGATCACGCGGTAGCCGGCCGCGACGAGCGGTTCGACGTTGCGGTTGAAGTTGGCCCAGCCGCTCGCGCCCGGACCCGAGCCGTGCAGCATCACGACGGTTTCGGCGCCAGCGCCTGCGTCGTTGTAGTGAATCTGGAACTCGACGTCGCCGTCCTTCACGCGCGCGAACTTGCTCGTCGAGGCTTCGGTGATTGCTTGTGCCGTATCCGTCATGATGACCATCCTTTAAAACGTATTAACCCATGCGGGAAAAGGCGCGAGCCTTCTCCCCTTCACATTCATGCGCCCTGTGCGCCCAACGTGCTGCGCTGCCTGAAAGCACCCACTACGCTGAGCGCGGCAAGCGCCGCGATCACGACGAGCGGAATGCTCGAGCCCACCAGCATCGACGGGCTCTGGCCGAGTGCAAACAGCTGGCCCGCCACGAGCGGCCCGAGAATCGAACCGAGACGCCCCACGGCCACTGCCGCGCCCACACCCGTGCCGCGCACTTCCGTGGGATACGCATGGCCCGCGAGTGCGTAAAGCACCGACTGGCCGCCCACGATAAAGAAGCCACACAGCAAGCCGCCCACGGCCGTCGAGCTTGCGCCGCCCGCGCTTGCGAGCACCGTGAGCGCCACCACGATGCCGATGTACATGCCGATCACCGTGCCGCGGCGGCCAAAGCGATCCATGATCGTCGCGATCGCGACGGCTCCGATGCCGCCGCCGATGTTGAACAGCATCAGCACGAGATTCGACTGCACGCGCGTGAGGCCGCGTGCAAGCACCATCGAGGGCAGCCAGTTCATCAGGAAGTACAGCACGATCAACGTGCCGAGATAGCTGATCCACAGCGCAATCGTGGTACGTGCGCGGCCTTCTTGCCAGAGCGCTTGCGTCACGCTCGGCGCGCCCACTTTCACGAGCTTCGAAGCCTGCGTGGCGACGAACTGCTGCGACTCGCGCAGGAACACGCCGAGCAGCGGCACCATCACGATCGGGCCGAGACCGCCGACGTAGAACACATGGCGCCAGCTTGCGTCCCCCGTGCCGAGCATGCCGATGACGGCGGCAATCGCCGCGCCGAACGGCATGCCGCAGTACATCGCGCCCACGGCCGTGCTGCGCTGCCGCTCACCCGCCGCCTCCGAGCACAGCGCGATCAGGTTCGGCATGGCCGCACCGAGACCGAGACCCGTGAGCAGACGCGCGACGAGCAGGCTTTCGAAATTCCACACCATGGTCGTAGCGAGCGAGAAAAGCCCGAACAGCGCCACCGACCACATGAGCACGCGCTTGCGGCCGAAGCGGTCGGCAAGCCGCCCGCCCAGCGCCGCGCCCGGCAGCAGGCCGATCGCGCCCGCGCTGAACGCCCAGCCCATTTGCGCAACGGCGAGATGAAATTCCTTCGCCATGCGCGGCCCCGCTACGCCCGCCGATTGCAGGTCCAACCCTTCGAGCAACGCAATCGCCAGACACAGGGCGATGGTTGCCTTGCTGCTCGTTCCACTTCCTCCAGCACTACTGTTTCGCGACGTCATAAAAAGTCTCCATATGTATATGCGAGCCGCTCTTTCCGGCGGCTATAAGTGGCAACGCCGCGCACCACCCGAAGGCGATGCGCGGCGCGCTTGATCAGGACTGCAATGCTTCCTGGCGCTTCTTCAGATCGAGCGCCACGTCGACGATCATGTCTTCCTGACCGCCCACCATCCGGCGCTTGCCCAGTTCGACGAGAATATCCACCGTCTTCAGGTCGTACTTCTTCGCGGCCACTTCCGAGTGGCGCAGGAAGCTCGAATACACCCCCGCATAGCCGAGTGCGAGCGTTTCGCGGTCCACGCGAACCGGGCGGTCCTGCAGCGGGCGCACGATGTCGTCGGCGGCGTCCATCAGCGTGTAGAGGTCGGTGCCATGGTTCCAGCCCATGCGTTCCGCCGCGCCGATGAACACTTCGAGCGGCGCGTTGCCGGCACCCGCGCCCATACCGGCGAGCGACGCATCGACGCGGTCGCAGCCTTCTTCCACCGCCACGATCGAGTTCGCCACGCCCAGCGAGAGATTGTGGTGCGCGTGCATGCCCGTTTGCGTTTCGGGTTTGAGCACGGCTTTCACCGCGCGGAAGCGGTCGCGCACGTCGTTCATCGTGAGCGCGCCGCCCGAATCGACCACGTAAATGCAGGTCGCGCCGTAGCTTTCCATCTTCTTCGCTTCAATGGCGAGGTTTTCCGGCGTGGTCATGTGGCTCATCATCAGGAAGCCCACGGTGTCCATGCCCAGTTCGCGCGCGTATTCGATGTGCTGCTTCGAGATGTCGGCTTCCGTGCAGTGCGTGGCGATGCGCACCACGCGCGCGCCGGCGTTGTACGCGGCCTTCAGGTCGTGAATCGTGCCGATGCCGGGCAGGAGCAGCGTGGCGATCTGCGCGTGCGTGACGACGTCGGCCACCGCCTCTATCCATTCCAGGTCGCTGTGCGCGCCGAAGCCGTAGTTGAAGCTCGAACCTTGCAGGCCGTCGCCGTGCGCGACTTCGATGCTGTCCACCTTGGCCTTGTCCAGCGCGCGGGCGATGTCCTGCACGTTCTGGATCGAGTACTGATGGCGAATGGCGTGGCTGCCGTCGCGCAGCGTCACGTCGGAGATATAGAGTTTCTTGCTCATGGTCTTATCCCTCCACGCTCAGAAGCGTCTGCGCCATGCGTTCGGCGGTGGCGAGCGCGGCGGAAGTCATGATGTCGAGATTGCCTGCGTAAGCGGGCAGATAGTGCGCGGCGCCTTCCACTTCGAGGAACACTGAGGTCTTCAGGCCGCTGAACTTGCCGAGGCCCGGAATATTCAGGGGCGCGTTCGCGGGGATCTCGTCGAACTGCACCTTCTGCTTCAGACGATAGCCCGGCACGTAGGCGTGCACCTTCGCGACCATCTCTTCGATGGACTGCTCGACCTTCTCGCGGTCGGCCAGATCGGAAAGCGTATAAACCGTGTCGCGCATCATGACCGGCGGCTCGGCCGGATTCAGCACGATGATGGCCTTGCCCTTTGCTGCGCCGCCGACCACCTCGATCGCCTTCGATGTCGTTTCGGTGAACTCGTCGATGTTGGCGCGCGTGCCGGGACCCGCCGATTTGCTGCTGATCGACGCGACGATTTCCGCGTAGTGGACCTTCGCGACGCGCGACACGGCCGCAACCATCGGAATCGTGGCCTGGCCGCCGCACGTCACCATGTTGACGTTGGGCGCGTCGATATGCGCGTCGAGGTTCACGACCGGCACGCAGTACGGGCCGATGGCGGCGGGCGTGAGGTCGATCACGCGGATCGACGGCTTGAGTGTGCGCAGCAGCGCGTCGTTCTTCACATGCGCGCCAGCGGACGTCGCGTCGAACACGAAGTCGATGTCGTTGAACACCGGCAGGCGCGTAAGACCTTCGACGCCTTCATGCGTGGTCGCCACGCCAAGCCGCGCGGCGCGCGCGAGACCATCGGAGTTCGGGTCGATGCCGACCATCGCCGCCATCTCCAGATGCTTGCTGTTGCGCATGATCTTGATCATCAGATCCGTGCCTATGTTGCCGGAGCCGATGATCGCAACCTTGAGTTTTTCGGAAGCCATATGAATTCCTGTATCAGGCGGAAAAAGTCGCGCGAACGCTGCCGAGGCCTTCGATCTGCGCGGTGTACGTGCCGGGTTCCTTCACGGCGACCATGGGCCCGAGTGCACCCGTGAGCACCACGTCGCCCGCACGCAGCGGCGTGCCGAGCTGGACCATGCGGTCCGCGAGCCACACGGCGGCGTTGAGCGGGTTGCCCAGGCACGCCGCGCCATTGCCGCGCGAGAGCACTTCGCCGTCGCGCGAGAGCTCCATGGCGCAGGCGGTCAGGTCGATCCGCGAAAGCGGCACCGGGCGGCTGCCCACCACGAAGCGCGCGCTCGAGGCGTTGTCGGCCACCGTATCGACGAAGCGGATGTCCCAGTTCTGGATGCGGCTGTCCACCACCTCGATGGCTGCGAGCGCATACGCGCTGGCGCGCAGGATGTCGACGAAGGTGTGCTTTTCGAACGTGAGGTCGTGCTCCAGCACGAGCGCGATTTCCGCTTCGACCTTCGGCTGGATCAGTTGCGAGAGCGGGATCGCTTGCGCATCGCCGTACGCCATCGACGCGAACAGCGCGCCGAAGTCAGGCTGATCGACGCCTAGCTGCTTCTGCACCGCAAGCGACGTGAGGCCGATCTTGCGGCCCACGATGCGCTCGCCGGTCGCCACGCGCAGATCGACGTTGGCTTGCTGAACGGCGTAGGCAGTGGCGATATCGTCGATAGCAATCTCGCCGCGCACCGGCTCGATCACGTTGCGCGAGGCTTCGGCTTCGTAGAGGCGCGCGGCCAGCGCCGCGACGAGTTTCGAATCTGACATGTTGATTCTCCGGAGTCCGTACTGTTCTATCAAGCCGCGTCGGGCGTGGCGTGCATGGTGGCGAAACCCGCAATCCACTCGGGAATTTCGCGGTAGTAATCGAGCGAAGCGCGATACGGGCCGTAAGCGGCCAGCACGCCGAATGCCGCGACCCACGTGCGGATCTCGTGCGCCGACTTGCCGCCGTCACGCGTGATGGCCGCGTTCGTCATGCCGTCCACGGAAGTCAATTCGCCCGATGCCAGGCGCGCGAGGAACGCGCGGTCCCATTCGGGGTTGAGCGGATGCAGATGGCTGTCGCCCGCAGTGAACGATTTCGCCGCGGCCACGGTGCGCGCCTGACGTGCGGCGCGCGAATCCGCCGAGGGGTTGCGGCCCGCGATCAAACGTTCGGCCACTTCCGGCGTCGCGCCGAACAGTTCCGGCACCGGCGGTTCGTGCGAGATGCCGCCCGAACCCACCACGAGCACGCGCTTGTCGCTGCGCGAGAAGAAGCGGCCAATCGCATCGCCGAGCAAACGCGCGCGGCGCAGCGTCGCCATGGGCGGCGCCACGGAGTTGATGAACACCGGAATCACCGGGTAACGGTCGAGACCGCCCGTGAGCACTTCCAGCGCCTGCGCGCAGCCGTGATCGACCTGCATGCGGTACGAGAGCGCCACGTCGATATCGGCGTCGAGCACGTTCTCGGCGAGCTTGTGCGCAAGCGCTTCGGGCACAGGCAGCGTACCGGCCATGCTCTTGAAATCGCCGATCGCTTCCGTGCGCGCGCCGATGCAGAACGGCGGCATCACGTCGTAGAAAAAACCGTTGAAGTGATCGGGTGCGAACGCGACGATCACGTCCGGGTTGAAGGCTTCCACGCGTTCGCGCGCAGCGCGGCCCACACGTTCGACTTCCGCCACCACGTCAGGCAGCGGATCGAAATAGCCATGCAGCGGCGTATGCGACAGACATTCGAGGTGAATCGGCATGCTCAAGCTCCTGCGGTGCGCGCAACGGCCACGCCGCGCACGGGACGGTTCTGCGGGGCAGCGGCGCTCGCCCCATGCAAGGCGGCTTCGGTCATGCCGAGCTTGCCCGCGAGTTCGACGATCGCGTCCGAGACCTGTTGCGGCGTGCAGACGCCCGCGACGAAGCGGTCCGGGCGCAGCAGCACGACCGATTCGGGCAGACGGCTGAACCACTCTTTCAGGCGGCCCTGCACGTCGCCGAGCGCGAGTACGCCCTCGGGCACGTCGTCGGCGTATTCGAGCTGCACGTCGGGCTTCGCGAAGATGAAGCGGGCGCCCAGGCGCTCCCACAATGCGCGGGCTTGCGGCGTGAGGCCGAAGGTCGGGTCCGCGCCCCAGGCGAGCACCGCGAAGCCGTTGCCGATCGCGTCGTCGAGGCGCACCACGCGGCCATCGGCCAGGCGCACGCGCGGCTGGATGAACATGCGGCCCACGGGCGACGCCGCGAGCGGATCGCGGCCATACGCGAGGCGGCCGATCAGCGAGTCGCGCTTCTGGCTCATCAGGCCAAGCAGGCGGCCCGGCGCCGAGTTGCCCGAGCGCTCCAGCAAGCTTGCGAGCCAGCCGCCCGTCTTTTGCGGCGGCGGCAGCAGCACGACGCCTGCTTCATAGCGCGGCATCGGCTTGAAGCGCATTTCCACGAAGTAGCGCTTCACCGAAGGGAATACGTTCATGTAGCGCACGAACGTGTCGCGAAAGCGCGCGCCAAAGCGCGTGGTGGGCGCGAAGATATCGCCCGCCACTTCCGAGAGGTGGATCATCGAGCGCGCGTGCGCGCGGCGCTCCACGGTATAGCTGTCGAGCAGGCGGCCATCGGCCTGGCCCTTCGCGACCATCGCGAGCTTCCAGCCCAGGTTGTTCGCGTCGCGAATGCCGCTGTTGTAGCCCTGACCCTGCCACACCGGCATGATGTGCGCAGCGTCGCCCGCGAGCAGCACGCGGTCCACGCGGAACGTTTCGGCGAGGCGCGCGTTGTGCGTGTACACACGCTTGCGGATGTAGTCGACCTTGTCGGGGTCCGCCACCACCTTGCGGATCAGCGCGGCCATGTTCTCGGGCTTCGAGAGTTCTTCTTCCGTCTCGCCCGGCATCACCATGAATTCGAAGCGGCGAATGCCGTGCGGCAGCGCGGCCGACACATACGGGCGCTGATGATCGCAATGCATGTAGATATGCGGCGAGCCGATGGGGTCGTTGCGCACGTCCACCACGATCCATTGATTCGGCTTCGTGCGGCCTTCGAAGGGCACGTTCAGCGCGCGGCGCACGAAGCTGTTGCCGCCGTCCGCGCCCACCAGGTACGCTGCACGGATCGTGCGGCGCTCGCCGTTCGCGTCGCTCACGTCGATCGTCACGCCCTGCGCGTCCTGCTCGAATGCATTGACCGCGTGGCCGAACAACACGTCCACGTGCTCGAAGCGCGCGAGCCCTTCGTACAGCACGCGGTCAGCCAGCGGCTGAATGAACGCGTTGCGGCGCGGCCAGCCGAATTCGTCGGTGCGCGGCTCGATCGAGGCGAAGCAATGGCCGTCTTTCGTGACGAAGCGCATCCAGTGGTCGGGCGTGGTGTGCGGCAGCAGCGCATCGGCAAGACCAATGGACTGGAACACGCGCAATGCTTCGTCATCCAAACCAATTGCGCGCGGGTAGTCGATGATCTGGTCGAGCTTCTCGACGAGCGTGACACGCACGCCTTGCAGGCCGAGAATATTGGCGATCATGAGGCCGACCGGACCCGCGCCGATGATGGCGACGTCGGTGGCAATCTGGCGAGGGCGGACGGTATCCGCCTCGTGGGCGAGGGGGGTGTTCATGTGTCTCCTTCTCGCGCGGCTTATGGAGCCGCTGCGGATGCTGACAGGTGGTGCCTGAAAACGGATCACCCGGTTGGACGTTTTGTCGCAGTCCGGTGAATGGAAGCGAGTCTAGGTTCCGCCCGATGCGCGCTCAACATTTTTAGAGAAATGTGCATAGAATGCACACAGTTGATTTTTAAGGCATTTTCAATGACGAAGTATGCAAACGTGCGGGGACTGGCGCGCGGCCTGCAGGTGCTCCAGGCGCTCAACGCCATGGAGAACGGGCGCGCCACGAGCCAGCAGCTGAGTGAGGCAACGGGTCTGCACCGCACGACGGTTAGGCGCCTGCTGGAAACCCTGGTAGAGGAGAAGTTCGTGCGCCGCAGCGCTTCCGACGACAGCTTTCGTCTGACGATGAACGTGCGCGGCCTGAGCGAAGGCTTCACCGACGACGAGCTGATCGCGACCATCGCGCCGCCGATCATGGCGCAAATGCTCCAGCGCACCGTGTGGCCTTCGGACCTCACGACGCCCGACGGCGACTCCATGGTGATACGCGAGACCACGCACCGCTTCAGCCCGCTTTCGTTTCACCGCGCGATGGTGGGCCGCCGCCTGCCGATCCTGCTCACGGCGGCCGGACGCGTGTACTTTGCGATGTGTCCCGAGGCCGAGCGCGAGGACATTCTCGAACTGTTGCGCGCGGGGGCGGGCGGCGAGCAGCAGCAAAAGCTCGCCAGCGACAAGGCCTATATCCGCAATCTCGTGCGCCAGACGCGCGCGGACGGCTTCGGTTCGAACCACGGCGACTGGGCGGATCAGCGCAAAATCGGTGCGCTCGCAACGGCCATCGAGGCGCATGGGCGCGTGCTCGCGAGCCTGAACGTGATCTACCTGGAGCAGGCCATCAATCCGGCAGAGGCCGTGCGCCGCTTCGTGCCCGAGTTGCAGCGCGCCGCGCAGGAAATGGTGACGGCGCTAGAGGCGCAGGAGGAAACCACGAAGCGTTAAGCTTCGTTCTCGCGCACGAGTTCGAACAAGGCTTCGAGCTCCGCCGCATGCGGCTCTTTGCGCGACACCATCAGCAAGTCGATGGTAGGCGGCTCGCCTTCCAGCGGGCGCGTGCAGATCGCACTGCTCGTGAGCGACGAGACATACGCGGGCAGGAGCGCATAGCCGAGCCCCATCCCCACGAGATTCAGATTGAGCAGAATATTGGTCGCGACCTGAGCCACCTTGCGCTCGATTCCGTGCGCCTCGCAATACGCCTCGACCACGCTGTGCACCTGCCCCGAGAACTGCGGATGCGTGCTGATGAACGGCTCGCCGCTCAGTTGCGCCGGTGCGATGCGCTCTTGCTTCGCGAGCGGATGGCCGCTTGGCAGCACCACCACGAGCGGCTCGGTGAGCACGACTTCGCTGCGCAATTCAGGCGACAAAACGGGCCGCCGCATGAATGCCACGTCGATATCGCCGCGCAAAAGCGCGTCTTCCTGCTCGGCCGTCGGCAGGCTGCGCAACTCGACATTCACCTCGGGAAAGCGCAAACGCAAACGCGGCAAGATCACCGGGAAAACCCGGATCTCCGCTGCGGGCACGAAACCGATCGTCACCGTCGCGCGCCCCTGCCCCACCTGGCGCGCTCGCGCCACCGCCCGGTCGGCCTGCGCCACCACGAGGCGCGCCTCCGCGAGAAACACCTTGCCCGCGTCGGTCAATTCCACCTTGCGGCGCGTGCGCTCGAAGAGTGGCGTGCCCACTTCGTCTTCGAGATTGCGGATCTGCTGGCTCAGCGAGGGCTGCGCCGTATGCAGGCGCTGCGCCGCGCGCGTGAAGCTCAGCTCGTCGGCAACGGCAATGAAGTAGCGCAGGTGTCTCAGTTCCATGCTCGATTGATCGTTTTGAAGTCTTAGTGGCAACAAACAAAATATTTCACATCGGCAAAGCGAGCAACGATCATCCGTCTGCGTTCTCCGCCAAAAGGAGAATGCTGCCACGGAGGAGACTCGCATGTCCGCAATCATCGACATCGATGCACTCGTCGACGCGCAAAATGGCCGCGTCACGTCGTCGATCTATACCGACCCCGACATTTACGCGCTCGAACTCGAGCGCATTTTCGGCCGCTGTTGGCTCTTTCTCGCCCACGTTAGTCAAATACCGAAAGCCGGCGACTTTTTCAATACCTACATGGGCGAAGACCCCATCGTCGTGGTGCGCCAGAAGGACGGCTCGATCAAGGCCTTCCTCAATCAGTGCCGCCATCGCTCGATGCGCGTGAGCCACGCCGATTGCGGCAACACGCGCGCATTCACGTGCCCGTATCACGGCTGGTCGTACGGCGTGGACGGCGCGCTCATCGACGTGCCGCTCGAGTCGCGCGCCTATCCGCAGGGCCTGTGCAAGGAGAAATGGGGCTTGCAGGAAGTCACGCGCGTGGCCGTGTACAAGGGCCTCGTGTTCGGCAACTGGGACGCGAACGCGCCCGACCTCGAAACGTATATGGGCGACATCGCCTGGTATCTCGACGGCGTGCTCGACCGCCGCGAAGGCGGGACCGAGATCGTGGGCGGCGTGCACAAGTGGGTGATCGACTGCAACTGGAAATTCCCGGCGGAGCAGTTCGCGAGCGATCAGTATCACGCGCTCTTCACGCACGCGTCCGCCATCGAAGTGCTCGGCGCGAAGGAAGGCGCAGCGGACAAGGCGCTGGGCGCGGGTCAAACCGCGCGCCCCGTGTGGGAGACCGCGAAAGACGCCCTGCAGTACGGCCAGGCGGGCCATGGCAGCGGCTTCTTCTTCACCGAGCAGCCCGACGCGAACGTGTGGGTGGACGGCGAAGTCTCGCAGTATTTCCGCGACACCTATGCCGAAGCCGAAGCGCGCCTGGGCAAGGTACGCGCGATGCGTCTCGCGGGCCACAACAACATGTTCCCGACGCTTTCCTGGCTCAACGGCACGGCCACGCTGCGCGTCTGGCACCCGCGCGGGCCGAATCAGGTGGAAGTGTGGGCGTTCTGTATCGCCGACAAGGCAGCGTCCGATGAAGTCAAAGCCGCCTTCGAGCGCAGCGCGACGCGCGCCTTCGGGCCCGCAGGCTTTCTCGAACAGGACGACTCGGAAAACTGGGCCGAAGTGCAGAAGGTGCTGCGCGGCAGCCGCGCGCGCAAAACGAAGCTGTGCCTAGAAATGGGCCTGGGCAACGAGCGCGTGCGCGAAGACGGCATACCTGGCATGACGAACTACATTTTCTCGGAGACAGCTGCGCGCGGCATGTACCGGCGCTGGGCAGACCTGCTGATTTCCGAAACGTGGGACGAAGTAAACGAGCGTACCGCGCGCTATGAAGCGGAGGTACTCAAATGAGCGAAGTCGCCGAACCGGTTTTCACGCCCACGCGCGTGGGTCTCGAACTGCATCACGAAATCGAGCAATTCCTCTTTGACGAGGCGGCGCTGCTTGACGGCTGGCGCTTTCGCGCGTGGCTCGACCTTATGTCGAAGGACATTCGCTACACCATGCGCACGACCGTCAACGCGCAAACGCGCGACCGTCGGCGCGGCGTGCAGCCGCCCACCACGTGGATCTTCAACGACACGCATTTCCAGCTCGAACGCCGCGTGGCGCGCCTCGAAACCGGCATGGCGTGGGCGGAAGAACCGCCTTCGCGCACGCGCCATCTCGTGACGAACCTGCGAGCGTTCACCACCGAAACGCCCGGCGAATACGAGGTGCAGGTGAACTACGCGCTCTACCGCTCGCAGAAGGAACGCGACGAGACGTTCTACGTGGGCCGCCGCCTCGACCGCGTGCGCCGCGTGGAGGGCGCGCAGGGCTGGCAGGTGTGCAACCGTGAGATCACGCTGGACCAGGCGGTGCTCACTTCCCATAACCTGAGTGTGCTTTTCTGATCATGGCCCGTATTTTTGTCTGCCAGGACGACGCGTTGTCCGATGGCGAAGCGATCAAGGTGGACGGCCCGTCCGCCGCGATCGCCGTATTCAAGGTGAACGGCGAACTCTTCGCGCTGAACGACCGCTGCTCGCACGGCAATGCTTCGATGTCCGAAGGCTATATCGAAGACGACGGCACCGTCGAATGTCCGCTGCATGCCGCTCGTTTCTGTCTGAAGACCGGCACGGCCCTGTGCCAGCCCGCGACCGAAGCGCTCAAGACGTTCCCTGTCACACTCGTTGACGGCGCGGTTTTCGTCGACGTTCCGGAGGCCGCGTAATGGGCTGGCTCGATAACGAAGTTGCGCTGATCACGGGCGGCGGCTCGGGACTCGGCCTCGCACTCGTCGAACGCTTTCTCGAAGAAGGCGCGCGCGTGGCGGTGCTCGAACGTTCGGCGGAGAAAGTCGCAGCGCTGCAAGTGCGCTTCGGTGCGCAAAACGTCGTCGCCGTGCAGGGCGACGTGACCTCGTACGCCGACAACGAGCGCGCCGTGAGCGCCGCCGTCGAGGCGTTCGGCAAGCTCGACACCTTCATCGGCAACGCAGCGATCTGGGATCACGCTTCGAGCCTCGTCGATCTCTCGCCTGCACAACTCGAAAGCGGTTATGACGAGCTTTTCTCGATCAACGTGAAGGGCTATCTGCTCGGCGCGAAAGCGGCTGCGCGCGCGCTCATCGCGAGCGAAGGCAGCATGATCTTCACGCTCTCGAATTCTTCGTTCTATCCGGGCGGCGGCGGTCCCTTGTACACGGCGAGCAAGCATGCGGCCGTGGGCATCATCCGCCAGCTCGCCTATGAACTCGCGCCCAAGGTGCGTGTGAACGGCGTCGGCCCTTGCGGCATGGCGAGCGATTTGCGCGGCCCCGCTTCGCTCGGCCAGCAGGACTTGCGCATTATGGATTCGCGTTCGCCCGAAGCGATTGCGGGCATCCTGCCGCTGCAGTTCTTCCCGCAGCCTGCGGATTTCACAGGGCCCTACGTGATGCTCGCTTCGCGCGCGAACAACCGCGTGCTGAGCGGCGTGATGATCAATGCGGACGCCGGCCTCGGCATTCGCGGCATCCGTCACGCGGCGGGCGGCCTGCATCTGTAACGGGAAACGGATCATGAACGCCTCGACTATCGTCATCGTCGGTGCGGGCCAGGCGGGCGCGCTCGCCGCCGCCGAATTGCGCCAGCAAGGCTATGCGGGCCGCGTCGTATTGATCGGCGAGGAAGCCCACGCGCCTTATGAACGGCCGCCGCTTTCGAAGGACGTGCTGCTGCAACCGCAAACCGCGCGCTGCGCGATTCACGGCGAAGGCTACTACGCGGAGCAAAACATCGAGTTGAAGCTCGGCGTGGCCGTGACCGCGCTCGACGCGCAGGCGCGCATCGTCACGCTCGCGAACGGCGAATCGCTTGCCTTCGACGAACTGCTGCTCGCCACCGGCGCGCGCGTGCGGCGCTTGCCGATGCTCGACGCGCTGGGCGAGAACGTCTACACGCTGCGCACGCTGGAGGACGCGCAACGCCTTATTCCCGTGCTGCAAGCGGGCAAGCGCGTGCTGCTGGTGGGCGCGGGCGTGATCGGTCTCGAACTCGCCTCGAGCGCGGTCGATCTCGGCGCGGAAGTCACCGTGATCGAACAGGCGCCGCGTGCGATGGCACGTTGCGCTCCACCACTGCTCACCGAGCATCTGTGCGATGTGCATCGCGCGCGGGGTGTAACGCTGCATCTGGGCTCGCCGCTCGCGTCAGCCACTCGCGAGAACGGCGAACTCGTGCTGACGCTCGAAAACGGCACGCGCATTGCCGGCGACGCGGTGATCTACGGCATCGGCGTCGAACCCGAAACCACGCTCGCTCGCGCAGCAGATCTGCAAATCGATAACGGCATCGTGATCGACGCACAGTGCCGCACCTCGCACGCGCACCTCTACGCGGCCGGCGACGCCGCCAGCCAGTGGAATGCAGCAAGCGGCCGCCACCAGCGCCGCGAAACGTGGGAAAACGCGAATCGCCAGGCGCAGACAGCGGTGCGCGCGATGCTCGGCGTCGCAGAAGACGCGCACGAAACCGACTGGTTCTGGACCGATCAATGCGGGCTCAACATCCAGTTCGCGGGCGACATGGCTGCGCCTGAATGGCTCACACGCGGCTCGTTGGCAGCGCCGCCCTGCGTGCTGTTCGGCCTCGACGACGAAGGCGCGCTGGTTGGCGCGATCACCGTGAATCAGGGTCGCGACATGCGCAGCGCCAAAGCGCTGATCGGCAAGCGCGCGCGCATCGCCCGCGAAATGCTCGCCGATCCCGCGCAAAACCTGCGCAACCTGGCGCGCGAATTCGCATAGACGCACGCCCGAAAACACGGCGTTTCGCCCGATTCGAGAAAAGCGCTTGCAAGCGCGCGCGAGTGTCTCTATAATTCGCGCCTCGACAGGCTCGTAGCTCAGTTGGTTAGAGCACCACCTTGACATGGTGGGGGTCGTTGGTTCGAATCCAATCGAGCCTACCAACGAACATGCAGTAAAGAAGCTGTACCTTGCAGCATCTTGTGAATGACGCATTCCCTCGCGGGTCTGCGTCATTTTCTTTTGGTGCATGCTAATCACACACGCAGCTATCCATAGCGCGCCACCGCGCGCATAGCTTCGCAGAAATCGTCAGTTCTTCTCGCGGCGCAAGCCTGCTTGAATGGGCGTTCCACGTCCAGCCGAGGAGACTTTCGATGTCCGACGTTCAAACGCAGCGCCCCGCCGTTTCCGATCCGTCTGCGCATCTGCATGCCGGCACCAGGCAACACGCCGATATCGCGCTCGACCTCCATCAAGTCGCGGGCCGCATTGGGGCGCGCATCGACGGTGTGCGTCTTCACGCCGATCTCGACAGCGCCACGTTCGACGCGATCAACGCCGCCCTGCTGCGTCACAAAGTGCTGTTCTTCCGTGGCCAGCAGCATCTCGACGATACTGCGCAGGAAGCCTTCGCGCGGCGCTTCGGCGAGACGGTCGCGCACCCTACGGTGCCCTCGGTGGAAGGCGGCAGCCTGCTGGAACTCGATTCGCTGCACGGCGCGCGCGCCAACTCGTGGCATACCGACGTCACCTTCGTCGACGCCTACCCGAAAGTCTCGATCCTGCGCGCCGTGGTGATTCCGCCATTTGGCGGCGACACGGTGTGGGCCAATACGGCCGCCGCGTACGCGCAACTGCCCGAGCCGCTGCGCGCGCTCGCCGACACGCTCTGGGCGCTCCACACCAACGCCTACGACTACGCGTCCACGCACACGAACGCGGACAACGCGCAGCTCAAGCGCTACCGCGAAGTCTTCACGTCGAAGCTCTACGAAACCGAACATCCCGTGGTGCGCGTGCATCCGGAAACGGGCGAACGCACGCTCGTGCTCGGCCACTTCGTGCAGCGGCTCAAGGGTCTTTCGTCGTCCGATTCGGCGCATCTGCTGCAGGTGTTCCACGAGCACGTCACGCGGCTCGAAAACACGGTGCGCTGGAACTGGCAGGAAGGCGACGTCGCGATCTGGGACAACCGCGCCACGCAGCACTACGCGATCAACGACTACGGCGACGCGCGACGCGTCGTCCGGCGCGCGACCGTGCGCGGCGAAGTGCCGGTGAGCATCGACGGACGCACGAGCGTGGTCGTGCGCGAGGAAGGCGCGACGCTGCAGTAACGCCGCGCTGGCGAATCAACGAGCCGGATCAGCGACCCGGCGCGAAGGCGTCGCCGTCGATCGGCAACTCGCGCTCCGCCAGCAAGTCGGCGAGCAGTTGCGCGCTGCCGAGCGCAAGCGTGAAGCCGAGCGCGCCGTGCCCCGTGTTGAGCCACAGGTTGCGAAAGTGCGTGGCGCCAATCACAGGCTTGCTGTCCGGCGTTGCGGGACGCATGCCGGTCCACGTCTGCATGGCGTCGTAGTCGCCGGCGTTGGGGAAGGTTTCGCGCGCCTGGCGCGTGAGCAGCGCGATGCGGGCGTCGTCGGCGTGCGGGTTCATGCCCGTGAGATCGACCATGCCTGCGATGCGCAGCCGCTCGCCGAGCGGAGCGTAGACGACCTTGTGATGCGCATCCGTGACCGAGACGCGCGGCGCGCCTTGTGCGTTCGCGCTGGGGAGCGTGAGGCTGTAGCCCTTGAGCGGATACACGGGCACGTGCACGCCGAGCGCGGCGAGCATCGGCTGGCTCTGGAAACCCAGGCACACCACGAAAGCGTCGGCTTCGATGTCACCCTGCGAGGTCTGCGCGGCGAGCACTCGCAGCCCTTTCGTTCGCAGTCCGGAGAACTCGGTGGCAAGTTGCAGATTCACGCCGTCGCGCTGCGCCGCGCGTGCAAGGCCGCGCGTGAACTGATCGCAGTCGGCGGCCTCTTCGCCTGGCGTGTAAATGCCGCCCACGATCTCTGCGCCGATATGCGCAAGCGCAGGTTCGAGCGCGACGCACGCCGCGCCGTCGAGCGCGTGCTGCACGCAGCCGAGTTTCTCCTGGTATTGCGCCTGGCGGCGCGCACCCGCAAACCCTTCCTCGTCGCGATACACCACGAGCTTGCCGTTGCGCACGTAGTCGAATGACAGCGCTTCGCGCTCGACCACCTCGTGCATGAGCCGCTGGCTCAGAAAACCGAGGCCGAGCAGTTCGGCCGTGGTCGCGCGGCTGCGCGCGCGCGTGCAGGCACGCAGGAACGCGGCGCACCAGCGCCATTGGTGCGGATCGAGCCGCGGCACGAAACGCAGCGCGGCGTCGCGCGAGAAGAGCCATTGCGGCAGCTTGGGCAGCACGGAGGGGTCCGCGAGCGGCGCGACGTAGCTGTAACTGAGCTGGCCGCCATTGGCGTGGCTCGTCTCGCGCGCCACATCGGCATGGCGCTCGACGAGCGTGACTTCGTGTCCATCGCGGGCGAGCGCGTATGCCGTGCTCACGCCAATCACCCCACCGCCCAAAACACAAACTCGCATGATCCGTTGTTCTCTTTCGCTGACGGCCAAACCCTGACGGCCTATGCCGCCAGTCTCGCCGGGAACGATGGGGAACTCAATTGCGAATTGCGCGCGGGGTATAACCTCAGGTTAAAACGGCCGGAAGTTGTCCTTGCAACGGCAAGGACAACCCGCAACGGCTGGCTCAGGCCAGCGCCGGCGCGCTCCCGCGGGCGGCTCGCGCGTCCGCCGCAGCGGCTTGCGCCGGGCGCGCACCTGCCTGCGCCGCGCCGCCCAGATTGAACACGGCCACGGCCTCGCGCAGCAAATCGGCCTGCGATTCGAGCGACTGCGCGGCCGCCGCCGCTTCCTCCACGAGTGCCGCGTTACGCTGCGTGACCTCGTCGATCTGCGCAATCGCGCGGTTCACCTGCTCGATGCCGTCGCTCTGCTCGTGCGTCGCGGTTTCGATCTCGCTCATGATCCCGCTCACGCGCGCCACCGCACTGCGCGCCTCGTCCATGGTTCGGCGCGCGTCTTCCACGAGGCGCGCGCCCGCGCCGACGGTCGCCGCCGAGGCCGCGATCAGCTCCTTGATCTCCTTGGCCGCCGTGCCCGAGCGCTGCGCGAGGCTGCGCACCTCGCTCGCCACGACCGCGAAGCCGCGGCCCTGCTCGCCCGCGCGCGCCGCCTCCACCGCCGCGTTGAGCGCGAGGATGTTGGTCTGGAACGCAATGCCCTCGATGATGCCGGTGATCTCCTCCACCTTCTGCGACGAGGCCGTGATGTCGCTCATCGTCGCGTTCACGCGGGCCACCACGTCGGCGCCGCGCGTGACCGTTTCGAGCGCGGTCTGGGCGAGCCCGCTCGCCTCCTTCGCACCGTCCGTGTTCTGGCGCACCGCCGCCGAAAGCTCCTCGATGCTCGCCGCCGTTTCTTCGAGCGCCGCCGCCTGCTGCGCCGTGCGATCCGAGAGATCGACGTTGCCCGACGCGATCTGCTTCGCGCCCTGCGTGATTTCGTGCGTGCTGCCGCGCACGCGCGAGACGGTGCCCACGAGGCCGTCGCGCATGGTCTGCAGCGCGCCCAGCAGCTGACCCATTTCGTTCTTCGAGCGCACCCGCACGTCCACCGTGAGGTCGCCCGCGGCGATGCGCTCGAAATGACGAATCGCATGGTTCACCGGCTTGACCACGGCGGCGGCAAGCCCGACGCGCGCGAACACGCCGATCGCCACACCCACCACGCCGATCAGGCCGAACACGATGAGCGACAGGCGAAAGCGCTGCGCGGCGGTGTCGGCGTCCTGCTGCTGGCGCGCGGCCTGCCAGCTCTCGAGCGCTTCGATCGCCTTCGCGTAGGCGCCGTAGTAGCGGTCGGCGGTCTCGCCCTGGATCGTGCGGAAGGTGTTGAAATCGTTGTCGACGAGCGACTTGTACTCGGGCTCGAGCGCCTGCGAGACGAGCGCCTCGCGCGCGCTGCTCACGGCCTGGGCGAGGCGCGCCTCGTCGGGGTCCTCGAACGGACCGGCGCTGTAGCGCGCGAATTCCTTGTTCGAATCCACGAGCACCTGGTGCGCCTTGTCGAGCAAGCCGTCCGTGGCCTTGCCGACGCTGAAGAGCGTCTCGTAGCCGCCGAGCGCGAGGCGTACCTGGAGCAGGCGTTCCGAGCTGGTCTTGAGGGCGTCGAGCGACTGCGCGCCGCGCTGGGCGTCGCGCAGGCTGTCATTGGTGATCTTGAGCGCGCCATACGACACGCCGATCACCGTCAGCAGAAACGCGACGAAGATACCGATGACGAGCGTTAGCCCGCCGCGAATGGTGATGTTTCCCAGCATGAGGTCTCCGTTGCGTTTTTTATCTTGTAGCCAGTGCGAATCCGCGCGGCCCGACGCGCCTTCGCACCTCGTCTCGCGTAACGGCAGACGGGGCGCGGCGCTGCATAGGGGAAATCCATGATGAGCGCAGGGCTTCGCGGGGTTTGGCACGCTGCGTCCCAATGTCTGGGAAAACCCCGTCCGGACGGGCTTTACGGCGCTTTCTCGCGGCTCGCTGCGGGTCGCGAAAAGCGGGCCTGGGGGCTCGGTCGGTCCAGATTGCGATTCGTGCTATCGTTTTGCTTTCGCCGATTGTTTTTCCTGGCAGCTTTTCCAGACTGCCCCGCTCCCATGTCCGATCTCTCCACGCCGCTTGCGCGCGCGCCGCGCCGACTCGACTCCATCAATCCCAAGCCGCTAGGCATCGCGCTGTTGCTCGTCGCGCTCGGCGCGGTGTATCTCGCGCAGACCGTGAGCGGGCGTCAGGCGGCGCTCTATGTCGTCGGCGCGCTGCTCGGCATGACGCTCTATCACGCGGCGTTCGGCTTCACCTCCGCGTGGCGCGTATTCATCGCCGACGGGCGCGGCGCCGGCCTGCGCGCGCAGATGGTCATGCTCGCTATCGGCGTGCTGCTTTTCTTCCCCGCGCTCGCGGCAGGAACGCTCTTCGGCCATCCGGTCACGGGCCTCGTTTCGCCCGCGGGCACGTCGGTCATCGTCGGCGCGTTCATGTTCGGTGTCGGCATGCAACTGGGCGGCGGCTGCGCCTCGGGCACGCTCTATACCGTGGGTGGCGGCAGCACGCGCATGGTCGTGACGCTCATCGCCTTTATCGTGGGCTCCGTCGTCGCCACGGCGCACATGCCGTTCTGGACGTCGATGCCGCAATTGAAGCCGTTCTCGTTCGTGAACGCGCTCGGCGCCGCGCCGGCCATCGCGCTGAACCTCGTCGTGTTCGCGCTCATTGCCGCGCTCACCGTGGTCGTCGAAAAGCGCCGCCACGGCCGCCTCGTCAACGAGCCGCGCGCGCCGCACACCTCACCGTGGCTGCATGGCCCGTGGCCGCTGCTCGCCGGCGCGGTCGCGCTCGCGATCCTCAATTTCGCGACGCTCGCGCTCTCGGGCCGCCCCTGGGGCGTGACCTCGGCATTCGCGCTGTGGGGCGCGAAGGGCTTCGCAACGCTCGGCATCGACGTGGCGAGCTGGAAGTACTGGATGGCCGGCCCGAACGCCGCCGCGCTCGCCGCCCCGGCAAGCCACGACGTCACCACGGTCATGGACATCGGCATCGTGCTCGGCGCCATGGCGGCGGCCTCGCTCGCGGGCCGCTACGCGCCGGTGTGGCGCATTCCGCTGCGCTCGCTCGTGGCGGCCGTGATCGGCGGGCTGCTGCTCGGCTATGGCGCGCGCCTCGCTTACGGCTGCAATATCGGCGCGTATTTCAGCGGCATCGTCTCGGGCAGCCTGCACGGATGGCTGTGGCTCGTGTGCGCGTTTGCGGGCAATGTGCTCGGCACGAAGCTGCGCCCGTGGTTCGGCCTCGAAGTCGAGCGTGTGAAGAACACGGGCTGCTGAGGCCGTACGCGACGGCGCCAGTTCGGGCCGCGCAGAAATGACGAAGGGCAAGGCTTGATCGCCTTGCCCTTTTTACATGATCCGGCGCTTTTTACCGGAGCGCGCCTATCAGATGTTCAGACGCGTGACCTTGGTGCCCGCCAGCGAGACGTCGGCCATCAGGCCCGCGTTGGTCAGCACGAAGGCTTCCACCGGGTGCGTGGCCGTGTTGGTGTCGACGACGCCATTCGCGCCCACGGTCACGAGCGCGACCGAGGCGTCGGCGCCCGCTGCCCAGCCATCCGTCGCGCGGAATTTGTCGAGCGCATCCTGCGTCATGAAGGCGAAGATGAGCGCCTTCGACTGAGCGCCGGCCTGCAGGCCGAACGAGCCCGACGCCGTGCTGTAGTAGCCGACCGTCGCGCCGCCCACGCGCAACGCGCCCTCGCCATACTGCGCGCCGACGATGAAGCCGGCCTGCAGCACTTCGGGGAACACCAGCACGCCGCGCGACTTCGCGAGCAGTTCGTGCGAGCCTTTGACGGTCGAATACAGCCGCGAGAGCGTGCCGTCCACGGACGCGTCGATCGACTGCCGCTTGGACATGTTCTGCGACGCCGTGGAATTCGAATTCGTCGTGGTGGTGCAGCCCGCGAGCGTGAGACCGCCCGAGGCAAGGGTCACCGCCGCCGTTAGCATGAAGTTGCGTCGTTGCATTTGGTTATCTCCACACGAATGAGAGTGCGGGGAAGATTGAGCAATCCGTATGCCCGACTCCTCCGCTTCCGTTGGCCAAAGCCCGCATCGGGCGACAGCCACATCGCCGTGGCTTGATTGTGCCCGAATTCCGTGTGAGGCGTCCGTTAGAGAACAACGTCGGAAATCATGCCATCCGACGGACGGCGGATCGCCGATCAGGGTGTGGTGGCCTGCCAGGACGAGTCGGGATCGAATGCCTTGATCGCTTCTGCCGTATGCGCGCTGTTCGGCCCGAGGTTCTTCTGATAAAGCTGGCCGTCCTGGTTGATGATGAAGCTCATCACACCTGTCTTGCCGTACTGCGCCGGCCAGGCCACGAGCGCAAAACCGCCGCTCAGATTCCCGTTCTCGAGATAGCTGCGCGCACCGCCGCTGGCGTGCGGTCCCTGCGCGGTGAGAATGCGGAAGTGATAGCCGTGATACCCCTCGGTCGGCGTGATCTTCGCGTTACCCGGCATGGTCGAGGCGAGCGGTCCGAGCGGACTTTCGGTCTCACCCGGCTCGACCGGCCAGTACAAACCGTCGTGCGTGCCCGGTGTGCTCACGAGGCGCTGCGCATAGTGCTGCGTGAGCTTGCGATAGTCGTTCTGCGCGTCGACGTAGGCGAGCGAGGAGAGCATGGCAGCCCGCTCGTTGCGGCCGATCCGGCGCGTGAGAATTTCGCTTGCGCCTTCACGCGGGTCGAAATGCCAGCCTTTGCCCGACTGCACGATAGGGATGGGCAGCGTCCAGCCACTGTCGCCCACCTCGACATGAGCGCTCGCCTTGCCGGCAACCGG
Source organism: Paraburkholderia guartelaensis (assembly GCF_004353905.1). Lineage (GTDB taxonomy): Bacteria > Pseudomonadota > Gammaproteobacteria > Burkholderiales > Burkholderiaceae > Paraburkholderia > Paraburkholderia guartelaensis. Next base: position 68,674 of record NZ_SMOD01000011.1, on the reverse strand, counting down.
CGTGGCGTCGGGTACGACGCGATGGCCCTTCGCCCAGGCGCCAAGGAAGTCGTCGATATCGTCCTGACCGATGTTTTGCGTTGGGATGAAGGCGGTGAAGTCGTTGCCGAGCACGTGCTTCATGGCGCCCTGGTCGTTGGTGGCGAGTGCATCGGTGAACGCGTTCGCGGCCGCTTCGGGCGTGGCGAAGACGGCTTGCGCGTAGACGGCGGCGCCGCCGAACTGGGCGGGCAGCAGCGCGGGCGCGCCAAAGAGCGCGAGTGCCGTACCAAGTGCGAGCGCGTAGTCGTGCGGCAGGCGGCGTGCGGAAATGCGGATCATTTTTAGACTCCTCATGATGTTCAACGTTATCGACGGCCGATGTGACGTCCGCCACCTCCGCCGCCACCGCCGAACCCGCCACCACCACCACCACCGCCGTTGAAGCCGCCATGGCTCTGGAACGCTTCGCGGCTTTGCTGGCCGCGTTGTTGTTCGAGCCGCGCATTGGCGCCGTCGCCTGCGCCGCGTAACGCGTTGTCGCGATTCATGCTCTGCGCCCGGTTGTTGAGATCGTTCGCACGGTTCGCGTTTTGCGCGCCGTTCTGCCCGCGATTGTTCAACTCGTTGCCACGGTTGGCGTTTTGCGCGCCATTCTGGGCGCGATTGTTCAGTTCGTTGCCGCGATTGGCGTTCGCCGCGTTGCCGCCGTTTGCGTTCGGCCGGCCGCCTTGCTCGATGCCCTGGTATCTCTGTTGCGCACTGCCGCTCATGTTCTGGCCAGTGCGGTTCTGCAAGGTCTGCATGGCCTGCGTGCGGGACTGATCATAGCCGCGGTACTGGCCGCGCTGTCCGTTGAGATTCGCGTTGTTGATGTTCTGCTGCCGACGCTGGACGTTGGCGTTGCTATTCCAGTTCTGCGTGGCGTTGGTCGTGTTGATGCGGTTATTGACGTTGATGTTGTTGTAGCGATTGACGTTGACGTTGACATTGTTGGTGCCCCAGTTGACCCCGCCCCACAGCGAGTTCGCGACCGCCACGCCCGCACCGAACGCAAGCCCGCCCACAAAGGCGGTGGCCATGGCATAGCCCGGAGGCGGCGGCATGTACACAGGCGGGTAGGCCGGATACGGCCACGCGCCATAGACCACCGTCGGGTTATACGTCGGCACGTAGACCACTTGCGGATTGGCCGGCTCGATCACGATGGTTTGCGTGGTCGACGTACTCGAGGCCGGCTGCACCACGACCTTCTGCTGCTCATTGGACTTGAGGTTGCCCGCCTTCTGCGCCTGCGCGCGCAGGCGCTGCACGGAATCCATCACGTCGTTGGGCTGCGCGAGAAAAGCATCGCCGATTTGCTGAACCCACTCTGGCTTCGAAGCCATGGTGGCGAGCGCCTGCGGAAACGCCACGAGCGACTGCACGCTCGGGTCCCAAGGCTGGGAGGCCACGGCCTTCACCGCATCGTCGCCCTTGAGGTTAGGGTTGGACTTCGACCACGCGGCGGCGGCGGACACGTCTTGCGGGAACGTGGAGGCCATGAGGACCTGCGCGAGCAACGCGTCGGGATAGAGCGCGATGGGCGCGGTGAGCGAATCGAGCTGCTGGCTCGATAGATGCGCCGCGTTCTGCGCAAGCGCGGCAGTGGGCCCGAGTGGACCCACGAAAAGCGGCGCGCCCGCGAGTGTGGCACACACGAGCCAGGCAAGACGCTGGTTTGCACCGGATGTTTTCACGTTATGGTCCTCCCGGTTACGAACAATGGTTCTGAAATGCGCAGGGATCGAACATTCGCAAACCTCAAGCGATCCTCACAATCTCGAAGCCGCTACGGCATGGCCACAAAAAAATAAAGGGATGAGACTCGCAGTGTCAACCGAAGACGTGCTGCAGCACTGCGATTAAGCGACTTGCATCAACGAGATCAAAAACTACGTTGAGCGTAACAATATCGTGAATACGGATTAGACCGCGCTGGAGTGTGACTGCGACTCGTTTGCACCCAAATGCATACGCACGAAACCCACGTGTTCGCGCAACACGTAAAACGCATCGGCGAACGCGAGCGGCATGCGCAGCGTATTGAGCGAGCGCTCGATCTCGTCGAGTTCTTCGAGCAACGCACGTCGCTGTTCTTCGTTCGTATGCATGCGCGCGTCGCGCTCGATGGCGATGAGCGCACCGTAGTAGCGATAAATGCGCGAGCGTACGCGCCAGCGGTACAGCGCCGGTATCGTGCGCAACGCGGGAATCACGAGCACGGCCAACGGCAGCAGCAGCACGAGCAGACGGTCCGTCACGCTCGCGAGCCAGAACGGCAGCGCGCGATAGAGAAAGCTCTTGCCCGACTTGTAGTAGCGCGTGGCGTCCTCGCTCACGCGAAAGTCGTGCACCGCCGGGCTCGGAAACTGGCCCTCGCGCTGCAGGAGTCCGGGCGCGCCGTTCACCTCGCCCGCCGCTTCGATGAGCAGGTCGGAGAGCGCGGGATGCAGCGTATCGCGCGCGACGAGTTCGACGGTCGGGCCGATCAGGTGCACCGTCTCGCGTGGCTGCCGCCTGCGCAGATCGAGCACGCCGGGCGGCAGGTCGACGTTCTCCAGATACGGAAAGAGCCGCGTATAGGCGGCCGCTTCGTCGAAGCTCATGACGGAGATGCCGGGGATGTCGAGCAAACGCAGCATGAGCGCCCGCGTGGTCGAGTCGCCGCTCAGCATCGCGGCCTCCACGCGGCCGGAGACGAGCGCCGTGGCCGCATCCATGCCGTCGAGCGGCAGGAACGTGGAGTCTCCGCCGGGATCGATGCCGTTCGCTGAGAGCAGCTTGAGCGCCAGCTCGCGCGTGCCGCTGCCCACGCGGCCAATGGCGATGCGCTTGCCGTCGAGTTCGGACAGCCGCGTGAGGCCCGAACCGTAATAGAAAACGACGATGGGCAAATAGGCCACGCTGCCGAGCGACATGAGCGAGCGTGTATCGATGCCGTCGGCGACGCCGCCCTGCACGAACGCGAGGTCCACGTGCTGCTTCGGATCGAGCAGGCGCTGCAGGTTCTGCACCGAGCCGTCCGATTCGAGGATCTTGAGCGTCACGCCATTGCGCGCGAGGATCGCGCGGTAGGCTTGCGCCATTTGCATGAAGGAACTGTCGGTGGGGCCCGCGCTGATCGTGATCGTGCGCGGCGGCGCCGGATCGACGAGCCAGAAGACAACACCGATCACCACCGCGCAGAACAGGGCCACGGGCAGCGTAGTCAACGCGATATCGCGCCAGGCTGGATGCGCGTGGTCACGCAGGAAATTGGGCGGCGGCGGTCGATATCGTCTCATGAGAACCCGGCGGCAATGCGTCAGACTCCTGGAATTCTCATGATGCCATTTTCGCGCCAGATCTGATCTCTGGCGTGACCGCCTTGCCTCAGGGGCTTACGAAACGCGTGCTTGCGTAAGTGTAGTGTCAGCCCGCCGCAGCCTTCGTCAGTGCAAATAGTTCGCTGCGGAGCGCCTTTGCGCGGTCGCGCTTCATGTGCTGCTCGAACTCGGCCTGTGCGTCGAGCCAAAGCGCATGGGCCTTGTCGTAGCGCCGCAAGCCCGCAGCCGACAGCCGGTAGACGAGCGTGCGCGTGTCGTGTTCGGCCGCCGCCGTGAGCACGAGGCCGTCACGTTGCAACGGCTTCAGCGCCCGCACGAGCGTCGTGCGATCCATCACGAGGTCGTCGGACAGTTCGGCGGCCGTGGCGTCGGGCCGTCCCGCGAGGCGAGAGAGGATGGTGAACTGCGCGGCCGTCACGTCGGCCTGCGAGAGGTGGCGCTCGTAAAGCTGCGTGACGAAACGCGCGGCCTGCCGCAGCGCAAAACAGTTGCATTCCTCGCGTGTGATCCGCTTCGTCATCGTGTTCCCCACCTGTGTCCCAGTCCGTATCTCAGCCCCACGCGCCTCGCGTGGCCCGGCCATCATACTTTCTCGAGCGCGAGCGCGATACCCTGGCCTCCGCCGATGCAAAGCGTCACGACGCCGCGACGCAACCCGTCGCGCTGCATCGACCACGCGAGGCGCGTGGTGAGAATCGCGCCCGTCGCGCCGATGGGGTGGCCATGCGCAATCGCGCCGCCTTCCACGTTCACGATGTCCTCGGGAATGCCAAGCTGCTTCATGACCGCGAGCGGCACCGCCGCGAATGCCTCGTTGATCTCGAAGCGCTCGACGTCACCCAGCGACCAGCCGGCGCGCCCCAACGCGAGTTGCACGGCGGGCACGGGGCCAAGGCCGAACATACCCGGCTCCACCGCCGCGACGCCCCACGCCACGAGCCTGACCATGGGCGCGAGGCCTTCGGATTCGGCAAAGCCGCGCTCGGCCACGAGCATGGCGCTCGCCGCGCTGTTCAGGCCGGGCGCGTTGCCCGCCGTGATCGTGCCGTCCGGGCGAAACGCGGGACGCAGTTTCGCGAGCCCTTCGAGCGTCGTGTCGGGGCGCGGCGCTTCGTCGGTATCGATGCGCTCCATGCCCTTCTTGCCCTTGATCTCCACCGCGACGATTTCTTCCTTGAAGCGCCCCGCGGCCTGTGCGGCAGCAAAGCGTTGCTGCGAACGCGCGGCCCAGTTGTCCTGTTCAGCACGCGTGAGCCCGGCCCGCGTCACGAGGTCTTCCGTATGCCAGCCCGAATGCTGGCCCGAAAACGCATCGACGAGACCGTCGCGCAGCATGCTGTCGTGAATCTCGGCGTTGCCCATGCGATAGCCCCACCGCCCGCCGTCCAGCAGATACGGCGCGCGGTCCATGTTCTCCATGCCGCCCGCGAGCGCGACGTCGGCAAGACCCAGCATCACTTCCTGCGCGGCGCTCGCAACGGCCTGCGCGCCGGAGCCGCACACGCGGTTCACCGTGAGCGCAGGCACCTGAACCGGCACGCCGCCGCCAAGCTCGGCCTGGCGCGCGGGATTCATCTTGTTGCCCGCCTGGATCACGTTGCCGAGCACCACGGAGCCGAGCCGCGCCGGGTTGAGATTTGCGCGCGCGAGCGTTTCGCGCACCGCCGCTGCGCCTAGCTCCGTGGCCGGAACGCCCTTGAACGCACCGTTGAATCCGCCAATTGCCGTACGCACCGGCTGGCACAAAACGATCTCGCGTGTACTCATGGTCAACTCTCCTTTGATGTGCACTGTTCCATGTACATTCTATGTATGCATATGCACACTTTCAAACGTTTTTGTGGAACAAGCGCTCGCGTGCGCTGGCACGATTGATGTCGTGTCCAGCGCACGCGGGGTGGTAAAACCGTTGCCGCTACGTTACGGTGCGGCCGGGAAATCCAGAGTCGTATCGTTGATGCGGTTCACGAGGTTCGTGAACGTAATCGACGTCACGGCGAGCGCGATTTCCACGATCTGGCGCTCGGTATAACCGGCTTCGCGAATCGCGCTCACTTCCGCTTCGGGCACCGTGCCGTGCGTCTTCACCAGCAGGCGGACGAAGTGCACGAGCGCGTCGCGCTTCGCGTCGCCGGTCGCTTCTCCTGCGCGGACCGCCTTCATCGTTTCCGGCGCGAGCCCGGCGAACTTGCCCGCCAGCGTGTGCGCCGCGAGACAGTAATCACAACCCGCCACTTCGCTCACCGCGAGCTTGATCGCTTCGATATCGGGCTTCGACAGCGTGCCGGCGGAGATCACGGCCTCCATGTTGAGCAGCGCGCCCAGCGCTTCGGGGCTATGCGTGCCGATGGTGGCGTAGGCGTTGGGCACCTTGCCCACGGCCTTGCGGATCTTTGCAAAGATTTCAGCGGCGGCGCCGGTGGCGGCTTCAGGCTTGATGGCGGAAAGACGGGACATGTTTTGCTCCTTTAACGTTGCATGGTCGCGAGCGGGTGTCTGTGTCGCGCTGCCATCGTCGATGGCATGGCTGCAGTGTAGTCGCGCACCATCGCGCTTTTAATGCCAGAATGGCGCGACTTCATGCTCAATCGTCTCACTCGCCCACCATGGATCTGCTGAGCCGCCTTCTCGCGCTGATGCCCGTTGCCGGCCGCCTCGACGTGCGCTGCCATTTCGGCGCGCCCTGGCGCATCGAGGACCCCGCTGCGAAGGAACGCGAGATCCGCTATCACGTGCTGATTGCGGGGCGCGCCATCGTCGAGGATGCGAACGGCGCGCCCGTCGCGCTCCATGCGGGCGACATCGTGCTGTTTCCTTCGGGCAGCGCGCACGTGCTGCACGACGGCAGCGGCGCGGCGCCCGCCGCGGTTGCCAAGCGGTTGGAAAACGGCGTGAGCATCGAAACCAATGTGGGCGACGGCGCCATTGCCGACGTCCTGTGCGGCCGCTTCCTGCTGCCCGCCGTGCCGCAGCGCCTGCTGCGCGAGAATCTGCCTGCGCGCCTCGTCGTGCATAGCGCGCGGGACGGCACGCAAGCCCCCGAACGTCTCGTGCGCCTGATCGCGCTGTTGCGCGACGAAGCGTATGAGGCGGCGCCGGGCAGCGAGTCGCTCGTGAACCATCTGTCGGGCGCGCTGTTCGGGCTCACGCTGCGCTACGCGAGCGCCGGCGACGCTCCGCCGCGCGGCCTGCTCGCGCTCGCGCAGCGCCCACGCCTGCAACCCGCCATCGACGCCATGTTCGAAGCGCCCAGCAAGTCCTGGACGCTGCCCGAGCTTGCCGAGCTTTGCCACATGTCGCGCGCGACGTTCGCGCGGCACTTCGACGAGGCCATCGGCCGCTCGGCCGCCGACGTGCTCACCGACATTCGTATGACGCTCGCAGGCCGCATGCTCGCGCAAAGCAACGACAGCGTGGCCGAGATCGGCGAATTCGTCGGCTACCAGTCGGACGCCGCGTTCCAGCGCGGCTTCAAGCGCCACGTGGGCATGACGCCCGCGCAGTGGCGCTCGCTGGCTCGCGAGACGGCTTCGGGCGCTTGAGCCTGGGATCATCGTTTCGAGCCTGCCGTTCAGCCGCCGTGCGCGGGCGTTTCCTGCGCGAGCACCACGTCGCCGCTCTGGCTCCATCCGCCGCCCAGCGACCGGTAGAGCGCCACCGCCGCTTGCGCGCGCTCGCGCTGCGCATCGTTGAGCAGGTCCTGATCGGCGAGCAAGGTTTGCTGCGCGCTCAGCACGTCGAGAAAGTCCGTGGCGCCGCCCTTGTAGAGCTGGTTGGCCAGCTTGAGCGATTGCGCCGACGAAGCCAGCGCATCGTTCAACTGTTGCGTCTGGCTCGCCGTGCTCACGAGATCGCTGCGGCTATCCTCCACTTCGCGCAAAGCCTGCAGCATGGTCTCCTGCAGATTCAATTGCGACTCGCGCATGCGGCTCTCGCTCTGGTCGATGTCGGCTGTGATGCGCCCCGCGTTGAAGATCGGGCTCGTCGCGCCGATCGCCGCGCTAAAGAGGTTATCCGTGAGCGTGGGCATGCCGAGGTAGGACGCCGCGAGAATGCCGTCCGTGAGATTGAGCGTGAACTTCGGATAGCGCTCGGCGCGCGCCACGCCCACTTCCGCCGCGCGTTGCTGCACGGTGGCGTAGGCGGCCTGCACATCGGGTCGGCGCAGCAGCGCTTCGGAAGGCAGCATCTGCGGCACGCTCGCGGGCACGCCAGGAATGGGCGCCGTTTGCGCGAGTGCGAGCTGCGCAACGGACTCCGGCGTGCGACCCGTGTACACCGCGATCAGGTTCAACTGATGATCAATGCTCGCCTGCGCACGCGGAATGCGTGCTTGCAGTTCGCTTAGCTGCGTTTGTGCGCGCGCCACGTCCAGTTGCGTGGAAAGGCCATATTTCAGGCGGTCTTGCGTAAGCAGCAAGGTGTGTTTGCGAATCTCCAGGTTGTCCTGCAGGATCTTCAATTCCGCCTGCGCATAGCGCAGATCGACATAGGCCGAGGCCGTATTCGCCGCCAGCGCGAGCCGCACCGCATCGAGCGCATGTTTCTGGCCCACGAGGTTCGCTTGCGCCGCGAGCAGGTCGAGCCGTTCGCCGCCGAACACGTCGGGCGACCAGCTCAACGCGAGGCCCGCGCCTGCCTGCTTCACATAGCCGAGCGGCGGTGGCGTGTTCTGCCGCGTATAAGCGCCATGCGCGGTGAAGTCGAGTTGCGGCAGCAGCGCCGCGTGCTTTTGCGTCGTGATCGATTGCGCCTGCTTCACGCGCTCGGCGGCGGCCTGCAAGTCGAGGTTGCCTTCGAACACCGAAGCGAGCAGCGTATCGAGCGTCGGGTCGCCGAACTGCGCCCACCAGGCGCGCGCTTCGATGGCGTCCTGCGGCGCGTCGATACGCCATGCCACAGGCGCCGTTTCGTGTACCGTTGCGGGCAGGTCGGGATGCTGCGCGGGCTGCACCGCGCATGCGGCGAGCACGGCGGCGGAAAGCAGCGAGAGTACGAGACGCATGGGAGTCGATGAGCGTTCAGGAGTTTTCATGGGTCACCTCAATGGGCGTCGGGCGGCGGGCCACCCAGTGAAATCGGCTTTGAGAACGCCACGCTCGCAATGGCGACCAGGAAGCAAAGCGAGAGCACGAAGAACGTATCGGAGAACGTCATCACGAGCGCCTCGCGCAGAACCAGTGCGTGCAGTTGCGCGAGCCCCGCTTCGGCGGCGTCTAGTGCGTTGCCCGCCACGGACGACCAGTACGCGGTACGGCCCGCCAGCAGCAACTGCACCTGCGGCGCGCCGGCGGTCACGCTCTCGTTCAGGCGCAGATAGTGGAAGTTGAGCCGGTCGTTGAGCATCGTCGCACTCACGGCGATGCCGATCGCGCCGCCCAGATTGCGCATGAGGTTGAAGAGACCGCTTGCCGACTTGAGCCGCGAAGGCGGCAGCGAGCCGAGCGACATCGTGACGATGGGCGGGATGGCGAACTGCTGGCCAATGCCGCGCAGCGCCTGCGGCACGAGGAACTGCTGCCAGCCCCAGTCGTGCGTGAGCGGCACATACAGGTAGCAGCCAAACCCGAAGCAGACCAGTCCGAACAGCATCAGCGCGCGCATGCTGAAATAGCGCGTGGCGTAGGCGTAGACGCCAAGCGCGAGCAACTGGAACACACCCACCGAAAGCAGCGACAAGCCGATTTGCAGCGAACTGTAGCCGCGCACTTCCGCGAGAAAGAGCGGCGTGAGATAAACGGCCACGAAAATGCCGATGCCCGTGACAAACGAAAGCAGACTGCCAATGCCGAAGTTGCGTACGAGCAGCGCGCGCAGATCGACGATCGGATCCTTCGCCGTGAGCGCGTGAACGATGAAGAGAAAGCCGCAGATCGCCGAGATCCACGTACAGGCAACGATCACGTCGTCGCCGAACCAGTTCTTGCGCGGGCCTTCTTCGAGCACGTATTCGAGGCAGCCGAGGAAGCCGCACATGAGCACGATGCCGAGATAGTCGCCACGTTTGAGCAGCGAAAGATCGGGCTTGTCGATGTTCACGTACCTGGGCACCAGCGCAGCCACCGCAATACCCGGCACGAGGTTCAGATAGAAGAGCCAATGCCACGACCATTGATCGGTGATCCAGCCGCCGATCACGGGCCCGAGCGTGGGCGCGAGCGAGGCGAGCGCGCCGATCGTCGTGGAGGCAACGAGACGCTGCTTGCCGGGAAAGAGCACAAAGGCCGTGGTGAACACGGTGGGGATCATCGCCGCGCCGAGTGCGCCTTGCAGGCCGCGAAACACGATCATCGAGTTGATGTCCCAGGCGAGGCCGCACAACATGCTCGTGATAGTGAAGCCCACCGCGGAGGCCACGAAGAGCCAGCGCGTGGAGAACACCTTCGAGAGCCAGCCCGACATGGGAATCACCATGATCTCGGCAATCAGATAAGCCGTTTGCACCCATGAAAGCTCATCCTGGCTCGCGGAAAGACCGCCGCCGATGTCGCGCAGCGACGAAGCGACGATCTGGATGTCGAGCGTGGCCATGAAGAAGCCGATGCACATCAGCGCGAACGCGAAGGCGCGTTGCGCCATCGGTTGAAGATGCGGGGCGAGTGTCGGGTCGACGTTTGTGGTGGCGTTCATCGCAGTGGCCTTTTCAATGCGCTTGCGTGAGGTGCACTTTCACGGTCGCCGAAAGACCAGGCCGCAGCGCGGCTTGCAGGTCCGCCGGCGCATTCGCGTCGATGCGGATGCGCACCGGCACGCGCTGCACGATCTTCGTGAAGTTGCCCGTGGCGTTCTCGGGCGGCAGCACGCTGAAGGTCGCACCGGTGGCGGGCGCGAGGCTCTCCACGGTGCCGTGCAGCGTGCCGCTGGCCGCGTCGAGCGTCACGTCGGCGCGGTCGCCCGCGTGCATCTTCTTCAACTGGTCTTCCTTGAAGTTCGCGTCCACCCACAGGCCCGTGGCGGGCACCACGGTCAGCAGCGGCGCGCCCACGTTGGCAAGCGTGCCCACCCGCGCCGTGCGATTGCCGATGTAACCATCCACGGGCGCGGTCAAGGTCGTGTACTCGACGTTCAGTTGCGCGAGGCGCTGGTTGGCCTCGGCCGTTGCGACACGCGCCTGAGCGTCGTTGATCTGTGCGGCCAGCACGTCGAGCTGACGCTGCGCCGCCAGCACCGCCGCGCCGCTTTGCGCAACCGACGCCTGCGCCTTCGCGTAGTCGGAATCCGCGCGCTCGACCAGCTGGTTCGAGACCGCGTCGTCCTTCACCAGCTCGCGGTAGCGCGTCTGGTCCTGGCCGCTGCGCGTGAGTTCGGCATTCGAGGCGCGCACTTCGGCCTGGTGCTGATTGATCACCGCTTCCTGCAACGTGCGCCGCGCCTGCAGCTCGTCGACAGCAGCACGCGCACTCGCAAGCTCCGCGTTGGCCTGGGCGAGCTTCGCGTCGTAGTCGCGCGAGTCGAGACGCAGCAACACCTGGCCCGCGTGCACGCGCTGGTTGTCCTGCACGGGAATCTCGGCGACGAAGCCGCTCACGCGCGGCGCCATCACGGTGACGTTGCCGCCCACATAGGCGTCGTCGGTGGTCTCGACGAAGCGCAGCACGAAGAACCAGTAGCCGGCGGCAGCCGCCAGCACGAGAGCGACCGCGCCTAGCGCGAGACGCATGCGCGAGATGCGCGTACGCTCTCTCACCTGCGCTGGCTCGACCACGACGGAAGTGGAAGGACTCGACATGACGTTTACCTGTGCATATACACTACTAAAGATGAAAAAAACGCCGCGATAGGAACAAGCGCGACGCAACCCGCAAATCCAACCGAAAACACTAAACCGCCCGTGTGATGCGAAACAGCTCGCGCCGCAGCCACGCGGCGCGTCGTGCGCCAAAACGGCGCTCGAATTCGTCCTGCGCCGCGCGCCAGTGGTCGTGCGCCGCTTCGAGGCGCGTGCGGCCCGCTTGCGTGAGCGCGAGGCGGCGGCGTCGTTCGCCGCGGTCCGGCGCGTCGGCCACGAGCGCGCCGCGCAACAGCGGCCGCAAGGCGCGCACGAGCGTGGTACGCTCCATCACCATCGAGCGCCCGAGTTCTGCCATCGTGAGGCTCGACGCACGACCCAGCGCTCCGAGAATGCTGAACTGCGTGGGCGTGAGTCCTGCCGCGCTCAAGTGCCGCTCGTAAAGCTGCGACAGATGCCGCGCGGCCTGGCGTACGGCAAAACAATCGTCGTGCTCGGGTGACTGGTAGATGTGCATATGCACAGAGTAGTTGGCAATCAGGCCCCGAACAAGCCTTACGCACGGCATCACATTATGGCCGCGGCGACAATAATCGCGGCCAAGCTTTCAATCAGCCTTCGCCTCCAGGGCCGCGTCGTGCGTCACATCGTCGAAAAACGCCGTGGCGTGGTCGATGAACGCGCGCACCTTCGCCGGCAGCAGCGTGCGCGTGGTGTAGGCGAGGCGAATCTCGATCTGCATATCGACGAGCGGGAAGTCGTCGAGCACCGTCACGAGCTTGCCCGCCTCGAGTTCCTCCCCCACGAGCCCGGTGGGGAGAATGCCAATGCCGAAGCCTTGCAGCACCATCGCGCGGTTGAACTCGGGGTTGTTCGAGGCGATTTCGTGGTGCAACGGCACAACGACTTCCTCGTCGCCCACGCGAAACGCGATCGAGGGCTTGCGCATGGAAGGCGGCATCGGCACGAACACGTGATCGGCGAGGTCGGCGGGATGCTTCGGCGTGCCACGCGCTGCGAGATACGCGGGCGTCGTGACGAGCGCGAGCGGAATTCGCTCGAGCAGGCGCGTGACGGTCGATTCGTTGTTGAGCATGAAGGGCAGCACGAGGCCGAGATCGTAGCCGTCCGCGATCAGGTCGACGGGGCGCTCGGTGAGGATCACGTCGAGCGTCACCTTGGGATGCGCGCGCTTGAAGCTGGCGATGAGCGGCACGAGGCGATTGACCGTGGCCGTGGTGTGCGCGACCAGGCGCAGCACGCCGCTCGCTTCACGCGTTTGCACGGTGGCGTCGGCCTCCAGCGCGTCGAGGTCGTCGAGTACGCGGCAGCAGCCTTCGTAGAAGCGCTCGGCTGCCTCGGTCAGCGACACCGCGCGCGTGCTGCGATGAAAGAGCCGGCTGCCAAGGCGCTTTTCGAGGCGCGCGATGGCGCGCGAGACGACGGGCGTGGTGAGGCTGTGCATGTCCGCGGCGCGCGTGAAGCTGCGCGCCTCGACGACGGAGCGGAAGATCCGCAGGCTGTCGATGTAGTCCATGGTCGTGAGGGGGATGGTGTTGGCGTAGCTTAAAGCGTTTCAGTCACCCTCGCCGAACACCTCCGCACAAAACGCCCGCCCCTCGTCCGACAAACTCGCCGTGCCGCTCCCGTCTTCGGCCTGCGTCGTCACCACGAGGCCACCGTCCACGAGCGCCGTCAATTGTCTGCGCAATCCGCTCATCGGCACGCCGGCCTGCTTCGAGAGTTTCGCGAGCGACCATGCCCGGCCCAGAGTCTCAGGCCGCTCGTGCTTCTCGCACTCCGCGCGCCACAATTGCTCGAGCACGGCGATCAGCACCGGATCGACGCCCAACTCGTCAGCGTCGGCGTCTTCGCGTTCTTTATCTGGGTTCATCGTCTGTCTCCTCATGCCATCTTCGCGGCCATTTCGCCTAGCGTCTTCAGCGCGGCTTCGGTCTGCGCGTTCCATGGGTAGCTGTAGTTCAGCCGGATGTAGTGGTGATACTCGTTGCGCATCGAGAACATGTAGCCGGGCCCGATGGTAATGCCCTGTGCGAGCGCCGCCTGATAAAGCCGCATCGAATCGACGCGCGGCGGCAGTTCCACCCACAGCACGTAGCCGCCTTGCGGCTCCGAGGTGCGCGTGCCGGCCGGAAAGAAGCGCTCGACCATCGCCCGCATGAGCCGCGCCTGTTGCCGGTAGAAGCGCCGCACGCGACGCAGGTGCCGGTCGTAGCCATCGTGGCGCAAGTAGTCGGCCAGCGCCACCTGGGGAACCGAGGGTGTCGTGAGCGTGTTGAGGAACTTGAGCTTCTCGACCTGCGCGCGGTAGCGCCCCGGCAGCGCCCAGCCGATGCGGTACGAGGCGGAAAGGCTCTTCGAAAACGAAGCGCAATGCAGCACGAGGCCGCGCGTGTCGAACTGCTTGAGCGTGGAAGGCCGCGTCTGCCCGAAGTACAGCTCCTGATAGACGTCGTTCTCGATCAAGGGCAAGTCGTGCGCCTCGGCAAGCGCGACGAGCCGCGCCTTATGCGTGTCGGGCATGCGAAACCCGAGCGGATTCTGGAAGTTCGGCATCACCATGCAGGCCGCGACCTTCTGGCGCGCCAGCACGCGCTCCAGCGCGTCGAGGTCGATGCCGGTATCCGCTTGCGTGCTCACTTCGATCGCGCGCATGCCCAGACGCTCGATGGCGTGCAGCATCGCATAGTAGGTCGGCGATTCGACGGCCACCGTGTCGCCCGGCTTGGCCACGGCTTGCAGGCTCAGGTTGATCGCCTCGGTCGCGCCCACGGTGATGACGATTTCCTCGGGATCGACGCTCACGCCGTTTTCGGCATAGCGCCGCGCGATCTGGCGGATCAGTTCGGGGTTGCCGGGCGGCAGGTCGTCGATTAGGTTCCAGCTCGCATGGCGGCGCGCAATGGCGTTGGCGTACTGGTTGATGCGCCGCCAAGGGAACAGCGCCGGGTCCGGGTACGGCGAGCCGAGCGGCACGGCGTCCTGCGCGCCGATGCTGCGCAGCGTGGAAAGCACTAGCCGGCTCACATCTACATTGGCGGGCACGGGTTGTCTTGGCGCGCTCGCGCGGCGCGGCTTGCCTGGGGACACCGCGTCCTTGCCCTGCGCGCCCAGTATGCCCGCCGTGCCGCGCCCTTGCGGCGCACCCACGCGCGCCCGCACGAAATACCCCGATTGCGGCCGCGACTCGATGACGCTGCGGCTTTCCAGCAGCGCATAGGCGCGCAGCACCGTCTTGATGCTCACGCCGTGCTGCTGGCTCGCGCGCCGCACGGAGAGAATGCGCTCGCCGGGGCCGAACACGCCGCGGCGCACAGCGGCTTCGATATCGTCGGCGAGTTGCTCGTAGCGGGTCACGTTCGGGTTCGGGTCAATCAGGCGAAAGGGTAAAGCCACGCGCGCGGGGCCGATGCCGGCAAGTCTATGACAAAACGCCGCAACTGTATCCCTTGCTTTTTGGTTTTTCTGTGATCTCCGGGGGCACAGGAACACAGTAGCCTTGAGTCATCGGGCAGACCGCCCTGGAAAACGAAAAGCCAACCGCATCATGAAGAAGCCGCAAGGTCGCATCGAGCCGTATCACCACCCCGCCGCCGGCTGGGGCGCGCTCAAGCAGGTCGCCATCAACCTGATCAAGGAGAAGGTGACGGGCGGCAATTACCGAACGCTGCTCAAGCAGAACCAGCCCGACGGCTTCGACTGCCCCGGCTGCGCATGGCCCGACCGCGAGCACGCTTCCACGTTCGAATTCTGCGAAAACGGCGTGAAGGCCGTGGCGGCGGAGGCGACCAGCAAGCGCGTGACGCCCCAGTTCTTCCAGGAGCACACCGTTAGCGAACTGATGGCGCAGTCGGACTACGAACTGGAGCAGCACGGCCGCCTGACCGATCCGCTCGTCTACGACGCGCTGCAGGACCGCTACGTGCCGATCGAGTGGAACGACGCGTTCAAGCTGATCGCAAAGCACCTCAACGCGCTCGACGACCCGAACCGCGCCGCGTTCTACACCTCGGGCCGCGCGAGCAACGAGGCCGCGTTCCTCTACCAGCTCTTCGTGCGCATGTACGGCACGAACAACTTCCCCGACTGCTCGAACATGTGCCACGAGGCCACGAGCCGCGGCCTGCCGGGCACGGTGGGCATCGGCAAGGGCACGGTCACGCTCGACGACTTCGAGCACGCCGACACGCTGCTCATCTTCGGCCAGAACCCGGCGACGAACCATCCGCGCATGCTCGGCGAGTTGCGCGAATGCGCGAAGCGCGGCGCGACCATCGTTTCGATCAATCCGCTGAAGGAGCGCGGGCTGGAGCGTTTCGCGAGCCCGCAGCACACGCTCGACATGCTCTCGCCCAAGGGCGTGCAGATCAGCTCGGTGTTCATCCGCCCGCGCGTGGGCGGCGACTTCGCGCTCATCAAGGGCGTGGCCAAGCGCGTGATCGAACTCGACGACGAAGCGCTCGCGCAAGGCACGGAACGCGTGCTCGACGTCGATTTCATCGCGGAGCACACCGTGGGCTTCGACGCGTTCGCCACCGACCTGCGCGCCGAATCTTGGGACACGATCGTCGCCGAAGCGGGCGTGCCGATGGAAGAGGTGCTCAAGCTCGCCGACATCTACGTGAAGGGAAAGGCCGTCATCTCGACGTGGGGCATGGGCCTCACGCAGCACAAGAATTCGGTGGCGACGATCCAGTTGCTTTCGAACCTCATGATGATGCGCGGAAACATCGGCCGCCGCGGCGCGGGCCTGTGCCCCGTGCGAGGCCATTCGAACGTGCAGGGCGACCGCACGGTGGGCATCGAGGAAAAACCCACGCAGGCGTTTCTCGACCGTCTCGGCAAGGCCTACGACTTCGAGCCGCCGCGCGAGCACGGCTACGACGTCGTGGAAACCATCCACGCGATGCTCGAAGGCCATGTGAAGGTGTTCATCGGTCTGGGCGGCAACTTCTCGATCGCCACTCCCGACACGCCACGCACGTGGGAAGCCATGCGCGCATGCGCGCTCACGGTGCACGTCACGACGAAGCTCAACCGCAGCCATCTCGTTCACGGCCACGACGCGCTCATTCTGCCCACGCTCGGCCGCACCGAGATCGACCTGCAGAACGGCGTGCCGCAAGGCGTGAGCGTCGAGGACTCGATGAGCATGGTGCACATCTCCTACGGCATGAACCGGCCCGCGTCGACGAACCTGCTTTCGGAGATCGCGATCGTCGCGCGCATGGCGCACGCCACGCTCGGCAGCGACAAGGTGGACTGGCTCGACCTCGCCGCCGACTACGCGAAGATCCGCGACGGCATCGAAAAAGTGTTCGACGGCTTCGAAAATTACAACGAGCGCCTGAAGCACCCGGGCGGTTTCCACCTGGGCGTGGCCTCGCGCGACCGTGTGTGGAAAACGCCCAGCGCCAAGGCGCAATTCGTCGTGCACGCCATCGCGCTCGATACGCCGATTCATCGCGCGCGCGCCGAGCACGGCCCGCGCCTCATGACGCTCATGACCACGCGCTCGCACGATCAGTACAACACGACGATCTACGGTCTCGACGACCGTTATCGCGGTGTGTACGGCCTGCGCCGCGTGCTGTTCGCGAACCGCGAAGACATGACGATGCTCGGCTTCGAGCCCGGTCAGCACGTGGACATCACGAGCGTGTGGGACGACGGCGTGGAGCGCCACGTCGAGGACTTCATGCTGGTGGAGTACGACATTCCGCGCGGCTGCCTCGGCGCGTACTATCCCGAGACCAATCCGCTCGTGCCGCTTTCGTCCATCGCCGATGGCGCGGGCACGCCGACTTCGAAGTCGATTCCGGTGCTGCTCACCCCGGCGAAGACAAACGTATTGGCCGAAGCTGTGCCCGCGGCAGCCTGAAGCGCGCTGCCGATACGGCTCGTGAGCGGCATCTATGCGTCACCTAAGCGTCACCTAAGCGGCACCTTCGGCCATCGCAAGGAGTCGCTGGACGACCGGTACGAGCGTCTGAGCCCGCTCTGCGTCGCCCGCGTCCAGCGCGATGGCGAGAAAGCCCGTAGCCCAAAGCGAAGCGTAGAACCCCGTCGCGCGCATCTGCGCGCCCTGCGGCTGCCAGCACTGCAGCAGCGCTTCGCCATAGGGCCGCCCGGCCTCGCCGATATCGGCTTCAAGGTGAGCGAGCGTGATACCGAGCACCATCAACGGGTCGCCGTAGCAAACGGAATCGAAATCGATCAAGCCACTTAATTCGCCATCCCTGACAAGTACATTCTTGATGGTCAAATCATGCAGAAAGCAGACCGGATCGACTGAGGCGAAATAGTCTTCGAGCGAAGCACGCAAAAGCCCGAGGCGCCCTCGACAACGTTCCAGCGGCGTGGCGTCGGTGCGGTCACGCATCTCGACGTGCGCATGGCGCGCCGCGGGCTCGCCAAAAATATCGCTCCAACGTGCGTGACTGCGGCGCGCGCCGAACAGAGAAACCCAACCGAACCCCCCATTGGCCGGTGCTTCGCGAGCGGCAACGCGATGCTGGAAATCCGTTACGGTCGCGGCGATGCGCGCGCCCTGGGCGTCGCTCATATCCTGCAACACATAGTAAAGGTCGCGCCCAGGCAGCCAGTCGAGCACGATAAAAGCCGCACCCATAGGCGTGATGCCTTCGCCAAGCACGGTCTGCACCGGTAACCCCAGTTCGCGCAGCACGCCGAGATTCGCGCGCGTGTGCATGAACGCGCGCGCATGCGGGCTGATTCGCAGAACGCGAGAGCTGCCGTCCGGCATGCGCGCGCGATACACTTCATTGCCGCTTTGCGAGAGCAGCCACTGACGCTCCAGTGCGAGTGGCGGCGCGCCTAATGCACGCTGCGCCCACAATGGAACAGCCAAGCTTGCGATCGCTTTCGATTCGCCCATTTTCCGCCGGCTCCGTGCATAAGGAACGGCGGATTAGAGCAGCGCAACCAGGCAGCAACAACGGGCAAACTATTGGGTTTTTTAACGCCGTAACACTCGCGTCTTTGCGCGCGACGTCATGCGCTGCCGGTGTTATCGAATGTAATGCGGTGAAATGCAGCGCCGCAAGAAATCAGTTAGCTAGCTTTCTGAACGTTTCCAGAACCGCTTCGCCCTTGAAAGGCTTCACGATCCAGCCACGCACGCCGGCCGCCTTGCCGCGCTCCTTCATGGCCGGGCTGCTTTCCGTGGTCAGCATCACCACGTTCACGGCCGTATTCGCGAGTTCGCTGCGAATCTTCTCGACCATCGTGAGGCCGTCCATGTTCGGCATGTTCACGTCGCTCACCACGAGCTTCACGCCGGGGTTCGAGCGCAGCTTCGCGAGGCCGTCCTTGCCGTCTACCGCCGTGTCGACGTCCAGACCGTTCTTGCGCAGAAAGCCGGCCACTTCGTCGCGCACCGTGCTCGAATCGTCCACCACCAGAATCTTTGCCATGTTGTCCCTCTCTGTTGCGCCGCGTTGGGCGCGCATTTGATCAAAATAATTCGAGTTCGCCGCTCGCCTGCTCTTCAACGGCAGCGGCTGCGGCCTGAGCGGCCGTCTCGTCAAACCCTTCGCGCGACCAGCCGAGGCTGAACACGAACCGCTGGTCGATCACCACTTCGCGGCCCGTATTCGGGCACGTGAGCCGGTACTTGATGCACAACTGCGGATTGTCGGAGCCAAACGACAAATAACGCCGCCGATGATTGATGAGCAGCGGCACCTGCACCTGCGCGCCGCCCCAACCTGCCTCGTCGGCAGCGTGCGCGTTACCCAGGTAGCGGTTGCGGAACGCACCCCACACGAGATTCGTGAGTTCGGCGAGCACGCCGTTCACGTCGCGGAAGTCGCTCGCTTCGTCGCGGCCCGCTCGCGGCGGCAGCAGTTCGATCAGCGGGGCCTCCTCGGTCTGCATGAGAAGCCAGCCGCGGCACCATGCGGTCTCGATCGGAATGAGCGTCAACACCTCGCCGAAGATGATGCGGTCGCGCACGATGCTCGGCGTGTCCCAGTTCACCTCGAGATCAGCGAAGAGGCCGCGCAGGCGTCCGAGCGTCATGTCGGTGATGCCATCCACGAGCGGGTCCGGATAGTCGTGCGAGAACACGTGCGCTTCGAGCGCCGCGATCAGCGTTTCAGGATCGCTTTCGTGCCAGGTGGCGCACGGCAGGCGGCGCAACGGCTCGGGCAATGCGTCGCGGTGCTCGTTTGCTACACGCCGCAGCACGACGGGCAGTTCGGGGCGCTCCGCTTCCAGCGCGACGGCCACCGCCGCCGCGGCTTCGAGAGAGCCGCCAAAGTCCTCGCCCAGCAGCACGCCGCCCAGGTCGTAATGCGTCTTCAGCGCCGCCGAGAGCGCGTCGCGCCGCACCGGCACGCACACGCAATCGTGTGCGGCCGCGGTTCGCGCGATCGCCTCGGCACGCGCGGTATCGCTTTCCAGCAGCAACAGCTTGCTGACTGGCTTGTTCGTGTTCATGTTTCCTTTCTCTGCCTTCAAAACAACTCGAGTTCGCCCGCGCTGTCGTGCACTTCGACTGCCGCGGTGCTCGCCACGAAATCGAGCGGCGCTTGCGTGCAGACGCACAGCGTGGCGCCGAGCCGAACGTCGTGATCGATCGTGAGCGCGTACGACTGCACGTAGTCCGGCTTCAGCTCGCGCAGATACGGCAGGCATCCACTGCTGAGCGCATAGGGCGTGGACATGCCGAGGTCGGGGAAATGCTCGACCAGTTGCTGGTTCATGGCCCCGCAGCACAGGTTGCCGAACTCCATGAAGCATTCGGTGAGCGCGCGCGAGGTGTCGCCCACGTAGTAGCGCTGCGTGCGCTCGTCATCTTCGAAGTGCAGCAGCAATAGCAGGCGGAACTGCATCGACGAAATCGTCAGCACGACCAGGTGCTCGCCTTGGGGCGCCTCGCCCACACGAGGCTCGAATTCGCAGCTGTGCTGCGCGTCGGTCACGAGACGCATGCGCGCAGCCGCGAAAAAAATCCGCTCGATGCTGTCCTTCGCGTGCGTGCCGATCATGCGTGCGCCCCGGCGCGCGTCGCTTCGAGCTGGTGATGCAGCTGCTGCGACGACGCTTCCACGCTCGCGAGCGTCGCCGCGATCATCTTGCCGCCCGCCTGAATGTCCTGGAACGTCGCGGCCGTAATGAGGTCGTTGCGGTTCAGGCTGTCGCGATAGCTCTTCGAAAGTTCCTGAGAACGCGTAGCGAGCGAGCGCACTTCCCCCGCCACGATCGAGAAGCCACGGCCGGCCGCGCCCGCGCGTGCCGCTTCGATCGACGCGTTGAGCGAGACGATCAGCACATGGCTCACGATCGACGACAGCTCCTGGTTCTTCTTGTGCATGTCGTTGTTCTGCGCCATCAGCGAGATCATCTGCTCGTGCCAGCGCTCGAACGTCGACGACATGAGCTTCAGGCGCGAGGCCTCGCTCGCGATACGCGCCGCGTGATTCATCGCGTCGTCACGCTGCGCGCGCTCGCCGGCGAGCGCCGCTTCGAGTGCCTCGGCCACGGACCTGCGCTGCGCGAGTTCCGCGCGCAGCGACTCGATTTGCGCAGCCAGCGACTCGTGTTCGCGTGCGGCGTCTTCCTGCTGCGCCGTGTGGTGCGCTTGAGCCTGTGCAAGCGCGGCTGCGTGCGCGGCGTCCTGCGCGTGCGCCACCTCACGTGCCTGCCTTTGCACACGCTTGCCCCACAGGGCAGCCGCGCCGGCCGCCAGCGCGATAAGCGCCGCGCCTTCGATCAAATACGGTAAGACCACTTCAACCCCCGCCATGCGCTAGCCCGCCAGCGCTTCCTCTTGCTTTGCCTGCGTTACGTTCGCCACCTTGACGGCCCACTCCTGCGGCAAACGCACGACGGTCTGGAAATGCCGGTAATCGGCGCCCTCGCGGTCATCGGTGAAACGCAGTTCGATGGCGCCGCCCTCGCGTTCGAGAAAATCGCGCACCGCGTCCATGCCCACGCCGCGGCCCGAGATTTCGGTCACGTTTGTCGCCGTCGAAAAGCCGGGGCGGAAAATGAATGCCGCGATCGCCTCGTCGCTCACCGCTTCATACGCCTGCAGCCAGCCGCGCTCCACCGCAATGCCGCGAATGCGCGCGAGCGCGAGCCCGCGGCCGTCGTCGGCGAGCGTCAGTTGCAGCGCACCGTTGTGCACGTTCACGTCGATATCGATATGACCCGACTCGTCCTTGCCGATTGCGCGGCGTTGCGCCGGCATTTCAATGCCGTGGTCGAGCGAGTTGCGCAGCAGGTGCATGAACACGTTCTTCACCGTACCGGCGGCCTCGCCGCGCAGGCGATAACCGTTGTCCGCGATCCGCACTACCGGTTCGACCTTGCCGAGTTCCTGTGCGAGCGACGGCAGCGAACCGGTCACGCTCGCGAGCGCATCGGCCACGCGCTCGGTGCCGATGGCGCGCAGCGTAGTGCGCAGTTCTGCGCGCATCGCGCGCAGCGCGGGCAGGTCGTTGTCGTCGGTGCGATCGACGATGCGCAGCGTCTCTTCGATCGCTTCTCGCGTGATCGTGAGGCTCGCTGCACCGTTCTGCGCGCCAGCCGCACGCGGTCCGCGCCCAAGGCTCACTTCGTTGATGCTCGTATAGTGCTCGAGCGCCGTCTTCACGCGCTCCAGATCGTCAATCAGTGCTTGCTGGTCCCACGTGTGGCTCTTGTCTTCGCGGCGCAACGCGTCGTAGCGCTGCTCGACTTCGTGCACCACGCCCGTGAGATGCTGCAGGCTATACGTGCGCGCATTGCCCTTGATCGTATGCATGTTGCGGAACAGCGCTGCAATGGCGCTCGTGTCCGCGCAGTCGTGCTGGCGAATGATGTGTTCGTTCTCGTGAATGAAGCTCGTCGAGCTTTCCACGAAGTGATGGAACTTCTCTTCGCTCACGGCGAGAATTTCGCCGATCATTTCGAGGCGACGCTTCTGCTCGCCGGCTTCGGCCGCGAGTTCGCGCAGCTCAGTCACGTCGCGCACGCACAGCATGAGGCGCACGACCACATCGTTTTCGTCGGTGATGGCCGACCAGCTCAGGTCGAGCACCTTCGCGCGGCCATCGGGCAGCGTGCGCGTGATTTCATTCACGAGCAGATGTTGATTGAACGCGAAGTTCACGTCGTCTTCGCCAAGGCACGCGTGCACGGCGGCGTCGATTTGCGAGAGGGTGTCGGCATCGAGATCCGTGTGCGAGAACACGAGGTCCATGAGCGAGCGGCCCGCAATCTCGTTCGTTTCGAAGATTGCCTCTAGATACGCCGAATATTCGTTGTGGATCGTCGCGCCTTCGACCACCGTGAGAATGCCCTGCTGCATGTTCTGCAGCATCGCCTGAATATCGGCGGTCTTGCGCTTGAGCTGCGCGGAGCTTTGCTGGATCTTCTCGATCATGCCGTTGAAGGCGACGATCGAATGTCCGATTTCGTCCATGCGGCCCACGGGCACGCGGCGCGTGAAGTCCTGACTGGACGCGATCTCGCTCATCATGGCCTGCATGCGCGAAAGCGGCCGCGTGATCTGGCGGTAGAGCAGCGCGCCGATCAGCGTGAGCAGTAGCACCGCGCCGCCCGTCACGCCTGCAATCGCGCTCGTCGTGGTGTCGAGCGTGCCGTTGAGCGTGCGGATTGCGTCGTCCTTCTGGCGGTTCTTTTCCACGCGCATCGTCGTGACGATGCCTTCGAGTTCGTCGCGGTACTGCGCGACGTTCGCGAAGAGATAGGCCTGCGCGAGTTCGTTCTTGCCGCTCGCCTTCATCTTCACGGTGTCGTCGATTGCGGAGAAGTAGTTCGCGAGGCTTTCCTGCGCCTGCGAAACCAGGCCTTCCTGCGCGTGGCTGGCTGCCGCCTTGCGCTGCACGTCGAGCGCGGCGCGCAACGCGGCTTCCTTGTCCTTGAGTTCGTTCTGCGCGAGCGACGCGACCGTGGCGTCGGGTGCGTAGACGAGCGTCATGGTGGCGAGCTGCACGTCTTTCACGAGCGACACGAGGTCGGATGAAGCGAGAGCGCTCGGCACGACGCCCTGGGTAACCTGGCGGACGTCGGTGGCGCTGCGGCGGGCCTGCAAGGCCGCGTAGCCGCCGATGGCGGACAGCGCGACGAACATCAGGACGATGAGTAGCGTGATGCGGTGACGAATGGTCATGTCGAAATCCCCGGGCCTTCGTCGTGCCGGCGGCGCTATGGTTGCGCAACTCGGGACACGTCGGCCAATTTATTCGCGGTGGATTATCGACGTTCAGGTATGACGAAATGATGACTGCGCATAATTCGGCCGAACGCACTGTGCGTTACACCACACTTGACGTTCGCTTTCCGCTGCGCACTGACCCGCCGCGATTTGGCACTTAGTCGGGCACGGCGGGGTCGTCGAGAAAGAGCACCATGAGTTCGTCGTCGGCGTACTCGCCGTCAATGCACAGGCCGCGCGGCTCGACCCCGTAGCGCACGAAGCCGCACGCGCGGTAGAGCGCCTGGGCGCGGGGGTTCAACATGCTCACGACCAGGTGCACCTGGAGCAAGCCTAGCGCGCGGGCGTGAGCGATGGCGGCCTCCAGCAATTGCCTGGCAATGCCGGCGCCTCGCCATGCAGGATCCACAAAGACGCCCCAAATGAGCCCCTTGTGTGCAAGCTTGCGGCGCGGCTCGCGCATGAGGCCGGTGATGCCGACGAGCGTGTCGCCCGCGAATGCGCCGAATACGACCAGGTTCTCGGTGGCGCGTACCCGGGCCCGGCTTTCTTCAGGCGTGCGCTTCGATTCCTCTTCATAGGTCGGGACGATACCGGCGGGATAATTTTCGGCCGCGTACAAACGCATGGCGTGAAACGCCTCGGCGTCCTGCTCGGTCAACGGGCGAATCGTTGCGTTTGTTGGCTTTGTTGGCTTTGTTGGCTTTGTTGGCTTCGTTGGCTTCGTTGGCTTCGTTGGCTTCGTTGGCTTCGTTTCGTTCATGTGCAGTGCCTGGCAATGGAAAGGGAATGACACGCGCAATTCTGAACAAGCCTATCACGTCCCCCCTGCTTGCTCGCGTTGCGCTAAGATGGACCACCTGCGTCGCTCGATGCGCGCAGCATCACTCCGAGGTTCCTCATGCCGCAAGCCACGACGTCCGACGCACAACCCTACTTCTGGCGCGACGCAGACCTGCCGTTCATCGAAGTGCGCGCGATTGCCGACGGCCGCAAGGTACGCTATGGCCGTCACGCACACAGCACGTTTTCGATCGGCGCGGTCACGGGCGGCCGCAGCACCTACCTGAACGGGAGCACGCTCTCGCATATCAGCGCGGGCGCGGTAGTGGTCGTCAACCCGGAAGTCGTGCACGCCTGCAACCCGGCCGCCGACGAGCCCTGGGCCTACCGCATGTTCTATCTCGACACGGCGTGGCTCGCGAATCTGCAACACAACCTGGGCTTCGGCGCGCACGAGGGCTTTCGCCCGTTCGAACAGACCTTGAGCTGGGAGCGCGATCTGTTCGACGGACTCAACGCGCTCTACGAGCTGCTCGTCGACCCGCACGAATCAGCGTTGCGCAAGGAATGCGCCGTCGTAGCCTATTTCTCGAGGCTCCAGCAGTCCCTGAATCCTGCGCCGGTCAGCGCACGCGAAC
Organism: Paraburkholderia guartelaensis; assembly: GCF_004353905.1. Taxonomy (GTDB): domain Bacteria; phylum Pseudomonadota; class Gammaproteobacteria; order Burkholderiales; family Burkholderiaceae; genus Paraburkholderia; species Paraburkholderia guartelaensis. The sequence goes on along the minus strand of NZ_SMOD01000011.1, from coordinate 43,966 downwards.
CGAACGAGCGCCTCGCGCGCACAGCGGAATTCATCGACGGCAACTACACGCGCACGCTCAAACTCGAAGAGATCTGCGCCGCCGCCGATCTCTCGCCTTCGTACCTCATTCGCGCGTTTCGCGAGCAATACGGCATGACGCCGCACGCGTATGTCGTGAACCGGCGTATCGAGTTCAGCCGCGCGCAACTGCGTCAAGGGCACGCCATTGCAGATGTTGCGGCGCAGGCGGGTTTCGCCGATCAAGCGCATTTGCAGCGCGCGTTCCGCCAGTTCGTTGCCGCGACGCCTGGCCAATATCGCGGCTAACGTCGCCGCCGCGCGCTCAGGCAAGCACGAGCCAAACCGCACTACCCGCCAGCAACAACGCCATCGCGCGATTCACGAAACGCACGCGCGACGGTTCGCGCAAGGCCTGGCGCAGCGATGCGCCCGCCCACGCCCAGCACGCGATCGACACGTAGCACACCACGAAATAGATCGCGGCGAACTGCCAGACGAGCGCGCCCTCGCCGGAAGCCGCATATAAGCCCATGCCCGCCACCGAGGCGAGCCACGCCTTGGGATTGAGCCATTGCATCGTGGCGCCCACCATCAGCGAGGGACCGCGCGCCGCGTTCGGGGAGTCGATGCGGCCGTCGTCGGTGGCGAGCCGGTAGGCAACGTACAGTAGAAAAGCCACGCCCGCCCATTCGAGCGCACGCGTGAGAAACGGCAGGCGGGCCAGCAGTTCCTGCATGCCGAGACCGATCAGCAGCAACAGCAGCGTGAAGCCCACGGTCGCGCCAGTGACGTGGCGCAGGCTCGCGCGCAGCCCGTAGCGCGAGCCCGCACTCAGCGCGACGATATTGACGGGTCCGGGGGTGATGGAAGTGGCCAGCGCGAAGGCGGCCATCGACAAGGCAGTACTCACGGTTCTCCTCGCTACGCCCATGGGCGATCAACATGCGTCGAGGGTAGACGCGCGCACCGCCCGCGTATTGAAGAAAATTGCCCTGCCCGCGAGCGCGGCACCGCGCCGAACTCGCGCTATCATTGCGCCGCACCGACGACTCACATTCCGGAACTGCAACGTGAAAAAGATCCTCATCATCGGCATCGGCGCGGGCGATCCGAAGTACCTGACCGTGCAGGCAATCGAAGCGCTCAACGCCGCCGACGTGTTCTTCGTGATGGACAAGGGCGCGGCCAAGGACAAGCTCGTCGCGCTGCGCAAGGAAATCTGCGCTCGCTTCATCAAGGACCACGACTATCGCATCGTAGAGGCCACGAGCCCCGAGCGGCGCCGCGATGAAGGTCTCGATTACAAGGCCGCCGTGGACGAGCTCAACCGCGACAAGCAACGCGTATTCGCGCGCCTGATCGAAGAGGAATTGACTGACGGCCAATGCGGCGCGTTTCTCGTCTGGGGGGACCCGTCGCTCTACGACAGTACGATCCGCATTCTCGGTTCGATCCTGGCCGAAGGCCGGCTCGCGTTCGACTTCGAGGTGATTCCCGGCATCAGCAGCGTGCAGGCGCTCGCGGCGAAGCATCGCGTGCCGCTCAACTTCATCGGCAAGCCGGTGAGCATCACGACGGGAAGACGGCTCGCGGAGGGCGGCTTTCCGCAGGATGTGGACAGCGCGGTGGTCATGCTCGACGCGCAAAACGCGTACGCGCAACTCACGGGCGAAGAACTCGATATCTACTGGGGCGCCTATGTCGGCACGCCTGACGAGATCCTGATGGCGGGCCGGCTGGAAGACGTGAAAGATGAGATCGTCCGCGTTCGCGGAGAGGCCCGCGAAGCGAACGGATGGATCATGGACACCTATTTGCTGCGCAAACGCGGTGTGAAAGACTGAATGGAGAACGGGCGCGAACATCGACGTTCGCGCCCGTTGCCGGGCTCACACGTTGAGGCTTACGCCAGCCCCACGCATACCGCTACGATAATCGAGCCGAACAACAGCACGGCGCCCACCGTCTTGCGCTTGTTCAGCTCCGTCCACAGCAGCACGCCCGTTAGCGAAAGCAGAATGAGCGCCCCGGCAAAGCTGTCGATGAACAGCACCCAGCCGACGCTCATGCCCGTCCCCTTGTGCAGGTTCGTGATCGTCGAGACGAGCGAGTTGTCGTTGCGCTTGAGCGTGAGCTTGTCGTTGCCCACCCAGTACTCGACCATCACGCTCTCGCCAGGCGACGTGAACATGATCTGCCAATGCTCGGGCTGCACGACCTCGCGATCGCCCCAGGCCACCTTGTGCTCGGGCTCCTTCTGCACACGGCCCATGCGCGCGGGCAGCTTCAAATCAGGTTGCGAGCGCAACCATTTCACCATCTCGCGCGGTGTTTCGGGCGCGGGATCGGGCACGGCGATTTGCACCGTCGAGACTTGCGGCGCGCCCGGCGAGATGCGCAGCGGCTCGGCGCGATGGTTGAGCACGAATCCCGTTGCGCCGAACAGCAGGCCGAGCGCCGCGCCCCACAGGCCCACCCAGCCGTGGACTTTGCGCAGCCACTTGATGAAGGTCGCGCGGCGCGAGCGCTTCGCGCGCTCGTCGCGCTGTTCGGCGTCGAGACGTGCGCGCGGTGTTGCCGGCGCGTCGATCTCGGCGGTATCGGAAAAGCTCATGTTTCACTCCAGAGTCGCAAAAGATTGTTGTCGCGGCCCACGAGGCAGCGCCTCTACGTCGGCGTCGCTCGCGTTGAAGCGCTGGATAGCGGTGTCCATGTCGAAGAGCAGCGCGCGCTTCGTCTCATCGCGCACGAGGCTTTGCACCCAGAAAGCGCTCGCAAGTTCGCCACCGTCGTATTCGTCGGGCGACGAGAGAAAGAGCGTGCAGGAAAGGCGGACGACGCGGGTCGATTGGCTGGCTGGGCCGCCCCGAAGACCCAGGGGAAACGACGCCAGGCTGGCTAGTCTTGTTGTTTGGCCGCGGAAAGGCCCACGGTAATGAGAATCGATATCATTCCATACGTTTTACTTTCTTTCAATTGGAATCGCGCTATGCCAGCTGCGCGCACTCCCGCAATTGCTGCGCGAGTGCGCTGATCGCCTCGTCGAGCGTCACCGTACTGCGCCGAAGAATGCCGATAGGTTCCACGCCCTGCGGAGCCGGCATGTCGATCTGCACGAGCAGGCCTGCATCGAGATCGCTTTGCGCGACACGCTGCGGCACGATCCACACGGCGTCCGAGCCGGAAACGATCAAGCGCGCCACGGAGGCCGACTGCGTTTCGATCGCGCCTTCGGGCACGGCGAAACCATGCGTTTCAAAGAACGCCTCGGTGTGATGGCGCGGCGCGGTGCGCTCGCCCGCGATCACGAGCGGAAACCCGAGCACGGCGCCGAGCGCGGGCGCAACGCTTTCGCTCGCAAGCGGATGTCCCGCGCGCACGACGACGAGGAGCGACTCCGTATAGAGATATTCGAACGACACACCCTGCATCATCGCCGGCTCGGCCATGCGCCCCACCATCAGGTCGAGCTCGCCGGCTTTCACCGCACACAGTAGCTCCGCATTCGAGTCGGTATGAATCTTCACGCCCACCTGCGGGCGCAACGCCTTGAAACGCAGAACGGCTTCGGGCAGCAGCGCCGTTGCCACGGTCGGCAACGCGCCCAGGCGCACCGCTGGCGCTGCATGCGCGTCCTGCCGCGCGAGTGCCAAAGCCGACGCGTCGAGCGCGTAGCGCAAGAAGTGCTCGCCCTGCACCGTTAGCGCCGCACCGTTTCTGCCGCGATCGACGAGACGCACGCCCGCCCATTGCTCGAGTTCCACAAGCGTCTTCGAAACGGCTGGCTGGCTCAGATGCAAACGCGCCGCCGCGCGCGCGAGCGTGCGCTCCTGGGCGATCGCCACGAAACAGTTCAAATGCCGCAGGCGCAGCCTCGACGCCAGGAGCCGCTGTACTTCATCGGCCGCCTCGCGCGCAGCGTCTGCATTGATGTCCGCCTTCCTGGCCGCCGCTTTAGCCGCTGCCAAGCGCCGCCGGGGTTCTTTGTTTTCCATAATTGGAAGTTATGGAATTTTCCCGAAAAAGTCAATTTACATAACCTGCCGTCAACCCTACATTGGCGCCATCCGCGTAAATCACCCGCAACAAGGAGCTGGGAGACATGGCCACGATCGTTGGCGGCATCGCCGTTTCGCACACCCCGACCATCGGCTTCGCGCACGACGCGCACAAGGAGCAGGATCCCGCCTGGGCGCCGATCTTCGAAAGCTTCGAGCCGGTCAAGCGCTGGCTGCGCGAGCAGCAGCCCGACGCCATCGTCTACGTCTACAACGACCACGTGACGTCGTTCTTCTTCGACCACTACTCGGCGTTCGCGCTCGGCATCGGCGATGAATACGCGGTCGCCGACGAAGGCGGCGGCGTGCGCGACCTGCCCGGCATTGGCGGACACGCGGCCCTCGCGCGCCATATCGGCACGAGCCTCATGAGCGACGAGTTCGACATGTCGTTCTTCCAGGACAAGCCGCTCGACCACGGTTTCTTCTCGCCGATGTCGGCGCTGCTCGACCGCACGGAAACGGGCTGGCCCACGCGCGTGGTGCCGCTGCAGGTGGGCGTGCTGCAATTCCCGATTCCGACCGCTCGCCGTTGCTTCAAGCTCGGCCAGGCGTTGCGGCGCGCGATCGAAAGTTACCCCGAGGACCTGCGCGTGGTGGTGATGGCAACGGGCGGCCTCTCGCACCAGGTGCATGGCGAACACGCGGGCTTCAACAACGTGGACTGGGACCACCGCTTCCTCGACGCCATCACGAACGACCCGCAAGCGCTCGCGGACATGACGCACGCCGAGTACGCGCAGCTAGGCGGGCTCGAAGGCGCCGAAATCATCATGTGGCTGATCATGCGCGGCGCGCTGAGCGGCAGCGTGAAGAAAGTGCACAGCGGCTACTACCTGCCTTCGATGACGGGCATCGGCACGCTCGTGCTCGAGAACACGGCGATGACGCCGGCGGGCGACGCGCAGGCGCGGCACCGTCAGCACATGGCGCAGCAACTGGCCGGCGCGGAGAAGCTCACGGGCACCTACCCGTTCGGCCTCGAATCGAGTGTGAAGGCGTACCGGCTGAACAAGTACCTGCACGCGATGATCGACGAGGGACATCGGCGCGCGTTTCTCGCCGACCCGGAGCGCTCGTTTGACGAGGCCGGGCTGACCGATGAGGAAAAGGATCTCGTGCGCCGCCGTGACTGGCGCGGACTGATTCACTACGGCGTGATCTTCTTCATGCTGGAAAAGCTTGGCGCAGTCGTTGGGACTTCGAACCTTCACATCTACGCGGCCATGCGTGGAGAGACGCTCGAAGATTTCCTCGAGACGCGCAATACGCGGGTGCTTTACTCGGTGGCGGGGGATGTGGAAGCGACCGAAGAATGGCAGGAAGGGGAAGCGAAGTAAGCGCGCGTTGCGTGGCGGCCGCACGGTTGCGGCCGCCGCATTGAAAAACTGCGATCAGTCGAGCGCCCGATCATTCGGATGCGCAAACAGCGCCCGATTCTCGTTGGACAACGGATAGTTCAGGTTCATCCCCTTGGGCGGCACGGGCTGCGTAAACCACTTCGTGTACAGCCGCTGCGCTTCACCCGAAGTCTGCATGCGAGCGATCACGCCATCGGCCAGTTTCTTGAAGACCGGATCGTCCTTGCGCACCATGCAGCCATAAACCTCCGAGAGCGGCGGCGTGCCGGTGATCACGTAGTCCTGCTGGTCCGCTTCCTTGGCCCGCGCCCCGTACAACAGCGGCTCGTCCATCACGAACGCGACCGCGCGCCCCGTCTTCACGTTGAGAAACGATTCCGCGTGATCTTTGGCGGCGATGAGCTGCATGCCCATCTTCTTGTCGTTGTTCATTTCGCGCAGCAGCCGGTCCTCCGACGTGCCCGCCGTGGTCACGACCGTCTTGCCTGCGAGATCGGGGAAATCCTTGATGCCGGAATCCTTTTTCGCAATCAGGCGCACGCCATACTGAAAGAAGCTGTTCGTGAACGCGACCTGGTTGTCGCGATCCTTCGTGTGCGTGGTCGAACCGCACTCGATATCGATCGTGCCGTTTTGCACGAGCGTTATGCGGTTCTGCGAAGTGATCGGAATTTCCTTGACCGTGAGCTTGTCGAGCTTCAGCTCCTTTTTCACCTCGTCGACGATCTTCAGCGCGATGTCCTGCGCATAGCCGATCGTGTGTTGCTCGCTGTCGTAGTACGAGAACGGCACTGACGATTCCCGCACGCCCAGGGCAATCACGCCTGTATCGCGGATTTTTTTGAGGGTAGCGCTCGTGGCGTCCTGCGCCTGGACCGGCGCGAGATACGTGCATCCCATGACGACTGCTGCGAGCGTTGCAACTTTTTTCATTTAGTCTCCTCCGGATGGTCCGTCGGCGCGTCGTGCGCCGCACCCGAGTATTCATGCCTTGCAGCGAGGCGGCAATTGAAATCGGTTACGTCGACATAACTCAAGGTTAAGTCGCCGGTGAAGGCGTGTCGTTCGAAGCGCGCCTTCGAGGCCGGTTTCGTTGGCAACACGAATCGTTCCGCACGCCATGACTTGTCCACATAATTTGTTGGCAGCCCTGTGCGTAACCGTTGGAAGACCGCATCAAGTCCTTGATGCGCTTCGGTTAACCCGCGGCGTTCCCATTCGCGGCAACACCGTCCCGCAGCGCCTCGAAACGCACCCATCTTTTCCACAGATTTTGTTGGCAGCCCTGTGCACAACTTCTGGACAGCGAACCTAAGTCCATGATCGCAAACGTCAATGCTCCACGCGACAGAGAAGTTGCACGTTTTGGAGGCACTGGACTTGTCCACAGTTAACGGGGAAAAGTCTGTGCATACACCCCCCAACATCCACGCCAATCCATTGATAGCACAACGGATTTTCTCGCTGCGCGCAGATCGGCCCAGACGTGCCTCACGCGTGCATACCCCTAAAGTTTGTAAGGGAAATGCCGTTATGCCTCGCTGTGTTGTTGGGTCTCAAGCGGCCCCATCGAAGGAATCTCATGCGCAACAATCAACCCGTCACGCAACAGGAATTCGACTATCCCGCTTCGCAGATGCTCGTCTCGGCCACCGACCTCAAGGGCCGCATTCAGTACTGCAATCCTGCGTTCGTCGCGGTGTCGGGCTTTACGAAAGAAGAGCTGATCGGCAAGGCACATAACATCATTCGTCATCCCGACATGCCGGCCGAAGCGTTCGCCGACTTGTGGGAGACCGTTCGCGATGGCCGTCCCTGGACCGCGATCGTCAAGAACCGCCGCAAGTCCGGCGACCACTACTGGGTGCGCGCGAACGTAACGCCCGTCTCCGAGCAGGGCACGGTGGTCGGCTATCTGAGCGTGCGCGTGAAGCCCACGCGCGAGGAAATCCGCACGGCTGAAGCCTTCTATGCGCAAATGCGCGAGGGCCGTCTGCAGGGCGTGCGGCTGCGCCACGGCTCCGTCGTGCGCACGGGCCTCGTGGGCGCGCTGCAGGCGGTCCTGCGCGTGCCTATCGCCACGCGTATCGCCTTCGGCTATGGCGCCGTGCCCGCCGTGTTCGCCGCGGCCGGCTTCGCCGCCTGGCAAGGTCTGCCGCCGCTGCCGTTCTGGGGTGCATTCGGCGCGGCCTGCGTGTGTGCGCTCGGCGCCTGGCGTCTCACCACGCGCCATCTCGGCGCGCCGCTCGCGCAGATGACCACGGCCTCCACGCGCATGGCCGCGGGCGACCTCACAGCCACGCTCGCGGTCGCCACGAACGACGATCTCGGCGACGTGCTCCAGGCGCTCAACCAGTTGCAGGCCAATCTCACGGCGATCGTGTTCGACGTGCGCTCGCAGATCGACGGCATGCTCGACGCCGCGCACGAAATCTCGAGCGGCAATCTCGATCTCTCGCGCCGCACCGAAATGCAGGCGGCCTCGCTCGAGGAAACCGCCGCCACGATGGATCAGCTCACGACCACCGTGCAGGCCAACGCCGAAGCCAGCGCCCGCGCGCTCGATCTCGCGCGCGACGCCCAGTCCGCCGCCGCCGAGGGCGGCTCGATCGCCGCGCAGATGGAGCGCACGATGACGGGCATCACCGACGCGTCGCGCCGGATCAGCGACATTACCGGCGTGATCGACGGCATCGCGTTCCAGACGAACATCCTCGCGCTCAACGCCGCGGTCGAAGCCGCCCGCGCGGGCGAGGCCGGCCGCTCTTTCGCCGTGGTGGCGGGCGAGGTGCGCATGCTCGCGCAGCGCTGCGCGGCGTCGGCCAAGGAGATCAAGCAGGTCGTGGACGCCAGCGTCACCGAGATCGCCGAGGGCACGCGCCTCGTCGGCAACACGACTGCGCAGATGCGCTCGATCGACGAAGCCGTCACCCGCGTCTCGTCGATCATCACCGAGGTCGCGAACGCGAGCGGCGAGCAGGCCGAAGGCATTCGCCAGGTCAATCAGGCCGTCGCGCATCTGGACAGCGCCACGCAGCAGAACGCCGCGCTCGTCGAGCAGGCCGCCGCCACTGCGCAACGGCTCGCCGAGCAGGCCGACGTGCTCGACGAAGCCGTGCGCCTCTTCACCGTGGCGGGCGCCGATGCGCTCCAGCGCTCGAAGTCCGCTCGCACCCCGGTGCGCCGCCAGAGCGTCAATCTTGCCGAAGCCGCCGAGGACATCGCGGCATAACGACCGGTACGCGCGCCTCGCCGCAAGCGCAGGCGAGCCGCTTCGCCTATTGGTCTGAGAGATCGGCGTTAGTCCCATCTCGACAGTGGGGCGCCCGGGCGTCACCATGAAAACCGTCAGCAAGCCGTACCACGGTTTGCTGATCCGAGTAACAACGGCGTTTCAACGGCTCACCCGGCCTGCCCGGATGGGCCGTTTTTTCTGGTGCGTACGCCTCGCGCCTGGCATCGCTTTGCTTCGCAACCATGACAGCGGTGCAACGCGCAACGCATTTCGCATGGCCCGTTGTTGCGCGCGCAAAAACGGGGGTCGCGGCGGCGAGTCGCGTTACACTGGCTGGCCAGGGTCGCGCCACAGCGATCTCGCTGTGTGTGTCTGCGCTCACTTGCATAAACACGCCGCGCAGCCGACCCCGTACAATGGCTCGACCACCCAACGCACGAGGACAACATCAATGCGCACGACCGGGTCTTCCGGAAACATGACCCTGCTCACCGAGCATGACGACGCGACCGGACGCGAACTGCGTTCACTGCGCCTCGAATCGGCGGCCGACGGCAAAAGCCTCTTGCTGGTCGAAGTCGACGAGCGCAAGCCTGGCATTCATCGCGAAGTGCGTTACGAAATCACGCCGGCCGAGCTGATCGCGGCAATTCGCGCACAAGGCGCCGAGTTGCCCGGGGAATCACACACGCGTTAAGCGCACGGAAAGTGGCGACACGAACGCGGCGCGCGTAGTCTCGTGTGCCGCGTTCTGTCGCTTTGGGGCCGCGCACACCTCGCGTTTCCCCCTTTTCAATCCGGCGCTTTTTTCACATGCCTGCCCCACTCGGCAGGCATTCTCACGCGCGTACAGGGGGGTCGCTTGCACGCCTTCGAAATGCGTCCATAATCTTTACGTTACCCTCCTATCTTTCCCGTTCCTAACCTTTAGGCGCAACGGAAGTAAGCCGATGCTACATGACCTCATCGCGCAGTACGGGCCTGCGCTGGTGTTCATCAATGTGCTCGCCGGATCGCTTGGGCTGCCCGTGCCCGCGATGCCCGCGCTCGTGTTGTTCGGCGCGATGGCGGCCATGCATCCCGGTTCGATCGGCCAGCAGGTCGCGCCGGTGCTCGGGCTCGCCATCTTCGCCATGCTGATTGGCGACAGCGTGTGGTTCATGGCCGGGCGCCTCTACGGCGGCAATACGCTCAAGACACTCTGCAAGCTCTCGCTCTCGCGCGACACCTGCGTGAAAAAAACCGAGCGCTTTTTCGGCCGCTGGGGCGTGCGCGTGCTCGCCGTCGCCAAATTCGTGCCGGGGCTGTCGCTCGTTTCCGTGCCGATGGCCGGCGCGATGGGCGTGCCCTACCGCCAGTTCGTCGGCTTCGACGGCGTCGGCGCGGCACTGTGGTCCGGCACCGGCCTGCTCATTGGCGTGATGTTCGCGCCGCAGATCGACATGCTGATGAGCGGCGCGAGCCGCCTTGGCCGCTTCGCCCTCGTTGTGGTGGTCGTGCTGCTCATGCTCTATGCGACCTACCGCTGGCAGCGCCGCCGCCAGCTCATCAAAAAGCTCGCGAACGCGCGCATCACGGTGGAAGACCTGTACCGCGCGATGGGCGCCAAGCCGCCGCCCGTCGTGTTCGACATTCGTTCAGAGGAAAAGCGCAAGCTCGATCCGTACATCATTCCGGGTGCATTGTTCGCCGACGAGCGCAAGCTCGACGAGATCGTCGGCAAGTACCCGAACGACCAGAAGCTCGTGATCTACTGCTCGTGCCCCAATGAAATTTCCGCGGCCTGGATGGCGAAGAAGCTCGCCGAGGCCGGCTTTACCGATGTGGTGCCGCTCCTCGGCGGTCTCGACGCATGGCGCGATGCCGGCCGCACGCTCGAGTCGCTGCAGATGCACGCCCACGCCGACGTCCCGGTCAACATCACGCCTAAAGCTGTCTGATCCGGGCGGCCCGCTCCCGAGCCGCCCGCACGAGGAGAACCGCCAGATGGGCACGATCACCGAAGCCGAGGTTCCCGAATCCGAGGAACTTCCTTCCGCGAGCCGCCACTCCGACACGCAGCCGCAACCCGCCGAAGCGCCGTTCTCGACGCTCTCCACGCGGCGCCATCAGATGTTCCCCCAGCTCACCGACGACGAAATCGCGCGCCTCGCGCGCTTCGGCGAAGAGCGCCACTGGTCAGCAGGGGAGTTGCTCTTTCGCACGGGCGAAACCGGCCCCGGCATGTTCGTGCTGCTCTCCGGTTCCGTGAAAGTGTCCCAGCGCGACGGCCTTGGCCGCGAAAGGCTCATCGTCGAGCATGGGCGCGGGCATTTTCTCGCCGAAGTGGGCCAGCTTTCGGGCGGCCCGGCGCTCGTGGACGGCACGGCGCTCGAACCTGTCGATGCGATCCTGATTCCGCCCGAGCGGCTGCGCGCGGCCATCGTCGCCGAAGCCGAGCTCGGCGAGCGCATCGTGCGCGCGCTGATCCTGCGCCGCGTCTCGCTGATCGAAAAGGGCGCGGGCGGCCCGATTCTCGTGGGCAAGCACGACGACCCCACGCTCGTTTCGCTGCAAGGCTTCCTCTCGCGCAACGGCCATCCGTATTCCGTGCTCGACGAGCGCGACGAAGGCATGCTTTGCGGCGTGATCGAGCGCTTCGCCGCGCGCTGCGAGGACCTGCCGCTCGTGATCTGCCCCGATGGGTCGGTGCTGCGTCGTCCCAGTGCGCCCGAGCTGGCCACGTGCCTCGGCATCCTGCCGGAGCTGGACGGCGAGCGCGTCTACGACGTCGCCGTGGTGGGCGCGGGCCCGGCCGGTCTCGCGACGGCGGTCTATGCCGCCTCCGAAGGCCTTTCGGTGATCGTGCTCGACTCGCGCGCGCCCGGCGGCCAGGCGGGCGCCAGCTCGCGTATCGAAAACTATCTGGGCTTTCCCACGGGCATCTCCGGCCAGGCGCTCGCGGGCCGCGCGTTCGTGCAGGCGCAAAAGTTCGGCGCACACGTGGCCATTCCGGTCTCCGTGCGCAAGCTGATCTGCGATGAAGAACCGCGGCGGCTCGAAACCTGTAGCGGCGATGTGCGCGCGCATACGGTCGTGATCGCTAGCGGCGCCGTGTACCGCAAGCCCGCGATCGAGGGCATCGATCGCTATACCGGGCGCGGCATTTACTACTGGGCCTCGCCGGTCGAGGCGAAGCTTTGCAAGCACGAGAACATCGTGCTCGTGGGCGGCGGCAATTCGGCGGGCCAGGCGATCGTCTATCTCTCCACGCACGCGCGCCAGATCGACGTGCTGATCCGCAAGGCCGGCTTCGAATCGACGATGTCGCGCTATCTGATCGACCGTATCGCCTCGCTCTCGAACGTGCGCGTGCATGGGCACAGCGAGATCGGCGGCCTGGACGAAGACACGAGCGGCCTCGCGGCGGTGCGCCTGAAGATGCCGTGCCCGGAGGGCGTCGACCATTTCGATTCGCGCCACCTGTTCCTCTTCACGGGCGCGGAACCGAACACCGGCTGGCTGCGAGCGTGTGGCGTGAAGCTCGACCCGCACGGCTTCGTGCTGACCGGCGATAACGAGTCGTGCAGCCTCGCGACTTCGGTGGAAGGCGTCTACGCGATCGGCGACGCGCGCGCGGGCTCGACCAAGCGCGTGGCTGCGGCGGTGGGCGAAGGCGCGGCCGTGGTCGCGCAGATCCATCAACGGCTCGCTGCACTGCGGCCGGTGACGGTGATTGCGGGCGTCCATGCGTGAGCGCGCTGCGGAAGTTGCAGAAGCGCCTACGCTTGCCGAAGCCGGTTCCTCGCTAGTTCTGCCGCTCGCGGCGGCTCGCACGCTGCACCTTGCGGCGCAGGGGCTTCTCGCGCCGCCGCGCCGCAAGGCTACGCCGGACGACGTGCTCGACGCGATCCGCCGCATGGCGCAGCTACAGATCGACACGATCCACGTGGTCGCGCGCAGTCCCTATTTCGTGCTGTTCAGCCGCATTGGCGCGTTCGAGCCGGCCTGGCTCGACGCGCACCTCGCGCAAGGGCACCTGTTCGAATACTGGGCGCATGAAGCCTGCTTCCTGCCGATCGAGGACTACGGGCTGCTGCGCCATCGCATGCTCGACCCTTCCGGCATGGGCTGGAAATACGCGGCCGAGTGGCATGAACAATACCGTGACGAGATCGACGCGCTGCTCGAGCGCATTCGCGCCGAGGGCGCCGTACGTTCCGCCGACTTCGCGCGCGCCGAGGGCGACAAAGGCAGCGGCTGGTGGGACTGGAAGCCGGAGAAGCGGCATCTGGAAGTGCTGTTCTCAACCGGCGCGCTGATGGTGGCGCAGCGGCACAACTTCCAGCGTGTGTACGACGTGGCCGAGCGCGTGCTGCCGCACTGGAACGACGCGCGCGACCTGCCGCCACGCGCCGAAGCGGAACGCGAGCTGCTCCTGCGCTCCTGCCGCGCGCTCGGCGTGATCCGCGCGGATTGGGCCGCCGACTACTTCCGCCTGCCGCGCCGCCCGTATGCCGATTCCCTGCACGCACTCGCCGACGCGGGCGAGCTGCTGCCCGTGCGCGTGGAAGGCTGGAAGCACGATGCGTTCGTACATTGCGAGCACGCGGCGCTCATCGGCGAAGCGGCGAGCGGCAGGCTCGCTTCCACGGTCACGACCTTGCTCTCGCCCTTCGATCCTGTGGTGTGGGACCGCAAGCGAGCGCTCGCGCTATTCGATTTCGATTACGCCATGGAATGCTATGTGCCGGCTGCGAAGCGCAAGTACGGTTACTTCGTACTACCGATCTTGAATCGCGGGCGGCTGATCGGGCGTATCGACGCAAAGGCGCATCGGGCGCAGCAGGTGTTCGAGGTGAAGTCGCTGCATCTGGAGCCCGGCGTGCGCGCGAGCGGCCGTCTGGTGACCGACTTGCGCCGGGCGCTGCAGCGTTGCGCGGACTGGCACGGCACGCCGGAGCTACGCATCGGCGCAGCGCCGGACGGCCTCGCGGCCGCCCTGCTGGCTACGTGAGCGTGCGGCGGCTGACCCGGCAGAGCCGCCGCACGCGTCGAGGATGATTAGTGCTCCAGCTTGGCGCGCAGTTCGCGCGCGGCTTCGAGCAAGCCTTCGTAGCCCGAACGCGCGTGTTGCGGCAGGTCGGGGTCGCCCACCAGCGCACCCAGCGTTTCGACGAGGCTGAAGACGAGGCCCTTGGCCGCGCCCGCCGCGATCTTGCCGGACTTCACGCCTTCGTCGACGTGACTGAAGGCGGCATTCAGACTTTCCAGATCCGGTTGCGATGAACCGGCGCCAGGCTTTTGAGCGTCCTGCTTTTGCTTGTCGTCGCTCGTCATGATGAACTCGATCTCCCTTGGTGAGCAGTAGTCAAAAGAATCCCGCACTTTTTAATGTTATATACCCATCGGCTGCGGGCGTCCATTCGAGGCCCGGCAGCGCGGGGGCAACGCAAAGTGCACTCCCGAATCTTCTCACCTTTGCTGCCCGCGCGCAGAAGCCGCGAGCGCGACGGCTTGTCGCTTCGTCGCGCATGGCGACTAAAAAACGCCTTGAAATCAGGGCTAACGTGGATTTCGCACAATGGATCGGCAGGTGCCTCGCCTCGCTTCACATGAGCGCCGATGGCACGCTTCGGCCTCTCCCGCAAACGCTCACCTTTACGCTTCGAAGCGTGGATTCACGCCACCTTCAGTGCGACCGCCGGTCGGCTTTCGCTCACCGCATCACACGCTGGTTTTGCGTTTCGCCCTTGTTTTCAAGGCACTTTTGCTCGGGGCAGCATGCACCTCGCGCTCGCGCGATTCCGTTCAAGGTGCGCGAACAAGCGCGAACCGGCTCACTCCCGAAAAGCCTCACCTCTCGCGCGAACGTCCATGCGAACGTCCAAGTCAGCGCCAAAGCGAAGCCTGAACGATGCCGCGCGATGCGGTATCGTAGGTGGATGTCTGCAAATGCCAATGCGAGGAATCACACGATGAGCTACGCCACGAACGCCCCCGCCCGCAAGGAAATCGACTCGCTCAGCGGGGCCGCCGTCGTCGAATTCGGCACCGACTGGTGCGGCTATTGCCAGGGCGCGCAACCGTTGATTGGCGCGGCATTCGAGCGCAATCCGCAGGTGCGTCGCCTGAAAGTGGAAGACGGACCGGGCCGCGCGCTAGGCCGCTCGTTTCGCGTGAAGCTCTGGCCCACGCTCATCTTCCTGCGCGACGGCGTGGAGGTCGCGCGCGTGGTGCGTCCGCAAAACGCCACCGAACTCGACGAGGCGTTCGCTTCGCTCGCGTAGTCGCGCAAGGCCCTCATACGCGGTCCGAACTATCCGCACGGACCGCTCCCGAAAAGCCTCACCTTTCCCTCACGAGCGCGCCAGAAGGTGCGCCACGCTCACTCCTCCAGACCGGCGAGCAGATCGTCAATCGCGCGATACACACGCTCGACGACCTCCGGCCCCACCTCCGCTTCCAGCGCCTTGTAGCGCGCCTCCAGTTCCTTCGAAATCGCTTTCACGAGCTGATGGCTCTTCTTCGTGAGCGAGACGAGCACGCGCCGCTGGTCGTCGGCGAAACGCTCCTTCGTCACGAGGCCAAGCGCTTCCATACGCGCGAGCACGCCCGCCATGCTCGGGCTGGATATCGTGCACAGGTCGGAAATCTGCCGCGGCTCGAGCGGTCCGCTTTCGTTGAGCGCGCGTATCACGCGCCACTGCTGCTCGGTGAGGCCGTGCGACGTGATGAGCGGGCGAAAGCGTTCCATCATCTTTTCGCGCGCGCGCAGCAGCAGCATGGGCAGGTTGCGGTGCGCAACGCGAGTGGTCGGGCGCGAAGTATCGGACATGGCGGTTTCAGCTAAACGAGGAATTCGACGTACCAGGAGAAACCCGAAAAATTCTCATCGGCGATTGACGACGGATGATAGCAAGCGCACCATCACTCACATATTAGTGTTTCCGTGAAGCGAATCCAAGCCATGTTTTCCGTTGCCGATCATCTGCTGCACGTCGAAGGCGAGGCCCTGCCGCGCGACATCAGCGCCGCTGCCGTGAGCGTGCTCCTCGCCACGGGCACGCGTTGCCGGGCGCCGGTGAGCGGCGCTGTCTACGGCACGCTGCTCAACGACCGCCACGCACTCGAAGCGCTGGGCGACGCCGTGAACGCGCCCCCATATAAGGCGCCGCCGCGCGCGCCCGTTCTCTACCTGAAGCCGCGCAACACCCTCGCGGGCCACCGCGCGCGCGTGGTCGTGCCCGGCAGCGAGGGCGTCCAGGTGGGCGCATCGCTCGGCGTCGTGATTGGTCGAACCGCCGCGCGCGTCGCCGCACACGAAGCGTTCGATTACATCGCGGGTTATACGCTCGTGGCCGATCTGAGCGTGCCGCACGCAAGCGTCTATCGTCCCTCGGTGCGGTTTCGCGCGCGCGACAACTTCTGCGTGATCGGCCCCGCCGTAGTCGCGCGCCGGCATGTTGCCGACCCCGATGCACTTGCCATTGCGGTGAACGTCGAAGGCGGCGCGGCCTTCCATGCAACCACGGCCACGAGCGTTCGCGGCGTCGCCCAATTGCTCGCCGATGTCACCGACTTCATGACGCTCGCCCCCGGCGACGTCATCACGCTCGGCGTGCCGCATGGCGCACCCGTGGTTCAGGCCGGTGCGCGTGCAGCGATTTCCATCGGTGACTGGGCGCCGCTCGAAATCGAATTCGTCGCGGCAAGCGTGGCGCAGGGAGAACAAGCATGATGCGCGGACGCGTTGCCTATGCAGGCGCAATCCACGACGCCACGCCCGACGGGAACCGCGTGCGGCTCGCCGACGGCCGCGTGCGCGAGGAACACGAAGTCGTCTGGCTCGCGCCTTTCGAGCCCGGCACGATCTTCGCACTCGGGCTCAACTACGCCGAGCACGCCAAAGAACTGCAATTCTCGAAGCAGGAAGAGCCGCTCGTGTTCCTCAAGGGGCCGGGCAGCGTGATCGGCCACCGCGGCACCACGCGCCGCCCCGCCGACGTGACGTTCATGCACTACGAGTGCGAACTTGCCGTCGTGATCGGCCGCACCGCGCAGCACGTGAAACGTGAGGACGCCATGCAGTACGTGGCGGGCTACACGATCGCGAACGACTACGCGATCCGCGACTATCTGGAGAACTACTACCGCCCGAACCTGCGCGTGAAAAACCGCGACGGCGGTACCGTGCTCGGCCCCTGGTTCGTGGACGCCGCCGATATCGCCGACGTCAACGCGCTCGGCCTGCGCACTTACGTGAACGGCGAACTCAAGCAGAACGGCAACACGCGCGATTTCGTCACCGGCATCGCGGAACTCATCGAGTATCTGAGCGGCTTCATGACGCTCGCCCCCGGCGACGTCATTCTGACCGGCACGCCCGAAGGCGTCGTCAACGTGAATGCGGGCGACGAAGTGGTGTGCGAGATCGACGGTCTGGGCCGTCTCGTCAACACCATCGCGAGCGACGCCGACTTCGGCCGCTGACCCGCCAACGAATCGAACACGGACTACGTTAGACATGCGAATCGACCATCTGATCAACGGCCGCGCGCACAGCGGGCGCGACTACTTCGAAACCGTGAATCCGGCGAACCAGGACGTGCTCGCGGAAGTCGCGCGCGGCGGCGCGGAGGAAGTCGATCTCGCGGTGCGCGCCGCGAAAGACGCCTTCCCCGCCTGGGCGGCCACGCCCGCCGCGGAGCGCGCGAAGGCGATTCGCAAGCTCGGCGAGCTGATCGCGAAGAACGTGCCCGAAATCGCGCAGACCGAAACGAAGGACACGGGCCAGACCATTTCGCAAACCGGCAAGCAACTCGTGCCGCGCGCCGCCGACAACTTCAGCTACTTCGCCGAAGTCTGCACTGCAGTGGACGGCCACACCTACCCCACGTCCACGCATCTGAATTACACGCTGTTTCATCCCGTGGGCGTGTGCGCGCTCATCTCGCCCTGGAACGTGCCGTTCATGACCGCCACGTGGAAGGTCGCGCCCTGCCTCGCGTTCGGCAATACCGCGGTGCTGAAGATGAGCGAGCTATCGCCGCTCACGGCCTCGATGCTCGGCCAGCTCGCGCTCGACGCGGGCATTCCGGCGGGCGTGCTCAATATCGTGCACGGCTACGGCAAGGAAGCGGGCGAGCCGCTCGTCGCACACCCCGACGTGCGCGCGGTTTCGTTCACGGGCTCGACGGCTACGGGCAACCGCATCGTGCAGGCCGCGGGCCTCAAGAAGTTCTCGATGGAGCTGGGCGGCAAATCGCCGTTCGTGATCTTCGAAGACGCCGATTTCGAGCGCGCGCTCGACGCCGCCGTGTTCATGATCTTCTCGAACAACGGCGAGCGCTGCACGGCCGGCTCGCGCATTCTCGTGCAGCGTTCGATCTACGCGAGGTTCGCCGAGCGCTTCGTCGAGCGTGCGAAGCGCATCAGCGTGGGGGATCCGCTCGACGAGAAAACCATCGTCGGCCCGATGATCAGCCAGGGCCATCTCGCGAAAGTACGCAGCTATATCGAACTCGGCCCGAAGGAGGGCGCGACGCTCGCGTGCGGCGGCCTCGACGCACCCGCGCTGCCCGACGCGGTGAAGAACGGAAACTTCGTTCAGCCGACCGTGTTCGTCGATGTCGATAACCGCATGCGCATTGCGCAGGAAGAAATTTTCGGCCCGGTGGCGTGCCTGATTCCCTTCGACGACGAAGCGCACGCGATCCGCCTTTCCAACGACATCGCCTATGGTCTGTCGAGCTACGTGTGGACCGAGAACACCGGCCGCGCGCTGCGCGTGGCCGCCGCCGTCGAAGCGGGCATGTGCTTCGTGAACAGCCAGAACGTGCGCGACCTGCGCCAGCCGTTCGGCGGCACGAAGGCCTCGGGCGTGGGCCGCGAAGGCGGCACATGGAGCTACGAAGTGTTCCTCGAGCCGAAGAACGTGTGTGTTTCGCTCGGCTCGCATCACATTCCGCACTGGGGCGTGTAATGGGCAAACTCGCGCTGGCGGCCAAGGTCACGCACGTACCTTCGCTGTACCTCTCCGAACTGGACGGTCCCCACAAGGGCTGCCGCCAGGCGGCCATCGACGGCCATCACGAGATCGGCCGCCGCTGCCGTGAGCTGGGCGTCGATACGATCGTCGTGTTCGATGTGCACTGGCTCGTGAACAGCGAGTATCACATCAACTGTGCGTCGCGCTTCGAAGGCATCTACACGAGCAACGAGCTGCCGCATTTCATCAAGAACATGCCGTATGCGTATCCCGGCAATCCGCAGCTTGGCCATCTGATTGCCGATGTCGCGAACGAAATGGGCGTCAAGACACGCGCCCATAGCGAAACGACGCTCGACCTCGAATACGGCACGCTCGTCCCCATGCGCTATATGAACGGCGACGAACATTTCCGCACGGTTTCGGTGGCGGGCTGGTGCATGTGGCACGACCTCGCCACGAGCGCGCGCTTTGGCCTGGCCGTGCGCCGCGCGATCGAAGAACGCTACGACGGCACGGTGGCGATACTCGCGAGCGGGTCGCTCAGCCACCACTTCGCCAACAACGGCACAGCCGAAGCCTTCATGCACAAGGTCTGGGACCCGTTTCTCGAAGCGACCGATCGCAACGTCGTGGCGATGTGGGAGCGCGGCGACTGGAAAACCTTCTGCGACATGCTGCCGATGTACAACGAAAAGTGCTGGGGCGAAGGCGGCATGCATGACACCGCCATGCTGCTCGGCGCGCTCGGGTGGGACCGCTACGAGGGCCGGGCGGAAGTCGTCACGCCGTATTTCGGCAGCTCGGGCACCGGGCAGATCAACGCCATCCTGCCGGTCACGCCGCTGCCGGCTTAAGCGGCTCAAACACGGGAGAACGCCATGCCCCATCTCACCCTCGAATACAGCGCGAATCTCGCGGATGCGAGCAGCATGGCTCAGCTCTGCGAATCGCTTGCCCACGTGCTCGATGCGCAACGCGATGAGAACGGCGCGCGCGTCTATCCTCGCGGAGGCATTCGCACGCGTGCACTGCGCTGCGAGCAGTACTTCATTGCCGACGGCGATCCCGGGAACGCCTTCCTGCACGGCTGCCTGAAGATCGGCGCAGGCCGCTCCCAGGCCGTGCGACGGGCGACGGGCGATGCGCTCTTCGAGGCGATCAAGCAGCACTTCGAACAAGCCTTCGCGTCGCACGGCCTCGCGCTCTCGCTCGAAATCGTCGAGTTCAGCGAGGAAGGCGCATGGAAGCACAACAACCTGCACGCCCGACTCAAAAACGTGAGTTCATGATGCTAGATCAGCAAACCATCTGCGAGCTGGCCGCGCAGCTCGACGAAGCAGAACGCACGCGCACGCAGCTACGGCATTTCTCTCGGTCGCATCCGGAGATGACAATCGACGACGGCTACGCGATACAGCGCGAGTGGGTCAAACTCAAGCTCGCCGCGGGCCACACGATCAAGGGCCGCAAAATCGGCCTCACGTCGCGCGCCATGCAGCGCGCGTCGCAGATCGACGAGCCTGACTACGCGCCGCTGCTCGACAGCATGTTCATCCCCGCAGGCAGCGAGATTCGCGCGGACCGTTTCGTCGCGCCGCGTGTGGAAGTGGAGCTCGCGTTCGTGCTGAACCGGCCGCTGCAAGGGCCCGACGTCACGCTCTTCGATGTGCTCGACGCCACGGCCTATGTGACGCCGGCCATCGAGATCATCGACGCGCGCATCGAGCAGTTCGACCGCGAAACCAAAGCGCCGCGCAAGGTGTTCGACACGATTTCCGACTTCGCCGCCAACGCGGGCGTCGTGCTGGGAGGCCGCCCGGTGAAGCCGCTCGACGTGGACCTGCGCTGGGTCGGCGCGCTGCTCTACAGGAACGGCGCCGTGGAGGAAAGCGGGCTGGCCGCCGCCGTGCTCAACCATCCGGCAACCGGCGTTGCCTGGCTCGCCAACAAGATCGCGCGCCACGACGAGCGCCTGGAAGCCGGGGACGTGATCCTGAGCGGCTCGTTCACGGCGCCGATTCCGGCACGCGCGGGCGATACGTTCCATGCCGATTACGGCCCGCTGGGCGGCATCGGCTTCCATTTCATCTGATCAGGATGCCGTCATCATGGACGTACCCGCCAACCCATTCAAGCGCGCGCTCGCGCAAGGCCGTCCGCAAATCGGCCTGTGGGCCGCACTCGCCGACTCCTACGTGAGCGAATTGCTTGCGAGCACGGGCTTCGACTGGCTGCTGATCGACGGCGAGCATGCGCCCAACGATCTGCGCAGCACGCTTGCGCAACTGCAGGCCGTCGCGCCCTACTCCACGCACGCGATCGTGCGTCCCGTGCGCAACGACGCCGCCATCATCAAGCAACTGCTCGACGTCGGCACGCAAACGCTGCTCGTGCCGATGATCGAGAACGCCGAAGAGGCACGCGCCGCCGTTGCCGCGACGCGCTATCCGCCCCACGGCGTGCGAGGCGTGGGCAGCGCGCTTGCGCGCGCCTCGCGCTGGAACGGCTCTGCCGATTATCTGCATCACGCAGCAGAAGAATTGTGCGTACTGGTGCAGGTGGAAACGGCAAGCGCGCTCGCGCAGCTCGAAGCCATCTCGAAGGTGGAAGGCGTGGACGGCGTGTTCTTCGGGCCGGCGGATTTGAGCGCTTCGATGGGCCTGCTGGGCCAGCCAGGCTCGCCGCAGGTGCGCGAGGCGATCTGCAACGGCATTCGCACCGTGCGCGCGCAGGGCAAAGGCGCGGGCGTGCTCGCGGCCGATCCGGTCATTGCGAACGAATACCTGGAAGCCGGCGCGACGTTCGTCGCCGTGGGCAGCGACGTGTCGTTGCTCGCACGCAGCGCAAGCGAACTGGCCGCAAAATTCCGCCAGCCTGCGGTGCGCGGCTAGCACGCGCTCATTTCGCGTTCATTCCATCGCGCGCGGGGCGCGCTTCATTCGCCCTCTTCCCCGCTCTCCACGAGCTTGGCCAGCACACTCGCCAGCACTTCGCGCTCGTGCTCGCTCAGCGTGGCGAGGATCGCGTCGTTCGTCGCCTTCGAGATCGTCGTGGCGCGCCGGTAGGTGCTGCGCCCCTGCGCCGTGAGCGCCACGATCACGCCGCGCCCGTCCGCCTCGTTCGAGGTCTTGGCGAGCAGGCCCTTGCGTTCGAGCACGTCGGTGGCGCGGCTCGCCTGGCTGCGGTCGAGATTCGACACGCGCCCGAGATCCGACACCGACAACGATCCGAACGCGCCCACGCTGAGCAGCAGCCGCGCCTCCGTGAGCGACAGGGAAAGCGCCGCCTCGAACGCCTCGCTCATCGTGCGATCGGTCTGCTTCTTGAGCACATGGAGCCGGTAGGTGAACAGCTCCGCGATGTTGTACTTCCCCGTCATGGATCTTCCCGCCTGATTTTCGCCAGCCGCGAAATGCGGCCACACCATCAGGATAGCATCGATGAAAGCCCTATTCTGCAGGCACTTCACGGAAAATTTGATGCTTGCACACGCATTTATTTGCGCGTAGGATCGGCCTCATCAGAGCCCGCCACGAGGAGACTTTCATGAATGAAAACATCCAGCGCACGCGCCCCGAATGGTGCGACCCCACGGAATGGGAGGCGCGCGTGCAACTCGCCGCTGTGTATCGCGTGTTTCATCTCATGGGCTGGACCGAGCTGATCTTCAATCACATTACGCTGCGCGTGCCCGGCCCGCACAAGCATTTCCTCATCAACCCGTTCGGGCTCACGTATGACGAAATCAAGGCCTCGAATCTCGTCAAGATCGATCTCGAAGGCAATATCCTGAGTCCGAGCGAGTATCCGATCAACCCGGCCGGCTTCGTGATTCACAGCGCGATACATGCAAACGTGGCAGACGCGCATTGCGTCATGCACACGCACACCACGGCAGGGCTCGCGGTGGCGTGTATGGAAGGCGGCCTCGCGTATACAAACTTCTATTCGGCGCAGCTGCACGACATGGTCGCGTATCACGACTTCGAGGGCATCACCGTGCACGCCGAAGAAAAATCGCGCATTCTGAAGTCGATGGGCGACAAACGGCTGCTCATTCTGCGCAATCACGGGCTGCTCTCGCATGGTGTGACCCTCGCGCACGCTTTCGCGCTGCTGTGGACGCTCAATCGCGCGTGCGAAGTACAGGTCGTGACCGATTCGATGCGCGGCCAGACGCTGCCGATCTCGCCCGCCATTACCGAACGCTCGACGCGCGACGCCTTGCAGTTCTCGCCCGAACATGGCGCAGGCCAGAACGTGCTCGACGCGCTGGTTCGTCGCGTCACGCGCATCGACCCTTCATATCAGGAGTGAAAGTTTGAACACCCCGAATCAAAAGATCACCGTCGTCGGCGGCGGTGCGATCGGCGGCCTGATCGCGGCGCGTCTTGCGCGCGCAGGCATTCCAGTGAATCTGCTCGCACGCGGCGCGCATCTGGAAGCGATTCGCCGCGACGGCCTGACGATCGTCGAAGGCGACACGCGCTACACGCAAGCCGTCAACGCCACCGATAACGCCGCCACGCTCGGCGCGCAAGACATCATCTTCGTTTGCCTGAAGGGTCAGGCGCTCGCCCAGTCGGCAGCTTCGCTCGCGCCGCTCGTGGGCCCGCACACGCATATCGTCTCGGCAATGAACGGCGTGCCCTGGTGGTTCCTTCACGGATTCGGCGGCACGCACGAGAACGGCCGGCTCGAAGCGGTCGATCCGGGTGGTGTCGTCTCGAAGGCGCTGCCGCCTGCGCAGGCTTCGGGCTGCGTCGTGCATCTGTCGTCGTCGATTGCGGGGCCGGGCGTGATCCGCAAGGGCGGCGGCAATCATCTGATCGTCGGCGAGGGCTCGGCGCACATGGCCGAACGCGCGCAGGAAGCGCGCGATCTGCTTGCGAAAGCGGGCTTCGAGGTCGCAAAAGCCGCGCCGATTCAGGCCGATATCTGGGCGAAGCTCTGGGGCAATATGACGATGAACCCCATCAGCGCGCTCACGCGCTCGGCCGCCGACGTGATTCTCGACGACCCGCTCACGGCGCAGCTCGTGAGCACGGTCATGGCAGAAGCGCGTGCGATTGGCGAAGCGCTCGGCATTCGCCTCGCGATGACCATCGAGGAGCGCAACGCGATCACGCGCAAGCTAGGCGCGTTCAAGACCTCGATGCTGCAAGACGTGGAAGCGGGCCGCTCGCTCGAAGTCGAAGCCCTGCTAGGCGCGCCCTATGAACTGGCGCAGCGCGTGGGCATCGCGGCACCGTCGCTCGGCATGCTCTACGGTCTGGCGCGCCAGCTCGATTCGAATCTCGAAGCGGCGCGCCAGAAACGCTAGCCATCAATCCTCGAGCGGCTTGCCCGTAAGGTCGCGAATGAACGGCAACGCAAGGCACGAGATCGCCACGCACGCCATCACGTACCACGCGGGCGCGAGCAGATTGCCCGTGCTCTTCACGAGCCAGGTGGCAACGGTCTGCGCGAAGCCGCCGAAAATCGCCACGCCAATGCCATAGACGATCGCCATGCCCGTCGCGCGCACGGCGCGCGGGAACATCTCGGGCAGCATCGTGATGGAGGGCGCGGCCTGCAGCCCCAGCAGCACGCTCAGGCCGCCTACGGTAATCAAAAGACGCGTGGCGTCCGGGCCGCTCGCGAGCCACAGGAACGCTGGGTAGATCAACAGCAAGACGCCCACGCGCGGCCAGAAGATCAGCGCGCGGCGGCTGAACCGGTCGCAGAGCAGTCCTGACACGGGCGCCACCAGAAACGTCACGACGCCGGAAACGAGCCCCGCCAGCAAGGCCGTGGGCGCGGGCACCTTCAGTTCGTGAATCGCATACGTCGGCATATAGAACGTGACGACATAGGCCGTGACCGTGGAGCCGATCGTCAGCAGGATGCCGAGCGCCGCGCGCCGCCAGTGATCGCGCAACACGGCGAGCACCGGCATGCGCACCACGCTCGCCTGCGGCGGCAACTGCTCGTCCAGACGCCGGCGAATCCACATGCCGAGCGGCGCGATCGCCACG
Source organism: Paraburkholderia guartelaensis (assembly GCF_004353905.1). Classification (GTDB taxonomy): domain Bacteria; phylum Pseudomonadota; class Gammaproteobacteria; order Burkholderiales; family Burkholderiaceae; genus Paraburkholderia; species Paraburkholderia guartelaensis. Next base: position 19,320 of record NZ_SMOD01000011.1, on the reverse strand, counting down.
CCCATGAGGAAAGGCACGCGCCAGCCCCAGGCGAGCAGCGTGTCGGCGGCGAGGAAAGTCGTCAGGAGTCCGGCCGTTAATGCGCCGAGCGAAACACCCATCCCCTGGCTCGCGAACTGCCAGCTACCCAGCAGGCCGCGATTGACGGGCGTGCCCGCCTCGATCAGCAGCGTGGTGGAAGCGCCCACTTCGCCGCCCGCGGAAAACCCCTGCAGCAAGCGCGCGAACACGATCAATACCGGTGCGGCCACCCCGATCTGCGCGTACGTGGGTGCGAGGCCGATCAGCATGCAGCCCAGCGCCATCATGAAGATGGTGAGCGTCATGGCGGGCTTGCGTCCGGCGCGGTCGGCATAAGCGCCGATCACGACGCCGCCCAGCGGCCGCATGACGAAGCCCACGCCGAAAGTCGCCACCGAGGCGAGCAACTGCCCGTAGCTCGACATGGTGGGAAAGAACAGCTTGCCGATGGTAAGCGCGAAGAAGCTGTAGACGGTGAAATCGAAGAATTCGAGCGCATTGCCGATTGTTGCGGCGACGATCAACTGCGTGTGGCTCAGTTTGCCCTTGCGCACTCCGGTCATGCTGACGCTGTTCATGGCTCTCCTCGTCGGCCTCTGGCGGGCCTGGATAGTGGACCGTGCAACGGTAGCATTCGCACGGGCGCACGCGCCACTGATCAAAACCCGCGTAGGCCGAGGACCGCGTATGGCATCGAAGCGGCCCTTTTATCGGAACAAAGTCGTGCGCGCCTCATCCGCATTCGTAAGGTAAAAGAGGCATACTCCCGGCATAGTCAGCACTCACGTTTCGCGCGCCGCGCCGTTCTTGGCGGTTCCGCAAACGCCATGTGGCCCACGCCTGTACAAGTGGGCACCAAAATTGCGGCAGCGCGTCGAACGTTCCGACGAATCGGGCGGCGGCACGCTGTGCGCCGCGCCAACGCGCTTCCAGCCGCGCGTTTCGTCTCGCTGTCTTTTCCTCCGCCGCCACTGATGGGTCGCCGCTGTCGCGACCCGTAAGCCAATGACAAGGATGTCCCTTTCTTCTGCCTTTCGGTTCCCGCGCGCGTCGCGCCTGCATGCTCTCGTTGCCGCTCTCGCCGTTTCTGCCGGCCTGACGCTCGCGCTCGGCGCGACGAATGCGACGGCGGCGACACCGGCCACCGTCGCCGAAGCGCTCAAGCCCGGCGCGAGCCCAGCGCATCCCGCCCAGCCTGCCGCACCCGCCACTAACGCCAACGCGGCCAACCCGGCCGCCCCCGTGGCGCTCACGCCCACCCAGGCGCAAGCCGCCCTGCAGGTTCTCGACGATCCCGTACAGCGCGGCCACATGGAAGACACGCTGCGCGCCATCGCCGCCGCCGGCGCGTTGGCCGTGCCCGCCTCGGCGAGTGCGCCGGCCAGTGCGCCCGCCGCGGCCTCCGGCGCGGCGGCGGCCAAGCCCGCTTCCGCGCCGCTCGCGGGCGCGCTTCGCTCCAACGGTCTGGTCGTGCAGATCGCCGATCACGCCGCGCACGGCGCGCGCACGGTCGGCCAGCATCTGAACCATACGTTCGCGACGCTGATCGGCCTCTGGTCCACGCGCAATTGGTGGCAGGACCATCTGAACACGCCGGAAGGCCACGCGCTGCTGCTCGCGTTGCTGCGCGTGCTGCTGCTCACGCTCGTGCCCGCGCTCGCGCTCGCCACGGTGCTGCGCCGCGTCGTCGCCACGCCGGAGCGCGCCATTGCCGCGCATCAGGCCGCGAAACAGCGCGAGGACGCCGAACCCCCGCAAGGCGGCACGCCAACGCCGCAGCCACAAACGCCTGAAGCGACGGGTACGAGCCTCGCGCTCGCCGCGCAGGCGCAGGCCGCCGATGAGAAGGCCGACGCGGAACAAGACGCCCTGCGCGAAGCCGCCGGCATGGAGCCGGCCCAGGGCAAGGGCGGCAAGGACGAAAAGGACAGCGACCCGAACGCCGGCCCCAATGCGAACGCGGGCGCCAACGCGGCAGCGCGCGCCACCGTGGTCGCGGCGCAAGCCAAGGACAACGCCGACGCCACGCCGAAGACCGCCGCCGAACGCGCGAAAGAGGCGTACCACGCGCTGCGTGGGGCGCATCACTGGCGCCTCTTGCAGCGTCTGCCGGGCGCGTTGCTCGTGATGCTGCTCGAAGTCGTGCCCGTGGTCGCCTTCGGCCTGTGCGCCGCGGGCGTGCTGTCGCTCTTCGGCCCCGACGACGCCGCGCCCGCCGCTGCCGTGGGCCAGATCGTCGATACGTATGTGATCTGCCGCGTAATCGTGATGTTCGGCAAGCTGCTGTTCGCGCCCGACGCCGCCGCGCTGCGCCTCGTGCCGCTGCCCGACGACTGGGCCGCTTACGCGCAGCGCTGGCTCGTGCGCATCGTCGTGATCGGCGGCGTGGGCGGAGCGATTGGCGGCGCGGTGCCGCTCGGCATGACCGAGGACGCGCATCTCGCGCTCGTGAAGGTCGTCACGCTGATCGGCCACCTCGCGCTCGCCGTGATGATCCTGCAACTGCGCCGCCCCGTGGCCGATGCCATGCGCGCCGCCGCCGCGCGCCATGGCTCGTATGCCTGGTTCATGCAATGGTTCGCCGACATCTGGGTTGCCGTGGCGCTCTTCGTCGTCCTGGCGCTCTGGTTCGTCTGGGCGCTGGATCTGCGCGGCGGCTACGCGGCGCTGCTGCGCGCGGGCGGACTCTCTCTCGTCGTCCTGCTCGCCGCGCGCGTGAGCGCCATCGTGCTGCTCGGCGCGTTGAGCCGCGCGTTCGGGTTGCGCGAAGATCAGGAGAAGATGAGCTTCGGCCAGCGCCGTGCGTATCGCTATTACCCGGCGCTGCGGCGCATCGTCGTCGTGGCGATCTGGATCGTGACGCTCGACCTGCTGCTGCACGTCTGGGGCCTGCGTCCCGCACGCATTCTCGCGCTCGCGCCGATGGGGCATCTGCTAGGCTCTGCAGTCCTCACTATCGTGATCGCCGTCATTGCCGCGGTCGCGATCTGGGAGTTCGCGAACGGCGCGGCCGAGCGGCGCCTGAACGCATGGACCGACGCCGGCGACTTCGTGCGCGCCGCGCGCCTGCGCACGCTCTTGCCGATGTTCCGCACCACCCTGCTCGTTTCGATCCTCGTCGTGGTCGGACTCACCGCGCTCTCGCAACTCGGCGTGAACACCGCGCCGCTCATTGCGGGCGCGAGTATCTTCGGCGTGGCGCTCGGCTTTGGCTCGCAAAAGCTCGTGCAGGACTTCATCACCGGCATCTTCCTGTTGACGGAAAACGCCATGCAGGTGGGCGACTGGGTGACGGTGGCGGGCGTGTCGGGCACGGTCGAGTTTCTCTCGATCCGCACCGTGCGCCTGCGCGGCGGCGATGGCTCGCTCTACACCGTGCCGTTCAGTTCGGTGACGACCGTGAACAACACGAATCGCGGCATCGGCAACGCGGCGGTGAAGGTGCAGATCGCGCATGGCGCGGATCTGCAGCGCGCCATCGACACGCTCAAGGACATCGGCGCCGAGATCCGCAAGGAAGACGCGTTCAAGAACGGCATTCTCAGCGACTTCGCGTACTGGGGCGTCGATCAGGTGGACGGCGCGACCGTGACGCTCGTCGGGCAGATTCAGTGCAAGGACTCGGCACGCTGGGGCGTGCAGCGTGAGTTCAACAAGCGCGTGTTGCTGCGCTTCACGGAACGCGGCATCGAACTGGCGAATCCGCAGCGCAACTTCCTCGTGGGCCTGGCGCGCGGCGACGATGTCGAAGGGCACACGTATGGCGACGATCACGATGACGACGACGCCGACACCGATCGCGCGCGGGCGCAGGCGCGCGGCGCTTCGAAGCCGGCTTCGCAAGGCGGCAAGCCGCGCGCTGGCCGCGCCGGTGCGTCGGGCGACGGCAACGGGTCGTCGAGCGGCAAGCCGAATTGATGCGTCGACACACAAGCCGGTGCGCGCCTTACGCGCGCCGGCCTCACCCTTCGCTTCACTCGGCCGATCTCCCGAAAAAGCTCACCGATACAGCGCAAGCAACGTCGCGGCGCAACGCTGGCAGGGTAAAGTTCTCCGTCTAATCAAGGGTCTGCGAGCGGTGGCATGGTGCGCCGCACGCGCGGCGCGGTGAGTCCCGAAGATGCTCACCTTTCCTCTGCCTTCGCAAATTGTGGAGTCGTCCATGCCGAAGATCGACCTCGCGAGCGTGCCAAAGCGTCAAGGCACCGGCTATCCCGCGCCATTCGACGCGCCGTGCGCCGAGCGCATTCGTCAGCGGCTCGGCGACGCCGGCGGTCTGCGCGACTTTGGCGTCAACTTCATGCACCTGCCGCCGGGGAACTGGTCGAGCCAGCGTCACTGGCATTCGGACGAAGACGAATTCGTCTACGTCCTCGAAGGCGAGTTGACGCTGATCGAGGACGATGGTGAAACCGTGCTGCGCGCGGGGGACTGCGCGGCGTTTGCGAAGCACTCCGGTAACGGACACCACATGATCAACCGGTCGGATCGCGTCGCCGTGTATCTCGAAGTCGGCTCACGTTCGCCGGCAGACGTCATCACCTGCTCCGACGTCGACATGATCAGCCCCACCAGTGACGGACGGTTTCTGCACAAGGACGGCACGCCGTACACCGGCGCCTGAATCGTCATACCGGCAACGAACCGGGACCCAGGCGGCGCGCCCGATATAATCGATTTGCCATTTAACGAGGACATCTCATGAAATCACTGATTGCCCTGGTCGCCGCTGCCACCGTCGCAACGACCGCGTTCGCCGCCAACACCATCGACAAGTTGCCGTCGGGCGTCATCGTCGAGCACATCAAGCAAGGGACCGGTCCGCAACCCACCGCCACCGACGTCGTGCGCGTGAACTATCGCGGCACGCTCGCGAACGGCACCGAATTCGACAGCTCCGACAAGCACGGCGGCCCGGCAACCTTCCCGCTCAATCGCGTGATTCCCTGCTGGACGCAAGGCGTGCAGAAGATGAAGGTCGGCGGCAAGGCGAAGCTGACCTGCCCGGCGGCGACCGCTTATGGCGATCGCGCGGTCGGTCCGATCCCGCCGAACAGCGACCTCACGTTCGAAATCGAGCTGATCGGTATCGGTCAGTAAGGCCAGCAGATTCCGCAGGCAAAAAAACGGGCGGTTGAGGTGTCACCCTCGCCGCCCGTTTTTGCTTTTTACGAGGAAGCAGGCCTTACGCCTCGACGTCCTCGAAGCTGAAGATTTCCGACTGGTCGTTGTACGAAAAGACCTCGCCGTAACGCGCCCACTCGATCACGGTATCGAGCGTTTCTTCGGCGTCGACATCCGAAAGCACGTCCTCCAGTTCCTGCTCGAAGCGCACGCGCGGCGCACGATGGCCCGGGCGCTCGTCGAGCACCTTCTTGATCCGCGCCGCGAGCGGCACGTTGCGCAGCAGGTGATCGGCGAACATGAGCTTGCGCGCCTGCGTGCCCATCTCGGCGAACACGCGTGCGGGCGGCGTGAGCAGCACATCGCCTTCGCGCACGTCGGCAAAGCCGAGCTGCTGGAGCATTTCCACGATCGGGAACAGGTCGTCCACTTCCAGATGCAGCGAGCGCGCGATTTCCGGCATGTCGGCGCGGCCGTGATACGGCGCGGCCGCCAGCGTTTCGATCAGACCCGCCATGATGTTGGTCGACACGTCCGGCAGGCGGCTGCCCACTTCAAGACGGCGAGTCGTGGCCTCGGCGGCTTCGCGCGCCGTCATCTTCGCGTAGATGTCGTCGACGAGCTTGCGGAACGCCGGGTCGAGACGGTTGCGCGGATGCTTGAACGGCACCTTGATCTCGGCCGACACGCGCCCCGGGTTCGACGACAAGACGAGAATGCGGTCGCACATGAACACCGCTTCCTCGATGTTGTGCGTGACGATCAGCACGGACTTGATCGGCAGACGCCCTTGCGTCCACAGATCGAGCAAATCGGTACGCAGCGTTTCGGCGGTCAGCACGTCGAGCGCGGAGAACGGCTCGTCCATGAGCAGGAGCGTCGGGTCGACCACGAGCGCGCGCGCGAAGCCCACGCGCTGGCGCATGCCGCCGGAAAGCTCACGCGGATACGCGTTTTCGAAGCCGTCCAGACCGATCAGGTCGATGGCCGCCAGCGCCCGTTCGCGGCGCTCGCGCGCGCCCACGCCCTGCGCTTCGAGGCCCGCTTCCACGTTCTGCAGCACCGTGAGCCACGGGAACAGCGCGAAGGTCTGGAACACCATCGACACGCCTTCGGCCGGTCCTTCGAGCGGCTTGCCGAGCCAGTTCACCTCGCCTTCGGTCGGCTCGATGAGCCCCGAGATAATGCGCAGCAGCGTGGACTTGCCCGAGCCGGAACGGCCCAGCAAGCCGACGATCTCGCCCTCGCGCAGCGTGAGGTTCACGTCGTCGAGCACGAGGCGCTCGTCCTCTTTCTTCGCGAAGCCACGCGAAACATGCTTGACGGCAAGCACTTCCTCGCCGGGAGCGGGCCGCATCGGCAGCAGGTCGGAAGAGACGATTTTCGGATTCAGCATGATGTCACTCCATCTCAATCGAGGCGCAGCCGGGACTCGGCGTAGGCGTACAGCGGACGCCAGAGTACGCGGTTGAACAACGTAACGAACAGGGACATCATCGCGATGCCCAGAATGATCTTCGGGAAATCGCCGGCGGCGGTCGTTTCTGCGATGTACGCGCCGAGGCCATGCGCGACGACTTTCGTGTCGCCCCATTGCACGAACTCGGAGACGATGCTCGCGTTCCATGCGCCGCCCGACGCCGTGATGGCACCCGTGATGTAGTACGGGAAGATGCCCGGCAGCATGACCTTCTTCCACCATTGCCAGCCACGAATGTGGAAGTTCTTCGCCGCTTCCTTGTAGTCGTTCGGGTACGCGGTCGCGCCTGCGATCACGTTGAAGAGGATGTACCACTGCGTGCCGAGCACGATCAGCGGCGAGAGCCAGATGTCCGGGTTGAGGTGAAAGCGCACGATCACGATCACGAACACCGGGAACAGCAGGTTGGCCGGGAATGCCGCGAGGAACTGCGCGAGCGGCTGGACCTTCTCGGCCAGCGCCGGGCGCAGGCCGATCAGCACGCCGAGCGGCACCCAGATCACCGAAGCGATCACGATCAGCAGCAGCACGCGGAAAAGGGTGATGAGGCCGAGCACGAGCACGTGCCAGACCTCGTCGAGCGTCACGCCGGTACGCACATAGGCCACCACGTGCCATACCACGTACACGGTCAGCGCGATCACGAACACGGCCCAGACGATGTCGCCGAGACGCGAGCGCTTGCTGACCTTGGTGACAACGGGCAGTGCCTTGGGCAGCTGCACGCGCAAAGGCACGCGCGCAAGCGTGGCGAGCAGGAAGCCCATCGGCACGAGCAGGCGATGAATGAGACGCGTGCGGCGAATCAGGTCGAGCAGCCACGACTCAGGTGCTTCCCCCGAGCTCGTGGTTTCCATGCGGAACTTGTCGGCCCACGCGACGAGCGGGCGGAACAGGAACTGGTCGTACGCGAGAATCACCACGATCATCGCGAGAATGACCCAGCCCACGGCATGCAGGTTCTTTTCCGCGATTGCCTGGGCCAGATACGCGCCAACACCGGGCAGCGTGATCGTGTTGTTGCCCACGGTGATCGCTTCGGAGGCCACGACAAAGAACCAGCCGCCCGACATCGACATCATCATGTTCCAGATGAGGCCCGGCATCGAGAACGGCACTTCGAGCTTCCAGAAACGCTGCCAGCCCGTGAGGTGGAAACCTCGCGAGACTTCATCGAGATCGCGCGGCACGGTGCGCAGCGACTGGTAGAAGCTGAAGGTCATGTTCCAGGCCTGGCTCGTGAAGATCGCGAAGATCGCCGCGAGTTCAGCACCGAGCACGCGCGACGGAAACAGCGCGAGAAAGAACGTGACCGTGAACGAGATGTAGCCGAGCACCGGCACCGACTGCAGGATGTCGAGAATCGGCACGAGCACCTGGCCCGCGCGGCGGCTCTTCGCCGCGAGCGTACCGTACACGAGCGTGAAGATGAGCGACGCGACCATGGCCGCCAGCATGCGCAGCGTGGTGCGCATGGCGTACTCGGGCAGGTTGGCCGGATCGAGCGAGATGACCTGGGTCTTGAGCGTGGCGATAGGCGCCATCGTCTCGTGAAAGCCCACGGCCGCCATTGCGATCAGGCCGATCATCAGCGGGAACGCGACGAAGTCCCAGCGGTTCGGCAGCACGCGCCACGCCGAGGCGTTGGCCGTGCGGTTCAGGTCGAAGCTGAACGCCATTAGCGGCCTCCGTTAGCGAATACAGGCGTGGGCACGAACACGCAGGCGCAGGCGCGCGCTGCGCGGCGGGTCGTTCGCAATGTGTGGTTGAACTTATTCATGTCGAAGCACCGGCTTTGGGTTATTGCTCGAATCCCTCGCGCGGCGCGTACGGCCGGCCGGGCCGGCTGGGCGTACGCGCGGGGATCCGTTACTGCTTGTCTGATTCAGACCCGAAACACGCGCGCTCGCAGGTCTCGCCAGCGCGCGGCGAGTCGCGATTTCCGGCAGGGCGGCGGGGCGCTCGCGCGCTGACGCGCGCAGAGCTCATCGGGATGGAGGGTGTGCTGCGTTGGCTGCAGATCCGACAGGTGCGGCAAAAGAAGGCCGAATTTCATACTGGTTCTCCTGGCGTCGCGGGGGACGCTTTGGGAGGAAAGCCAGCAGACCCGGCAGAGCGCAATCTTTCAGCGCGCGGCGGCTCGCGTCTGCCCGCTTTCCTCAGTGCAATTCAAAAGGAAGCGGCATAACGGATAACTGTCACTGTCAGACATCGGAACTCCTTATCGTCACGGCGGCTGACCCCAGGGCTTGCATCGGGCCGGTGGCTCGAACGCGAAGCGGCTTCAAGGGCCTCAAGGCGCGCATGTGTCGATCCGCGCGTCGCGCACAGGGCGCAACGAACGAACCGTGCCGCAAGCGCGCATCGATCAGGGCGGGCTTACGGCGCGATGTCGGCCATCCGCGGCGCTCGATACGGTCAAGGCGCTGCGGCGTCGGTCGACGCTATTCAAGAGTGCACGAGGATTTACTGCTGGACGCGCACCATCTGCCTGGCTGGCAAGACGGCGGCTGAAAGAAAGGGAGCGCGGACGTCCTGCCGGTCAGGCAGCGAAACTGTTCGAAGATCGACAACTGCTACTGTCCAAGGCGTCAGCCCCTTTTGTTAAGACGGGCGAATTTTAGGCGCGCCACCTGTCTGAAGTCAACACGATTCGCGTCCCGCGTCAAATCTCGTGCCAATGTCGCCACAGCGCCCGCTGGCGGCCCGCGTCGGGCTCACCCCAAGTTCGCTCCAGCGCATCCCACGCTCAACCAGAGCGGCCATGCATTTTTTGGGGATGCATCGCCTGCGGCCTTCCGTCAATCGCCTCGATCCGGCTCGTCTCTCAAAGAGGGATCGTTCACTTCACCATACTGCCTGCTACCCACTGCGTCTGTGCGACGACGGTCATTCAACCTGGTCGCAATGTGCGTACCCGGCGTCCCTCGCGTCACGCGCTCTTGCGCAATGCCTGCTGGCTGGCATCGCCCGCGCCCATGCGCTCGAGCCGCTCGCTTGCCTCGGTCAGCGCCCACAGCGGCGCGCTTTGCAGCTGCCGGTCGTACACATTCACGAGCTTAGCAACCGACTCGAAGTCCGCTTCCTCCAGTTGCCAGCCGCCGCCCGTGTTGCCGCGCTCGAAGCAGGCGATCAGCGCGGCATCGGCCGCTCGCACCTGTTCTGGTTCAAGGACGCCATATCCGGCCTCCGCAATCGATTGCGCGAGCACGTGAGCATGAAGCAAGGCCCGTGCGTCGTCGCCGGTGCCGCCGCGGCGCAACGCCGCGAGTGCGAGATGCACTTGCAGCGCGAGCTCGTTGGCGACCGCGTGCGGGATCGGCAGCAACATCGACTTGCTGCGTCGGGGGCGACCGGCTTGCGAGCGCTGCGGAAAAGGGATGGTCCTGGCCATGGAAGGGCAAGTAAGAGTCTGTTCCGTGCAATAACGGCACGCCGCGCCGAAGGTTAAGCGTCGACCCTCAAATCGAATGTAACTATCAGTGACAGACATGCGCCGCGCATCGCCGGTCGGTCGGGCGACCGGTTGGCCGTGGCCGCGAAACCATCGACTCAGCGCGGCTCGCGCTCGCCGCCCTCAGCGCGCCGCGCAGCCATGAACGCCTCGATGTGGGCGATGGCCTGCTCGCATTGCTCGAGGCTCAGGAGGTGGATCGACGGATTGGGCAGGTCGAAGCCCAGCTCCTCCCCCAGCCAGCGGATGGCCTTGCCGCGCGCCTCGAAGGCGTTGACCTTGTCGCGCCGCATCTTCGCGGCCACCAGCGGTTCGAGTGCGTCGTGCAGGCGGCTCTTGGCGTCGCGCAGGGCGGCGTTGGCAAGCCGGCCGAGCGGCACGTTGCGCGTACTGCGCGCGGGCACGCCGATCCAGGCCTCACAGGGCGTGCAGACCCAGAGCGGGCCGTGATCGTCGCGATACGGGTAGGCCTCGTCGGCAAAGCGCGCGAGCACCGCTTTCGCGCCGCAGTAGTCGCACAGCGGCTGCGGCAGCGCCTTGACGGGGCGGCCTACGCGCATGCGGCGCTCCTTGGGGCGATGGTCGATGGATGCATGACTTGACGGGTGAATGACAGAAACGGTGGTCCGCCGCGGGCGGACCCTGGAGAAAGGATAACGGCAAACCCCGGCGCACGGCATCGGCGGGACGGGGCGCCGCAGGCTGCCGCGCGCGCTCAGTTCGCGCTTGCGGTGGCGTGCGCCTCTTCGCGCTCGAGCGAGCGCGTGTCGCGCAGGGCCGGGAAGAGCCGCATCCACAGCAGTGCGACGCAGATCGTCGCCACGCCGCCCACCAGCACGGCGCGCTGCGCGCCCCACCAGCCCGCCGTGAGCCCCGACTCGAACTCGCCAAGCTGGTTCGACGTGCCAATGAACAGCGAATTGACCGCGCTCACGCGGCCGAGCTTTTCGTCGGGCGTACGCAACTGCACGAGCGACGTGCGCACGACCACGCTCACCACGTCCGACGCGCCAAGCACCGCCAGCGCCATCAGCGACAGGACGATGTTGTGCGAAAGCCCGAACGCAATCGTCGCGCAGCCGAACACGATCACGCCGCCGAACATCGCGAGACCCGGCCGGCGCCGCAGCGGAAAGTGCGCGAGCCAGATCGAACCCGCCAACGCGCCCGCGGCCGTCGCCGAGCGCAAGAGACCGAGCGCGATGGGCCCGGCATGCAGGATGTCGCGGGCGAACACGGGCAAGAGCGCCGTCGCGCCGCCGAACAGCACTGCGAACAGATCGAGCGACAACGCGCCGAGAATGACGGGCTGCGAACGGATGAACGCGATGCCCGAGAACACCGATTCGAGCGTGACGGGCGCACGTGCGGGCGGTTTGGCGCGCAGCGGGATCGTGCCCGAGAGCGTGGCGGCCGCCGCGAATGCGATTGAGCAGGCCGCGTAGGCCGGCGTCGCGCCGATGCCGTACAGCAGGCCACCCAGCGCCGGGCCGACGATGTTCGCCGTCTGGTTCGCCGAGGTCGACCACGCGGTCGCGTTCGGCAGTTGCGAGCGCGGGACGACGCCCGGCAGCAGGGACGAAATGGCGGGCGACTCGAACGCGCGCGCCGCGCCCACGCACGCGGCCAGGGCGTAGATGAGCGGCGCGCTCAGCCAGCCGCCGACCGTGCCGGCCGCAAAGGTCAGTGCGGCGGCGCATTCGATGAGCTGGCAGACGGAGGCGATGCGTCTGCGGTCGTAGCGGTCCGCCACGTGGCCGACGACGAGCGTGAGGCAGAACATCGGCAGGAACTGCGCGAGGCCAACGAGACCGAGCGCGAACGCGCTATGCGTGAGCGCGTAGATGTGCCAGCCCATGGCGACGGCGAGCATCTGGAACGCGAGCGACGACAGCACGCGCGCGCCATAGAAGCGCTGGAAGCCGCGATTGCGCGAAAGACTGGGCGGGTCGTCGGACGCCGCCTCCGGAGAAGGTGTGGTCATTGAACAGCGGGAAAAAGCGAAAAATCGGGTGCGTGCGCAACCAGGTACCAGCGAGGCGCAAAGCGGCAATTTTAGTTCATGCGACGTGGCGCCACAGGAACACGGGGCCGCACGATTCATGCGCTCCGTCTCTGAATCGTTATATCCTATAGAATACATCGAACGACCATCCAGCAGACGGAGGCAGGAATTGGCGAGTAGTCGGCGCCTCGTAAGCGCAACATCGGCAATGTCGATACCGCAGGCACGCCGCGCACCCGCGCCAGCCGGCGCGGACGGCTTCGCGGCTACGATCACCACGCTGCGTCCCGCGTCGGGGCACGAGCGCGCGGAGCTGATCCGCGACGTGATCGACGCGTTCCGGCGGCTGCGCAACAGCATCGAGCGCTTCGAGCGCATGCTCGCGCGTGGCGACAGCGCTAGCGCAGACGGCATGGGTGGCGCGCCTGCGGCGCAAGCCGGGGCGTCGCTGCAGCCGCTTCTCGTCGTGCTCGCGCGGCGCATCGATCTTGCCCGCTTCACCCGCCAGCGCGAACTCAAGCGCGCGATTCGCGACGCGCGCCGCCTCGACAAGACGCGCGATGCGCTTTTCAGCGACGCGTTCTGTCTCGATACCGAAGCGCTGCGCCGCACCGTGGCCGAACTGGAGCGGCTCGATGCGGCCTTCGTCGGGCTCGGCGTCGAACATGTGCTCGCGCAATACGCGAACGCGGCCGAAGCGCATTCCGAAGCACGCTGCGAAGCGCAATCGTGCGAGACGGCCGCGGGCCGCTCAGTCGCCAAAGCTGTCACCGTCACCGCTGCCTGAACCGCGTTTGGCCGCCATCCGGCTATCGTTATATTCCGTGGTATATTGCGCTGTCGACGCGCGGCCAGCCGGGGGCGCCTAGCCGGGGGCGCCTAGCCAGTCGAGGCACAGTCGCCGCTCACGCCCATGCGCAGCCCCGCGTTCCGCAGTGGATCAGAGGTCACCATGCACGCACCGCCGTTCCGCCTCGCCCGCACGCCGGGCAGCACATCTGCCGAAGAGACCACGCTGCGCGCCATGGCGAGCGCAGACTGCTGCGGCCCTTCGCAAGCCGAACTCGCCCGCGCACGTCAGCGCACGCGCCTCGTCGACCTCGACGCCCATCTGCACTGCTCCATCATCGGCACCTGTCTGAGCACGCACGAACTGCGCAAGCTCGTCCCGAAATTCACCCGGCTCGACGCTCAGCGCGCGAGCGATCTCGAGATCCACCATGCCGCCGTCGAGCTGGCGATACAAGGTGGCGCGGGCGGCAAGGCACTGCAAAAAGCCCTCGACACGCGCTATGCAGGCGCATTGCGCCGTTTCGCCAGTGCGCGCGACACGCAGGCCGTGCTCGCGCTCTGGAATGAATCGCTCGCGAACGGTGACATCCCGCCCGCGTACTGGGCGGTGATGACGCATCCGGTCACGACGATGGAAGTACGCCAGGCCGCGTTCGGCGAAATGCACATGCTCTCGCACCTGGTTGGCGCGGCCAATCGCGCAGACTTGCGCCGGCTCGTCGCCCTGGAAGCGGAAAACGCCGAACTCCAGACGAGGATCGAGCGCCAGCAGGCGCGCCTGCACGAGATGAGCCGCGAGCGCGACGCGGCGCGCCAGGCCCTCGATGCGCAAACCGCGCAGATGGCGGCGCAGCGCGAGACGCCGCCGCAGCACGCGCAACTCGAAGCGCTGCAGGAAGCGCTCGCGGCACGCGACGCGCGGGTCGCGCTGCACACGAGCCGCCGCGAGATCGCCGAGCAGCGCGCGAATGCCGATGCCGCCGCGCTCCACACGCTGCGCGCGCAGCTCGACGAAGCCCATGCATTGATCGACGCCTTGCGCGCCGAAGTCCACGCGATGGAGCAAACAACGCAGGCGCACGAAGACCCGCAGGCCCAACGCGCGCTTCCGGAGAATGCGCTCAAGGGCCGCCGCATCGTCTACGTAGGAGGAAGGCCGGGGTCGAATCACGCGCTCAAGCGCTGGGTGGAGTCGGCGGGAGGCGAGTTGACCGTGCACGACGGTGGCGTGGAGGATCGCAAGGGCCTGCTCGCCGCAGCGCTCGCGAACGCGGATCTCGCAGTGTTTCCCGTGGACTGCATCGACCACGATTCGATGAGCACGCTCAAGCGCGTGTGCGAACGGCATCAGGTCACGTGGCACCCATTGCGCACGGCGAGTCTTGCCAGCTTCGTCGAATTGATGATTCGGCTGCATGCGAACGCGACGCCCACGCTCGCCGCAGTGCCCGTCTCGCGTTTCTGCTTGCGCCACGGCTAGGCGCCTGGCGTCGGCGGCAGTGCGCTGCCGCATCACGTCACATCAGCTCTTCACGAGTTTGACGAGCGCTTCGATCTCGGCCTCGCAGACCGCTGCTGCTCGCGCCTCGATGCTGCGATACAGGCGCACGATCTCTTCGCCCACCGGCGTGAGCATGCTGCCGCCACCGCTCTGCCCGCCATGCTCAGATACCGTGGCCGGCGACTCCAGCGCGCGGTTGAGTTCATCCATCAACAGCCACGCACGCCGGTACGACATATTCATGCTGCGCGCCGCAGCCGAGATCGAGCCGTGCTCGCGAACGGCTTCGAGCAGCGACACCTTGCCTGGCCCGAGCGCGATCGTGCCGTCCTGAATGATGCGCATGCGAAAACGCACCTCGGGTCGGGCCGGTTTCTGCGCCTGTGCAGGCGCGGGAGCGTCTTCGCGCGGTTGATCGTTGGGGGACTTGGTCATGCGCGCAAGCATACACGATGCGTGCTACGCGCCGTTCCCCTCTGCATGGCTAACGCCCGGTGGGGAAGCAGAAGCCGAAGTCCTCGCAGCCGGGACAACCGGGCGCAGGGCCTGGCGTCGCGCCCGATGCCAGCGCGAGTTCGCGCGCCAGCAGCTTTTTCCAGCGCAAGCCTTCCACGTTGCGCGCCACGACCTCGGGAAAGAAGCGCTCCAGCATGTTTGTCACGTCATCGCGGCCACGCAGGCCGAGATCGCGCCACAGATGATCGGGTCGCAGGCACGCGTGGGCGATGATCGCGGCAAGGCAACGCACGTCGTCGGGGTCGGCTTGCGGGGCGGCAAGTGCAACGAGAAAGGCATGCATTGCCGTGGCGAATGCGGCATGGGACGCATCCGCCATCACGTGCGTGTGCGGCGCTTCATTCGTGACCGCACACACGAAGTGCCGCGCACCGAGCGCGTCGAACTGCGCGCGCGTTAAACCGAGCAACGGCAATTCGCCGCGCACCTCGCGCGCCGCGACGAGCCGCGCGAAGAGCCAGGCGTCGGGCGTGCGCGGCGCCTCCGGCGCCCCCGTCAGCGCGTCGCAGCGCGCGGCGGCCAGCGCATCGAAATTGCCTTGCGGCGGCGGCGCGCCGGAGTCCTGACTGCCTTGAGTCATTGCGCTTACGTGCGATCGAAGCCGCGCATCAACCGTCTACGCCGACGATCACGCTCGATGCCTTGAAGAGCGCCGCAGCCTGCTTGCCCGCCGCGAGGCCGAGACGATCGACGCTGTCGTTCGTCACGATGGCCGCGATCTGCGCGCCGCCCGGCGCCGCGAGCACGACTTCCGCATTCACCGCGCCCTTCGTGACCGACGAAACCGTGCCCGCCACGACATTGCGCGTGGACACCTTGCTTGCATCGCCATCGACCATCAGGATCACCGACGATGCCTTCACGAGCGCGAAGGCGGGCTTGCCAGCGGCGAGACCCAGCGAAGCAGCGCTGCCATGCGTGATGATTGCGACGATCTCGAGGCCGCCGTCGGCGTGCAGCGTGACTTCGTCGTTGACAGCGCCGGCCTTGACCGCGCTGATCTGGCCGGAGAAATGGTTGCGGGCGCTGGTACGCATGAGGACCTCCACAATTGAACAGAACAATGAAACGGGAATGAACTGGAACCTCAGTTTAGCCGTGTCAGTGTGACGCGCACAGGCATTGATCGCCAAAATAGCCAATGTCACAAACACATGAATACAGCAGTCCATCGTAATATATGGGCCTTTATAACGAACGGGGTGTCGAACATGTTTATCCGCAAGCTGGTGGCCTCAGTCGTCGTGATGAGCGGTGTGATGGGCGCGATGGGTGCCAGCGCCAACGCATTCGCCGACGAATCCGATGTCAACGTGCTCTATGCAGGCTCGCTCGTGAACCTCATGGAAAAGAGCGTGGGCCCCGCGTTCGAAAAGGAAACAGGCCTGCATTTCAAGGGCTATGCGGCCGGCTCGAACAAGATCGCCAATGAGATCAAGGGCAAGCTGCGCCGCGGCGATGTGTTCATCAGCGCGAGCCCGAAGGTCAACACGAGCCTCATGGGCGATGCCAACGGCAATCACGTTACGTGGTACGTGAATTTCGCCGAATCGCCGCTCTTGATCGGCTACAACCCGAAGAGCCGTTTCGCCAACGACTTCAAGACGAAGAAGTGGGATCAGGTGCTACAGGAACCGGGCATCCGCCTTGGCCGCACCGATCCGAAGCTCGACCCGAAGGGCGCCTTCACCGTCGAACTCATGACGAAGGCCGCGCAGGCGTACAACCAGCCTGACCTCGTGCAGAAGACACTTGGCGCGCCGGAAAATCCCGAGCAGGTGCTGCCGGAAGAAACGCTCGTTGGCCGTCTGCAGTCGGGTCAGCTCGACGCGGGCTTCTTCTACTCGACCGAAACGTCCGACCTGAAGATTCCGGCGATCCACCCGGCGCCCGAACTGAAGATCAAGGCGAACTACACGCTCACGATTCTCAACGACGCCCCCAACAGCGCCGGCGCCGCGCGCTTCGTGAACTTCCTGCTTTCGGCGGAAGGCCGCAAGCTGCTCGCCGAGCACGGCGTGGATGTGACGAAGCCTGCCGTCAACGGTCAGACCCAGGCGATCCCGCCGTCGGTGCAAGCCGTAATCGACGCCGCACAGCAATGACACAAGCCGCGCAACGTGCCGAACAGGTTGCCGTGAAACGCTCCCAGCCGCTCTGGTGGCTCGGCGCGCTGCTCGCGGTCTACCTGTGCGCGCCGTTTGTTGCGAGCATTCCGCAGATCGGGCAGGCGGACTGGGCCGGCGTCGACTGGCACGCCACCTGGTCGGCGGTCGGCGTGTCGGTCGCGAGCGCGAGCGTGGCCGCGCTCATCATCCTGCTGGGCGGCGTGCCACTCGGCTACTGGCTCGCGCGTTCGCGTGCGCGCGGCATTGCCCTGCTCGGCTTCGTCGTGCAGTTGCCGCTCGCGCTGCCGCCGCTCACGAGCGGCGTGCTGCTGCTGTTTCTGATCGGGCCGTATAGCGGCATCGGCCAGCTCTTCGGCGGCTCGCTCACCGACTCCTTCACGGGCATCGTGCTCGCCGAGACCTTCGTGGCGGCGCCCTTCCTGATCGTCGCGGCGCGCTCGGCGTTCAGCGCCGTCGATCCCGTCTACGACGACGTGGCCGCCACGCTCGGCCATCATGCCGCCAGCCGTTTCTTTCGCGTCACGCTGCCCATTGCGTGGCCCGCCATCCGCGCGGGTCTCGCGCTCGCCTGGCTGCGCGCGTTCGGCGAATTCGGCGCGACCGTGATGGTCGCGTATCACCCGTATTCGCTGCCTGTGTATACCTACGTTGTGTTCGGCGGCCAAGGCTTGCCCGCGATGATGCCGCTCCTGCTGCCTACGCTCGGCATTGCGATCATCTGCGCGGTGCTCTCCGTCTATAGCCGCAGCGCGCGCTCGACGCTGGCGGTGAACCTGGACAACGGCGACGAGCTCACCAGTATCACGCCAGCCGCCACCGCGGCAGAAAATGCGGAGCTGCGTCTTGCCTTCGCGGTGCGCCGGCATCTCGGCGCGTTCACGCTCGATGTGGCGTGGCAGCCGCAAACGCGCCGGCTCGCGATCATCGGTCCTTCGGGCTCGGGCAAGTCGCTCGCGCTGCGCATCATCGCCGGGCTCGAACGCAACGACGCGGGCTCCGTCACGCTCGGCGCGACCGACCTCGGCGCACTGCCGCCCGAGCGCCGCCAGATCGGCTACATGCCGCAGGATTACGGGCTCTTTCCACACATGACGGTGGCGCAGCAGCTCGCGTTTCCCGTCGATGCCGACGCGGCCAGCGCACGCTACTGGCTCGCCCACCTCGGCCTCGACACGCTCACCGAGCGCCTGCCTCGCCAGCTCTCGTTCGGCCAGCGCCAGCGCGTGGCGCTCGCGCGCGCGCTCACGCGGCACACGCAACTGCTGCTGTTCGACGAACCGTTCGCCGCGCTCGACACGCCACGGCGCCGCCGACTCCAGCAGTCGCTGCGAGCGCTTCAACGCGAGGTAGGCGCGGTAACGGTGATCGTTACGCACGACCCCGACGAAGCGGCGCTGCTCGCCGACGAAGTGCTCGTAATCGAACAGGGATGCGTGCTGCAGGCGGGTGCCGTGGCCGACGTGTTCCAGCGGCCCGCCACGCTGCGCGTGGCCGAACTGCTCGGCTTGCACAACGTCGGCGAAGGGATCGTGCGTGCTGGCGGCACGATCGAAACGCCTACGGGACTGCGCCTGCCCTGCGCCGATAGATCGCTTGCGGTAGGCTCGCGCGTGATGTGGCGAGTCTCGCCGCGCGCGCTCGTCGCGACGCAAGAAGGCGCGTGGCACGGGCGCATTGCGGGCACGTCGCTGCGTCACGGCGACCGCTACGTTACCGTCGAGATCGCCGGAAAAACCTTCGATATCGCCGCAGAAGATGCGCCGGCATCGCCTACCGGCGAGCTGCGCTTCGCCATCGAAGCGAACGGCGTGCTCGCCTGGCCGGCATCGCAAGGCGCCTGACTCACGGCTCCTGAAAACGCTCACCTTTCGCGGCGAAGCACCAGCACCGGCGTCGCCCCCGTTGACAAAAAAGCCCCTTTTACAGGGGCTTTTTCCATGAGCGGTTAGCGATCCGATGCGCAATTCCGCACCGTTTTTCACGCTTCCCGAAAATGCTCACCTTTAGCAGGCCGCTGAAATACAGCCCAACGGAGACGGCCTTGTTCCGCTTACGCGGCTCCTGCCGCAAAATTTTTCAGATTGCGCAATCTCAACGCGAATTCAACGTTGTTTCGGCGGTTTGAGGCTACTTTTTTGGCCTCATTGCCGCTTTCCCGCCACTATGGACGCACCTGTGCCAGCGATCGCATGCGCACAAGGTTGTAGGCCGCCATATTCAACACGAACATCTGGTCCACCTTCTTCAAGCCACGCACCATCACCTGGCGCATGCGCCCCACGGTCTTGGCCCAGCCGA
>NZ_SMOD01000109.1 GCF_004353905.1 Paraburkholderia guartelaensis | reverse complement strand
GCGATTGAGTACACCCGCACGGATCGACACCTCGGTGGCTTGCGAGCCAGTCGCGCGCGCCCACATACTGGAGCCCGTGAGTACCTTGAGCCGGTACACCAAGGTCTCGGCGAGCGATCGCCGGTGGTAGCCGGTCGCCTGCTTCCATTCGCGCCTGCTGCTTCCTTCGATAGCAGCAATAGCTGCATTGCGCCAGGCGGCGCCAGGCGTGCGATCTGGCCACGGCTTCGCTCCCTCGCGCGGCGGAATCGACGGGCTCGCGCCACGCGCGGCGATCCGCGCGTGGCAAGGCCTGGTGCCGTAAGCGCCATCGCCGCCGATGGTATCGATCATCACGTCAGCCGGAATCTGGTCGAGCAGATCGGGCAACACTTCGCCATCGGCTTCGTCCTGATGGGTCATCAGCGCGGCGCAGATCTGGCCGGTGTTCGCGTCCATCGCAAGGTGGACCTTGCGCCACGTCCGGCGCTTGGACCAGCCGTGCTTGCGCACTTTCCATTCGCCTACGCCGTAGACCTTCATCCCGGTCCTGTCGATCACGAGGTGCATGGGCTCATGGGGACATTGCGCCGTCAGCGCGACCTTGAGGGTCTGCGCGCGACGGCTCAACTGCGTGTAGTTAGGCACCGGCAAGCCCGGGTAGGCGAGTTTGCGCATTCTGTGCGCGAAGCCCTGCACAGCGCGCAGAGGCAGATGAAAAACCTGCTTGAGGCCAAGCAGCATCTGGATCGCTGCACCGCTGTAGACACGCGGTCGGCCGCGCCTGGTCGAGCCAGCCTCGGAAACCTGCGTCAGTACGCCTTCATCAATCCACATGGTTACATCGCCTCTTGCGATCAAGCCGGCGTTGTAATCCCGCCAGTTCCTGACGCGGTAGACCCCTTTGGGCCCGCTTGCCTTGCGTTCGTCCTTGCGCATCTTGCCGGCGAAAAAAGCAAGAATCTACGCAGTTCGAAGCGGAGTTAACATCCTGGTCAACCCGAGCGTTGCGCGTAAACGTCAATCCGCCGCGAAGCTCTCCGATTAGTGCAACAACGCCCCTGTCTTACCTAAACCTGGAAGATGTTTCTAGCATGCATCGCAATTCCCGATCACCGTAATAGGGAGGCCGGTGTCACGTTGCCTCTGTCTGAATTGTCTGGATTGTGACAGCGCAGCGCGTTGCGCGAAGTGCATCCAGTCGGCTTCGGTTGCCGGCGAAACTTTACTGAACATGAGTCGGGACGTTGCTGGCGCAACTCAGTCTGCTCGCACCACTACGAACGGACTTTGCCGACGGGCGGGTCAAGAGTTTATCCGTCACGAGTTTGGTCTGCGGAAGCCAGCGGGGCGATTCGAAACGTGTCGTTTGGTTACGACCAGCACCTGTGTGATGTTTGACACAGGTCAAGCCTACATTCTCAAGCGTTTGCGGTTACAGCGGTATCGCCTGCGTCGATAAGACTTCCTTTAACACCTTGAAGCTACGCAGTTCCCTTACTCCCGGCAGGTGCAACAATTGTGCAGCATGTAACCGGTTGAAGCTTTCGTTGCCGCGTGCTCGAACGAGCAAGATATAGTCAAACTGCCCGCTCACAGCGTAGCACGTTACGCAGCCCGACACCTTCTGTGCCGCTTTCTCGAATGCGGCAAACGCCTCGGGCGTCGAGCCGTCGAGCACGATCCCGATTACGGCGAACATGCCCGCGCCGATGGCCTTCGCGTCGAGCAGTGCGACGACTCTTCGTATCAGTCCCGTCTCCTTGAGCCGTTTCACGCGCCGCAGGCAGGCAGGTGCACTGCGTTTCACTTTCGCTGCAAGGCTGACAATCGATAGCGAGGCGTCTTGCTGCAAGTGTCTGAGGATCGCGCGGTCTACGGAATCCAAGGCGGCTATGCCCTTCTGGGCGGCGACTGGATGCGCTATCAATTTCATTGCACTCATTTCCCATCTGACAAATGAGAGGAATTCGAAAAATGTATCGTTGTTTCATGCGTTATCCGTGCAACTCGCTTTCCCCGAGTGAGAGTCGCTTGCGCTAACCATTCTATATCAGCTAACTTCGCGCCGTTATTCCGCCTGCGTTTCCTGAGCGTGGCGCTAGTTTCTCAGTGTATAGGGAAAACTTGGTTTAACGTCGAATGTAGACGTCCAAGATCGCAAACTTCAACTGATTAAAGAGAACGTCTATCGACTCGCGACGAAGTCGCAAGTCGCGCGCCGCGGATCTCGCTTAGTTGTTTTCTATGGCGCAAGGAGATCTCCACTATGCCCTTCCGCGCATCGCTTCACTCTTGATGAAGACGTCTGGGGGGCGAGCTCAACAGCGTGAATAATTTGGCTTGTCGCTTACACAGCCTCTGGGTGCACACTCGCCTCAACGAGCTGATTCCGTACCCGAGCAATAGTATTGCGAGCGAGCGTTGTGGCGCGGTACTTGCTTTCCTTCGTTGTGCAGATTCACATTTGTCAAGTATCGTTCTCTGTTAATTTTCAAGGAAAATCTATGATTTCCCAACGATCAAGCATATCGACAGCACCCGCGTGTGAATTTTTTACGTTCACGGCCCGAGCAGCAAATGAAGCCGCCGAGCTTGTCGCGCAGAGCCACGAAGCGCCCCTTTATATTCGACTGCGTGCCGAATTTCGTGCGGGAGGACAGCTAGAATATTCTATTGTCCTGGTTGACTCCGTAAGCGATTTCGACACGAAGGTGTTTACACAGGGCCTCACTGTGTTCGTGGACGAGACTAGCCTACGTTATTTTATCGGCACCCGGATCGACTATGAGGAAGATACCCCGCTTCCGCGCTTCGTGATTGAAATTCCGAGCGCATCAACATCTTGCGGCCGCAGTGAATCATTTTCCTCATGTCCGCGCTGACATCGCAGCATGCCGATATTTATACCGCTTGCACGTGGTCTCGATGCAGACCAAAGATGGTGAATCGGCGACGCGCGGACCACCTCTGAATGCAATGAGATTCGTGCAAGCCTCGCTTGGTCTGCGCGCTGGTATCAACAGTACCGGAATGAACGCTCTTACGGGTTCATTCAGTCACCTAACACCCGTTGCCAGCCATATGTGAGTACCGCTGGGCGAGCAATCACGCTGGCATCAACCTGCGGAGCACGAGTCGCAACTGCGCTGGATCAACGCATACCGGGCTTGCGATAAACTGGCGAGCCGTCGCAGTCGAACCCACCCAGATCGCGATTCACCGGGAACTTCGCCAACCACATCTGGTGGTTGACCACGCGCACGGCCCGATCGACGCTCTCAGCGGCAAGCAACTGCTCAAGCGACCGCCGCCCCGTTGACTGTTCAAGCTCGCCCTGTTCGAGCAGTTTACTCGAAGCAGCGGCTATGCCTTGCATACGTAGCTCCTAGGTTCTGATCACATCACGCATGGCCAGCGGCTCGCCGTCCATCACCCAGTGATGGGCTTCCAGTCTTCTCGCCAAGTTCAAATGCCATGTGCACGCGGCCACCTAGCGTCGTATTCTCCCTCGGAGGGATGTGTCAGACGCGTCCATTTGCGTGCTCCTCGGAGAAGATGAGTGTGCGAATCCCGCTTTACACCAGTCGGGTTTACTGCCGCTGCCTTCTCTAATTGCATCAAGGTAATTGCCTCTTTTGAAATCCGAGTGGGCGGTTTGGCGGGTCAAGATCCTATGAGCCCGGCGCAGCGAACCCTTGAGGCGCTTTGAATCGACAAGCTGGCGCATGGCTGGTTGCGGCAGAATGCTGCAATCAGACATGCGGGACGATGCGAGTGACGAATCAACTCTTTGAAGCCGCCTTGGGAATCAAGGCACCGTGGTACGTGCAGGGTGTCGACTTTGATACGGCCAAACGACAACTCACGATTGCCGTGGACTTTGTCGCTGGCAGCCGCTTCGCTTACCCCGGGGTTGCCGGTGAGCACCCAGTGCATGACACGCAAATCAAGCGGTTGCGCCACCTGAATTTCTTCCAGCACGAGTGCTATCTGGAAGTGCGGGTGCCGCGCGTGCGCTTGCCAGACGGCTCGGTACGGCTCGCGCAGCCGAATCGGGTTGGCCAACTCGACGGCTTCACGTTGCTGTTCGAAGCGCTGGTGCTGGCGCAGCAGATGCCGTTTGCCGCTGTGGCGCGCATCGTCAATCTGTCGTGGCACCGGGTGCATGCCATCTGTTCGCGCTATGTGGAACTCGCGCTCGCGTCGGCGAACCTGTCGGACGTGAGCACGGTAGCTATTGACGAGACCTCGTACCGGCGCGGCCACGAGTATCTGACGCTGGTCGCCGATATGCAGGCGCGCCGCGTCGTGTTCGTCACGCCCGGCCGCGACGCGAAGCCGATTGAGAGCTTTGCGGCGTACCTTAGCCAGCACAACGGCACGCCCGAGCAAGTCACCTCCGCAAGCATCGACATGTCGCCCGCGTTCATTAAGGGCGTGAGCGAACATCTGCCCAATGCGCGAGTGACATTCGACAAGTTTCACGTCGTCGCCCATGCGTCCAAGGCGCTTGATATG
>NZ_SMOD01000108.1 GCF_004353905.1 Paraburkholderia guartelaensis | reverse complement strand
TCTACCGGTGGCTCGCTCGACACCGGGCCGGCCGCACCGAACACGTCGGCCGCGCGCTCCTGCAACTGCCGCTTCCATTCCGTGATCTGGTTCGGATGCACATCGAACTGCTGCGCCAGTTCGGCGAGCGTGCGCTCGCCCTTGACTGCCGCCAGGGCCACTTTCGCTTTGAACGCCGCTGAGTGCGTGCGTCGGGTTCGTTTCGTCATTTTCTCGGTTCCTTTGCCTGCATTATCGCTGGCTCAGGCCCCGGTCGTTCCACTTATCCCGCTGTCCGATTTTGCGCGGCCACCTCTGTAAACGGTATGTACGTGTGCCGGAGTTGCCTGCCGAGTTCGCTCGCAATTTCTTTATCGGCGAGCGCTCGCTCAATCTGCTCGATCCGGATTTTTAATCCGAAGTGAAAGCCCACGCTATCCCTTTCTCGGAGGGATTTCAGTTTCTGTTCGAGTCCACCATTATCGTGCCACTTGATGATGTCGCTTGCGCGCTGGCGCCATGTTCGAAGTAGCTCGTAGGCAGCGAAAATCCACATTTGCGACTGAGCGAGAAGGAAGGGAGTATCTGGTGGCGTAGTATCTGTTGCCATGAGTTCGTGCAGAATCCTGTATTCCAGTGGCATCAGAAACTGATCGACAATGCTCAAGTTGTACGCCTGTGAGCACAAGTACATGTCGTCCGACAAGAACGTTAGCATTGACAATGCCTCGACGAGCGCCATCGCCTCAATTTTTCCCGCTTGCTCGTAACGGCTGTCGTCGTCCCGAGCGTCAACCGCTTCGTGATCCATGTCCAATGCTCCCATTCATCGCCAACTCGTCGCCAATGCAGCATTCTGCGCTCGACTATAAAGAGTCGACTAGCCGGAATTCAAGAAAAGCTGCTTGGAATCGCGCCGCAAGCATGCTCAAAGCGAGCACGCGACATGGCCGCCAAGGCGGTGGCGCCGGGCATCCCGAGCGTCATACGGGTGTTGCTTTCGAAGCTACGCTACTCGCCGGTATGGCCAAAGCCTAGCGCTGCCGGTCGGCTGTAATTCGGGTTCTTGATCTTTATCCAGTTGAGCGACCGTCCGCGCGTGTAAGTCGATGACTTTCGCTTTGCAACCATACCCTCAAAGTCGTGGATCTTCACCTGCTCAAAAACG
Source organism: Paraburkholderia guartelaensis (assembly GCF_004353905.1). Taxonomy (GTDB): domain Bacteria; phylum Pseudomonadota; class Gammaproteobacteria; order Burkholderiales; family Burkholderiaceae; genus Paraburkholderia; species Paraburkholderia guartelaensis. The sequence goes on along the minus strand of NZ_SMOD01000108.1, from coordinate 3,450 downwards.
AGTTCGCCGACGCATTCGACGTCTGTGAGATAGACGAGCCGCTCTGTGTTGTCGAAGGCATCCCGCAGACGAGCCTTTCGCTCGGTAAGCTCCAGTTGGCGCAATTCGCGCTTCCCCGATAGGAGCATGTCGAACACGAAAATCCGCGCAGGGTGCCGACGAGCGGCCGCCGGAATATTCCGCGGTGACGTCGTGCTTAAACGCTCCATCAGCTGCCCGAAAGCCGTCGCCCCGCGACCGTCACCGATTGCAAGCTCGCCGTCCCACACGAAATCCCCGGGGACGGCAGCAACCGCTTCCACAATTTCGGGAAATGAGTGGTTGAAGGGCTTGCCTTGCCGGCTGGTTATCAGTACTTCGTCGCCCCACTTTTCGACAAGACATCGAAAACCGTCCACCTTCCACGCATACAGCCAGTCGTCGTGGGAAAAGGGGCGGCGGCGCAGGGTCGCGTGCATCAGGTCGGAAGGTTTGATCGGCCGTTCGAGCTCCATGGAAGTCTCCCTCACGCCTTTTTCCGAGCGGCAAGGCATCACCCAAACGCAACACCCGTCAAATTCCAAAGGCAACACTCTTGCGATCCCGCCCTGTCAGGCAAGGCACTGAAAGGCAACGGTGATCCAGATGCACATAAGTACTTCAGTTCGAACAGCCACCCCGCATCTGAGAACGGGCTCTTGCGGGCCGTCGCAAGCATCAGGTCGGCAGCTTCGATTGCGGGCAGTGGCATTTTCCGTCGTCAAAAATAGTCGGAAATGAGAAGGCACCGGCCGGCTGGAAGCCGCTGCGGCAGCTTCACTCTCGCGACGGCCTCGATCTGCGTGCGATGCGCCTCGAACGCCGCAACCAAGTCGACGCCTTGCATCGAGGGCGCGTCGAAATGATCCTCAAGCGCCTCAACGGATATTTCACATTCGACTTCTGCCCCGTCCACCAATGCGAGGAAAGCGACAGTCGTATTTGGTGTGTACTTCGCGGGCTTGTTTGAAAAATGGATCACCATCGCGGCTCTCCTCTTTCCTACTAGCAATCGGAAATCTGATGCCTCCGCGACTCGCTCGCCTGAAGCTCAAGCGGTTCGAGTACTATGCCCCACGCTTGCAACAAGCCATCGAAGGACGGTTGCGCTCCGTGCGTGCGCGGTATCGGCAGCGCTACGCCCGTCGCTCGATAATGCACGCGATCCTTAGCGCTCGCACCACGGCAGACGACGCGCTCGAGGGCTCCACACCGAAGCGCATACCGCACCGCATCTGAGGCCGTACGCGAGTTCATGATGCCAGAGGCTGTGATGTCGCTCACCGTCGCGCTGGGCCGTTGACGTACCCACGCCACTAGGGCCTCCGCCTTTTGATGTGTGCTCATTTTTCCCGTATTCCTGTTTCGCGCACGCGAAAATCGCCGCAATTTTCCAGCCTATTTATCGCCCGTCTGCTTGCGGGCACTCTCGATTGCCGCACTAGCAAGCTTCTTGTGCGAAGGTTTGTCCAGTCCCGGATTCGTGTCGATCGCGCGGATAACCCAAAGCTCATATCGCGCAAGCGCATCGCTTTCCGTCCAGCCTTGTTTGACGTGCTGGGCGATAAAGTCAGCCTTGGCGCGTGGGTCAGTGCGTGGTAGCGACCCGCCATGCTGAGAATAGACGGTTGGGAGAAAGTACATCACAATTTTCCGTGGTCAATTCAGTTTGTTCCGCAGAACCGTCATCGCCAAAGCGACCGCTTCCGGCGATGCGTTCATGGCCACCAAGTCTGGCGACACACGACCAGCCAAGAAGTACATGTAGTCCGTGTCAAGACCCAATACGTTCGCCAACTGCGTGATAAGCCAGTCCGTCGATGGATGCCGACGACTGTGCTCAATATCGTTCAGGTATTGAGGCGAGACACACATCCCGTCATCGCGCTTGAGCATCGCCGCGAGACCTTTCTGGCTTACGCCGATCCGCTTCCGTGCCTCCGCGATGCTTCGGCCAAACGAAGGAGCGTCAGCCATGTGCTTGCCTTCCTATTTCTTCCGCCCGCTCGATTGCGTCAGTCGCGGCCATTTCGGCGTCCGACTGCAATTTCTCTTCAGCGGCCTCGCGTTGTGCAATCTCGCCCGCTAAGCTCAGGCGGCGAAACGCCGCTGGAGAGTTGCTGATTGCGGACGTGTCGGCAATGCACGATTTCGCCGGTTGTCGGATGATCTTCGAGAACATTGCAGAGTTGAACGACTTCCGTAGCTACATGCACTCGTCGTTGGTGATGAAGAATGTGAACCACACGCTGCGGTATCCATTACCGTGTTTCTGCGCTTCAAGCGTTGAGCGAATTCGACGTTGTACCCGCGTCGCGCTATATGCCGTTTTATCCACACCTGAAATGTGTAAATGACGTATCCATGCGCGGCGCGCCACTGATCTACAAGATCAAGCTCCGCCTGTGTCGCAACGCCGTCCGAGATTGCACTGCCGGCTCGCCTCACTGCGCTTTTGCTGTCGGGTGGTAGCGGGTATGTCATGCGAAGTCTTCCTGTTTCGCGCACGCGAAAATCGCGTTGCAATCGTCCATTCTACTGACAGTACTGCTGATAGGCTTCCTGGGCTGCGCCACATTCCCCGGCCGCTGCCGCTGGACTCACGAGATCCGCGAACTCTTTGGAGCAGACCTGATGCGCGCGTTGAACAATGGCCTGGCAACGCATCTGTGCGGTCTGCGCATCGAGTTTGCGCACGCAGTCCGCGTGCTCGGTTGTGCCGCGAGTGAAACCATACGCGTCACACTTTTGCTTCAACGCATCCAGAGAGTCTTGCGCATATGCGCTTGACGTCACAAAGGCCAACGCAGCTGCTGCGATTGTGGCGACTCTCGTTCGGCTCCTGCGCACGCGCTGCTCCTTTATTTTCCGGTGTCTATTCCAAAAATGGACCTTGCGGGCGAGCGGGCGATTTGCGCTCAAGTTCCGTTAGATAGTGCCATCGAAGCTCTTTCCAGTGCGCCACGATTTGCTTTCGCGCTTCACGAGCCCTTTCAACCGAGAAGCTTGTATCGAAGCCTAGTCGAGAAACTTCGTCGTGAACGCTCTTGATACCCTCGAATGGAAACAAGCCAATTCGACGTTCTGCCTCACCGACATTAGAAAACACCGCTCTCACTTCTTCAGTGGCGACACTTAGCAGGCCGCTGAAATACCGCTTAAACACGTCATCGCGCAGAGCTCGTGAGGCGTTGATAGATGGACCACTACTTGTCCCCTGGAGATCATGCGCGGCGCCGACACATTCACCGAGAGTCTGTTTTCCATGCGCAAGCTGGACGACTTCGTCCCCAAGTCGCATCCGTTGCGTTCGATCCGCGTGATGGCGAATGAAGCGCTGGCGAAGATGGATCGACAGTTCGCCCAGATGTACGAAGCGGACATAAAGGGCGGGCGGCCGAGCATCGCGCCAGAGAAGTTGCTGCGAGCCAT
>NZ_SMOD01000107.1 GCF_004353905.1 Paraburkholderia guartelaensis | reverse complement strand
CGGCCAGTGGGACCAGACCTTTGCTGACGATGCAACGCTCACGGCCGCGCTCCTCGACCGGCTGCTTCATCACGCACACGTCGTGCCGATCTCCGGCGACTCGTACAGGTTGAAGGAAAAACGTCAGGCCGGCATGATCAACCGCATCCCACCGCCGCACCTAAACGACGCGGACGACGTCAAACGCAAACGCAATTCGAAGGAGGCAGCACTCAACCAATAACCGTATGCGCAGGTGTATCAAATTTAAATTGCGTTTGCGTCCGAAGCTGTATCAGCTTGAGATTGCGCTTGACACCAGCGGCCCATGCTGGCCCGGTCAAGCGTCACGCCGTCGCGCGCCGCGATCGCGGATTGCCGGTACAACGGCTGGTGGTCTGCATACTTCGAGACGAGGATGTCTGCCAGCAAGCTCGGATGGGCGATACTCCGCTCGATCGGCAGCCCAGGCATCGGCGGCTGCGTGATCGTGCTGCAGCACGGGCAAACCAGCTTGCGCCGGATCGTGCGAATGACCTTGAACGCCGCTGCAACCCGGGCGAGTTGTTCGGATGAGTCCTCGCCGAGCGCCCGCATTGGTTGACCGCAATCCGGGCAGCTTGATTCAGGCTCGAGCACATAATCCTGGCGCGGCAGATGCGCGGCAAGCGCTTGCCTGGAAGCCGCTTCGTCCGTCGTTGTGTTCGAGGTGGACGCACTTGCCCCACGGGCCTGCGCACGCTGCACATCCACAACGCCGCGCCCGGCGGCCAGATCCTCAAGTTGAGTCTCGAGCGTCTCGATTTGCCGCTGCAGCTGCTCGGACTTGCGACCGAACTGCATGCGCCTGAGCTTGTCGATCTGCGCCTTGAGCTGCTCAATCTCGACATCGCGTTCGGCAAGCAGACTACGGGCCTCGACCAGCAAGGCCTTCAGCAGTTCGATATCGTCAGGGAGATCGGCGCCGTTCGACATGCGCCGTAGTTTACGAGTCTGCCGCGCGGTTTACAACATCGATAGTGCGGCGGTGCGACGGGGCTGCCGCCAGTCGATGCCCTCAAGCAGCATCGACAGTTGCGCAGAGCTCAGATGGACCTTGCCACCGTCAGCTTTGGGCCATATAAAACGGCCTCGTTCAAGTCGCTTGTAACATACCTCGAAATGCAGGCTCTGGGGCTGCCGCAGAACATCTTGTCCGCATCACCCACCCGTTCCACCCGTTCAGCGGACAGCAACTTCTTTGTGTCGGTGAACGCTATAACCGGTCTGGCCGACGTCTCCTGCTGCGCATCGACGACAAGAGTTATTGCTCCGTTCCTCCGAAGTGGACCGATATGAGCGAGCCTGATCCAGAGATCTCTATGGGACGAGAGCGCGCGTTGTTCACGGTCAACGACTTGATGGAGCTTGCGCTACTCGTGAGACGTCTTTCGTATAGGCGTGCCGGGAACGGCACTTGACCGTAAAGGGATTTTTGCCGCACATGTAAGGCAATTAACGCCGCTAAATTCAAAGATTCGTCTTAAATTGTGGACAATTATAGGCTTTTAAAAGGTTAATAACTGAACATCCTAGAGCTAGCTTGACAAAGCCCGCTTAGCGGCATAATTTTATTACAGTGAAATGCAACGATTTGGAGTGAATGTGCCGCCCAATGAACGCAAGCGCTCGAAGACGGATGTCCTCGCAGAGGACGGTACGCTGAATCCAACGCCGTCGAACGTTCTCGATGCCAAGTTCCACGAGGATGGATTCTTCGATCCCCATGACGCTGTGCAGGTCAAGTATGAGATGTTGCGTCGCGTTTCTGTTGAGAAGGCCTCCATAACGCAGATCTCTGACGAATATGGTGTTTCGCGGCCAACCTTCTATCAGGCGCGAGCGGACTTCGAGCAAGGAGGAATCGCAGGGCTGGTTCCGAGGAAACGAGGGCCGCATGGTCCGCACAAGATCCAGGGCGAGGTGTTGGCGTTCCTCAAGTTGCAACACACGCCCGGAGAACCAATTCGGGCGCGCGAACTGGCAAAGCTAGTTCGCAAAGAATTTGGTCTGGATGTACACCCGAGAACGATCGAGCGAGCGTTCGGTGTAAAAAAAACGGTGGAATAGCGGGATGCTGCGCGTGGCCGTCGGCCATGTCGGCGCCGATCACCGCGCAATACGAGGTGATGCGTTCCGCCGTTCTTGGCCAGGCCTTGCCTGTAGAAGCCCGGCGCGGACTCAGCGTCTTCCTTGCGCGAGGGATGTGGGCGTGGGCACGCATGATGGTTCCGGGGCGTGCACCGCCCGAACCAAATGTTACTCGGTCGTCGTCGAACGCTCAGCCCATCGAGCGTCAAGGCTTTATCTACGTACTCGCAGGCATGGCTGTAACGGTCAATGAGCGGAGAACACCGTGAACGCGTCCCTTAAAATTCAGCCTCACCACCTCGAACGGAGTGCTTACCTCTACGTCCGGCAGTCGTCGATGCGGCAAGTCCTCGAGAACGTCGAGAGCACAAAGCGACAATATGCCCTGCGTGGACGCGCGACGGCGCTCGGCTGGCGTGACGAGCAGATCGTCACTATCGATAGCGACCAAGGGGAGTCTGGAGCATCGGCGTCCTGGCGGGAGGGGTTTCAACGATTGGTCACTGACGTGGGCATGGGCCGCGCAGGCATCGTCATGGGCCTGGAGGTGTCGCGCCTGGCCCGAAACAATGCTGACTGGCATCGGCTTCTGGAAATCTGCGCGCTCGCTGATACGCTGATTCTCGACGAAGACGGGATATACGATCCAGCAAGCTTCAATGACCGGCTCCTGCTTGGGCTCAAAGGAACAATGAGTGAAGCGGAGCTTCATGTTCTCAAAGCGCGCCTACGAGGCGGCATTCTGAACAAGGTGAATCGAGGCGAGTATCGGTGCGTGCTACCGACCGGCTTCGTATATGACGACCTTGGCAACGTAGTGCTTGACCCAGATTCCCAGGTCAGAGAGACCATCACATACTTCTTTGAGACGTTCTTGCGAGTCGGCTCTGCCAGCCAGACAGTCAAGGTCTTCAAGAAGGAAGGCCTCCTGTTTCCATCCCGTATGCGCAACGCGAAGTTCCTGGTCTTCCAGCACCTCACCGCGTCGACGGCACTTCGCATGTTGAACAATCCGCGCTACGCAGGCGCTTACGCCTACGGCCGGAGGCACTATCGCAAACTCGCAGACGGGCGGAAAGTGCCGAGAAAGCGTGACCGCAATGACTGGCTTGCTTGCATTCCGGACGCCCATCCTGGATACATTACTTGGGAGCAGTATCAGCAGAACCTTGCTGTTCTGGAGACGAATGGTCGCGGGTATAAAGTCGCGCGATCATCGCCACCTCGCGAGGGAGCTGCTCTTCTGCAGGGACGCGCCATCTGCGGTCGTTGTGGTCGGTATCTCCGGCTCCGGTACGCTACGCGACGCGCACGACAGGAAGCCTGGTATGTCTGCGATCGAGCACAAGGCGCTCGTGGAGAACCTTGCTGCCAGTCAATTGCCGGAGCGCCGATTGATGAAGCAGTTGGCGCATTGATCGTCGCGTCGATGACTCCGGCTGCCGTTGAGTTGGCATGGGAGATACGCAAAGAAATCGAAGCGCGCCACGATGAAGCCGATCGATTACGCCTGCGCGCTATCGAACGCGCCCGGTTCGATGCAGATCTTGCGCAACGACGCTTCATGCTGGTCGACCCAAGTAACCGACTGGTCGCCGACACACTCGAGCAAGAATGGAACGACAAGCTGCGCATATTGGCCGACGCGAGAGAACAAAGGGAGCGTAGCCAGCAGCAGGAGCGTCTCATACTCGACGATGCAATCCGCGAGCGGCTCATCGCAATGACAGCGGACTTCAAAACACTTTGGCGTGATCCATCGCTGGCGAATCGAGAGCGAAAGCGGCTGCTAGCCTACATCGTCGAGGACGTTACTCTGGTCAAACTTCCAGACGAAGGGATAACAAAGATTCACGTTCGCTTCAAGGCCGGCAAGACTGAAACGCTCACGGCGCAGAATCCCAAAACATCTGCACAACAGGTCAAAACCCAGCCAGAGGTCCTCGAGCTCATCGACAAGCTTCTCGATGACCATACATGCTCTCAGATTGCGCAGCACCTTAATGATCGGGGCATCCGTCCTGGCGGTTGTGTCCGTCCAGGTAAGAGCAACATTCGGTTCGACGCTCTGCGCGTCTCATACATCGCACAGCGAAACGGACTTCGATCCCGCCGCGACAGACTGCGCGATCGCGGCATGCTCACAAAACTGGAAGCTGCAGCTCGACTCGGCATCCACGAAGCAACACTCACCAGGTGGGTCGAATACGGCCTTGTCAAACGACACGCCTATAACGATTATGCGTTCCTCTATGAAGTCCCGGATTCCCACCCGCCTGTGAAGCACAGCAGCAGATGGGATCGACTCACTGACCGTGCGAAAGCGGCGCACAGCGAGCGTAGCATCTACCCCGATGGGCGGGCAAATTCCCCCACCTGTGGGCACCTCAAAATCCCCCACCTAGAGACACGCGGAGCATGATGCTGGCGCGGTCTGGCAGGACGTTACCTTGCACCCCTCGAATGAAGAAGAGGGGTTGTTGGAGTGAATGTCTTGAAGCCGCATCTGCAAACAACCATCGCCACGCTCGTCGCAGCGGGCAAACGTCAGCGGGAGATCGCCCGGATTACGGGCGTTGACCGGAAGACGATCCGTAAGTACCAGGAGCAATTCGCGGCGGCGCAGGCAAATTCCCCCACGGTGCC
>NZ_SMOD01000106.1 GCF_004353905.1 Paraburkholderia guartelaensis | reverse complement strand
TCCCGGCCGCGTCTACGCTGACCGGGGTTACGACCACGACAAATACCGCCGCATTCTTCACGAGCGCAGTATTCCCACCAGCATCGCGCGACGCGGCCACCCCCACGGCAGTGGCCTTGGGAAGATCCGTTGGGTCGTCGAACGTACACATGCCTGGTTGCACAATTTCCGCCGTCTACGTATTCGCTTCGAACGTCGCGCCGACATTCACGAAGCGTTTCTCAAACTCGGCTGTTGCCTGATCTGCTGGAGCACGCTTCAGCGAGCTCAACAGTCTTTTTGAAACCGTCTCTAAGCGCACTTCGGAGGTCCTGCGCATTAGCACTGCGTCACAGGGGCGCATTCGGTCCATATGCGCGTCAATTGCCCTTATAGATGTCGCAGGACAAGCCGGTGATGCAGAGGGCACCGGTTCGTGGATCCCGTTCTCCACGGGACGTACCCGCTCCGTATGTTCCCATTGGTGCTCCACCCTGTGAAGCGTCGGACTGGTATTGTCCCGATGCGTTGGTGGCTGCGGGTTGATCGGGCATGGGTTGCTGAGAGGGCGATGCCGGGGTAGCGGACTGACCGTAGGCTAAGCTGCCCATGGAAAGCAGTACGCTTCCACCAATCACTAGAAATAGCGACTTCATGATCAGGTACTCCATCGACTCAAACGTCGTTTCCACGCTTTCGATTCGACAGGTAGGCAGCCTTTGTCCGCGAGTCGTTGGAGCGATAAATGCTCGAAGGCCGCGAAGATTTCGGGTGCCATGAGGCTCGCGCAGTGTATGGCGAGGCGGTGATTTCAGCCGTCGTGCGACCGCAGGCTCGCACACTCCGCGCGCGGGTAGCGCTGGACGCAAGCTTCACTACGTCTAGCTAGTTATAGGCCCTTCAGTTGCCAAATTCCATACAATCGCGCAATGAGATCCGCGTAACAGGGTCCCTTCCTTTTATCAAGCCACTTGTACTTTGGCTTCTTGGCGGTAGTCGCAGCCCGTTCTTCAAATCCGTCCACATCGAGATCAGTGAAGGAAAAAGGCGGGCCCGCGCATGTGCAAACAGTATGGAGTGGCTGGTATGGATTCGCGCGCACACGCTGCCGTCCAATCCGCGGTCAAGACGAACAATTGGACGTTCTCCGAATCATTGGCGAGAGCCCCGACCGTTGCAGTGTTTAGCAGTGCTCCATCCGTGCTTTCATCCTGCTACCGTTCCGGCGCGCCCCACTTGCGTTGAGTTCCCATAGCGAGGTAGGTGAGATTGCATCTACGTGACGTTCAGAAAGGACTCCGACACACATTGACTAGTACGCCTTGCATCACATGGCAGGCGTCGGTTCCTGAGCCGACGGTCGAGTGCCCCGATGTGCGCTTCTGTGCTAGGCACCTGTTGGGCGGGTGCCGACGTATCCAATTTGCATGTGCAGCTTCAGCCTCCCCAGACTGTATCGGCGGCACGCGGACCCATTTCTGCCGCTAAAGCCAGACCAGCGTGCATGGCTTCTATCGGTGTGAAGCGGTCACGAGGGAATGGGCAAACATATGCTCGAGCGCGGCATAGGTCCTGTTTAGCCCCGCGTGCGATGGCGACGGACTCGTGGGGATTTTGCCGGAGCGGAGCCTGCTGAGGCGGGCGGCGAAGTGCCCTGCGATGAACGAACGACCCGTGAAGGCAATCAGATCGCCACGGTGAGCACGCACGTGTACAGGGTTCAACGAACAGCGTCGCACTGAAGGGCGGCGTCGCTGCGCCTTTGCGACCTCCGTTGTGAGACAGCGCACAATGGTGCCGAGACCGGCATGCGCGGCACGAGCTATGCCCCCGCAAGCCTTTCAGACGACCCCAGCGGTCACTCGCGCCTGCAAAAAGCGAACGCTGGGATTTCAGAAAGTTGTGCCTGTTTTCGTCTATGCTGATTGAGCGCGCTGTCCGGCCCATTCGGCCAGTCTCCCACGCACGACCTCGTCCGCAGCCCCAACCATCACGGAGTAGACCATGGCAGAGCTGCTTGACTCGGCTCCGGCTCCAGGCGCACCGGGGGTCCCGCTTAGCTGGAGTCGGGCCGACAAGGACGCCGTCGGCACGGCCTACTCGCTGTCGAGCCAAGTCTGGTACACAGCAGCAGGGGGCATCCTCACGGAGATCTACTTCCCGGATGTAGATACCCCTCAAGTGCGCGACTTCCAACTGATCATTACCGATGGTTCGACATTCTTTCACGACGCGCAGAAGGACTTCGATTGCCAATGTGAGTGGCCTGATGCGCCCGCCCTTTCCTTCCGGCTAACCGCTACGGCAAAGGATCAGCCGTACACCGTCGTGCAGGACGTCATCGCAGAGAAGGGTTCGCCCTGCGTGCTGGTCAGCACAACGTTGCAGGGAGATCAGGATTTCCTCAACAAGCTGCACGTCTACGCACTATTGGCGCCGCACATGGGCGGCTACGGCGCGGGCAACACCGCTCAACGAGTGAGCACCGCGAATGGCGATCGCCTCGTCGCAACCCGCGGTAACTACTGGCTGGCGTTGGGCGCCGACTGCGGCTTTGGGATGACCAGTTGCGGCTTCGTGGGCGTGAACGACGGCTGGACCGACATCATCGCCAACAAGCGCTTGCCGGTTTGGAATTTCGACTCGGCCACGGGCGGGTATGTCGCGATGACTGCAGAGATCAACCGCGCAGGGCGAAATCAATTCGTTCTGGCTCTGGCGTTCTGCGTCGACGAACCAAGAGATACGGTACCCAGCACCCCCAACAAGGCGCTGACCGCGGTATCGGAGGCGTTGGCCTATCCATTCGACGGCCCCCCGGAGTCATACAGCCACCGTCAGGCATTCCTCAAAGGCTGGACGGACGCGGTTGTACCTCCGCCGTTTGAACCCGCAGCTAACGTGACGGGCGATGGTGATGCGCTCTTCAACCTCAGCCGCAACGTTTTGCTGGCGCACGAGGATAAGACAGCCGAAGGCGCCTTGGTGGCTTCGTTGAGCATCCCCTGGGGACAGACGGTATGGGACTTGGTGGCGGGTTACCACATGGTCTGGCCGCGCGACATGTGCCAAAGCGCACTCGCTCTGCTCGCCGCTGGCGCAAAGGATGCGCCGCTGCGCGCACTGATGTTTCTCGCTACGTCGCAATCGCAGGATGGCAGTTTTCCGCAGAAGTTTTTCATCAACGGCGAGCCCTGGCCCGGCGGTGTCGCGCAGCTCGACGAATTCTCCTTCCCCATCATCCTGGCCTACCACTTGAGCGAGGACGGGCTACTGCAACAGTTCGATCCCACCGGCATGGTGCTGGCTGCGGCAGGCGCCCTGATAGCGAACGGTCCCATGACTGCCGAGGAGCGATGGGAAGAACAGGAGGGCTATTCCCCTTCCACACTGGCGGCAAATATCGCTGCGTTGGTCTGTGCCACAAAATGGGCGGACGCCCAGACCGCCCAGTTTCTTCTCGAATACGCGGACTTCCTCGAATCGCACCTCGAACCATGGTGCGTCACCACCCAAGGCTCGTTGGTTCCGGGCGTGCCCCGGCATTACATTCGAATCTTGCCGGCGTACGTCAATGGCGCCTTCAATTTCCCAGAAGATCCAAATACCACCCAAATAGGGGTCTCGGGTAGCGAGTACAACGCAAACGAAATCGTGGACGCGGGCTTTCTCGAACTGGTGCGCTACGGCATTCGCGCCGCAAACGACCCCATCATCGTCGACTCAATAAAAGTGGTCGACGCGGTGATCAGAAAAGATCTCCAGCAGGGCCCGGTCTTTTATCGGTACAACCACGACGGTTACGGCCAAGGCTCTCAGGGTCAAGCGTGGACCGGCACCGGCATCGGGCGCCCGTGGCCGCTGCTCAGTGGTGAACGCGGCCACTATGAACTGGCCGCCGGCGGAGATCCGACGATCTATCTTCGCGCGCTTGAGAAGTTCGCGGGCGAGCGACGTCTGCTTCCCGAACAGGTATGGGATATGCCAGATCTCCCACCCTTGACGACCGGCGGCCCGACCGGCTCCGCCATGCCGCTCGCATGGGCCCACGCCGAATATATCAAGCTGGTTCGCTCGATTTCTGACGGTGTCGTCTTCGACCGCCTCGATGTCGTCGCCAACCGCTATCAGCCTCAGCCGGGTCAGGCACCGCGCGCTCCAAGCGTGATAGAAATCTGGAACTTTGCCCGTCCAGTGCCGTCGATTCCGGCTGGCGCAACACTTCGCATCACCTGGCCTTCGCCTTTCCGTCTGCGCTGCTCGAGCGACAACTGGGCCACGTGGCAGGATATCGACGCGACCGCGACGGCTGTCGGCATCTACTATGTCGATCTCGTCACAGCAGCAGCCCAAGCCGGGTCATCGCGCGTATTCACGTTTTTCTGGACGTCGACTCAGACGTGGAAGGGAGTCAACTATGCCGTCACGCTGAGGTAGCAGCGGGTTCGATCTAATGGCCAGACCAGTTCAAGCCTAAAAGCCCCTGTTACCTCGCTCGTGGTACGCGAGCAGGGCTTGGGAGGTCCTTACACGAAGGCGACCGCTCGTTGCCTTCAAAGTGGCGGGACAAGGTCGCCAAAGCGATCTTCAGCCGCCGCACATCCTGTGATCGGCGACCATCGGCATGGCCGACAAGTACGCCTCTAGTTTCCGGCAGGTTCTGGAGTGGACCCGCCGTTCGCGTGGCCACCGCATGGCTTAGGCGAGCGGCAGAAAGTGGCCGAGGCTGTGTAAAAACGCCGGTTCGAGCCGCGAGCATCGGAGCGAACGCGTTCACCCAGCGCTGAGATCGAACGACGGGGCTGATTGCACCGAGCCATTCGAAGCGTCGATGCGTGAGATCACGCGCCGGCCAGCTTCATGGCCCGCATTGCTTTCGCGAATCCCAGTATCCCGATGACGCGCTTGAGGTTGTACGCCAGTACATGCAAGTTCATTTCGGTGGCGACGTGACCAAGTCTTCGCATCAGGAAGTGCGTCGACCCCATCCAGTGCTTGAGCGTACCGAACACGTG
>NZ_SMOD01000105.1 GCF_004353905.1 Paraburkholderia guartelaensis | reverse complement strand
AAGTTTGACCTGGTGGCCGAATGTGGACAGCTTGCGCGCCATGTGATGAGAGCCGGCGCACGCTTCCATGACGATGATGCAGACCTCGTACGTCGCGAAGAATTCAAACAGTTGCTTACGCCCCAGCTTCTTGCGAAACACGGCCTTGCCGTTCCGGTCCTGACCGTGAAGGTGAAAGGAATGCTTGCCAAGATCGATTCCAACGAGCATCGCGTGGTCCATTATGGTCTCCGGTTCCGAGTGAGCTCTGTCAGCGTAACTTATTCGGTAAGGTGGGGCGGACCATGTCATTAGTTGTGTCTAAATTGCAAGCATAGTTGTGTCTATCGGCTCAGGGCGTCCCGAAAGCTTCGTCCAGTTGCCGTGCGCGCCGGACCTCGTCTCCATGCAGGTAAATGGACGTGGTGGCGATCGACGCGTGGCGCAGGTTGTCCCGCACCGTCACCAGTTCGGCGCCGTGCGCAAGCGCATGCGAGGCGTGCGTGTGCCGCAGCCAGTGCGGGCTTGCCCGCCGCAACTTCCCGGCGAGCGCCGGCCGGTCCGCTTCGACCACATGCGCGGCCAGCAGGAAGAAGCGGCGCAGGATGCGCCAGAGCCGCAGGCTCGTGATCGGTGCCCCTTTGTTGTCCAGACCCGCGACGATGGGCGTGCCGGGCGTCCATCGCTCGGGCGTGACAGGAAGATCGCGCTGAAGCAAGTAGTGGGTCAGCGCACGACGCGCAAGAGGAGGCAGCCCCACCTTGGCGGCCTTCTCCCCCTTGCCATTCACATGGAGCCAGTGGTCTCCGCGCTCATCCGTTCTGATGTCGTTCAGTCGGGCATCTACGAGTTCACCAGCTCTCAGACCCGTGGCGTAGCCGAAGTCGAGCAGAAAGTGCAAACGCTGGGCGGCGGGCAGGCTCCAGCCGTATGACCATTCCAATGCGTCAGCGATCATGCGGACCGTCTGCCATTCGCTTGCGGAAAAGCTGTGGGACGCGTCGAGGTCGGCGGCCCGCGCGCGGCGGCGCACCCTGACACCCGCGAACGGGTTGGCAAACACGTAGCGCTGTTCGACAAGCCAGCGATACATCGCAGACAACACGGTCAGCGCGTACGCGGTGGAGCGCGGCGACAGGGCGGAGACGAAGGGGCGCCACTCGGCGCTGTGACGCGGTCGTGCCGGACCAGTCCAGCGGGCGTGTGGAACTGGTCGCCGCAGGAAGCTGCGGTACGCGATGGCGTCGTCTGTTGTCAGGGATGATAGGGCGCGGCCGCGTTCGACGATCGCCCAGAGCATCAGTCGTTCCGCTTCCTTGCGGTAGGCACGATGAGTCCCGGGCGTGTCACGCAGCGAAAGCCACGACTGCACCGCCTCATAGTCATTGGTCGCATTTAGCAGGCAGGCTGTCTGGGGTGCACGGAATTGTCCGCGGGTACCGTTCAGCTTCTCCGGTACACGCAGCGTTTCCCATGGTGCCAACGGCGACGCGGCAAGTGCTGCGTAGGCGCGCTCGCCAAGATCGGAGTGCGCGGCGAGGAAGGCCTCGATGTGGCCCGCCCCAGCCGCGCCGAGCCCCCGAACGGGTTCCCACCAGCGGCGGCGGAATCGTATGCGTACGACAAGATCCGCGATCGTGTGCAGTCCATGGGCCATCAGCGCTGCAACAATGCGCGGCGGCAGCCACATGCTCACAGGATCGGCGAGTGCTGGCAGGGGTAGCGGCAGCCTGCGCAGCGTTTCGATGGCGCGCGAGATGGATGGGCAGCCGCCTTGCGCGGGTTGTTCGAGGAAGGCCGCGGCGAGGTCGGGACGATTGCGCTCCCGAGCATAGGCGGCCAGACGTCGGCGGACGCGACCCAGCGCACTGCGAGCGGAAGCGTCCGTTACGCGTTGGTGGTCGAGATAGCGGGAAACCGCCTCACGCGCACCGACGCCTTCATACCGTCTTCGCAAAGCCGCAAGCTCGGCATCGCTGGGGAAGCGGGTGAGTGAGATATTGGGCGAGCGCGTCTGCATGACGATCTCCCTCGGGCGTCTTCGGTGCGGGCATGAAAAGCGGGTGGTTCAGTGTAGTGCGTATCTGCGTGCCATGCGACTTCGCCCGGACGGCAGGATGATTCTTTTGCAGTCGGCCGGGGAAGACATGCGATGCGTTGCCGGCGGCAAAAGGCAGTAGACGACCCACAACGGTCCATCGATATTCCCGCGAGCGGACATTCCGGTCAGTCGCCTAGGCCTCGAGACCTTGTTACGATAGGGGCCCGTCACTCTTTGCTGGAGTCGATGCTCATGCAGGTCAAACGACTTATCCATCTGAGTGCGATGCTGAAGCTATCGATTCTGTTGATCTTGGCTCACGGCGACGCGATTCATGCGCGAGACACGGTTAAACCGGTCTGGCCGACTCAAGCGTGGCTTAGTTCCACGGCGGAGGAGCAAGGCATGGATTCGGCGGCGCTCGCGAAGCTTGTCGCCTATGGAGAAAGCCACAGTTTTGACAGTCTCCTCGTGGTCCGTCACGGGCGAATTGTTACCGAGGCCTACTACGCTCCCTACACTGGGAATGTTCCGCATGAGATATTCTCTTCGACAAAAGCGATTACCGGCAGTCTTCTCGGGATGGTCTACAAGGACGGCCTACTCGACCGTCTCGATCACCCCATGCTGGATTTTTTCCCCGATCGCCGCATCGCCAATGTTGATGATAGAAAGAAAGAGATCACGGTTCAAAACCTTCTGGACATGACTTCTGGACTGGATTGGGATCAGGGGTTCATGGGCGGCAAGCAGCAATCACAGCAGGATATGAACCGAGCCTCCAATATGATTCAGTTCATTCTGGATCGTCCCATGGCGCATCCACCGGGAGAGGTTTTCAACTATAGCGACGGCAACGCGAATCTGATCTCCGCGATCATCACCACGCTTACGGGCAAGCCTGCTGAGGATTACGCACGAGAAAAGCTTTTTACTCCGTTAGGTATCGTTGATTGGCACTGGGACCGCGATCCCCAAGAGCTCACAATCGGGAACGGCATGCTGTTCTTACTGCCGCGCGACATGGCGAAGATCGGCTATTTGTATTTGCACCATGGACAATGGGAGGGAAAACAACTGCTTCCACTCGGCTGGGCGGACGTTTTGAGCCACTCGCTAGTGAACATGCACGCACCGTACGATCCCACCCAGAGCTACTCGAATTTTATCTGGGTATTTCCCGACAAACGTGTGTACATGGCAAATGGCAAGGACGGCCAGTTAATCGTGGTGTTTCCCGATCTGGATATTGTTGTAGTGACTACCGCCAGAAAGCAGGTCCGGTATAACGCGCTGATCGACGCTGTTTCCGGTGCGGTGAAGTCCGAATCGGCGTTGCCGCCGAACGCCGATGCTGCCGAACAACTCTCCAATGCGATCAAAAACGCAGCAGTCGAAAAACCTACATCCGTCAGCGTCACACCCGAGATTGCCTCCGCCATCTCGGGGAAGCGCTACAGCTTTCCGGACAACAGCCTTGAGTTGCGGTCAATTACGCTATTCCTAACCGGCCCTCGCCCACATTTCAAGTACGAGCGGTATTTGAGTTATCCCGTCGGCGCTTCAGTCGAATACGACATACCAATTGGGCTCGACGGGTTTTATCGCAAAGGCTCACCCGCGCTTTTTGGCTCCTACCCGGGCCACGTCCCGGCCGCGAAAGGGTCTTGGTCGAACGGGTCGACCTTTGTGATCGACACGCAAGATATCGGATACGGGACACAGATTAAATATGTCTTATCATTCAGCGGCAAGAAGCTTAACTTCCGCCGCATCGACGAGGAAGGGTGGGAAATATCGATCAACGGCGAACAGGGCGATTGACCCGTGGAGAGACCAACTCTGCGGATCGTCAACGATCTTCACGTCAACGTCCAGTGACCGCAACTGGCCGCCTACTGCCCGATGCGTACGCCGGCAGGCGACCCGCAAGGGACATTTGCCGTTCCCGATACCGGTCATTCGCAACGGCGCGCTACAGGCCAACGATCTCGCTCCGCAAGCCGTCTATTACCAAAGCCTCGCCGTCTTTCAAGGTTTTATATGGCGTTTGGTGGCGTTCATAGAATGCGACCTCCTCACCGACCGCGCGCGACTCGGGATGATCGGACTGAAAGTGCACGACGAGGGAAAACGGCAAAATTCCAAGTCCGTCCCAGACCACTGCCGGATCGTATCCCTAAGGAACTTCGGTGGGGTCGCTGACGTAACCGAGCGCGCGCAGCGTGCTTGACGCGATGACTGCTGCTGCACTGAACCCCGAGTAGACGATCCTGTCACGTTCCAGCAGATCCGCTATCGCGACATCGAACCCGCTCTGCTTCATCGCCCTGCGAAGTATGAATGCGTTCCCACCGTTGACCCACACCACGTCGAGCTGCTTGAGTGTGTCGCCTATGCGATCAGGTTTTCCGAAGAATTGCCGAAGATCGAGTTCCTGCACCGCGAACCCAAGTGCTCGAAGTTTGATTGTCTGACTCTCCAGCCATTGCGCGCGCGCCACTTCGCGATGGTCAAGTGCGTTGACGACGATTGCCGCTCGCAATTGACCGCCGACCAAGCCGACGAGTTGTTCTGGTCTGGTGCCTACATCGAAGGACGAAAGGTACATGCGCACAGCAAAGTCTCCGATGAACTCAGAATTTTCTTGGATTGCCCACGAAATGGATTACTTCCTCGGACGTCGCTTGCTGGCCGAGGCCGTGTGAAAACGCATGGATCGCCTAAACTGAATCAACGCATGGTTACCGGGTGATTCATGAAGCGATTCGTTGAAGGCGATGACCGCAAGCAGGTCGCATTACTTCCCGAATGCGTCGATGACTACATCGGGCAGGACAATCCGGTCCGGGTCATCGATGCCTTCGTCGATGAATTAGATCTTGCGGAACTTGGTTTCAACGGTACCACGCCAGCAGCCACGGGTCGTCCGTCCTACCATCCGGGCGTGATGCTCAAGATCTACGTCTATGGATATCTGAACAGGGTGC
>NZ_SMOD01000104.1 GCF_004353905.1 Paraburkholderia guartelaensis | reverse complement strand
CGGTATAGGGTGACCGGCCGTGGTGCCGGCACGGATAGAAGTTAGATCGGGCATACGCCCGACATCGAGCGCTCCGAACCAAAGACTATTGACGTGTTGAGCAGGAGGGAAAGAAAGCCGATAACCACTTGTTGACGCACACGAGTTATCCACCGCCTGCCGGCGTCGTGGCCACATGAGGAGACCCCGCCGGCAGGCCGAGGATAACTCGTGGAGTCCAAAGAGAGAATCTGGCGATCAAAATCGCTATCGAGGGGGCTTGACTTCGAATACCTCATAGAAGCTATTTCGAGGCCACGCGCGCGTATCTGGAGCGCCACGGCAAACCGGTGGCGTTCTACAGCGACAAGGCGAGCGTCTTTTACGTGAAGCGCCGCGCCGAGACTGCAGGCAAAGGTGTCACCCAGTTCGGCCGGGCGATGTATGGGCTCAATATCGACACGTTCTGCGCGAACTCAAGCCCCGCCAAGGGACGCGTGGAGCGCGCCCACCTCACGCTGCAGGATCGCCTGGTGAAGGAGCTGCGGCTGCGCGGCATCAGCACCATCGAGGCCGCCAACGCCTGGGCGCCCGCCTTCATGGCGGCCTATAACGCCCGCTTTGCAAAGCCGCCCAGAAGCACGTTCGATGCGCACCGGCCGCTGCGCACCGACGAGAATCTGGACGCGATCCTGACGTGGCGGGTCCGCCGCAAGGTATCGCGTTCGCTGACCGTGCTGAACGATCGCGTGATCTGGCTGCTGAAGGACACGCCGGCAACCCGCCGGCTGATCGGCCGCTACATCGAGGTATGGGAGTATCCGGACGGTCGCATCGAGCTGCGGGCCGGCGGTGCAGCACTGCCCTGTATCCCCTATGACAAGCTCTCGGAAATCGACCAGGGGGCCGTGATCGAGCACAAGCGGCTCGGCCATGCGCTGCGCGTCGCCCAGGCGATCCAGGCGCAGCGTGACAACCGTCGTGTATCGGGCTCGCCATCCCGCACCAATCGCGGCGCCGCGGTACGCAAACCGGAACCATTGCCTGGCACACGGAAGCAGCGCGAAGTGACGCTCGAGGACTTGAATGCGGCGGTAATGGGGACTCACCGCAACCCGGGGGGCTCGGTGCTAAAAACCCCCTCCAGATAGATATAAAGGACTGCAAAACAACCACACCCAGAACCAACCTCAACCCCGACATCTGTATTTAGCCGGGACCCCGACATCTGAAAATGGCTTTGACATTAGGTGTTACGGCTTTTTTGAAATGTCCGGTTCCACGACATTTGAACTTGGCGGGGACATTAAATGGGGTACGACGCTGTAATAAACCCGTCTGCCCGTGCAGGTCCGCGCTCTCCGACAATAGCCGATGGGCGCTATGCTCCGACACGGGAGTGAAACTTCGGCTTCAGCGATGAGCAGTTCCCGGGCGGCGCGTCGAAGGCAGACAGGCACCGCGCCGTGCGGTCTCTGGCAGGCAATCGGCACGCCAGAGACTTCCGCATCACGGGCAGCCTTGCGCATTTTTCTTTATAACCTCGCAGCACATCAAGCCATGGAAATCCGCGTCAGCTACGAACACAGTCTCGCCTCGGCGCCGAAAGAATTTTTCGTTCACGTGCCGTCTCGGGTCATCGCCGATGTACCGGTGAATGTGCCGCGCGCGCTGCTGCCGGAATTCATCACGAACCTGATCGCTGAGCGCTCACCCTCGATCGGCAAAATTCGGAATCTGAAGATCCTTTGAAACGAAAGACCGTCCGGCTGACACTCGACCAGACGCAGCCAGGGCTGCCGCTGAAGCCCGTCTCCGAGCGCGGCGGCCTCAGCTACGGTGCCGGCGCGGCCGCGACCCGCCGGCAACGACGCTGAAAAGGGTACGCGGGTCGCGCGAGTTGCTAACGATCACCTCGTGCCCCGCCTGCACCGCCAGGCGAGCGAGGCCACCGCCGATCAGGCCGGCGCCGATAAAACCGATTTTCATCACTGTGTCCAAAGCTTGGAATTGCATCCGTCCGAGCGCTCATCGCGTGAAGCCGGTCTTTCCCCGCGTGCGGCCGTCAATCATCTCGGCGATCGCCGCACGAGCCTCCGTCATCGGCACGACAGCGGCTTCTTCCGGCTTGATGTCGTTACGGATGATGAACTGCATCATGGCTTTCATCTCTTCGTGCGTGCCCATGATGGTGCCGCCTATGTCGATCTGCTCGACACAGATGCGCAGCAGATCGGTTTCCGCGGCATGGCCGGTCGTGACCCCGTGGATCACCACGACGCCGCCGCGTTTGACTGCCCCCAGGTTGTCCGCCCAGGTCATGGCGCCGATGTTGTCGACGAGTGCATCAGCGCGGCGCGGCAACTGATCGCCATGGCGGAATATCCGGTTGGCGCCGAGGCGCTCGGCGATCGCGGCACCCTCGTCATTGCGCGTCGTGGCCCGCACCTCGAAGCCAGCAGCACGACCCACCTGAATGAGCGCAGTCGACATGCCGCCCGAAGCGCCCTGCACCAGCAAGGACGGCGGACGCTGCGCTCATACTCTGCCGCTGACCGGGGCGCTCTCGCGAACTTTCATCACGTATCACATATGAGTCAACGTGCCACGAGGGCTGGCTCTCGCAGGAACGGTGTACGTCAGCCAGAAGCCAGGCGTCGATGCGAGCCGGCCGATGGATAGCTTGACGCCGATCTAGTTCTGTCACAAATCGGGAGACAGGGCAACCACCACCGGGTGCCAAGCCAAATTCAGGATGCTGGAACGCGTCGTGCTTGCCAAACCTGGTGCCCCTTCTTCCATCGCACTCGGGAGACCTGTCATGCAAACCGGACTCACCACCGGTTTTTCGCACGTCAAGCCGCAGGACACGTCATTCCCGCGCGGTGGGCTGCGCGATTTCTTTGTCTATCGTGATCTGGAAATCGTCAGGGTCACAAGGTGGTCGCGCAACTTTTTAGGGCAAATCTTGCGCCGAAGTTGGGCGCGGGCTGGCACCGGCATGAGGCAGATTTTCATATCGTCAGTATGCTCAAAGACCGGGCGCGCTTCGTGTACGACGACAAGGAAACGCTTGTCGAAGCGGGCGATTGCGTGCATCAGGCGCTGTCCTCTTCGAACACGCGCCAGACATCGAGTACATCGAAATCGTGAGCCCTGCCGAATTCAAATCGGTAGACGTGAAAGCGCCGCGCCGGCGCCCTGGTAACTATAAAGCGGCAGCAAGCGACACCCTGACGCATACACAAGCTTGCCGCCGCACGTACAGTTGATATGTCCGCCGACTGCTGTGGCGGGTCACGAAACCACGAACACGACCGGAGAAATTCATGCGAATCACGCTCCATCTCGGCACCTTCGACCGCCTTGACCCGAATGCCTATGCGATCCTTTGGCTCGACAACGACACCCACAAGTGGTCGCGCGAAGGTCATGCCGGCCTCCAATTTCCCGACTGGGGAAAGCTGCGGGTCGATGCGCGCGGCACGGTGGTGTGCGATCAGCATGATGCGCGCCCCCTGTTCATCCTCGACGGCCTCGCCATGGAAGCCCAAACTGGCCCGTTCGAGGGGGAATCAGGCGAGGCACTCTGGTGCTGCACTGAACGCGAAAGCGGATCAGGCGTTGCAGGGCACTGGCATGTGCAGTGCGTCGACAAGGACGCCGTGCTTGCCGAGCACAGCGTGTTCGCTGAGGACGAGGTCTGACCTCGGACGCGCCTTCGCCTGGTTGTATGCGAGTCTTCGGTGAATCCCCAAAAGCCCGTGTGAACGGGATCGGACTATTCCAGCTCCAGCGTGACGCGTCTGGTTAGCGCTTTGGATAAACGATGCCGACGTCCAAATCGACCAACTACTGCCGATGGCACGAACTGGTTTTTCGAGCGTCGTGCTCAACAACGGCTTCAACCCAGCGCAGGCTGCTCGCCGCGGCACGGGTTAGGTATCAAGCCCACTTCGCCGCCCTCCTCGCCCAGCCGCTCGAGCCTGAATTTGTAGACCCACTGTTGAACGGCGCAGATGCCAACAACATCTTTCCACGCAATAGCCGTCGTGACAATCAAACCTCGCAATCCTCGCGTGGTGAAAACGTCAAAGCCAAGCGGTCGCATTTTTGAAATGTATTTTTTGAGGGCCATCATAGGGCAACGAGCTTTGAATCAGGTTTGAAGCCAAATGGAGGCATATCATGGGCGGCGCGCTGGTTTGGGCAGCAATCCCTCACAACAGTGATGGGGTCGTGTTTCAAGTTCGCGTGATTCGCGGGCTTCAACGTTTTCATATCCCACGCCGGGCGCTTGAGGAGGCTTTCCACTTGGCACCTCATGCATCGGATGCAGGTCAACTCGAACTCTTTTATCAGCACATGACCCACATCCTGATGCGCGCCATGCGGAAACGTCCGATTGCGGGCGCAGACACCGCTGCACTTCAGACTGCCGATTTCACCACCGTCTTGGCAATAGAACAGGGCGCGACGCCGTACGTGGCGGAAATGCCACGGTATATGGCTTCAAACTGAAGGGTTTTTGATGAGAACGGTCGTTGGTGTGCGGGAAAGTCGAAGAGCGGGTCGAGACTGTGTGAAAACGCTCTTCGAGCGCTCGCGTCGAGCGATACAGCGTGCGATTGGAGCAATCGAAGCTCGCGATTTTTCATGGCTCACGCTCCGAGGATTTTGATCGCCCGCTTCATGTTATATGCCAGCACGTTCAGGCTCATCTCGGTTCGCACATTCTGAAGTGTCCTCGTCTAGAAATATGCGGCTCCCATCCTGAATTTCAGGGTTCAGAATGGATGCTCGACCGTCTGACATCGTAATCTTTCTTTCCGCATTCGGTATCGGGGGCGGAGGTGCTACAGGTTTGATGTTCAAAAAGATAAGTAGTCGCCCCTGAACAATTCGTTTTGGCCGTCATCGGCAACATCGGCGTCAGCGGGCGGATGCTCTCTGATCGACAGCGAAGAACAGGGCGATGAGAACAAGGGCGTAAAAAAGCCGCAGCTTCCTCAGGATCATCCGCAGGTTGTGACCGGCGCCGCATAGCACAGCGTGCATCGCGTCACCGAGCGCTCCCTTCAGCCAGTTCCGATCGAGTTTGCCATCTGTCTTCATGTGGCCGATGGCTGGCTCGATCGCACTGCGCCGTCTGATCATCGCTCGTAGTCTCCGCGTGATGCC
>NZ_SMOD01000103.1 GCF_004353905.1 Paraburkholderia guartelaensis | reverse complement strand
GTGATGTTGCCGGCCGTCCCTTGCGCGACACGAAGCTCTCGCTCATTGCCACGCCCAGCCGATCCCAGTTGATCAGTTCAGCCAGCCGCACCAGCGGATGTTTCAGATTGATCTGCTCACGCAGCGGCTGCCGGAAGAAATCTCCTTCTGTCACAGGCGTCTTCGGACCCATCCGCACCTCGTCAGGATTTGCAGGATTCAAGCGTCAATATGCCTGGTCCCTGCAATTCCCACAACACCAATTCGGCCTCAGAGCCTTGCCGCATAAGCCTTCGCGGATTGTTCAAGGCCGACTACTTACGACTGAGGTGCAAACGGCATTTAGAACGCGGATGCTTCCGATCCAAACAATCAATTTTCACAATGGCGCGAAGCGATGCATACTAGAACCTGCTGTGTAGTCGTCACTGTTATGGTTTGAAGTACTACGGTCCTGATGTTGCTTGACCTGCCAGGTGCAACCCGTGCACTACCGCCCGCACTTCCAATTGCATGCCGAGCCGGCATTTATAGGATACGCTGGGCCAAATAGTTTCGGACCTGTGAACCGACAGCTGTCAGGCCGCTGGCTGGCCAGTACCACTTTTACCTAGGCTCGCGCATAGAGCGCCGATTCGCCGGAGCAAATGAATGCACGTTGTCGATATTGATCAGATGGCCCTGTTCTTCGTGAACTCATTTGAGCTCGTGATGGTCTTCGCTAACGTCTGCGTCGTACTCGAGCTGATCTTCCCGGCCTACCGCTACAGTTTTTCGTCATACATTCGGGGCGTGCGGAACTGGATAATCCGCATCGGTTGTGGTGCATTAATCTGGCACCTTTACGCTATGGGGCTGCAATGGCTAGGGGTGAAACCACTCCTGACAGTGGATTTTGGGGCGTTGCTCCATTCCGGCAACACGATCGCCGGGGTGTTTATGGCGGTTTTTTCTGGCGTTCTGGTTGCAATTGCCGGCGACTTCTTTTACTACTGGATGCACCGCGCGCAGCACGCAATTCCGTTCCTGTGGCGCTTGCATGCGACTCATCACTCGATCCGCGAGTTGACTGCATGGAACTGTAATCATCACATTTCCGAACCGATTGTTTACGCGATGTTTGTAGCACTGCCACTCGCGCTAATCCACTTCAAGTCCGGTGTCGTGCCCGCGGTTGCCATGACGCTAATTAGCTTTCAGGCGCATCTTTCTCACTCCAGCACGCGTGTGAATCTCGGGCCGCTCCGATACATCATCGGCGATAACCAGTTTCACCGCATTCACCACTCAATGGAATCGCATCACCGGCACCAAAACTATGGATTCTTCACCACCATCTGGGACACAGTTTTTCGCACTGCATACTGGCCGGAAAAAGAGGAATGGCCGGAAGTGGGTCTTCGCAACCAACCGGAACCGCATACGGTTCGCGACTACGTTCTGTTCCCGTTTGACCAACGCCGCTGGTTCCGACCGGCAATCAAAAGTGGCAAAGGGAATGAATGACAGTTCGGCAATGTTACGGCTCATATCGCCGCTAAAAGCCAAGGGAGACCAATCTCGACTGACATCATCGACCCTATAGGAGACAGCAACCTTATGCAGCGAATGCCATTCCTCGCCGGCTGTGCCGCCACAGCTTTGATGGTTTGCAGTGCAGAAGCACAGGCCGAGGCCTGGTCTGCAACTTCGCCCGAAGCCTCGTCCTGCTATCCGTCCGATCTCCTTTTTGCTTCCAGCTCCTACGGAAGCTACACGTTCAACAATGACGTCTGGTCGCCCTGCCAAGGTGTCGCTGCAGGCAAGCAGACGATCTGGGCCAACAGCAACCTTGACTGGGGCGTCTCTTCAAATCAACCCGACACCGGCCACATCAAGTCCTATCCACACATCGGATATGCGGTCAACAAGTCCCTCAGTTCGCTTAAGTCGCTGACTGCTGTCGTCTCAGCGATCACCCCTTCTAGCGGCGCTTGGGAATCGACCTTCGATATCTGGGCCGGAAACAACGCGCATGAAATCATGATCTGGCTCAACTATACCGGATCCCCTGATGGCTGCGGCAACGTAAAACCGATTTCCGCGAACTGGACGTTTTCCGGCTGCGCGATCCCAATTCAGAAAGATGTCCAGCTGTCGGGCGCTTACTGGAATGTCTACGTGGGCAGCAATAGCAGTAACACGGTCTATTCGTTTCTTCGCACAAAAAAGACCGACCACACCACGCTCGACGTGCTGGCATTCATGAATTACCTCAAGTCGCGGAATTATTTCGATGATGTCGTGCTCGGCGATGTTCAGTACGGCTTCGAGATAACGTCGTCGCCTGGCGGTCTGCCTTTCGCGTCCAAAAACTTCTCCATCACCGCGGAGTGATATCGGCGCCTCCCGTCCTCGCCTGTATATTTATATCCGCTGGTAATGCAGAATTCTCGGAACCGGTCAGCCGGGATGACCGTCGTTCTTCCCAACGGCGAAAATTTGATTGACGTCAAGCGATCCGTGCGGTGGCGCAGGAGCAGGGTAAGCGACTCGTGCCGGCCGTTATAGACGGCGGCTGAGGGCGACATCGAAGTGATGCCCATCATTTCCAATCTGATGGGCATCACTTTGACACAGTCTGCGGAGAAGAAGCCGGGTGTTGCGGCTCACATTTTCTGCTAACGGTGTCCACAGAAGCGCTAAAGTGCCCACTAATTCGGCTAGCGCGCCTTGCGGGGATAACGATTTATCGCTTGAAGAGCGGTAGCGAAGTTGGCCGCATTGCGTAATACAGGGTGAAAGTGGTGCCCGAGAGCGTCACGGCCACATGTATCCGTTGGCCGTTCTGCAACGGCGCCTAGCCGTCGACCGGACGCTCGTTTGCGACCAGTTGAGCGTGAGCGAGAAACGCACCGTGCCACCACCGCTGTTACGGGTGAGCATCATGTAACGACGACCGGTGCACTGCACGCGCGCCCATTTGTTTCGTGCTGCTTAGAGCAGGGTCGGCCGGGATTCGCGAATATCTGAAGCTTCAGATATTAACGATTACCCCCACCGCTGAATTAGGCGAAGCTCGGTGACGGCGAAAGCGCCCCGCATTACTGAGGCGGCGCTGTGCAAGATCGACAGGATGGCAAAGGTTCGCATAATGTCCTGAACTTTTCCTACCGGCCATGATGGCCGGCAAGGAGAAGACCATGACGCATCCGGAACTGTTGCGCGGGAAGGAATACCCCGAAGCGCGCTTGCCATCAATCACGACCGCAGCCCAGTTTCTGAGCGAGTTTGATTCATACCTCGGCGCCGTCAGGGGTCTGGCGCAGGGCATCCGAAGGAAGTATGGCCGGTTCGTTCAACTCTTCCTGGATGAGTGGTGCGGTGACAGTCCGCCGAATTGGCAAGACCTTTCAACCGAACATCTCCGCACATACCTGCGTCACGAATTCTCGATCAGGAAGCGGCGGCCATCGAATTCACCGATCGTCGCGCTGCGCGCAATGTTGCGCTTTCTCGCCGTCAGGGGATTGACGCAGCCCGGTCTGGAGGAAACGCTTCCACGAATTCGGCGTTGGCGTCATGCGACGCTTCCGCCGCGTTTGTCGTGCGCCGATGTCGATCGGCTGATCAAATGCGTGGTCGATGCTGCGACGTTTCAACCATTGCGGAATACGGCAATAGTGCTGCTGCTCGCAAGAACCGGGATGCGTGCTGCCGAAGTCGCTCGCCTCAGTCTGGATGACGTTGACTGGGCCTGCGGCGTCATTCATATCCGTGAAACCAAGACCCGTCGTGACCGTGACCTGCCATTATCCCGAGATGTGGGGCGCGCCTTGCTGGCATACCTCAAACGGGAGCGTCCTCCATCATCGTACAGGACGATATTTCTGCAAGCGATTCCGCCGTAGCAGCCATTCACCGACTCCAGCGCGATTTCCAAGATCGTCCGGCGAGCCCTGATTCGAGCAGATATCGCTCCCGCACGCGGTTCAGCACACCTGATACGTCATGCCGTGGCAACAACCATGTTGACACGCGGATCGAGTTTCAAAAACATCGCCGATGTGCTGGGTCATCGATCCCTTCAGTCCACCGCCATTTACGCGAAGCTGGACCTGTCATCGCTGTCGCGCATCGCCATGCCGTGGCCGGGAGACAGATCATGAACGGTGAGGAACTTCAGGAGCTGCTGAGCCGCTACGTCGAAGACCGCAAGTTGCTGGGTTACCGGCAAGCCTATAGCGGAACGCTCGCACGTTTCGTTAAGGACATTATCCACGATCGCGCCGGTGAATCGATAAAGACTACTGATGTCATCGAATGGATCATGCGGGTTCGCCGTGCACCGTCGAGCCAGTCTGCCATCCTCAGTGCCCTGCGCGGGTTTCTGCGCTTCGTAAAGGCTGTCGATCCAGCGACCTCGGTACCCGGCAAACATCTGCTGGCAACTCCACGTCGCAATCCGCCGTACGTTCTGAGCGCTGCACAACTGCAATCGATCCTGAATCTGGCGACGACTGCGCGACCGCGGGGTGGTCTGCGATCTGCTGCCTACGTCGCAATCTTGGGGTTGCTTGCCAGTTCCGGGTTACGTATCGGCGAAGCTCTACACCTCAAGGCGATCGACGTGCACCTTGGGGAAGATCTGCCACATATCGTTGTTCGCGAAAGTAAATTCAAAAAGGCACGCATCGTACCCTTGCATCCAACAACCGCAGCTCATCTGAGGCAGTACGCCGACCGACGGGGACACAAGTGTCATGCAAGGCGGGCACCGATGTTCTTCGTCACAGATTGGGGACAACCGCTCGATCATGATTCCCTTGGGCGGTGGTTTGCGCGCGCAACGGCGAAGCTCGGGTTGCATTTACCCGATGGACGACGCCCGACCTTGCACTCCCTGCGGCACTATGTACCCTTCCGGATTATGTCGGGTGGCGTGATTGAACTCCAACAATTGACAGGAGATTGCGGGCCGTCAAAGAGATGTGCTCAAGCGATCACCCGATATAATTCCGTAGCCTAAAGACTGTTCAGGAAGTCGAGGAGCTCGTCCGTTGGCTTGAAGCGGCCTGGCTTACCGCGTCGCGGAGTTGCCTTCTCAAGGGCCTGTTCCTTCATCGCAAGGGTCGCTTCGACATAGATTTCCGTGGTTTCCACCGATTCATGCCCGAGCCACAGCGCGATGACCGAGCGACGAAC
>NZ_SMOD01000102.1 GCF_004353905.1 Paraburkholderia guartelaensis | reverse complement strand
TGGCGGCGTGCGTGGGCGGCCTTTGAGCCGTCCCGGCCGCGTCTACGCTGACCGGGGTTACGACCACGACAAATACCGCCGCATTCTTCACGAGCGCAGTATTCCCACCAGCATCGCGCGACGCGGCCACCCCCACGGCAGTGGCCTTGGGAAGATCCGTTGGGTCGTCGAACGTACACATGCCTGGTTGCACAATTTCCGCCGTCTACGTATTCGCTTCGAACGTCGCGCCGACATTCACGAAGCGTTTCTCAAACTCGGCTGTTGCCTGATCTGCTGGAGCACGCTTCAGCGAGCTCAACAGTCTTTTTGAAACCGTCTCTAAGCGACATCGCGCGACCACGCGACACATGCGGCATAACCGCTCAGGGCGCGAAGCCAAACTGCGTCGAGTTTCGCAATCAAGTCGCGATTGCATACGCTCTCCTCGCTAACTGCGATACTTGGCTCGTGCTGCCTGTCTCCAAGTACAGAAAACCATGTCATGCCCCTTCCGATGCCGACGCCAAGTGTCTTCAACACCGCTTCCTTTGCTGTCCATACGTCATAAAACGCGTCGGTTCGCCTGTACATCGGCAAAGCGGTCACTTGTGCCTCGTCGCGCGGCGCAAATACCGCTGATGCCAGCTTCCTCCAGTTGATGTCTTTGCGAGCAAATTCGATATCGACACCAACCCTCCGTCGCCGGCCAATTGCGATCAGAGCATACTGTTCCGAATGCGAAACGTTAAAGTCGAGTTGTCCACCGGACCCGCCTTGCATCGACTTATCGAGACGGGGCCGTCCGCCGGTGTCTCGCTCGAAACGCAATTCACTGGCCTCCGAATCTGTTCGTTCCGCGAGCAACTGACGCAGCACGACGCGCGTCACCGCACAACGCAGCGCATCGTCGCGGCGCCGGAAGCGCGCGACCTTCGCACGCTCATCGTCCGAGAGCGGAGCGAATGCGGGACTGTCGAGCATGACGCGAAAATCGAAGCTGACGCAAAATATTTCAATATCTGCTGGGGAGGCACGCGGTGGAGCGAGCTCGTGCACATTGAAAGCCGAAGTTGCAGGGACGATCATCAATTCACTCCGTGAGTGACGGTAACTGGCAGTTCCTGTGCGATTATGCCGCGCGAGGAACAGAGGTGCTCAAGCCCGAGCCGAACTGCCCCGAATGGATGTTACTGGCCAGTTCATCGAATGTGTGTCGGTTTTCAGTCGGAAAAATGGGCGTGCTTTCCCTGAAACAGGTTGTGGATCACGTGCGTTCGTTTAGTCGGCCGATGAAATTCTGTCGAGTCACGAACGATTTTGCGCACGGGTTCAAACGATATCGAGATGAACCCCATGAACATGACACACCAGCGATTGACGACGCCGTCCTCGCGCTCCTCTATTTGACATCGCACGACCACAGCCGGCATTGTCACCCATTGCTCGAGGGGATGTAACGATGTGGATTGACCCTGATCTTTTTGCTGCAGCACCGGAATCCGAGGTGGGCGCTCGGGGCCACCCATGCATCTATGCGGATGCGCTCGTGCAGATGCTGTTCGAACTCAAGCAGGTCTTTCTTCTGCCGCTGCGCGCACGGCAAGGCTTCGCCCAGAGTCTGCGCAAACTTGCTTTCCCGAGCCTGTCCGTGCCGAACTACACGACGTTGAGGCACACGGACGGTGAAGGTCGCGCTGCCGGCACAACGCCCAAAGACCCCTTGCACGTCGTGCTCGACAGTACCGGACAGAACGGCGAAGGCGAGTGGAAGGTGCACCAGCATCGCTGGTCCAAGCGTCGCACCTGGCGATGGACGCGAACACCGGACAGATCTGCGCTCCACTGAGGACTCGTCAGGACGAGGGCGATAGCGAAGTGTTGCCTGATTTGCTCGACCAGATTCCCGCTGACATGGCAATCGACACCATCGGTGGCGACGGCGCCTAGGACACCAAGGCGTGCCATGCGCGGGTTGCGGCGCGCCGAGCTGCCCCGTCGATTCCGTTGCCTGAGAGCGCGACCCCTTGGCCGGAGAGCGTGCCTGGCGCGGCCTGGCGCAATGCCGCCATCGATGCGATAGCAGAACGCAGCAGACGTGAATGGAAGCTCGCAAGTGGCTACCAGCGTCGCTCGCAGGCTGAGACTCTGATGTACCGGCTCAAGCTCCTCACGGAGCTCTTGCCTGTGGGCTCGCGAGATTGGTTCCTAGGCAACCGAAGTCTCGATTCGTGCGGGCGTGCTCAACCGCATGGCGGCACTCGCCCGCCCGCAGTCCGTTCGAATTGCCTGAGATCGAAAACATGGGGATCACTTCGTCCTTACGTTCGATTTACGACAACGCCTATCCGCATCGTCGGCAAAAGAGAGCCTCACGTGATCCGCAAACTGTTCAAGGAAAAGCACGTCCAACTACGCACTATTTAGAGGGTAGCTGCATTCCCTCTCGGAAAAGCGGCCCCCGAAGAACGGAGCGTGCGACTTTCACCGCACTCCGCTCGCGCACAGCATTAAGCGTCCCGCTGACGTCGGTCTCGCCGAGTTGCACGAAACCTTCGAAACCTTCGCAAGCGTCACATCGTTGATTCGCCTCATCGCTGAGACGAGGGGCGCTGAACCGCACAAGGACGGTCTCGTGAGAAACATTAAAAATACCGCGGATTTTCAGGGGGTTAGGACGGTCGGGGTGATCTCGAAGCCGAGCGCGGACGCGCGGCGCCTGAGCGCGGCGCTGCTGCGCTGCTGTTGCTGCTCCTCGTAGCGCTGCTGCCCCTGGTCGACGAAGGCCTCACCACGCGTGAGCATGAAGTACACCATGCGCGCGAGCTTGTGGGCGACGGCCGTATTGGCGCGCGGCTTGTCCATGCGCGCGCACAGGCGCCGGTAGAATGCACCCAGCGCAGAAGCGATGCGCGACAGACTCATGGCCGCGATCTTGAGCGCCTGGCGCACGCGGTTGGTGGAGCGCCGCGTACGCGCGCTGAGCACCTTGCCGCCGCTGATCTTCGTGCCGGGGCACAGCCCGAGCCATGAGCAGAAGTGCTTGACGTTCGCAAAGCGGCTCAGGTCCGGGCCGATTTCCGAGAGGATCGTCATCACGGTGGTGACCGACAGGCCGTTGATGCGCGTCAGGTCCACACCCGCCCAGCGCGCCAGCGCCGCACGCGCATCGAACTGCGGGGCGTTCTTGCTGCGCCGCTTGCCGGGTCCATCAAGGGGGATGTCGTGACGTCCAAGGGGTACCAGCAGCGCCTCAATCTTCGCGTCGCACTCGAGGATGCGCTGCGCGAGGCTGTCAAACATCGCCAGCGCCTGCTGCAGCACGAACAGGTGTTCCTCGCGCCAGTTGCCCGTCAGCGCGCGGACGATATCTTCTTCGCTGCGCCTGACCGGAGTATGACGATGGCTGGCCAAGGCCTTCGGGTCGCGCTCGCCGGCTACGATTGCACGGAAGATCGCCTGGCCAGTCGCACCCATCACATCCGTGAGCACCTCGGTGAGCTGCAGGTTCATCTGCACCAGCGCCTTCTGCATGCGCAGCCCCCAGCTGGCCTGCTCGGTGAGTACCTCGCGCTGACGGACCACCGCGCGCACCACGCAGACCTCGTCGCCCGGGCGCCAGGCCGCCCGCAGCAGGCCCAGGCTCATCAGCTTCTGGAGCCATTGGCAGTCGTCCACATCGCTCTTGCAACCCGGAACGTACTTCATCTGTCGCGCGTCGACGAGTCACACTGTCAGCCTGCGCTGCTCCAGCACCTCATGTACGGGTATCCAGAATACGCCGGTCGATTCGAGGGCGACCGTATCAACCCCGCACGCGAGCAGTCAGTCCGCCATCGCGTGCAGATCGTCGGTCATCGTGCCGAACTCACGCACCTGCTCCTCGTTCGCTGCCTTGGGCACTGCGACCCTGTGACTCGAACGCCAATATCGATCCCGGCCGCGTTCGGAAACACTTCGGGACTGTCTTCGCGCTTGCGCATCGCCATCGTCGGCCTCATCATCGTGGGTGGACGGCAGCGCCATGGGATGCGTCGATATTGACTCGATCTCGTGAACGGGATGCAGCTCGCGCTGCTCACCACTGTCGCCGACGAATCCCGGACCATGCTCTCAAGCGGGCTCACCTGATGGCGTGCCGGCCACAGGTGCGCACCATTGGACGGTCGGTCATTGCGGCGCTGCCGTTCACCTGTATACCTCATCCCTGTTTCTCCGCGAACGCCGGACCCGGCACGGGGTTGAAATGCTCTCAAGCTTCCCCTCGATGAATCTCAAACGTGGACCTGCGACAACTGCACCAGGCGGAAGTCTGCACCCTTTCGGGTTAGGGCAGTTCGAACCCCTATGCAGGCCATTACAGCCCGCCATTCGCTTTCTCCGCGTTCTCATACCCGCTCCACCAACAGCTCTCCTTACGAGTTGCCTGCCATTCCACAATGTTCCGCGAGTTTGGCGGTGAGTCGGGTTTACCACGTTCCCGTTCCTGCCGCCCCGATGTTCTGGGCCTGTCCGGTTAGTGCCTGTCTATTCCCCGGTAGCGCTATGACGACGTGTTCCCGTTGCATCAAAGGGACAACCGGCTACATACCTTTTGGTTTGGGCCTGACAGCCGCTTTGGCCCATTTGACGTCACGAGGTTTATCAACAGTTCACCTATGTTGCACATACGGAACTTGCCTGGCCTTCACGCCGCACTGCGGCTAGCAGCGTCATCCCCAATCTCGTCGCCGAGACAGGGTGTCTTGCGAAAAAGACGTTCTTCACGGAGCTCCACACGCAATCGTTACCAATCACGCATGTCCAGGTAGGCAACTGTTGGTCGCACAACAGGTCGCAGCATCCGTCGTTCATACTTCAGCGATGGGTGCGACAAGACAGAAACGAGCTTTGCTGCCCTGTACTACCTGATGATTCGACACGCTGCGGGCAGCAGCACGTGTCGCACGATGCACTCGTCAGTAAGTTCGTCGCTTTGATCGGCACTCGTCGCGGCAATTCGTGATGTTGCATATCCAACATTGTCAGGTATGCAACACAGCCAATTCCACAAACGATACTTCGCGGAAGATCCCGCAAGCGTTTTGGAGGGTGAGTGCCCATCAATCATCCCGATCAGCAATGTGTTGGGAGTTATCTCTCCGGTGTGTCGTGGCGTTAGAGGTGGCCGCGCAAAATCGGACAGCGGGATAAGTGGAACGACCGGGGCCTGAGCCAGCGATAATGCAGGCAAAGGAACCGAGAAAATGACGAAACGAACCCGACGCACGCACTCAGCGGCGTTCAAAGCGAAAGTGGCCCTGGCGGCAGTCAAGGGCGAGCGCACGCTCGCCGAACTGGCGCAGCAGTTCGATGTGCATCCGAACCAGATCACGGAATGGAAGCGGCAGTTGCAGGAGCGCGCGGCCGACGTGTTCGGTGCGGCCGGCCCGGTGTCGAGCGAGCCACCGGTAG
>NZ_SMOD01000101.1 GCF_004353905.1 Paraburkholderia guartelaensis | reverse complement strand
ACACGTGTTCGGTACGCTCAAGCACTGGATGGGGTCGACGCACTTCCTGATGCGAAGACTTGGTCACGTCGCCACCGAAATGAACTTGCATGTACTGGCGTACAACCTCAAGCGCGTCATCGGGATACTGGGATTCGCGAAAGCAATGCGGGCCATGAAGCTGGCCGGCGCGTGATCTCACGCATCGACGCTTCGAATGGCTCGGTGCAATCAGCCCCGTCGTTCGATCTCAGCGCTGGGTGAACGCGTTCGCTCCGATGCTCGCGGCTCGAACCGGCGTTTTTACACAGCCTCGGCCGACTTCCGCCCGACGCGGTCGGCCGCACCCGACCCATCACGGCCGCTCGTCGGCTCTAAGTCAGCGGCCGATGTTCGACCCATAGCCGACGGTACCGGCCCGATGATCAGACCAAAGTCCGATACCCAACGTACGTGACCACGCCTAGGCTAAAACATTATCCCGATCAATGCGGCAGCCCAGAAGAAGCGGGGCGCCGCGATCGAGACCAGTTACGAGGACGTAGCCGGATGAGCTTTCAGCGGTGACAGGTTTGTGCTGTGCGACTTTCGGCATGCTTGCAGTCGCAACTCAGCTGGCGCCAGCGTGCAGCCGGGCGGCTGAGCCTCTTCATTGACGACGGGAGCCAGTTGCGCGAATAGCGCCGGACACGAGCCGGACCTCTCTCCCGGCGCGTAGCGTGCCTGGTCACAACCACGCCGACGGCTTTCGGGAAGATCCGGCCCGTTCGTTGGGCGGGAGTCTAAGCGCGGATTCTCCCGTGCCGTGAGATCAGCGCTGCAATGGCATCCTCTTGAGCTCACCGGTCTTCTTGCTGTGACCAGTTTTCCGGAGTCAGGCGGTGAACACGAAGTTCGGTGTAATCCAGCGTGGTACTGCCCCGGGTCGGACTGGCATACCGGAACCGGTTCGTGCCACGATCAAACGGAAAACCATCGAGAGGTTGGCAACGCGTCTCGTAACGGTGACAGCTCACATCGGAGGTACGCTTTTGTTTGCCTCCTCCGCCTTGGGGCAGTCCGGCGGCCTTGGCGGCGCCGGCCCCCCACAACCGGTCGCTCCAGGCGGGGTCAGCAACGCCACCGTCACCGGTGCCAACGGCGGCAACGGCACGACGAGATATAGCGGCGGTGGTGGCGGCGGAGCGGGCGTCACGGGCGGTAGCGGGGGAAAGGGTGGCACCGGCCTCGATGGCACCGCCGCCGCCGGTGGCGCTGGCGCGACCGGCCCTGGCGGCGCGGGTGGTGCTGGCTCACCAGGCGCCCCGCCCCCAAGCACCAACGGCGACTCCGGCGGCGGCGGCGGCGGCGGTGCCCATGGCGCTGTCGTGACGACCACATCCAGCAACAGCGGCGCCTTGACAGGAGGAGCCGGGGGGGCCGGCGGCAACTCAAGCACAACTCGTGGGAGTAGCGGTATATCCGGCGGCGGCGGCGGGGCCGGCGGGTACGGCGTGGTGCTCAATGCGTCCGGCATCACTTACACCAACAGCGGAAGGATTGCCGGAGGGGCCGGTGGCAATGGCGGCAACTCTGCTTCGGTCGCCGGCGGGGGCGGTGACGGCGGATACGGCATCGACTCGACATCCGTCGGCAACACGATCATCAACACCAGCAACGGCAGCATCAGCGGTGGCTACGGCGGGAACAACGGCTTCGGCGGCGCCAACTGCTGCCAGTCGGATACGCCGACGGGCGGCGCTGGCATTGCTGGCAACGGGCTGACGATCATCAACAGCGGCTCAACCACCGGCGGTAATGGCGGCACGAATGGCGGCAGTAGTAACGATGGCTTCGGGTCCGGCGGCGTTGGCATCACCGGCGCGAACCTCGCCATCACGAACAGCGGCTCCATCACGGGTGGTCTGGCAGGAAATGGCACAACCCAAGCCAGCGCCATCACTTTCACTGGCGGCACCAACTCGCTTGAGATCGATGCTGGTTCGATCATCACCGGCAACGTGGTGGCATTCTCGTCGGCCGATACCCTCATTCTGGGTGGCTCGATCAACGCAACCTTCAACATGGCGCTGATCGGTCCGCCTGCGCAGTATCAGGGCTTTGGCCTGTACCAGAAGACGGGCTCCAGCACCTGGACGCTGACCGGATCAACCTCGACAACGACACCCTGGACGATTTCGGCGGGCACGCTACAGCTGGGCGATGGCATTACCAATGGATCGATTACCGGCAACGTCAATGACAATGCTGCGCTGGCGTTCAATCCGGCGACAGGCTCGACGACGACCTACAGCGGAGTGATTTCCGGTAGTGGAACGGTTAGTCAGATCGGCCCCGGTACGACGATCCTCACCGGTACCAACACCTACACGGGCGGCACAACGATTTCGGCGGGCATGCTGCAGCTGGGCGACGGCACCACCAACGGCTCGATTACTGGCAACGTCAACGACAATGCCACGCTGGCATTCAACCCGGCGACAGGCACGACAACGACCTACGCCGGCGTTGCCTCCGGCACCGGATCCGTCAGCCAGATCGGTCCCGGCACCACAATTCTCACTGGCGCCAATACTTACACCGGCGGCACGACAATCTCGGCCGGCACGTTGCAGCTGGGCAGTCGTGGCACGAGCGGCAGCATTGTCGGTGGCGTCACCGACAACGGCACCCTGGCCTTCGACACCGGCGGCGCGCTGATCTTGTCCGGTGTGATCTCCGGAAGCGGAGGGGTCAGCCAGACCGGCAGTGGCACCACCGTTCTGACCGGCGCCAACACCTACACGGGTGGCACCACGATTTCCGCTGGCAGGCTCCAGCTCGGCAGTGGCGGAACCACGGGGAGCATCGTTGGAAACGTTACGGACAACAGGACCTTTGTGTTTGACCGCAGCGACACCATCAACTTTGGCGGGGTCATCAGTGGCAGCGGCGCGGTGCAGCAGTCAGGCACCGGTACCGCGATCCTGACGGGAGCCAATACCTACAGCGGCGGAACCGCTCTCAACACCGGCACGATCGTCGCCGGCAACAATTCGGCGCTGGGTACGGGCCCGTTGGCAATGGCCGCTGGCACCACCCTGTCATGGCTGAGGGGTAACAACTATACGGTTGGGAACAACATCACCCTGACCGGCGATCCGAACTTTACGCCGCCGGCGGGAACCACCCAGACCCTGACCGGGGTCATCTCGGACGGTAGCTCTCCCGGCGTGTTCAATGCGGTTGGCCCTGGCACGCTGGTTCTGACCGGCACCAACAGCTACACGGGCGGCACAAACGTCAATGGCGGCTCCCTGTACATCAACGGCGACCAGACGGCCGCCAGAGGTGCGACCCCGGTGGCCATCGGCGCGACGCTGGGCGGCACCGGCATCATTGGCGGAAGCGTCAGCGTGAACGGCGGCACCCTGGCACCTGGCGCCGCCGCGGGGGGCATCGGAACCCTTACCATCAACGGCAACCTTGGCCTGACCAGCAGTTCGAACCTCGACTACAGCTTTGGCCAATCCACTGTGCCGGGCGTCCCGCTGAATGACCTGACCGTGGTGAAGGGCAACCTCACGCTGGATGGCGCGCTCAACGTCGCCCAGTCACCGGGCACCACGTTCGGGCCGGGCGTCTACCAGGTTTTCACGTATGGCGGTGCGCTGACCAACAACGGTCTGACGCTGGGCACCCTGCCAGCGGGGACCACCGCGGTGGTGCAGCTCTCGGTGCCCGGCCAGGTGAACCTGGTCAACACGACCGGTGTGACCGTGACCTACTGGGATGGCACGGGAAACAGGAGCAGCGGCACCATCGACGGTGGCAGCGGGACCTGGCAGGCCCCTGTCGGCAATGATAACTGGACCAACGCAATCGGCACGCTCAACGCGCCGTGGACGAACGGGAGCTTTGCGATCTTCTACCCTGCGCCGGGCACGGTGACGGTGGATAACAGCCTTGGCCAGGTCAGTGCCTCGGGGATGCAGTTCGCCTCCGGTGGCTATGTGATCAATGGCGGGCCGCTGACGCTGGTTGAGACCACGGCGGGATCGGGTGTCACGACCATCCGGGTCGGCGATGGCGCGTCCGACGGGGCGGGCTATACCGCGACTATCGACGCGGTACTGCAGGGCAGCACGCAGCTGCAGAAGACCGATCTCGGCACGCTGGTGCTTACCGGCGCGAACACGTACACGGGTGGCACGGCAATCAACGGCGGCACGCTGCAGGTGTCCGCCGACAACAATCTCGGCGCGGCAGCGGGCAACCTGAGCTTCGATGGCGGCACGCTGGCAGTCACCGGTTCGGGCTTCACCTCGGCGCGCAGTACGACGCTCAACGCTGGTGGCGGCACGTTCGATATCGCGCCTTCCGGCACGCTCACCATGAATGGCGTCATCAGCGGTGTGGGCGCGCTGGCCAAGACCGATAGCGGCACGCTGGT
Source organism: Paraburkholderia guartelaensis (assembly GCF_004353905.1). Taxonomy (GTDB): domain Bacteria; phylum Pseudomonadota; class Gammaproteobacteria; order Burkholderiales; family Burkholderiaceae; genus Paraburkholderia; species Paraburkholderia guartelaensis. The sequence goes on along the minus strand of NZ_SMOD01000101.1, from coordinate 1,151 downwards.
GCTGGCCGGCGCCAACACGTACACCGGCGGCACGACGATCAGCGAGGGCACGCTGCAGCTGGGCAACGGCGGCACCAGCGGCAGCATCGTGGGCAACGTCGCCAACGACGGCACGCTGGCGTTCGACCGTAGCGACACGCTCACCTACGGCGGCGTGGTCTCCGGAACCGGCGCCCTGGTGCAGATGGGCACCGGCACGACGGTGCTCAACGCGATCAGCACCTACAGCGGCCCGACCACCGTGCAAGCCGGCACGCTGACCGTCAACGGCTCGATCAGTTCTCCCGTGACGGTGGCGTCAGCGGGAACCCTGGCCGGGTCCGGCACGGTGATCGGCAATGTGGTGAACCAGGGCGTGGTCTGGCCCGGCAACCCGGTGGCCGGCGATACCGGTTACGGGGCGCTGACGATCCGCGGCAACTACAGTGACCCGCAGGGGCAGGTGGTCTTCAACACGTTCCTGGGTATCGACGGTTCGCCATCGAGCCGGCTGGTGCTGGACGGCGGGACCACGAGCGGCACGAGCGCAGTAGTCGTTCATTCCACCGGTAGCAGCGGCGTGAAGACCCAGAACAACGGGATCCTTCTGGTCCAGGCCGTCAATGGCGGCACCACGGCGGCCCGCGCATTCGTGCTCAACGGCGAACTGCGTTCCGGCGATCTCGACTACCGCCTGTTCAGGGGCAGTGTCGACAGCAGCGCTCCCCAGGACTGGTTCCTGCGCTCCGACTTCATCGTGCCGCCGACGCCGGTCACGCCGACGCCGGCCGAGTTGCCGCCAGGCAAATACCCGATCATCGGACCGGAAATCGCCACCTACGCCGTGGTGCAGCCCATCGCGCGGCAACTGGGTCTCACCACGCTTGGCACGCTGCATGAGCGCATCGGCGACACGCTGACCAACGCGCAGGGCGGCGCCGGTGACGCAGGCTGGACCCGCTCCGGCTGGGTGCGCCTGTTCGGCCAGCAGATCGACAACCGCTACCAGACCTTCACCAACGCGAGCGCCAGCGGTCACCTGCTCGGCTTCCAGGCGGGTCTCGATGTCTGGCGCGGCAGCTTCCTGCCGGGCCATCACGACGCCACCGGCGTCTACTTCGCGTACGGCAACAGCGATGTGGACGTGAACGGGCTCGTCACCAATGCGGCCG
>NZ_SMOD01000100.1 GCF_004353905.1 Paraburkholderia guartelaensis | reverse complement strand
GTCGATGGACGGCAAAGGCGCCTGGCGCGACAACGTGTTTGTCGAGCGCGTGTGGCGCAGCATCAAGTACGAAGAGATTTATTTGAGAGCCTACGAGTCGGTCAGCCACGCCCGGCGCTCCATTGGCCAATACATTGAGCTGTACAACCGCAAACGTCCTCATTCGAGTCTGGCGGATCAGACGCCCGATGAGGCATACTTCGCGACGCTGCCAGCGATCAAATCGGCAGCATGATCGCCCCGGACGTTCCACTTAAAAATCGCGGGACCCTGTCCGAACAAGCGGCACCACCTCTGTGGTGAGAAACGCAATGCGAGTATGACCCACGGAAGCGCTCGCGCTGTTCTCTATCGATAAGAGAGGTTTGGGGCGGAATAACGATTGTCATCGCAGCGAGAACGACCGCTCTGTGCCCGGAACCAGATGCACACCACGACCCAAACCTCCCGGGTGACATCGCAGCCGGAAGCCGCGTTGAGGCTTTCGTTGCCGACCAAACATCCGCCGCCGGGTGTCATGACGGCCAGATGCCTCAACTACCGCTTGCACGAAACTCGCGCGGCGTCACACCGAACCGTTGACGAAACGCCCGGCTGAAATGCGCGGCCTCAGAAAACCCGGAGTCGAACGCTATCTCCTTGATGCTCTTCGATGCGAGGGTGTGGTCCCGAAGCGCCATGCTAGCGGCTGCAAGTCGTTCAAGCCAAATCGTTTCGGCGACTGACACGTGTTGACCGTCGAAGGCGCGGTAGATGGCGCTCACCGACATATCTAACGCTTCGGCAACTTTCGAAACTGTCAGTTCCGAATTGGTTGCATTTTCCTTGATGAACGCTTTCACGCGTGTTTCCTGGTAGCGCTTCAGTTTCGACGACATCGTCCCGCAAGCAGGCTGGTGCATACGAAGATTTGCGGCAATCAAGTCGACGACGGCCTGAGATATGAGGTGCTGCGTACCGTTTTGCGCTTCATCTATGGCGGCAGACAATCCGTGCACCATGTCACGCAGAAGGCGTCCGATTGGGCGCTCGCCAGAAACGTGGTATGCCGTTAGCTTCTCCGCGCCAGGAACCTGAACGCATAGCTGGTCTCGCGGTACGCTGATGACCATTTGCTGGAACGCTGCACTGAAGTCCAACTCATACGGACGCGTAGTGTCATACATCGTGAAATTCCCTGGTGTGAGAACAACCCGCCGGTCGTCCTGTGTTACCTCGCCGGTCCCCGTTACCTGCATAACGAAAAGAAAAAACTCACCTTCGTTGTCGGTTGCCCGCTGAGGTACGCGTTTCAGAGACTGCCTTGTCGAGGATACGAGGTGGACGTCAAGATTGGACAGCGCGCGTTGCTCAACGCTAGCAGTCAGCGCTATATCAGAGGGTTCGTCGCAATGCACGTACTGCAGCCTGACAAACATCTCACGAAGGAGATGCAGCCATGCCTCAATCTTCTGATTTTTAGGAGTGCATTCGTTGACAGAGTATGTTTTCATGGAGAAGAACCTGACTGGTCCGCTACGCAGCGTTACGCCAAGAATACCAAGGTCAGAATTTGGGGAGAACTAGACAAGACCCTTTGTCTGGATATTCGAAGACGTGACAGATGAAACGGGCATCCAAGTGTTCCGGGAGATAGAAGCAAGAGAGCCTTTTTTTGCCTGCATACGATAGCGCCAGATATCGACGGCGTGGTGGCGATAAAAGCAGTGGAAGGCACGATTTATAGAGGCTGTCTATAAGCAGTTATCGAGGCGACAGGGTGTTTTGCCCGAGCGCCTTTGGTCGAGGTATGACGAACTAGTTCACTGGCGCGTCTGGCTTGGGATGTTCTGGTGACAATGGGTGTCACTCGCCCGCGTCGTCCTGGATACGGACTGTCGGTTGCAGGCAGATGTTTCATTACTGTTTGGAGGTGTGATGTCAGGCTATATGGAAATGAAATACAAGGTCGCGGCGGTCCAGGCTGCGCCTGTATTCCTGGACCTCGAAAGAGGCGTGGACAAAGCAATCGCGCTGATTGAGGAGGCATCGGAAGCTGGAGCTGCTTTGATTGCCTTCCCGGAAGTATGGTTGCCGGGTTACCCGTGGTGGATATGGCTGGACTCACCCGCGTGGGGTATGCAGTTTGTACGGCGATACTTCGAAAACTCTCTTGAGGTCGGCAGTGAACAGTTCGAGCGAATCAGACTAGCCGCCGCCAGGTACAAAATACATGTCGTTTTGGGTTTTTCAGAGCGGGCTGGTGGCTCCCTCTACATCGCGCAGGCAATTATTGACGACAAGGGCGAGTTGGTTGCTACTCGTCGAAAACTGAAACCGACTCACGCCGAACGTACGGTATATGGCGAAGGCGATGGCAGTCATCTGGCGGTGCATGAAACTTCGATTGGACGGTTGGGTGCACTGTGCTGCGCTGAGCACATCCAGCCGTTGTCCAAGTATGCAATGTATTCCCAACATGAACAGGTGCATGTCGCGGCATGGCCGAGCTTTTCCGTCTATCGCGGGGCCGCATACCAGCTTAGCGCAGCAGCTAACAACGCGGCGAGTCAGGTCTACGCCCTGGAGGGGCAGTGCTATGTTCTCGCGCCGTGTGCCACCGTCTCGAAGGGGATGATTGATTTGCTAATCGACTCGGAGAGCAAGGCGGCCCTTCTGACTGAAGGTGGTGGTTTTGCCATGATTTACGGACCGGATGGTGCTCCGTTGTGTGAACCGCTTGGCGAGACGGAGGAAGGCATTCTCTACGCTGACGTTGACCTCGGCATGATTGGTGTTGCCAAGGCAGCATACGACCCAGTCGGGCACTACTCTCGTCCGGACGTCTTCTGCCTGCTGTTCAATCGCAGTCCGTCAGCGGTAGTCGCAAGCTTTGAACCGGAGGCGCTGAGGGAAAGCACCAGGAGCCCGGCCGCCCCTTTGAGCGAAGCGACCGGACCCATTGTCGATGGTACCAAGTAAAGCTGGCAAGGTGGAGTCGCAGACGTGCACCGATGCGCGCGCTGACTTCACCGATTTCCGACATACGGCGTGAAGGCATTGCGGCGTTCACTGCGGAGCGTCCACACAACTGTGGTGTGATGTTTCATTCAGCCAGGTCGTGGAAACATGCGATGCCTGCCTGAGTCGGCTACGCGACGTGAGTCATACAGGATAACTAGCTACGTCGAAACGGCTGGCCAGTCATCTTTCTAACAAAAGCGGGTAAATCAAAACCCGTGATAGTTGTTAAGTCATGCTAATGAATAGGGTGGGAAATGAAATTCAAGGATTCGGCTGGATTACTGGCAATCTTCATTTGTGCCTCTGCACACGCTCAGTCTTCCGTGACGTTGTACGGCGTGCTCGATGCGGGTATCACATACACCAGTAATATCTCCACCGCGAGCGGGCACGGGAGCGCTCTTCAATTCCAGGACGGGGTCATACAGCCCACGCAGTGGGGTATCAAAGGTGACGAAGACCTAGGTGGCGGTACTCACGCCATCTTCGACCTTGAGAATGGATTTCAGCTTTCCAATGGGGCGCTTATCACGAATGGCTCGCTGTTCAACCGCAAGGCTTACGTTGGGTTGTCAGGGCCGTGGGGGCGACTCACTATGGGGCGTGATTTCGACTTCATCGGTGAGACGTTCGCGATGTACTCGAATGCTGTCATTACGCCGGCGGGACTTCTCGGATGGGGACTCTCATCATATGCCTCGGGTGGATATATTCTGGACAACCGGGTTTGGGGCGTCCAGGTAAGTAACGCGGTCAAGTATCTCTCACCCACTTTCGGGGGGTTAAGTGCCGGTGCCATGTACGCCTTTGGCAATGTCGCGGGGTCGCTCGGCACCAATCAGGTGATGAACTTCATCATTAACTACAGCCAGAAAAATTTCAACGGCTCGGCTTCGTACTTCTCCCAGCATAACGAAGCATTAGGTGCCAATGAAACGGTGTGGGCTATCGGCGGAAACTACACGATCGGAGCCTTTCAGGTGGTAGCGAACGTCGCTACGGCTGCGCTTTCATCGTCGACGAAGCCTCGTGCAACCACATTAGAGACGGGTGTCCAGTATTCCATTAGGCCGGATGTTTCGCTCTCTGCCGGCTACACGCAACAATGGAGAAATAACGACCTAGGGAGCGCCAACACGTTCATCCTCGGCGCGGATTATATCCTGTCAAAGCGAACAGACGTCTACGCTGTTGGCGTCCTTGGCCACGACCACGCGTATCCTGCGCAGGTTGAGGCTGCCTTTGGCTCGCCGTCCAGCTCAGACACGCAGAGTGCTGTGCGAGTCGGATTGCGCCATCGCTTTTAATGCAAAAGAGGTGTCGGGAATCCGCAGCCCGACATATCGATTGCGCCTCAATCGCAAGGCTGACTTAAGTGCATCCTCGGTCTCTCTTCGAGCTGCCCGCGAGTGGTAGTCAAACGGTCGGGAGCATCAGCCAGCATGGCCAGCTGGTCATAGACTCCGGCTTCAGGCATCGATTGTCGAGATACATAGTCACATCGCCGCTTGCAGGGTGTGCGTAGCGAATGTCAACGACGCGGGTGTCGGAATCCTCGTTTTACTCCAGGAGGTTTACTTCCGCGGCCGCTCCATGGTATCTACAACCTTGTGCGCCTGCGATCACTGGCACAAATCCGCCCATAAGCACCGGGAAATGGCGGCAATGAGGCCAGAAGTCGGCCTCACACCGCTCAAAAAAGGTTTATTCGCGCTGGGATTGCACAATGCGAAAGATTTGGCGACGGCGGGCACGTAAATCGCGGAAGGCCGCTTCCCGTCGGGGGGTATTTCCGCGACCTGTTAGGGCGCGAACTGCATCCATCAAAAGCTCATCAACTGCTACTTCCTCTCAGTCTCGAATAGAGCAATGATGTTGGGGTAGGTTAGTGGGCAGCGCACGCAGCATGTTGCTCGATACGGATCGATATTATCCAACGCACTGCGGCAGTATTAAATACGCGTGCGATTTTAGAATCGGAGGCAGGATATGAGCAAACAGCCGGCAATCGTGTTGGTGCATGGCTTTTGGGCCGGAGCAGCGCATTGGAACAACGTGATCCTCGAGCTGTATCGCAAAGGACACAGTGATCTGCACGCGGTAGAGTTGTCGCTGACCTCGCTTGAAAACGATGTCGAACGGACTCGGAAAATGGTTGCACAGATTGATGGTCCTGCGCTGCTCGTCGGCCATTCGTACGGCGGCGCAGTTATCACAGAAGCCGGTAACTGGAGCAATGTCGTTGGGTTGGTGTACATTGCGGCGTTCTCGCCCGATGCGGGCGAAAGCCTAGGCGCGATTACGCAGTTGCATCCGCCGATTGCTGGGCCAAATTTGATACCGGACAGCGATGGCTATTTGTGGATTAAGCGCGAAAAATTCCACGAGAGCATGTGCCAAGACATTTCGGCTGACGAAGCGTTCGTGATGGGAGTCACTCAGAAAGCCCCGGTCGCCGCGACCTTTGGCGACGTTGTCACTTCCCCCGCATGGAGGAGCAAGCCTTCGTGGTATCAGATTTCTGCGGACGACAGGATGATCGATCCCGCCAATCAACGGAGAATGGCGTACAGACTCGGCGCTAAGAAGATTGTCACGCTTGCATCGAGTCATGCCTCGCTTTCATCGCATCCCGTTGAAGTTGCGGAACTGATTGATGAAGCAGCTCGCAGTCTTTGTTGAGCGGCAGGCTCGCGGGTGGCCTTGATGGGCCACATCGCCTGTGCGTAGAACCGCCGAGCCCTCGCAGTTTCTCATCGCCGTTGGCTATGCCATTGAGCCGCGTGTTCACGAGTTGGTCAGCGGGACGCTCCGCGACTCCCGTTGAGGCCACCGCGGCTATCATCGGCTGCTGCTTCGGACGAGATCCGCGTCGTCCATGCCCGAGTTGCCGGCAGTCGCTGAAGCGAGGAACGGAATTGATGGTGGTGATTGACAAGTTGGAGCTGACACAAATCGCGTCTCTGTTGGACACTCAGGCCACGCTTGTCGCGAGCGCGAATCTGCTCTCTTGGCTAGCGGCGTTCTGTAGTTGTGTGGTCGTATGCGGTCGATAAACGACGCCCTTCCATGGAGTGGCTGAAGGTCTGAACCTAAGTGTCCGCGTGGACACATGCACTCAGACCTCTATGACCGCAAATCGAGACCTCCGCAGCAGACTGGTTGTTGGCCAGAAACGGGATGGCCGGCGCGAATTTGACGAGAACGCCATACGCGAACTGGTCGCGCTATGCCTGAGGCCCGGCGTGTCGATCGCGCGGGCCGCCATGGATCATGACGTCAATCCAAACCAGTTACGCCGCTGGATCGCGCGCTATCAGCCGCAGATGCAGCACGG
>NZ_SMOD01000010.1 GCF_004353905.1 Paraburkholderia guartelaensis | reverse complement strand
AACTGCTGCAGACCCTCGTCCATCAACGCTACAAGCAACGCCGCAGCATCCTCGTCACGTCCAACCGCGTCGTCCAGGACTGGGGGCGCTACCTTCGCGACAGCACCATGGCTTCGACGATCCTTGACCGTCTGCTGCATCGCTCCAAACTCCTCGAGTTTGAAGGCAAGAGCTATCGTCTCCGTGAAGCCGCTGCCAGGCTTGCCGTCACTGAGGAATCCGACGCATAATCCGCTCGTCCTGCCTGGGGGAATTTAGCCGCCCACAAGTGGAGGAGTTTGAACTGCCCATCGGGGGTGGAAAGCAAAAAGCCCCGACAGCCTTGCGGCGCCGGGGCTCGAGTCTATTCGTCGTGGACGAACCGAAATATCTGGTGGAGCCGGCGGGAATCGAACCCGCGTCCAGAAGCAGTCCATAACCAGTTCTACATGCGTAGTTCTGTCATTTGATTTAACCGGAGCGACGCGGACGAACACGCTGCGCTACGGCGATTCACTAGATTTTCGACCTTGGCGTCGTGACGCCACCAAGGCTTAACTGACGTAAATGACCTCTGGCGGTATTGCTACCGGTCTTGCGACGCTAGCCCGTCAGTGAGCCAGGCAGAGGACGGCGGCCGTTAGGCTGCCAGTGCGAACGTATCGTCGTTTGCAGTTACGTTTTTCCCATTGATTAACGAGGTGACGGGTCCTCGGCATGCCCTGATTACTTCATAACCCCTGTCGAAACCAGGTCGGCCCCAGAGGAAGGGACAATTATCCCATAGTTCGCCATATGAGGCGAACCGCGCCCGGTTCAAGGGTGCGCGGGCTGTCCCTGCGCAAAGGCGGTGTGGCTGCGCCTCAGGCCGGCTTGCCGATGTGCTGGAGCAGGGCGAACAGCGTCGCCGTGGTGTCGGCGACATAGTGTGCATTCCAATGCGAGGGCGGCACGTCGTTGCCGCAGTAGCCGTAGGCGGCGGCGATCGTCGCCATGCCCGCCGCGGCGCCCGCCTGCACGTCGCGCAGATCGTCGCCGACATACACCACACGTTGCGGCGTAATGCCGAGCGCCTCTGCCGCGTGCAGCAGTGGCGCCGGATGCGGCTTGGAATAGGGTGTCGTGTCGCCGCTCACCACGCAGCTTGCGCGCGTGTCCAGATGCATCAGCTTCACGAGCGGCTCGGTGAGACGGGCGACCTTGTTGGTCACGATGCCCCAGCGCACGCCGCGGGCGTCGAGGTCGTCGAGGACCGCGTCGATACCCGCGAAGAGCGCCGTCTCGATGCGCAGATTCGCCTCGTAGTTGGCGAGAAACTCCTCGCGCATGGCGGCGAACTCGCGATCGTCGGGGCCAATTCCGAACGCGCCGCCAATCAGGCCGCGCGCGCCCGCCGAAGCGAGCGGACGCAGCTTTTCGAGCGGCGTTGGCGCGAGGCCGCGCGCGTGGCGCATCTGGTTGACGGCGGCGGCGAGGTCGGGGGCCGTATCGGCGAGCGTGCCGTCGAAGTCGAACAGCACGGCGTCGCAGGCGGCAAGCGCTGCGGCGCTGTCCGCGGCAGATTGGGCGTTCGTGGGTGAGTTCATGTCTGGAAGCGATGGCGCGGCGCGCCGGTGTGCAGGAAATGCCGCCGGAGCAGGGTGATCCGGCGGCGCCGCTCGCGCAAGAGCCGTCAGGCGCCGCGCCGGCAAGCGATCATGTAATTGACGCTGGAATCGTTCGAAAGCGCGAAGTGCCGCGTAAGCGGGTTATACGTGATGCCCTTGATCTCCGCGACGTGCATGCCGGCGTCGCGCACGAACGCGGCAAGCTCCGAGGGGCGGATGAAGCGCGCGTAGTCGTGCGTGCCCTTGGGCAGCATCTGGGCGATGTATTCCGCGCCGATCACGGCGAGAAGATACGACTTCACGTTGCGATTGAGCGTCGAAAAGAACACCCAGCCGCCAGGCTTCACGAGCGTTGCGCAGGCCTTCACGACCTCGGCGGGCTGCGGCACGTGTTCGAGCATTTCCATGCAGGTCACGACGTCGAACGACGCAGGCTCGCGCGCGGCGATCGCTTCGGCTGCGATCAGCTCGTAGTCCACCGTCACGCCGCTCTCGAGGCTATGCAGGTCGGCCACGCCGAGCGCTTCGCGCGAAAGGTCGATGCCTTTCACCGTTGCGCCAAGTCCCGCCATCGATTCGGAGAGGATGCCGCCACCGCACCCGATGTCGAGCACACGCTTGGACGGCAGATGCGCATGGCTGTCTATCCAGCTCAGGCGAATAGGGTTGAGTTCGTGCAGCGGCTTGAATTCGGCGTTCGGGTCCCACCAGCGATGAGCGAGATCGCTGAATTTCTGCAGCTCGTGGGGATCGGCATTCGTCATGTCGTGGCAGCCTGAAGCGCGGTGCGGGCTGGAAAGAATAAACCCCGAGTATATAGGCGGGTGCGCAGGGCGGCAAAATGCCACGCAGTGCCGTCAACCTTTCCAAAACGACGAAGCCGCGCGGAAACAGGCGAAAAGAAATAAGGATAAAACGCGGGATAAAAAAAGCCCCGCCGAAGCGGGGCTTTTGAGACTTGCGGTCGAGAGCTCGCGATTACTGCTTTTGCGTGCCGACGACTTCGACTTCCACGCGACGGTCCGGTGCGAGGCAGGCGATGAGAGCCTTGCGGTTCTTCTGGTTGCAGCCCGTCGTAACCGGGTTGCGCTTGCCCTTGCCTTCCGTGTAGATACGCTCTGCCGGAACGCCCTTGCTGACCAGGTACGACTTGACGGCTTGCGCACGGCGCAGCGACAGACGGTCGTTGTAGGCAACCGAGCCGATACGGTCGGTGTAGCCCGTCGCGACGACGACTTCGAGGTTCAGAGCCTGGATCTTGCTTGCCAGGTCGTCCAGCTTTTCCTTACCAGCCGGCTTCAGGATGGCCTTGTCGAAGTCGAACAGGGCGTCAGCCTGGTACGTGATCTTCTGGCTGGTGATGGCCGGCGGCGGCGGAGCGACCGGCGGCTGCGGTGCCTGGGCGACCAGGGCGCCATCGCACTTGGCGTTGGCGGTGGCCGGCGTCCAGAATGCATCGCGCCAGCAAAGCTCGTTCGTGCCGTTCATCCACACGTATTCGCCGGTACCATTCACCCAGTTGTCATTGACGGCTTGTCGCGACGCCGGCACCGATTGTGCCTGAGCGGATGCAGCCACAACTGCGGTAGCTGCAATGAACGCGAGCTTTGAAAGTTTATTCATATTTCTCCTCTCGAAATTGAGATTACCGCAGGTTTACTGCGAGCCATATGACGAAGACAAGTCATACATTGCTCGAAGTATAACATTGGCAAGTTGTGGGGAACGCTTTGCGTTGTGTAGACTTCGAGCAGTGTCTAACTTTGTGCGTTGGCATTTTGCCATATCGTTCCCCTCCGACGATAAAAAAAATCCGCCCCTTTCACTGCTGCCGGTCGAACGTGGTACGCCCGCAACAAAAAAGTTCCCTTAATTTTACCTGGTATTGCGCCTGGGTAGCGGGAGCGTCACACATTGTCATCCAAATCAGTCGCGATGCATCTGATTCCGGTTCGCACTGCGGCGTTTGCGCCACGCTCAAGCCGCTTTTGAGCGCTTCGGCTTCACCCCTCTAATAGGTATACGCAGGCGGCGGGCGAGGGCGTCGTGCATGGTAGAATCGCGTGATGCGCTGCGTCCGCGGCGTCCATGCGACAGCTGGGCGTCTCGCGGTGACTGCGGCGACCCTTCGCTCTTCCAGTTGGGGCGAGGCGCTAGCACACCGCGTGCCCAAATAAGACATCGATAATGGATCAATTCGCCAAAGAGACTCTGCCAATCTCCCTCGAGGAGGAAATGCGCCGCTCGTATCTCGATTACGCGATGAGCGTGATCGTCGGGCGAGCACTTCCGGATGTTCGTGACGGCCTGAAGCCTGTCCACCGGCGCGTGCTCTACGCAATGCACGAGCTGAATAACGACTGGAACCGCGCTTACAAGAAGTCGGCCCGTATCGTCGGCGACGTCATCGGTAAGTACCACCCCCACGGCGACACGGCTGTCTACGACACGATCGTGCGGATGGCGCAGGACTTTTCGCTGCGCTACATGCTGGTCGACGGCCAGGGTAACTTCGGCTCCATCGACGGCGACAACGCCGCCGCCATGCGATACACCGAAATCCGCATGGCGAAGATCGGCCACGAGCTGCTGGCCGACATCGACAAGGAAACGGTCGACTTCGGGCCGAACTACGACGGCAGCGAGAGCGAGCCGCAGATCCTGCCCGCGCGCATTCCGAACCTGCTCATCAACGGTTCGTCGGGTATCGCGGTCGGCATGGCCACGAACATTCCGCCGCACAATCTCAACGAAGTCGTCGACGCTTGCCAGCATCTGCTGAAGACCCCGCATGCAACGATCGACGAACTGATCGAGATCATCCCCGCGCCCGATTTCCCGACCGCCGGCATTATTTATGGCGTCGCAGGCGTGCGCGACGGCTATCGCACCGGCCGCGGCCGCGTCGTGATGCGCGCGGCCACGCACTTCGAGGAAATCGATCGCGGCCAGCGCATGGCGATCATCGTCGACGAGCTGCCGTATCAGGTGAACAAGCGTTCGTTGCTCGAACGCATTGCCGAGCTCGTCAACGAGAAGAAGCTCGAAGGCATTTCCGATATTCGCGACGAATCCGACAAGAGCGGCATGCGTGTCGTGATCGAGCTCAAGCGCGGCGAAGTGCCCGAGGTCATCCTCAACAATCTGTATAAGGCGACGCAGCTGCAAGACACGTTCGGCATGAACATGGTCGCGCTGGTGGACAACCAGCCGAAGCTGCTGAACCTGAAGGAAATGCTCGAGCATTTCCTCTCGCATCGCCGCGAAGTGCTCACGCGTCGCACGGTGTACGAACTGCGCAAGGCGCGCGAACGCGGCCACGTGCTCGAAGGTCTCGCTGTCGCACTCGCGAACATCGACGACTTCATCGAACTCATCAAGGCCGCGCCGACGCCGCCTATCGCGAAGCAGGAGTTGATGAACCGCTCGTGGGATTCGTCGCTCGTGCGCGAGATGCTGACGCGCGCGGAGCAGGACAATGCCGCGGCGGGTGGGCGCGAAGCCTACCGTCCGGAAGGTCTGAACCCGCAATATGGTATGCAGGCCGACGGCCTCTACCGTCTGTCCGACACGCAGGCGCAGGAAATCCTGCAAATGCGCCTCCAGCGCCTGACCGGCCTGGAGCAGGACAAGATCATCGGCGAGTACCGCGAAGTCATGGCGCAGATCGCCGACCTGCTCGACATCCTCGCGCGCCCCGAGCGCGTAACGACCATGATCTCCGACGAACTCACCTCGATCAAGAGCGAATTCGGCGACGCCCGCCGCTCGAAGATCGAGATGAACGCCACGGAGCTCAACACCGAAGACCTGATCACGCCGCAGGACATGGTCGTGACCATGTCGCACGCCGGTTATGTGAAATCGCAGCCGTTGTCGGAATATCGCGCCCAGAAGCGCGGAGGTCGCGGCAAGCAGGCAACGTCGATGAAGGACGACGACTGGATCGACACGCTCTTCATCGCCAATACGCACGACCACATCCTGTGCTTCTCGAATCGCGGCCGCGTGTACTGGGTGAAGGTGTATGAAGTGCCGCAGGGTTCGCGCAACTCGCGCGGCCGTCCGATCGTCAACATGTTCCCGCTGCAGGATGGCGAGAAGATCACGGTCGTGCTGCCGGTCAAGGAATTCTCGGCCGACAAGTTTGTTTTCATGGCTACAGCGCTCGGCACGGTAAAGAAGACGCCGCTCGAAGCCTTTAGCCGCCCGCTGCGCAAGGGTATTATTGCGGTCGGTCTCGACGACGGCGACTACCTGATCGGCGCTGCGATCACCGACGGCGAGCACGACGTCATGCTGTTCTCCGACGCCGGCAAGGCGGTGCGCTTCGACGAGAACGACGTGCGCCCGATGGGCCGCGAAGCGCGCGGCGTGCGTGGCATGCAGCTCGAAGACAATCAGCAGGTCATCGCGCTGCTCGTGGCGGGCGACGAGCAGCAGTCGGTGCTCACCGCGACAGAAAACGGTTATGGCAAGCGCACCCCGATCACGGAGTACACGCGCCACGGCCGCGGGACGAAGGGCATGATCGCGATCCAGACGTCGGAGCGCAACGGCAAGGTGGTTGCGGCCACACTCGTCGACTCCGAAGCGCAGATCATGTTGATCACCACCACGGGCGTTCTGATTCGCACCCGCGTGTCGGAAATTCGCGAAATGGGCCGTGCAACGCAAGGTGTTACACTCATCAGCCTTGACGAAGGTACGAAGCTTTCCGGACTGCAGCAGGTCGCCGAAGCGGACGCAGAAGCGGACGCCGAAGGTGAGGGCGAACCGGGCGAAGGCGAAGAGTGATACGTCATCCTGGCCCGCTGAAGTGCGTTCAATCGATGCGCTTACGCGGGCTTTAAGGTGGGTTTCAGCGAACCTTGTTAGTGTCAGCGAAATGAATGGTATGTCGGGCGGACGGGTGAGCGGGCGCATAACGCAACGCGGCGCCCCGCAGTCCGCACGGCAGCGCAAATCGATTAATTTCTCAAAGGGAGTAATGATGCAAAAACGATTCAAGCAGGTGATGTTGCTGGCCGCTCTCGTGCCGACGTTTGCCATGGCTCAGGCGCTCCAGAACCAGGCGCCCGCCCCCCAGGCACCGGCAGCGGCTGCAGCACCCGTCGATCCGGCCAAGCAAGCCGCGATCAAGGACCTGCTCGACGCGATCGACGCACAGAAGCTCGTCGGCGCAATCGGCAACAGCGCCCAGATGCAAGCCAAGCAGCTCGTCCCGGCGATCCTGTCGGACGCGCTCTCGGAAAACAAGACGATGACGGACAAGCAGAAGCAAGCTGCTGTTCCGTCGCTGCAGAAGAACGCCGTGCCGAAGCTGGTTGACTCGGCAGGCCAGGTCTTCGCGACCGACTCGTTCAAGACGGACGCCATGCAAGCTCAGTACGACGCCTACGCGAAGTACTACAGCACGCAGGAAATCAAGGACCTGACCACGTTCTACCGCAGCCCGACCGGCCGCAAGTTCATTCAGGTTCAAGACCAGGTTGGCCGCGATGTCGTGAACAGCCTGATGCAGAAGTACATGCCGCAGTCGATCAAGGCAACGCGCGACCAGGCCGACAAGGAAGTCGCTTCGGTCAAGGTCGGCAAGTAAGCCTGGCAATAGCCCTTCTGGTCCGCAGCCATGATGTACGGTAGCGGGGCCGGATCGGCCGCATAGACTGGAGAGCCCACCGCCGCGCCGTGCGTGGCGGGTTCCCGGCGACAATGCGATAATGGTCGTTTGCGCGAGAAGCGCAAGCGGCCATTTTCTTTTTCTGGCGCGTTTTCCGGCGGTTTTTGCCACAGCGCCTGCCTCGGGGATCTCTTTACGATGCGCGTCTACAACTTCTCAGCCGGACCGGCAGCGTTGCCAGAAGAAGTCCTGCGTCAGGCCGCTGACGAAATGCTCGACTGGCACGGCAGCGGCATGGGCGTGATGGAAATGAGCCATCGCGGCCCGGAATTCATGCAGATCCACGCCGAGGCGCTGCTCGATCTGCGCGAGCTGATGCAGGTGCCCGCAAGCCACCAGATTCTGTTCCTGCAGGGCGGCGGCATCGGCGAAAACGCGATCGTGCCGCTCAACCTGTTTGGTTCGAAGCCGCGCGCCGATTTCGTCGTCACTGGCTCGTGGTCGCAGAAGTCGCAGAAGGAAGCGCTCAAGTACGGCGAAGCGCATATCGCCGCGACGGGCCGCACCGAAGCCGGCTTCACGCATTCGCCGCCGAAGAGCGAGTGGAAGCTCTCCGACGACCCCGCTTATGTGCACCTGTGCACGAATGAGACGATCGACGGCGTCGAGACCTTCGAGATTCCCGACCTCGGCGACATTCCGCTCGTGGCCGACGCCTCGTCGCATATCCTGTCGCGCCCGATGGACATCGCCAAGTACGGCGTGCTCTACGGCGGCGCGCAGAAGAACATCGGCATGGCGGGCGTGACGGTGGTGATCGTGCGCGAAGACCTGCTCGACCGTTCGATGCCGATCTGTCCTTCGGCGTTCGAATGGAAGACCGTGGCCGCGAACAACTCGATGTTCAACACGCCGCCGACCTACGCGATCTATATCGCCGGGCTCGTGTTCAAGTGGTTGAAGCGTCAAGGCGGCCTTGAAGTCATCGAGGCGCGCAATGTGGAAAAAGCGAAGCTGCTCTACGACACGATCGACGCAAGCAGCTTCTATATCAACAAGGTGGAGCGCCGCGCGCGCTCGCGGATGAACGTGCCGTTCTTCCTCGCCGACGAAACACGTAACGCAGATTTCCTCGCCGGCGCCAAAGAGCGCGGGCTGTTGCAGCTGAAGGGCCACAAGTCCGTCGGCGGCATGCGGGCATCGATTTACAACGCGGTGCCGCTCGAAGCAGTGAATGCGCTGGTCGAGTACATGAAGGAATTCGAGGCGAAGCACGCGTAAGCGCTCCTCGCTCACGGGCGAAGCGGCGCCGCGCGCATCCTTTCAGATTGCCGGTTTCACGCATGGACGACGAACTCAACTCCCAACTCAAGCCGCTGCGCGAACGCATCGATGCAATCGACGCGCAGCTCATCGCGCTCCTGAACCAGCGCGCCTCGGTCGCGCTCGAAGTAGGCGAGGTCAAGAAGCATTTCAACGCGCCGGTGTTTCGCCCGGAGCGCGAGCTTCAGGTCATCGAGCGCCTGCAGAACATGAGCGACGGTCCGCTCGGCAACGATCACATCAGCGCGATCTGGCGCGAGATCATGGCCGCGAGCCGTTCGCTCGAAAAGACGATTTCGGCTGCGTTCCTCGGCCCGGTCGGCACCTATAGCGAACAGGCGATGTACCAGTACTTCGGTCAGTCGATCGAAGGCCTGCCGTGTCCGTCGATCGACGAGGTGTTCCGCTCGGTCGAGGCGGGCGCAGCCGAGTTCGGCGTCGTGCCGGTCGAGAACTCGACCGAGGGCGCCGTTTCGCGCACGCTCGACCTGTTCCTCGAAACGCAGCTCGTCATCGGCGGCGAAATCGCGTTGCCGATTCAGCACAATCTGATGACGCAAAGCGGCAACCTGCAAGGTGTTACGCGCGTGTGCGCGCATCCGCAGGCGCTCGCACAGTGTCAGCACTGGCTGACGGCGAACGCGCCGCAGCTCGAGCGTCAGAGCGTGTCGAGCAATGCGGAGGCCGCACGTCTTGCCGCCGCCGACCCGACGGTCGCCGCGATTGCGGGCGATCGCGCCGCCACGCACTACGGTCTCCTGATTGCGAACGCGCTGATCCAGGATGATCCGCACAACCGCACGCGCTTCGTCATGATCGGCAAGCAGCCGGCTGGCGCGACGGGTCGCGACCAGACTTCGATGATCGTGTCGGTGAAGAACGAGCCGGGCGCGGTGTACAAGTTGCTCGAGCCGCTCGCGCGTCACAGCGTGTCGATGACGCGATTCGAGTCGCGGCCGGCGCGCCTTGGCAGCACGTGGGAGTACTACTTCTACATCGACTTCGAAGGTCACCGCGACGAACCCGCCGTGGCCGCCGCGCTCGACGAACTCAGCAAGAAAGCCGCGTATCTGAAGATCCTCGGTTCGTATCCGCGCGCACGCTAAAGCTCGGAAGGTGCGGGCGGCCCGCCGCCAACCGCCGCCCGCCGCATGAGGATGCCGGGCGGCGCGCCTTTCCCGATCTGTCTGGATGAGACCGTTGTACGCCCGGCGCCTTGAGCCCTGGAGAGACGCATGACCACGCAATTCGGCCCCTCGTATGTGCGCGCAATCGCGCCATACATCGCCGGCAAACCGATTTCCGAAGTCGCTCGCGAGTTCGGGCTCGACGAAGCGCGCATCGTGAAGCTCGCGTCGAATGAGAATCCGCTTGGTATGCCCGAATCGGCGCAACGCGCGATCGTGCAGGCTGCGAGCGAATTGGGCCGTTATCCCGATTCGAACGCGTTCGAGCTGAAGGCTGCGCTGGCCGCGCGCTACGCCGTGCCGCCCGAGTGGATCACGCTCGGCAACGGCAGCAATGACATTCTCGAAATGGCCGCGCATGCGTTCGTCGAGCGCGGTCAGTCGATCGTGTATTCGCAGTACTCATTCGCGGTCTATGCGCTTGCGACCCAGGGCCTCGGCGCTCGCCATATCGTGACGCCGGCTGTGCGCTACGGTCACGATCTCGATGCGATGCTGACGGCGATCGACGAAGACACGCGTCTCGTGTTCGTGGCGAACCCGAACAACCCGACCGGCACGTTCGTCGATGGCGCGAAGCTCGAGGCGTTCATCGCGAAGGTGCCCGCGCATGTCGCGGTTGTGCTCGACGAGGCGTACACGGAATACCTCGCGGCTGAGAAGCGCTATGACTCGATCGCGTGGGTGCGCCGCTATCCGAACCTGCTCGTTTCGCGCACGTTCTCGAAAGCCTACGGACTCGCCGGCCTGCGCATCGGCTTTGCGATCGCGCAGCCGGAGCTGACCGATCTGCTCAACCGTTTGCGCCAGCCGTTCAACGTCAACACGCTCGCGCAGGCAGCCGCCATCGCGGCGCTCGGCGATGCGCCGTTCCTCGAGCGCAGCGCGGCGCTCAACGCCGAAGGCTATCGCACGCTCACCGCGGCGTTCGAGCGCCTCGGCCTCGAATACGTGCCGTCGGACGGCAATTTCGTGCTGGTGCGCGTGGCGAAGGACGCAACGGACGACGGCGCCGGCGAGCGCGTGAATCTCGCGCTGCTCAAGCAAGCGGTGATTGTGCGTCCGGTTGGCAACTACGGCCTGCCGCAATGGCTGCGTGTGACGATCGGCTTGCCCGAGGAGAACGCGGCATTCGTCGCGGCCCTCGAGCGAGCGCTAGGCGCGCCGTGAGCGCGCATTCTTTACTTTTTTCGGTGACGTCGTGAGCGCGTTTTCGTTTAACAAACTGGTGATTTTCGGCGTGGGCCTGATCGGCGGGTCGCTTGCACGCGCATTGCGCGAGCGCGGTTCGCACGGCGGCGAAGGCGCGCAGGTGATCGGCGTGGGCCGCAGCGCGCAGTCTGTCTCGCGCGCGCTCGAACTGGGCGTGATCGACGCCGCCGCGACGCTCGACGACGAAACGGCACTCGCCGCCGCGCTGGACGGCGCCGACATCGTGCTGATCGCGGCTCCCGTCGCGCAAACCCAGGCGCTGCTCGAGCGCATCGCGCCGCACCTGGGGCAAGCAACCATCGTCACCGACGCCGGTAGCACCAAGAGCGACGTGATCGCCGCGGCCCGCGCTGCGCTCGGCGTGCGCGTCGCCCAGTTCGTGCCGGGACATCCGATCGCCGGGCGCGAGTCGAGCGGCGTCGATGCCGCGTTGCCCGATCTCTACGTGGGCCGCAACGTCGTGCTGTGCCCGCTTGCGGAAAACGCACCGGCTTCGGTCGAGCGCATTGCCGCGATGTGGCGCGCCACGGGCGCCGTGATCGGCGAGATGCCGGCCGCGCAGCACGATCGCGTGTTCGCTTCGGTGAGCCATCTGCCGCATGTGTTGTCTTTTGCGCTCGTCGACCAGATTCTCGCTTCGCCCGACGCGCAGCTGAAATTCTCGTTCGCAGCGGGCGGCTTCCGCGACTTCACGCGCATTGCCGCGTCGAGCCCCGAAATGTGGCGCGACGTGTGCCTCGCGAACCGCGCGGCGCTGCTCGCAGAACTCGACGGCTACACTGAAGTGCTGGCGAAGCTGCGCGCGGCCATCGACGCCGGCGACGGCGTTGCGCTCGAAACCGTGTTCGCGCGTTCGCGCGCGGCGCGCGAGGCGTGGCAGGAACGCGGCGGCAAGGGCGCGGCGGCGGCCATCGATACAGCACCAGGCAAATAAGCAAGCAGGACCCAGACCGACGGCGCGAGCGCCGCAACCTCAGGCAATCTCAGGTAACACCAGGCATTCTCAGGACACGCTCATGGAACACCTCGATCTCGGACCGTTCACCCGTGCGTCCGGCACGATCCGTCTGCCCGGCTCGAAAAGCATCTCGAACCGCGTGCTGCTGCTCGCAGCGCTGGCCGAGGGCGAAACGACCATCACGAACCTGCTCGACTCCGACGACACGCGCGTGATGCTCGACGCGCTGGAAAAGCTCGGCGTGAAGCTCAAGCGCGAGGACGACACCTGCGTCGTGCAGGGCACGCGCGGCGCGTTCCAGGCGGTGCGCGCGGATCTCTTTCTTGGCAACGCGGGCACGGCGGTGCGTCCGCTCACGGCCGCGCTCGCGGTGAATGGCGGCGACTACCGCATTCACGGCGTGCCGCGCATGCACGAGCGGCCTATCGGCGATCTCGTGGACGGCCTGCGCCAGATCGGCGCGAAGATCGATTACGAAGAAAACGAAGGCTATCCGCCGCTGCGCATCCGCCCGGCGCCGATTTCGGTCGAGGCGCCCATCCGCGTGCGCGGCGACGTGTCGAGCCAGTTCCTCACCGCGCTTCTGATGACGCTGCCGCTCGTGCGCGCCAAGGACGGCGTGACGATCGTCGAAGTGGACGGCGAGCTGATCTCCAAGCCCTACATCGAAATCACGATCAAGCTGATGGAGCGCTTCGGCGTGAAGGTCGAGCGCCACGGCTGGCATCGCTTCGAGATCCCGGCAGGCGTGCGCTATCAGTCGCCGGGCAAGATCATGGTGGAAGGCGATGCGTCTTCGGCGTCGTATTTTCTCGCCGCTGGCGCGATCGGCGGCGGCCCGCTGCGCGTGGAAGGCGTGGGGCGCTCGAGCATCCAGGGCGACGTTGCGTTCGCCGCGGCGCTCATGCGCATGGGCGCGAACGTCACGGTCGCCGACGACTGGATCGAGGTGCGCGGGATCGGCAACGATCACGGCAAGCTCGACCCCATCGACATGGACTTCAACCTGATTCCCGACGCGGCCATGACGATCGCCGTGGCGGCGCTCTTCGCCGATGGCGCGACGACGCTGCGCAACATCGCGAGTTGGCGCGTGAAGGAAACCGACCGCATCGCCGCGATGGCCACGGAACTGCGCAAGGTGGGCGCGAACGTGGAAGAGGGCCCGGATTACCTGATCGTGCGTCCGCCCGAGAAACTCACGCCGAACGCCGCGATCGACACCTACGACGATCACCGCATGGCGATGTGCTTCTCGCTCGTGAGCCTCGGCGGCGTGCCGGTGCGCATCAACGACCCGAAGTGCGTCGGCAAGACGTTCCCCGATTATTTCGAGCGCTTCCTCGCGCTCGCGCAACCTTGATTCAAATGAAGCCGAGTACCTTTGCCGCATGAAATCGACCCGTCCCTTTTATCCGACGCCCGTCATCACGATCGACGGCCCGACCGCCTCCGGCAAGGGCACGGTGGCCGCGCTGGTCGCCGCGCAACTCGGCTTTCACCTGCTCGACAGCGGCGCGCTGTACCGGCTGGCGGCGCTCGCGAGCGTGCGCTACGCGATTGCTGCCGATGACGCCGAGAGCCTTGCGAAGCTGATCGACGATCTCCATATCACGTTCCGCGAGGGGCTTGCGCAGCTCGACGGCGTCGACGTTTCGAACGAAATCCGTGCCGAGCAAGTGGGCAACCGCGCCTCGATGATCGCCGCGCATCCTGCCGTGCGTACCGCGCTCGTGGCGCGCCAGCGGGCGTTTCGCAAGCTTCCCGGGCTCGTCGCGGACGGCCGCGACATGGGCACCGTGATCTTCCCGGACGCCGTTCTGAAGGTGTTTTTGACGGCCAGCGTGGAGGCCCGCGCGGCCCGCCGGCATAAGCAATTGATCCAAAAAGGTTTTTCTGCTAATATGGATGACTTGCTTCGGGATTTGCGTGAACGCGACGCGCGCGACAGTAACCGCGCGGCTGCGCCGCTCAAGCCTGCAGCGGATGCGCAGCTTCTCGATACCTCGGCGCTCTCCGTCGACCAGGCGGTCGAACAGGTGGTGCAGTGGTACCAGGAGTCGAGCCAACTGCGGCCGGTACGGTAGTCAACGAACGCGGCAAAGCGCAGTAAAGAAAGCAGTAAGCAGTGCCAGTTGGTGCCCTGGAAAGAAACAGGGCGTGTGTTAAACCCTTTAACCCCGTATGGCTTTTGCATCTGCGCCGCGAGCATAGTGTTCCGGCCTCAACGCCCGGCAGTCAAAACTGGCTGGCAGGGCAGCGAAAACCATGCAAATCCAGATTTTTATGTCCGACCTGCAAACCTCCACCCCCAATACCGAATCCTTTGCGGCTCTGTTCGAAGAGTCGCTGACCCGCCAGGACATGCGCGCCGGCGAAGTCATCTCCGCTGAAGTCGTGCGCGTCGACCACAACTTCGTGGTCGTCAACGCTGGCCTGAAGTCCGAGGCCTATATTCCTATCGAGGAATTCCTGAACGACCAGGGCGAAGTGGAGGTTCAGGCGGGTGATTTCGTTTCCGTCGCGATCGACGCGCTGGAAAACGGCTACGGCGACACCATCCTGTCGCGCGACAAGGCGAAGCGTCTCGCTTCGTGGCTGTCGCTGGAAAAGGCTCTCGACAACAACGAACTCGTGACCGGCACGATCACGGGCAAGGTCAAGGGCGGCATGACCGTCATGGTCAACGGCATCCGCGCGTTCCTGCCGGGTTCGCTCGTCGACACGCGTCCGGTCAAGGACACGACGCCGTACGAAGGCAAGACCCTCGAATTCCGCGTCATCAAGCTCGACCGCAAGCGTAACAACGTCGTGCTGTCGCGCCGCGCAGTGATCGAAGCCACGCAAGGCGAAGAGCGCGCAAAGCTGCTCGAAACGCTGAAGGAAGGCGCGATCGTCAACGGCGTGGTCAAGAACATCACCGACTACGGCGCGTTCGTGGACCTCGGCGGCATCGACGGCCTGCTGCACATCACCGACATCGCATGGCGTCGCGTGCGTCACCCGAGCGAAGTTCTCTCGGTTGGCCAGGAAGTCACCGCGAAGATCCTCAAGTTCGACCAGGAAAAGAACCGCGTTTCGCTCGGTATCAAGCAACTGGGCGACGATCCGTGGGAAGGCATCTCGCGCCGTTACCCGTCGGGCACGCGTCTGTTCGGCAAGGTCACGAACATCACCGACTACGGCGCGTTCGTCGAAGTCGAATCGGGCATCGAAGGCCTGGTTCACGTGTCGGAAATGGACTGGACCAACAAGAACGTTGCTCCGTCGAAGGTTGTCCAGCTGGGCGACGAAGTCGAAGTCATGGTCCTCGAGATCGACGAAGACCGCCGCCGCATCTCGCTCGGCATGAAGCAGTGCAAGCCGAATCCGTGGGATGACTTCAGCCGCAACTTCAAGAAGGGCGACAAGCTCCAGGGCGCGATCAAGTCGATCACCGACTTCGGCGTGTTCATCGGTCTGCCTGGCGGCATCGACGGTCTGGTTCACCTTTCGGATCTGTCGTGGTCGGAAGCTGGCGAAGAAGCCGTTCGCAAGTACAAGAAGGGCGACGAAGTCGAAGCCGTGGTTCTGGGCATCGACGTCGAGAAGGAACGCATTTCGCTCGGCATCAAGCAGCTCGAAGGCGACCCGTTCAGCAACTTCGTTGCTGTCAACGACAAGGGTTCGATCGTCGACGGCGTGGTCAAGTCGGTTGACGCCAAGGGCGCAGTCGTGACGCTGAACGCCGACGTCGAAGGCTACCTGCGTGCTTCGGAAATCGCGCAAGACCGCGTGGAAGATGCTCGCAACGTGCTGAAGGAAGGCGACAAGGTCAACGCGATGATCATCAACATCGATCGCAAGTCGCGTGGCATCAACCTGTCGATCAAGGCGAAGGACTCGGCTGAGACGCAGGAAGCACTGCGCAGCATGTCGGCTGATTCGGGTCAGGCTGCTACCGGCACGACCAATCTCGGCGCGCTGCTGAAGGCCAAGCTCGACGGCCAGAACCAGTAAGCCTCAAACGGGGGCAAGCTGAAGTATGACCAAATCTGAATTGGTCGCGCAGCTGGCTACGCGATTTCCGCAACTTGTTCTCAAGGACGCGGATTTCGCGGTCAAGACGATGCTCGATGCGATGTCCGAGGCGCTTGCCAAGGGCCATCGCATCGAAATTCGTGGCTTTGGCAGCTTCGGCCTGAATCGTCGGCCGTCGCGCGTCGGCCGCAATCCCAAGTCGGGTGAAAAGGTGCTGGTGCCTGAGAAGTTCGTGCCGCACTTCAAGCCGGGCAAGGAATTGCGCGAGCGCGTGGACCGTAATTCGGGCGAGCCGCTGAAGGCGGACGAGCCGGACGACGACCTGTAAGCGTTGGATCGTTTTCGATCAGGCGATTGCGGTCGTCGGCGGTCAATGCCAGATGGCCAGAATGCATGGACCGGTAAAAAGCGCTGGGGTGAATAACCCCGGCGTTTTTTTTCGTCTGCGTTTTTTCGACGCGGTTAGTTCCGGCAAGCTGGATTGCCACGCTCGGCGCTCGCGCACACGTGTCGGCCCGCGAGCCGTTCAATTACAATACGGGACACTTCGGCGCGGCTTGTGCTGCGACGCAGCATGTCCGCCGTGCCGGCGCCTTTCTCAACTGCCAAGAGAATCCTTCAATGAGATTGATCGCCTGGGTGATCCGTGTGCTGGTGTTCGTACTGCTGCTCGTACTTGCGCTCGCCAACACGCAAACCGCGACGCTGAACTTTCTGGCCGGATATTCGTGGCAGGCCCCGCTGATCCTGATCGGCCTCGCGTTTTTTGTCGTGGGGCTGCTGGCGGGGCTGCTTTCCGCGCTGCCCGGCGTGTTCCGGCTGCGCATGGAAAACGGCCGCCTCAAACGCGACTTGCGCGTGGCGCGTGAAACGCCCACGCCGAGCGTCGAGCCGCCGCTGCCGCCGCTCATCTGATTTGTATTGCCGTGCCGCGCGCCTGAACGCGTGCGGCTGATTTTCCGCTCATACCATCGCTCGCATGGATCTCGATTTTTGGTGGCTCCTCGTCATTCCCGTGGCTTTCGCGCTCGGCTGGATGGCGTCGCGCTACGACCTGAAGGCACTGCTTTCCGAAAGCGCCAACCTGCCGCGCTCGTATTTTCGCGGCCTGAATTTTCTGCTCAACGAGCAGCCGGACAAGGCCATCGACGCGTTCATCGAGGTCGCCAAGCTCGACCCCGAAACCGTCGAGTTGCACTTCGCGCTCGGCAATCTGTTTCGCCGCCGCGGCGAGACCGACCGCGCGATCCGCGTGCATCAGAACCTGCTTTCGCGTTCCGACCTGCCCGTAAACGAGCGCGACCACGCGCTTTATGAACTCGGCCAGGATTTTCTGAAGGCCGGCATGCTCGACCGCGCCGAAGAGACCTTCGGCAAGCTCAAGTCGGGCGACTTCGCACTCGGTGCACAGCGCGCACTGCTCGCGATCTACGAGATCGAGAAGGATTGGAACCGCTGCATCGACACGGCGCGTCATCTCGAAACGATGGGCGCGGCGTCGCTCGACCTCGAGATCGCGCAGTTCCATTGCGAACTCGCGCAGGAAGCGCTCCAGCAGAAAAAGCCCGACGAAGCGCGCCGTCAGCTGGCGCTCGCGCTCAAGGCCAACGCGCAGAACGTGCGCGCGACGATCCTCGCGGGCGACGTCGACGCGGCAAGCGGCGATTGCGAGAGTGCGCTTGGGCACTGGCGCGAAGTCGAAGCGCAAAACCCCGCTTATCTGCCGCTCGTGGCCGAAAAGGTCATGAAGGCCTACGAGACGCTCGGCCGCGCCGAAGAGGGCGCACAATTGCTCACGACGTGGGTCGACGCGTATCCGTCGAACGATCTGCTCGATGTCGCCTACAAGTATGTCGCCGCGCTGCGCGGCCCCGATGCGGCGCACGCGCTCGCCCGCACGCAGATGCAGAAGTCGCCGAATCTCGCCGGCATGTCGCGCCTGCTCGAAGCGCAGCAGGCCACGGCCGAAGAGCCGCGCCGCAGCGAACTCGAACTGATGCGCAAGCTGCTCCAGCAGCGCACCAAGAACCTGCCTCGCTACACCTGCCAGAACTGCGGCTTCCGGGCGCGCCTCTTCTACTGGCAGTGTCCGGGCTGCAGCGGCTGGGAAACCTATGCGCCGCGCCGCGTCGAGCCGGTTCCCGCGTCGAGCTGAGCCTTAAGGGCGCGCGCTTAGCCCGGCACCTGGCCGGCCGCGCCCCCAGTCATTCCAACATTCGCATCTGTCACCGGAGCGCCTATGAAGATCACCATTGTCGGTACCGGCTACGTCGGCCTCGTCACCGGTGCGTGTCTTGCCGAAATCGGCCACGACGTGTTTTGCCTCGATGTCGATCCGCGCAAGATCGACATCCTGAATGGCGGCGGCGTCCCGATTCACGAGCCGGGCCTGCTCGAACTCATCGCGCGCAATCGCGCGGCCGGGCGCATTACCTTTTCCACCGACATCGCGGCGAGCGTCGAGCACGGCGAGGTGCAGTTCATCGCCGTGGGCACGCCGCCCGACGAAGACGGCTCGGCCGATCTCCAGTACGTGCTCGAAGCGGCGCGCAGCATCGGCCGTCACATGAACGGCTTCAAGGTGGTCGTCGACAAGTCGACGGTGCCGGTCGGCACGGCGCAGCGCGTGCACGGCGTGCTGGCCGAAGAACTGGCGAAGCGCGGCCTCTCGCAAAGCGTGGATCACCGCTTCTCGGTCGTCTCGAACCCCGAGTTCCTGAAAGAGGGCGCGGCCGTGGACGACTTCATGCGCCCGGACCGCATCATCATCGGCCTCGACGAGGACGAGAACGGCACCGCCGCGCGCGAGAAGATGAAGCGCCTCTACGCGCCGTTCAACCGCAATCACGAACGCACGATCTACATGGATGTGCGCTCCGCCGAATTCACGAAGTACGCGGCCAACGCCATGCTCGCCACGCGCATCTCGTTCATGAACGAGATGGCGAATCTCGCCGACCGCGTGGGCGCAGACATCGAGTCGGTGCGCCGCGGCATCGGCTCCGATCCGCGTATCGGCTATCACTTTCTCTATGCGGGCTGCGGCTATGGCGGCTCGTGCTTCCCGAAGGACGTGCAGGCGCTGATCCGCACGGCTGCCGAGTCGGGCCAGAACCTGCGCGTGCTCGAAGCCGTCGAGGAAGTCAATCACGGGCAGAAGGAAGTGCTTGTGAAGAAGATCGCCCGGGTGTGCGGCGACGACCTCACCGGCAAGCACTTCGCGGTGTGGGGCCTCGCGTTCAAGCCGAACACCGACGACATGCGCGAAGCGCCGAGCCGCCGTCTGATCGCCGACCTGCTCTCGCGCGGCGCCACGGTGGCGGCGTGGGACCCGGTCGCGGCCGAAGAGGCGCAGCGCGTATTCGCGCTCGATCTCGCGCACGCGCCGGAGCAGCACGAGCGCCTGACGTTCGCGTCGAGCCAGGACGACGCGCTCACGGGCGCCGACGCGCTCGTGATCGTCACCGAATGGACCGCCTTCAAGGCGCCCGATTTCGCGCATTTGAAGAAGGTGCTCAAGGCACCGCGTATCTTCGACGGACGCAATCTCTACGAGCCCGACGCCATGGCGGAGCTCGGCATTGACTATCACTCGATTGGGCGGCCCCATGTCAATCTCGCAAACTCCGCAGCCTGAAGCCGCGCCCGTCGCCGCGCTTGCTGCCACTATCGCGCCCGAAGTGCGCGTCGTGCCGCGCGAGAAGCTCGCCACCTCGCGCGTGCTGGTGGTGGGCGACGTCATGCTCGACCGCTACTGGTTCGGCGACGTCAACCGCATTTCGCCGGAAGCGCCGGTGCCGGTCGTGCACGTGCAGCGCAAGGAAGACCGCCTGGGTGGCGCCGCGAACGTCGCGCGCAACGCGGCGGCGCTCGGCGCGCATGCAGGCCTCCTGTGCGTGGTGGGCCATGACGAACCGGGTGAGCGCATCGTCGAACTGCTCGACGAAAGCAACGTGAACGCGTATCTCGAGCGCGATCCCGCGTTGCCGACCACCATCAAGCTGCGTGTGCTTTCGCGCCAGCAACAGCTTTTGCGCGTGGACTTCGAAAACACGCCCGCGCACGAGATCCTGCTCGCCGGCCTCGCGCGTTTCGACGCGCTGCTGCCGACGCACGATGTGATTCTGCTCTCCGACTACGCGAAGGGCGGCCTCACGCACGTCACGCAGATGATCGCGAAGGCGCGTGCCGCGGGCAAGGCGGTGCTCGTCGACCCCAAGGGCGACGACTGGGAGCGCTATCGCGGCGCGAGCCTCATCACGCCGAACCGCGCGGAGCTGCGCGAAGTGGTGGGCACCTGGAAGTCCGAAGAGGATCTGCACGCGCGCGTGACGAAACTGCGCCGCGAACTGCAGTTCGATGCGCTGCTGCTCACGCGCTCCGAAGAGGGTATGACGCTCTTTTCCGATGACGGCGCGCTGCACGCGGCGGCCGATGCGCGCGAAGTGTATGATGTCTCGGGCGCCGGCGACACGGTGATCGCGACCGTCGCGGTCATGCTGGGCGCGGGCTTGCCGCTCGTCGAAGGCGTTGCGCTCGCGAATCGCGCGGCCGGCATCGTGGTCGGCAAGCTCGGTACGGCCACCGTCGATTACGACGAACTCTTTCAATAACGTTGTGCACGCGAGCGCGCAGCGCTCGCACCCCGGCCGGAATTTCCGCAGCGTTTTTCCGGCGGGGCATCAACCTCGCGTGAACCTCGTCACCGCAGACCTATCATGACCCTCATCGTCACCGGCGCGGCCGGCTTCATCGGCAGCAACATCGTCAAGGCGCTGAACGAACGCGGCGAAGACCGCATCATCGCCGTCGACAATCTCACCCGCGCGGACAAGTTCAGGAATCTCGTCGATTGCGAGATCGACGACTACATCGACAAGACCGAGTTCGTCGAGCGCTTCACGCGCGGCGATTTCGGCGATGTGCGCGCGGTGTTCCACGAAGGCGCCTGTTCGGACACGATGGAAACCGACGGCCGCTACATGATGGACAACAACTTCCGCTATAGCCGCGCCGTGCTCGACGCGTGCCTCGCGCAGCGCGTGCAGTTTCTGTACGCGTCGTCGGCGGCAATTTACGGCGGCTCGACGCGCTTCGTCGAAGAGCGCGACGTGGAAGCGCCGCTGAACGTGTACGGCTATTCGAAGTTCCTGTTCGACCAGGTGATCCGCCGCGTGCTGCCCACGGCGCAAAGCCAGATTGCGGGCTTTCGCTATTTCAACGTGTACGGTCCGCGTGAAACGCACAAGGCGCGCATGGCGTCGGTGGCGTTCCACAACTTCAACCAGTTCCGCGCCGAAGGCCGGGTGAAGTTGTTCGGCGAATACAACGGTTATGCGCCGGGCGAGCAGACGCGCGACTTCGTCTCCGTCGAGGACGTGGTGAAGGTCAACCTGTTCTTCTTCGATCATCCGGAGAAGACGGGCATCTTCAACCTGGGCAGCGGCCGCGCCCAGCCGTTCAACGACATCGCCACGACCGTGGTGAACACGCTGCGCGCGATGGAAGGCAAGCCCGCGCTCTCGCTCGCGGAGCAGGTCAAGGAAGGGCTGATCGAGTACATCCCGTTCCCCGATGCGCTGCGCGGCAAGTATCAGTGCTTCACGCAAGCGGACCAGTCGAAGCTGCGCGCAGCGGGCTACGACGCGCCGTTCCTGACGGTGCAGGAAGGCGTGGATCGTTACGTACGTTGGCTTTCTGGCCAGGTGTAACGCGAAGCCCTGACTTCATAAACTGGACTCTCCTCGCCGGCGATGGTCGCCGGCGTTTTCAGGGAGATCCAGCATGTTCCGAAAAGTCCTTGCGGCGGCCGCGCTTCTGGCCGTATTCAGCCACGCCTTCGCGGCCGTGGACGTCAACACTGCCAACGAAGACGCGCTTCGCGGCATCAAGGGCGTTGGGCCCGCGCGCGCCAAGGCGATTCTCGACGAGCGCAGCACGCACGGCCCGTACAAGGATGCCAGTGACCTCGGCAAGCGCGTAAAGGGCATGGGCGGCCATACCGTCGAACGTTTGCAGGCCGAAGGATTGGCGATCGGCCCCGCGCAGCCCCAGGCGGCGCAGGCGAAGGTTGCGCAGGCAACGCCCGCGAAGGCGGGCGGACCGCAGGCTGCCGTGGCGGTCAAGAAGTAGCAGTCCGCTTGCGCTTGCGTGTTACCCCGCGCGTCGTGCTTCACCGTCGCGCGGTGCAGTCTCCTTCAGGTGTCGCTCAGGTGATGTCGACCCGCGACGTTGACCCGCGGCCCGGGCCGCGGGCTTTTTGCCGCGCATGGAGGCGGGGTCGGCAGCCTGCGTCCATACGAGCGTTATGGGTCCTCTGCGGTCGCTGCCCACGTGGTTTAGAATCAATGGATCACGTCATCGCGCCTCACCGCCATTCCCATGCCCTACAAGACCATTGAAGACACGATCGGCAATACGCCGCTCGTGCAGCTCGTCCGCCTGCCGGACGACGAAATCCGCGCCCGCAACAACGTCGTGCTGGCCAAGCTGGAAGGCAACAACCCGGCTGGGTCGGTGAAGGACCGCCCGGCGCTCTCGATGATCCGTAAAGCCGAAGAACGCGGCCGCATCAAGCCGGGCGACACGCTCATCGAAGCGACGAGCGGCAATACGGGCATCGCGCTCGCCATGGCGGCGGCGATCCGCGGCTACAAGATGGTCCTCATCATGCCGGAGGACCTCTCGGTCGAGCGCCGCCAGAGCATGGCGGCCTACGGCGCCGAAATCATGCTCACGCCGGTCAAGGGCGGCATGGAATATGCGCGCGACCTCGCCGAGCAAATGCAGCGCGACGGCAAGGGCATCATCCTCGACCAGTTCGCCAATCCCGACAATCCGCTTGCGCACTACGAGACCACCGGCCCGGAAATCTGGCGCGACACCGAAGGGCGCATCACGCACTTCGTTTCGTCGATGGGCACGACCGGCACGATCATGGGCACGTCCCAGTTCCTGAAAGAAAAGAATCAGGCGATCGAGATCGTCGGCGCGCAGCCGGAAGAAGGCTCGCGCATTCCGGGCATTCGCAAGTGGCCGGAAGCGTACATGCCGAAAATTTTCGACCGCAGCCGCGTGGATCGCGTGGAGAACGTGAGCCAGGCCGCCGCCGAGAACATGGCGCGCCGTCTTGCGTCGGTCGAAGGCATTTTCGCGGGGATCTCGTCGGGCGGCGCATGTGAGGTGGCGATGCGTCTCGCGCGCCAGCTCGAGAACGCGACGATCGTGTTCATCGTCTGCGATCGTGGCGACCGGTATCTCTCGACGGGTGTGTTCCCCGCCTGATTAAAGCGTGGACATAAAAAAACGGCCTTCGATGTTTCCGAAGGCCGTTTTGCTTTGTGCCGCTGAAGTTAGTCTTGCTGCGCGGGTGGCGTCGTGCCAGTGCCATTCGGGGCGCTGTTCATGCCGTTGCCGTTGCCATTTCCGTTCCCGCCGTTGACGCCGCCATTGCTGCCATTCCCACCATTTCCGTTCGCCGGGCCCACACCCACGCCCGGCTGCGTCGCCAGCATCTGCGCCTTCACGCGCATGCCCAGCTGATACACCGCGAGCGCGTAGAAGAAGCTCCGGTTATAGCGCGTCAGCACATAAAAGTTCTTGAGCCCGAGCTTGTACTCGGTGCCGCGGCCAGGCGAGGGCAGGTCGATCACCGTGACAGGTGTGCTTGCCTCGGCGGCGATATCCACGTCCGGCTGGTCGAGCACGAGGCCTGAGCGCAGCAACTGGCTCAGCGGCCAGCGCGGTTCGGGCTTGCCGTCGGCGGCGGCCTGTGCGATGCCGAGGCTGCCCGCATCGGTGGCGATATTCCACACCACAGGGCGCCCCGATTCCCAGCCGTTCTGCCGCAGATAGTTCGCCACGCTGCCGATCGCGTCGGCCGTGCTCCCGCGCAGGTCGATGTGATTGTTGCCCTCGTAGTCCACCGCGTACTGCACGATGCTGCTCGGCAGGAACTGCGGAATGCCGATCGCGCCCGTGTACGAGCCGAGCACCGACGACGGATCGATCTGCGCGTCGCGCGTCCACACGAGGTAGTCCTCGAGATTCTTGCGGAACGTCGCCATGCGCTCGGCGCGGTTCGGCGTGTTCGGATAATCGAAGGCGAGCGTGGTCAGCGCATCGAGCACGCGGAAGTTGCCCATGTAGCGGCCGTAGATCGTCTCCACACCGATGATGCCGACGATCACCTCGGGCGGCACACCAAACTCTTCCGACGCGCGCTGCAGCGTGGCCTGGTTCGCGCGCCAGAAGCGCACGCCCGCATTGATGCGCACCGGGTCGAGGAAGCGAGCCTGATATGCGCGCCAGTTCTTCACCCCCGGAACCGGCGAGGGCGTGACGAGTTTCACCGCCGTCGCCGAATAATTCGCGCTGGCGAAAAGCGCATGCAGTGCGGTGGGATCGAAGTCGTAGCGCGCCACCATGTCGTTGATGAAGCCGTCGACGTCCGGATTGTTCGCGTAGCGCTGCGGGACGATTTCCTCTTCGAACGTCTGGCCCTGCGTCGGCGTTTGCGGCTGTGCCTGTGCGAGCGTGAGCGGCGTCTGTCGCGATTTCGGCGCGGCAGTTTGCGCGCGCGCCGCGCCGGTGCACAACGACGCCGCGACGCAAAGCGCGAGTGCGAGGGTCGTGCGACGTGGGCTGCTGGAGGCGGACAGAGCGGTCTTGAGGGTCATGAGAGAGAGGGGGGGAGAGCGGTCCAGGAAGAACCCGGGCAGTATAACCGAGCGCCTTGCGGGAATCGGGCCGTTGCGCGCCGGCGTGGCGCGTGAGCACCAGGTCGCTGTGGTAACGTGGTGTCTGTTCGCGCGCCGGCCGGCGCGCCGCCAGACAAACGCAACCAGATTGCATGGGACCAGAGTAAGGCGCTAAAGCGCCAACTCTGGCCGACAGACAGAAGGAGACCCGCGGCCGCGCGCATGCGCGAAGCCCGCGGCGAGTGCGACTCATGACGACCGGTTTCTTCTCTCACCCCGATTTTCTGCTGCATGAGATGGGCGAATGGCATCCTGAATGCCCCGCGCGTCTGCAAGCGATCGAAGACCAGCTGATCTCGAGCCGCATCGACGCGCTGATCGAGCGCGACGAATCCGCGCCGCTCGCGACCGAGGCGGACCTCCTGCGCGTGCATACCCAGGCGCACATCGACTTCATCCGCAACCTGGCGCCCAAGGAAGGCTACGCGAGCATCGACCCCGACACGCTGATGAATCCGCACACGTGGCAGGCGGCGCTGCGTGCGGCGGGCGCGGCGATCGCGGCCACCGACGCGGTGCTCGCCGGGCGCTACGAGAATGCATTCTGCAGCGTGCGCCCGCCCGGCCATCACGCGGAGCCCGCGCGCGCGATGGGCTTTTGTTTCTTCAACAACATCGCGATCGCGGCGCGCCATGCACTCGAAGTCCATGGCCTCCAACGCGTGGCGATCGTCGATTTCGACGTGCATCACGGCAACGGCACCGAGGCGGCGTTCGCGGGCGACTCGCGCGTGCTGATGTGCAGCTTCTTTCAGCATCCGTTCTATCCGTACTCGGGTGCCGAGAATCCGGCGCCGAACATGGTCAATCTGCCGATCGCGGCGCGCACGAAAGGCATGGAAGTGCGCGAGGCCATCGACATCATGTGGCTGCCGCGGCTGCACGAGTTCAAGCCGGAGATGGTGTTCGTCTCGGCGGGCTTCGACGCGCATCGCGAAGACGACCTCGGCAACATGGGGCTCGTGGAGGACGACTTCGCGTGGATCACGGACCAGATTCGCGAGATCGCGGGCCGCTATGCGAAGGGGCGCATCGTGAGCAGCCTCGAAGGCGGCTATAACCTCTCGGCGCTTGGCCGCAGCGTGGTGGCGCATCTGCGCGCGCTGGCGGATATCTAGGCGGCCTGCGCGGCCCTGAGCGCTGGCCCGCATCGCACACATTCGAACGAAGGAGACACGCATCGTGAGTGCCATTCCCTCTTCATCGCCGTCGCTTGTCGATGTCACGCGCGACGCGTATGGCGTGCCGGGCGTCGTGCGCCTCACGCTGAACCGCCCGGATGCGTTCAATGCGCTTTCCGAAGCACTCATCGATGCATTGCAGGGCGAACTCACGGCGTTAGCGAAATCCGACGCGCGCGTGGTCGTGATCGCAGCGGCGGGGCGCGCGTTCTGCGCGGGCCACGATCTCAGGGAAATGCGCGCGGCGCCCTCGCACGAGTACTACGCGAAGCTGTTCGAGCGCTGCTCGAAGATGATGAACGCCATTCAGAAGATGCCGCAGCCCGTCATCGCGCGCGTGCAGGGCGTGGCGACGGCGGCGGGCTGCCAGCTCGTCGCGATGTGCGATCTGGCGGTGGCGGCGGACTCGGCGCGCTTTGCGGTGTCGGGCATCAACCTCGGGCTCTTTTGCTCGACGCCCGCCGTGCCGCTCTCGCGCAACGTCTCGCGCAAGGCGGCCTTCGAGATGCTGATGACGGGCGAGTTCATCGATGCGGACAAGGCGTTGCGCGAAGGCCTCGTGAATCGCGTGGTGCCCGCCGACGAACTCGACGCCGCCGTGACCGCCCTGGCCGCGAGCATCTGTGCGAAGCCGCGCGAGGCGGTCGAGGCAGGCAAGGGCCTCTTCTACCGGCAGCTCGAAATGGGCATCGACGCCGCGTATCAACTGGCCGGGCAGACCATGGCCTGCAACATGATGACCGACCCCGCGCTCGACGGCGTGCAGGCGTTCATCGAGAAACGCGGCGCGAAGTAGCGCGCCTGACCGCTCAGCAGTGCCGGTCGATCCAGTCGATCAGCGCGCCGATCACGCGCTCCCGATCGAGGTCGTTGAGCGTTTCGTGGTAGCTGCCTTCATATAGCGTGAGTGTGCGATCGGGCGATCCCACGTTCGCAGCGAAGGCGCGGCTGCCTTCGGGCTCGGTGAGCTTGTCCTCGGTGCCATGCCAGATCAGCACGGGTAGCCGCAGTTGGGCGCGGCCGGCCTCGATGCGCTTCATCGCTTCCAGCAATTGCGCTCCCGTGCGGGCGGGAATCGCGCCGTGATGCACGAGCGGATCGGCGCGATTGGCTTCGACCACTTCGTGCCTGCGCGCGAGCAGCGCGGCGTCGATCTTCATGGCCGGAAAGGTCGGCCAGATCGCGCTGATCACGCGGCTCGCAGCGATTTTCCACGCGGGCACGTCGCGGCCCGGCGCGAGCGCCGCGCTCGAAAGCAGCAGACCCGCGAGCGGCACGCGCGATTGCGGCAGGCGCTCGACGGCGTAGAGCGCGGAGATTGCTCCGCCCATGCTGTGTCCCATCAGGAAGAGTGGTGTGCCCTGTGTCGCGCATTGCGCGCTCGCATGGGCGAGGAGCGCCTCGGCGTCGTCGAGATATTCGTCGAAGTGAGCGATCCAGGTGCGGCGCCCAGGCGCTTGCCCGTGACCGCGCAGGTCGATTGCGTAGACATCGATGCCCGCGGCGTTCAGCCGCGCGGCGAGCGCCGCATAGCGGCCCGCGTGTTCCGCCAGACCATGAATCAGCGCGATGGCCGCACGCGGCGGCGCGCTCGCGCGCCAGACGTAGAGTGGCAGTTCGACGCCGTCACGCGTACGCAGCGTCGCTAGCTTGGCGGGTTCGGCGGCTTGCGCCATGGCGATGTTCTGACTGGTCTCCATCTCGCTCCCTGTTTGGGCTTTACGCGGTGGTGGGTGGCGGGTCGTTTTCGGTATCAGCCTGTCGGCAGCAGTGTAGCGGCCGCGCGGGCGGCCACGCGCTGCCAGAACCCTCTAATGCAAATGAGTTATGAAAATATCGAAATTGATTATTAAAAGGAATTTTGCGTGCCAGGGTAAAATAGTGCGCTAAATCCAGTCCATCAAACGGCGGCTGTCTGCCGGCGCGACGCGTTTTCCGCTACTGAAAAGAGCGGCCTGCGCGAGCGGCGCGCGGCACACCCGCCGTTTTGCTTTTCTTCCATGATCGAAATTCGAAACGTTTCCCAGCGCTTCGCCGGCCCGCAAGGCTGGATCGAGGCGCTGCACAACGTCAATCTGACGATTCCGCCGGGCGAAGTGTTCGGCATCATCGGGCGCAGCGGCGCAGGCAAGAGCACGCTCGTGCGCACCATCAACCTGCTCACGCGGCCCACCGAAGGCGACATCGTCGTCAATGGGCGCACGCTGACGTCGCTCTCGTCGGCCCAACTGCGCGAAGCGCGCCGCGAGATCGGCATGATCTTCCAGCACTTCAACCTGCTGTCGTCGCGCACCGTGTTCGACAACGTCGCGCTGCCGCTCGAACTGGCCGGCGTGAAGCGCGCCGAAATCGAAGCGACGGTGCTGCCGCTGCTCGAACTCGTCGGCCTCTCCGCGCAGAAAGACCGCTATCCCTCGCAGATCAGCGGCGGCCAGAAGCAGCGCGTGGGTATTGCGCGCGCGCTCGCGAGCAAGCCGAAGGTGCTGCTTTCGGATGAGGCGACCTCGGCGCTCGACCCCGAAACCACGCGCGCGATTCTCGACCTGCTGCGCAAGATCAATCGCGAACTGAACCTGACCATCGTGATGATCACGCACCAGATGGAAGTGATCAAACAGGTCTGCGACCGCGTGGCCGTGCTCGATGCGGGCCGCGTGGTGGAAAGCGGCCCCGTGATCGACGTGTTCCTGCAGCCGCGCCACGAAGTCACGCGCGCGCTGCTCGGCGATGTGATCGCCCAGGAGCTGCCGCCCGCGCTCAAGGCGCGCGTGGCCGAGCATCTCGCGAAGGGCAGCGGCCACTTGCTGCGCCTCGCGTTCAAGGGCACGGGCGTCGACCAGCCGGTTCTTTCGGAGACGATTCGCCGCTTCGAACTCGATTTCAACATCCTGCACGGCCAGATCGACGAGATCCAGGGGCAGGCGTTCGGCTCGCTCGCGGTGCTCGCGGGCGGCGATCCGGTGAAGGTGGCGCAGGCCATGGCGTGGCTGCGCGAACAAGGTGTCGTGGTGGAGGAACTGTCCCATGTGGAGTGAAATGTTCGACATGTTCGTCCAGTCGTTCTGGGAGACGCTCGTCATGGTGGGCATCTCGGGACTCGTGGGCGCGGCCATCGGCCTGCCGCTCGGCGTGCTGCTCTATCTCACCGATCGCAACGGCGTGCTGCAGAACATCGCCGCGAATCGCGTGATGGGGGTGATCGTCAATGCCGTGCGCTCCACGCCGTTCATCATTCTGCTCGTTGCCGTGATTCCGTTCACGCGCCTCGTGGTCGGCTCGTCGATCGGCACGGCGGCAGCCGTCGTGCCGCTCACCATTGCCGCTGCACCGTTCATCGCGCGGCTCGTCGAAACGGCGCTGCGCGAAGTCGATCGCGGCCTGATCGAAGCCGCCCAGGCCATGGGCGCGAGCACGAGCCAGATCGTCTTCAAGGTGCTGCTGCCCGAGTCGCTGCCGGGCGTCGTGGCGGGGCTCACCATCACGTTCATCTCGCTCGTCGGCTATTCGGCGATGGCTGGCGCCATCGGCGGCGGCGGTCTTGGCGACCTCGGCATCCGCTACGGCTATCAGCGCTTCGAACCCGAAGTCATGCTGATCGTGGTCGTGATCCTGATCGTGTTCGTGCAACTCGTGCAGTCGTTCGGCGACTGGCTCGTGCGGCGCCTGAGCCATAAATAAGCCTTAAAACAAGCGGTTTCTCGATCAACATAACTACACAAGACAAAGGTTTGGTATGCAACGTCGTTTCATGATCCGGCTCGCGGCGGCGCTTGGCGCGGCTTCGCTCATCGCACCGCTTGCTGCGCACGCGGACGAAACCATCAAGGTGGGCGTAACGGGCGGCCCGCACGAGCAGGTGATGGAAGTCGTGAAGAGCGTGGCCGCGAAGAGCGGCCTGAACATCAAGATCATCGAGTTCTCCGACTACGTGCAGCCGAATGCGGCGCTCGCGGGCGGCGACCTCGACGCCAACAGCTACCAGCACGCGCCGTATCTCGACGCGCAGGTGAAGGATCGCGGCTACAAGCTGATCAAGATCGCCGACACCGTTACGTTCCCGATGGGCATCTACTCGAAGAAGATCAAATCGCTCTCCGAACTGAAGCCGGGCGCTCGCATCGCGGTGCCGAATGATCCGACGAATGGCGGCCGTGCGTTGCTGCTGCTTCAGAGCCAGGGTCTCATCAAGTTGCGCGCCGACGCAGGTTTGAAGGCGACGCCGCTCGACGTCGTGGAAAACCCCAGGAAGCTGAAGATCGTCGAACTGGACGCCGCGCAGATTCCGCGTTCGCTCGACGACGTGGACGCCGCCGCGATCAACACGAACTTCGCCATGCAAGCGGGCCTGAAGCCGAAACAGGACGCGATCGCAATCGAAGACCCGAAGGGGCCGTACGTGAATATCCTCGCGATCCGCGAGGCCGACCGCAACAAGCCCTGGGTGGCAAAACTGGTCGCCGCGTACCACTCGCCGGAAGTGAAGCACTACGTCGAAACGACGTTCGGCGGGGCGGTCATCACCTCCTGGTAGAACCCTCCGGGCCGTGAAATTAGAGATATTTTTCGGCGCCCGGGCTTGATGCCCGGGTTTTTTC
Source organism: Paraburkholderia guartelaensis (assembly GCF_004353905.1). GTDB lineage: Bacteria > Pseudomonadota > Gammaproteobacteria > Burkholderiales > Burkholderiaceae > Paraburkholderia > Paraburkholderia guartelaensis. The sequence continues at coordinate 249,407 of NZ_SMOD01000010.1, read as the reverse complement.
CACCGTAAAATCGCACGATCGTTCGCTACTGACGACCGGGGTGCGGCAGCGGTGGTTCGTGAAAATTGCTGGTGGCAGATCGGCCCGACAGGGCTATCGCTATAATGTCCGCCAGGTTGACGTATTCGTAACTTCGGAGCATGTGAATGAAAGTCCTTGTGCCAGTCAAACGCGTAGTCGATTACAACGTGAAGGTTCGTGTGAAGTCGGATGGCACGGGCGTCGACATCGCCAACGTGAAGATGTCGATGAACCCGTTCGACGAGATCGCCGTGGAAGAGGCGGTGCGTCTGAAGGAAGCGGGCGTGGCGACGGAAGTCATCGCCGTTTCGGCGGGCGTGACGCAAGCGCAGGAAACGCTGCGCACGGCGCTGGCCATCGGCGCGGATCGCGCGATCCTCATCGAGTCGAATGAAGACCTCCAGCCGCTGGCTGTGGCGAAGCTCCTGAAGGCGCTGGTCGACAAGGAACAGCCGCAACTGGTCATCCTCGGCAAGCAGGCTATCGACGACGATTCGAACCAGACCGGCCAGATGCTCGCCGCGCTGGCGAACCTGCCGCAGGCTACGTTTGCCTCGAAGGTGGTCGTTGCCGACGGCAAGGCGACCGTGTCGCGCGAAGTGGACGGCGGTGCTGAAACGCTGTCGCTGACGCTGCCCGCAGTCGTTACGACGGATCTGCGCCTGAACGAGCCGCGCTACGTCACGCTGCCGAACATCATGAAGGCGAAGAAGAAGCCGCTGGAAACCGTCAAGCCGGAAGACCTGGGCGTCGACGTCACGCCGCGTCTGAAGACGCTGAAGGTTGCCGAGCCGCCCAAGCGCAGCGCAGGCGTGAAGGTGCCGGACGTGAAGACGCTGGTCGAGAAGCTGAAGACGGAAGCCAAGGTGCTGTAAGGAGCGAGACGAAAATGACGAATCTGGTTATTGCTGAACACGACAATCACTCGATCAAGGCCGCGACGCTGAACACGGTCGCCGCAGCACAGAAAATTGGTGGCGACGTGCACGTGCTGGTCGCGGGCCACAATGCACAAGCTGCTGCCGACGCAGCCGCGAAGATCGCAGGCGTTGCAAAGGTGCTGCTGGCCGATGCGCCGCAACTCGAGCAGGGTCTCGCCGAGAACGTCGAAGCGACGGTCCTCGCCATCGCCAAGAACTACACGCACATCCTGGCGCCGGCAACGGCAGCGGGCAAGAACGTCACGCCGCGTATCGCCGCGAAGCTCGACGTCGCGCAGATCAGCGACATCACCGCCGTGGATTCGCCGGACACGTTCGAGCGTCCGATCTACGCGGGCAACGCCATCGCGATCGTTCAATCGATCGATCCGATCAAGGTCATCACTGTCCGTACGACGGGATTCGACCCGGTCGCAGCCGAAGGCGGCAGCGCAGCAGTCGAGAAGATCGAAGCCGCGGCAGACAGCGGCCTCACGCAGTTCATCGGCCGTGAAGTCACGAAGCTCGACCGTCCGGAACTCACGAGCGCGAAGATCATCGTCTCGGGCGGCCGGGGTCTGGGCAGCGGCGAGAACTACACGAAGGTTCTCGAACCTCTCGCGGACAAGCTCAACGCCGCGCTCGGCGCATCGCGCGCAGCCGTCGATGCTGGCTACGTGCCGAACGACTACCAGGTCGGTCAAACCGGCAAGATCGTCGCGCCGCAACTGTATGTGGCGGTCGGCATCTCGGGTGCGATCCAGCATCTGGCCGGCATGAAGGACTCGAAGGTCATTGTCGCGATCAACAAGGACGAAGAAGCACCGATCTTCAGCGTGGCCGATTACGGCCTCGTGGGCGACCTGTTCACGGTCGTGCCGGAACTCGTGAAGGAACTCGGCTGAATCCGGCCGGTGTAACTAGCGACGAGCGCCGCGTATCATGATTGAACGCGTGGCGTGAGACGAAGCAACAAAGGGGCGCAGCAGCGCCCCTTTGTCATTTGAGGAACCGCATACCGACAGGAGGAGACAGAAATGTACCAGGCGCCCACGAGCGACATGCTGTTCGTCATGAAGGAACTGGCCGGCCTCGAAGAAATCGCGAAGTTGCCGGGCGGCGAAGACGCCACGCCCGAAACGGTCGAAGCGGTGTTGCACGAAGCCGCGAAGCTATGCGGCGAAGTGCTCGAGCCGCTGAACGCCGAAGGAGACCGCAATCCGAGCCGTTGGGAAAGCGGCAACGTGCACGCCACGCCCGGTTTCAAGGCGGCATTCCGGCAATACGTGGAAGGCGGATGGCAAGGCGTGCAGCATCCTCAGGAATACGAAGGACAAGGTTTGCCGAAGCTCGTTGGCACGCCATGCGTGGAAATGCTCAACGCGGCGAATCTTTCGTTCGCACTGTGTCCGCTGCTGACCGACGGCGCCATCGAAGCGCTCCTTACCGCTGGCAGCGAAGCGCAAAAGCAGCGCTTCGTGCCGAAGCTCATCTCCGGCGACTGGACCGGCACGATGAACCTCACCGAGCCGCAGGCGGGCTCCGATCTCGCCGCCGTGCGCACGCGCGCCGAGCCGCAAGGTGACGGCACGTACAAGGTGTTCGGCACGAAGATCTTCATCACGTGGGGCGAGCACGACATGGCGGAGAACATCGTCCATCTCGTGCTCGCGCGCACGCCCACGGCGCCCGAAGGCGTGAAGGGCATCTCGCTCTTCATCGTGCCGAAATTTCTCGTGAACGACGATGGCACGCTGGGCGCGCGAAACGACGTGCACTGCGTGTCGATCGAACACAAGCTCGGCATCAAGGCGAGCCCGACCGCCGTGCTGCAGTTCGGCGACCACGGCGGCGCGATTGGCCAGTTGATCGGCGAAGAGAATCGCGGCCTCGAATACATGTTCATCATGATGAACGCGGCGCGTTTTGCGGTGGGCATGCAGGGCGTGGCCGTCTCCGACCGCGCGTACCAGAAGGCACTCGCCTACGCGAAGGAGCGCGTGCAGAGCCGCCCGGTAGATGGTTCCGCGAAAGCGGCCGTGAGCATCATCCATCACCCCGACGTGCGCCGCATGCTCGCCACGATGCGTGCGCTCACCGAAGCCGCGCGTGCGCTCGCTTATGTGGCGGCAGGCGAGAGCGACCGCGCGCACGGCGACCCCGACGAGGCGGCCCGTGCGCGGCATCAGGCGCGCTACGAGTACCTCGTGCCGATCGTGAAGGGCTGGAGCACCGAACTGGCGCTGGAAGTGACGAGCCTCGGCGTGCAGGTGCATGGCGGAATGGGCTTCATCGAGGAAACGGGCGCGGCGCAGTTCTACCGCGATGCGCGCATCCTGCCGATCTACGAGGGCACGACGGCGATCCAGGCGAACGATCTCATCGGGCGCAAGACGCTGCGCGACGGCGGCGCGGCGGCAAAGGCGCTGCTTGCCGATATCGCGCAGACCGTCGACGCCTTGGCCGCACAACAAGGCGCGGCGTTCGAGTCGATGCGCAAGCATCTCGCGCTCGGCAAGGATGCGTTGGCGTCGGCCGTGGACTTCGTGCTCGCGAAGGCGAAAAGCGATCCGAACGCGGTGTTCGCGGGCAGCGTGCCGTATCTGAAGCTCGCGGGCATCGTGCTGGGCGGCTGGCAGATGGCGCGCGCCATGCTCGCCTCGCAGCGTCTCATGCAGGCGGACCCAAAGTTTCATGGCGCGAAGATCGCCACGGCGCAGTTCTTCGCGCAACATGTCTTGCCGCAGGCGGTGGCGCTCGAAGCGGCGATCGTCAGCGCAAACGGCAGCGAGGGCGTGCTGGCGCTGGCGGAGGATCAGTTCTGACGCAGCCGCGCGCTACTCAAAGCGAAAAATGAAACACGGCGCCCTGGAGGCGCCGTGTTCGTTCAAGCCACGTGAATTGCTTCAGGCATAAGCCGGGCGATGCGAGCCTTGCGTGTCGCCGAGATAGCGGTGCACCGAAAGATCGTCGGCGCGGATGGCGGGCTGCTTGCCCGAGATCAGATCGGCGAGCAACTGGCCCGAGCCGCACGACATCGTCCAGCCGAGCGTGCCGTGACCCGTGTTCAGGAACAGGTTCGAGATCGGCGTGCGGCCGACAACCGGCGTGCCGTCCGGCGTCATCGGACGCAGGCCCGTCCAGAAGGTGGCCTTCGTCGTGTCGCCGCCGCCCGGGAACAGATCGTTGACGCACATTTCGAGCGTTTCGCGGCGGGCTTGCTTGAGCGTCTTGTCGAAGCCGACGATCTCGGCCATGCCGCCCACGCGGATGCGGTCGTCAAAACGCGTGATCGCGATCTTGTAGGTTTCGTCGAGCACGGTCGAAACCGGCGCGGCGCTCGCATTCACGATCGGCGCCGTGATCGAATAGCCCTTGAGCGGATAGACCGGAATCTTGATGAGACCCGCGAGCATCTTCGTCGAGAAGGAGCCGAGTGCGACCACGAACGAATCGGCGCGCACCAGCTCGCTGCCGCATTGCACGCCCGCGATACGGTCGCCCTGCATGGCGAGACCGTCGATCGGCGTGTTGTAGCGGAATTTCACACCCAGTTGTTCGGCCATGGCGGCGAGGCGCGTGGTGAACATCTGGCAGTCGCCGGTTTCGTCGCCGGGCAGACGCAGGCCGCCCGTGAGCTTGCCCGACACCGCCGCAAGTGCGGGTTCGGCGCGGCCGAGTTCGGCCGCGGTGAGCAGTTCGTACGGAACGTTCGCGTCTTCGAGCACGGCGATGTCCTTCGCCGCGCCGTCGAACTGCTGCTGCGTGCGGAACACCTGGAGCGTGCCGCCCGTGCGGCCTTCATACTGAATGCCCGTATCGGCGCGCAACGCCTGCAGGCAGTCGCGGCTGTATTCCGCGAGACGCACCATGCGGCCTTTGTTGAGCGCGTAGCGTTCGGCCGTGCAGTTCTGCAGCATCTGCCACATCCACTGCAGCTGGAACTTCGTGCCGTCCAGACGAATGGCGAGCGGCGCGTGCTTCTCGAACATCCATTTGATCGCCTTGAGCGGGACGCCCGGCGCGGCCCACGGTGCGGCATAGCCCGGCGAGATCTGGCCGGCATTGGCGAAACTGGTTTCGAGTGCGGGACCGGCCTCGCGGTCGATCACCGTGACTTCGTGGCCCGCGCGGGCGAGATACCAGGCGCTGGCCACACCGACCACACCACTGCCCAACACGACGACTCGCATAGCTGCTCCATATAGATTCGTTGAGCTACGCCGCGTTGCCGGGTCCCCGGAAGCCGTGTTTTGGCACCGATAGGGAAGAAGGCATGAAAATTCGGGTGTAGCCAGTATTTGTAGCTATGCTATTGTTGTGCGTCTAGGTTTTGTTATCGTATTTTTCAGATTTTCGGGAAGAAATCATGAGAACGCAGCGCCAACCGGTCCGCGCGCTCGACCGGCTCGATCACCGCATCCTGAAACTGCTTCAGGAAGACGGTCGCATGGCCATGAAGGACCTCGCGGAGCAGGTCGGGCTGTCGGTCACGCCGTGCATCGAGCGCGTGAAGCGCATGGAGCGCGACGGCGTGATCACCGGCTACTTCGCGCGCGTGAATCCCTCGGTGCTGGGCGCGGCGCTGCTCGTGTTCGTGGAGATCACGCTCGACCACAAGAGCGGCAACATGTTCGACCAGTTCCGCCGCGAGGTGCAGAAGATTCCCGAGGTGCTCGAATGCCATCTCGTCTCGGGTGACTTCGACTATCTCATCAAGGCGCGCATCGGCGAGATGGCCGACTACCGCAAGCTGCTCGGCGACATCCTGCTGCAACTGCCGGGCGCCGTGCAGTCGAAGAGCTACGTGGTGATGGAAGAGATCAAGGAGACGCTGACCATCGCCGTGGGGGAATGAACGGGTAACGGCGGCGGCTGAAAGCGCCCCCTTTTTTAGGACTCGACAACGCGGATCGATACTGTATATTTATACAGTATCGATCCGCGTTTTCATGTCCATTTTCTCTAGCCGTGACCGACTCCCATCATCCCGATCCCGACGCCTGGTATCCCGTTGCGCCGCCCACGGTGCGCAAGGGGCGCGGCGCGGTCACGAACCTGCAAGGGCGCTACGAAGTCGACCAGCGCGAAGCGTTCGACGACGGCTGGCAGCAGACGGGTGTCGGCGGGGAGGGCGATGGCGAAGGCGATGAAACGGGCGAGCCCAAGCTGCGCACCGAAGTCTTCGAAGAGCGCGCGAAAAGCATCCTCACGCGCAACCAGTCGCCGGACATTCCGTTCAACGTCTCGCTTAATCCTTACCGGGGCTGCGAGCATGGCTGCATCTATTGCTTCGCGCGGCCCACGCACAGCTATCTCGGTCTCTCGCCGGGCCTCGATTTCGAGAGCCGCATCTACGCGAAGGTCAATGCAGCGGAGTTGCTCGCGCGGGAAATCGCCAAGCCGTCGTACGAGCCCGAGCCGATTGCTCTGGGCGTCAACACCGACGCCTGGCAACCGGTGGAGCGCGACATGCGCATCACACGCCGAGTCGTCGAAGTGCTGGCCGAGCGGCAGCATCCGTTCGCGGCCATCACGAAATCCTCGTTGATCGAGCGCGATCTCGACCTCCTCGCGCCGATGGCCGAGCGCAAGCAGTTCATGGCGGCGATCACGATCACCACGCTCGACGCCGATATCGCCCGCACGCTCGAACCGCGTGCGGCGACACCCGCGCGGCGACTGCGCACCATCCGCACGCTAGCCGAAGCCGGCGTGCCGGTAGGCGTGAGCATCGCACCCGTGATTCCGTTCGTGACCGAGCCCGACATGGAGCGCGTGCTCGAAGCCTGTGCCGAGGCCGGTGCGACAAGCGCGAGTTACATCGTACTGCGCCTGCCGTGGGAGGTCGCGCCGCTCTTTCAGGACTGGCTGGCGGCGCACTTCCCGCAGCGCGCGGATCGCGTGATGAGCCGCGTGCGCGACATGCGTGGCGGCAAGGATTACGAGTCGGCGTTTTCGCAGCGCATGAAGGGCACGGGGCTGTGGGCCGACCTGCTCAAGCAGCGCTTTCACAATGCAGTGAAGCGCCTCGGGCTCAACGAGCGGCGCCACGGTATCCTGGACATGTCGGCGTTCGTGCAGTCGAAGACCGTGCGCGAGAAGCCGCAGCTCGACCTGTTCTGAGCCGTTACCGCGCGATTTACGGCGCGATTTACTGCGAGAGCGCCTTCGCGGCTTCGACCTGCGACTCGAAATACGTTTGAAACGAGAGCGCGAGTCCTGTCATCAGCAGGAACGCGCCAATCAGCAGCGAGAAGATCACGATGAAGATCACCGTCCAGCCCGAGCGGCTCGTGCGGCCTTTCTCGACAAACGCGGCGTTGAACTGCGCGTCCCATTTGGCGTCGGGGCGCAGCCCGTAGACGATCGCCGCCAGAAACGCCGAGATGACGGAGACCGCGCCGATCACGGCGAGCACCCAACCAGGAATCGAGGAGCGTTCGGTTGCGACGAGCAGCATCACGCCTGGAATGCCGATGAGCGTGCCGAGCAGATGCGCCCAGCCCCACACGTCGCGCGGGCCGTACAGATAGAAGCGGTGTGCGCCGAGGCTGCCAAACAGGAAGGCGAGGGCGGCGGTGAGCGTCTTGGAGCGAAAGCGTGCGGGGTTCTTGTCGTTGGGCATGGGCTCGGGCGAAGCGTGGACGTTCGGCCGTCATGGGCGCATCACGTCGAACGCACACGGGCCGCCGGGCATTGTATGCCGCACGCCGGGCTTGCAGCACAAGCGCACGCTTATGCCCGGCACCATGGCTGCATCTTTAACGTGGCAGTCGCGTCACGGTTTGGCGTAGGTCACGCGATAAATCGCGCCCGCATAGTCGTCGCTGATGAGGAGCGATCCGTCGGGCAGCGGCAGCACGTCGGCGGGGCGGCCCCATTGGGTTTCGTCGGAGTTGAGCCAACCCTGCGCGAACACGTCCTGGCGTGCGTTCGTGCCGTCGGGGTTGGCGCTCACGCGCACCACGCGATAGCCGACCTTTTTGCTGCGGTTCCACGAACCGTGCTCGGCGATGAAAATGCTGTTCTTATAATCGGCCGGGAACATCGGGCCGGTATAGAAGCGCATGCCAAGCGACGCCACGTGCGCGCCGAGTTTGAGGACCGGCGGCGTGAAGCCGCTGCACGGATGGCCTGCGCCGAACTCGGGGTCGGCGACATTGCCGCCGTGACAATACGGAAAGCCGAAGTCCTCGCCCACATGCGCGAGGCGGTTGAGCTTGTCGTCGGGGATGTCGTCGCCGAGCATGTCCCGGCCGTTGTCGGTGAACCAGAGTTCGTGCGTCTGCGGATGCCACGCGAAACCGACCGTGTTGCGCACGCCGCGAGCGATGGTCTCGTAGTGCGAGCCGTCGGGGTCCATGCGGCCGATCATCGCGAAATGCACGCGCTGCGGGTCGCTTGCCGGCAGGCAGACGTTGCACGGCGCGCCTTGCGGTACATAGAGCTTGCCGTCGGGGCCGAAGGCGATGAACTTCCAGCCGTGGTGGCGCTCGGTGGGCAGCGAATCCGTGACGACGACGGCTTTGGGCGGATCGTCGAGATGACGGTCGATGTCGTCGAGCCGCACGATCGACGAAACCGCCGAGACGTACAATGCGCCGTTGCGCCAGGCCACGCCCACCGGCATCGTCAGTCCCGAGGCCACGATATGGCGCTTGATGGCCCGGCCGTCCTTGAGTTCGAGCGCGTAGACGTCACCGCCCATACTCCCCACATATAGGGTGCCGTTTTCCGACAGCGTCATTTCGCGCGCACCGGGCAAGTCGGCGGACAGCACCTCGATGTGGAAGCCCGGCGGCAGCTTGATGCGGTCGATGGGAAGCGCCGCTTGAGCGAACGGCGCCGCGAGCAGGGCGGCGGCAAAGGCGAGCCACGCCGCTGCGAAGCGTCGGGCCGACTCGCGAGACACCGGAAAAAAGGAGCTGCCACCCACGCCGCCGCCACAAACGCGACGCAGCCATTGCACGAGTCGTCCGAAAGTCGCCACAATTCGCTCCAGGGCCCGCCCATCGTGGGCATGGGCCGCAATTTGACCGCCGTGTCCTGCTGCTTTCACCGCGCCCGAGCGCAAATTCCCGTTAAGTGTTTGTTATGCCTCCGGTTTCGGGCTATAATCGCATGTTTCAGTAGTCCCGAACCCCCGGTTTTCAAGGATTTTAGTATGGTCATCATCCGTCTGGCACGCGGCGGCTCGAAGAAGCGCCCGTTCTACAACATCGTCGCAACCGACTCGCGCAACCGTCGCGACGGCCGTTTCATCGAGCGCGTGGGCTTCTACAACCCGGTCGCCACCAAGGGTGAAACGCTGCGTATCGCTCAAGATCGCGTGACGTACTGGAAGGAAAACGGCGCGCAAATGTCGCCGGCCGTCGAGCGCCTCGTGAAGGAAGCGCAAAAGACCGCCGCCGCTGCGCCGGCTGCTTAAGTCTTTAAGCGTCTTTTCAGTTGTTGCCTGTGTTTTACCCGCGTACGCGCTGCATGAGTTGCGTATGCGATTTCAAGCTGGTCGCAAGGGGTGCCGATGTCCGCGCATGACGCTAAATCTGCCGTAAAGGCGAACGACGCGTCGGAAAGCGGGGCGCCCGAAGTTGCAACAAGCGCTGCGACCAGCGGCGCCGGCAAGGCTGCGGCCCGCGGCGCGCCGTCGTTCGGCGCGTTCGTGCGCAAGCCTGCACGCGAGAGCGCCGCGAAAGCTGCGCCCGCGACCGGGACAACCGGGAGCCTGCGCGCCGAAACCGAAGCGAGTTGGCCTGCCGACGCCGTTGAAGTCGGCGCCGTGATCGACGCCTATGGCCTCAAGGGCTGGCTGAAGATCGCGCCGCACGCGCAGGATAGCCAGGCGCTGCTTTCCGCTAAACGCTGGTGGCTCCTCAAGGGCCGCGAGGGTCAGGCGCATCGCGAGCGTCATTCCGCGGTGCGCGTGAGCGCCAAGGTTCATGGTGACAGCGTCGTTGGCCAGCTTTCAGGGCTGGACGACCGCGATGCCGCGCTGCTGTTGCGCGGCGCGCGCGTGTACGTGAGCCGGGCCGAATTCCCGGCGCCCGCAGCCGATGAATATTACTGGGTCGACCTGATCGGCCTCGACGTCGCTAACGAAGCGGGTGTCGAGCTCGGCAAGGTCGCCGACCTGATCGACAATGGCGCGCAATCGGTGTTGCGTGTCACGTATGCGTCCACGGACAAGGATGGCAAGCCGGTCACCGGCGAGCGCCTGATCCCGTTTGTAGGCGTGTTCGTGAAGTCGGTGGACCTGGCGGCGAAGCGTATCGTCGTCGACTGGGAAGCCGACTACTAAGCACCGCGGCAACGCTGTGGCAACCTCGCCGCGCGCCTTGATTCAATTTCGCTGAACGGAGAGAGCGATGCAGTTCGATGTCGTCACGCTCTTTCCCGAGATGTTCCGCGCGCTGACCGACTGGGGCATTACCAGCCGGGCGGCGAAGCAGCAGCGTTACACGTTGCGCACGTGGAATCCGCGTGATTTCACGACCGACAACTACCGTACGATCGACGACCGCCCTTACGGCGGCGGCCCCGGCATGGTCATGCTGGCCAAGCCGCTCGAAGCGGCGATCGACGCGGCGAAGGCCGCGCAGGCGCAAGCCGGCGTGAGCGCTCCGCGGGTGCTGCTGATGTCGCCGCAAGGCAAGCCGCTCACGCACGAACGCGTCATGCAGTTCGCGCAGGAGCCGGGTCTCGTGATGTTGTGCGGCCGCTATGAAGCGATCGACCAGCGTCTCGTCGACCGCTGCGTGGACGAAGAAGTGAGCCTCGGCGACTTCGTGCTCTCGGGGGGCGAATTGCCCGCGATGGCCTTGATGGACGCCGTGGTGCGCAATCTGCCGGGCGTGCTTGGCGATGCGCTTTCGGCGGTGCAGGACAGCTTCGTCGACGGTTTGCTCGACTGCCCGCATTACACGCGCCCCGAGGAATACGACGGCGTGCGCGTGCCCGATGTGCTGCTTGGCGGCCATCATGCGGAAATCGAGCAATGGCGTCGCCGCGAGGCGTTGCGCAACACGTGGAACAAGCGGCCCGATCTGATCGCGCGGGCCAGAAAGAACAAGATGTTGAGCCGGGCCGACGAGGCGTGGCTCGCTAGTCTCGCGAAGGGCTCGAACGAAGCGTAAGGCTTCGGGCGTGCGCGACAAGGGGCGCAAAAGGCGGTGCCGCTTCATGCGTGAACGGCGCCAGTTGTGAATCCATCCTCTATCGGGGCCGTAGTGCAGCCAACCCTGCACAGGTACGAACGCCGACAAGATGGCATACGGAGTCAATCCATGAATCTGATTGAAAAACTCGAGCAGGAAGAAATCCAGCGCGTGCTGGGCGAGAAGACCATCCCCGAATTCGCCCCCGGCGATACGGTGATCGTCAACGTGAACGTGGTTGAAGGTAACCGCAAGCGCGTTCAGGCATACGAAGGCGTCGTGATCGCGAAGCGTAACCGCGGCCTGAACTCGTCGTTCATCGTGCGCAAGATCTCGTCGGGCGAAGGCGTCGAGCGTACGTTCCAGACGTACTCGCCGCTGCTGGCCAGCATCGTGGTGAAGCGCCGCGGCGACGTTCGTCGCGCGAAGCTGTACTACCTGCGCAACCTGTCGGGCAAGAAGGCACGTATCAAGGAAAAGCTGGTGTCGAAAGACCGCGCAGCTGCTCCGGCCGACCAGGCGTAAAAGCTGTAAGAAAAAGCACCCTCCGGGGTGCTTTTTTCTTTTTGGCCGCAAAATAATCTCGTGTACGTGTAATCCGAGACGCCCGTTGATCCGCCCAGTATTTGAACCCGAAAGCCTGCCGATCGAATCGACGGGCGCAAGCCTTCCGCAAGTCGCCGCGGAACGTCTGACCGCCGCCGGCTTGCGCACGCGCTTCGAGCAGCGCCTGCCGTGGGACCCCGAACCGCAGGAAGCCCGTCTGGCCGAGATGCGCGATCCGCGTGAAGCCGCCGTGCTCATGCCCATCGCCATGCGCCCGGGCGGCTTGACCGTGCTGCTCACGCAGCGCGCCGACAACCTCAGCAATCACGCGGGCCAGGTGAGCTTTCCCGGCGGCAGCCGCGAACCTTCCGACCCCACGCCGATCGCCGCCGCGCTGCGCGAGGCGCACGAGGAAGTGAACCTCGACCCCGGGCGTGTCGAGGTGCTCGGCGCGTTGCCCGATTACCTCACTGGCACCGGCTTTAGAGTCACGCCCGTGGTCGGTCTCGTGCACGAGCCGTTCAGTCTCGCCGCGGACTCGCTCGAAGTGGCGAGCATCTTCGAGGTGCCGCTCAGCTTTCTCATGAACCCGGTGCATCACCAGGTGCGCGTGTTCCGCTGGGAGGGCGGCGAGCGGCGCTTTTATGCGATGCCGTATCCGGACCGCAATTCGCCGGACCTCGACGTGCCCGAACCCGTCATCGCTTCCGGCGTCGGCTCCTCGCATTTCATCTGGGGGGCGACGGCCGGTATGCTGCGCAACTTCTACCGTTTCCTGCTCGCGTAACACGTCTGGCGGCGCGTGCAAGCGCCGCCGCGCACTGTTGCGAGTTTGCCGCCCGAATTGCCGGCGATGGTCAGGCACATCTGGCCCTGTGATATCGTTGCAACACTTTCATAAAACCCCTTTCGCAACTCGATCTGCACGGCGCGTCGCATGACCTTCTTTTCCGTATTGCTGGCTCTCGTCATCGAACAGGTGCGGGCGCTGTCGCCCAATAATCCGGTCATGGCGCTCGTGCGCCTCAATGCGGAGTGGGCCGCTCACGGCTTCGACGCCGGCAAGCAGAAGCATGGGCTCATCGCGTGGCTCGTGGTCGTGTTGCCGTGGACGCTCGCCACGGCGCTCGTCTACTACGTGCTGTACCACATCAGCTTCGTGCTCGCGTTCCTGTGGAACGTGGTGGTCGTGTACTTCACGCTCGGCTTTCGCCAGTTCAGCCACTATTTCACCGACATCCATCTCGCGCTGAACAACGACGACGTGCCGCGCGCGCGTGAAATCCTCCACGAATGGACCGGCATCGACGCCGTGGACATGCCTGTGAGCGAGATCGTGCGCCACACGCTCATTCACGCGGTGATCGCTTCGCACCGGCACGTGTTCGGCGTGTTCTTCTGGTTTCTCGTGCCGATCGGACCCGCGGGCGCCGTGCTGTACCGCATCGCCGAATACCTCGCGCGCGAATGGGCGCGTCCGGCCGAGGACCGCACCGAGGCGTTCTCGAACTTCGCGCAGCATGTGTTCTTCGTGATCGACTGGGTGCCGGCGCGGCTCACGTCGCTGGGCTTTGCGATCGTCGGCAACTTCGAGGACGCGATCTACGCCTGGCGCAACCACACGAACCAGTGGCCCGACACCAACGAAGGCGTGCTGCTCGCCACCGGCAGCGGCGCGCTGGGCGCGCGCCTGTCGGGCCCGCTCGCCGAGCAGTCCAGCGTCGATGTGCTCGCGCAGCCGGGCGAGGGCGGTCCGTACACGGTGGGCGACGACTGCACGCCGCGCACGCTGCAATCGGCCGTGGGCCTCGTGTGGCGCGCCGTGATCCTGTGGATGATCCTGCTGCTCATGCTGACGATCGCCGTCTGGCTCTGAGCGCCCGACGCTGAATCGCAGAAATGCAAATGGGCCGCTTCCAGCGGCCCATTTTCGTTTGGGTCAGCATCTGACGTCACTCGTCGCGCACGTCGCGATCGCGTCCGCAATTCCAGCACACGGTGAACTGCGCTTCGAGCACCTCGCCGCAGCGCGCGCAGCGCCACGTGGGCGAGCCCGGCGGCGGCCCGTTCACGGCTTCGTCGATCAGACGCCGGGCGAGCTTCTCGTCGCGTTCGTCCACGAGCCACAGTTCGGGTGCGCACTGCTCGGCTGGAATCTCGCCCATCGCGCCGCTCAGGTAGCGGTTGTGCAGCTCGCAGGGCACGCCCGCCGTCGCCAGGATGTTCATCCAGTGCTGGGCGATCAGCAGATTCGGCGCGCGCACGAGCTTGAGCATAGGCGTTGGGGGCAGGCGGCGCGTCAGCGCACGACCTGGCTGATCTCGTGTATGAGCTGCGCGTACAGCGCCTGGCGCTCGGGCGCGATACGGCCGTCGTCGACGGCTTCCAGAATCGCGCAGCCCGGCTCGTGCAGATGATGGCAGTTGTAGAAGCGGCAGTGCGCGAGCAGCGGCCGGAACTCGGGGAACGCGCGCTCGAGCTTGCCTTCGGTGAGGTGATAGAGGCCGAACTCCTGGAAGCCCGGCGAGTCGATCAGAGCGCCGCCCTCGGGCAGCGTGTAGAGCCGCGTGAACGTCGTAGTGTGGCGGCCGCTGTTCAGAGCCGTCGAAATCTCGCGCGTGGCCGCTTCGGCGTCGGGAATCAGCAGGTTCACGAGCGTCGACTTGCCCATGCCCGACTGGCCGAGCAGGATCGTCTGATGGCCGTGCAGATGCTCGGCCAGCACCGCGTGTGCTTCCTCGGGGCGGCCCTTCACCGAAACCTCCAGCACGGTATAGCCCAGCGCACGATAGCGTTCGAGGCGCTGGCGCGCGAGCGGCAGCGCGGCCTCCACGTCGATCTTGTTGAGCACGATGAGCGGCTTGAGGTCGTTGGCCTCGGCGGCCACGAGCGCGCGCCCGAGCAGATCCTCGCTGAAGTGCGGTTCCGTGGCGAGGACGATCAGCAACTGGTCGAGGTTCGCCGCGAAGAGCTTCGACTTGAACTGGTCGGAGCGATAGAGCAGGTTGCGCCGCTCGCCGATCGCGACGATCACGCCCTGGTCGGCGGAGGTCGACTGATACTCGACGCGGTCGCCTACCGCGACCTCGCTCTTCTTGCCGCGCGGGAAGCATTGCAGGTGCGCGCCGCCGCCGTCGGGCGCGACGAGATAGTGGCGCCCGTGGGCGGCGATCACCACGCCGTGCAGCGTGGCGCCTGCAGCTTTTGCGTTGCCGGCGGCTTTGGTTGCGCGCCGGTTCATGCGTGCGCGAGCAGTCGGTCGATCCGCTGCGAAGCCGGCGGATGCGAGTAGTAGAACGCGGTATAGAGCGGGTCGGGCGTGAGCGTCGACGCGTTGTCCTCGTAGAGCTTCACGAGCGCGTTGACGAGATGCTGCGCGTCGGTTTGCGTGGCGGCGAAGGCGTCGGCTTCGAACTCGTGCTTGCGCGAGGAGAGGCTGCCAAGCGGCGTGACGAAGAACAGGAACACGGGCACGGCGAGGAAGAACAGCACGAGCGCGAGCCCTTCGTTGCCGCCGAGCAGCGACGGCCGCACGCCGAGCCCCTCGTAGAACCACACGCGCTGCGAGAGCCAGCCGAGCAGGGCGAGCAGCGCGAGGCTGATCGCGAACGTGACGACCATGCGCTTGATCACGTGACGGCGCTTGAAGTGACCCAGCTCGTGCGCGAGCACGGCCTCGATTTCGCTGCCGGAGAGGCGCGCGAGCAGCGTATCGAAGAACACGATGCGCTTGGCCGCGCCAAAGCCCGTGAAATAGGCGTTGCCGTGCGCGGAGCGGCGGCTGCCGTCCATCACGAACAGGCCCTTGGCCGCGAAGCCGCAGCGCTGCATGAGCGCCTCGATACGCGAGCGCAGCGCTTCATCGCGCAGTGGTTCGAACTTGTTGAAGAGCGGCGCGATGAAGGTGGGGTAGAGCACCAGCACGAGCATCTGGAAGGCGACCCATACGGCCCACGTCCAGAGCCACCAGAGGCTGCCTGCCTGCTTCATGAGCCAGAGCACGACGAAGAGAAGCGGAATGCCGAACGCGGCGCCGATCAGGAGCCCCTTGATGCGGTCCATGATGAAGATGCGCTTCGTCATGCGATTGAAGCCGAAGCGTTCCTCGACCACGAATTGGCGGTAGTAGTCGAGCGGCAGCTCGACCACGCCGGAAATGGCGAGCACGGCGCCGATCAGCGCGATCTGGCCCACATAATCGCGCCCGATCGCATCCGAGATGCCGAGGTCCAGCGCCTGCACGCCGCCGAGCAGCGTGAGCGCGATCAGCACCACAGCGCCGAGCACGATCTCGATCATGCCGAGGCGCGTGCGCGCGACCGTGTAGTCGGCGGCACGCTGGTGCGCGGCGAGCGGGATGGTGGCGGTGAACTGCGCGGGCACCGCACCGCGGTGGGCGGCCACGAAGCGGATCTGGCGCGATGCGAGCCAGAGCTTGGTCGCGACCATGGCAAGCACGCCGACGACGAAGAGCACGCTGAAGTACAGCGCAGGGGAGGGGGACAGATTAGGCATCCAGGAAGTCCGTGGTATCTATGCGACAATTATATGTTCTCGCCGGCCGGGCATCGCATCCTGTCGATGCTGCGCACGCGCCGCGCCTCCAACGCTCTCCGGGTTGCCTTTCATGACTGACATTACCGCTGCCGGCGCGCCGCTCATCGAGCGCACCGACATGAACCTGATCTGGCTCGATATGGAAATGACGGGACTCGATCCCGACAACGACCGCATCATCGAGATCGCTGTGGTGGTGACGAACTCGACGCTCGACAAGCTCGTGGAAGGCCCCGTGCTGGCCATTCATCAGCCGGAGTCGGTGCTCGACCGCATGGACGAATGGAACCGCAACACGCACGGCCGCTCGGGCCTCACCGAGCGCGTGCGCGCCTCGACCGTCACGGAAGAAAGCGCGACCGAGCAGATCATGGCGTTCCTTTCGCAATACGTGCCGCCGGGCAAGTCGCCGATGTGCGGCAACTCGATCTGCCAGGACCGCCGCTTCATGGCGCGCTGGATGCCCACGCTTGAGCGCTTCTTCCACTACCGCAATCTCGACGTGAGCACGCTCAAGGAGCTGTGCCGCCGCTGGCAGCCGACCATCTACAAGGGTTTCCAGAAGCGCGCGATGCACACGGCACTCGCCGATATCCACGAGTCGATCGACGAACTCAAGTACTACCGCGAGCATTTCCTCGTTCCGGCGCCGGGCATCGTGCCCGACGTGGCCGCGGGCGAGGCCGGTCCGGCGCTCTGAGCGCTGTTGAGACACGCAGCAGCTGCGCGATCGTTGTAGTTCGAGTGTTAAGCGCGCGGCGCTCGCTGCGCGTTCTTGGGCCGGAACGCCGTCACGACGTTCGGATCGGTTTCGATGTACGGGCCGCCGATCAGGTCGATGCAATACGGCACCGCAGCAAAAATACCCGGCACCTTCACGGCGCCCTGATCGTCGCGCAAGCCTTCCAGCGTTTCCTTGATCGACTTCGGCTGCCCCGGCAGGTTGATGATGAGCGCCGCGTGGTCGTCGTTCTCGCGGATCACGGCAACCTGGCGCGACAGAATGGCCGTCGGCACGAAATTCAGGCTGATCTGGCGCATCTGCTCGCCAAAGCCCGGCATTTCCTTCGTCGCCACCGCGAGCGTCGCCTCGGGCGTCACATCGCGGCGCGCGGGTCCGGTGCCGCCCGTCGTCAACACGAGGTCGCAGCCGAGGCCGTCCACGAGCGCCGTGAGCGTGGCGGAGATCGTCGCCGCGTCGTCGTGGATCAGGCGCGTTTCGGCGCGCCACGGCGTTTTCAGCACGCTGCCGAGCCACTCCATCAGCGACGGAATGCCCTTGTCCTCGTAGACGCCGCTCGTCGCGCGGTCGCTGACCGACACGAGGCCGATCACGAGTTCGTCAGGATGGCTGCGTTCAGGCTTCGTCATCTTCGCGGTCCTCGTCGGCACGCTCGTCTTCGTGGTCTTCGCTCTCGCCGGCGCCCTGGGCGCTCACGTCCTTGATCCACTGGAACAGCTCGCGGAAGGACTTGGGCGGCTTGCTTTGCTCCTGCTCGCGGCGGGCGTTACGGATCAGCGTGCGGCCTTCCTGCGGGTCGGCGGCGGGATACTGGCGGATGAATTCGGTGAGCGCGGCGTCGTCGGCGAGCAGCTTGTCGCGCGTGCGCTCGATCCAGTGCAGGCGCGCCGTGGCGGCCTTGTTCACGCCGCGGTGCTCATCGAGCTTCGTGCGCAGCGCGGCGACTTCGGCTTCGGTCAGGCCGCGCATCATGCGGCCCACGTACTGGAGCTGGCGGCGCTTGCCTTCGTGGTCGGTGATGCGGCGGCACTCGTGGACGGCGTCCGCGAGGTCTTCGGTCATCGGCATGCGCTTGAGCGCGTCTTTAGGCAGATCCACGAGGGCCTGGCCGAGTTCCTGGAGCGCTTCCATGTCGCGCTTGAGCTGCGATTTGCTCGGGCGATCGTAGCCGTTGTCGTCCTGCTCGGCGACAGCGTCGTTCATCGGTTGAATGCGGGTTTTGCGTTTCATGGTGCGTATTGTAGCGTGCGCGGGCGCGCGGCTCGGGCTGGAAGGCGGCGGACGGCCGTGCCGGCAGCGTCGGCGGCCAGGCGACGAAAGCGCCTGTGATGCGTGTTCACATACCTTGCTATGATCGCGGGATGCGCTTTGCGAACGCAGCGCGTTCCGAAGCACCTGAATCGACACCAGCGAAACACGACACCAGCGGGCCGCGGCAACGCGTGGCCCAGAACCGGACCGTAACGACAATGGCAGCAGACATCGAAGCCCGGCAGCGCTTTTTCCCGCACACCCAGGACGAGCTGAAGGAGATCGCCTCAGACATCCTGCGGCACGCCAACGCGCTCGGCGCGAGCGACGCCGCGACCGAGATCTCCGAAGGCGACGGCTTGTCCGTCTCGGTGCGCCGCGGCGAGGTCGAGACGATCGAGCACAACCGCGACAAGATGGTCGGCGTGACCGTCTATATCGGCAACAAGCGCGGCAACGCGAGCACCTCGGACTTTTCGCCGCAGGCGCTCAAGGACACGGTGGCGGCCGCGTACAACATCGCGCGCTTCACCGCCGACGACGACTGCGCGGGCCTCGCCGAGCGCGATCTGCTCGAAACCGCGCCGCGCGACCTCGACCTCTATCACCCGTGGAATCTGTCCGCCGACGAGGCCGTGGAAATCGCGCGCCGCGCCGAAGACGCGGCGTTCGCCGTCGACCCGCGCGTGAAGAACTCCGAAGGCGCGAGCGTGTCGGCACAGCATTCCCAGTTCGTGCTCGCGACCTCGGGCGGCTTCATGCACGGCTACCCGTACTCGCGCCACTACGTTTCGTGTGCGCCTATCGCAGGCGTTGGCCGCAACATGCAGCGCGACGACTGGTACACCTCGCGGCGCAACGCGGCCGAGCTGGCCTCCCCCGAATCCGTCGGGCGCTATGCGGCCGAGCGTGCGCTCTCGCGCCTGAACGCGCGCAGCCTCGACACGCGCAAGGTGCCGGTGCTGTTCGAGGCGCCGCTCGCCGCAGGCCTGCTCGGCGCGTTCGTGCAGGCCGTGAGCGGCGGCGCGCTCTATCGCAAGACGTCGTTCCTCGTCGACAGCCTTGGCAAGCCGGTCTTCGCGCCGCACATCCAGATCGTCGAGGACCCGCATGTGCCGCGCGCGGCCGGCAGCGCGCCGTTCGACGAAGAGGGCGTGCGCACGCAGCGCCGCGAAGTCGTGAAGGACGGCATCGTGCAGGGCTATTTCCTGTCGTCGTATTCGGCGCGCAAGCTCGGCATGCAGACCACGGGCAACGCCGGCGGCTCGCACAACCTGCAGTTCCAGAGCTCGCTCACGAAGCCCGAGGACGACTTCGAGGAGATGCTGAAAAAGCTCGGCACGGGCCTGTTGCTGACCGAACTGATGGGGCAGGGCGTGAACTTCGTGACGGGCGACTATTCGCGCGGCGCGTCGGGCTTCTGGGTCGAGAACGGCAAAATCCAGTATCCGGTGGAGGAAATCACGGTGGCTTCCACGCTGCAGGAGATGTTCCACCACATCGTCGCCGTGGGCGCGGATACGCTCGCGCGCGGCACGCGTCAGACCGGCTCGGTGCTGATCGAGCGGATGACGGTGGCGGGCCAGTAAGCGGCTTTTAGCGCCTTTTCCGCAGGCTCAATGAAAAACGGCACGCCCTGGCGTGCCGTTTTGCTTTGGGATGCCGCGATCCGCGCCCCAGTCGATCAATCCCGCCGCACGTATCGCACGAACGCGAAATCGAAGTCGTTCGGCGCATTCGCGTGCAGCGTCTCGCGCGACGTTTCCTGCCAGACGTCGGGGTCGGGCGCGGGAAAGGTGGCGTCGCCCTCGAAGTCCGCGGAGATTTCGGTCACCACGAGTTCATGCGCGAGCCCGAGTCCTTCGCCATAGAGTTGCGCGCCGCCGATCAGGAACGCCGTGGGCGCCTGATCCTGTGCCGCGAGGGCGAGCGCCTCGTCGAGGCTCGTGGCGGTGTCGCAGCCGGGAAAGCGCTTGCCCGCGTCGCGCGTCACGACGATGTTGCGGCGGCCCGGCAAGGCGCGGCCGATCGATTCGTGCGTTTTGCGGCCCATGATGATGGGCGCGCCCATGGTGGTGCGCTTGAAGAACGCGAGGTCTTCGGGGAGCCGCCAGGGCAGCGCGTTGTCGCGGCCGATCACGCCGTTGCGGGCGCGGGCGACGATGAGGGTGAGCGTCGTCATCGAAAGGGTAGAGGTGCGAGTTTGTAAGCTGTTCGCAGCGATTCTACCTGAGCGCGCCGGACGCCCCGGCGCGCTTCCTCTGCGCAATCGCTGTTTCAGTCCTGCGCGTCGGGCGGCAATTCCGCCTGGTTCTCCGCTTCGCCGCCGAAGAACGTCTTTTCGTCGCGCAGGCCGTGCGCGCCCATCAGCCGGTAAAGCGTCACGCGCGAGATGCCGAGATCGGCAGCGGCCTCCGTGAGCCGGTGCCGGTGCCGCAGCAGCGCCGCCTCGATCGCGCGCCGCTCCGCGGCCTCGCGCGCCTGCGCGAGCGTGACCGTCTGCTGCGCGGTGAAGTGCGCGAGATCGAGATCCTCCGCGGAGATCAGTTTGCTTTCGGCCATCACGATCGCACGGCGCACGCGGTTGATGAGTTCGCGCACGTTGCCAGGCCAGTTGTAGTTGTACAGGGCCTCGATGGCATCGGGCGTGAAGCCGCGGATGCGGCGTGCGCTGTCCTGCTTGAACTTGTGCAGCACGTGGTGAGCGAGAATTTCGATGTCCTTGCCGCGCGCGCGCAGCGGCGGCTCGTCCACGCGCAGCACGCACAGGCGGTGAAAGAGGTCCGCGCGAAAGCGTCCGTCGCGCATGGCCGCCTCGAGATCGACGTGCGTGGCCGAGATGATGCGCACGTCCACCGGAATCTGCTCGTGGCCGCCCAGGCGTTCGATCTTGCCTTCCTGCAAAAAGCGCAGCAGGCTTGCCTGGCTTTCCAGCGGCAGGTCGCCGATTTCGTCGAGAAAGAGCGTCCCGCCATTGGCCGATTCGACGCGCCCGATCTTGCGCTGGTTCGCGCCCGTGAACGCGCCGCGCTCGTAGCCAAACAGTTCGGATTGCAGAAGATGATGCGGGATCGCACCGCAGTTGATCGGCACGAAGGTCGCCTTGCGCCGCGCGGAACGCTCGTGGATCGCGAGCGCCGTGAGTTCCTTGCCGGTGCCCGATTCGCCCGAGATGAACACGGTAGCGTCGGTGTTGGCCACCTTGCGGATCGTGCGAAAGAGCTGCTGCATCGCTTCGCAGGTGCCGACCATCTCGTCTTCGTCCTGGCTCGCGGCGGCGGCGCCCGGCGTGTCGAGATCGCACAGCGACACCATGCCGAACGCGTGGCCGACGAGGTAGTCGAGCGTCGCATGTGAGACCGGCACATGCACGTAGTCGAAGCAGTAGTGGCGGATCAGGCGCCGCACTTCGGCGTCGGTGAGGCGCGAATCGTCGGTGAGCGCGATCCATCCCACCTGCTGCAGCCGCAGGATCGTCTCGAGGCCCGCGAACTCGCGCGGGGCGAAACCCGTGAGATCGACGATGCCGGCATAGGCCGCCTCCGGCTTCACGAGGCGCGAGGCCTCGTGCACCGTGCGCGCACTCGCGATTTCCCAGCCGCGGCTCTTGAGGTAGGCACAGAGCAGCGGGTCGGGCGTGCGCGCGACATACAGCAAGGTGCGTTCGAGCCCCGCCCCGGGCTTCGCGTCGCGTGCGCGGCCGGCGTCGGGATCATCCCCGGCAAGCGGCGGCCCGCCCACGGCGAGACGCTGCCCGGCTCCAGCGAGCGGTGTCACAGTTGCGCCCAGATGTGAGGATTCGCGCACGATCGGCCTCATGTCATCAGAAGGTGTAGGGGAAACGCACGCCGACGACGAAGTTCGGTGCATCGGGCGTGAGCCCGACGGAAACCGCGCCGTTGATCGTCAGGTGCTTGTTGACCACGTGATTCAGGCCGAAGTTGAGCACCGAGGCTGTCGTCTCGCTGCCCGGCACGCCGGTCCAGGTGCCGCCCGGCGACTTGGTCTTCGACTGCGGCTCGATGGCCATGGTGTACGAGATGCTCGCCGAGTCCTTGTCGGAGAAGGCGAGCGCGACGCCGCCGCCGAACTGGATGATGTCGCCGAGCTTCACTTCGGCGGGCTCGGTCTGCCCGATCACCGAGGAGATGTCGGCGAACGAGCGCGCGATGTTGTACGTGTACGAGAAGCTGCCGAACAGCACCACAGGGTCGTAGGTCTTCAGCACCGAGATGCCGGCCGTGACGTTCCAGAAGCCCGTGCCTGTAGGCAGCTTGCTGGGGGCGACGAGATTGGTGTTGTCGGGCGTGATCTGCTGAACCTTGATGCCGAACGGCGAGGTGCCGGTGTCCGTCTTCACGCGCAGGCTGCCGACCACGTCGGGGATGCTGTTGGTTTCCTTCAGGAACTGGTAGTAGATCCCGAAGTTCACGTCGCCGATCGCGTTCGAATTGACCGATGCGTCCGTGAGCGTGCTGGCCGAGCCGCCCGCGCCACCCACGATGAACGTGCTGTGCCGGTAGACGTAAGGCACGTCCACATCGATGCTCATGCGATCGGTGAGGCCGTAGCGCGTGTCCAGGTCGGCGGTGATCGTGTGCGACTTGGTCTGCCCCAGATTGATGTTGCCGAGGAAGATCGCGTCGAGAGCAAGAAAGCCCGAAAGCTGCAGCTGGCGGCGATCGTAGTAACTGTCGCTGATGCCCCAGTCCAACGTCAGCTTGTGGTCGAAGAGCGGCGCGTGCTCGCGTTGCACGACCGCTTCTTCGGCTTGTGTGCGCGACGGCTCGGCGCTCTTTTGCGTCTCGCCCACAGTCGGGCTGCCGGCGTTGGGGTTGACGCCGACCGGCGCGCCCTGCTGCGGCCCGCTCGCGGCCGAGGTGCCGGTCGCACCATTGGTCGCGCCCGCGTCGGGCGAGGGCGGATTCACGGGCACGCCCGTGGCCGTGCCGGTGAGCGAACCCGGCGCAGTCGCGCCCGGCAGCGCCTGGGCGAGCGGCGGCAAGGGCACAGGCAGACCGTCCGCGCCCGGCTGTTCCGCGACCGTCGCGTCCGAGGCGGCGTCAGGCGCGCCCGCACCCGGCATGCCGCGGCCGCGTTGCGCCATTTCGAGGTTCGTCACCTGGCGCTCCAGTGACTGGATTTGCCTCTGCTGCTCGTCGACGACGCGCATGAGCGTATTCAGGCGGTCTTCGATCGACTGGCTTTGTAGCGCCTGCGCGTGGGCGGATTGCGAGAGCGCGAATAGTAAAACGGCTGCTGGAATGGCGGCCAGCGACACATGTGGCGCGGCCGCCCTTGACATCATCTTCATTGTTCTTCCCCCGGGATCGAATGCGGGCGCCCGGCGGAACCCCCTGGTTCCACGCCCGCGCACGTCGATGCTCCTCGTTCAAAGTGCTGCTTCTCGCGCGGGTCCTTGCCCGCGTGGTGGTCTCCTTGCTGGTACGTCTCGTTATGAGCCCTCGGTTAGTGGAGATTTCGCAGAGCCTGTAATACGCCGGTCTGCCGGATCATTTGCGACGTCATCTGCTGCGTCTGCAGACTCAGTTGCAACTGGTTGGCGACCTGCTGGTTGTTGCCTGCGACCTGGAGTAACTGGGCGATCGCGCCGGCCTGCTGCATGTTGCCCGGCACGATGTTCTGCGTGGCGACGCCCGCCGGCGTTTGCAGCGTCACGTTGACGCCGTTACTGCCGAACGAGATGCCCGCTTTTATGCTGCCGGTCGCGTTCGATGCCGACGCGCTCGACTGGTTGAGTGCGCCTGGCAGACTCGCGAGTTGCGGCGCGTTGTTGTCATAGGAGATGGTTGCGGCATTGGCGCCTGTATTGCCGTTGCCGGCCACCTGAGTGATCTGCGAGACGCCGTTGATCGAGACGTTCTGGCCGCCGGTGGCCGTCGCGTTTGGATTGGCGCCGCTGTTTGTGCCCGTGGTCCCGCCCTGCGTCGGGTCGATCACGGTTGCATACGTCTTCACCTGCGCGCTCACCTGGTTGGCCGCATTCTGGGCGACCGAGAGCGCGCCTTGCGCGACTGCGGTCGCGCCGTTTGGCAATTGCCATTGAGAAAGCAGGTTCAGAACGAACCCGGAAATCATGTCGCTGCCGGCATATTTGCCGGTCTGATGCGCGAGCACGTCGTCGCCGACGGCTTCGCAGCGGATGCCTTGCGCCTGTCCGTCGGCGTTCGCGAGAAACGCCGGCACCGGCTGCGGCAAGCCGATGCCTTCGGCCGCTAGCGCACCGCTCGAAAAAGCGCAGGCGAGCGCGGAGACGGCTGCCGCGATGCCACACTGTGAGAGGTTGCGTTTCATGATTCTTCGTACTTCAGAACATGACGGCCTTATCGAGGCCGTATTCGAAGAAGGGAGTCGCCGCAGTGCCGTTGAGCAGGGCGTTTTCACGCAGCTTGAGCGCTAGCGACTCGTTGTTCTGCAACAGCGGAGAATCCTCCAGGAACGGTTTGCCGAGCACCGCGAAGACGAGGCCGTTCCATGTCTTGGCGAAGTCGTCTTCGGCGACGATACGGTTGCCGAGCGCGGGGTCCGCAATGAAGATGCGGCCGTTTTCGGCGTGCTTGACGATCACGAAGTGCTCATAGCCATCGATGTTCATGAGCACCAGCACGGGAATCTGCAGGTGGTAGAGCGCGTCGGTGTTGACGCGAAAACCGCGGCCGCGCAAGCCGATCGTCTCGACGAACTTCTTCATGTCGAGCATGGAGAAGCCGTTCTTGACGACCACCTCGGGTGTGGAGAACACCATCATCTGGCGGATCAACTCAGGTTCGGGGATGTCGATGCCGTAGCCGTACTTGAGCAGTGTGGCGAGTGCGGCGGCGCCGCAGCTGTAGTCATACTGCTGGCTGACGATGCTGCGATAGCGAAGGTCGCGCATCGAGTGGACCGGAAGCTTCACCGGCACGCCGATGAGGTGGGTCGCGTCTAGCGTCGACTGCTGCGCATGCACAGGCACAAGGGCCGCGCTGGCCGAGAGCGTCAGCGCGACGACAAACATCCTTGACGCCGGGGTCGATACGGGCCCGGACATGGTGGTCTCCTACCTTCTGGTATGCGCGCCGGCTGCGGTGGGACAGCCGGCGCGCGTTGCTTGCTGCGTTTTCTGCCTGGGGCGAGCCCAGTTCCTGCGGTGCTACCAGCCGTGCTTAGTGGCCGTTGTTCATCGCGGCGATTGCCATGCCGTTGTGCTGCAGGTTGCCGATGCCGCCGGCAATGTTCACGCCGATGTTGCCTTGCGCGCCGGTGAGCGTATTGGCGCCGAGGCTGGCCGTACCCTGGAACTGGCCAGTTGCCGACATGGCGGCGTTTTGCGAGTTGTTGTCCGTCGCGACCATCGCAACCGTCGAGAAGTCGCCCTTGGTTGCAGTCGTCACGGAGCCGGCGAGGCTGTTGTTCTGCGCGTTGCCGATACCGGATGCGACGTTCACGCCGACGTTGCCCGAAACGTTGGCGAGCGAGCCGTCACCGACCGACGCGTTCAGATTGAAGTTCTTCACGTTGGCCGTACCGCTGGAGGCCTGGTTGTTGAAGATCTGCGCGTTGCCGAACACGTTGCCCATGTCGACGGAAGCGAGCGCGACGTCGTTGCTTTGTGCGTTGTTGATGCCTTCCGCGATGTTCACGCCGAGGTTGCCCGTCACGCCGGTTGCTGCGCCGCTGCCGGTGTTGGCGTCGAGCGTGCCCGCTGCCTGCGTGTTGTAGTGCTGCGTGATCGAGCCCGTGGTGTGCTCGTCGACCGTGTTGAGCGTGTCGCTCACGTTATAGCCCCAGCCGCTGTTCGAGCTCGAGCTCTTCGAGGACGAATGCTGATGCGAATCCGAACTCGTGCTCGACGTGCTGTACGTGTGGGCGTACGTGTCCGAAGAATTCTTCGTCTTCGAGCTCGTGCCGCTCACGCTCGCCGAAAGCGCAGCGCTGCCCGTGCCGTCGGCATAAGCCGTGTTGGCCGTGGTCGAGCTGTTGCTGGTGTTCTTGTTGTTGTTCACGGCCCACGCTGCGCCGACGTTCGTCGTGTCGCTGTTGTTATGCGCGTTGGTCGTCGTGTGCGACGTGCTTTCCGAGCCGCTGAGGTTGATGCCGGCCGAGCCGTTCTTGTGATTGCCGGTGTGCGACCACGAGGCGTTGGCCTGGAGGCTGCCATTGCCGCTTTGCGACTTCGTCGACGTGTTGTTGCCCACGCTGCTGTAGCTCGTGCCGAGGGCCGCGCTGCCCGTGTCGCTATAGGTGCTGGCGGTCGTGTGATTGTGCGTGCCGCCGTTGTCGGTCGCGACGTGATAGTCGGCGCTCACGCTTGCGTTGAGCGTCTTGCCGAAGGTCGAGCTGCTCGACGAGGACTTCGTCGTCGACGCATTGACGTCATGCGTGTGCGACGAGCTGCTCGACGAGGACGACATGCTCGAATTGCTCGAGTTCGAATACTTGTAGAACGAGTTGTTGCCGGTGCCCGTCACGCTCCAGTCCGTATTGTTGAACGTCGTCGTGACCTTGCCGCTCGTATAGCTCTGTGCTTGCGGAAGAAGCGTGCCGCCGCTCGTGGTTTGGGTGTTATTGATGACGGCGCCGGCCGTGCTCGAAACCGACACGCAGCCGAACAGCCTGACGAAGCCGTCGATGCCGACGTATTCGGTGACGCCTGTGGCGTTGAAGAGATACGCCGAATTTGCTGCGTGAGCGGAACCTACCGCCGACGCAAGAACTGCCGCTGCTATGAGGGTGCGCTTCATGATTTCGCTCCGATACTGAGTGGTCAGTTAAAAAAGAGTGCCCGCCGGGGGACGGAGCACAAAACTGTTTGCCGTAGCGTTACCGGCGCCGGCCGTCTGGTTCACCTGCACGAGGCCCGTCGCATTCCTGAATGCCGCATTGTCGATGCGTACCTCACGAATACCCCCTGCCTGGGCCATTTGCCCCTGACCGCCGTTTTGAGCAGCCGCCTTGGACAGCTCCCCGTCCGAGACTGCCACTACACCAATCGCACCACTGCTGATGAGAGCAGTGTTGCGCTGGATATTGCCCACGCCCGCCGACTGATTCACCATCATTGCGCCGTTCGTGTTCGCAAAAGCTCCTGCACCTATCGTCGCGCTCGCGCCTTTGAGCTGCGCCGTCACGCTGGCGAGCTGTTCGTCGCCGTTCACGTTGATCGACACGTTGCCGGTCGTGATCGTCAGCTGGTTGGCCTGCGCGTTGTCGAGGCCCGCGGTTTCGTTCACCGTGAGCGCGCCGGTCGTCGACGTGGCGGCGCCCGGGGCGATGCTCGCGATCGCGCCGACGCTCACCTGGGCCTGCGCGGCGCCGGCGAAGGCGAGCGCGGCAGCGCAGACGAGCGCGCTGGGAAGCGCAGTGCGCAACGTGCGCGACGTCTGGATCGAACGGCTCATTTCATGCCTCCCATGGCGCCCGTGAGTGGGGCGAGCGCGCCTGTGATCGTCGAGGAAATCGTGCCGCCGAGGCCGGCGCCGACGCCGGCGGTCGCACCGGCGCCTGCCGCCACGTTCGA
The DNA here is from genome assembly GCF_004353905.1 of Paraburkholderia guartelaensis. GTDB lineage: Bacteria > Pseudomonadota > Gammaproteobacteria > Burkholderiales > Burkholderiaceae > Paraburkholderia > Paraburkholderia guartelaensis. The sequence continues at coordinate 221,693 of NZ_SMOD01000010.1, read as the reverse complement.
GCCGGTCGCGCTGCCCGTGAGGATGCGTGTGAGCGCCTGGACGCCGGCGGTCTGCGCGCTCAATGCGCCGTTCGCGTTCACGCCGCTCGAGCCGTGCGCGTTGGTGAGATCCGTGTCGGTGACGAGCGTCGCCATCGCCGGGTCGAAGCTGTTCTTGGGAAAGGTCGTGGCGCGCACGAGCACCGGGTCCTGACTCTTCGGCACGTTGTCGAAGGCGCTGCGCGGGGTGATGTCACGTTCGACAATGACATCGCCGGGGTTCGTGACCTGCTGGGCGGCCACGTCCGCCGTGACACTCGCAACCAGGACGCCGCACAGGGCGGCGACGACCTGGACCGAGCGGCGGACTGCGCGGCGGCTTGTGCCGCGCGTCGAGTTGCGTGCTCTCATGCTGGTCTCCTCCTGGACGGAGTCGGCGCATTGGCGCCTTGTCCGGTCCTTTTGTCCTGGCTTCGCGCATTCGCAGCGAACCGGACACCGCGCCGCAAGCGGCACGGGTGCTATCTCATCGTTACTTTCTCGTGTAGCTCGCGACGTTGCCCTGCGCGTTCTGGGTGGCGTCGACGGGGATCGGCAGCGGTGCGGGCGGCGCGATTTCGTCCCAGAGCGTCACGTTGTTGCTGCCGCGCATCAGTTGCGGGGTGGCCGCCACCATCACCATGCCGACGGCGCCGCCGCGCTGGCGCGAAAGCGTCTGATCGTCGAGAGAACCGATGCCCGCGAAGGCGCCGTCGTTGCCGCCGTCGTTGCCAAACGCGACGGGGTCGGCCGGGGCGTGGCCGCTGGCGGCCGCGGCGCTGGTCGAGTCTGTGTCCGTCGAGGGGGCGCCGCCGGCCGGCGTGCTCACTTCAAGCGTGGCGGGAACGAGTGCCGCAGGTGTTGCAGGAACGACATCCGGGGCGGCGTTCGCGACGCTGGCAACCGCGACTGGCGCTGCAGGCGCATCGTCAACTGTCTGTGCGCGAGCACCGGGAGAGAGGACGAGGAGGGCGGCGGGAACGAGCATGGCGGCACATGCGCTGCCGTAGCCGATGACACTGCGCCGGACCTGCTGGATGTTGAATCGCATGGCGTATCTCCTGGTGCGAGACATTTAGCGAAACGTGTGCCATCGCCCGCAATCCATTGATACGCTTCGAACCGCACTATTCTCTGCAAATTTTGAATGGCGGATATTCGCCAAAATGTTTCAGCGCTGAAACGTGAGGCTGTTTAAACCCGTTTGCATTGCGATAGGGTTTCAAAGGAGAACGTTTGCGCGTCAAGCGCTTAACGATTGAGAGAAAAGAAACATCCGTAATTATTTCTGCACTGACAAAATGCCGGAAAACCAGTGGAAACATTTCCATCGGTCCCTTATCCATTCCTCCTGCATAAATTCTATCCAAGTGCCACGAGCCTATAGTAAGCTTCAGAAAAAGCCGTAATGCCTAAAGAAAACGCCCGCAACTGGGCAAGTTGACACACACGCCACAACTCGGGGATTCACTGTCAGCAAAAGCATGCGCGTTCGCTGTTTTTTCAGGTACGCGAAAGCCGCTTTTTGCTGCGTGTCTGTACATTCAGGTGCGTGCCGTCATTCCCAAACGATGGTGTTGGCAAGAGGATCTGAATAATGGAACCTGCAACGCGGCAATTGGTGTACGTGACGCGAAAACCGGTCGATGCGTTGAACGAGCGGTTCCACGAGCGTGGCTGGCAGGTGGAAATCGTCGGCAACGCGCGGGACGCGCGGCGGGCCCTCCGTGCGGGTATGCCGGCGGGCGGATTGCTCGATCTCTCAAGCGAATTTCATCTGCACGAAATCGGCTCGTTCGAGCCATGCCTCACGCTGCCCAACGTCGGCTGGGTCGCGGCGACCACGACGGGGCAACTGCAGGACGCAACGCTGCGCCGTCTGGTGCGCGATTACTGTTTCGATTACGTAACGGTCCCCTGGAACGGCGACCGCATCGTCGATTCCGTCGGCCATGCGTATGGCATGGTCTCGCTTGGCGAAGTCGCCTCGAACGACACCACGGGCGGCTCGGAAGGCGAAATGGTCGGCTCGTGCGAGGCGATGCTGGCGCTGTTCCGCTCGATCCGCAAGGTCGCGCTGACCGATGCGCCGGTGTTCATTTCCGGCGAGTCGGGCACGGGCAAGGAACTTACGGCTGTGGCGATCCACGAGCGCTCGGCGCGCCGTAGCGCGCCGTTCGTGCCGATCAACTGCGGCGCCATTCCTCCGCACCTGCTGCAGTCCGAGCTGTTCGGCTACGAGCGCGGCGCGTTTACGGGCGCGAGCCAGCGCAAGGTCGGCCGGGTCGAATCGGCCAACGGCGGCACGCTCTTTCTCGACGAAATCGGCGACCTGCCCATGGAGAGCCAGGCGAGCCTGCTGCGCTTCCTGCAGGAAGGCAAGATCGAGCGCCTGGGCGGCCACCAGTCGATTCCCGTGGACGTGCGCATCATCTCGGCCACCCACGTCGACATGCGCGCAGCGATGGTGGAAGGGCGTTTTCGCCAGGACTTGTATCACCGTCTGTGCGTGCTGCAGATCGACGAGCCGCCGCTGCGCGCGCGTGGCAAGGACATCGAGCTGCTCGCGCGGCACATGCTCGAACGCTTCAAGAAGGACGGCAGCCGGCGTCTGCGCGGCTTTTCGCCCGACGCGATCGCGGCCCTGCACAACTACAGCTGGCCCGGCAACGTGCGCGAGCTGATCAACCGCGTGCGGCGCGCCATCGTGATGTCGGAGGGCCGTGCGATCACGGCGCGCGACCTCGAACTCGGCGATTACGTCGAGGTGGTGCCGGTCTCGCTCGCCCAGGCGCGCGAAGCCGCCGAGCGCCAGGCCATCGAACTCGCGCTGCTGCGCCACCGCGGCCGCCTCGGCGACGCCGCCCAGGAACTCGGCATCTCGCGCGTGACCCTGTACCGGCTCTTGTGCGCGCATGGCATGCGCCATATGGAAAGCGAGCCGCTCGCGCCGCATCCGGGCGGCCTGGCTTCGGGCGGTTGAGGTTGATCGCGGTTGACTAGCGTTGATTGAGGCGAGCGGCGCTTTCGTGCTCCGCGCATTGACCGCGCGCCGGCGCTTCTGCCGGGCCATTGCCGTGGCGTTTCAACTCGCCGCGCCTTGCTGCGCTGCGAGCATGTCTTTGGGCTCGTCATAGCCCGTCCTGTGGGCGTTCCGCCCTTGTCCCCCGTTGTGTGATGGGCTCGCGCTTTGGGCGCGGCCAACCCGGGAGGCGCGCGCCGGGTAAAATCCTTCTTTTCCATCCTGAATCCGAACCGGGCGCCACGTGCCCGACGAGGGAACCGCGCATGAAACAGTATCTCGAGCTCGTCCGCTCGATTCTCGACACCGGCACCTGGCAGGAAAACCGCACCGGCATTCGCACGATCAGCCAGCCGGGCGCCATGCTGCGCTTCGACCTGCAGGAAGGCTTTCCCGCGGTGACGACGAAGAAGCTGGCGTTCAAGTCGGCGGTGGGCGAGTTGATCGGATTTATGCGCGCCTCGCGCAGCGCAGCCGACTTCCGGGCGCTGGGCTGCAAGGTCTGGGACGCCAACGCGAACGAGAACGCCCAGTGGCTCGCCAACCCGTACCGTCAGGGCACGGACGACCTGGGCGACGTGTACGGCGTGCAATGGCGGCGCTGGCCAGCTTACAAAGTGCTCGATGCCGATGCCGCCGCACAGCTCGCCGACGCCCAATCGCGAGGCTACGCGCGCGTGGCAGAATTTACCGAGGATGGCCGCTCCAAGGTGCTGCTTTACAAGGCGGTGGATCAGCTGCGTCAGTGCCTCGATACGATCATGAGCAACCCCACCGACCGGCGAATTTTGTTTCATGGCTGGAATCCGGCCGTGCTCGAAGAGATCGCGCTACCGGCGTGCCACCTGCTGTATCAGTTCCTGCCGAACCCGACGAAGCGCGAAATCTCGCTGTGCCTCTATATCCGCAGCAACGATGTGGGCCTCGGCACGCCGTTCAACCTGACCGAAGGCGCGGTGCTGCTGCACCTCGTCGGCCGGCTGACCGGTTATACGCCGCGCTGGTTCACGTATTTCATCGGCGACGCCCACATCTACGAGAACCAGCTCGATATGCTCAACGAGCAGTTGCGCCGGGAACCCTACGCGAGCCCGCGCCTGGCCATCTCCGAGCGCGTGCCCGAGTACGCGAAGACGGGCGTCTACGAGCCGGAGTGGCTCGAAAAGGTCGAGCCGTCCGACTTCTCGCTCGTCAACTACCGGCATCACGAGCCGCTCACCGCGCCGATGGCGGTGTGAGGCGCTTGCATTCACCGTATGCACTCACGTTAGCGGCCGGTATGACCGCGCCATGAAAAAAGCCCGCGAACGGCAACGTTCGCGGGCTTTTTCGTTGGCGGCGCGGTGATCAGCCGTGGTGGTGATCGTCGTGATTGTTGCCGCTTGCGCGCTCTTGCGGATGAGGCGCGGGCTGCGGCTGCGGACGCGGTTGGGGCTGCGGTTGCGGGCGAGCCTCCGCGTGCTGCTGCGGCTGGGGTTGCGGCTGCGGATGGAATTCCGGGTGCGGCTGCGGTTGCGGCTGCGGACGGGCTTCGGCGCGCTGCTGCGGTTGCGGCTGCGGCTGCGGGTGGAATTCCTGACGCGGCTGGGGCTGCGGTTGCGGACGAACCTCAGCACGCTGCTGCGGCTGGGGCTGCGGCTGCGGACGGGCCTCGGCACGCTGCTGCGGTTGCGGCTGAGCTTGCGCCTGCGGATGGAACTCGGGGCGCGCCTCGGCCTGCTGTGCCGGCCGCGCCTCCGCTTGCGGCGGCATTTGCGGGCCGTGTTGCGCCGCGGCCGGCTCGGGCATCCGTTGCTGCGCTTGCGCCTGCGGCTGGCCACGCGCCGCGTCACGCTGCTCCTGCATCGCGACGGCGGGCGGCCTGCCTGCCTCGTTGCCCGGTTGGCCACGCGTGGCCATCGGCGCGTGCGGCTGCGTCCAGGCCGGCTGATGCGCTTCGCCGCGCGCCGCGTTCGCGGCGTTCATCGCGCCCGGACCAGGCTGACCGGCTGCGGGCGCACCGCCTTCGGGCCGGCCCGCAAACTGCGGCGGACGCGGCACACCATGTTCCTGCGCGGCAGCGGGCGGCATGCCCGGCTGGCCATGCTCGGCGCCACGCGGCATGGCGTTGGCAACTGCGGCGCCCGGTTGGGGCGCGCCGCCAGGCATACCCGGACGGCCGGCTTGCGCCTGCGGGGCCGACGGCCTGCCCGTCGCGCCCATCACCGGTGAATGCGGCGGCACGACGCGCACGTTCTGCTCGGGCCACGCGCCGTGAGCCGCCGGAGAGAACGGCGAGGAGGGCGCATGCGCCGGCGCCGAGACGCGCACCACAGGCGCGCCCGCACCCGGCACCGTGCCGCCGGAGTGGGCGAAGCGCTGCGCGAGGTTGTCGTGGAACGCGGGCGGCGCAACCGGCGCGCGCGTGGCTACGACCTGGCGCTGATTGAGCGTCGCTGGCGGCCGGTAATCAGCGCGGCGCATGTTGGGCCCGAAGCTGCCCTTCACAGGCGCGATGCCGGGCGTGCCCGGGTCGATACGCGCATTACGCCATTGCTGCGGATCGACATGTTGCGCGAACCGCGAAACCGGCTGACCGTGGACGAACGCCGTGGCCGGCACAGCCGTCACCGCACCCGGCGCGCGATAGTTCACGTAGGTGTTGTGAACGTTGATATTCGTGATGTTGACGTCGCGCCGGTAGTTGTTGACGACGACAGTCTGGTTCACGCGTTCGTAGTAGTGCGGGCTCCAGCCACCCCAGTGCGGATGCCACGGCTCACCCGGCCCGAGCGCGAACCACGCGACGCCCGCGGCCGCGACGCCGCCTACCGCGAGGTTGACGCCCCAGTCCGTGCCGCCGTCGCCGCCGCCCACGAATGCGACCAGCGCCGGCGCATAGACAGGCGGCGCGCTTTCGACGATCGGCCCGGGCACCCACGCCCACGAATCGTCGACGTACGCCCAGCGCCCATAGTGGTACGGCGCGAAGCCCCAGGGCGCGTCATCGACCCACGTCCAGCCCCACGGCGCCTGCCACACCCAATGGCCGTCGTGGTACGGCGCCCAGCCCGTGGGCACCGAGTTCGGCGTCCAGACTTCGCCGTATTGCGGATCGCTGCGCCACGTGCCGTTGTTGTCGAGGTCCTGGTAGCCCGGGACGTCGCGCGAGACATAGCGCGCCGAGACCGAGCGGTCCTCCGCGGCGTCGCGCGCGAGCCCCCATTGGTCGAAGGCGTCCGGCGGCGGTGCCTGGTCGCTTGCCACCTGTTGCAGGTCGGTGCCGGCGAAGCGAATCTGCTGGCCGGCCGTCATCGGCGTCTGACCGTTTTCGCCGTAGACGGTCACGCTCCCGCTGCGCACGGTGACAGTCGTGGTGCTGCCGTCGGGCGCCACATCCACGCGATAGTCGCCGGGGCTCGTCACGCCGAGTGCGAGGTTCGGCGTGTCGATTTCATACGAGGAGCCGGGCGGCACTTCACGCACACGCGTCGAAAGCGTGCCCTGTGCGACCTTGAGCTGCGCGGTTTGATCGTCGAGATTGAGGACGTCGAGGCTCGTCTGCGCGCCGAGGCGTACCGCCGTCGAGCCGATGTGCAGTTCCGAGCGCCCATTGGCGTCGTTCCAGAGCTGGTCGCCGGTCGTGAGAGGACGGTTGAGCTGCGCGTACGACCAGTCGCTTGCGCCGGCCGGCTCGGTGGTCACGGCGCCGGACATGTAGTCCAGACGCGCGACGCGGCTGGGCGGGTCGCCGCCCGTGGCGGCGGGGGCCGTCGCGGCATCGGGCGGCGCCGCCTGCGCGAAGACCGCAGGCGTTGCGGCAAGGTTCAGCGCCGCGAGTGCAGCGAGCGCAAACAGCGTGCGGCGCGAGGTGCGCCGAAACTGCGTGATCGTAGGTGTGCGCGTTGTCATCTTTGTTCTCCTGTCGATGGGATTCGGCGCTTGGGTCCTTTAGCGCCACCCCATGCAGGGCACTGTATCTGGCGGGCTTGTTTCCATGCACACGGATTTGTTAAGGCTTATACACCAGATGTAACAGAACGTGTGACCGCGGGCGAAACGCGCACTTTTACGCACGAAATCGGCGATTTTGTCGGGTATTTGTCAGCCAATTCGGCGCATGCGCCCGCTGCTTCAAGCGCCTACGAGCGCGTCGAACTCGCGCTGTCCCTTGGGCGTGATGCGCAGCACGCGCGGGCGGCTCGTGCGCTCGATCCAGCCGCCATGCGTCCACGAATCGAGCAGCGCCGCGCCGAGTGCGCCGCCCAGGTGCGGCCTGCGCTCGCTCCAGTCGAGGCAGGTGCAGGCGAAGCGCCGCCGCCGCGCGCGCAGCGCCGCCACGTCCACGCCCCAGGCTGCGAGACGCGCTGCGCCGTCGGGCGTGGCTTCGAGCGTGTCGCCGTCACGCACCAGCAGGCCGCCTTCCACGAGACGCTCAAAGACCTGCACGGCCACTTCGCCGGCCATGTGGTCGTAGCAGGTGCGCGCATGGCGCATCTCCAGCGGCACCGTGCGCGCGGGGCGGGGCGCCGGGCGCTGCGCGGTGACGGCGTTGGACACCTGCGCGACGTTCATGAGCGCTTCGATCGCCGCAGCGATCTCGGGGTTGGCGATCCGGTAGTAGCGGTGGCGGCCGCGCACGTCGAGCGCGAGGAGCCCGCCGTCGGTCAGGCGCGCGAGGTGGCCACTCGCCGCCGAAGGCGACAGCCCCGCGATCATGGTGAGTTCGCCTGCGGGCCGCGCGCTGCCGTCCATCAGCGCCCACAGCATGGCGGCGCGGCCCGGATCGGCGAGCAGTGCGGCAACGCGTGCGAGGCCGGGGAAGTGGCTCGATTCGTCGGTGGCGGGAAGGTTCATGGTGGCTCCTTCGTGTTTTGCGATGGCGGCTGACGTCGCCCACACCGTTACTTTAGCGAAATAGCGCATTCGACGTTTCAGTCTAAGCTGAAGTGTCGATTGCAGCCACTCGATGGCTCTCCGATGGGGCCAAAGCGTTACCTGCGGAGGTGCGTACTGCGATGCTCAGGAGCGCCGCGCTAAAATCGTTTATTCCCACGCAATTGGCTTGGCCTTTTATGAAACGCTTCTTCGCTCTTTTTGCCGCCGCCGCGCTCGCCGCCTTGTGCGCCGCCTGTGCAGGCGGTTCCGCGCCGCCGTCGAGCGGTGCGAGCGGCATCACGATGTACGGCACGATCGACGAGGGCGTTACGTTCCACAAGTGAATGGCCGAGCGCCATCCCGGTGTCGATTGCCTGGCAGTATTTGATGTCACTTTGACCTGACTGCCAAACGCGCGCATGCGATGATGCGGACATATCGTCAGCACCGAGTTTGCCGCCATGCCGTCTCAACCGCCGTCCCACGCCGCTGCACGCCATGTCGTGTTCGCCGTCGCGCCCGAGCTCGTGCTGCTCGACGCCTGCGGTCCCGTCGAGGCGTTCTGGCGTGCCGAACTGGCGATGCGCGCCGCGAGCGGCACCAGCGGCGCAGAGCCCTGCGCCTACCGCACGACGCTCGCCTCGGTTGCGGGCGGCGTGCTGCCCACCTTCGCGGGCATGCCCATCGTGACCGAGCGGCTCGACACGCTCGACCCCGCCACGATCGACACGCTGATCGTGCCCGGCATCCCTATCTACGACACTGCGGACACCACCACCGCGCTGCAACCCGAACTCGTCGCCTGGATCGCGGCGGCCGCGCCGTACGCGCGTCGCGTCGCCTCGGTCTGCACGGGCGCGTTCTATCTTGCCGCGGCGGGCCTGCTCGACGGCCGCCGCGCGGCCACGCATTGGCGCAACGCAGCCCAGCTGGCGCGGCGCTTTCCCCGCGTCGAAGTCGATCCCGAGCCGATTTTCATCCGCGACGAGCGCGACGGCCGCGTGGTGTGGACGTCGGCGGGTGTGACGGCGGGCATCGATCTCGCGCTCGCGCTGATCGAGGAGGACTGCGGCCATGCGGTCGCGATGCAGGCGGCGCGCCGCCTCGTCGTGTTCATGAAGCGGCCCGGCGGCCAGTCGCAGTTCAGCGAGGCGCTCGCGGCTCAGGCCAGCGCGGGCGCGGAATTCGACGCGCTGCACGGCTGGATGGCCGCCAATCTGCACGGCGAGCTGAGCGTCGAGCGTCTGGCCGAGGAAGCGCGCATGAGCCCGCGCACGTTCGCGCGACGCTACGTCGATGCGGTGGGGCGCACCCCGGCGCGCACGGTTGCGGCGATGCGCGTGGAAGCCGCCGCGCACGCGCTCGTGCAGTCGCGCCGGCCGCTCAAGCGCATTGCGGCCGACTGCGGTTTCGGCACCGAGCAAAATTTGCGGCGCGCGTTCGAAAGGTCTTATGGCGTGCTGCCGCTCGATTATCGGGCGCGATTCGCGGCGAGCTGAAAATATCGCTGATAGCGTTTCGCAGGCGGCCGCGACTGTATGTCTTGTTGCGCTCGTATAATCGACGCCTCCTTACCCCACTATACGAGCCGCCGTATGCGGCTTTTCGCCATGAGCCAAGCCGAGATGAAGACGCCTACCCAGCCGCTGGACCGTTCGGAAACGACGTTCCGGTTCCTCGCCGAGCCGACTTCGGTGAACTTCGGCGGCAAAGTGCACGGCGGTGCGCTGATGAAGTGGATCGACGAGACGGCTTATGCGTGCGCCGCGGTCTGGTCCGGCCGCTATTGCGTGACGGTGAGCGTGGGCAACATCCGCTTTCGCCGGCCGATTCTCGTCGGCAACATGGTCGAACTGCGTGCGCGCGTGGTCGCCACGGGCCGCACGTCGATGCACATCCACATCACCGTGCATGCCGGCGACCCGAAGAGCGGCCAGCTGCGCCTCACTACCGACTGCCTGATCGTGTTCGTGGCCGTCGACGAAAACGGCAATCCGATTCCCGTGCCCACGTATGTGCCGGAAACGGACGAGCAGAAGCGCCTCGCGAAGTACGCGCTCGACGTGAAGGAGGCACTCGACGCGATCGTCGAACTCAAGCCCGAGGAAGTGGCGAAAGGCCAGGTTTAAGCAGGTTTGATACGCAGGCACGCTGTTGCGCCAGCATGAAAAAACGGGCGGCGAAGGTCTGAACCACGCCGCCCGTTTTGCATTTCAGCCGTGCAAATAAAGCTTATTTCTTCGTATTGCCCACCATCTCACCGGGCTTCACCCACTCGTCGAACTGCTGCTCGGTCACGTGTCCGAGCGCGAGCGCGGCGGCCTTGAGCGTGGTGCCTTCCTTGTGCGCCTTCTTGGCGATCTGCGCGGCCTTGTCGTAGCCGATGTGCGGATTGAGCGCCGTCACGAGCATGAGCGATTCGTTGAGCAGCGTGTCGATGCGCGAGCGGTTCGGTTCGATCCCCACCGCGCAATGATCGTTGAAGCTGAGCGCGCCGTCGGCGAGCATGCGGATGGACTGCAGCACGTTGTGCGCGATCATCGGGCGGAACACGTTCAGCTCGAAGTTGCCACTCGCGCCGCCCATATTCACGGCGACGTCGTTGCCGAACACCTGGCAGCAGAGCATCGTCACTGCTTCGGACTGCGTAGGGTTCACTTTGCCCGGCATGATCGAGCTGCCCGGTTCGTTCTCCGGAATCGACAATTCGCCCAGGCCGCAGCGCGGGCCGCTTGCGAGCCAGCGAATGTCGTTGGCGATCTTCATGAGGCTCGCAGCCACCGTCTTGAGCGCGCCGTGTGCGAACACGAGCGCGTCGGCGGCTGCCATGACCTCGAACTTGTTGGGCGCGGTGACGAAGGGGACGCCCGTCAGCTTCGCAATGCTTTCCGCCACCTTCTGCGCGAACTGCGGATGCGCGTTCAGGCCCGTACCCACGGCCGTGCCGCCCTGCGCGAGTTCGTAGAGATGGGGCAACGAGGATTCCACGTGCTTGATGCCGTGATCGAGCTGCGCGACATAGCCCGAGAACTCCTGGCCGAGCGTGAGCGGCGTGGCGTCCTGCAGGTGCGTGCGGCCGATCTTCACGATGTCTGCGAAGGCTTTTGCCTTCGCGTCGAGCGTATCGCGCAACGTCTTGAGTGCCGGCAGCAGATGCTTGACGATGCCGTAGGCGGCAGCCACGTGCATCGCGGTCGGGAACACGTCATTGGACGACTGGCCGCGGTTGACGTCGTCGTTCGGATGCACCTTGCGCGCCTCGCCGCGCTCGCCGCCCAGAATTTCGCTCGCGCGGTTCGCAATCACCTCGTTGAGGTTCATGTTGGTCTGCGTGCCGGAGCCCGTCTGCCACACCGCGAGCGGGAATTCGCCCGGATGCTTGCCCGCGATGATCTCGTCGGCAGCCTGCATGATCGCGTGCGCCTTGGTCTCGTCGAGCACGCCTAGCGAGAGATTCACTTCGGCTGCGGCGCGCTTGATCGTCGCGAGCGCGGTGATCAATTCCGGCGACTGCTTTTCGGTGGAGATGCGGAAGTTCTGCAGCGATCGCTGCGTTTGCGCGCCCCAAAGCTGCTGGGCGGGCACGGCGATCTCGCCGAACGTGTCGCGCTCCATGCGGACGTTTTCGTTGCTTGCGGTCATTTGATACTCCGGTGATTGAGGCGGTGCCTTCTGCTCGCGCGGCTTGCGCTGCGTGGGAGGGCGCCGCTTTCGTGACGGGTTCGGATCCGCGTGGTGGCTGGGCTGCGGCGGCGCTGCGCTTCTCGCGTGACAGATGTGACGCAAGCGGCTTCGCGGCTGGCTCGTCGGCGGACGGTGCGACGTAAGTTAAGCGTTCTACGTTTTGCTCGCCCGATAGCGGCGTGCGCTCAAAGCCGCTTCACAGTTGGCTATCGACCGGCAACAGCAAGAATAGCCCGGTTAGGACATTTCTGTAGAAACCCGCACCAGGGTCGAGGTTGTAGGTGCGGATCATGCCGTTCTCCTCGTCGGTCCAGACGAGCCGCGAGGTGACCGTCGTGCCTTTGAGCAGCGCCAGTTGCGCGGGCGTCGCGAGCGTGACGTGGTAGCTCACCTGCGGCGAGGTCGCACGCTTGAACAGGTCGGCGACTTCATGCGCGATCGGCGGACTCTCGATGGTGAGCGCAAGCTCGGTGTTCAGGCGCGCAGAGCGCGGATCGAGATTGAGCGAGCCGATCACGAGCGTGCTGTCGTCGATCACGTAGGCCTTGGCGTGCAGGCTCGCGCGCGAGCGCGAACCGACCACGCCGAAGCGCCGCTCGTCGGTGTGCTCGCCCTGCTGCGGCTTGAACTCGTAAAGCTCGGTGCCGGCCTCGAGCAGCGGTACGCGGTAGGGGCTGTAGCCGGCCTGCACCGCCACGGCGTCGGTGGCGGCCAGCGAATTGGTGAGGATCGCCACGCGCACGCCGTGCGAGGTGAGCGCGCGGATGGTCTGCACGCCCGTGTCGTGCGGCACGAAGTACGGCGAGAACACCAGCACGCTGCTGTGCGCCTGATGGATGCGATCGAGCAGTGAGCGCATGGCGTCGCCCAGCTCGCCTTTTTCGCTGCCCGCGATCTTGCCGGGCGAGTCGGCCACGAACGCCCATTTTGCCCAGACGAGCCCGAGCGTGTTGCCCGCGATCTGCTGCGCGAGCGGCGTGGCGTTGAGCGGCTTGGCATTGTAGGGCTCGGCGCTCTCGCGCCAGTGCTTGCGCAGGTCGTCGCGCGCAGTGTCCAGATCGTGTGCGTCGAACTTCTGATGATTGAGCACGCGCAAGGGGTACGAGATCGAGCTGTTCCAGTACTCGTCGAAGCTTGCCGAGACGCTTTGCGCGACCGGGCCCGCCGTCAGCACATCGAGGTCGCGGAAGTCGATCGTCGGGCTTGCGTTGAAGTACTCGTCGCCGAGATTGCGGCCGCCGACGATCGCCATTTCGTTATCGACGATCGTCGCCTTGTTGTGCATACGGCGCGTGAACTGGTCGACGTTCGTGAAGAAGTTGCGCGTGCGCAGGTACATCGATTCGCTCGTGCTGCCGTACGGATTGAACACGCGGATCTGGATGTTCGGATGGCTGTTGAGCGCGGCCATCAGGCGGTCGATGTCGTGAAAATTCAGGTCGTCGACCAGCATGCGCACGCGTACGCCTCGATCGGCCGCATAGAGCGCCGAGCCGAGCAGCAGCTTGCCGGTGGTGTCCTCGTTGGCGATGTAGTACTGCATGTCGAGCGTCTTCGTCGCCGCGCGCGCGAGCGCGACGCGCATCTGCAGCGAGTCGGTGCCGGTGGCGAGCAGGCGAAAGCCCGATTCGTCCGGATGAGCGGCAACGGGTGCAGCGAGCGCGGTGCCTAGCGGCGTGGCACTGGCTTGCTGGGCCGGCAGTGCTGCGCTCGTCTCGCGCGGGTAGTCGGTGGCGGGCGGCCGTGTCGCGCAACCGGCGACGAGTGCGAGGCAAACGAGCGCGAAGAAGGCTCGCCGTGGGGCCTGGAGCGGGGCGCAACGCGAGGTCACGCGTTGCGTAACGGCTTCGGACGGGGCGGGATGCGCGGGCAAACGGATTCTCCATGGCGGCGCGCCGCATGATGGTTCGTTTTCATTGCACGGCTTCGCGAGGATTCTACGGGAAGCGGCCTGCCGGGCTTACGGCGGCGGACACAACTGCGTTTGCAATTTCCGGGCCGCAAGCAACTGACGATTGCGCGCGGCCGGAAACGTCTGCAGTTGATCAAACGCGCTCGGTCGACGCGTTCGCGGCGCCTTGCGCTTCGCGCGTGCTGCCGCGCGCCGGCTTGCCTGCCCAGTAGCCGGCGAGCACCGAGCCTGAGAGGTTGTGCCACACAGAGAAGAGCGCGCCGGGCAGGGCGGCGAGCGGCGAGAAGTAGAGCTTGCCGAGCGTCGCGGCGAGGCCCGAGTTCTGCATGCCGACTTCAATGGCCAGCGTGCGGCACACCGATTCGTCGAAGCCGAGCAGGCGGCCGCCCCAGTAGCCGCCGAGCAGACCGATGCCGTTGTGCAGCACCACACCGAGCGCGACGAGCGGACCGACCGTGGCGATGCTCGCATGCGTGCCGCCCACGACGGCGGCGATGATCGCGAGGATCGACACCATGGAGACGAGCGGCAGCGCGGGCTCGACGCGGCGCACGAGCGAGCCCGCAAGGCGGTTCACGACGAGGCCGATGGCGATCGGCAGGCCGACGATCTGCAGGATGCTCATGAGCATGCCGCGCACGTCGACGACGATCGAGGCATCGACGTAAAGGCGCGTCAGGAGCGGCGTCGCGAAGACGCCGACGAGGGTGGACAGCGCGCTGATCGTCACCGACAGCGCGACGTCGCCGCGCGCGAGATAGATCATCACATTCGATGCCGTGCCGCTCGCCACGCTGCCCACGAGCACCATGCCCGCGGTGAGATCGGGCGGCATGTGCAGCACTTTGGCGATCGCCCAGGCGGCGAGCGGCATGACGAGGTAGTGCAGGAAGATGCCTGCCGCGACCGGCGCGGGCCGCGTGAAGACGCGCTGGAAGTCGGCGAACGAGAGCGTGACGCCCATCGCCAGCATGATGATCATCAGGAGCGTCGTGACGTGCGGCGCGATCGGCGCGACGAGGCCCGGATCGAAGTAGGCCAGCAAGGAAACGAGGACGGCCCAGAGCGGGAAGAGTCGGGTAATCGGGGCAAGCATGAGGGTGTGGTCCGTGAGTGGGTTCGTTATGTGTCTTCGCGCGGCCAGCGGTGCCGGGGTGGCCGGCGGCGCTTGCGGGGCGCGGTTGTCTCCAGTCCCGTGCAGCGCACTGTTCTTGCCCTCGTGGGACGGACGCCGCTTGCGGCGCCAGGCGCGTATTTTAACCGGTCGAGCCGGTGCGGCCCGGCCGGTTAAGTAAACGCTTCAACTCGCGCGTCAACCCGCGCTTCACCCCGCATGGCTCGCTGTGGCGGCGCGAGCCTGCGAGCGTCGGCTCATCCGGTGAAAGCGCCATGTCATGAGCACGGCGACGGTGGTGAGCCCGGCCGCGAGCCCCCACCAGAGCCCGAGCGCGCCCATGCCGAAGTGGAACGCGAGCGCGTAGCCGAGCGGAAAGCCGATGCCCCAGTAGCCGAGGGTAGCCGCGAGCATCGGCACGCGCGTGTCCTTCAGGCCGCGCAGGCAGCCCGAACCCACGGTCTGCGCGCCGTCGACGATCTGGAAGATGGCCGCGACGCCGAGCAGCGTGGCGGCGAGCGACACCGTGTGCGCATTGGCCGGGTCGTCGAGATGCAGGTAGAGCCCGACGATCCAGTGCGGCGCAAGCACCATCACGAGCGCCGAGAGCGACATGAAGCCGACGCCGAGCCCGAGCGCGACAAAGCCCGCATGGCGCGCCGCGCTCGGCACACCCGCTCCGGACCAGTAACCCACGCGCACGTTGGCCGCCTGGCCGATCGCGAGCGGCACCATGAACGTGACGGAGGCCACGTTCAGGGCGATCTGGTGCGCCGCGAGCGGCGTCTCCCCGAGCAGGCCTGCGAGCAGGCCGGTGGCGAGAAAGAGCGTCGCTTCGACCGCGTAGGTGATCGCAACCGGCCAGCCGATCGTGAAGAGTTCGCCCATCAGCGGTGCCGTAGGCCGGCGCGCGACGACGAAGCGCTGGTGCGAAGGCCGCAGGTGCAGCAGCGCCATCAGCACGAACGCGGTGAGCCATACGGTGATGGTCGTCGCCACCGCCGAGCCGAGAAAGCCGAGGCGCGGCAGGCCCCACGCACCGTGGATCAGGCCGAAGTTGAGAAAGCCGTTGATGAACACGCACGCAATCGACACCCACAGGAGGCGCCGCGCCGCGCCGATGGCGGGCAGGAACGAGCGCATGAGCCCCACGCCGATGAGGCTGGCGGGCGCGCCCCAGCGCAGCACGGCCGTGTATTCGCCGATGTGATGTGCGAGCAGCGTCGGCTCCCCGAGGGCGCGCAGGATCGGCTCGGCGAACGAGAGCAGCGCGAACGCCGGCACCGAGAGCAGCAGGGATAGCGCGAAACCGGTCCAGTAGATGTGCGGCACGTGGCTTTCGTTGTCGGCGCCGCGCGCCTGGGCGACGCTCACGCTCACGGAGGTCAGCACGCCTTGCAGCACGGTGACCACCACGAAGAACATGTTCGCGCCAAGTCCGCCCGCGGCGAGCGCGTCGGCGCCGAGCGAGCCGAGCAGCACCGTATCGGTCACGCTCATCGCCATCTGCGAGAGTTGGGCGATCGCAAGCGGCCCGGCGAGGCGGGCGGTGTCGGCGGCATGGCGGCGCAGCGTGGGCGGCGCGGAAACGGCGCGGCGGGATAGCGTGGTTCGAGTCATGAAAAACAAGCGGCGCGAGAAAAGCGCGCCGCGCGGCAGGGTTCGTCTGTCAAAACTGAAAGCTTATTGCGAGACAGCGACCTTGTCGATCCAGATGCTCAAATCTGGTGCATGGCCGGCGCCTGCGGGCAAGTTCCGGCGGGGTTTACTCGCTCGCCTTGATGGCGATGCGCGTGTCGCCGAGCAGCACGGCCTGGCCCGCGCGGATCTTGCACGTCTTGCGCAGCTCGACTTCGCCGTCCACCTTCACGGCGCCCGAGGCGACGATCTGCTTGGCCGAGCCGCCGCTGTCGGCGAGTCCGGTGATCTTCAGGAGGTTGTGCAGTTCGACGTAGTCGCCGGTCAGCGTGAAATCGAGGTTGGGCATGGCGGGTTCAAATTCGAAAGGCGTGCGGCAAGCGCGCGAAGGGTGAGCATCATAAGCGATGGCGGCCTGCCACAGCGTCTGTATCGAATTCGTCACATCCAGGGGCCAGATGTTATGAATTCGTCAGTAAATGAAACGTTGAGTAACGTCGCGGGACCCCACGGCGATCTTCATACCAAAATGGTTTCACCCGGATCGACAGCGCCGCTCAAGTTTTTCTTGTGCGGTTCCATCGAGCCGGGGCGCGATTGTGGCGGGCTTGCCCACCGCAAAAGCGCCTTCGGAACCACTGCAAAGAGGATACGCCATGACCCAGATCGCCAAGCTGCTTACTGCTACCGCCGCTTTTGCCGCCGTGACCACTGCCGCCGTTTTTGCGCAGGGCGCGTATGCCCAAAACGCGACCCAGGGCGCGACACAGGCCGGCGAAGCCCCAACGATGGCGCCTTCCGGTGCACCGGCCATGGCGCCGGGCGCGGCCCCAGGCCAGATGACCGGTCAGGCGCCGAGCCAGGCCCCGGCGGCCGCAGGGATCGCGCAACCCGCGCCCGCGCCGCAGGCCTTGACCGCACCGCAGTCCGCCGATCCGCTGGTGCAAAAGCGCAATGCGAACGCCGCGGCGAATGCCGAATACCGCAGCGCGAAGAAGTCGGCGAACGCCGAGTACGGCGACGCGAAGAAGCAGGCGAAGTCGCAGTACAAGGCGCAGGTGAAGGACGCGAAGATCAACCACAAGGCCGATCGTCAGGCCAACGACTCGGAAATGAAGGACCAGATGAACGGCATGTCGGCCCAGCAGCAGGGCGGCCAGTCGCAGTAACGATCGGCTGATGCCGAACGGCGCCCGCGCCTTTGGGGGCGCCGGCCTTGTGCCAAGGCTTGTGAGCGGCGGCGTCCGGTAGCGGGCGCCGCCGTTTTGTTTGGCGGCTCCCGGGTGTCGGCGGCGGCGAAACGCGCCGTGGCGTTGTCGTTAAATCCCGCCAGATCGCCATGGAATCAGGCGCTTGCGGACGCATGGTGTATGGATATACAGTGTGCGTCGCTCCTTCCCGATTCGCCACGTTCATCGTCCCAGCGCCCGCCGTGTCCACCGTTTCCGTTGCCGACTCCTCCGTCTCCGATGCCAGCCCGGCGCGTGCCGCAGCGGCCACTGCCGTTTCCGAGTGGCTCGCAAAACTCAACGACGCGCAGCGCGAGGCCGTCGAGCACGGCGGCGAAGCCGGCTATGCGCCGGGTTCGGCGCTGCCGGGCCCGCTGCTCGTGATCGCGGGCGCCGGGTCGGGCAAGACGAACACGCTCGCTCACCGCGTCGCGCATCTGATCGCGGGCGGCGCCGACCCGCACCGCATTCTGCTGCTCACGTTCTCGCGGCGCGCCGCGCAGGAAATGACGCGGCGCGTGGCGCGTATCGCCGCAAGCGCGCCAGGCGCGGCCGCTGTGCTCGCGCAAGGGCTCACGTGGGCGGGCACCTTTCATGGCGTCGGCGCACGGTTGTTGCGCGAGTACGCGGATCACATCGGCCTGTCGCCCGCGTTCACGATCAACGACCGCGAGGATTCCGCGGATCTCATGAATCTGGTGCGCCACGAACTGGGTCTCTCGGCCAAGGAAAAGCGCTTCCCCTCGAAATCGACTTGCCTCGCAATTTATTCGCGCGCGGTCAACACGGGCGATTCGCTCGCCAACGTGCTCAACCGTTCGTTCTCGTGGTGCCTCGAGTGGGAGCCGCAGCTGCGCGCGCTGTTCGCGTCGTACGTGGACGCCAAGCAGAAGCAGAACGTCCTCGACTACGACGACCTGCTGCTCTACTGGGCACACATGGCCGCGGAGCCGGCCATTGCCGCCGATCTCGCGGGCCGCTTCGACCACATCCTCGTCGACGAATATCAGGACACCAACCGCCTGCAGGCCTCGATCCTGCTCGCGCTCAAGCCCGATGGCCGCGGCCTCACCGTGGTCGGTGACGACGCCCAGGCGATCTATTCGTTTCGCGGCGCGACCGTGCGCAATATCCTCGACTTCCCGGCGCAGTTCGACCCGCCCGCGCGTCAGGTGACGCTCGAGCGCAATTACCGTTCGACGGCGCCGATCCTCGCGGCCTCGAACGCGGTGATCGACGCCGCCGCCGAGCGCTTCACCAAGAACCTGTGGACCGATCGCCCCTCGCAGCAGCGCCCGCGCCTCGTCACGGTGGCCGACGAGGCAACCCAGGCGCGCTACGTCGTCGAGCAGATTCTCGAGGCGCGTGAAGCGGGTATGAAACTCAAGCAGCAGGCCGTGCTGTTTCGCGCGGCGCACCACAGCGCGATGCTCGAAATCGAGCTGGCGCGGCGCAATATCCCGTTCGTGAAGTTCGGCGGACTGCGTTTTCTCGACGCCGCACACGTGAAAGACGTGCTGGCGGTGCTGCGCTGGGCCGAAAATCCGCTCGACCGCGTGGCCGGGTTTCGCGTGACGCAGTTGCTGCCGGGCGTCGGTCCCGCCAACGCCGCGCGCCTGCTCGACCAGGTGGCCGCGTGCACGGGCGCGTATCGCGCCGCCGAGGCGCTCGCGGCTTTCGCGCCGCCGCCGCGCGCGGCCGAGGATTGGCCCGCGTTTGCGTCGCTCATCGACAGCCTCTCGATGCGCTCGACGCCGTGGCCCGCCGAATTCGAGCGTGTGCGACGCTGGTACGAGCCGCATCTCGAGCGCAATCACGAAGACGCCCAGGTGCGTCTCGCCGACTTGCTGCAGATGGAGAGCATTGCGAGCACCTATGCGTCGCGCGAGCGCTTTCTCACCGAACTGACGCTCGATCCTCCCGACGCGACGAGTGCCGAATCCGCCGATCCGCTGCTCGACGAGGACTATCTGATCCTCTCGACGATCCATTCGGCGAAGGGTCAGGAGTGGCGCAACGTGTTCGTGCTCAACGGCGTGGACGGCTGCATTCCGTCCGATCTCGGCGCGGGCAGCGATGAGGAGCTGGAGGAGGAGCGGCGGCTGCTCTATGTCGCGATGACGCGCGCGAAGGAAGATCTGCACATCGTCGTGCCGCAGCGCTTTTACGTGCACAACCAGGTGGCGTCGGGCGACCGGCACGTGTGGGCCTCGCGCACGCGCTTCATCGCCACGCCCATGCTGCCGCTGTTCGAATCGCGCGCGTGGCCGCCCGCGCCCGTGGCGAGCGCGCCGAGCGCGGCGGGACTCGCCGCTGCCGCGCAGGCGAAGGTCGAGATCGCCGCGAAGCTCAGGAAGATGTGGGATTAGGGGAGGCGAGCCTGGCGCGCGCCGTTTTCAGGCGGCGCGCCCGCGCTTAGCGCCTCTGCTCGCGTGCAGTGCTGCGCTGCGGCGGCATGAAGAAGTTGCGCATCCACGCGGCGAGGCGCGTGAACACGTCGTCGGGCTCCTCGACGAAAATCTCGGGCTTGAGCAGGCGCAGATACTCCATGATCTGTTGCGCTTCCTGCTTCTGGAACACGCCATGCGTGACGCCAAGCCTCAGCAGCCCGCGCAGCTCGCCCAGACGCTCGCGCGCGGCGCTGCCGCTCGCCTGTTCACAGCCGATCTTCGCCTCGTACACGCGCTGACGCAGCGACTCGGTGAGCCGCCACGCGGGCGTTTGCATCGACTCTTCGAGCGCCTGGATGTCCTGCACACCCGACTTGATCTGCGCCGCCAGCGGATCGACCAGCGAGTCGTCGCCCTGGGCTTCGCTCACGATGGCCGCCGCCCAGTCGCGGCACTGCTTCGAGAGTTCGTCGGGCGTCCACTCGGGCCGCGACGCGAAGCCGAAACCGAATTCGCCCGCCTGACGCATCAGGATCGAGACGACCTCGGGGAATTCCTTGTCGAGCGTGCGCTTGGCCCACGCGTACTGGCCGCCCTGCAGGAGCCGCTGGACAGCGTGCTCCGTGAGCGGCGTCATGTTGTCGAGCAGCTTCGCGCGCAGGTAATCCTCGAATTCCGGCGTGGCGAATTGCGGGTCGAGTTTGAGCGAGACGCGCAGGAACGCGTCGAAATCCTTGCGCAGCGACGCAAGCGTTTCGTCCTTCAGGTTAAGGGTGATATGCCCCATTGTGGTTGCCCCGGTGTAATCCTTGTCGCTTTTCGCGTGCTCTCGCCGTTCGAGCAGTGGCCCGCCAGAGCAGGCCCTGACGGGTTTAACGGCGCTCCGGGGTGAAACTTGAGCGTAAGGGGCGACGCTAGCCTCTAGCGCAGGACGACGCCCTGCCAGAGGAAGAACACGCCGAGTCCGATCGCGATGGTGAGGAGCGGGCGCTTCGTGAGCGCGCTGACTACGATGGCCGCGAGCGCGCCGACGAGCTGCGGGTTGCGCCAGGTCAGCTCGGCGCCTTGTCCGTGGGGCGACACCGCCATCGGCACGATGATGGCCGTGAGCACGGTGACGGGCACGAAGCCGAGCGCGGTGCGCACCAGCGGCGGGAACACCAGCCGGTCGCCGAGCACGAACACCGCGGTGCGAATGACCAGGGTGATGACGGCCATGCCGAGAATCAGGACGACGTAGTTCATTGCCCGGCTCCTGCGGTGCGTTGGACGTTGGGGGACTTGCGGGTGGACTCGCTGCCGGCGCGGGCGCCGCGCGAGGAGCCTGGGCGCGAGAGCACGACACCCACGACTACACCGGCGAGCACGGCGCCGAGCAGCCCGAGCTTGTACGGCCAGCCCTGCCAGAAAAAGGCGAGCGCGCCCGCCGTCGCGGCGGCGGCGAGGTAGCGCAGGGCGACGAGTTGCGGCACGACGATGGCGATGAAGGTCGCGACCATCGCGAAGTCGAGGCCGAGCGACTGCAGACCCGGGAACGCCGCGCCGAACAGCAGGCCGGCTGCGGTCCAGAGTTGCCAGTTCAGGTACATCGAAACGCCCGAGCCAAAGAAATGCCACGGCGAGACGTCATCGCCGGGCGGATGGCGGCGGAAATGCGCCCACGCGACGGCGAAGACCTCGTCGGTGAGCAGGCCGCCGAGCACGAGGCGCCAGCGCAGCGGCAGGTGCGAGACATAAGGCGCGAGCGTCGCGCTATAGAGCACGTGCCGCAGGTTCACGATGAACGTGGTGGCGAGAATCACCGCGAAGCTCGCGTGCGAAGCGATCAGCCCGAGCGCGATGAACTGCGCGGAGCCGGCGAACACGGCGAGCGACATGAACTGGCCGTGCCAGAGCGAAAGCGGGCCCGAGGTGACGAGCGTGCCGAAGATCACGCCGAAGGGCGCGGCGCCGATCATCATGGGGATCATGTCGCGCGCGCCGGCAATGAATTCGGCAAGGCGGTTGGGATGCGTGGTCAAACTGTCCTCCTGATACATGGGGACAGCATAGCGGGCCGCCTTACGCGTGGCTTGTACGTTCTTGCGGCGGGATGCGGGTTGGCGCGTTCAGGACGACTGCCAGCGGCCGGGCGGCACGCCGAACATGCGCCGAAAGTGCCGCGTGAAATGGCTCTGGTCGCTGAAACCGCTCGCCGCGGCGACATCGGCGACCGTGGCGCCTTCGCGCAGCGGGGCGAGCGCGCGTTGCAGGCGCAGCTGCGTGCGCCAGGCGTGCGGCGGCAGCCCGGTCGCCTGCGTAAAGAGCCGTGTGGCGTGAAATGGCGAGAGGCCGACTGCCTGGGCGAGATCGGCCACGCGCAGCGGCGTGGCGAGATCCGCGGCGAGGAGCGCCTTCATCGTTTCCACGCGAGGATCGTTCGGGCCGTGCTTGAGCGCCGCCTCGCGGGTGCGGCCGTAGCGCGTGAGCAGCGTCGAGAGCGCGTCGAGTAGCGAGCCTTCCACGGCGAGGAGGTCGGAGCGGGGCACCGAAGGTGGCGCCCCGCCGGCCAAAACGGCGCTTGCGCTGGATTCCGGCGCAGCCGCGGCGCGCCGCCAGTCGGCGTCGGCTTCCAGCAGCCGATGGGCGCGCGAAAGCCGGTGCGCGAGATCGAGATCGTGGATCACCTCGGCGTCGAACCACGGCAGCGGCTGCGTGCGCCCGGCGATTTCGCCGGCGAGTTCGTGCAGAAAGTCGATCGGCACGTACATCACCCGATAGCTCCAGCCTTCTTCGACAGCGCGCGAGCCCGTGTGCAGCTCACCGGGGTTGATGACCGGCACGCTGCCGGTTTCGGCGACATGCTGCGTGCCGCGATAGCGAAAACATTCCGCGCCGCCCTCGATCACGGGGATCGTATAGGCCTCGTGCCAGTGGGGCGCGAACGTGTGTTCGTTGTATTCGGCCGTGACGAGATCCGCGCCGGGCAGAAGCGGCGTGCGCCAGTAGCGGGCGGAGTCTCGAAAACGGGAATCGGTCACGGTGAAGATCCTGTGCAGATCCCCAGTTTAGCGCAGCGGAATCTTCGTGCCCGCCGGCACTGGCACGGCCGTCACGCTGTTCTTGGCGCTGCCGCTCACCACGCGGTCGCTGTAGGTCAGGTACACGAGCGCGTTGCGCTTCGCGTCGACCACGCGCACGACGTGCAGCGTCTTGAAGAGGAACGACATACGCTCGTTGAAGACGTCGTCTTGCTGTTTGAGCGGGCCTGCGAACGAGATCGGCCCGACCTGCCGGCACGCGATCGATGCCTCGGTCGGATCTTCCGCAATGCCGAGCGTGCCCTTCACGCCGCCTGTGCGTGCGCGCGAGACGTAGCAGGTGACGCCCGGCACCTGCGGATCGTCGTAGGCCTCGACAACGACCTTGTCCGAGCCGGTCACGCGGAAGTTGGTGTTCACGCTGCCGATCTGCTCGGCGTGGGCGGCGACGAAGACGACAAGGCCTGCGCCGGCGAGGAGCGGGCGCGCGAAGCGAGCGGCAAGGCGGGTGGATTTCATGCGGATTCCCGAAGATGACGAAGCGACATTATCGGGGAGGGCGGGGCGATGTGAAACGCAGCGATGCTGCGTGCGCCGGGCGAGGGAAATGCGTTGAATACGCGCACCAAAAGAAAAAGGGGTTGCGTGCAAACACGCAACCCCTCGAATCTTGGCTCCCCGACCTGGGCTCGAACCAGGGACCTACGGATTAACAGTCCGGCGCTCTACCGACTGAGCTATCGGGGAACAGCAGTACCACTACAACAATGCTTTACGTCATGAAAAAGCCCGTTGTGATCAACACGAACGGGCTTTTGCGAATCTTGGCTCCCCGACCTGGGCTCGAACCAGGGACCTACGGATTAACAGTCCGGCGCTCTACCGACTGAGCTATCGGGGATCAACAAAAGCAGAGAACGAGATTCTATGGGGTCTGGCTTGGCCTGTCAATACCCTGTCGCTATCACTTTAAGGACAATCCGCTGCAAGGGACTGTCCACGCATGCGACGGGGAAGACACCCCGAACAAGCGATCAGCCTGCGATTAGCGTGCAAGCAGCGCGAGCTTGTCCTTCACGTCCTTGAATTCGTCGGCTTCCGGCAGCGGGGCCTTGGTCTTGGTGATGCTCGGCCAGCCCTTCGCGAGGTCGGCGTTCAGCTCGATGAACGATTGCTGGTCGCCAGGCACGTCTTCCTCGGCGTAGATGGCGTTCACCGGGCACTCGGCAACGCACACGGCGCAGTCGATGCACTCGTCCGGGTCGATCGCGAGGAAGTTGGGACCTTCGCGAAAGCAGTCCACCGGGCACACATCGACGCAGTCGGTATAGCGGCACTTGATGCAGCTTTCGGTCACAACGTGAGTCATTCAGGCAGCTCCTGCAAGCTTTTTGTATCGGGGGGTTGGCGCTTCGCCAAAAGCGCTATTGTAACTGATGAGGAATTACCCCAACCACAGGCCCGCAACGGTCCTTAGATCGTTTCGTGATTAGTTTATAAGATAGGGTGATCCGCAACGTTTTACCCATTGCGCGCGAGGGGACGTGCCGGCGGGCACACGGCGCGCGCAGGCATTCGGGTAACATGGGCGCACCGCTGGCGCCTGCCGCCCGGAGCCGCTGTGGGCATCTGCCCGGCAGCGTGTCCGGTTCCCGCTTCGCGGGCGCTATCCGATTGCAGTCCGGCTGGCCCATCATGATCATTACTTCGCTGCTCGATACCGATCTCTACAAATTCACCATGATGCAGGTGGTGCTGCATCATTTCCCCGCGGCCAATGTGGAATACCGTTTCCGCTGCCGCACGCCGAACGTCGATCTCGTGCCCTACGTCGACGAGATCCGCAGCGAGATCCAGAAGCTGTGCAGGCTGCGCTTCGCCGAGACCGAGCTCGAATACCTGCGCAAGATGCGCTTCATCAAGAGCGACTTCATCGACTTTCTCGCGCTCTTTCACCTCAACGAAAAGTACATCTCGGTCACGCCGTCGCCCAAGGCCAATGGCGAGATCGACATCGCGATCAAGGGGCCGTGGCTGCACACGATCCTCTTCGAGATCCCGGTGCTCGCGATCGTCAACGAGGTGTACTTCCGCAACACGCAGCATCATCCGCAGTACGAGGAGGGGCGCGAGCGTCTGCGCCACAAGATCGAACTGCTCGGCGCGAAGCCCGAATTCGCCGACTGCAAGATCGCCGACTACGGCACGCGCCGCCGCTTCTCGAAGCGCTGGCACGAGGAGGTGATCCTCACGCTCAAGGACGATCTCGGCGAGCAGTTCACGGGCACGAGCAACGTCTACTACGCGATGAAGCACAACCTCACGCCGCTCGGCACGATGGCGCATGAGTACCTGCAGGCGTGCCAGGCGCTCGGGCCGCGTCTGCGTGACTCGCAAATCTTCGGCTTCGAGATGTGGGCGAAGGAATACCGCGGCGACCTGGGCATTGCGCTCTCGGACGTCTACGGCATGCAGGCCTTTCTGCGCGACTTCGACATGTACTTCTGCAAGCTCTTCGACGGCGCGCGGCACGACTCGGGCGATCCGTTCGAGTGGGGCGAGCGCCTGCTCAAGCACTACGAGGACAATCGCTGCGATCCGCGCACGAAGACGATGATCTTCTCGGACGCGCTCGACATTCCGAAGGTGCTGCGCCTGTACGAGCGTTTCGGCGAGCGCTGCCGCCTCGCGTTCGGCGTGGGCACGAACCTCACGAACGACCTGGGCTATCAGCCGCTGCAGATCGTCATCAAGATGGTCCGCTGCAACGGCCAGCCCGTCGCCAAGCTCTCCGATTCGCCCGGCAAGAACATGTGCGACGACAAGGCGTATCTCGCCTATCTGCGCCAGGTGTTCGGCATCGAGCAGCCCGTGGAGGAAGAGTGCGGGGGCAACTAGGCGTCTGAAAAACGCGCACGGTTGATCCGCAGATCGCAGGCGACGCCCCGGTATAATCGGCGCGTCGCCTTTCTTCATCTGACGAGGACGTTCATGGACACGACGGCCGCCCGCCGCAGCATACTCGCGCGCATTCGCGCGGCGCAGGGACGCGAGGCCACGCCCGCGGCGCACGAGCGGCAAGCCGTGGCCGACTACCTCGCGCTTCATCCCGAGGGTCCGCGCCCGCCGCTGGAAGGCGATCTCGTTGCGCGCTTCGTTGGCGAGGCGCGCAAGATGTCGAGCACCGTCGACGAAGTCCAGCAGCTCGCCGACGTGCCCGCCGCCGCGCAACGTTATCTCGCCGAGCGCAGCCTGCCGATGCAGGCCGTCGCGTGGCAAACGCTCGAATCGTTCGACTGGGCCGGTGCGGGTCTCGTCGTTCAATTCCGCAAGCCCGAAGATCGCGATCTCGTCGGCCTCACGGGCTGCTTTTGCGCCACGGCCGAAACCGGCACACTGGTCCTGCTCTCCAGCCCCCAGACGTGGGCCTCTGGCGCGCTGCTGCCCGAAACGCATATCGCCGTCGTGCCCGCTTCGCGCATCGTCGCGGGCCACGAAGACGCCTTCGCGCTCATGCGCGCCGAACGCGGAGAGCTGCCGCGCGCGGTCAACTTCGTTTCGGGACCTTCGCGCACCGGCGACATCGAGCAGACCATCATTCTTGGCGCACATGGGCCGTATCGCGTGCATGTGATCGTCGTGCATGGCGCGTAAGCGCAACGCGGCGAGCGCTTGCGCGGGGACGCTCTTTGCCGCTCTAACGCTCTTCAGCGCGAACGCACACGCGGCGGCTTTCGACGGCGCATCGCTCAGCGTCGCCTGGGCGCTGCCGTTCGCCGGCATGCTGCTCTCGATCGCGTTCTTCCCGATGTTCGCGGCCACGTTCTGGCATCACCACTTCGGCAAGATTTCGGCGGCCTGGGCGCTCGCGTTCCTGCTGCCGTTCGCGGCCACGCATGGTGTCGGCGTGACGTATCCGCTTTTCGTGCACGCTGTCGTCGACGAATATCTGCCCTTCATCGTGTTGCTCGGCGCGCTTTATACGATAGCGGGCGGCATCTGCGTGTACGGGAATCTGCGCGGATCGCCGCGCATGAACACGGCGATTCTCACGCTCGGCACCGTGCTCGCGAGCGTGATGGGCACGACCGGCGCGGCGATGCTGCTGATCCGCCCGCTTCTGCGCGCGAACGACAACCGCCGGCACAACGTGCACGTGGTCGTGTTCTTCATCTTTCTCGTCGCGAACGCGGGCGGCCTGCTCACGCCGCTTGGCGATCCGCCGCTGTTCCTCGGCTTTCTCAACGGCGTGGGATTCTTCTGGACTGCGCAGCATCTCGCGTTGCCGATGCTGTTCGTGTGCGGCGTGCTGCTCGCGGTGTTCTACGCGCTCGATAGCTGGTACTTCAGCCGCGCCGGGGAAGTGCACGCCGCTGCGCTCGACCCGACGCCGGACACGGATGCGCTCTCCATCGGCGGCAAGGCGAATTTCGTGCTGCTCGCGCTACTCGTCGCACTCGTGCTGATGAGCGGCGTGTGGCGTCCGGGTATCGTTTTCGAGGTCGCGGGCGCGCACCTGCAGTTGCAGAACCTCGTGCGCGATGCAGGACTCGTTGCGCTCGCACTCATTTCGCTCGCGTTCACGTCGAAAGCGGCGCGCGCCGACAACGGTTTCGAGTGGGCGCCGATTGTCGAGGTGGCCAAGCTCTTCGCGGGCATTTTCGTGACGATCACGCCGGTCATCGCGATGCTGCGCGCGGGCGAGGCGGGCGCGTTCGCCGCGCTGATCCGGTTCGTGAACGACGCACCGGGCCGCCCCAACGAAGCGATGTACTTCTGGGCGACGGGTCTCTTGTCGTCGTTCCTCGACAACGCGCCCACCTATCTCGTGTTCTTCAATCTCGCGGGCGGCGACGCCAACGCGCTCATGTCCGGCGGCGCGAAAACGCTCGCCGCGATCTCGGCGGGCGCGGTGTGGATGGGCGCGCTCACCTATATCGGCAACGCACCGAACTTCATGGTGAAGGCGATCGCGCAGTCGCGCGGCGTGCGCATGCCCGGCTTCTTCGGCTATCTTGGCTGGTCGGGCGTGCTGCTCGCGCCGGTGTTTCTCGCGGCCACCTGGCTCTTTTTCGTCTAGCGCAGGCCGCTTGCGGGCCGGTTTGCGAAAAGCACGCGAGACTTCCCTGAGCGCCCCGTCACGCGCAACAATGACGGACAACGACTGAAGTGTGGAGAGCAACGATGCAAAAGATTCTCGTGGCGCGCCCGATCTTTCCCGACGTGATCGACCGGCTCAAGCAGTATTTCGACGTGGACTGGAACAACGGCGAAGCGCTTTCGCCCGAGGCGCTGCATCAGCGTCTCGCCGACAAGGACGGCGCGCTCACCGCGGGCGACCCGATCGGCGCCGCGACGCTCGCTGCCGCGCCGCGCCTGCGCGTGGTGTCGAACATGGCCGTGGGCTACAACAACTTCGACATGGCCGCCTTCAACGCGGCCAATGTTCTCGGTACCAACACGCCCGACGTGCTCAACGAAACCACGGCCGACTTCGGCTGGGCGCTGATGATGGCGGCCGCGCGCCGCGTGACGGAATCGGAGCACTTCCTGCGCGCGGGCAAGTGGGACAAGTGGTCGTTCGACGCGTTTCTCGGCTCGGATATTCATGGCGCCACGCTCGGGGTGATCGGAATGGGCCGTATCGGCCAGGCGCTCGCGCGCCGTGCGCGCGGCTTCAACATGCGCGTGGTGTATCACAACCGTTCGCGCGTCGCGCCTGAGATCGAGCGCGAGCTGAATGCGGAATATCTGTCGAAGGAAGACCTGCTCAAGCAGGCCGACCACGTCGTGCTCGTGCTGCCGTATACGGCGGACAACCATCACACGATCGGCGCAGCCGAATTCGCGCTGATGAAACCCACGGCCACGCTCACCAACATCGCGCGCGGCGGCATCGTCGACGACGCGGCGCTCGCGCATGCGCTGCGCACGCGCCAGATCGCGGCGGCGGGCCTCGATGTGTTCGAGGGCGAGCCGCGCGTGCATCCGGCGTTGCTCGAAGTGGAGAACGTCGTGCTCACGCCGCATATCGCGAGTGCGAGCGAAGCCACGCGCCGCGCCATGGCGAACCTCGCCGCCGACAACCTCATCGCCGCGCTCGGCGAGGGACCGCGCGCCGGGCAGCCGCCCAATCCGATCAACCCCGCTGTGCTGGGGCAAGCCCGTCAATGAGTCCGCTCGCAGTCATGTCGCTGGCGATTGTTGCGTTGGCGATCGCGTTCGTCGTGACGCTCGTGGCGCTGCTGCGTGCGCGTCAAGGCCATGGCGATGGCGACGCCGAGGCCACGCTCGACGCGCTCGATCAACTGAGCGACCGCCTCGCCGCGTCGACCGACTCGCAGGCGCGCGCGGCCGAGCGCATCGAGCGCGAGCTGCGCAATGAGATCGCGCGCACGGCGCAGAGCTCGCGCAGCGAGTTCGGCGGCGGCTTCGCGCAGGTTCAGCAGGCGCTGGCGGCACAACTCGGCAGCATCGCGACCGTGCAGAACAGCCAGATCGACGGCTTCGCCCAGCAGCTCGCCAAACTCACGGCGACCAACACGCAACAGCTCGACGCCGTGCGCCAGAGCCTGCATCAGCAGGCTCAGCAGGCGCGTGACGAGCAGGGCGCCGCACTGCGCCACTTCGGCGCGCTGCTCACGCAGCAGCTCGGACAGCTCACCGAAGTCAACGACCGGCGTTTCGCCGAAGTGCGCGCGACGCTCGAACAGCGCCTCAAGGACATCGAGGCGAACAACGCGGCGAAGCTCGAGGAAATGCGCCGCACGGTCGACGAGAAGCTGCACGCCACGCTCGAGCAGCGCCTTGGCGAATCGTTCAAGCTCGTTTCCGATCGGCTGGAGCAGGTGCATCGAGGGCTCGGCGAGATGCAGACGCTGGCCGCGGGCGTGGGCGACCTGAAGAAGGTGCTCACCAATGTGAAGACGCGCGGCACCTGGGGCGAAGTGCAGCTCGAAGCGCTGCTCGAACAGATGCTCACGCCCGACCAGTACGCGAAGAACGTCGCGACGGTGCCAAAGAGCACGGAGCGCGTGGAATTCGCGATTCGCCTGCCTGGACGCGGCGTGGGCGGTGCGGAACAAGGCGAGCCGGTCTGGCTGCCGATCGACGCCAAATTCCCGCGCGAAGACTACGAGCGTCTCATCGATGCGCAGGAGCGCGCGGACGTGCTCGCGATCGAGGAGGCCGGGCGCGCGCTGGAAGTGCGCATCCGCGCGGAGGCGCGCACCATCGCCGAGAAGTACGTCGCGCCGCCGCACACGACTGATTTCGCGCTGCTGTTCCTGCCGACCGAAGGCCTTTACGCCGAGATCCTGCGCCGTCCGGGCTTGACCGATGTCCTGCAGCGCGACTACCGCGTGAGCGTGGCGGGTCCGACCACGCTCACGGCGCTCCTCAACAGCCTGCAGATGGGTTTTCGCACGCTCGCGATCGAACGCCGCTCGAGTGAGGTGTGGCAGGTGCTGGGCGCGGTGAAGACGGAGTTCGGCAAGTTCGGCGACGTGCTCGCGCGCACCAAGTCGCAGCTCGAAACGGTCACGCGTTCCATCGAGGCGGCGGAGGTGCGCACACGTGCGATGAACCGCAAGCTGCGCGACGTCGAGGCGTTGCCGGGCGAGGCCGCCGCGAATCTTCTCGGCGAAGCGCTGCGTAATGGCAATGGCGACGCAGAAAGCGAAGCGGGATTCGGCGACGAGTGACAGCAACCTGCGCGCCAAAAGAAAACGGGCCGCCTGATCCAGGCGGCCCGTTTGCATTCGAGCGTATGTAGTGCGTTGGCTTACCCGCTGACCGTTTCGCCAGGCGCGGCGAGCTTTTCGAGCGCGTCGCCGGTCATGCGCACGACGCGCCAGTCGGGCAGCACGGTCGCGCCGAGCTTTTCATAAAAGCCGATGGCCGGCGTGTTCCAGTCGAGCACGGTCCATTCGAAGCGGGCGCAGCCGCGTTCGACGGCAATGGCCGCGAGCGCGCGCAGCATCGCCGTGCCGAGGCCGGTGCCACGCTGCGACGGCTGCACGTAGAGGTCTTCGAGATAGAGACCGCGGCGGCTCAGGAACGTCGAGTAGTTGTGGAAGAAGAGCGCGTAGCCGACGATGCGGCCGGCGTCTTCCGCCACCAGCGCTTCCGCGGCCGGGCGCGTGCCGAACAGGGCGTCGGCGAGGCCATCGGCCGTGCCCGTAAACAGATGCGTGAGCTTCTCGAATTCCGCGAGTTCATACATCAGCGCGTGCATCGCGCCGACGTCGGCGGCCGTGGCGGCGCGGATCGTCGCGGCCATCACGCTTCCTCGGGCACGTCGGACAGATGGATCTCGATGCCGCCGAAGCGCGAGGCCACCCAGTTGTACGCGTGGCAGGCGATCCACAGCAGGATGAAGCCGACGATCGCATTGAGCAGCAGCGCGCTGAAGATGGTCGAGAGTTCGACCGAGCCATAGCGCACGAACGCCACGAGCACGCCGAGCAGCACGATAGGCACGCTGAACGTCAGGTACACGAGGATGAGCGCCTTGGCGGTCTGGCCCGCAGCGATGAACGAGATCTGTTTTTTCATAGTAGTCGGTCCGTTATGCAGGTGTGGACGTGTGGTTACGTTTGATGGCCTCTCGGGCGCCGCCGCGCTAGACGAGTCCATCGAACAGCATGATGTCGACGGCGTCGCCGGCATCGAGATCGCCGGCTTCGTGGGCGAGCACGATGAAGCAGTTCGCCTCGCTCATCGTGCTGAGCGCGCCCGAGCTTTGCGAGCCGGTCGGCGCGACGCGCCACTGGCCGCTCGCGTCGCGGCGCGCGAGGCCGCGCTGGAATTCGGTGCGGCCCTCGCGCTTTTTGATCGGCTGATCGCTCAATGCCGGCACGAGCGGGACCGGCTGCGCTTGCGCGCCCGCCATCGCCATGAGGGCGGGGCGCACGATCTGGTAGAACGAGACCATCGTCGCGACCGGGTTGCCGGGAAGCCCGAACAGGAGTGCCGCGCGGCCAGTGCCAGGGCGACCGCCCGACCAGATGCGGCCGAACGCAAGCGGGCGGCCGGGGCGCATGGCGAGGCCCCAGAACGAGACGTCGCCGAGCGTTTGCAACTGGGTGCGCGTGAAATCGGCTTCCCCGACCGAGACGCCGCCGGAGGTTAGCACGACATCGGCGGTTTCGGCAGCGAGTTTCAGCATGGCAGCGAGCGCCGCGGGGTCGTCGCGCACGACGCCCAGGTCGATCGCCTCGACGTTCAGGCGCTGTAGCATCGCGCCGAGCACGTAGCGGTTGCTGTCATAGATGCAGCCCGCCTCGAGCGGCTCGCCCGGCGAGCGCAATTCGTCGCCGGTCGAGAAATAGGCCACGCGCAGGCGCTGCTTCACGTTCGCCTCGACGAGACCGAGCGAGGCCAGCAAGCCAATGTCGGAGGCGCGCAGCACGCGGCCGGCCGCGAGCGCCACGCCGCCGCGCGCGAGATCCTCGCCCTTGCGGCGGGCGTTCGCGCCGCGCTTGACGGCGTTTGCTTCGAAAGTGATGACGTCGCCCTGCGCAGACACAAGCTCTTGCGGCACGACGGTGTCGCAGCCCGTGGGCATCGGCGCGCCGGTCATGATGCGCACGCATGCACCCGCGGCCACTTCGCCCGGATAGGCGTGACCGGCGAAGGCCTTGCCGCACACGGTGAGCGAGAGGTTGCCGGAGGCGCCGGCCAGGGCCGCGCCGTCGAACGCGTAGCCGTCCATCGCGGCGTTGTCGTGCGCGGGGACGTCGATGGGCGAAATCACGTCTTCGGCCAGCACACGCGCAAGCGCCTCACGCAGCGGCACGCGTTCGCTCGCCGCAAGACGCGTCACCCACTGCAGCACGATGGCCTGCGCGGCGCTGACGGGCAAAGCTTGCGGATCGTACTGGCTGATGCAGCCGGCGCTGCCGGAGGGATGGTTAAGCGTGGTCATCGAGTGAGGAAGCGTCGCATCCGCACGGCGTGTGCGGCGATCGTCCAGGCGGGCGTGCCGGCCGTGTGCCGGGGACGGCGGCTGGCCGGGCGCCGCCCGATTGCAATTCAGGCGCGTTCGAGTTCGGCCAGTTCCTGTAAGGAATTGATATTGTAAAACGCACGTTCATCGGCAAAGGCGACTTCGGCAGCCGTGTGGCGCGCGTACCACGCACGCACTTTGCGCT
The DNA here is from genome assembly GCF_004353905.1 of Paraburkholderia guartelaensis. Lineage (GTDB taxonomy): Bacteria > Pseudomonadota > Gammaproteobacteria > Burkholderiales > Burkholderiaceae > Paraburkholderia > Paraburkholderia guartelaensis. The sequence continues at coordinate 188,655 of NZ_SMOD01000010.1, read as the reverse complement.
CGCCGGCGGCGAGGAAGGCGGCGAGGTCGTCGGCGAGCGAGGTGCGTACGAGCGCGAATACGGGGTGCAGCGAGACCTCGCCATCGGCGTTCGTTGTGGTCGCGGTCAGGATGTCGGCGCGCTCTGCGAGCGCGGCGTGGCCCAGGCGCTCGGCGAGATCGGCTGGCAGCCAGGGCGAATCGCAGGGCGCCGTGAGGAGCCATTCGGTTTGCGCCGCGCGCAATCCAGCGAGGAGCCCCGCGAGCGGTCCGGGGAAGTCGGGCAGCGTATCGGCGAGCACGCTCGCTCGCCACGGCGCGCCGAGTGCCGCATAAGCGTCGCCGTTGCGGTTTGCGCTGATCGAGAGGGCGCCGACCTGTGGCGCGAGGCGCGTGAGCACGTGCGCTGCAAGCGGTTTGCCGTGCAGCATCTGCAAGCCCTTGTCCGCGCCGCCCATGCGCTGGCCGCGGCCGCCCGCGAGCACGAGGCCCGTGATCGATGCAGAGGGGATGGGGTTGGCGCTCGTCGGCGTCATGGGCTGCTCAGCCGCCGATATAGGACATTTCGATGCGACGCTCGTCGGAGGCCGCCGGTGCCTGCGCGCTGCCTCGCAACTGCGAGTAGCGGTCGGCACGGCCCTCCCATACCTGTGCGATCGCACCGGAGATAGCCGCGTCGGTGGCGCCGTTGCGCAACAGCGCGCGCAGGTCGTAACCCATCGAGGCGAACAGGCACAGGTACAGCTTGCCTTCGGTCGAAAGGCGCGCGCGCGTGCAGTCGCCGCAGAACGCGCGCGTCACGCTGGAGATCGCGCCGATCTCGCCCGCGCCATCTGCGTAGCCCCAGCGCTGCGCCGTTTCGGCGGCGTTGTGGGGCTCCAGCGGCACGAGCGGCCAGTGCTCGGTGATGCGCGCGACGACTTCCGCGGACGGCAGCACTTCGGCCATGTTCCAGCCGTTCGACGTGCCCACGTCCATGTACTCGATGAAGCGTAGCGTCACATCCGTGCCGCGGAAATGCCGTGCAAGCGGCACGATCTCGCCGTCGTTCGTGCCGCGCTTGACGACCATGTTGACCTTGATCGGCGCGAGACCCACGGCTTGTGCCGCCGCAATGCCGTCGAGCACGTCGGCCACCGCGAAATCGGCGTCGTTCATGCGGCGAAAGAGGGCGTCATCGAGGGCGTCGAGACTCACCGTCACGCGTGTGAGGCCCGCGTCGCGCAGCGCGCGCGCCTTGCGGGCAAGCAGCGAGCCATTGGTGGTGAGCGTGATGTCGAGCGGTTCGCCTGCGGGCGTGCGCAGCGCGGCGAGGCGCTCGATCAGGAATTCGATGTTCTTGCGCAGCAGCGGTTCACCACCCGTGAGGCGGATCTTGGTGACGCCATGCGCGACGAAAAGCCGCGCGAGCCGCTCGATTTCTTCGAGCGAAAGCAGCGCGGAATGGGGCAAAAACGGGTAGTCCTTGTCGAACACGGCTCGCGGCATGCAGTACACGCAGCGGAAATTGCAGCGGTCCGTGACCGAGATGCGAAGGTCGCGCAGCGGTCTGGCGAGCGCGTCGAAGACCGCGCCAGAAGGCGCGCGCACGGCTCCCGCGGCCGGCCTGGGCAGTTCGGGCGGCAGCGATCGAACGTCGGCAACAGGGATGATGCGTCGTGTCATGGTCTCTTCGTTCTCGCGTTAGTTCGATTTTAGCCGAACCAGCAACGGCCTACAGACAAGGGAGAACGCTGATATATCAAAAAAGCCCGCCGGAAGGGCGGGCTTTTCGGGAGCGCGCCGGACGCGAGGTCCGGCGCGCGGCCAGTTGCGCTTGCAGCGCTTACGGCTGGCGGCTGGTTTCGACCTGCTGCATCGGCGTGCTGTCGACCGGCGGCAGCGGTTTGCGTTCGCGCGGCGCGCGTGCGGGCTTCACCAGTTGCGCGGCGGCCTGCTGCGCGGCGCGCAGCTTGTCGGCGTCGGTATTGACCCAGACGAGACCCGCCGATTCCAGCATCGGACGCAGCGTGTCTGCGCTGGCCGCAGGCGCGGGCGCCGCCGTTGCCACCGGGGCCGGATGCTGTGCAGCCGGCTCGGTGATCGCGACGACCGCCGGTGCGGCTGCTACCGCTTCTTGCGCGGGCTCCGGTTGAGCGACGGGCGCTGCTGCGGCCGGCTCTTCGGTCCGCGGCGCTTCGACGCGGTCTTCCCGCACGACAGGATGCGTTTCGGCCTGGACCGGCTCGACCGGGGCTGCCGGCACGACCTGTTCTTCCGCTGCGGCGGGCGCAACGGGAGCGACAGGCGCTACGGGCGCAACGGGCGTCACAGGTTCTTCGGCCTTCGGCTCGACCACATGCGCGGTTTCGACGCTCACCGGTGCGGCTTCGACGGGCGCCGGAGCCGGCTCGGCCGGAGCCGGAGCTTGCTCTGCAGCGGGCGCGACGGTTTCGACCGGCGTAGTCGTCACGGCAGCGGCGGGCACGTGCCCGGCTTCGGCGACGACGGCTGCGGCCGGCTGTGCGGTCACGACAGTCTCGACAGCCGCCTCGGTGCGCGCTTCTACGGCCGGTGCTTCATGCACCTGGGCTGCAATGGCAGGCTGCTCGATGGCCGGTTGAGAGGGTGCGGCTTGCTCTTCGCCTTCCGGTGCGTCTGCACCCGGCGTGAGGCCTGCTGCATCCGTCTCGCGCTCGCGGCGACCACCACGGCGGCCGCGGCGGCGGCGGCGGCGTTCTTCGCCTTCACGCGGCACGCCGTCTTCGTCGACACCCGCGCTCACGCCTTCGGGCAGTTCTTCCGTCTGCGGCGCTTCGATGCCTTCGGCACCTGCCGATGCGGCGTCAAGACGCGCTTCCTGGGCTTCAGCGGCCTCGGCTTGCTGACGGCGACGCGACTCACCGCGCTCGCCACGTTCACCGCGTTCGCGGCGCTCGCCACGTTCCTGACGCTCACCGCGTGCGGCGCCGGCTTCCGCCGTTACGTCGCTACGTTCCTGGCCGCGCTCGACGCGTTCGATGCGCTGTTCGCGCTCGCCGCGTGCTTCGCGGGTTTCACGCGGTTCACGTTGCTCGCGCGGTTCGCGTTGTTCACGCGGCTCACGCGGCTCGCGGGTGCCACGGCCTTCGCGTGCTTCACGCGGCTCACGCTGTTCGCGCGGCTCGCGTTCCTCGCGGCGGCCAGCCGGCTGGCCGGTGCGGGTGCCGCCTGCGCTTTCGCCGCGGCCTGCCGCGTCGCGGCCGCCGGAACGGCGATTGCGGTTGCGGTCGCCGCTGGTCTTCTCACCGCGCTCGGTACGCGCTTCGCGGGTCGGACGGGCAGTCTTTTCGGGTTGAGCGACCGGTGCCGGTGCGGGCGCCGCAGCCGGTGCGCCGCCGAAGAGGCGCTTGACCCAGCCAAAGAAACCGCCGCCCGCGGGGGTGACGGCCAGTTGCGCCGCGACGGGTGCGGTTTCGGCCGGCTTGACCGGCGCGCTCGGCGCGGGACGCTCCGGCGTGATGCCCTTCACCGCGGCTTCCTGCTTCGGCTTGGCTTCGGCGGTGCGCTTGCTGTAGCCGGTTTCCGACTCGAGTTCGCGAGCCGCTTCCTCGGCCATCTTCCACGAGGCGCGCGGATCGTCGAGGCGCGCGTCGTCGTGACGCAGGCGCTCGAGCTTGTAGTGCGGCGTTTCGAGGTGCTTGTTCGGGATCAGAACGACCGCAACCTTGAAGCGCGACTCGATCTTGTTGATTTCCGAACGCTTTTCGTTGAGCAGGAAGGCGGTCACTTCGACCGGCACCTGGCAATGAATTGCCGCGGTGTTTTCCTTCATCGCCTCTTCCTGGATGATGCGCAGGACCTGAAGCGCCGACGATTCCGTATCGCGGATATGACCCGTGCCGTTACAGCGCGGGCACGTCACGTGGCTGCCTTCCGAGAGGGCGGGGCGCAGGCGCTGACGCGACAGTTCCATCAGGCCGAAGCGCGAGATCTTGCCCATCTGCACGCGGGCGCGGTCGTGGCGCAGCGCGTCTTTCAGGCGCTGCTCGACTTCGCGCTGGCTCTTGGCCGACTCCATGTCGATGAAGTCGATCACGATCAGGCCGCCCAGGTCGCGCAGACGCAGTTGGCGCGCCACTTCGTCGGCGGCTTCGAGGTTGGTGCGCGCGGCGGTTTCCTCGATGTCGGCGCCCTTGGTGGCGCGCGCCGAGTTCACGTCGATGGCGACGAGCGCTTCGGTGTGGTCGATCACGATCGCGCCGCCCGAGGGCAGCGGCACCGTGCGCGAATACGCCGTCTCGATCTGGTGCTCGATCTGGAAACGCGAGAAAAGCGGCACGTCGTCGTGATACCGCTTCACCTTATTGACATTGTCCGGCATCACGATATCCATGAAGGCGCGCGCCTGGTCATAGATCTCGGTGGTGTCGATGAGGATTTCGCCGATGTCGGGCTGGAAGTAGTCGCGGATCGCGCGAATGACGAGGCTCGATTCCAGGTAGATCAGCATGGGCTGACCGGACTGGCCGGCCTGCGACGCGGCTTCGATGGCGCGCCACAGTTGCAGCAGGTAGTTCAGGTCCCACTGGAGTTCTTCGGCGGAGCGGCCGATGCCGGCCGTGCGCGCGATGATGCTCATGCCGTCCGGCAGTTGCAGCTGCGCCATGGTTTCGCGCAGTTCCTGACGGTCGTCACCCTCGATGCGGCGCGAGACGCCGCCGCCGCGCGGGTTGTTCGGCATGAGGACGAGGTAGCGGCCGGCGAGCGAGATGAACGTGGTGAGGGCGGCGCCCTTGTTGCCACGCTCTTCCTTCTCGACCTGGACGATCAGTTCCTGGCCTTCCTTGAGGGCGTCCTGAATGCGCGCGCCGCGCATGTCGATGCCTTCGCGGAAGTACTGGCGGGCGACTTCCTTGAACGGCAGGAAGCCGTGGCGGTCTTCGCCGTAGTTGACGAAACACGCTTCGAGCGAAGGCTCGATACGGGTGACGATCCCCTTGTAGATGTTGCCTTTGCGCTGTTCGCGCCCGGCGGTTTCGATGTCGATGTCGATGAGCTTTTGTCCATCGACGATGGCGACACGCAGTTCTTCCTGCTGTGTCGCGTTGAACAGCATTCGTTTCATTGAACGACTCCAGTGCGTTCGCGCGCGAGCCGCACGGTGCGCGGCGGTGACGCCAGGCAGCACGGTGCGGGCAGCGGCGAGCCGCGCCTTATTGTGTTGTCACAAGCACGCTGGAGCGGGAACGATGGCGGGGAGAATTGCCTTTTCTGGGCGCCGGTCCGGCGTTGCGTTGCCGTGGACGGGGCCGCGTGGGCACATGCGAAATACGTCTTCAAGAAGCGACGAGACATGCCGCGGGTTCGCGACGGCAACGTTTTCCTGCGCTTCCAATCCACCTGCTGCCGTGGCCGTCGATGTGCCGATGGTTGTGTTCATCGTGTGCACATCGCACTGACCGTGACAGACGCCGGCCGCAGCGGCGAACCGCGCGCGCTTGCGACTGGATCAGGTTCGCGGCCTCAAGATTCAATCAGGGCCGCGCACGGGAAGCTTTTCAGGAACGCCCGTCTTCCCCCTCGGGGTGTCTCGCCACTTTTGACGTCGCCGTGTCCCGCACATTGCCGGGACGCTTCGGGCGCTCGCCGTATTTTCGCCACCAGCGCCTCCTGCGGCGGTCACTTCGACCACGCGGCGGGACGCGCCGGATAAATTCTTTATACCAATGTTCCGTTACCGTCGGAGCCGCCCCTGACCGAACGTGCCTGTGGGCGCCGTCCCTGCCGGAGTGGTGATCCGTGCGTGCAACTCGTTGCTTCTCATCAAGCGGGGTGAGCAACCAGCCCCGGGCGCAAGTAAAATAACCGTTTATCGCTTGCAGCCTGCGCTCGCCGCGTGGTCCAAGTCCAGGATAACCCCCTTGGGGTGTCCATTGGGTGGTTCGCAGAACATTTGGCCGTATGGCCTACCGTTGCGTCGGCGCTGGGCAAATTATATTCAGAATGAAAGGGTTAGGCAAAACATCCCAGAATCAGGTCGCAAGCGACCAGGTTTCGTTCGTCGAAATCGACGAGGGCGCGGCCGGTCAGCGCATCGACAATTTTCTCGTGCGCGTCTGCAAAGGCGTGCCGAAAAGCCACATCTATCGCATTTTGCGCAGCGGGGAAGTGCGCGTAAATAAGGGTCGGGTAGATGCGCAATATCGGCTCGCGGAAGGCGACATCGTGCGCGTGCCGCCCATCCGCACGTCGCAATCGAGCGCGCCGGCCGGCGCCGCGCCCGTGCCGGCGGCCCAGTTTCCCATCATCTACGAGGACGACGCGCTGCTCGTCATCGACAAGCCCGCCGGCGTGGCCGTGCACGGCGGCAGCGGCGTGGCGTTCGGCGTGATCGAGCAGTTGCGCGAGGCGCGCCCGCAGGGCAAGTTCCTCGAGCTGGTCCACCGGCTCGACCGCGAAACGTCGGGCGTGCTGATGCTCGCCAAGAAGCGCGCCGCGCTCGTGGGTCTGCATGCGCAGATGCGCGATAACCAGACCGACAAGCGCTATTTCGCCTGCGTTCACGGCGAATGGGCGAGCGACTGGGGCCGTCGGCGCGCAGTGAAAGAGCCGCTCCATAAGTATCTGACCCCGGAAGGCGAACGCCGCGTGCGCGTGCAGCCGGACGGCTTGCCCTCGCATACGGTATTCAACCTCGTTGAGCGCTGGCCGGGCTACGCGCTCCTCGAAGCCGAGCTGAAGACGGGCCGCACGCACCAGATCCGCGTGCACCTCGCTCACCTCGGCCTGCCGATCGTCGGCGACGCCAAGTACGGCGACTTCGCGCTCAACAAGGACCTCGCGCGCACGGGCGCGAAGCCGGGCATCAAGCGCATGTTTCTGCATGCGCACCGATTGAAGCTCGCACACCCGATTACGGGCGCCCCGTTGCAGTTCGAGGCGCCGTTGCCGGCGGATTGCCGCAGCTTCGTCGACGCGCTGCGCGCGCAGCGCGAGGAAGGCGCGGCGACCGACGCGGCCCGGCCTGGCGCGGCGCGACCTGGCGCGGCACGTCCCGAATGACACCGAATCTGACAGCGTTTGGAGAAGTCCTGCATGGCTCGAGAGTTATTTGACCTGATTGTGTTCGACTGGGACGGCACCTTGATGGACTCGACCGCCCATATCACGCGCAGCATCCAGGCGGCGTGCCGCGACCTGGGCCTACCCGTGCCCGGCGACGAGGCGGCGAGCTACGTGATCGGCCTCGGCCTGCGCGAGGCGCTGCAGATTGCCGCGCCCACGCTCGATCCGGCCGACTACCCGCGGCTCGTCGAGCGCTATCGCATCCACTATTTGCTGAAGGATCAGCAGACTGAGCTGTTCGCAGGCGTGCGCGAGATGCTCACGGAACTGCGCGACACTGGCTACCTGCTCGCCGTGGCGACCGGCAAGAGCCGCGTGGGGCTGAACCGCGCGCTGGCGGATTCGCGGCTCACGAGCCTCTTCGACGGCACCCGCTGCGCCGATGAAACCTTCTCGAAGCCGCATCCGGCCATGCTCCAGGAGCTCACGCGCGAACTGGGGCAGGATCTGGGCCGTACGGTGATGATCGGCGACACGACCCACGATCTGCAGATGGCGATCAATGCGGGCGCGGCCGCCATCGGCGTGGCGTATGGCGCGCATGCGTCCGGCGCACTCGAAAAGCTCGAGCCGCGCTTCGTCGCGCCCGACGTGGCCGCGCTTGCGGGCTGGCTGCGGGAGAACGCATGAGCACGGCGCCCGAGACAGCGGCGCTCGAGCCGGTGCGCGTATGCGCGTCCGACGAACTCGCCGAGGGCGGCGAGGGTCGGCGCATGACTGCGACTTACGCGGGCGGCGACGCCGTGGTGTTTTTCGTGCGCTACGGCGGGGAGGTCTACGGCTACCTGAACCGCTGCGCGCACGTGCCGATGGAACTCGACTGGGTCGAGGGCCAGTTCTTCGAGTCGTCGGGGCTCTATCTGATGTGCGCCACGCACGGCGCGATCTACCAGCCCGACACGGGCAAGTGCGTCGGCGGCCCATGCCGTGGCGGGCGTTTGCGCCCCGTGCAAGTCGAGGAACGCGACACGCCTGAGGGGCGTGCGGTATTCTGGCTGCCGGACGATGCTTTGCGTCCGACCCCAACCTGATTCCTGACTTTCGACCCCTTTCGAACGTAAGCCGCCCGCATGTCCGACAATCCGACCCCTGATTCGAACGAAGCGCCCCGAGCGGCTTCGTCAGACCGCGGCGCGCCCGCGCCTGGCTGGGAGCGCGAGGCGCTCGAACGCATCGCGCTCGCGGCCATCACCGAGCAGCGCGCGGCGCGGCGCTGGCGTATCTTCTTTCGCTTCGCGTTTCTCGCCGTGTTCGTGGTGATCGCGTGGGCGATCCTGGATCTGTCGGGCGCGCGCGTGGAGAGTGAAGGGCGCCACACGGCGCTCGTTTCGCTCGACGGCGAAATCGGCTCCGACACGCCGGCGAACGCCGAAGACATCATCAGCGCGCTCGACAGCGCCTTCGACGACGACGGCACCGCGGGCGTGATCCTGCATATCGACAGCCCCGGCGGCAGCCCGGTGCAGGCCGGCATCATCAACGATGAGATCCACCGTCTGCGCACGAAGTACCCGGCCATCCCGCTTTACGTGGTGGTGGGCGACATGTGCGCTTCGGGCGGCTATTACGTCGCGGCCGCCGCCGACAAGATCTATGTCAACAAGGCGAGCATCGTGGGCTCGATCGGCGTGCTGATGGACGGATTCGGCTTTACCGGCCTCATGGACAAGCTCGGCGTCCAGCGGCGCCTGCGCACCTCCGGCGAAAACAAGGGCTTCTTCGATCCGTTCTCGCCCGACACGCCGAAAATGGACGCACACGCCCAGGAGATGCTTGACCAGATCCACCAGCAGTTCATCGACGCCGTGAAGGCCGGCCGCGGCAAGCGCCTGAAGGACTCGCCGGATATCTTCTCGGGCCTGTTCTGGACCGGGCAGAAGAGCGTGGAGCTCGGTCTGGCTGACGGCTACGGTGACACTGATTACGTGGCGCGCGAGGTGATCAAGGCGCCGGACGTCGTCGATTACACGGTCAAGCAGAGTCTCACCGATCGCGTCGCGAAGCGCGTGGGCGCGAACATTGGCTCGGCGGCCATGCATTCGCTGCTGATGGGCGGCAAGCTGTCGGTGCACTGAGCACTGGCGACACGTTAGCTTCCGGTCGTCCTCAAGAAAAATCGGCCGCTGCGCGAGGGTTGCGCAGCGGCCGATTCGTTTTGGCGCGCCGAAGCGTTCAGTGCGCGAGCAGCAGGAAAATCGCCGGCCGCTTGTGCAATTCGGGCGCGGGCTTCTTTTTCCAGTCGGACACGGCGCGGCTCACGATCGTCTCGGTTGGCAGCGTGAGATCGGCGGCGACGCACACGAGCGTGGAGGGCGCGCAGGTCGCGAGCAGCGCGTCGAGCAGCGTGCGGTTGCGATAGGGCGTCTCGATGAAGATCTGAGTCTGCTTGCCCTTGCGCGAGGTCTGCTCCAGATCGCGCAGCTTTTTCACGCGCTCGTTCGCGTCGACGGGCAGGTAGCCGTGAAACGCGAAGCTCTGGCCGTTCAGGCCCGATGCCATCAACGCGAGCAGAATCGAACTCGGACCCACGAGCGGCACCACCTTGATGCCGCGCTCGTGCGCGCGCCGCACGAGCAGCGCGCCCGGATCGGCGACTGCGGGCACGCCCGCTTCGGAAACGAGCCCCGTGTCGATGCCCGCAAGCAGTGGGGCGAGCAGCTTGTCGACTTGGCCCGCGGGCGTGTTGACATTGAGTTCGCTGATCTCGATTTCCTGGATCGGGCGCGTCGTGCCCACGCGCTTGAGGAAGGCGCGCGTGGTCTTCGCGTTTTCGCCGATGTAGCTGGCGAGCGCGCCCGCGCGTTCGCGCACGGGCGCGGGCAAGACGGCGTTGAGCGCGTCGTCGTCGCCTTCGCCGAGCGTGTTGGGAATCAGATAGAGGGTGCCCAGGCTCATGCTTGCGTCTCCAGCAACGGATAGCCCGCGGCAAGCAGCATGCGCGTGAGCGCGATGAGCGGCAGGCCGATCAGGGCGGTGGGGTCGTCCGATTCGATCGCTTCGAGCAGCGTGATGCCAAGCCCCTCCGCTTTCGCGCTGCCCGCGCAGTCGTAAGGCGTTTCGGCGCGCAGATAGGCGTCGAGCGCGGCGTCGGGCAGGTCGCGAAAGCGCACCTTCGTGACGACATCGACGGTATCCGTTTGGCCAGTAGCGGTGTCGAGCACGCTCAGGGCACTATGGAACAACACCTCGCGGCCACGCATGGCCTGCAGTTGCTCGAGCGCGCGTTCGTGCGTGCCGGGCTTGCCGATCTGTCGGCCATCGAAGGTGGCGACCTGGTCGGAGCCGATCACGAGCGTGCGCGCGGCGCCGGAGGGCAGGGCGGCGGCCACGGCGCGGGCCTTCGCAGCAGCCAGGCGCAGCGCCGTCGCTTCGGGCGTTTCGCCGGGGTGCGGCGTTTCGTCGACGGCGGGCACGGCCGTGTCGAAGGGAATGCGCAGACGTTCGAGTAACTCGCGCCGGTAGCGCGAGCTGGAGGCGAGGATGAGGGCGGGGCGGCCCGTGCGTGGGGCCTGCGAGGGAGAATCCTGCATGTTCGTTCGGAGTATGAAAGCGGCTGCGAATGTGACTACGAATGTGGCTGGCGAAAAGGCGGTTGTGGTCTGGCGATTTTCGGGTGCTCGGGTGCCGAAAACGGGGGCGGATTTCCCGCAAAACGTCGCTAGAGGCTCCCGAAAACCGCGTTTGCACAGACACTTGCGTACGCGAGCTTAAGTGTTTGACTCACAAAGATAAAGGCGATATGATTTTGGGCTTTTCATCGGTATGCTCTCGTCGCACGTCTTGTGCGGGCGCCTGTATTTTCAGGTGTCAAGGCTTGAAAGACCTTGCCGGCAGTAGCGTGTCGATGGCCAATATAGGCAAATACCGCGGGCAAAACGGGCTAATGTAGGCCGGAACAAGCTGGATCGCTGTGAGCCGCTGTCGGCTTTCGCGCATCGCTTGCCCCGCCCTAAGCCTTGAAGCAGGGGAGCGCACATGACCGAACATTCTGGTAAGCCTGCTGGCGCTGAACTGAATCCGCGTGACTTCGATATCTTCGAATTCGCGCGCAGCGAGCGTGAAGCAGCGGGCGTCGTGCGCGTCTCGCAACTGCCGCGCATGTTAAACGAAGTCCCGGCCGAGGCGCCAGATCGCGACACCGCGTTTACCTGGCAGGCTGCGGGCTTTACCCAGCAGGAATTGCAGGACAACGGTACCGAAGGGCCGCAGCCATACCTGCGGCTGGCTGTTCACGGTGGCGCGTGGCTCACGTGCCAGCGGTGCCTCGCTCCCTACGAGCAGGCATTCAATGCGGATGCGACCTTCCGTATCGTCCAGACGGAAGAAGAGGCGGACGAGTTTCCGCTCGACGACGATGAAGTCGAAGTGATCGTGGGCTCGCGCCATTTCGATCTCGTCGACTTGATCGAAGAGGAGCTGTTGCTCGCGCTGCCGCTGGTGCCGAAGCACGAAGTCTGTCCGGAAATTCACGAAAGCCTCGCCTCGGGTCCCGACGGCGCGGAAGGCGTGGATTCCGTAGACGACGTGCCGGAGCAGGAAATCGAGCCGGAAGAGCGCGTCAACCCGTTTGCGGCGCTCGAATCGCTCAAGAAGGACGGTCCCGGCAGCAAGCACTAAGGTAAGCCTTAGGCGGCTGCGCGGGGCAGGCAGTACCAGACGCGTGGGCCTGAGCCCGGAGTCCGGCCATCCCCCAAGGGTGGCGGCGGCCGGATCGGGCTGTGTTAGAATTCGGAAAATTTTCAGGAGTTATCATGGCAGTTCAACAAAACAAGAAGTCGCCGTCGAAGCGCGGTATGCACCGCTCGCACGATTTCCTCACGGGCGCGCCGCTGGCCGTCGAGCCGAGCACGGGTGAAGTGCATCTGCGTCACCACATCAGCCCGAACGGCTACTACCGCGGCAAGAAAGTCGTCAAGACCAAGAACGACTAATCGTTTCAGCGTGCGGCGCGGTGTTTGGCACCTGGCGCCGCATCTGACGATTCCGTTCGCTTGACCATATTTCGGCTCGGCAAAAAGGCGGCATTCAACTGCCGCTTTTTTATGCCTGAAATCCGTCGCATTCCATGACTGTTACGCTCACGATAGATTGCATGGGAGGCGACCACGGCCCGTCTGTGACGGTGCCTGCCGCAGTCCATTTCGTCCGCTCGCACCCCGACGCGCATCTCATGCTCGTTGGCGTCGAGTCGGCGGTTCGCGCCCAGTTGAAGAAGCTGAAGGCGTCGGACCATCCCGCGCTTACCGTCGTGCCCGCCACCGAGGTCGTCGAAATGGACGATCCGGTCGAAGTCGCCCTGCGCAAGAAAAAAGACTCGTCGATGCGCGTCGCGCTCAATCGCGTGAAAGAGGGCGAGGCGCAAGCCTGCATCTCGGCCGGCAACACCGGCGCGCTGATGGCCGTTTCGCGCTACGTGCTCAAGACGTTGCCTGGCATCGAACGCCCGGCTATCGCCTTCGCGCTGCCAAACCCGCGCGGCTACACGACGATGCTCGACCTCGGCGCGAACGTCGACTGCGAACCGCAGCACCTGCTGCAGTTCGCGGAGATGGGCCACGCGCTCGTCGCGGCGCTCGAGGGCAAGGATCGCCCAACCATCGGGCTCCTGAATATCGGCGAAGAAGTCATCAAGGGCAACGACACCATCAAGCGCGCTGGCGAGCTCCTGCGCGCGAGCACGCTGAACTTCCGCGGCAACGTTGAAGGCAACGACATTTACAAGGGCACCGTCGACGTCATCGTCTGTGACGGTTTCGTTGGGAATGTCGCGCTCAAGACGTCGGAGGGCCTCGCGCAGATGCTCAACGACATGATCAAGGAAGAGTTCGGCCGCTCGTGGCTCACCAAGCTCATGGCGATTGCCGCTCTGCCCGTGCTCATGCGCTTCAAGAAGCGGGTTGACCATCGCCAGTACAACGGCGCGGCGCTGCTCGGCCTGAAGAGCCTCGTCATCAAGAGCCACGGCTCGGCCGATGCCTACGCGTTTGAGTGTGCGATCAATCGCGGGTATGATGCCGTCAAAAATGGCGTGCTGGAGCGCCTCGCGCACGCCATGGAAGAAAACGCCGGTTCGCTCGAACAGGCGGCAGACGAGCCCGGCGGCGCCCAGAACGTGCAAGCCGCGCAGGCGGGGCAGGCTACCAGTGCGCCCAGCCAGGCAGCGGGCGAGGTACCGCCCGGCGCCGCATCATCCTCGAAGGCATAATGGCTCAATCGACTCTCTATTCCCGCGTGATCGGCACGGGCAGCTACCTTCCGCCTGATCGCGTCACCAACCAGGAACTGGCCGAACGGCTCGCCGCAAAAGGCGTCGAAACGAGCGACGAGTGGATCGTGGCCCGCACGGGCATTCACGCGCGCCACTTCGCCGCGCCCGACGTCACGACGAGCGATCTCGCGCTTGCGGCATCGCAGCGTGCGATTGCGGCAGCCGACGTCGATCCGCAATCGATCGACCTCATCATCGTCGCCACTTCCACGCCCGATTTCGTCTTTCCGAGCACGGCCTGCCTCTTGCAGAACAAGCTCGGCGTCCGCAATCACGGTGCGGCGTTCGACGTGCAGGCCGTGTGCTCGGGCTTCGCGTACGCCGTTTCGGTGGCCGACAGCCTGATCCGCAGCGGCCAGCATCGCACGGCGCTCGTGGTCGGCGCAGAAACCTTCTCGCGTATTCTCGATTTCAACGATCGCACCACCTGTGTGCTGTTCGGCGACGGCGCAGGCGCGATCATCCTGCAGGCGTCGAACGAACCGGGCGTGCTTTCGAGCGCGCTGCACGCCGACGGCAGCTACGCGCACATCCTGTGCACGCCGGGCAACGTGCACGGCGGCGTGATCGCGGGCAACGCGTTCCTGCACATGGATGGCCAGGCGGTGTTCAAGCTGGCCGTGAACGTGCTCGAAAAGGTCGCGATCGAAGCGCTCGACAAGGCGCAGCTCTCCGCCGACCAGGTCGACTGGCTGATTCCGCACCAGGCCAACATCCGCATCATGCAGGGCACCTGCCGCAAGCTCGGCCTGCCCGCGGAGCGCATGGTGGTGACCGTGGGCGAGCATGGCAACACCTCGGCGGCCTCGATTCCGCTCGCTTTCGATGTTGCAGTGCGCGACGGCCGCATCAAGCGCGGCCACAACGTGCTGATCGAAGGCGTCGGCGGCGGCTTCACCTGGGGCGCCTCCGTCATCCGCTTCTAAACATCCTGAGCGGGCTCTCGCGCTCCCGCAGCCGGTCCTGGCGCACGACGAACACGTCGCGCGCAGCCGGCGGCGGTCCATCCGAGCGCATTGCCCACCCGTATTGATCGAATTTGGGGACGTTATGAAATTCGCGTTCGTTTTTCCCGGACAAGGCTCGCAGGCCGTCGGCATGCTCGACGCCTTTGCCGATAACGCCGTCGTGCGCGAGACGCTGCAAGAAGCGTCCGACGCGCTGGGCCAGGACCTCGGCAAGCTGATCGCCGAAGGCCCCGCTGAAGAACTCAATCTCACCACCAACACCCAGCCGGTCATGCTCACCGCCGCCTACGCCGTTTATCGCGCGTGGCAGCAGGCGGGCGGGCCTCTGCCTGCCATCGTCGCGGGCCACAGCCTCGGCGAATACACGGCGCTCGTCGCCGCCGGCGTGCTCGCATTCCGCGACGCCGTGCCGCTCGTGCGTTTTCGTGCGCAGGCGATGCAAAGCGCGGTGCCGGTGGGCGAGGGCGGCATGGCCGCCGTGCTCGGTCTCGACGACGACACCGTGCGCGCAGTCTGCACGGAAGCCGCTGCTGCGAGCGGCGGCGTGGTCGAAGCGGTGAACTTCAACGCGCCGGCGCAGGTCGTGATCGCGGGCCACAAGGGCGCGGTCGAGAAGGCCTGTGAAATCGCCAAGGCGAAGGGCGCCAAGCGCGCGCTGCCGCTGCCGGTTTCGGCGCCGTTCCACTCGTCGCTGCTCAAGCCCGCCTCGGACCAGCTGCGCGACTACCTCGCGAACGTCACGCTGAACGCACCGCAAATTCCGGTGGTGAACAACGTCGACGTGGCATTCGAGACCGACCCCGCGAAGATCCGCGACGCGCTCGTGCGCCAGGCCGCGGGCGCCGTGCGCTGGGTCGAGTGCGTGCAGGCCATCGCGGCGCAAGGCGCGACGCACGTGGTCGAATGCGGTCCGGGCAAGGTGCTTGCGGGCCTCACCAAGCGTATCGACGGCAACCTGGTCGGCGCCTCGGTGCTCGATCCGAAGTCGCTCGACGAGGCGCTCGCGCTTCTGAAGGCCTGAGCGAATACGCCACCACCGATAACGGATTCAAACGATGGAAAAGACTCTCGACAATCAAGCCGCGATCGTCACCGGCGCCACGCGCGGCATCGGCCGCGCGATCGCGCTGGAACTGGCGCGCCAGGGCGCGACGGTGATCGGCACGGCAACGAGCGAAGCCGGCGCGCAGGCCATCTCGGCCGCCTTCGAAGAAGCGGGCCTCAAGGGCCGCGGCGCAGTGCTCAACGTGAACGACGCGGCAGCGGCGGAAGCGCTCATCGACGCAACGGTCAAGGAATTCGGCGGTCTTGCGATCCTCGTCAATAATGCGGGCATCACGCAGGACAACCTGGCGATGCGCATGAAGGACGACGAGTGGGACTCGGTCATCGACACCAACCTGAAGTCGGTCTTCCGCCTCTCGCGCGCCGTGCTGCGCCCGATGATGAAGGCGAAGGGCGGCCGCATCATCAACATCACCTCGGTGGTGGGCTCGTCGGGCAACCCGGGCCAGGCCAACTACGCCGCCGCCAAGGCCGGCGTGGCGGGCATGACGCGCGCGCTCGCACGCGAGATCGGCAGCCGCGGCATCACCGTGAACTGCGTCGCGCCCGGTTTCATCGACACCGACATGACGAAGGACCTGCCGGCGGAGCAGCAAGCCGCGCTCAAGCAGCAGATTCCGCTGGGCCGCCTCGGCAGCCCGGACGACATCGCGCATGCGGTCGCGTTCCTCGCGTCGCCGCAGGCGGCCTATATCACGGGCACGACGTTGCACGTGAACGGCGGCATGTATATGTCTTAACCGGATTCAGGTACTATCCGCGCCTTGATGCGCTTGATGCAAAACATTGCGCAAGCGCCGTCGCGGATAGCCTTCCGGAACCTTGAGCGCCGCTTTTCAGCCAGGTCAAACCTGATAAAATGCGCGCACTCGCATTCATGAGCTAACTTTTTTCCCTTGGAGGGGTAATGGACAACATCGAACAGCGCGTCAAGAAGATCGTCGCCGAGCAACTGGGCGTCGCCGAAGCTGAAATCAAGAACGAAGCTTCGTTCGTGAACGATCTGGGCGCCGACTCGCTCGACACCGTCGAACTGGTCATGGCTCTCGAAGACGAGTTCGGCATGGAAATCCCGGACGAGGAAGCCGAGAAGATCACGACGGTTCAGCAAGCGATCGACTACGCTCGCGCGAACGTCAAGGCTTAAGCGCCAGATTCCCGCCTGGGCCGCGCAACGCAGTGCGCTGGCGGCCCGCGAGGACGCTCGCCCGTGAAACCGCATACGCCTGCCGCACTCGCTGCGGGGCATCTGCCGGTCAACTAGCCACAGGGCTCACAGGAGCATTTCCTGTGGCCTCTGTGGCTTTTGTTTTTGTCATCTATGGATAAGGGGTTACCGTGAGCCGTCGTCGAGTTGTTGTTACAGGCCTGGGGCTGATTTCGCCTGTTGGCAATAATGTTGCCGACGGCTGGGCCAATCTGGTCGCCGGGAAGTCCGGCATCGCCAACATCACGAAGTTCGACGCTACGAACTTCTCGACCCGTTTTGCCGGCGAAGTGAAGGGCTTCAACGTCGAAGACTACATGCCGGCGAAAGAAGCGCGCCATATGGATACGTTCATCCATTACGGCATCGCGGCGGGCATGCAGGCGATCAAGGACAGCGGTCTCGAAGTCACCGAAGCGAACGCGGAACGGATCGGCGTGAACGTCGGCTCGGGCATCGGCGGTCTGCCGATGATCGAAGTCACGCAAACCGAACTGCTCAACCGCGGCCCGCGCCGCATCTCGCCGTTCTTCGTGCCGGCCTCGATCATCAACATGATCTCGGGCCATCTGTCGATCAAGTACGGCCTCAAAGGCCCGAATCTGGCGATGGTCACGGCCTGCACGACCGGCCTGCACTGCATCGGCGAAGCCTCGCGTCTGATTGAATACGGCGACTGCGACGTGATGATCGCGGGCGGTGCGGAATCGACCGTGTCGCCGCTCGGTATCGGCGGCTTCGCGGCGGCGCGCGCTCTGTCGCAGCGCAACGACGATCCGGCGACGGCCAGCCGTCCATGGGACAAGGACCGTGACGGCTTCGTGCTCGGCGAAGGCGCTGGCGTGATGGTGCTCGAAGAGTACGAACACGCGAAGGCGCGCGGCGCGAAGATCTACGCGGAAATCGGCGGCTACGGCATGAGCGGCGATGCGTATCACATGACCGCTCCGCTGGAAGACGGCGACGGTGCACGCCGCTGCATGATCGCCGCGATGAAGAACGCGGGCGTCAACACCAGCGAAGTGAACTGGCTGAGCGCGCACGGCACGTCCACGCCGCTCGGCGACCTCGCGGAAACCACGGCGATCAAGCGCGCCTTCGGCGACCACGCGAAAGACATCGTCGTGAACTCCACGAAGTCGATGACGGGTCACCTGCTGGGTGGCGCGGGCGGCCTCGAGTCGGTGTTCACCGTGCTGGCCGTGCACAACCAGGTGTCGCCGCCGACGATCAACATCTTCAACCAGGATCCGGCATGTGACCTGGACTACTGCGCGAACACCGCGCGGGACATGAAGATCGACGTCGCGCTGAAGAACTCGTTCGGGTTCGGCGGCACCAACGGCACGCTCGTCTTCAAGCGCCACGCTTGATCCCACACGACGAGACAGCGGCCGCGCCGAAAGCTTCGGCCGGCCGCGTTGCTCCTGCTTTCCCCTCGCGGCGCGCGGGCGCGCCGCTTCTTGCCCTGCGCTCTTCCGTCGCGCTGCAACTGCTCGTTGCCGCGGGCCTGGGCGTGGCCACGGCCGCCGTCTATACGACGCTCGCACCCTGGCTCGGCGTCTGGCAAGCCTTGCCGCTCACGCTGGCGTTCCTCGCGACCGGTGGTCTTGCGGCCGCGGCGTGGCGTCGCAAGCAACCGGCCTTCCTCGAAATCGGGTCAGATTTTCTCGCGGCCTGGTCGGGCGATGGCGCCTGCCTCGCGGCCGGGCGGCTTGCCGGCGCGTCGCAATGGGGCGCATGGCTGCTCGCGCTTGTCGTGGAGCAGGGCGCACGCCGCACGACGATTCTCGTCGCCGCCGACGCCATTCCGGCAGAAACCTTCCGCATGCTCGCCGTGCGCGCGCGCAGCGCGGCCGGTCGCTGAGCCTCCCTTCGCTGTAAAGCTTGTAACCGCTGTTACTCGCGTAACGTGAGACCGTGGCGAGGACGCTACAATGGTGCCCCCACGTCTACTTCATGTGCTAACGGATTTTTCAGGTGAGCGAAAAAGAAATTGATCAGGTTCTGGTCGAGCGCGTGCAAAAAGGCGACAAGGCCGCGTTCGAGCTCCTGGTCTCGAAATACCACCGCAAGATCATCCGGCTGATCTCGCGCCTCGTGCGGGACCCCGCCGAGGTCGAGGACGTGGCCCAGGACGCGTTTATCAAGGCTTACCGCGCACTACCGCAGTTTCGTGGCGAATCGGCTTTCTATACGTGGTTGTACCGAATTGCTGTCAATACGGCGAAGAACTACCTTGCGACCCAGGGAAGACGCGCGCCGACTTCTACCGAGGCAGATGCAGAAGAAGCGGAAACTTTCTCGGACGCCGATCAACTAAGGGATATCAATACGCCCGAGTCGATGTTGATGAGCAAGCAGATCGCACAGACGGTCAATGCTGCGATGGCGGTTTTACCGGAAGAGCTGCGCACCGCCATTACGCTTCGGGAAATAGAAGGCCTAAGCTACGAAGAAATCGCCGAAATGATGGGGTGCCCGATCGGCACCGTCAGATCGAGAATTTTCCGCGCTCGGGAAGCCATTGCGGCAAAATTGCGTCCGCTGCTGGACACTCCGGAAGGCAAGCGCTGGTAAGAAGAAGAACCAGCTTCGCCCCGGGCGGCGACGCGATTCACCAGAATGAGTTGGTGTCACAGGGACGTCTGTTAGGGAATGGGGAGCATCATGGGTTCGGTCTCGATGCAATCGGTATCAAGCTCGCGCAGCGAGCGTCTGTCCGCCTTCGTCGACGGTGAAGCGTCGGCGCAGGAGCATCTGAACGGAAATTATCTGGAACTCGACGGCGAAGGGCGCGCAGCCTGGTCGGAGTACCACCTGATCGGCGACGTGTTGCGTTCCGACGATCTGGCCCTCAGCCAGGCGGCAAGCCGCGCCTTCATGACGGGTTTCGCGGCGCGCTTCGAAGCGGAGCCGCATCTGCTCGCACCCGCCGCGCTGCCGCAGGCGCAGGCTGGCCGCAATGAGCGCGTGGGCCGTATTCTGGCGCTGCGCCGCCGCGTGATGCCGTCGCTGGCCGTGGCCGCCGCGGCCGCCACGCTCACGTGGATCGTCATGCCGCAAATGCGCGGTGTGGGCATGGCCGGCGCGCCGCAAATCGCCGCTGTGCAGTCGCAGGGCGACGGCGTACAGCGTGTGGCGATGAACACCACGCCGGCGCCTGTTGCAGGCGGTCAGGACGGCAATATCATCCGCGACGCGCGCCTCGACGAATATCTCCAGGCGCACCAGCAGTTTGCGCAGCAGCCGGTCATTTCGGATTCGATGCCGTACATCCGTTCAGCCGCTCTTACCACGCAAGGCCAATAAGTTTGATGCAGACATTGCGGTTGAATAAAAAGACAATCTGGGGGCGGTTGCCGGCATTCCTTTGCTGCGCAGCCGTGATGTTCACCGCTCTGTCTGTCGCCCCGCGTGCCCGCGCGCAAGGCGCGTCCGCGGCCGATGCCGCCACGCGCCAGAGCGCGGCGCAGTTGCTGGACCGCATCCAGCAGGCCGCCCAGCAGCAAAACTACGAAGGCACCTTCGTCTACCAGCGCGGCGAGTTCGTGCAGTCCTCGCGCATCACGCATTACGCCTCGAAGCAGGACGGCGAGTTCGAAAAGCTCGAAAGCCTCGACGGCAAGCCGCGTACGATGCTGCGGCACAACGACGATCTCTATACCTTCGTGCCCGAGCGCAAGCTGCTCGTCGTCGAAAAGCGCCAGAACAAGGACGCTTTCCCGGCGCTGCTTTCTACGAGCGGCGACCAGGTGCTGGGCGTCTACGAGCCGAAGATGCTTGCTAACGACCGCGTGGCAGGCCTCGACAGCCAGGTGATCCAGCTCGACCCGAAGGACAATTTCCGCTTCGCCTACAAGCTGTGGGCGGACGCGAAAACGGGTCTGCTGCTGCGTTCGCAGATGCTCGACCCGTCGAATGGCCAGGTGCTCCAGCAGCTCGCGTTCACGCAGGTGCGCATCGGCGGTCCCGTCGACAAGACGCCTATCGTCAACGGCATCCGCAATATCGAGGGTTGGAACGTGGTGCGCCCGCCGCTCCAGCCGGTCGACATCGAAGCGCAGGGCTGGTCGTTTGGCCAGGCCGCGCCGGGCTTCCAGAAGATTCGCGAAGTGCGCCGGCCGATGGCGGCGCGCGACGCGAGCGATCCGCCCATCCCGGTCGATCAGGCGGTATTCTCTGACGGACTGTCCACGCTTTCCGTCTTTATCGAGCCGGTCAAGAACAACAGTCGCAAGGAAGGCTCGGGCAGCAGTGGCGCGACCCACGTGCTCGTGAAGCGCAACGGCGATTACTTCATCACGTTGCTTGGCGAAGTGCCCCAGACCACGTTGCAGCAGTTCGCGTCTGCCATAGAATACAAGGCTCCCAGGTAACTCCTTCCTTCGGCTGACTTCGATATGACGATTCTCCCGCTGCGCAAATTCTTCGCGGCCGCGGTCGTGGCGGCGTGCCTGCCGTTCGCACCGCACGTGGCATCGGCGGCGCCGGCTGCCAACCTGCCCGACTTCGCCGACCTCGTGGACAAAGTGGGGCCGTCGGTCGTCAATATTCGCACCACTACACGCGTCTCCTCCGCTCAGCGCGGCCTCCCGCCGGGCATGGATCAGGGCGACATGTCGGAATTCTTCCGCCGCTTCTTTGGCATCCCGCTGCCGCAAGGGCCGCAGGGTGGGCAGGGTGGCAGCCAGGGCGGAAGTCCGGGCGGCGGTTCGGACTCCGGCCCGGACAGCGGCAACGACACCGAACAGAACAGCGGCGTCGGCTCGGGTTTCATCCTCTCGAGCGACGGCTATGTGATGACCAACGCGCACGTGGTCGACGACGCGGACAGCATCTACGTGACGCTCACCGACAAGCGCGAATTCAAGGCGAAGCTGATCGGCGTGGACGACCGCACGGACGTTGCCGTCGTGAAGATCCAGGCCGCGAACCTGCCGGCCGTGACGATGGGCGATTCGAACAAGGTGCGGGTGGGCGAGTGGGTCGTGGCGATCGGTTCGCCGTTCGGCCTCGAGAACACCGTGACGGCGGGCATCGTGAGCGCGAAGGGTCGCGACACGGGCGACTATTTGCCGTTCATCCAGACCGACGTGGCCGTGAATCCCGGCAACTCGGGCGGTCCGCTCATCAACATGCAAGGCGAGGTGATCGGCATCAACTCGCAGATCTATAGCCGCACCGGCGGCTTCATGGGCATTTCGTTCGCGATTCCGATCGACGAGGCGATGCGCGTGGCGGATCAGCTCAAGTCCACGGGCAAGGTCACGCGCGGCCGCATTGCGGTGGCCATCGGCGAGGTGACGAAGGACGTGGCCGACTCGCTCGGTCTGCCCAAGGCCCAAGGCGCGCTGGTTTCCAGCGTCGAGCCGGGCGGCCCAGCCGACAAGGCGGGCATCCAGCCGGGCGACATTATCCTGAAGTTCAACGG
This sequence comes from Paraburkholderia guartelaensis, assembly GCF_004353905.1. GTDB lineage: Bacteria > Pseudomonadota > Gammaproteobacteria > Burkholderiales > Burkholderiaceae > Paraburkholderia > Paraburkholderia guartelaensis. Next base: position 166,649 of record NZ_SMOD01000010.1, on the reverse strand, counting down.
CACGACCGTCGACGCCGCGACCGACCTGCCGCGCATGGTCGGCGACACGAAGCCGGGCACCAAGGCGACCGTGACGATCTGGCGCAAGGGCGCAACGCGCGATCTGCCGATCACGATCGCGGAGATGCAGACCGACAAGAGCGCGAAGGCCGACCAGAAGAAGGCGCCCGAGCCCAAGCCGCGCGCGATGAACGCGCTCGGTATCGCGGTGGTCGATATCCCCGCCGACCAGCTTGCCCAGCTCAAGATCAAGGGCGGTGCGATGGTGGACTCGGTCGATGGCCCGGCACAGCGCGCCGGCCTGCAGAAGGGCGACATCATCCTGCGCGTGGGCGATACGGATATCACCAGCGCGAAGCAGTTCCAGGACGTGACGGCGCATCTCGACCCGCAGAAGATGGTGGCGGTGCTCGTGCGTCGCGGCGACAACACGCAGTTCGTGCCGCTGCGCCCGCGCGCGCCGGGGCAGAAGTAAAGCCGATGCGCGCGCCCATGCGGTCTTCGTCAGCGGCGCCGGGCGCGCTCGAACGTGCGAGCGCGCACCTCGTGCTGTATGGGCGCGCGTGGTGTCATCTGTGCGAGGAGATGCGCGTGGCGCTCGAGCCGCTCGCCGCTGCGGCGGGCGCCCGGCTCGACGTCGTCGATGTCGATTCGGACCCCGAGCTCCAGGCGCGTTATGACGAGCTCGTGCCGGTGCTCCTTTGCGACGGCATCGAGCTGTGCCACTACCATCTGGATGAAGCGCGTGTGCGCGCTACGCTGGGCCTGGGCCCGGACGCACCGAGCGCGCCGCCGATTCCGCCGGGCGGAGCGTGAAACCTTCGGCCGGCACGCCGCGGGACATCTGCCCCGCGCCATGACACATCCGTTACATCAGCGGACGGTTAGCCTGTGGGACCCCTTTTCGGCTAAAATAGTCCGGTTTTTCATCTGTTTACGAGGCGTGCCCAGCTATCGTTGGGGCGCGCCTTTTTCGCTTGATCGGCACTGAATGGATCATATTCGTAACTTTTCGATCATTGCGCACATCGACCATGGCAAGTCGACGCTCGCCGATCGCATCATCCAGCTGTGCGGCGGCTTGTCCGACCGCGAAATGGAATCGCAGGTGCTCGACTCGATGGATCTCGAGCGCGAGCGCGGCATCACCATCAAGGCGCAGACTGCTGCGCTCACGTACAAGGCGCGTGACGGCAAGGTCTACAACCTGAACCTGATCGACACGCCCGGGCACGTCGACTTCTCCTACGAGGTGAGCCGCTCGCTCTCCGCGTGCGAGGGCGCGTTGCTCGTGGTGGACGCGAGCCAGGGCGTCGAGGCGCAGACGGTGGCGAACTGCTACACCGCGATCGAACTCGGCGTGGAAGTCGTGCCGGTGCTCAACAAGATCGACCTGCCCGCCGCCAACCCCGAGAACGCCATCGAAGAGATCGAGGACGTGATCGGCATCGACGCGACCGACGCCACGCGCTGCAGCGCGAAGACCGGCCTCGGCGTGGAGGACGTGCTCGAAGCGCTCATCGCCAAGGTGCCGCCGCCCGAGGGCGATCCGGAAGCGCCGCTGCAGGCGCTCATCATCGACTCGTGGTTCGACAACTACGTGGGCGTGGTCATGCTCGTGCGTATCGTCAACGGCACGCTGCGTCCGAAGGACAAGATCAAGCTCATGGCCACCGGCGCGCAGTATCCGGTCGAGCACGTCGGCGTGTTCTCGCCGAAGTCGCGCAACCTCGAGCAGCTTTCGGCGGGGCAGGTGGGCTTCATCATCGCCGGCATCAAGGAACTTGCCGCGACCAAGGTGGGCGACACCGTTACGCTCGCGACGAAGCCGGCGGCCGAGCCGCTGCCGGGCTTCAAGGAAGTGAAGCCGCAGGTGTTCGCCGGCCTCTATCCGGTCGAGGCGAACCAGTACGACGCGCTGCGCGAATCGCTCGAAAAGCTCAAGCTCAACGACGCCTCGCTGCAATACGAGCCGGAAGTTTCGCAGGCGCTGGGCTTCGGCTTCCGCTGCGGCTTCCTCGGCCTCCTGCACATGGAAATCGTGCAGGAGCGTCTCGAACGCGAGTTCGACATGGACCTCATCACCACGGCGCCCACCGTGGTGTACGAAGTCGTGCAGGCCGACGGCAGCACGATCAAGGTCGAGAACCCGGCGAAGATGCCCGAGCCCTCAAAGATCGCCGAGGTCCGCGAGCCGATCGTGACCGTGAATCTGTACATGCCGCAGGAGTACGTGGGGTCGGTGATCACGCTTTGTACGCAAAAGCGAGGCAACCAGATCAACATGCAGTACCACGGCCGCCAGGTGCAGCTCACGTACGAAATTCCGATGGCCGAAATCGTGCTCGACTTCTTCGACCGTCTGAAGTCGGTGTCGCGCGGTTATGCGTCGATGGACTACGAGTTCAAGGAGTACCGCAGCTCGGACGTCGTGAAGGTCGACATGCTGATCAACGGTGACAAGGTCGATGCGCTGTCCATCATCGTGCACCGTTCGCAGTCGCAGTATCGCGGCCGCGAAGTCGCGGCGAAGATGCGCGAGATCATTCCGCGCCAGATGTACGACGTGGCCATTCAGGCCGCGATCGGCGCGCACATCATTGCGCGCGAGAACATCAAGGCGCTGCGCAAGAACGTGCTGGCCAAGTGTTACGGCGGCGACATCACGCGTAAGAAGAAGCTGCTCGAAAAGCAGAAGGAAGGCAAGAAGCGGATGAAGCAGGTCGGCTCGGTCGAGATTCCGCAAGAGGCCTTCCTCGCCATCCTTCGTGTCGAAGATAAATAAGTAACGCAAATAAGCCGGACAACGGATCTCTACATGAATTTTGCGCTGATACTCTTTGTGCTCGTCATCTTGACGGGCGTTGCGTGGGTTGCAGACAAACTGGTGTTCATGCCGCGTCGGCGCCTCGCCGCCGATGCGGCGGTCGCGGAGTTCGACCGTCAGCAGGAACGTGTGGGCGAGCGCTTCGCCGATGAAAACGCGCCTGTCACGCGGCAGAACCTGCGCAACGACAAGCTGCGCCAACCGTGGTGGCTCGAGTACACGGCGAGCTTCTTCCCCGTCATCCTGATCGTGTTCCTCGTGCGCTCGTTCGTCGTCGAGCCGTTCAAGATTCCGTCGGGTTCGATGGTGCCGACGCTGCTCGTGGGCGACTTCATCCTCGTGAACAAGTTCGACTACGGCATCCGTCTGCCGATCACGAACACGAAGATCACGCAGGGCCGCCCGCTCGAGCGCGGCGACGTGGTCGTGTTCCGCTATCCGAAGGATGAGTCGGTCGACTACATCAAGCGTGTGATCGGCCTGCCGGGCGACGTGGTCTCCTATCAGGACAAGCAGCTCACGATCAACGGCAAGCCGGTGCCGGAAGTGCCGCAGGGCGACTTCTTCGACGAAGAGCGCATTGGCTATGCGAAGCAGTTCACCGAAGACCTCGGCAACGGCCGCAAGAACAACATCCTCAACAACCCGGCGGTGCCGCCGTTCATCGTGGGCGCAGAGGACTATCCGTATCGCGACAACTGCCAGTACAACGCGCGCGGTGTGATCTGCAAGGTGCCGGCGGGCCATTACTTCATGATGGGCGACAACCGCGACAACAGCGCGGACAGCCGCTACTGGGGCTTCGTGCCCGACGCGAACATCGTGGGCCGCGCGTTCTTCATCTGGATGAACTTCAGCAACCTGCGTCGCATCGGTTCGTTCGAGTAATTCGTGTTTGGTCGACGTGCGACGCACGTCGAGCACGCGCGCGAAAGAGGCATAGAAGCAGCAGCAAAAAGCGTATGCGCGAGCACGAGTCTCACTCGCATCACGCGCATCGCATCTTCGCGCGCTACTTGAAGAATCCTCGGTAACGTCGCTTCGTCACGGTTTTTCGCCCGCCGCCCCCTGTTTTCGCCGGGGGCGGCGGGCGCGTTATACTCTCCCCATGCCCCAATCTCCGTTGGAAAGCCGTTTGCGCTACGAATTTCGCAATGCGGAATTGCTGCGCCAGGCTTTAACCCACCGCAGTCACAGTGCCACGCATAACGAACGCCTCGAGTTCCTCGGTGATTCGGTTCTGAATTGCGCGGTGGCTGCCCTATTGTTCCAACGTTTTGGCAAGCTGGACGAAGGCGACCTCTCGCGCGTGCGCGCGAACCTGGTCAAGCAGCAGTCGCTCTATGAGATCGCTCAGGCCCTCAATATTGCCGACGGCCTGCGCCTCGGCGAAGGCGAGTTGCGCAGCGGCGGCTTCCGCCGCCCGTCGATCCTCGCTGACGCGCTGGAGGCGATCTTCGGGGCGATCTTCCTCGACGGCGGCTTCGACGCTGCCCAGACGGTCATCAAGCGCCTCTACGTGCCGATCCTCGATCACATCGATCCGCGCACGCTTGGCAAGGATTCCAAGACGCTGCTGCAGGAATACCTGCAGGGTCACAAGATCGCGCTGCCGACCTACACGGTCGTCGCGACGCATGGTGCGGCGCACAATCAGCAGTTCGAAGTCGAGTGCACGGTGCCGAAGCTCGACGTGAAGGTGTCGGGTTCGGGTGCGAGCCGTCGCGCGGCGGAGCAGGCCGCGGCGAAGAAGGCGCTCGACGAGGTCATGGCCGCGGCGCCCGCGCTCGTTGCGAAGCCGCGCCGCTCGAAGGGCGCGCGTGCGCCCAAACCGGAACCCGAGGTCGTCCCCGGCGTGACCGGCGTGCAGGGCGCGCTCGATCTGCGCTCGCCGGAACGCCGTGAGCGCGCCTCGGCGCGTGCCGATCGTCCGGCGCAAACCGCGGCAGCCGAAGGCGCGCCGCTCGCGGTGATTCGCGCGGCGCACGTCCAGGAGCGTCCGGCGGAGAAGGACAAACCGGCTGAAAAGCCCGCGGAGAAGGCCGAACGCGGTGCGGACAAGGCCAGCGACAAGCCCGCCGACAAGGCCACGGGTTTCGACGCCGTGCCGAGCGCCGGTTCCATCGGCCACCGTTCGGCCGCGGTGAAAACCGAAGCGGCGTTGCGCACCGTCGAGCGCGCGCAAACCGCAACGACCGGCAGCACCAGCACCGATGCCGGGACGCATGCCGAAGCCACGGCGGCCATTCCCGTGCGCGCGGCCGATGCCGGCCACTGATTCCACCGAGGCGCGCCGCGAGCGCGCCTCCCGTTTTTCTATTCCGGTCCGATCATGAACGCTCCCACTTCCACTCCTGCCGGTTTCCGTTGCGGCATGGTCGCGATCGTCGGCCGTCCGAACGTTGGCAAATCGACGCTGATGAACGCGCTGGTCGGCCAGAAGATCAGCATCACGTCGCGCAAGGCGCAGACCACGCGCCATCGCATCACCGGCATCAACACGATCGACGACGCGCAGTACATCTTCGTCGACACGCCCGGTTTCCAGACGCGCCACAGCACGGCGCTCAACCGCTCGCTGAATCGCGCGGTGACCTCCACGCTCAGCTCGGTCGATGCCGTGCTGTTCGTGATCGAGGCCGGCAAGTTCGGTCCCGACGATCAGAAAGTGCTCGACCTGATTCCCCCGAATGCGCCCACGATCCTGATCGCCAACAAGATCGACCGCGTGACCGACAAGGGCACGCTGTATCCGTTCATCCAGCAGGTGCAGGGTCTGCGCGAGTTCCGCGAGATCGTGCCGCTTTCGGCAAATAACCCGGACGACATCAAGCGCCTGCTCGCGACGCTCAAGCCGTATCTGCCCGAAGGCGAGCCGATCTACGGCGAGGACGACCTCACCGATCGCAGCGAGCGCTTCCTCGCAGCCGAAATCCTGCGCGAGAAAGTGTTCCGCTGGACCGGCGACGAACTGCCGTACACGAGCACCGTGCTGATCGACAAGTTCGAGCAGGAAGGGCGGCTGCGCCGCGTCTTCGCGACGATTCTCGTCGAGCGCGACACGCAGAAGGCGATGGTGATCGGCCAGAAGGGCGCGAAGCTCAAGCAGATCAGCACCGAGGCGCGACTCGACATGGAGAAGCTGTTCGACGGTCCCGTCTACCTCGAAACCTTCGTGAAGGTGAAGAGCGGCTGGGCCGACAACGAAGCCGGGCTGCGCGCCTACGGTTACGAGTAAGCACGACGGGCACCGCGTATGAGTGACGGCGCAGCCGGAACCCTGCACGACGACTGGCCCGCGCACGATGACGCGCAGGCCGACGAGGCATTCGCACCGGGCGAAGCGCCCGAATCCCGCGGCGCGCGGCGCTCGTCCGCGAAAAGCACCCAAAGCGCGACGAGCACACGAAGCACGAAGGTGAGCAAAGGCGCCGCCACGCGCAACGCGATGACCGAAGGCGCCGACGCCACGCTCGAAGGCCGCACCGAATCTCGCAGCGGCCGCAAGACCACCGCGCGCTCGCAATTGCCGCGCGCGTCGCGCAGCACGACCCCCGATTACCGCATCGCCGAGCAGCCGGCTTTCGTGCTGCACAGCTATCCGTACCGCGAGACGAGCCTCATCATCGATGTGCTCTCGCGCGATCACGGCCGCGTCGCACTCGTCGCGAAGGGCGCGAAGCGTCCGCATTCGGCGTTGCGCGGCGTGCTGCAAACCTTCCAGCCGCTCGCGCTTTCGTGGACCGGCAAGGGCGAGGTGCGCACGCTCACAGGCGCCGAGTGGGTCGGCGGCATGTTGCCGCTGACCGGCGACGCGCTGCTGTGCGGCTTCTACGTGAACGAGCTGCTCGTGAAGTTCATCGCGCGCGAAGACCCGCACCCCGAACTCTTTCGCCACTACGTCGTGACGCTCACGCGTCTCGCACACGACGAGCCGCCCGTGCAGGTGCTGCGCTCGTTCGAGCGCGTGCTGCTGCGGGAGGCGGGCTATGCGCTAGCACTCAACCGCACCGTGAACCGCAAGACCGTAGTGGCCGAAGGGCGCTACGTGTTCGATCCGGAACGTGGCGTGCGCGAAGCATCGGATGAATGGCCTTCTCAATGGCCCAGGCTTTCGGGTCAGACGTTGCTCGACATGGAAGAGGACGATTACCATCGACCCCAGACGGTTGCGCAGAGCAAGGCGCTCATGCGCTTCCTGCTGAACACTTACCTTGGCGGCACGCCGCTCGCGACGCGCCAGATTCTGATCGACTTGCAGAACCTATGAGCTTCTTTCTCACTTCGCCCAACGTGATCGACCTCGGTGTGAACATCGACCACGTCGCCACGCTGCGCAACGCGCGCGGCACCGCTTATCCCGATCCGATCCGCGCGGCGCTTCTCGCCGAAGAGGCGGGCGCAGACGCGATCACGCTGCACCTGCGCGAGGATCGCCGCCATATCGTCGACGCTGACGTGCGCGCGCTGCGCCCGCAGCTGAAAACGCGCATGAACCTCGAATGCGCGGTGACAGCCGAGATGCTCGACATCGCGTGCGAGATCAAGCCGCACGACGTTTGCCTCGTGCCCGAAAAGCGCGCTGAGCTGACGACCGAAGGCGGCCTCGACGTCGCGGGCCACTTCGACGCCGTTGCCGCCGCCTGCCGTCAGCTTGCCGATGCGGGCTGCCGCGTCTCGCTCTTCATCGACCCGGACGAAACGCAGATCCGTGCGGCGCACGAAACGGGCGCGCCCGTGATCGAGCTGCACACGGGCCGCTACGCCGAAGCGCACGACGCCGGCGAACAGGAGCGCGAATACGAGCGCGTGGTCACCGGCGTGAACTGCGGCAACAGCCTCGGACTGAAGGTGAACGCCGGCCACGGTCTGCACTACACGAACGTGCAGCAGATCGCGGCCATCGACGGCATCGTCGAGCTGAACATCGGCCACGCGATCGTTGCGCACGCAATTTTCGCGGGCTGGGAAAACGCGGTGCGCGAAATGAAGGCGATCATGGTTGCGGCGCGCCTCGGCACACGCGGCTGACTGCTACCCCGCGCCATCGCGCCGCGCGCAATCGACAGACATCGACGGGAGTCTCATGGCGATCTACGGTATCGGCACCGACATCATCCAGGTGAGCCGCGTGGCGGCGGTCATGGAGCGCACCAACGGGCGCTTCGCGCCGCGCGTGCTCGGCCCGGACGAACTCGCCGTCTATGAGGCGCGCAAGGCGCGCTCGGCGGCGCGGGGTCTCGCGTATCTGTGCACGCGGTTCTCCGCGAAAGAGGCGTTCTCGAAAGCGATCGGCCTCGGCATGCGCATGCCGATGACCTGGCGCGCCATGCAGACCCTCAACGAGCCGGGCGGCCGTCCGGTGATCGTCGCTTCGGGCGAACTCGCGCGGTGGCTCGACGAACGCGGTATCACGGCGCGCGTGAGCATCACCGACGAGCATGACTACGCGGTGTCGTTCGTGGTTGCGGAAATCAACGGCTGATATCTATCGCCGTGCGTCGCGCGGCATCTACGCAAAACTCATCGATGAAGAATAATCCCGGGCCAGTAATGCTCGACGTGGTCGGCACCACGCTGAACGACGACGACGTGCGCCGCCTCGCGCACCCGATGACGGGCGGCGTGATCCTGTTCGCGCGCCACTACGAAAACCGCGCGCAGCTCGTCGCGCTGACCGACGCCATCCGCTCGGTGCGCGAGGACCTGCTGATCGCCGTCGACCATGAAGGCGGCCGCGTGCAGCGCTTTCGCACCGACGGCTTCACGGTACTGCCCGCCATGGGGCGCCTCGGCGCGTTGTGGGACAAGGACGTGCTGCTCGCCACCAAGCTCGCGACGGCAGTGGGCTACATCCTCGCGAGCGAGCTGCGCGCGTGCGGCATCGATCTCTCGTTCACGCCGGTGCTCGATCTCGGCTACGGCCAGTCGAAGGTGGTGGGCGATCGCGCGTTCCATCGCGATCCGCGCGTCGTCACGCTGCTCGCCAAGAGCCTCAATCACGGGCTTTCGCTCGCCGGCATGGCCAATTGCGGCAAGCATTTCCCGGGTCATGGCTTCGCGACGGCGGACTCGCACGTCGCGGTGCCCGTCGACGAGCGTCCGCTCGAAGCGATCCTCGGCGAAGATGCGCAGCCTTACGACTGGCTCGGTCTGTCGCTCACGGCCGTGATGCCGGGGCACGTGATTTATCCGAAGGTCGATTCGAAGCCCGCGGGCTTTTCGCGCACCTGGGTCGAGGAAGTGCTGCGCAAGCGGCTGCGCTTCACGGGCGCGATCTTTAGCGACGACCTCTCGATGGAGGCCGCACGCCAGGGCGGTACGCTCACCGAAGGCGCGCGCGCCGCGCTCGAAGCGGGCTGCGACATGGTGCTGATCTGCAATCAGCCGCACGAGGCCGAAAAGGTGCTCGACGCGTTGCGCACCATGGAGCCGCGCCGCGCGGCCAAGGCTTCGGGCCTGCGCATCAGGCGCATGCGCGCGCGCGGCAAGCCGCAGCGCTGGGACAGGATGGTGGCGGACCCGGGGTACATCGAGGCGCAGGCATTACTGCGCAGCGTGCTGCCCTGACGCCCTGATTGCCGCATCGGTGCAATGAAAAAAGGCTGTCCTTCGGAAACGAAGGGCAGCCCTTTTTACAACGTGCGTGAGCGATGCGGGTTTAGTTCAGCCGCATGCGCTGCAGCTTGTTGTAGAGCGTCTTGGGGCTGATGCCGAGCAGCGACGCGGCGCGGTGCCGCGTGCCGCCCACGGCGTCGAGCGTCGCGCGGATCAGCATTTCCTCCACGTCGGCGAGCGGCGTGCCCACGGTGACCTGCACGCGGCCTCCGTTCATCTCGCGCGGGCCCGCGCCGCTGCTTTCCTCGGCCTGCAGCGTTTCGAGCACCTCGCCCGAGGCGTGCCACGCGCGCCTCACGCGCTCGTGCAGTTCGCGTACATTGCCGGGCCAGTCATATGCGAGGCACTCGCGGATGAACGAGGGCGCGACGAGCCGCGTCGCGCCGGCCAGACCGTGCGCCTGGGCTTCCTGATTGAGTTCGTCGATGCACGCGAGCGCGAGCAGGGCGGCGTCGTCGTCGCGCTCTCGCAGCGGCGGCAACTGGATCGCCGCGGCATCGAGGCGCAGCCACAGATCGTCGTGCAGCGCGCCCTGCTGGACGGCTTCGCGCGGTACCGCACGGGTTGCCGCGATCAGGCGGAAATCGGTGCCCACCTCGCTGTTGCCGCCCACGCGCATGAAGGTCTGCGAATCGAGCGCGCGCAGCAGCGTTTCCTGCTGCTCGCGCGGCAGATCGGTCAGTTCGTCGATGAAGAGCGTGCCGCCGCTCGCCTGATCGACGAGACCCGGCTCGCGCTGTTCCGCACCCGTGAACGCACCGCGCTCGTGGCCGAACAGCACGCTCGCAAGCGGCCGGCCCGCGGCCGCCTCGGCCACGAGCGAACGCGCGTCGCACACGATGAACGGCCCCTTGCGGCGGCGGCTCAGCTGGTGCAGCGTGCGCGCGGCGACTTCCTTGCCTGTGCCGGCTTCGCCGTGCACGAGCAGCGCCGCTTCGGTGGGCGCGAGCTGTTCGAGCGTGTCGTAGACATGCTGGATCGCGCTGCTGCGGCCGAGCATCGGCCCGAAGTGGCCCATCTTGCGCAGTGTCGCGCGCAGCGCGCTGACCTCCTCGGTCAGCTCGTAGGGACGCGGAATGCGCGCGAGCAGGCTGCGCAGGCGCGGAATGTTGACGGGCTTGAGCAGATAGTCCCAGATGCCGTGGCGCAGGCCTTCGATCGCGCTTTCGACCGTGGCGTTGCCGGTCATCACGATCACCGGCAGCGCGCCGCCTGGCGGCTGCGCGGGCAAATGCGGCAGCAACTCGAGGCCGCCGCCGTCGGGCAGGTTCAGGTCGACGAGTACGACGTCGGGGATGAAGCGCGCAAGTGCGGCGCGCGCTTCGGCGAGTGTGGCGGCGGTGTCGACGGAGAACCCGTCGGCCGACAGGATCGCAGAGAGACCTGACAGGCTATTGGGATCGTCTTCGACAATCAGGGCGTGTGGCATGGCGGTAGCGGCTTACGGATGAGCGCAGTCGCGCCGGCGCTGCGCGCGCGGGTAGCGCGTGCGCCCCGGCAGGCAGCCGCGCGGCGCGCGGGAGCGCGGCACGATGCGAAAGATTTCACCGAGATCACGGAGATGTCTCGTAGCAGGGTGTTCAGTTCCGGTCCTCCCAGTTGTGCTGCGCCAGAACGGGGGCGCGACGGCGTTGCCGGGCAGTGAACCGCCGGCGGGGCCGAGCAGCAACGCAAGCCCGAAGCGCCAGGCGCTTTGGCATGCGTGCAACCCCCTGTTTGCCTGCAAGTGGGCGACGGCCGTACCGGCCATGCCGTGGACGGTACGTCAGTCGCGCGGCCGGTGTGCGTCGAACCAGCGGCGCACTTCCAGTTCTGCCTCGTCACGCGTCTTGCCGTAACGTTCCTGGATAAGCCCGGCGAGCCGATCTGCGCGGCCTTCGGCCTTTGCGAGTTCGTCATCCGTCAACTCGCCCCATGCCGCTTTGGCCTTGCCGATCAACTGTTTCCACTTGCCTTCGGCAATGTCGTTATTCATTGTGTTTCTCCTGATAAGGGGAAAGAGTATGGAACGCATGCCCTCTCACCCCACAGCAGAAACCGTGCCGCGGGAGTCACTCTGACCGGTGCGCGCCGCGCTTGCTCGCTGCTTGCCCGCTGAAGACGGCAAGCATGCAATTCGTTGCGCATAACCGGTAAGGTTTTCCGTAGCACTCTCAAACATACACGTTCGGCAAAAAAAGAAAAAGCGCCCCGAGGGGGCGCTTTCATAGCGGTGTCCACCTTTTGCCGCTGGGGCAGGGGCAGGCGCCTTTTGGCCTGACGCTGCCTTCAGGCAGCTTTTAAGCGCGGCTGCGGTACTCGTTCGTACGCGTGTCGATTTCGATCTTGTCGCCGATGTTGCAGAAGAGCGGCACTTGCAGTTCGAAGCCGGTGTTCAGCTTGGCGGTCTTCAGGACCTTGCCCGACGACGTGTCGCCCTTGACGGCCGGTTCCGTGTAGATGATCTCGCGCACCAGCACGGTCGGCAGTTCGACCGAAATGGCCTTCTCGTTGTAGAACACGACTTCGCAGGCCATGCCGTCTTCGAGGTAGTTCAGGGCGTCGCCCATCATCTCGCCTTCGACTTCGAACTGGTTGTAGTCGGCGTCCATGAACACGTACATCGGGTCGGCGAAGTACGAGTACGTCACTTCCTTGCGATCCAGCACGACGACGTCGAACTTGTCGTCCGCCTTGTACACGGTTTCCATGCCCGCGCCGGTCAGCAGGTTCTTGAACTTCATCTTCACGACGGCGGAGTTGCGGCCCGATTTGTTGTATTCGGCCTTCTGCACGACCATTGCGTCGTTACCGATCATCACGACGTTGCCGACGCGGAGTTCCTGTGCGGTCTTCATAGTAAAAAACTGTCCTGTCCAGATTGAGTAGCTTCGAGTGTGCTCGACGGCAAACGTCGCAAGCGGATTCGGTTGATGATGCTGGTGTAGTTGCTGCGACCCTCTTTCATGCATGCACGAAGAGGGTCGCGAAACTCGAAGCGCTTGAGACGGCTGCCGTCGGATAACCGCTTATTTTAACTGACTTTTTGCGAACTCGGCGAGATTTCCGGCGAGATCGCCAACCTGCCCCAGTTCGGCGGCCCAGGCGTTTGCACGCGCCGTGTAGACGGGCAGATGCTGCGCAAAATCGTCCCAGTCCGGCGTGCCGCGGCCATTCCACGCATGCCAGAAGCGTTCGAGCGCGGCGCGCGGCGCCTTCGGCAACGTGCGGCCGTAGTGCGCGAGCGCGGCGTCGAGCTTCGGCAGATGGGCGTCGTCGGCTTGCGGGTAGATGTGCCACACAAACGGTCGTGCGGCCCATTGCGCGCGCACGAACGAGTCCTCGCCGCGCACGAAGTTCAGGTCGCTCGCCCAGAGCAGAGGGTCGTAACCGCGCTGCTCGGTGAACGCCAGCGCGTGCGCGCGCAGCGCGCCGCGTGTGGCCTGCGAGCCTGCCCCGAACGCCGGCTCCCCGAAAAAGCGCGCGAGCGCGCCAGAGATGCGGCCCTCGGGCACGAGCAGGACCACCGGCTTCGCGCCGTCGCGCCATTGCTCCAGCAGCGGGTCGACGGCGGGGTTCTCATAGGCGAAGAGCGAGATCACGGTGGCTTCCGGCCCGGGGAGCGGCACGCCCGTGGCGCGCTGCCACCATGCGGCGCGCTCGTCGGGCGAGCGCTCGAAATCCGCGCGCGCGGCGTCGAGCGTGCGCTCCTTGAGCACGCCCCCCGTGCCGGGCCCGAGGCCGGGAAAGAAGAAGTGCTTGGCGAGCGCGTAGCGCGGGTGAGGCGAGGGGCGCAGATGGAAGTCGGCCACCCAGTCCTCGGCGCTCAGATATTCGAGGTTGAGCCAGACGGGCTTGCGCGCACGCTCGGCCATCGCCGCGACGTAGACGCCCGGCAGCTCGCACGCGAACGCCTCGATCACGACATCGGCGATCTGCAGCGTGTCGCCCGCATGCTCCGGCGCGTGCCAGTGCTCAACGAGTACGCCTTCGACCGATTGCGTGGCGCGGCTCGGGTCGAGCGCGGGGCAGAGCTTCTGAAACGCGTGCAAATCGTCGACGAAGAGGCGCACCTGCCAGCCGTGCTCGTGCGCGAGCTGGCGCGCGAGCCGCCAGCACACGCCGATGTCGCCGAAATTGTCGATGACCGCGCAAAAGAGGTCACAGGCAATGGCGCTATCGCTGGCGGCTGCAGGAGTGTGGGCTTTTGTCATGGGTACGTGCGAGGCGGGGAATCATGAGCGCCATGCCGCAAGCGGGCGCAGAACGCCCGGCCGGCAAGTTCGGCGCAGGTTCCGGGCGGCATGGAATGATCTAAACTTGCGATTCTAGGACACAGCCATGAACGCGTCGCGACGGCGGCGCGCTTAGCAACGTCTCACCTCTCTCGACGCACCGCCCGTCCCCGAAACTGGATGACCGACACCGACGTTTTCGACCCGAAAAAGGCGCTCGCGCAGCTGCCGCATCTGCCGGGCGTGTATCGCTACTACGACGCGCAAGGCGCGGTCCTCTACGTCGGCAAGGCGCGCGACCTGAAAAAGCGCGTGTCGAGCTACTTCACCAAGACGCAGCTTTCGCCGCGCATCGCGATGATGGTCACGCGTATCGCGCGCATCGAAACCACGGTCACGCGTTCCGAGGCCGAAGCGCTGCTGCTCGAGAACAATCTCATCAAGGCGCTCACGCCGCGCTACAACATCCTTTTTCGCGACGACAAGTCGTACCCGTTTCTCAAGATCACGGGGCACAAGTTCCCGCGCATGGCGTACTACCGCGGCGCGGTGGACCGCAACAACCAGTACTTCGGGCCGTTTCCGAGCGCTTCGGCGGTGCGCGAGAGCATCCAGATCCTGCAGCGCGTATTCCAGTTGCGCACCTGCGAGGACTCGGTGTTCAACAACCGCACGCGGCCTTGCCTCTTGCATCAGATCGGGCGCTGCACGGCGCCTTGCGTCGCTGCGATCAACGAAGAGGATTACGCGCGCGACGTGAACAACGCATCGCGCTTTTTGCTCGGCCGTCAGAACGAAGTGATGAAGGAGCTGGAGACGAAGATGCACGCGTTCGCCTCCGAGTTGAAGTTCGAGCAGGCGGCGTCCGTGCGCAACCAGATGAGTTCGCTTTCGACCGTGCTGCATCAGCAGGCGATCGAAACGGGCAGCGAGAGCGACGTCGATATTCTTGCCGTGGTGGCGCTGGGCGGCCGCGTCTGCGTGAATCTCGCGATGGTGCGCGGCGGCCGGCATCTGGGTGACAAGGCTTATTTCCCCACGCATGTGGAGCGCGCGCTGACCGACGAGGAGGGCGGCGTCGCGGAGGAAATCGATAGCGAGACCGTGGTCGCTGCGAGCGCGCTGAAGTCGCTGCCAACACTCGCGCGCAAGACGGTGGAGGACTACGTCGAGGAAGCGCAGGCGGACGAAGCACAAGACGATGCGGCGCTCGAAGCGGATCCGCTCGCCATCGCGGCCGAGCTTGCCGGCGATGATGACGACGTGGCAAGCGATGCCGAACCCGCCACGCCCGCGCTCGAGCCGCAAGCGGACTCGAGCAAAAAGCGCGAGATCGGCATCGAATCTGAAGTGCTCGACGCCTTCATCGCGCAGCACTACTTCGGCAACCGCGTGCCGCCCGTGCTGGTAGTGAGCCATCCGCCCGCGAACCGCGAACTCGTGGACGTGCTGAGCGAGCAGGCGGGGCACAAGGTCACGGTGCTGCGTCAGCCGCAAGGTCAAAAGCGCGCATGGCTTGCGATGGCCGAACAGAACGCGCGGCTCGCGCTCGCGCGGCTGCTTTCCGAGCAGGGCTCGCAGCAGGCCCGCACGCGCACGCTCGCGCAACTGCTCGGGCTCGAACTCGACGATCTCGCGCATCTGCGCATCGAGTGCTTCGACATCAGCCACACGATGGGCGAGGCGACGCAGGCCTCATGCGTGGTCTATCACCATCACAAGATGCAGTCGGCCGAGTACCGGCGCTACAACATCACCGGCATCACGCCCGGCGACGACTACGCCGCCATGCGCCAGGTGCTCACGCGGCGTTACGAGAAGATGGTCGCGCAGGCGGCGCGCGCCGAAGCCGGCGAGGCGCCTCCGCCGCCCGTGCCGGCTCCCGATCCCGCCGACCCGAATGCGGAGGCTGAAACCGTGGAGGCCAGCGAGACAGTCGAAGCGCCGACGCCCGGCGGCATGCTGCCCAACATCGTGCTGATCGACGGCGGCAAGGGGCAGGTCGAGATCGCGCGCCAGGTGTTCACCGAACTGGGTCTCGATCCGGCGATGCTGGTAGGCGTGGCGAAGGGCGAGGGCCGCAAGGTCGGCCTCGAAACGCTCGTGTTCGCCGATGGCCGCGCGCCGCTCGAACTCGGCAAGGAGAGCGCCGCACTCATGCTCGTCGCGCAGATCCGCGACGAGGCGCACCGCTTCGCCATCACGGGCATGCGCGCGAAGCGCGGCAAAACGCGTCAGACTTCGCGTCTCGAAGAACTGGAGGGCGTGGGGGCGAAGCGTCGCCAGCGCCTGCTCGCGCGCTTTGGCGGCCTGCGCGGCGTGATGGCGGCGAGCGTCGAGGATCTGGCGAGCGTGGAGGGCATCTCGCACTCGCTCGCCGAGCAGATCTACCAGCAGCTTCACTGATGCGGCGGCTTCGTTGGCCAGGTCCGGCCTGGCCTTTCCTTACGGTTGCTTGTGGCACGTGCGGCGACGCGGCACAATTGCATCTCCCATAATTGCATCTCCCCCGACAGATAGCGCCAGCCGATGCCGTTCAATATTCCGATTCTCCTGACCTGGCTGCGGATCCTGGCGATTCCGCTCGTGGTTGGCGTGTTCTATCTGCCGCAGACGATGCTTTCCCCGATGCAGCAGAACGTGCTGGCGATGCTGCTCTTCGTGCTGGCAGCGCTCACCGACTGGTTCGACGGCTTTCTCGCGCGCAAGTGGAATCAGACCTCGTCGTTCGGCGCATTCCTCGACCCCGTCGCGGACAAGCTGATGGTGACCGCGGCGCTGCTCGTGCTCGTGCACCTGCAGCGGCTCGACGCCGTGATCGCGCTCGTGATCGTTGGACGCGAGATCGCGATCTCGGCGCTGCGAGAGTGGATGGCGCAGATCGGCGCGTCGAAGAGCGTGGCCGTCAATTCGCTCGGCAAGTTCAAGACTGCGTGCCAGATGGTCGCGATTCCCATGCTGCTGTTTTACGCGCCGCTCACGCTCGGCGGCGTGACGCTGTTCGACTCGCGCGTGTGGGGCGCGTGGCTCATCTACGTGGCGGCGTTCCTCACGATCTGGTCGATGCTCTACTACATGAAACTCGCGTGGCCCCAGATCCGCGAACGAGGGAGTTTGTGACCCCTGTGCTGTGAATCCCTTATGTCTTTTTCCAAAAAATCACGCGAAGGGGTTGACACGATTCTGCGGGTTATACATAATCTCACTTCTCCGCTGCACGACGCAGTAGCAAGCAAGCAGATGCGGTGGAGATAGCAGAAGATAAGCTGGAGTTAGTTGAAAATTCGGCGAAATCTGAAGCAAATATGCGGGAGTAGCTCAGTTGGTAGAGCGCAACCTTGCCAAGGTTGAGGTCGCGAGTTCGAGACTCGTCTCCCGCTCCAGATTTTAAGGTGCGGCGTTTTTTCAGCAGGGAAAACGAAGTGCCGAAGCAGTAAAAGTCGCAGTAAAGCAGGACATTTGCGGGAGTAGCTCAGTTGGTAGAGCGCAACCTTGCCAAGGTTGAGGTCGCGAGTTCGAGACTCGTCTCCCGCTCCAAATGCCAAGGGGAAGCAGCGCTTCCCTTTTTGTTTGGCAGGTTTTGATCAGCGTATCAAGCCATCAAACAAATCTGTCCGGTCGTTGCGAGCGCAAGCAGTTTTCCGCACCCCGGTCAGTCCGCTTCTGGCGCGATAGCAAAGCGGTTATGCAGCGGCCTGCAAAGCCGTGTAGGCCGGTTCGACTCCGGCTCGCGCCTCCAGATGCAAAACAAAAGCCACCTTCGGGTGGCTTTTGTTTTTTGCGCCTGCCTTGCTGCGTTTTCGCCACGCGCCGACCCACCTGGCGCAGAATAGCCGCAACCCTTCCTCTGCGGTTTGCCGACATGTCCATCGAACTCCCCGAAGACGCGCGCACCGAAGCGATCGCCTCTATCCAGCGCTATTTCGACGCCAACATGGAAGAGCCGATCGGCAACATCGCGGCGGGCGCGCTGCTGGGCTTCTTTCTCGAAGAGATCGCGCCGGCGGTCTACAACAAGGCCATTGCCGACGCGCAGGAGAGCATGCAGGCGCGCATCGTCGATCTCGACATCGATCTGCACGAGGAGCCGTTCCAGTACTGGCGCAAATACGAGCAACCGCGCCGGCAAAAGTGAGCGCGGCCTGAGTCGCGGGTTTGTGGCGCGCGCGGCGCGCGGCATAATCGTGGTCATTCACGACGCCTTGATGGAAATCACCGACCATGACCGTGCAGTCCACCGCCTTGCCGCTGCCCCAATTCGACTGGCAATGGAAAGCCTTTGATGCGCTCGACGCGCGCGAAGTCTATGCCATGCTCAAACTGCGCTCCGACGCGTTCGTCGTCGAGCAGAACTGCGTGTATGGCGATATCGACGGTCTCGACTTCGACGCGTGGCATCTGTTCGCGTGGAGCGAGCAGGGCGGCGCGCGAGAGCTTGCGGGTTATTTGCGCGTGCTGCTTCCCGATGCGCAGGACGCCGACGTGCGCATCGGCCGCGTCGTGACGTCGCAAAACCACCGCGGCATCAAGCTCGGCAATGCGCTGCTCGAACGCGCCATCGCGCAGATCGAGCGCCAATGGCCGGATGTCGCGATGCGTCTGCATGCCCAGGCGCATCTGCAGAAGTTCTACGGTGCGTTCGGCTTCTCACCCGTTGGCGAGATTCATGACGAGGACGGCATTCCTCACGTATGGATGCGCTCGGCTTGATGTGACGGTTGTCCCATGTTCCGCCGGCACCCGCGTGCTTTACGTACGCAGGGTGCGCCCTTCCTTCTGGCGCTCGCCGTCCACCGGACGCATGCCGGGGCTCCGGTCCCGCTGCAAACGTCCGCGTGCGGATAGCCGCATCCAGTGACGCAGCGCGACCAGTGCGCCGACCACGCTCATCATCGACCCCGGAATCCACAGCAACAGCCCGCCGATCTGCTGATCGCGCATCGGCGAGAGCCAGGTGAACGCGCGGCCGCAGATCGAATAGACAGGGTAAAGCTCGCGCGGCGTGAAGAAGATGAACGCGCCGAGCACGATCTGCGGCGGAATCGCTGCGATCACGACAAGGACACGCTTGCCCGGCGAGAGGCGCGCGGGCGGCGCGGGGCGCGAGTCGAGCACGAGCCACCAGAACAACAGCCCGTCGATCACCATGCTCCAGTTCATGACGCGATAGAGACGCCAGTCGAGCATCGCGATGAAGTGGATTGGCGAAAAGAGCCAGAAGTAGATGAGCCCGACGAAGAGCCCGACCGCGACGACGGGATGCATGACGATGTCGAGCGCCACGCGCACAGGCGGCGCGGCGAGCGCGGGGCGCACGAAGCGCTGCCGCCACTTGAATGGAATGCCCGCGCGCAGCGCCGCGCCCGGGTAGGCGAGCGCGATGAAGAACGGCCCCAGGTGGTGCAGCACCAGGTGCTGCGCGCGATGCATGAAGAACTCGTGCTCGAAGTAGTAGTCGAGACGCGTATGCAGCACGACATAGAGCGCGCCAAGCCCGAACCAGAACGAGATCTGGCGTGCGAGCGACACCCGCGCGTGCCGCTTGCCGCGCACGAACAGCACCGCCGCGAGCAGGGTGCTGATCATCACGGTCGGCGAGGGCTCCCAGGGCTGGAGCCAGTAGAGCAGGGTCATCGCGAGCATGGCAGCGGCCTCATCGCGGATTCAACATGCTTGCGCGCGCAACCAGTCTTGAATGCGCGCGCGGTGGCGTGACTGCGGCCTCACTGCCCCGAGGGCGGCTTGACTGCGAACGGCGTGTCGAGCGTTTCGCCGTCCGAGAACTGCAGCTTCACGTTCACCGTGTCGCCCGGCGCGACCTTGTGCTTCGCCTTCTCCAGCATCAGGTGGTAGCCGCCTGGTGCGATGGCGAGCGTGCCGTGCGCGGGCACCGTCGCCTTGTGCACCATGATCATCTTCTGCGTCGAGCCATTCGAGACTGTCTGATGCAGCATGACCATGCCGTAAGCGTCGCTCGATACACCTATGAGGTCGACCGGCTGGTCGCCATCGTTCTTGAGCGTCACGTAGCCCGCGGCCGGCAGGTCGTTGGGCAGCCAGCGCACCCATGCGTCCTGCGCGCTCAGCGCGCCGGCAGCGGCGTGTGCGGCGGGTGCGAAGGCGGCGAGCGCACCGAAGGTGCTCAGCGCGCAGCCGAGCGAGACGGTGAGTGACTTGAGGTTCTTCGTCATAACGTTTCCTGTTGCGATTGCGGTTGCATCAAAACCCGATGATTGGACCGGCGAGGCCGCACGCGTTCACGCCGTGTCGTTTATGACGCGGCGCAGGTCATGCGCGATCGCGTCCGGTGAGTCGTGGTCGGTGGCGAGCAGGCGCGCATGGCCTTGCGCGTCGAACACATAGACGGCCGAGCTGTGCGTGACTTCGTAGCTGCCGTCGGGATCGCGCTTTTCCATCTGGTAGGCCACGCGGTAGCGGCGCGCGAGCGACTCGATCTGCGCGTCGGTGCCGGTCAGGCCGCGCGCATGCTGGGCGTCGAACGCGTCGACGTAGGCGTGCAGTGCCTGCGGCGTGTCGCGCGCCGGATCGACGCTGATGAAGAGTATCCGCACTTTGCCGGCATCGGGGCCGAGCTTCGCTATAACCTGCATCAGGCGCGCCATGGTTTCCGGGCAGACGTCAGGGCAATGCGTGTAGCCGAAGTAGACGAGCGTCGTGCGTCCGCGATAACTGTCGCCTGTCACGGGTTGGCCGTTATCGGCCGTGAGCGCGAAGTCGAGGTCGGGCAGATGGCCGCTCACATTCGTGAGTTGCCACGGCTCGCCCGGGTGCGAGCACGCCACGAGCAGTGCCGCGCCAGCCACCATCGCCGCGTGCCGCAGGCTGCGCATGCCGCCGCGAGGGCGGCCGCTCAGGCGGGCGCGGAACGTGCGCAGCGTGGGCTCGAAGGTGGGGAACAAAGGCAATCTCGTCGACTCGATTGGATTACGTTGGCCGTGCTCGCTCAGGCGACCAGGCTCGGCTTGTCGCTGCGACTGTAGCAAAATTGGGTCCGCGCGGTCGCGAATGGCCCAGTCGCGGGGATCGCTCGCGGCGATATGCCGCAATCGCGGATTCAAGCCCGGAAATGCCTGCACAGGCGGTCAGCCCCTTACTTTCTCGATAATCGATCCAAGGCGCGGTAAGATTCGCACACTTTCCCTGGGCGCAGCCCGGGGCCATACCCGGCCAACCGGCCGACGGGTGAAACGAACGCAATGCAAGCACTTCCGGCAGTCCTGCCGCCTGAACAGACGGCATTTTTCTTCGATTTCGACGGCACGCTCGTCGATCTCGCGCCCACGCCCGATGGCGTGCTCGTGCGTCCCGACATGCTCGCGCTGTTGCACGAGTTGCGCCGCGCGACGCACGGCGCGGTGGCGATCGTGTCCGGGCGCGGCATCGAGAGCATCGACGGCTTTCTCGGCATGCCCGATCTGCCCGTAGCCGGCCTGCACGGCGCCGAGCGGCGCGACGCCAACGGCGACACGCAGCGTGTCGGCTTCAACGACCAGCGCTTGCTGCACATGGAGCAGGTGCTCGCGGAAGTGGTGCGCACGCATGCTGGCATGCTGCTCGAGATCAAGGGCGCGTCGCTCGCGCTGCACTACCGCAACGCGCCCGAGCGAGAAGCCGAAGCGCGCGCCGCGACCGAGCGCCTCGCCGCCGATTACGCCGACGCCTACGTGCTGCAGCCCGGCAAGATGGTCTACGAAATCAAGCCAAAGGATGTCGACAAGGGCCGCGCGCTGCGCGCATTCCTCGACGAGCCGCCGTTCGCGGGCCGCAGCCCTGTGTTCGCCGGCGACGACCTGACCGATGAGAAGGGCTTCGCCGTCGTCAACGCGCTGGGTGGGCTGTCGATCAAGGTCGGCGGCGGCGACTCCATCGCGCAGACGCGTGTCGACTCGGTCGACGCGCTGATCGGCTGGCTCGCATCGCTCGTCGCGGCCATGCCGGGCGCCCGATGACCGCACGCATGCCTCACTTCATCACCCACATAGACTGTCTGACCTGGCCGAGCCGAAGCCCCGCCTCGCGCGCGCCACGCCTTCCCGATTTCCTGCACGGACCCCGCCCCTCATGAGCCGATTGATCATCGTGTCGAACCGCGTCGCGCCGATTTCCGAAGGCGGTCCGGCCGCGGGCGGCCTCGCGGTGGGCGTGTACGACGCGCTCAAGGAAACCGGCGGCATGTGGTTCGGCTGGAGCGGGGACGTGCTCACCTCCGGCCAGCCGCAGATCGCCCTCGAAGAGCGCGGGCCCGTGACCTTCGCCACCATCGGCCTGTTGCGGCGCGACTACGACCAGTACTACCGCGGCTTCTCGAACGCGACGCTCTGGCCCGCGTTCCACTACCGCGCCGATCTCGTCCAGTACGACCGCCATGAGTACGAGGGCTATAGCCGCGTGAACGCGTGGCTCGCGCAGCAGCTCGTGCCGCTGCTGCGCGAAGACGACGTGATCTGGGTCCACGACTATCACCTCATTCCGTTCGCCCAGGCGCTGCGCGCGGCGGGCGTGAAGAATCGTATCGGCTTCTTCCTGCACATTCCGTTTCCGGCCTCGCAGGTGTTGCTGGCGGTGCCGCCGCATCGCGAGCTGGTTGAGGCGCTGTGCGCGTTCGACCTGCTCGGCTTCCAGACCAAACCCGATCTGCGCGCCTTCTGCGACTACATCGTGAACGAGGCGGGGGGCACGACGGCGATGCAGCCGGACGGCCTCACGCGCATCGAGGCCTTCGGGCAGACGCTCTGCGCGGGCGATTACCCGATCGGCGTCTATCCCGACGAGATCGCGGAACTCGCGAAGGCCGGCGAGCGCGGCAAGCCGGTGCGCACGCTCAAGTCCACGCTGCACGGGCGCAAGGTCATCATGAGCGTGGACCGGCTCGACTACTCGAAAGGGCTCGTGGAGCGGTTTCGCGCTTTCGAACGCCTGCTCGACCACGCGCCGGCGCAGCGCAACAAGGTCTCGTTCGTGCAGATCGCGCCGCCCACGCGCGCCGACCTGCATGCCTATCAGGACATCCGGCTGCGCCTCGAAGCGGAGTCGGGCCGCATCAACGGCCGTTACGCGGAACTCGACTGGACGCCGATCTGGTACATCCACCGCCAGTACGAGCGGGCGGTGCTGGCCGCGCTGTTCCGGGCGTCGAATGTCGGCTACGTCACGCCGCTGCGCGACGGTATGAACCTCGTCGCCAAGGAATATGTGTCGGCGCAGGATCCCGAGGATCCGGGCGTGCTCGTGCTCTCGCGTTTCGCCGGCGCGGCGCAGGAGCTGTCGGGCGCGCTGATCGTCAATCCGCTCGATATCGACGGCATGGCCGATGCGCTCGGCACCGCGCTTGCGATGCCGCTTGCCGAGCGCCTCGCGCGCTATCAGGACATGATGGCCCAGTTGCGCGAGAACAATGTCTCGGTCTGGCGCGACCGCTTCATGCGCGATCTCGGCCGGGTCAGCGTGCGGCAAGGGGTGAACCTGCCGCCGCTCGAGCGCGCGCAGGGCTGAGCACTCGCGCCTCGTACCCACGCGAGAGCAAAAAAAAGCCGCTTCAGTCGATGGACTGAAGCGGCTTTTTTGCGCCTGGACGGTGTCAGGCCACGTGCTTTTCGTCGGCCTTCTTGCTGCCCAGATGCAGCGTGGACTGCTTGCCGTACTGCTTGGCGAGGAGGTCGCGGTAGAGGCCCGGACGGTTGCGCAGTTCTTCGGGGCTGCCGTCGTCGATTACCTTTCCCGTGCTCATCACGATGATGCGGTCGAAGTTGTTGAGCGTGGAGAGGCGGTGCGCGATCGCGATCACCGTGCGGCCCACCATCAGCCGGTCGAGCGCCTGCTGGATCGCCTCTTCGGACGCGCTGTCGAGCGCCGAGGTGGCTTCGTCGAGCAGCAGGATCGGCGAATTCTTGAGAATGGCGCGCGCGATCGCAATGCGCTGGCGCTGGCCGCCCGACAGCTTCACGCCACGGTCGCCGACGATCGTGTCGTAACCCTCGGGCATCGCCTCGATGAATTCGGCGCAGCGCGCCTCGCGGGCCGCGGCGAG
This sequence comes from Paraburkholderia guartelaensis, assembly GCF_004353905.1. Taxonomy (GTDB): domain Bacteria; phylum Pseudomonadota; class Gammaproteobacteria; order Burkholderiales; family Burkholderiaceae; genus Paraburkholderia; species Paraburkholderia guartelaensis. The sequence goes on along the minus strand of NZ_SMOD01000010.1, from coordinate 142,942 downwards.
CACTTCCTCGCGGCTCGCCTCGGGGCGGCCGTAGGCGATGTTTTCGTAGATCGAGCGGTGCAGCAGCGAAATGTCCTGCGGCACGAGCGCAATGGCGTGGCGCAGGGTGTCCTGGGTGACGTGCGCGATGTCCTGGCCGTCGATCTTGATGGCGCCGCCCTGGGTCTCGTAGAAGTGCTGGAGCAGCGCGAGCACCGTGGTCTTGCCCGCGCCCGATTTGCCGATCAGCCCCACGCGCTGACCGGCCTCGATGCGCAGGTCGAAATGGTCGAGGATCGGCTTGCGGTGCGGATACGCGAAGGTCACGCCCTCGAAATCGACGCGGCCGCCCTGGGCCACGAGCTCCTTGGCGTCGTCGCGGTCGGGCATGCCGTGCGGCTCGAGCAGCGTCTGCACGGCCTCGGCGAGGCGTGCCACGTGCTGGGTCACGTCCACGAGCGCCACAGCCAGATCGCGCGTGCCGTGCAGGATCGTGAAGCCGAGCGAGCTGACCAGCACGATGTCGCCCGACGTCGCCTTGCCCTGATCCCAGAGCCACAGCGCCCAGCCGAGCAGGCCGGCGGACAGCATCGCCGTGATCACGGCGTGCAGCAGACGCAGCTTTTCGAGGTAGAGCAGGCTCGAGCGGCGCGCGTCGAGTTCGGCCTTGACGGTCGAGCCGAAGCGCTTTTGCTCGCGGAACGTCATGCCGAAGGCACGCACGAGCGCCATGTTGCCGATCACGTCGACGAGTTCGCCATCCACCGCGGCCGCTTTCGAGGCGAAGGTGTGGTGGCGCGACGAGCCGCGCCCGGCCAGCTTGAAGAGGATCACCGAAAGGATCGCCGAGCAGAGCAGGAGGCCCGCCGCCATCAGCGGGTTCACGGCGATGATCATGACGATCGCGCCGGCCACGGCGATACAGGGCGGCAGCACGTTCCAGGCGGTGGTGTTCTCGGCCGTGTAGACGGCGTTCGATGTCGCGGTGATACGGCTGGCGAGCGTGCCGGGCTGCTTTTCGGCGTAGTAAGTGGGCGAGTGTCCGCTCAGGTACTGAAAGAGGTCGCGCCGCAGGTCGCCCGTCACGGCGACGAAGGTGTGCGCCGCGAACCAGCCGCCGACCCGCCAGAGCAGGTTGTCGGCGGCGATCAGGCCGACGAGGATGGCGAACGCGGTCCACAACGGGCCCGGATGATGGCGTCCCGCTCCGAGCACGTCGATCAGATGCTTGATGGCGTACTGCGACGCAAGCGCGCAGCCGACGGCCGCGAACACGCTGGCGAGCACGACAGAATGGGCGAACGGATGGCGCTTGATGTAGCGGAAAAGGAACGCGAGCGGGCGCCGCGCATAGCTCGCGAGCTTTGCGTTGTGGGCGTTACGCTGAGCGGTGGTCAGATGTTCCAATTGATCGGGTGGTCGGTCTGACGGAATTTCGTCCGTGCAAGTTCAAAGGAAGATAGCGGGCGCTGAGGCGACGAAGGGCTTCGGGCGCGCGGCAACGAAGGCGGACTTACCGCATTGTAAACACCCCATGCGCCTCGCGCACCGCCTGTGCCCGGCGGACGCGCATCATATCGCGACACGATAGCGCGGGATACAGATTGGGGACACGTTGTTGCAGCGGAGGTTCAACAGGAATCGTGGACCGTTTTAGAGATAGGTGTTTTAGAGATAGAATTACGGATTGCATTCGGAAAAGCGGTGTGCTTGCTCGCAAGACGCTGTCCGCCGGTTGCGAACCAGGAAACGAACAGGATCGATCAATGCGCACAAGGGCCGCGACAATCGCGCGCAGTTGTTTCCCGCAGCGCAGCACCCAATCTAGAACTCTCTTGGAAAACAATGGGTTGCGGAGTGTTTCCGGTTTGTAACAACCTAAAGACTTTGAAATGATCTAGCCGGTATTTACCCTGGACCGGGATAATGCCGACTCGGACAGCGTAGGGAATTTGACAGCTTTTGTGTCAACGGCCGCGAACCCTGCGCGTTTACCGCCTGAACCGCCGCGTGTGCGCTCTCTTGCCGCTTCACAACTGCGTCGGGTCTGTGTCCGGATTTCCCGGCGCGGTTAGCGGTACGGAACGCCTGTAAGGCGCGTGGCGACAAGGAAGCCGCAGCCTGCATAGGTCGATTGTCAAATTTGCAGTCTATTGCCCGATTTATTACGAGGAAGGAGTTCACCACTATGCGAATCGCTCAAATCGCTCCGTTGCACGAGGCGGTTCCTCCCAAGCTGTACGGCGGCACGGAACGGGTGGTCTCCTACCTGACCGAAGCGCTGGTCGAACAGGGCCACGATGTCACGCTGTTCGCCAGCGGCGATTCGATCACCTCGGCAAAGCTCGAAGCGTTCTGGCCGCAGGCGCTGCGCCTCGACCCCACGATTCGCGACGTGATGGCTCCGCACATGCTGCTGCTCGAAGAAGTTCGCCGCCGCGCGGACGAGTTCGACGTCCTGCATTTCCACATCGACTACTACCCGTTCTCGCTGTTCCAGCGCCAGCCGGTGCCGTTCGTCACGACCATGCACGGCCGTCTGGACCTGCCGGAACTGCAGCCCGTGTTCACCGCGTTCAGCGATGTGCCCGTGGTGTCGATCTCGGACAACCAGCGTATTCCGCTGCAGCAAGCCAACTGGCAGCAGACCGTGTACCACGGCCTGCCGGAAGACGTGCTCACGCCGATCCCGAACGTCGAACCCGGCTACCTCGCATTCCTCGGCCGCGTTTCGCCGGAGAAGGGTCTTGACCGCGCGATCCGCATCGCCGGCCAGGCTGGCATGAAGCTCAAGGTCGCCGCCAAGATCGACAAGGCCGACCGCGCCTACTACGAAGAAGTCATCAAGCCGCTGATGGCGTTGCCGCATGTCGAGTACATCGGCGAAATCGGCGAGCACGAAAAGCGCGAGTTCCTCGGCAATGCGCACGCCCTGGTGTTCCCGATCGACTGGCCGGAGCCTTTCGGCCTCGTGATGATCGAAGCCATGGCCTGCGGTACGCCGGTCATCGCGTTCAAGCGCGGCTCGGTGCCGGAAGTCATCGAGAACGGCGTGTCGGGCTTCGTTGTGGAAGACGAAATCAGCGCAGTCGCGGCGGTCAAGCGCCTGTCGACGCTGCCGCGCGAGAAGGTGCGCGCCGCGTTCGAAGCACGCTTCTCGTCGAAGGTGATGGCACGTAACTACGTGGCCGTGTACGAAGAACTGCTGCGCCAGAAGCATCGCACCGTGCTGCGCGAAGTCAACGCCGGCTAAGCTACGTACTGAAGCCGGACGCGCTGCGGCGCGCCCGGTTTGCCCGCTGTTCCCCAACGCCCCGGTGCCGTGCACCGGGGCGTTGTCACATTCGCTGCGCGAGCGAGTGAGGCGCACGCTTAATGTCCCTATAATGGCCGTGCCGTAAAATCCGCGGCGCCCACGAAAGCGTGCTTTGCATGGGACCCGAGTTACGCGCTGAAGCGCGAACTCTGGGCGACAGCTTTGCATGGGAACGGAGTAAGACGCTAAAGCGTCAACTCCGGTCGACAGCTTTGCGTGGGAACGGAGTAAGACGCTAAAGCGTCAACTCCGGTCGACAGCTATGCATGGGACCAGAGTAAGACGCTAAAGCGTCAACTCTGGTCGACAGAGGAGAAGACCCTTGGCCAGAACCCGACCGACGCCCACGGCCACCGTACCCGGTGCCGGGACGCTTTTCGCGCTGCGCGCGATCGGGCTCGTGATCCTCGCGCGCTGGCTGCACTCCATGGCGCAAATGAATTTCCTCGCCGCGCTGGAAGGCATGGCGTCTTCGCCGGCGGCGAGCCTGAATCTCGTCTTCCTGTTTCTGCTGATCGTGCTGCCGGGCGCCAAGGCGCGCGTCGAGCGGCCGTTTCACCCGCTGCCGCAGTGGCTGCGTCAGGCGCTGCGCTTTTTCGGCCTGCTCGGCTTTCTCTTCGCGATCGGCTCGATCGGCGTGTTCGTGTGGACCGCCGGCTGGCGGCGTACCTTCCACGCCGTGGCCGATACCAACGGCTGGCTCGTTGCCGCGCCCGCGCTCTATGCCGCCGTGGTCTGGATCTGCCGGCCGCGCGCGCTCTGGCGCAGCAACTTCGCGGCGCGGCGCTTCGCGATCGGGCGTTTCGCCGTTTCGATCGATGCCGCGACGCGCACGACGGTCGTCTGGCAGGAGAGCCGCAAGGTCGGCCAGTACGATGCCCGCGAGCTGTCGGTGCGCTGGCTCTCCGGTGCGCCGCAGGGCGGGGCAGTTGCGTCCGCACCCGCGCTCTTGCCGGCGCCGGTGCAGAACGACGATCCTGCGCCAGCGGCAGGCGTTGCCGAACCGGTTGCTGCTTCGGATTCCGCTTCGGATTCCGCGCATGCTGTGGATTCCACTGCAGCGCCAGTAGCCGGCCAGTCTGCGGTCACGCCTGAGCCGGGCGCGGCCGCTGCGCAGCGGGCGGCATCGGCACGCTCGACCGCGGCGCCTGCGGGCAAGCCCGCGCGCCGCCCAAAGATTGAATTGCTCTGGGATTCGCCGGCTGCGGCGGGCCACAACCGTCAGACTGTGTTTCGAGTGGGGCTTGCTTCCGAAGGCGACCGCACGGCTGCACGCGCCCTCGACACCGCGCTGAAGCAGGCCTGACGACCCGCTGCCCGGCCGCGTTGCACCACGTCCACGCTTGAGCCGCTTTACCATTGCTTGCCGTTCCTGTCGCCCACTCGAAGGAGTCGCAATGCTGATACGCTGGTTGCTCGCCGCGGTTCATCTGCTCGCCTTCGGCTTTGCGCTCGCTTCGATCCTGCGGCGCACGCGCGGCCTGCGCCGCTGCACGTCCACCGAAGACCTGCCGATGATCTTCAGCGCAGACAACGGCTGGGGCGGCTCCGCGGTCGTCCTGATCGTGACTGGCGCGATGCGGGCGTTCGGCGGTTTTGAGAAGGGTGCTGATTACTACATCCACGAACCGCTCTTTCTTGTGAAGATGGGCGCACTCGTGCTGATCCTTCTGCTCGAAATCGCACCCATGATGGCGCTGCTGCGCTGGCGCCTCGCCGTGCGGCGCGGCGATGTGCCGGATCTTACCGGCGCGCCGAAATACGCACGCATCGGCAGGTTGCAGACGCTGCTGGTCGTCGTGATGGTGATCGCGGCCACGGGCATGGCGCGTGGCATCGGTGTCGACACCTGAGCATCTCGGGGTTACCTGCGCTAGCTATCGTCTTCGGTTATTTGGTTCGGATTGCTTACAGTGGAGCGACGGCGCCAGCCACGACTTTGGCTGCCAAGCACAACGCCAGAAGTGACGGGATGCTTCACGCAAAACCGAAGCCCAAAGCAAAAGGCCTCGTTGCTTTCGCAACGAGGCCTTTTATTCTTCGGTGTTTGTCGTTACCAACACCAGGAATTCTGGTGGGTAGTACTGGGATCGAACCAGTGACCCCTGCCGTGTGAAGGCAGTGCTCTACCGCTGAGCTAACCACCCGAAGAAATTGAGATTATGCCGGGCGTTTCGGATCTTGTAAAGCCCTTTCTTAAGCATTTTGCGCATCGGCCGCATTGGCTTCGGCGGCAGCCGGCTCGGTGCGCCAAACCGACGTCCCCTTGATCGCCTTGTCGAGTCCGTCGAGCACGGCGTTGTGTTCGGCGACTTCTTCGTCGCTCGCCATGATGACCGGCAGATCGATCGACTCGAACTGCGCGCGCGGCGCGGCGGCCGCGCCGGGAGCGGCGTGCTCGCCGAGCATGTCGATGACGAGGCTTTCCTGGCCGCGCGTCATCGCCAGGTACACCTCCGCGAGCAGCTCCGAGTCGAGCAGCGCGCCGTGCAGCGTGCGGTGTGCGTTGCTGATGCCGAAACGATCGCACAGGGCGTCGAGCGAATTGCGCTTGCCCGGGAAAATCTGCTTGGCCTGCACGAGCGTGTCGATCACCTCGCCGCAGTGCTCCTTGAACCCCGGCTTGCCGAGCAGGCCAAGTTCGGCGTCGAGAAAGCCGATGTCGAACGGCGCGTTGTGAATGATGATGTCCGCGTCGCGAATGAAGTCGAGGATCTCGTCCGCGACTTCGGCGAACTTCGGCTTGTCGGAGAGGAACTCGGTCGTGAGGCCGTGCACGGCGAGTGCTCCCGGATCGCTGTCACGCTCCGGGTTCACGTAGAAGTGCAGGTTGTTGCCCGTGAGCCGGCGGTTCACCAGCTCGACGCAGCCGATTTCGATGATGCGGTCGCCCGTGCGGGCGTTCAGGCCGGTGGTTTCGGTATCGAGAATGATCTGGCGCATGTCTTGTAAAGCGTGAAAGCGTGGGGCAGCCGCGAAGCGGTCCTGGAAAGACGCGGTCTCAGAGTTCGGCGAGCGTGGCGACGCCGCGGTTCGCGAGCGCGTCGGCGCGCTCGTTCTCGGGGTGGCCGGCGTGACCCTTCACCCAGCGCCACTCGATCTCGTGCTGGGCGACGAGCGAGTCCAGACGCTTCCAGAGATCGTCGTTCTTGACCGGCGTTTTGGCGGCCGTCATCCAGTTCTTCTTCTTCCAGCCGTGAATCCACTCGCTGATGCCTTTTTGCACGTACTGCGAGTCGGTGTGCACGATGACCTTGCACGGGCGCTTGAGTGCCTCGAGCGCGGCGATCACGCCCATCAGTTCCATGCGGTTGTTGGTGGTGCCGGCCTCACCGCCGAACAGTTCCTTTTCCTGCGTCCCGAAGCGCAGCAGCGCGCCCCAGCCACCGGGGCCCGGGTTGCCCTTGCAGGCGCCGTCCGTGAAGATTTCGACGAAGTCGGGTGTGCTCATGAGTCCTTGTTGCGTGTTGGGGAAGGGGTGGTTGCCGCGGGCTTCAGGCTCGCGGCCAGCACCGGCTTCTTGACCTTCAGTGGGCCGACGAGGCGCATGCCACGCACGCGCTTGATCGCCGTCACCATATAGATAGCGCCGAAAATCGGCCACCAGCGGTCGCCCGCGGCTTCCATGAAGCCGTAGCGGCCGAGCCACTGGTCGGTTGCGAGCGGCGGACGATAGCAGCCGAAGCGCCCGCGTTCAAGCTCGAAGCCAAGCAGCTTGATCCAGTCTTTCAGGCGCGTGAAGGCGATCAGGTCCTGGCGCGCGGGCAGGAACGGATGGCCGGTCAGCTTGCCGACCGACTGGCGCGCACCCCACAGCGAAAGCGAGTTGAACCCGACGATCAGCAGTTGCCCTTCGGGCATCAGCACACGTTCGGCTTCGCGCAGCAGACGGTGCGGGTCGCTCGTGAATTCGAGCGTGTGCGGCATCACGATGAGATCGACGCTCTGCGCCTCGAACGGCAAATCGAGATAGTCGCACCAGACGGTGCTGCGGCCCGCGGGCGCGTGAAGCGACGAACCGCCGTCCGCAGCCTGGGGGCGGTCTTGCCTTGCGCCGTCCGCGCCGGGCAAGGTTTGCCCGCCGTTCGGGTGCGCGTGGGCCGGTGCGCCGGGTACGGAGTAGGGGGCGCTTGCGGCGCTGGCGGCGTCGAGCACGAGGCCGCGGCACGACATACGGTTCTCGCGCAGGGCGTCGAGCTGCGGCAGGCCGAGCTGCAGCGCATGGTAGCCGAATATGTTCGATACCACGCGGTCGAGCTGCTCCTGCTCCCAGCCGAGCACATACCTGCCAGCGGGCGAGGCGGTCCAGGCGGGCCAGTCTATAATCAATCGGTCAGACATGTCGAAGAATACGTCGCCCCATGAAGAGTCCGCTTGAGTACGCGCGTTCGAGCGATGCGTGCGCCTACGAGTACGTACCGGTTCCGGCTTTTGAAGACAATTACATCTGGGTCGTTTCGGACGGCCGGAATGCCGTTGCCGTCGATCCGGGCGACGCCGCTCCGGTTCGCGCGTACCTCGCGAAGCGCGGCTGGCGGCTCGTCGCTATTTTACTCACCCATCACCACAACGACCACGTCGGCGGTGTGGCGGACCTGCTCGCCGACGCCCGCGTGCCTGTATATGGCCCGGCCGGCGAGGCGCTTGGCCCGCTCGATGCGTTCGTCACGCGCGTGAAGGGTGGAGACGCCGTCCATCTTGATGCGCCCGCGCTCGACTTGACGGTGATCGATGTGCCAGGCCACACGCGTGGCCACATTGCGTATTTCCAGGCGGCGGATGCGGCCGGTACGCCCCACGTGTTCTGCGGCGACACGCTGTTTGCCTGCGGCTGCGGCCGCCTCTTCGAGGGTACGCCCGCGCAGATGCTCGACTCGCTCGACGCGCTCGCGGCGCTGCCCGGCAATACCCATGTGCATTGCGCACACGAATACACGTTGTCGAACATTCGCTTCGCGCTCGCCTGCGATCCGGAGAACGCCGATCTGCGCGACTGGAGCCGCGAGGCGGCGGCGCTGCGCGAGCGCGGCGTACCGACACTGCCCACGACGATCGCGCACGAGCGCGCCGTCAATCCTTTCCTGCGCGCGGGTGACGCGGCGGTGCAAGCCGCGCTCACCGAGGCGCTGCACGAATCGGTGCCGGACCGGCTGGCGGCTTTCGCAATGATGCGTGAATGGAAGAATCGGTTCCGCTGACCCAGCAAAGTCAGGGGGCATGCTCAACCCAATCGTATGGAATCACGCCCAAGCTGCGGATTTCATGGCTTTTTTTCGAATAATTCCGATTGACGGAAACGGGCACGTTCCGTACTATCGGCTGCAAATTCCAGCCATGCGGATGTAGATTTTCATGCGATTCATAATCAGTGCGCTGCTGGTCCTCATGCTTGCCGCCTGTGCGAGCGGGGGACCGTCTGCGAGTTCTCAAGCACCAGCCAACGCCCAGGCCAACGCCGACCTCATTCGTAAGACCTCCGCTGCGAAGGAAACCATTAACGTCGATCAAGGCTCCGTCGATCAACTCACGAGCCCCGACGCCGACCTCTGGGCGCGCATTCGCCGCGGCTTCCAGATGCCCGACCTGCAAAGCGACCTCGTCGACATGAACGCCAACTGGTACGCCCAGCGGCCGGACTACGTCGCGCGCATGACCGAGCGTTCGCAGAAGTACCTCTATCACATCGTCGAAGAGCTCGAGGCGCGCCATATGCCGACCGAGCTCGCGCTGCTCCCGTTCATCGAGTCCGCCTACAACCCGCAGGCGCTGTCGGTCGCGAAGGCCGCCGGCATGTGGCAGTTCGTGCCGGGCACGGGCCGCACCTATAACCTCAAGCAGAACATGTGGCAGGACGAGCGCCGCGACGTGCTGGCCTCGACCAGCGCCGCGCTCGACTATCTTTCGCGCCTGCACGACATGTTCGGCGACTGGTATCTCGCGCTGGCCGCGTACAACTGGGGCGAGGGCAACGTACAGCGCGCCATCGCGCGCAACGAGGCGGCGGGCCTGCCGACCGACTACCAGAGCCTGCGCATGCCGAGCGAAACACGTAACTACGTGCCGAAGCTGCAAGCGGTCAAGAACATCGTGATGAACCCGCAGCAGTACGGGCTCACGCTACCGTCGATTCCGAACCACCCGTATTTCGTCACGGTCACGACCTCGCACGACATCGACGTGGACGTCGCCGCCAAGCTCGCGAACATGACGACCGACGAGTTCCGCTCGCTCAACCCGTCGTTCAAGAAGCCCGTGATCCTCGGCGCGACCGACCCGCAGATCCTGCTGCCGTTCGACAACGCGAGCGCGTTCGAGCGCAACCTGAAGGCCTATTCCGGCCAGCTTTCGTCCTGGACCGTCTACACGACCGACTCGCGCGCCACGCCGGCGGCGATTGCGCAGAAGATCGGCGTGGACGCCGACACGCTGATGTCGGTGAACAAGATTCCGGCGGGCATGCGCCTGAAAGCGGGCTCGACGCTCGTGGTGCCGCGCACCGACGACGGCGACGACGAGGACATCAGCGCCGACGTCGCGGAAAGCGCCGTGCTGGCCATGGAGCCCGACGTGCCCGACACGCGCAAGATGCTGATCCGCGTGCGCCGCAAGCAGTCGATGGAAGCCGTGGCGAGCCGCTATGGCGTGTCGCTCGGCCAGTTGAAGGCGTGGAACAAGACCCGCCGCGACTACGTCGCGCCGGGCCAGGTGCTGGTTTTGCACGTGCCGGTCAACAAGGCAATGCCGAGCGAACCGGGCCCGGAACGTCTGGCAACGAACGTTTCTGGTGGTGGCGTGCAGCGAATTGGCACCCGCGTTGCAGACACCGGGTCGAAGTCGCGATACGATAAGAAGCACGGTCGCGCGCGCACCGAGGTCGTCAAGGTTTCCGAACCTGTCAAGGCCAAGACGGTCAGCGCTGCGCCCAGCAAGGCGTCGAAGGTTACGGCGAGCCGCCCGAAGGCCGAAACCCATACGCAGAAGCACCATACAAAATAGCGGCTGGCGAAGGGTGCTCAAACATGCGTTGCGGGGGCAGCGCATGGTATTTCGCTCCGATCACTTTTCCGTTTTTGTTGTGTTTGACGCCGTCACCCCGCCAGGTGGCGGCGTTTTCATTGGTGGGTGCCAAAAATAGAGGGCGCGAATAAAGGGGCGATTCCGGGCGGCAAACGTCGGGTTGGTGCTTGCCGCCACGCCCCCGCCCGCTATAGTGGAAAGGGCCGCGCACCGGGCTGCGAGGACGCTCCCCATCGGCAGCATCATCCTGAAATTTGAAGGAAAGGTGACTTTCGCGCTATAATTCGAAGGTTTGAGCTTATCAACCCGCACCCTAGCGCCTACCTCCTCCCATCCGTTCATCCGCCGCCCGCGCTTCATCGTCAACTGGCCGGCTGCCGCCCGATCTTGCGTCACAAACGCGCGCTCGTGGCCCGGCGCCACAACGGTCGACCGCACGAAGAAACGCGCAAGCGAGCGAGCCGCGCGCGCATCCTGATCCTCACGGAAAGGGGTGCCGACGCCGCAGCCGCTCCCACAGGTCGCAAGATCGCAACGTCGGATAACAGGTCGGCACAGGGTGCTCCCCCAAGGAGTCTCCCGTGTTGCCGTCATTCTCTCCCGCTCTGCTCGCGCTCGCCGACGGCACGGTCTTTCGTGGTTACTCGATCGGCGCGCCGGGTCATACGATCGGTGAAGTCGTGTTCAACACGGCCATCACCGGTTATCAGGAAATCCTGACTGACCCGAGCTACGCTCGCCAGATCGTCACCCTCACGTATCCGCATATCGGCAACGTCGGCGTCAATGCCGAAGACGTCGAAGCCACGAAAGTCCATGCCGCCGGTCTGATCATCCGCGACCTGCCTGTGCTCGCCTCGAACTTCCGCATGGAGCGCACGCTCGGCCAGTATCTGAAGGACGAAGGCGTCGTCGCCATCGCCGGCATCGATACGCGCAAGCTCACGCGTATCCTGCGCGACAAGGGCGCGCAGAACGGCGCGATCCTCGCGGGCTCCGACGACGAAGCGAAGGCCATCGAACTCGCGCGCTCGTTCCCGGGCCTCGCGGGCATGGACCTCGCGAAGGTCGTCTCGACCGACAAGCCGTACAAGTGGAACACCACCGAATGGCGTCTGGGTGAAGGCTACCGCACGCAATCGGCGCCGAAGTACAAGGTCGTGGCGTTCGATTACGGCGTGAAGCAGAACATCCTGCGCATGCTGGCCGAGCGCGGCTGCGACGTCACGGTGCTGCCGGCGCAAGCGACGGCTGAAGACGCCTTCGCACTGAACCCGGACGGCGTGTTCCTCTCGAACGGCCCCGGCGATCCGGAACCCTGCGACTACGCGATCAAGGCGACGCAAGCCTTCATCGAGCGCGGCATCCCGACCTTCGGTATCTGCCTCGGCCACCAGATCATGGGCCTCGCCGTCGGCGCGACGACCATGAAGATGAAAACGGGCCACCACGGCGCGAACCATCCGGTGAAGGATCTGGCCGACGGTCGTGTCGTCATCACGTCGCAGAACCACGGCTTCGCGGTGGACGCCGCCACGCTGCCCGCCAACACGCGCGTCACGCACGTTTCGTTGTTCGACGGCACGCTGCAAGGCTTCGAGCTGACCGACAAGCCCGCGTTCTGCTTCCAGGGCCACCCGGAAGCATCGCCGGGTCCGCAGGACATCGGCTATCTGTTCGATCGCTTCACGGCGCTGATGGACAAGGCGAAGGCGGCGTAAGCGCCGTATGAAGCGAAAGCGCAGAGCAGGGTGCGCAGCGAGCCGGTTCGAAGAACGGCCCACGCGCGCACCCGGGCGGCAAGCTGAGTCACCCGCGAGCCGCCAGACGTAAAAGACACAGGAATATTTAGCGAGAGCGTTATGCCCAAGCGGACAGACATCAAGAGCATTCTCATCATCGGCGCGGGTCCGATCATCATCGGCCAGGCGTGCGAGTTCGACTATTCGGGCGCGCAGGCATGCAAGGCGCTGCGTGAAGAAGGCTACAAGGTCATCCTCGTCAACAGCAATCCGGCGACGATCATGACCGACCCGAACACGGCCGACGTCACCTACATCGAGCCGATCACGTGGGAAGTGGTGGAGCGCATCATCGAGAAGGAGCGTCCCGACGCGATCCTGCCGACGATGGGCGGCCAGACCGCGCTGAACTGCGCGCTCGACCTGCACCACCACGGCGTGCTGAAGAAGTACAACGTCGAGCTGATCGGCGCGTCGCCGGAAGCCATCGACAAGGCCGAAGACCGCCAGAAGTTCAAGGACGCGATGACGAAGATCGGCCTTGGCTCGGCGAAGTCGGGCGTCGCGCACTCGATGGAAGAAGCGATCAAGGTGCAAGGCGAAATCGCCGAAGCCACCGGCACGGGCGGCTACCCGGTCGTGATCCGTCCGTCGTTCACGCTGGGCGGCTCGGGCGGCGGCATTGCCTACAACCGTGAAGAGTTCGAAGAGATCTGCAAGCGCGGTCTCGACCTTTCGCCCACGCGCGAACTGCTGATCGAAGAGTCGCTGCTCGGCTGGAAGGAATACGAGATGGAAGTGGTCCGCGACAAGGCGGATAACTGCATCATCGTTTGCTCGATCGAAAACCTCGACCCGATGGGCATCCACACCGGCGACTCGATCACGGTCGCGCCGGCGCAAACGCTCACCGACAAGGAATACCAGATCCTGCGTGACGCCTCGCTGGCTGTCCTGCGCGAGATCGGCGTGGATACGGGCGGTTCGAACGTCCAGTTCTCGATCGACCCGAAAACCGGTCGCATGATCGTGATCGAAATGAACCCGCGCGTCTCGCGTTCGTCGGCGCTGGCTTCGAAGGCCACGGGATTCCCGATCGCCAAGGTCGCAGCGAAGCTGGCCGTGGGCTACACGCTCGACGAGCTCAAGAACGAAATCACCGGCGGTCAGACGCCGGCTTCGTTCGAGCCGACCATCGACTACGTCGTCACGAAGATTCCGCGTTTCGCGTTCGAGAAGTTCCGCGAAGCCGACCCGCGCCTCACCACGCAGATGAAGTCGGTGGGCGAAGTCATGGCGATTGGCCGCACGTTCCAGGAGTCGTTCCAGAAGGCGCTGCGTGGCCTCGAAGTCGGCGTGGACGGGCTGGACGAAAAGACCACGAGCCGCGACGAGATCATCCGCGAGATCGGCGAAGCCGGTCCGGACCGCATCTGGTACGTGGGCGACGCGTTCCGCGTGGGCATGACGCGCGAAGAGATCTTCGAAGAAACCGCGATCGACCCGTGGTTCCTCGCGCAGATCGAAGAGATCGTCAAGAAGGAAGAGGCCGTCAAGGGTCGCACGCTCGAGAGCCTCTCGAAGGACGAGCTGCGCTACCTCAAGCAAAGCGGTTTCTCGGATCGCCGTCTTGCGAAGCTGCTCGGCGCGAATGCCGCCGACGTGCGCAAGCGCCGTATCGAGCTGAACGTGCGCCCGGTCTACAAGCGCGTGGACACCTGCGCGGCCGAGTTCGCCACGAAAACCGCCTACATGTACTCGACCTATGAGGACGAGTGCGAGGCCAACCCGACCACCAACAAGAAGATCATGGTGCTCGGCGGCGGCCCGAACCGGATCGGCCAGGGTATCGAGTTCGACTACTGCTGCGTGCACGCCGCGCTCGCCATGCGCGAAGACGGCTACGAAACGATCATGGTCAACTGCAACCCCGAGACCGTTTCGACCGACTACGACACGTCCGACCGTCTGTACTTCGAGCCGCTCACGCTCGAAGACGTGCTCGAAGTCGTGGATCTGGAAAAGCCGGTTGGCGTGATCGTGCAGTACGGCGGCCAGACGCCGCTGAAGCTCGCGCTCGACCTCGAGGCGAACGGCGTGCCCATCGTCGGCACGTCGCCGGACATGATCGATGCCGCCGAAGACCGCGAGCGCTTCCAGAAGCTGCTGCAGGACCTGAACCTGCGCCAGCCGCCGAACCGCACGGCGCGCGCCGAAGACGAAGCGCTCAAGCTCGCCGACGAAATCGGCTATCCGCTCGTCGTGCGTCCGTCGTACGTGCTGGGCGGCCGCGCCATGGAAATCGTCCACGAGCCGCGCGACCTCGAGCGCTACATGCGCGAGGCCGTGAAGGTGTCGAACGACTCGCCGGTGCTGCTCGACCGCTTCCTGAACGACGCGATCGAATGCGACGTTGACTGCATCTCCGATGGCACGGACGTCTTCATCGGCGGCGTGATGGAGCACATCGAGCAAGCGGGCGTGCACTCGGGCGACTCGGCCTGCTCGCTGCCGCCGTACTCGCTGTCGCAGGAAACGGTCACCGAACTGAAGCGTCAAACGGCCGCAATGGCCAAGGCGCTCAACGTGGTCGGCCTGATGAACGTGCAGTTCGCAATCCAGCAAGTGCCGCAGGATGACGGTTCGAAGAAGGACATCATCTACGTGCTGGAAGTGAACCCGCGCGCTTCGCGTACCGTGCCGTACGTTTCGAAGGCGACCAGCCTGCCGCTCGCGAAGATCGCTGCGCGCGCGATGGTCGGCCAGAAGCTGGCGGAGCAGGGCGTGACGAAGGAAGTCGTGCCGCCGTACTTCAGCGTGAAGGAAGCGGTATTCCCGTTCATCAAGTTCCCGACCGTCGACCCGGTGCTCGGACCGGAAATGCGTTCCACGGGCGAAGTGATGGGCGTGGGCAAGACCTTCGGCGAAGCGCTCTTCAAGTCGCAGCTCGCAGCGGGCTCGCGCCTGCCGGAGTCGGGCACCGTCTTCATCACGGTGATGGACGCCGACAAGCCCAAGGCTGTCGAAGTCGCGCGCATGCTGCACGAGCTCGGTTACCCGATCGTCGCCACGCGCGGCACGGCTGCCGCGATCGAGGCGGCT
This sequence comes from Paraburkholderia guartelaensis, assembly GCF_004353905.1. Lineage (GTDB taxonomy): Bacteria > Pseudomonadota > Gammaproteobacteria > Burkholderiales > Burkholderiaceae > Paraburkholderia > Paraburkholderia guartelaensis. Next base: position 127,786 of record NZ_SMOD01000010.1, on the reverse strand, counting down.
GGCGTGCCGGTGAAGGTCGTGAACAAGGTGAAGGACGGCCGTCCGCACATCGTCGACATGATCAAGAACGGCGAGATTTCGCTCGTCTTCACGACCGTCGACGAAACCCGCTCGGCGATCGCCGATTCGCGTTCGATCCGCATGAGCGCGCAGGCCAACAAGGTCACGTACTACACGACGATGTCGGGCGCACGCGCGGCCGTCGAGGGTCTGCGCTACCTGAAGAACCTGGAAGTCTATGATTTACAAGGCCTCCATGCTCGCCTAAACTAAGGCTTCAATTGTCTGTCTAACACTCAACGAGGCAGGCTAAAAAAGCTGAATGTGCCGCGGTTAAGCGGCGTCCCAACAGGGTTTTCAGGCTGCGCCAGACCGCGCAGCCGCCCTCGCGGGATGCACTTAACCGCGGAATTTTTTTTATGGCCGCAACGTGCGCGACAAGCGTGCGTGGCGTGGTCTCCTTTAGGCCCTCGTGGGCCGTACGAGTTGTTTATGAGCACGATTCCCTTGACCAAGCGCGGTGCAGACCAACTCCGCGGAGAGTTGCAGCGCCTCAAGTCCGTCGAGCGTCCGGCGGTCATCAATTCGATCGCGGAAGCGCGTGCGCAGGGCGATCTGTCGGAAAACGCGGAATACGACGCCGCAAAGGAAAAGCAGGGCTTCATCGAAGGCCGCATCGCCGAGATCGAGTCGAAGCTGGCGGCCGCGCAGATCATCGACCCGGCCACGCTCGAAGCGGACGGCCGCGTGGTGTTCGGCTCGACCGTGGATCTCGAAGATCTGGATTCGGGCAAGACGGTGACCTACCAGATCGTCGGCGACGACGAAGCCGACCTCGAGCACGGCCTGATCTCGGTCAGCTCGCCCATCGCGCGCGCGCTGATCGGCAGGTCCGAAGGCGATGTCGCCCAAGTGCAGGCCCCGAGCGGCGTGCGCGAGTACGAGGTCATCGAGGTTCGCTACGTCTGAGGGCGCATCGACGTGAGTACTGCAAGCCACGTGGGTTCCGCCACTCCCGTTTCGCTCGTTCCGCACCGGCTCTTCGGGCTGCTGGCCATGCTGTGGGTCGGCAGTCAGCTGACCATCGGCTATGCGGTCGCACCCGTCCTGTTCGCGTCGCTCGAAAGGCCGGTGGCCGGCGAACTCGCCGCGCAGCTCTTTCGCCTTGAAGGCATGATCGGTGTGGTGTGCGGCGTGCTGATGCTCGGGCTCTCGAACGTGCTCGCGCGCCGCGGCGCGTTGGGCTATCGCCGGCTGCGCTGGATTCTGGCTGCCATGCTGCTGTGCGTGCTGATCGGCTATTTCGCGCTGCAGCCGTTCATGAACGCGTTGCGCGTTCAAGCGATGAGCGCGGGCATGGATGTGGCCAGTTCGCCGTATGCGAGCCGCTTCGGCTTGCTGCACGGTGTGTCGAGTCTGTTCTATCTCGTACAGAGCCTGCTCGGTGCGTGGCTCGTTTGGCTCTTGCCTTCGGCGCGCGCCTCGCTGCCGCAGCGCGTGGAAAGCACTGCGCGCTGAAAGTGGCCTGAAGCCGGTTCAGGCGAAAAAAAGCGCGGCTCGAAGGCCGCGCTTTTTTACTTCGAACCCTGGTGGGCTCGCTTGGAACTGGTTTGGCGCTTCTTGGCGCGCTTGATGTTGCCGCCTTGCGTAACGCGTTCGTTGCCCTTGACCGTCACCTTTTGCGCCTTCGGCTTGCGCATGGGGTTGTCGCTGGCCTTGACGACCTTGACGGTGCGCGGCGCGGCGCCACGCTTGCCCGCTTCACGTGCGCTCGGCACGTCGGCGGCCGGGCGCGACACGGTGCCGCGGGCGCCGGCGCGCACGGTCGTGGTCTTCGCCTTGGCTTCCTCGGGCTTGTAGATGACGAGCAGCTTGCCGATGTGCTGGATCGGGGCGGCGCTCAGGCGGTCGCAGATCTCTTCGTAGATCGCGAGGCGCTCTTCGCGCTCGTCGCCGAACACGCGCACCTTGATGAGCTGGTGTGCGCCAAGGTGAACCTTGATTTCCTTGAGGACGGCGTCGGTCAGTCCCTCGGCGCCGATAAGCACGACCGGTTTGAGCGCGTGAGCCTGGGAGCGCAGCTCGGAGCGCTGCTCGGCGGAAAGAGTGAGGGCGGGCATGGGATGTGGCAGACTCGACTAAAATGACGGCGCCGCGCGGGGTCGACAGGCATGAATTGACAACCTGGGCAGACGTGAATGCGGGCCGCGAATAGCGGACCGCCAGCGGGCAAAGCGCGTCGGAACAACGGAAAACCGTGGGGAACGGCAGGGCGCGGGCAAAAAACGCTGGCGGAGAAACGAACATCCGGCCAGGCGGGCCGCGACGGCCGCACGAATAAAACGCGTATTATCCGCTAAAAGCGCGGAATCACGCAGCAAGAGTTCATCTTTAATGGCAAAAAATCGCTTCAATCAGTCGTGGCTGCACGACCATATCAACGATCCGTACGTGAAAATGGCACAGCGGGAGGGCTATCGTGCCCGCGCTGCCTACAAGCTGAAGGAAATCGACGAGCAGGACAAGCTGATCCGCCCCGGCATGGTGATCGTGGACCTGGGCGCGGCGCCCGGCAGCTGGAGCCAGTACGCCCGCAACAAGCTCGCGCAAAGCTCGAAGCGCGACGAAGAGCGGCAGGGTGGGATCGACGGCACGATCATCGCGCTCGACCTCCTTCCGATGGAACCCATCTCCGACGTGCAGTTCCTGCAGGGCGACTTCCGCGAGGACGACGTGCTCGCGCAACTGGAAGAATTGGTGGGCGGCCGTCCGGTCGACCTTGTAATTTCGGACATGGCGCCCAATCTCTCGGGGGTCGCGTCGGCCGACGCGGCGCGTATCGAGCACGTGTGCGACCTCGCGCTCGAGTTTTCGCAGAATCATCTGAAACCCGATGGAGCCCTTTTAGTCAAATGCTTCCACGGCAGCGGTTACAGTCAGATCGTCGAGAAGTTCAAGCAGCAATTCAAGGTCGTGGCGGCACGCAAACCGAAGGCTTCGCGTGATAAATCGTCCGAAACGTTTATATTGGGTAAACATCTGAAGCGGCCCTGTTAAACGGGGCATGATTGCCGTGCAAAAGGCGCAATCTGGTCGCAAAATGACCGCAAGAGGCGGTCAGGACAAGGCGCTCGGGCTATTCCTGCGGTAGCGAAACGTTATGGCAGGGGTCCGTGTACTGGATTAGAATGCTTTGGTGGTGTCGCAGTCGCAAGGCAAATGTAGGCGCCCATCTATGAGTGAAGGAGTGGTGCTTTGAACAACAACATGTTTTCGAAGGCAGCAGTGTGGCTGGTAATCGCACTGGTGCTGTTTACGGTGTTCAAGCAGTTCGACAAGCCCCGTGTCCAGGAAGGCGTTTCCTATTCGCAGTTCATGGACGACGCGAAGAACGGCAAGGTCAAGAGCGTCGTGGTGCAGGGGCGGAACCTCACGGTCACTCCGGCTGATGGCCAGAAATACCAGATCGTCTCCCCGGGCGACATCTGGATGGTCGGCGACCTGATGAAATATGGCGTGCAGGTGAGCGGCAAGGCTGACGAAGAGCCGAACGCGCTCGTTTCCGCGCTGTACTACCTCGGGCCGACCATACTTATCATCGTGTTCTGGTTCTACATGATGAGACAGATGCAGGGGGGCGGCAAAGGCGGGGCGTTCTCCTTTGGTAAATCGCGCGCCCGCCTGATCGACGAGAACAACAACGCGGTCAACTTCTCCGACGTCGCGGGCTGCGACGAAGCGAAGGAGGAAGTGTCCGAGCTCGTCGACTTCCTGCGCGATCCGCAAAAATTCCAGAAGCTGGGTGGACGCATTCCGCGCGGCGTGCTGCTCGTCGGCCCTCCGGGTACGGGTAAGACGCTGCTTGCGCGTGCCATTGCCGGCGAAGCGAAGGTGCCGTTCTTCAGCATCTCGGGTTCGGACTTCGTCGAAATGTTCGTCGGCGTGGGCGCGGCCCGTGTGCGCGACATGTTCGAGCAGGCCAAGAAGCATGCGCCGTGTATCGTGTTCATCGACGAAATCGACGCGGTCGGCCGCCATCGTGGCGCCGGCATGGGCGGCGGCAACGACGAGCGCGAACAGACGCTGAACCAGATGCTGGTCGAGATGGACGGCTTCGAGGCGAACTCGGGCGTGATCGTGATCGCGGCAACCAACCGTTCGGACGTGCTGGACAAGGCGCTGCTGCGTCCGGGCCGTTTCGACCGCCAGGTGTATGTGGGCCTGCCGGATATCCGCGGCCGCGAGCAGATCATGAAGGTGCACCTGCGCAAGGTGCCGATCGCCAACGACGTGGACGCAGCGGTCATCGCACGCGGCACGCCGGGCTTCTCGGGTGCCGACCTCGCGAACCTCGTCAACGAAGCCGCACTCTTCGCGGCACGCCGCGGCAAGCGCATCGTCGAGATGCAGGACTTCGAAGACGCGAAGGACAAGATCTTCATGGGTCCGGAGCGCAAGTCGGCGGTTATCCGCGAGGAAGCGAAGCGCGCCACGGCGTACCACGAGTCGGGTCACGCGGTTATCGCGAAGCTGCTGCCGAAGGCAGACCCGGTGCACAAGGTCACGATCATCCCGCGCGGTCGCGCGCTGGGCGTGACGTGGCAGTTGCCCGAGCACGACAACGAAACGTACTCGAAGGACTATCTGCTGGATCGTCTGGCCATCCTGTTCGGCGGCCGTGTGGCGGAAGAGCTGTTCATGAACCTGATCAGCACGGGCGCCTCGGACGACTTCAACAAGGCGACGCAAACGGCTCGCGCGATGGTCACGCGCTTCGGTATGACCGACGCGCTCGGACCGATGGTCTATGCCGACGACGATAACGACGGCGGCCCGTTCGGCAAGGGCTTCACGCGTGCAATCTCGGAAGCGACGCAGCAGAAGGTCGACGCGGAAATCCGCCGCGTGCTCGACGAGCAGTACAACCTCGCGAAGCGCCTGCTCGACGAGAACCGCGACAAGGTCGAAGCCATGACCGCGGCACTCATGGAGTGGGAAACGATCGACGCCGACCAGATCAACGACATCATGGCCGGCCGTCCGCCGCGCTCGCCGAAGAGCACGCCGTCGCCGGGCGACGCGTCGTCGGGCGGCAGCACGGGCACTGAGGTCAAGCCCGGTAGCGCCACCGCACCGGCGTAATCCTTATCGAGTAAAGTTGCGGGCCGGTGTGATGTTCACATCGGCCCGTTTTGCATTTCTTGCGAGCCGCAGCGCTGCCGCATCTCGTTACACATCTGACGTTTTCTGACGTGCCCAACATCTCCTCGCAAGGTAGTCTCCCACCTGAACCGCTCGCATGTGGCCGCTTCACGCTGACTTTCGAGCGTCCGCTCGTCATGGGCATCCTCAACGCAACCCCCGACTCGTTTTCCGACGGCGGCCGTTATATCGCGTTCGGCGACGCCTTGCGCCGTGCCGAGCAGATGATGCTCGACGGCGTCGATATCATCGACATCGGCGGTGAATCGACGCGGCCGGGCGCGCCGCCCGTGCCGCTCGACGAGGAACTCGAACGTGTGATTCCGCTCGTGGAAAGGCTCAAGGGCGCGAATGTGCCGCTGTCGATCGACACGTACAAGCCCGAAGTCATGCGCGCGGCGCTCGCGGCGGGCGCCGACATGATCAACGACATCTGGGGTTTCCGGATGCCCGGCGCGATCGAGGCCGTGCGCGGCAGCGAGTGCGGGCTGTGTGTGATGCACATGCTCGGCGAGCCGCAGACGATGCAGCTGGGCGAGCCCGATTACGTGGATGTCGTGCGCGAGGTGCGCGAGTTTCTCGCCGAGCGTTGCGCCGAACTCGAAGCGGCCGGCGTGGCGAAGGGGCGTATCAGCGTGGACCCGGGCTTCGGCTTCGGCAAGTCGGTGGTCGAGCACAATTACGCGCTGCTCGCGCACCTGCCGCAGACGGCACCCGAGGTTGCGGCAGGCGTCGCACCGTATCCGATCCTGGCCGGCATGTCGCGCAAGTCGATGCTCGGCGCGCTCGTGAACCGGCCGGCGCCCGAACGCGTGGCGGCGAGCATAGGAGCGGCCGTGTGCGCGGCAGAGCGCGGCGCGGCGATCATTCGCGTGCACGACGTTGCGCCCACGGTGGACGCACTGAAGATCTGGGCGGCGATGCGCGACGCGATGTCCGCCGGCACGTCGCACACACAAGGCTGAGCCATCGCCAGGAAGAACGCTGACCGGCGCGAAGTGCGTCCGAGCGGATCCAGGCGGCACAATACAGGACAAAGCAGCACCAAACCGAGGGGTAGAAAGATGGGACGTCGTTATTTCGGAACTGATGGAGTACGTGGCAAGGTCGGCGAGGCGCCGATTACGCCCGATTTCGTGCTTCGGCTAGGCTACGCCGCGGGCAAGGTGCTCGCGGGCTCGGCGGCGGCATCCGGGCCGCGCCCGTCCGTGCTGATCGGCAAGGACACGCGTATTTCGGGCTATATGCTCGAAGCCTCCCTCGAAGCTGGGCTCTCGGCTGCGGGCATCGACGTGATGCTGGCCGGTCCGATGACGACGCCCGGCATCGCCTATCTCACGCGCGCGCTGCGGCTCGCCGCGGGCGTGGTGATCAGCGCGTCGCACAATCCCTACTACGACAACGGCATCAAGTTCTTCTCCGCCGACGGCAACAAGCTCCCCGACGAGGTGGAGACGCAAATCGAGGAGCAGCTCGAGCAGCCGCTGGCCTGCGCGCCCTCTGAGCAGCTTGGCCGCGCACGCCGCCTGCACGACGCGGGCGGGCGCTACATCGAGTTCTGCAAGAGCACGTTCCCGCAGGCGTTCAATCTGCGCGGCCTGAAGCTCGTGATCGATTGCGCCAACGGTGCGGGTTATGACATCGCGCCGCACGTGTTCCACGAGCTGGGCGCGGACGTGATCCCGATCGGCGTGTCGCCGAACGGTTTCAACATCAACGACGGCGTGGGTGCGACCGCGCCTGACGCGCTCGTGCGCGCCGTGCGCGCGAATCACGCGGACCTCGGTATCGCGCTCGATGGCGACGCCGACCGTCTCCAGGTGGTCGACGCACAGGGCCGCCTTTACAACGGCGACGAGCTGCTCTACGTGCTTGTGAAGGACCGCATCGCGACCGACGGCAAGGTCGAAGGCGCGGTGGGCACGCTCATGACCAATCTCGCGGTGGAGCAGGCGCTCGAAGGTCTTGGGGTGCAGCTCGTGCGCGCGAACGTGGGCGACCGCTACGTGCTGGAGCAACTGCGCGAGCGCGGCTGGCAACTCGGCGCGGAAGGCTCGGGCCACATTCTGTCGCTCGACCGCCACACGACCGGCGACGGCATCGTCTCGGCGCTACTCGTGCTCGCGGCGATGAAGCGCAGCGGCAAGTCGATCGCGCAGCTGCTCGACGGCGTGAAACTGTTTCCGCAGAAGCTCATCAACGTGCGCATCGCGCAGGGCGCCGACTGGAAGGGCAACGCCGAGATCCAGCAGTCGATCGCTTCCGCCGAAGCCGAATTGAAGGGCCGTGGCCGCGTACTGATCCGCGCTTCGGGTACGGAGCCGGTGCTGCGCGTGATGGTCGAGGCCCGCGAAGAGCGCGACACCGTGCATTACGCCGAGGCGATCGCCAGCGTGGTCAAGCGTTCGATCGCGTGATCGCCGGCTATTGAACTGCGCTGCCGGATCACGCCGGCGCCAAACCGATGAGCACGACGTTGCAACTTGCCGTCGTGCTCATTCTTTTGTGCTCATCTTTTTTTGCGATTTTTTCGATGTCCCAACGGATGCAGGCAAACGTTTAAAACAATCGCATAACCGTTTGCAAACGATTTTCGAGGGAATCCTCGAATTTTTCACCGGACCCCGTAGAGGGCCGCCAAACGCCCGCCTGGCGGCCTTCCCGGCCGTCGCAGTCCTCGCAGCTCATGCTGCAACCACGCCTCGCAAAGCGCGCAAAACGCATATCCACGCGCCTTTCAGCCAGTAATCGAACTGTCACGTTCGCTTCATGAATCGTCACAGTACTGTCACAGAGACCCCCTAAGCTTCGCGGTGTCGTTCATCCGCTCACACACTGGAGGTCTCATGAAATTGATGCAAACCGCGCTCGCTGGCGTTGCTGGCGCGCTCTTCGCGATTGCAGCGCAGGCTGCTGACATCACCGGCGCGGGTAGCACCTTCGCAGCACCGATCTATACCAAATGGGCGGATGCCTATCAGAAGTCGGGCGGCGGCAAGGTGAATTACCAGGGCATTGGCTCGTCGGGCGGCATCAAGCAGATTCAAGCCAAGACTGTTGACTTCGCGGGCTCGGATGCTCCGCTGAAGGACGACGAACTGGCCAAGGAAGGCCTCTTCCAGTTCCCGACGGTGGTTGGCGGCGTCGTGCCGGCAATCAACGTGCCGGGCGTGAAGGCCGGCGAAATCACGCTGTCGGGCCCGGTGCTCGGCGACATCTACCTCGGCAAGATCAAGAAGTGGAACGATCCGGCCATCGTCGCACTGAACCCGAAGGTCAAGCTGCCTGATCTCGACATCGCCGTGGTCCGCCGCGCCGACGGTTCGGGCACCAGCTTCATCTGGACGAACTACCTCTCGAAGGTCAACCCCGAGTGGAAGACGAAGGTCGGCGAAGGCACGACCGTGGCATGGCCGACGGGTACGGGCGGCAAGGGCAACGACGGCGTCGCAGCCTTCGTTCAGCGTCTGCCGGGCGCGATCGGCTACGTCGAATGGGCGTACGCCAAGCAAAACCACATGGTCTACACTGCCATGAAGAACGAGTCGGGCGCTGTTGTTCAGCCGGACACCGAAACGTTCAAGGCAGCGGCCGCTGGCGCGGACTGGAAGAAGTCGTTCTACCAGATCCTCACGAACGAGCCGGGCAAGGACGCATGGCCGGTCGTCGGCGCGACCTTCGTGCTGCTGCACACGGCACAGGACAAGCCGGACCAGGGCAAGGAAACGCTCAAGTTCTTCGACTGGGCGTTCAAGAATGGCACGCCGGCTGCTGACAGCCTCGACTACATCTCGCTGCCGCAGTCGGTCGTGACCGAAATCAAGTCGCAGTGGAAGGAGAAGGTCAAGGACGCGAGCGGCAAAGCAATCGCTGAGTAAGCAAGGCGTCAGGCAAGCGTAAAAAAAGGCCGCCGCGTGACGCGCGCGGCCTGTTCGCTTGTGGCTTGCCTGAAACCGCGCTGTCCCTGATGTGCCGCCTGCCTTCCGGTTGTCAGTATTAACGGCCGGAAGTCGGGCGATCTGCAGTCCCACGGCTGCATCAACGTCGTGAGCCCCGCGCTCGCGGCAACTGGAACACAGGTCACCATGTCCGACGTCCCGCTCGTGTCGAACCCGCCCGGCAACACCGCGCAGCAGAAGGCGCCCAGCCCGGCAGGGGACATCATTTTTGGCGGCCTCGCACGCCTCGCCGCCATCGTCACGCTGCTGGTGCTCGGCGGCATCATCGTGTCGCTGATCATCGCCTCGTTGCCGACGATCCAGAAATTCGGTTTCGCATTCCTCTGGACTGCCGACTGGGATCCACCCAGTGAGCAGTTCGGCGCGCTCGTGCCCATCTACGGCACGATCGCTACCTCGCTTATCGCGCTCATCATTGCTGTGCCCGTGAGCTTCGGCATTGCGCTGTTCCTCACCGAGCTTTCGCCCGCGTGGCTGCGCCGGCCGCTCGGCATCGCCATCGAGCTGCTCGCCGCCATTCCGTCGATCGTCTACGGTATGTGGGGTCTGCTCGTGTTTGCGCCTATTTTCGCGCAATGGTTCGAAAAGCCGCTCGGCACGCTGCTGGGCGGTATGCCGATTGTCGGCGCGCTGTTCCAGGGCGCGCCAATTGGCATCGGCATTCTGTGCGCCGGCGTGATTCTCGCCATCATGATCATTCCGTACATCGCCTCGGTCATGCGCGACGTGTTCGAAGTCACGCCCGTGCTGCTGAAGGAGTCGGCCTACGGCATTGGCTGCACGACCTGGGAAGTCATGTGGAAGATCGTGCTGCCGTTCACCAAGACGGGCGTGATCGGCGGTGTGATGCTCGGCCTTGGCCGCGCGCTCGGCGAAACGATGGCAGTGACGTTCGTGATCGGCAATACGAACCTGCTCGACAACGTGTCGCTGTTCTCGCCCGGCAACAGCATCACCTCGGCGCTCGCCAACGAGTTCGCGGAAGCGAGCCCGGGCCTGCACACGGCCGCGCTGATGGAACTTGGCCTGATCCTGTTCGTGATCACGTTCATCGTGCTCTCGATCTCGAAGCTCATGCTGGTGCGCCTTGAAAAAGCGGAGGGTGCGCGATGAGCGAACCGATGATGAAGATTCCGGGCGCGATTTATGGGCCCGAACTGGAGCGCATGCGCGGCAAGCTGCAACGCCGCCGCCGCGTGACCAATGCGATCGCGCTCACGTGCTCGCTCGCTGCGATGGCGTTCGGCATTATCTGGCTCGTGTGGATTCTCTACACGACGCTCTCGCTTGGCATCGGCGGCCTTTCGGTGGAACTGTTCACGCAGTCCACGCCGCCGCCGAACACTGACGGCGGCGGTCTCGCCAACGCCATCGTCGGCAGCTTGATGCTCGTGGGGATCGCAACGTTCGTCGGCACGCCGATTGGCATTCTCGCGGGCATCTATCTCGCGGAATACGGCCAGAAGAGCTGGCTCGCGAGCGTCACGCGATTCATCAACGACATTCTGCTGTCGGCGCCTTCGATCGTCGTGGGCCTGTTCGTCTACGCCCTCGTCGTGGCGAAGATGGGGCACTTCAGCGGCTGGGCGGGCGCGATTGCGCTGGCGCTGCTGCAGGTTCCGATCGTGATTCGCACGACCGAGAACATGCTCAAGCTCGTGCCGAACAATCTGCGTGAAGCCGCATTCGCGCTCGGCACGCCGAAGTGGAAGATGGTGATGTCGATCACGCTGAAGGCGTCGATCGCCGGTATCGTGACGGGCGTGCTGCTGGCGGTTGCACGTATCGCCGGTGAAACCGCGCCGCTGCTCTTCACGGCGCTGTCGAACCAGTTCTTCACGGCGAACATGAATCAACCGATCGCGAATCTGCCGGTCACGATCTTCAAGTTTGCGATGAGCCCGTTCTCACAGTGGCAGTCGCTTGCGTGGGCCGGTGTGTTCCTGATCACGCTGGGCGTGCTGGGTTTGAATATCCTCGCGCGCACGATCTTTTCGAAAAAGTAAGCAAGGGCGGAGTTCCCGATGAACATGGCAGAGAGTCACCTCAACACCGATGCGCACGGTACTGCGCCCTCCGGCTTCGACCCCGCCCAGAACGGCCGCGCGCCGGCCCTTGGCAAGCCGAAGATCGAAGTGAAGGACCTGAACTTCTTCTACAACAAGTATCACGCGCTGAAGAACGTCAACCTGCAGATTCCCGAAGGCAAGGTGACGGCGTTCATCGGCCCGTCGGGCTGCGGCAAGTCCACGCTGCTGCGCACGTTCAACAAGATGTACGCGCTCTATCCGGAGCAGCGTGCCGAGGGCGAGATCCTCATGGACGGCGAAAACCTGCTGACCACGAAGCGCGACATCTCGCTTTTGCGCGCGCGTATCGGCATGGTGTTCCAGAAGCCGACCCCGTTCCCGATGTCGATTTACGACAACATCGCGTTCGGCGTGAAGATGTTCGAATCGCTTTCGCGTCCGGAAATGGATGACCGCGTGGAATGGGCGCTCACCAAGGCCGCACTCTGGAACGAAGTGAAGGACAAGCTCGGCCAGAGCGGCTACGGCCTCTCGGGCGGCCAGCAGCAGCGCCTGTGTATCGCGCGCGGCATTGCGATCCGCCCCGAAGTGCTGCTGCTCGACGAGCCGTGCTCGGCGCTCGACCCGATTTCGACGGGCCGCATCGAAGAGCTGATCGCGGAACTCAAGAGCGATTACACGGTGGTGATCGTCACCCATAACATGCAGCAGGCCGCGCGTTGCTCGGACTACACTGCTTACATGTACCTTGGTGAGCTGATCGAATTCGGCGACACCGAAAAGATCTTCATCAAGCCGGTCCGCAAGGAAACGGAAGACTACATCACCGGCCGCTTCGGCTGATCGTTGCAGGGAGCAAATCATGTCCGACAAACACTTGTCCAGCCAGTTCGACGCCGATTTGAACCTCATTTCGTCGAAGGTGCTCGAAATGGGCGGCCTCGTCGAATCGCAGATCATCACGGCAATGCAGGCATTGAACGAGTTCGACGGCGCCGCCGCCGAGCGCGTGATTGCCGCGGAAGACCGCCTCAACACGATGGAAGTCGAGATCGACGAGGAGTGCAGCAACATCATCGCGCGCCGCCAGCCGGCCGCGCGTGACCTGCGCCTCGTGCTCGCCATCTCGAAGACCATCACGAACCTCGAGCGCGCCGGCGACGAAGCCGAGAAGATCGCCAAGCGCACCAAGCGCCTGATGGAAGACGGCGCTTCGCGCGCGGTCAACATCGCCGAGATCAAGGTCTCGGGCGAAATGGCCGTGTCGATCCTGCGCCGCGCGCTCGACGCGTTCGCGCGCCTCGATACCGTGGCCGCCGCGCAGATCGTGCGCGACGACAAGGCGATCGACGAGGAATTCCGCGCCTTCGTGCGCAAGCTCGTGAGCTACATGATGGAAGATCCGCGCACGATCTCGGTGGGCCTCGACTATCTGTTCATCGCCAAGGCGATCGAGCGGATCGGCGACCACGCGAAGAACATCGCGGAATTCATCATCTACATCGTGAAGGGTACCGACGTGCGCCACAAGTCGCGCGACGCACTCGAACGCGAAGCACTCAGCTAAACACTCCACAGGTAACAAGGTTAAGAGGTGCCGATGCCTAGCAGCATTCTCGTCATCGAAGATGAGCCCGCCATTTCCGAGCTGATTTCGGTGAACCTGCAGCACGCAGGCCACTGCCCGATCCGCGCCTACAACGCGGAGCAGGCGCAGAACCTGATCAGCGACGTGCTGCCCGATCTCATCCTGCTGGACTGGATGTTGCCGGGCAAGTCGGGCGTGAACTTCGCGCGCGACCTGCGTAACAACGAACGCACGAAGCATATTCCGATCATCATGCTGACCGCGCGCGGCGACGAGCAGGACAAGGTGCTCGGCCTCGAAATCGGCGCTGATGACTACGTGACCAAGCCGTTCTCGCCCAAGGAGCTGATGGCGCGTATCAAGGCGGTGCTGCGCCGTCGCGCGCCGCAACTCACGGAAGACGTGGTGGCGATCAACGGTCTGAAGCTCGATCCGGCCACGCACCGCGTGGCGGCCGCCGCCGAAGGCTCGGAAATCAAGCTCGATCTCGGCCCGACCGAGTTCCGCCTGCTGCACTTCTTCATGACGCATCCGGAGCGCGTGCACAGCCGCACGCAACTGCTCGATCAGGTTTGGGGCGATCACGTGTTCGTGGAAGAGCGCACGGTGGATGTGCATATCAAGCGTCTGCGTGCCGCGCTCAAGCCGGCGGGGTGCGATGCTATGATCGAAACGGTCCGCGGCAGCGGCTACCGTCTCGCCAAGAGCGCCTAAGCTGGATCCATGGCCGCGCCGCAGGGTGAATCACCGGGCGGCGCGACCGTTTCACTGCCGCCGGTTTTCGCGTGGTGGTAACTAGATGTCGCGTGCCCGCATCCGACCGTATTTATCTTCGATCGCAGGAACATGAACATCATCTGGGCGCGCTCCCTCGTATCGATCGTGTTGCTCGCGCTCATCTGCGCGGGTATCGGCGCGATTTTCGGCGTCAAGATCGCGCTGGGCCTCGCCGTGCTGGCGCTGCTCGCGCAAATGCTCTTCAGCACGTTTCACAAGCAGCGTCTCTGGCGTCTGCTCGACGCGCCGGTCTACGGCGAAGTGCCGAGCGCTCCCGGCATCTGGGGCGAAATCTACTACCGTCTGCATAAGCTCGCGAAGCGCTGGCACGCTCAGGTGCGCCAGGTGGAGCAGCAGCACTCGCGCTTCATTCAGGCGATCCAGGCTTCGCCCAACGGCGTCGCCATGCTCGACGATCACGACCAGATCGAGTGGTGCAACGCGATCTCGGAAGTTCACTTCGGTCTCGACGCCAAGCGCGACCTGCGCCAGCACATCACGCATCTCGTGCGTCAGCCCGACTTCGTGCGCTACCTCAATTCGCACGATTACAAGGACATGCTGATCATGCGCGGCATGGGTGCGAAGCGCCAGAACGTGATCTCGGTGCAGGTGTTTCCGTACGGCGAGAACCGCAAGCTCATCCTTTCGCAGGACATCACGGAACTCGAACGCACCGACGCCATGCGGCGCGACTTCGTGGCCAATGTCTCGCACGAGCTGAAAACGCCGATCACGGTGCTCTCGGGCTTCCTCGAGACGATGCGCGAGCTGCCGCTTGGCGAAGCCGAGCGCAACCGCTACCTCGAGCTGATGGAGCAGCAGGCCTCGCGCATGCGCCACATCGTCACCGACCTGCTCGTGCTCGCCAAGCTCGAAGGCGAGGGGCGCCAGCCCGGCGACCATATGGTCGACATGCGCGCGGTGCTCGGGCACGTGCGCGAGGACGCCGAAAGCCTCTCGGGCGGGCGTCACCGTATCACGGCCGATTTCGACGATGGATTGAGCGTCACCGGTTCCGAAACCGAGATCATGAGCGCGCTCGGCAATCTCGCGACCAACGCGGTGCGCTACACGCCGGACGGTGGCACTGTGCATCTGTCCTGGCGCTCGGATCAGGGCAGCGCGGTCTTTTCGGTCACCGACAGCGGCCTCGGCATTCCGGCTGCGGACATTCCGCGCCTGACCGAGCGCTTCTATCGCGTCGATCGCAGCCGCTCGCGCGACACGGGCGGCACGGGACTGGGTCTCGCGATCGTCAAGCACGTGCTGCAGCGTCACGATGCGGCGCTCGAAGTGAAGAGCGAGGAAGGGCGGGGCAGCACGTTCACGGTGCGCTTCCCGGCCGCGCGCACGACGAGAAGGCAACCGGCGCCGGTGTAACGCCCCGTAGCCGCAAATGAAAAAAGCCGCTTCAATCGAAGCGGCTTTTTTGCGTCCGGCGTTATCGAGCCATCAGGGCATCACGGGCAGAACTTCGCCAGCAAGCTCAACTGCGCATTACGCACGGCCTTGCCTGCGCGGCGGCGGCGATAGTGGCCGTCGCTTTGCATGAGCCACGCCGATTGATTGTCGCCGAGGAAGGTGGAAAGCCCTTCGGCGATCACGCGGCGCTTGAGCCTGCGGTCGTGAATCGGGAACGCCACTTCGACGCGGCGAAAGAGGTTGCGATCCATCCAGTCCGCGCTCGACAGGTAGACGTCTTCCTTGCCGCCCGCATAGAAGTAGTAGATGCGGTGGTGCTCTAGGAAACGCCCGACGATCGAGCGCACCGTGATGTTCTCGGAGAGCCCGGGCACGCCCGGCTGCAACGAGCACACGCCACGGATGATCAGGTCGATCTTCACGCCTGCCTGCGATGCTTCGTACAACTCGTCGATGACGGTCGGCTCGAGCAGCGCGTTCATCTTCGCGACGATGCGCGCCTTCTTGCCCGCGCGCGCGGCGTCGGCTTCGTTGCGGATCGCCTCGATCATCTTCGGATGCAGCGTGAACGGCGACTGCCACAGATCGTGCAGCTGCAACTCGCCGCCGATGCCCGTGAGCTGCTGGAAGACGTGGTGCACGTCCTCGCACATCTTCGGCTCCGAGGTCATGAGGCCGAAGTCGGTATAGAGGCGCGCCGTGCGCGGATGGTAGTTGCCCGTACCCAGGTGCACGTAGCGGCGCAGCACCATGCGTCCGTTCACGGGAACGCGGCGCACGATCAGCATCATCTTGGCGTGGCACTTGTGGCCCACCACGCCGTACACCACGTGCGCGCCCACGGCTTCGAGCTGCGCGGCCCAGTTGATGTTGGTCTCTTCGTCGAAGCGCGCGAGCAGCTCCACGACCACCGTCACTTCCTTGCCGTTGCGCGCGGCCTGCATGAGCGCGTCCATGAGCGGCGAGTCGGTGCCGGTGCGGTAGATCGTCTGCTTGATCGCGACCACGTTCGGATCGTTCGCGGCCTGCAGCAGCAGTTCGAGCACGGGCTGGAAGCTCTCATACGGATGATGCAGGAGCACGTCGCCCTGATCGATCACATCGAACATGTTGCTGTTCGCGGCGATGCGTCGCGGAATCGCGGGCACGTGCGGCACGAACTTGAGGTCGGGGCGATCGACCATCTCGGGCAGCTGCATGAGCCGTACGAGATTCACGGGGCCATCGACGAAATAGCAGTCCTTTTCGTTGAGGCCGCTTTCGTCGAGCAGGCGCTTCACGAGATGCGGGGGCGTTTCCGCCGACACTTCGAGCCGCACCGCATTGCCCAGATGGCGCGCGGGCAGTTCGCCCTGCAGCGCCACGCGCAGGTTGGTGATTTCGTCTTCGTCGACGAAGAGTTCACTGTTGCGCGTGATGCGGAACTGGTTGCAGCTGCGCACGACGAGGCTCGGGAACAACTCGCCCACGAAGCGTTGCAGCAGTGAGCCAAGCAGCACGAAGCCGTGCTGGAAACCGGAAAGCTCCTGCGGCATGCGCACGAGGCGCGGCAGTGCGCGCGGCGCCTGCACGATGCCCATGACGGCCTGACGCCCGAAGGCGTCCTTGCCTTCGAGTTCGACCACGAAGTTCAGGCTCTTGTTGAGCACGCGCGGGAACGGGTGCGCGGGATCGAGCCCGATGGGCGTGAGAACGGGCAGCAGTTCGTCGAAGAAGTATTTGCGCGCCCATGCGGTTTGCGCTTCGTTCCAGGCGTCGGTGCCGTGGAAGTAAATGCCTTCCTGTTCGAGCGCGGGCAGCACGGTGTCGTGCAGCATGCGGTACTGGCGATGCACGAGACGCTGCGCGCGCTCGACCACGAGGTCGTACACGTGCTGCAGTGACATGCCGTCTGGCGAGAGCACGCCCGGGTTGTCGCGCATCTGCTCCTGAAGCCCGGCCATACGGACTTCGAAGAATTCGTCGAGGTTGCTGCTGGTGATACAGATGAAGCGCAAGCGCTCCAGCAAAGGAACAGCGGGATCGGACGCCTGTGCGAGCACGCGCTCATTGAATCCCAGAATGCCCAGTTCGCGATTGAGTAGGGGATAGCGGATGGACATCGGCAATGAAAACGGAATGTCAGGAATGGATTCGAACGGACGCTCGGAAATTCTCACAGTAATATGACTTTATTGTGACATTCAAAGTGTCATAAATTTTACGCCGCATTTTCACGAATTCGACAATTCGCGTTGCGAACATGCACGCTGGGTAGAAGTACCCATGGTCATGACCAATGCGAGGAGCGACATGGTGAAGTCGGCTACGCTTAAAATGACGCATTTGGACAGTGCGGCGGCGGCGCAACAAGCCCGCATGGCCGCGCGTTCGTCTACGTATGCACGCATGGAGCCTGCCCCCTCGATGGTCACCAACCCCCAACTGCTTGCCGCCGTCGATCTCGGTTCGAACAGTTTTCGTCTGATTGTAGGCCGCGTCGAGGAAACCGACGCCGGCAGCCAGATCTATCCGGTGGATGCACTGCGCGAACCTGTGCGCCTCGCGGCCGGCCTCTCGAAGGACAAGCTGCTCGACCGCGCCTCGCAGGTCCGCGGCTGGGACGCGCTCAAGCGTTTCGGCGAGCGGCTGCGCGACTTCCATCCCGACCAGGTGCGCGCGGTGGCGACCAACACGCTGCGTGTCGCGAAGAACGCGCGCGAGTTCCTGACCGAAGCCGAAGCTGCGCTCGGCTTCCCGATCGAAGTGATTGCAGGGCGCGAAGAAGCGCGCCTTATTTATGCGGGCGCTGCACACTCGGTGCCGGCGAGCGCGGGCAAGCGCTTCGTGGTGGACATCGGCGGCGGCTCGACCGAGTTCATCATCGGCGCGCACTACACGCCGATCCGCATGGAAAGCCTCTATATCGGCTGCGTGAGCCATAGCCGCCAGTTCTTCCCCTCGGGCAACGTCGACGAATACACCATGCGCCAGGCCGAACTCGCGGCCACGCGCGAAATCCAGATCATTTCCGGCGACTACCGCAAGACCGGCTGGGACCAGGCGATCGGCTCGTCGGGCACGGCGCGCGCGCTCGCGGAACTCGTCGAGGCGAACGGCTTCAACGATGCCGGCATCACGCACGGCATTTCGCGCGGTGGCCTCGAGCGCTTGAAGCGCGCGCTCATCAAGGCCGAGAACGTCAACCGGCTCAAGCTCGTCGCGCTAAAGCCCGACCGCATCCCTGTTTTGGCGGGCGGCCTCTCGATCATGATCGCGGTGTTCGAGGAGCTTGGCATCGACTATGTCGATACTACGGACGGCGCGCTGCGCCTGGGCGTGCTCTATGACCTGCTGGGCCGTTCGCAGCACGAGGACATGCGCACGGTCACGGTGGAGGGCTTCATGCGCCGCTACGGCGTCGATCGCGCGCAGGCGGGGCGCATTGGCGAGCTCGCCGTGAAGTTCTACGACCAGTTCGAGGAGCCTGACGAAGAGCGCCGCGAAGAGAACCGCATGTTCCTCACGTGGGCGGCTTCGCTGCACGAAATCGGACTTTCCATCTCGCACAGCGCGTACCACAAGCATTCGGCCTACATCGCCAGCAACGCGGACATGCCCGGCTTCTCGCGCACCGACCAGGCGCGCCTCGCTGCACTCGTGCTCGGCCACGTGGGCAAGCTCGGCAAGCTCTCGCAAACGCGCGATGTGGAATGGACGCTGTTGTTCTGCCTGCGTCTCGCCGCGCTGCTGACGCGCCGCCGCGCCGATGTCGGCCTGCCGCACATCACGGTCGAGGCGGAGGGCAACGGCTACGAAGTGCTGCTGCCCAATGCGTGGGTCCAGAACAATCCGCTCACCGATTACAACCTCGTTCAGGAAGCGGCGGAGTGGGGCAAGATCGGCATTCCGTATCGCGTGGTGTATGCGGAGGAGTGAGCGTAGCGCGCAGCGCCTCGCCTTACTGCGCCGATAAAAAAGCCCGGCTCGTTTGTGAGCCGGGCTTTTTTTGTCTGCTGATCCTGCCCACTGAAGGGCAGATCAAGTCTTAACGCGTAACGGCTTCGCCGAGGAAGTGGCGCGCGTAGCGTTCGTTGATTTCCGAGAGCCGGAAGAGGGTGAGGAAGTCGGCGGTGTTGAAGTCGGGGTCCCAGGCGGGCGCACCGCAAATCTTCGCGCCAAGACGCAGGTAGCCCTTGATGAGCGGCGGCGGCACGGCGTGCGTGCCGGTGCGCAGTTCCTCGACGGGCAGCGGCGTGTGCGGGAACGCGCGGTATTCGGGCGCGGTCAGCGCGTCCGCGCCGAGCGCGCAGTAAAGGTTTGCCGCGTAGTGGCCACCGTCAGCCATGGCGACGCTCGCGCAGCCGAGCATCGTCTCGTAGCCGTTGTGCTTCATGTAGCCGCCCAGACCGCCCCACAGCGACATGATGACCGAGCCGCTGCGGTAGTCGGGGTGCACGCACGAGCGGCCCACCTCGACCATTTTCGGGCGCAGATGCGCGAGGCGCGAGACATCGAATTCGCTTTCGGCATAGAGGCGGCCGATGCGCGCGGCCTGGTGCGGCGGCAGCACGCGGTAGGTGCCGACGACCTTGAGCGTGTCGAGGTCGCGCACGAGCAGGTGGTCGCAGTAGGCGTCGAAGGCGTCGACGTCGAGACCGGCGGGGCCGGTCAGGCGTGCGCCCATCTCTTCGGCGAAAACGCGGTAGCGCAGACGCTGGGCCTCGCGCAGTTCCTCGTCGGTGCGAGCCCAGGCCACCTGCAGCCGATGCTGCGCGGTGACCGTTTCTTCGGCACGCGGCAAGCGTCGGTTCGACTCGAACAGCGTCGAGGCGAACGGCAGGGTGGGCGTCGGCATATCTCGCATGGGGCGTCCTGGTCGGAAGTAAGAGAACTTTCCCGGCAATTTAGTAATACGCGGTTACGTTTCCATGAAAACGCAGTGACGATTCGATGACGTGGTGTAAGGCAGACAGACGAGGCGGGCCGAAACGCCGGGGCGGAAGGAGCGTTTGAGCCGTGTTTGATCCGCTGTAGGGGCCGCGTGCAGGCGGCCCGGTGGGGAGGCGGAGGCGGGTTGGAGGATTAGACGAGATCGGGTGTAATGGCCGCGTGCAGAACGGCCTCGTCGCCGCCGTTACGCTCGCGGCTCGCGAGCCAGAGCACGCCGCCTTTCTTCACGGCCCAGCTGCGCGGGTCCGCGCCGCCCGAGAGCAGCTGCGCCGCGACTTCACCGAGCGTGGGCTGGTGGCCGACCACCACGACCGTGGATGCGAGGCCATCGGGCCAGCCGACGGCGGCCAGCACCTGCTCGACGCTCGCATCGGGTGCGAGTTCGCGCACGACGCGATACTGGTCCGTGAGCGCCTCGGCGGTCTGGATGGTGCGTGCGGCGGGGCTGGCGAGGATCACGGCGTCGTCGGGCAGGCGCGCGCGCAGCCAGCGCGCGACGTTCTGCGCCTGCTTGCGTCCGCGCGTGGTGAGCTGGCGGGAGAGGTCACTGGCGGCGATGTCTTCGGCTTCGGCGTGGCGCCAGAGGATGAGATGCATGGCGTCTCCTTTTTGGGCTGTATGGGGTGCACGTGCGGCGTGTCCTGTCATGGTGCACGCGAGGCAGATGTGCGGCAAGCGCGTGATGCGGATCGATTTTCATCACTGCCGCTCGCGAGGATTTGACGGCGCAGCCACAGTACCGATACAATCTCTGATTCGTCGGAGCGTAGCGCAGCCTGGTAGCGCATCTGATTTGGGATCAGAGGGTCGTAGGTTCGAATCCTATCGCTCCGACCAGCAATACCGAGGGGTTACACGCCATTGGCCTGTAGCCCCTTTTTCTTTTTCTCCCACGTTGGGCCAACGCGCTCGCGTTTCGTCGTACGGCTTGCGTTCCATTTGAAAAGCCGCCGAGCTTATAAAATATGGATCGGCCACAACTCCCGTGGCGATCGCACCCTGGCAGCCATGTTACGTTTATCCGAAGTCAAACTCCCCCTCGACCACGCCGAAAGCGAACTTGAAGCCGCGATTCGGGGACGCCTCGCGGATCTCGGCGTAGGGGCGGATGCGCTCGTGCGTTACACCGTATTCCGCCGTGCGCACGACGCACGCAAGCGCTCGGATATCAAGCTGACCTATATCGTCGACGTCGAAGTCAAGGACGAAGCGGCCGCGCTCAAGCGGATCGCCGGCAAGCCGCATTGCGGGGTGACGCCGGACATGACCTACCGCTTTGTTGCGAAGGCGCCCGAGCACTCGACGCGTCCGCGTCCGGTGGTGATCGGCATGGGGCCGTGCGGCCTGTTCGCGGGACTGATCCTCGCGCAGATGGGCTTTCGTCCCATCATCCTCGAACGCGGCAAGGCCGTGCGCGAGCGCACCAAAGACACCTTCGGGCTGTGGCGCAAGTCCGTGCTCAACCCCGAGTCCAACGTGCAGTTCGGCGAAGGCGGGGCCGGGACGTTTTCCGACGGCAAGCTGTACAGCCAGATCAAGGATCCGCACCACTACGGCCGCAAGGTGCTCGAGGAGTTCGTCAAGGCGGGCGCGCCGGAAGACATCCTGTATCTGAGCCGGCCGCACATCGGCACGTTCCGTCTCGTCAGCATGGTGGAAAAAATGCGCGCCACCATCCACGAACTGGGCGGTGAAGTGCGCTTCGAAACCCGCGTCGAAGACATCGAGATCGAACAGGGCAAGGTGCGCGCGCTCAAGCTTTCGAACGGCGAGACGCTGCCGTGCGACCACGTCGTGCTGGCCGTCGGCCACAGCGCCCGCGACACGTTCCAGATGCTGCACGACCGCGGCGTGTTCATGGAAGCCAAGCCGTTTTCGCTGGGCTTTCGGATCGAGCATCCGCAGGGGGTGATCGACCGCAGCCGTTTCGGCAAATTCGCAGGCCACAAGGAACTCGGCGCGGCCGACTACAAGGTGGTGCATCACGCCAACAATGGACGGGCGGTCTATAGCTTCTGCATGTGCCCGGGCGGCACGGTGGTCGCGGCGACCTCCGAACCCGGCCGCGTGGTCACCAACGGCATGAGCCAGTATTCGCGGGCCGAGCGCAACGCGAATGCGGGCATCGTCGTCGGCATTACGCCGGAGGACTATCCGGGCGGTCCGCTCGCCGGCATCGCCTTCCAGCGCAAGTGGGAAGAGCGGGCGTTCGAACTCGGCGGCGGCAATTACCAGGCGCCGGGCCAACTGGTCGGCGACTTTATCGCCGGCCGTCCGTCGACGTCGCTCGGCTCCGTGGTGCCGTCTTACAAGCCGGGCGTGCATCCGACCGATCTGAGCACCGCGCTGCCCGACTACGTGATCGAAGCCATCCGTGAAGCCCTGCCTCAGATCGACAAGAAGATCGCAGGCTTCGCGATGCACGATGCCGTGCTCACCGGCGTGGAGACGCGCACGTCGTCGCCGCTGCGTATTCGTCGCAAAGACGACTACCAAAGCGTGAACGTCGAAGGTCTGTATCCGGCCGGCGAAGGCGCCGGGTATGCCGGTGGTATCTACTCGGCGGCCATCGACGGCATCGAAGTGGCGCAAGCCGTGGCGCTCAGTCTGACATCGGCGCACGCGTCCTGATAGCAACAAGCTCCACCGCCCTTATCGCATACCGCCAGCATCGGGCTGGCGGTGTGTATTAAGCGGCGTTTGCCCCGGACGTCAGCACGACGTCCGGCGGCGGTCCGGTCGCCGCTCGGCGATCGCAAAGTGACCCACCCCCAATTTCCGCCTCCTCCAATCTCCCAAAATACTGTATAAATATACAGGTGGAGGCGAGCCGACCTCCTTCCTGCCGATGCCCCATTTCTTGCCGGGCAGGGCGGAGCGTTCCCATTAACCAGGCCACGGACCATGGCAGCAGCCCAGATCACTGCGCAGACCACCGCGCAACTCGCCGCGCACTTGCCCCCCCGGCTGCAAAGCCGCGTGTGGCAAGGCGATCAGCTCGCGCGCGCCAGCGAGCGCACGGTGCCGAGCGGCCACGCTACGCTCGACGCCCAGCTCCCTGGCGCCGGCTGGCCCTCGGGCAGCCTGACCGAGCTGCTCGTCGAGCAGGGCGGCGTGGGCGAGATGCGGCTCGTCGCGCCGGCGTTGCGAGCGCTCACCGCGGCGGGCCGGCATGTGCTGCTCGTCGCGCCGCCGTGGCGCCCCTACGCCTGCGCGCTCAAGGCATGGGGAGTCGCGCTCGAGCGCGTGATCTGGGTGCGCGCGGCCGAAGACGAGGCCGGCTGGGTGGCCGAGCAGGCGCTCAAGCAGGAAGGCATGGGCGCCGTGCTGCTCTGGCAGACGAAGGCGCGCGCCGACGCCGTGCGCCGTCTGCAGGTCGCCGCCCAGGATTCGCAGGCGCTCGCGTTTCTCGTGCGGCCGCTCGTCGCGCGCAACCAGTCGTCGCCGGCGCCGCTGCGCATGACCTGCTCGCCGGTGCCGCCGCCCGACGACGCGAGCCTGAACCGCCGGCAATGGATGCAGCTCGCCGCGCTCTCCGTCGATATCTTCAAGCGCCGCGGGCCGCCGCCCGCCCAGCCACTCGTCATTACATTGCCGCTGCAGGATGCGGTGCTGCCCCAGCCGGACGCAGCTTCCGTCGTCATGCCGTGGCCCGGGGTCAATCATGCTGTGGATCGCCGTCACCTTGCCGTTGTTGCCGCTGGAGGCCGTCAGACCTCTGATGCCGCCGGCGCCGTCAACGCCGCTCCTGCCTGAAAGCGTCGATGCCGATGTCGCCAGCGCGCCGCGCTGCTACGCGCTCGCCGACCACACGCGCATCCTGATCGCCGATCTCGACGCGCTGCGCGCAGGCGTCGAGCCCGGCAACACGCGCTCGCATGCGCTCGCGCTCGCGCCGGGGCTCGTGCTGCTCGAAGCCGATCCGGCGCGCGAGACCCGCGCGTTCGAGGCGCTCGCGCTCGCGTTGCTCGCCTATACACCCAAGGTGTCGTTCGCGCAGTCGCACACGCTGCTGCTCGAAGTCGGCTCGGGCTTGCGTCTGTTCGGCGGCGTGCGTGCGCTGCTCGCCAGGGTCGCGGCGACGGTGGCCGGCTGCGGGCACGCCGCGCGCATGGCGTGCGCGCCCACGGCGTGGGGGGCGTGGACGCTCGCGCAGGCGCACGTCACGCGTTCGTCGCGTCGCTGGCACGTGCTCAAGGAAACGACGCTCGCGCGCGTGCTCGATTCGCTGCCGGTCACGCTTGCGCCGTTCGCCGCGCAGCACGACCACGCGCTCACGCAGATCGGCTGCGCGACGCTCGGCGATCTGCGGCGGCTGCCGCGCGACGGCATCGTGCGTCGTTTTGGCGATGGCGTGCTCGGCTGGCTCGCGCAGGCGCGCGGCGAGGCGCCCGATCCGCGCGTCTGGTTCGCCGCGCCGCCGTCGTTTCACGCGTCGCTCGAATTGCAGGCGCGCGTGGAGAGCGCCGAAGCGCTGCTCTTTGCCGCGCGCCGGCTCGTGATGCAGCTGGCCGGCTGGCTGGCTGCGCAGCACGCGGCGTTGAGCGGCTTCGAGCTGCGTCTGGAGCACGAACTGGCTTCGCGTCACGCGCCGCGCACATCTAGCCTCACGATCGCCTGGGCGTCGCCTTCGCGCGACGCCGAGCATCTGCTGTGGCTGCTTCGTGAGCGCCTGAATCAGACCGAACTCGCCGCGCCCGTGATCTGCCTTGCGCTCGTCGCCTCGCAGGTGAGCGAATACGCGGCGCCCACCGACACGCTCTTTCCGATGGCCGAGGCCGCCGAGGCGTCGCTCGGGCAGCTCTTCGAGCGCATCGGCGCGCGGCTTGGCGAGCAGAACGTGCTACAGCTTTTCATCGAGGACGATCATCGGCCCGAGCTGGCGATGTCGGCGCGGCCTTACCGCGAGAGCGGCGCGAAGCGTACGCGCAAGCCGCGCAAGGCAGGCAAGCCGCAGCAGGAAGCCGGCGCGAGCGCGCCCGTGCAAAGCGCCTTCGACCTGCCCGAGGTGCCGCTGCCGACCCAGCCGCGTCCGGCGTGGCTGCTCGAAAAGCCGCTCAAGCTCGCGACGCGCGGCGACCGGCCCGTTTATCGAAGGCCGCTGAAGACGCTCACGCGTACCGAGCGCATCGAGTCCGGCTGGTGGGACGGCGAGGGCGTCGGGCGCGACTATTACGTCGCCGCCGACGACCAGGGCCGCATGTTCTGGCTGTATCGCGAGCGCATTGGCGGCCAGTGGTATCTGCAAGGGCTGTTCGGCTAGCGCTTATTCGTCGTTCAATCGGGTTTCAGGAATCATGTCGATCAGCGGGACGGGCGCGTCGTCGCCTCCACAGTTGCCGGCGCAGTGGGCCGCGCAGCTGCCTGACTACGCCGAGCTGCACTGCCTGACCAATTTCACCTTCCTGCACGGCGCGTCGCGCCCGGGTGAGATGGTCGAGCAGGCGATCCGCCACGGCTACCGCGCGCTCGCGATCACCGACGAATGCTCGTTCGCGGGTGTCGTGCGCGCCTGGAGCGCGCTCAACGAATACGACGAGGCGCGCAAAAAGGCGTATGACGAAGCCGTGCGCGAGGCCCGCGAACGCGGCGGCCATACCGCCGCCGCGGCCCTGGGTCCGTTCGAGCCGTCGCTGCATCTGCTGATCGGCAGCGAGCTGAATCTCGTCGACGAACATGGCGCACCGTTCTGCACGATCGTTGCGCTCGCAACGACACGCGAAGGCTACGGCAACCTCTGCGAGCTGATCACGCTTGCGCGCTCGCGGGCGGCAAAGGGCAGCTATCGCGTGCATCCCGCCGATTTCACCGAGCCCGAGCCGGGCTTCGAGCATCTGAAGCACTTGCGCGAGTGCGTGTTGCTGCTCGTGCCGCAACGCGCGGCCACGCTCGCGCAAACGCTGCGCGCCGCGCACTGGCTCGCGGGCTTCGCCGCCGAGCGCGCCTGGCTCGCGCTCGAACTCTGGCAGACCGGCGGCGACGACACGCAGATCGAAGTGCTGCGCCATGTCTCGCAGGAGAGCGGCCTGCCGCTCGTCGCGGCGGGCGGCGTGCTGATGCACGCGCGTTCGCGCAAGCCGTTGCAGGATACGCTGAGCGCGATCCGTATCGGCAAGCCGCTCGCTTCGTGCGGGCGCGCGCTGGAGGCGAATGCGGAACGTCATCTGCGCTCGCGCGTGCGGCTTGGCGCGATTTATCCGCGCGAGGCGCTCGACGCGACGCTCGATGTCGCGCGCCGCTGCACGTTTTCGCTCGGCGAGCTGGCCTACGAATATCCCGAGGAACTGGTGCCGCCCGGCGAGACGCCGCAGTCGTGGCTGCGCAAGCTCGTGATGAAGGGCGCGCTGGAGCGCTGGCCCGACGGCCTGAACGACAAGCGACGGGATCAGATCGAACAGGAACTCGGGCTCATCGACGAGCTGAAGTACGAGAAGTATTTCCTCACGGTGCACGACATCGTCCGCTTCGCGCGCGATCAGAAGATCCTGTGCCAGGGGCGAGGCTCGGCGGCGAACTCGGTGGTTTGCTACTGCCTGAAGATCACGGAGATCGACCCCGTGCGCATGAACATGCTCGTGGCGCGTTTTCTCTCTCGTGCGCGCAACGAGCCGCCCGATATCGACGTCGACTTCGAGCATCAGCGCCGCGAAGAAGTCATTCAGTACATCTACCGCAAGTACGGCACGCGCCGCGCCGCGCTGGCCGCGACGCTCATCACCTATCGCTCGCGCAGCGCGTTGCGCGATGTTGGCAAGGCGCTCGGCCTCGACAGTGCGCTCGTCGAAAAGCTCTCGGGCGCGCATCAGTGGTGGGACGGCCCCGATTCGATCGCGCGCCATCTCGAGGAAGCGGGCTTCTCGCCCGACTCGCACGTCACGCAGCAGCTCATCCGCCTCACGCGCGAACTGCGCGGTTTTCCGCGCCATCTCTCGCAGCACGTGGGCGGTTTCGTGATCGCGCGCGACAAGCTCTCGCGCCTCGTGCCGATCGAAAACGCGGCGATGAAGGACCGCTACGTGATCGAGTGGGACAAGGACGATATCGACGCGCTGCGGCTGTTGAAAGTGGACGTGCTCGCGCTCGGCATGCTCTCGGCGATCCGCCGCTCGCTCGAATTCGTCGCGCAAAGACGCGGGCTGGCCGAGATGCGCGTGCAGGACATTCCGGTCGAGGACCCGGCGGTGTACCACATGTGCGCCAGGGCCGATACGGTCGGCGTGTTCCAGATCGAGTCGCGCGCGCAGCAGAGCATGTTGCCGCGCTTGCGGCCGCGCACGTACTACGACCTCGTGATCCAGGTGGCGATCGTGCGGCCGGGGCCGATTCAGGGCGACATGGTGCATCCGTACCTCAAGCGCCGGCACGGCGACGAGCCAGTGGAATATGCGAAGGAAGAATTGCGCCCGGTGCTCGAACGCACGCTCGGCGTGCCGATCTTCCAGGAGCAGGTGATGCATCTCGCGATGGTCGCCGCGGACTACACCGGCGAGGAAGCCGACAAGCTGCGCCGCGCGATGGCCGCATGGCGGCGCGATGGAGATCTGCGGCCGTATCAGGCCGATCTCACGAAGCGCATGCTCAAGAAGGGCTACTCGCTGGAATTCGCCGAGCGCATCTGCAAGCAGATCGAGGGTTTCGGCGACTACGGCTTTCCGGAAAGCCATGCGGCGAGTTTCGCGCTGCTCGTCTACACGAGTTCGTGGCTCAAGCGTTACGAGCCCGCCGCATTTCTGGCAGGACTGCTGAACAGTCAGCCGCTCGGTTTCTATTCGCCTTCCCAGCTCGTGCAGGATGCGAAGCGTCACGGCGTGCAGGTGCGCGCGCCCGATATCGCGTTGAGCGACTGGGCGTCGGTGCTGGAGCGGCGTGGCGTGCCCGGCGAGCGGCTCGATGGCGAGGCACTTCGTGCGCGCAACGCCGAGGTGCTGCGTTATGGCGCGCTGCTGGGTGCGGCCGCGCTGACGCGCAGGGGCACGCTCAAGCGCGGCGGCCGGCGGCACAGGTTCATGGACGGACTCAAGCGCGTCGTGTGCTCGCGCATTGCGCTTGCGCCGCGGCGCTATGGACGCGGCGGGCCTGCCGTGCGCCTTGGCTTCAGTCTCATCAAGGGCTTTTCCGAAGATGCCGCGCGGCGGGTGATGGAAGCGCGCGAGCGTGCACCGTTCACCGACGTCGACGATCTCGCGCGCCGCGCGGCGCTCACGCGGCGCGAGCTGGAGGCGCTCGCGGCGTCGAACGCGCTCGAGAGCATCGCGGGCCATCGGCGCGAGGCGTGGTGGGCCGTGACCGCGCAGCACGCGGTGCCCGCGCTTTTGCGCGATGCGCCGGTCGCCGAGGCGCCGCTTGCGTTGCCGCGCGCTTCCGAGGGCGCGGAAATCGTCGCCGATTACGCGAGCCTGCGTCTCACGCTCAATCGCCATCCGCTCGAACTGCTGCGCCACGGCCTCACCAAGCAGCGTTTTCGCACGGCGGAGCAGCTGGCGCATTGCCGGCACGGCATGCTCGCGCGCGTGTGCGGGATCGTGACGGTGCGCCAGCGGCCGGGCACGGCGAACGGCACGATCTTCGTATCGCTCGAGGACGAGACCGGCAGCGTCAACGTGATCGTGCACGCGTCGCTCGTCGAGTCGCAGCGCAAGGAACTGCTAGGGTCTTCGCTGCTGGCGGTGGCGGGCGTGGTGCAGCGCGAGGGCGAGGTCGTGCACCTCGTGGCGCACCGGCTGGAGGACCACAGCCGGCTGCTCGGGCGGCTCGCAACAGAGAGCCGCAATTTTCATTGAGGGATATTCGCGGCGAGTTTCTATGTAGAAACTCGCCGCGCAACGGCGTCGTTACTGGCCGTTGCGGCGCTGCTCAGTGCTGCTCGCCGTCTCTCATGAACGCGTCGAGCACGGCGCGAATCGCCACGTCGAACGGCGTGCGGCGGCCCATCCCCAGCGTTTCGAGGCGGCTCGAATCGAGATGACAGTCGCGCGGGCGCGGCGTGGCGTCGGTGGGCGTCGGCTGTGCGAGCAGACGCGCCTCCACGCCAAGCGCCTGCGCGATCCGTTGGGCGATGTCGTACTTCGTCATCGGCTCGTCGCCGGACCACTGCGCGACCCCGCGCACGGGATTGCCGTCTGCACAGCGCAGCAACAGTTCGCGGATCACGAACGCCACGTCGGGCGTGAAAGTGGGGTAGCGGGTTGCCCACGCGTCCATCGGCGCCACCTGCGCCCCAGGCTTGCCAGAAGCGACGATGGCCGGCACGAGGCTCGTGACCGCCGATTCGTGCCAGCCGATGATCGGCCCGTACAGCAACGGCAGGCGCAGCACGAGTGCGTTGTCGCTGGTTTCGAACAGGGCCCGTTCGCCTTCGAGCTTGCTGTGGCCGTAGGCGTTGAGCGGATTCGGTGTGTCGTCGACGCGGTAGGGCGGCTGCGTGCCGTCGAAGACGTAATCGGTGGAGATCGAGAGCACCCACGCGCCGCGCTGCAGCGCCGCCGCGGCGACGCTGCGCACCGCATCGACATTGAGCGCGCGCGCCGCCGCCGGATCGTGCTCGCACACGTCGGGGCGGCGCTCGGCAGCGGCCAGTACGATCGCGTCGGGCGCCTCGCGCTCGACGAACGCGCTTACGGCCTGCGCGTCGCGCACATCGAGCACAGTCTGCTGCGGTCCGCCGTGACGGAACGCGGTCGGCACGATTTGCCAGGCGGTAGCGGCGGCGAGTTCGCGCACCACGGCGCGCCCAAGCAGGCCAGACGCGCCGATCACGGCAACCTTGAACATGGCTCGGCCCGTCAGACGTTGGCCGTGCCGACGACGGTGTAGCCGGCTTCGTCGATCGCCGACTTCAGGACTTCGGCGCTCTGGTTCGATTCGACCTTCACGCGGCCGGCGGCCAGATCGATCTCGACCCGGGCTTGCGCGTCGTGTTCGTGGATCGCGCGCGTGACGGCGCCGACGCAGTGCTGGCAGCTCATGCCTTCGACGTTGAACTGGATCATCGTGTGTTCCTTTTTCAGAGATTGAGGCTTGTTACTACTCGATATGAGGCCGTCGGCGGATTATGCCAGCGGGGACCGGATGTCGCGCTGGACCTTCCCATCGTGGGAAGGTGTACGATCAGAACATTGATCAAACGATCGAGCAGACAGCGGGAGAACGGCGTGAACATCGGAGAAGCGGCGCGCGAATCGGGCGTCACGGCAAAAATGATCCGGTACTACGAAAGCGTCGGGCTGCTGGCGCCCAAAGGGCGTACGGAGTCCGGCTACCGCGTCTATGGCGCGGAGGAAGTGCATTCGCTGCGCTTCATCCGCCAGGCGCGCCGGCTTGGCTTTCTGGTAGAGGACATCCGGCGCCTGCTGGCGCTCTGGCACGACCGCTCCCGTGCGAGCGCCGAGGTCAAGTCGATCGCGCTCGAACATGTCGCCGAACTCGACCAGCGCATCGCCGAACTGTCCCAGATGCGCGACACGCTCGCCCACCTGGCCTCGCATTGTCAGGGCAACGACCGGCCCGACTGCCCGATCATCGAACGGCTTGCCGACGTCGCCACGACGGACTGCCACGAGCCCGGCCACGCGCACTGAACGCAGGTGCAACCGCGGCGGGCAAATTGACGCAACCACGTCGGCTATGTGCACCGTATTGGTGCGTCTTGCCGTGATTGCCGCCAAGCGTCTGTAAAGTCGCTGGAAAATGTATCGATAAAACATGATGTTGCCGATTCGCGTTCCAAGGTCATTCCAAAATGGAATGCACAGTATTCGGGCAATTCACTAGCAAAGTTCGGTGCAACCGTTATAATGCGGGTTATCCCTAATGAGGGTTATCCCTGATGCGACTTCACCGGGGATCGCCGAACCGAATCCTTGGAGCACACCATCATGTTTGCATTCCTTCTTGAAAAGCTGAGCAACTGGTTTGAAACTGCTGAACGTCGTCGCCGCGAAGCGTATCTCGCATCGTCGGCCGATATCGTCCAGCTCGAGCAGCGCCTTCGTTCGATCGAAACGAACGGCTACAACTCGCTGTAAGCCAGCTTTGACCGGGCTTCAGTCCGGCTAGCGCAGCAGTGTCTCAAGCCCCGCATTGGCGGGGCTTTGTCATTTCTGCACCGCCGATGGAACAGAGTCTGAGCCTTCCCACCGGGGTAAGGTAAAGTCTTTTTGCGACAAGCCGTCATAGCAATGGTGTCGCTTTCTCTCCGGGGGCCGTTCATGGTGCAAGACCGCATTTCCCACCGCACGCCTGTGCTGCCTCGCCGCGCATTGCGTCGTTTTTCTGTTGCCCGTGCTGGCCTGATCGTTATCGTCATGGCGTGCGCCAGCGCCGGCGCGCATGCCGGGCAGCCGCTCATTCTGGATACACAAAGAGGGATCAGCGACGGCCAACCGGGCCTGGTGCTGCAAAACGCGCCGCTCTCGCACGAGCCGATGGTTCAGACGGCGCAACCGGCGGGTCTCGCGCCGGATTCGTCGCAGCCGTATGTCGTCGCGCCGTACGTGGAAGTGCAGCAGGGCGGCGGGCGGCCGACACCGCCGCGGCCGCCACGCCCCCCTCATCGCCCAAACCCGCCGCTTCCCCAGCCGCTACCGTCCGGGCAGTGAGCCCGCTCGCGCGGAGTTGAGTGTGCTGCTCAGTCGCCGCGCGACTCGATCTTGAATTGCGCTCCGGCGTCCTGGCCGAGCGTTTTCACGAGCCATGGCAGCGCCTCTTTCATTGCCGCTTCGAGCGTGTAGGGCGGGTTCAGGATGAACATGCCGCTGCCGTAAAGGCCGAACCCGTCTTCGGGCGGGTTGCTCACCGAAAACGTGAGGTGCAGCCAGTTCTTGTTCTGCAGGCGCTTGAGCTGCTCCGGGAAGCGCTGCGATTCGGGACGCGTGACCTGCGGATACCAGACCGCATAGGTGCCGTTCGCGAAGCGCTTGAGACTTTCCTCGACGCACGTCAGCGTGCGCGCGTAGTCGCGCTTGTCCTCGAAAGACG
The DNA here is from genome assembly GCF_004353905.1 of Paraburkholderia guartelaensis. GTDB lineage: Bacteria > Pseudomonadota > Gammaproteobacteria > Burkholderiales > Burkholderiaceae > Paraburkholderia > Paraburkholderia guartelaensis. The sequence continues at coordinate 95,897 of NZ_SMOD01000010.1, read as the reverse complement.
GGTCGATCAGCACGAGCGCCCGGCGCGGCGGCGGGGGCAGGAGCGCCTTGATGCCGTCGAAGCCGTCGCCTGCGTAGATCATCACGCGGCGGCCCGCGTCGTGGAAGCGGTGGCGCAGCACGTCAATTTCCGTGCTGTGCAATTCGAAGAGCCGCATGCGGTCCTGCTCGCGCATGAGACGCCACGCGAGATAGGGCGAGCCGGGGTAGAAGCGCAACTCACCGTCGGGGTTCAACGCCGCCACTTCGTCGACGTACTCCGAGAGCGCCGCAGGCAGGTCGTTGCGGCCCCACAGCTTGCCGATGCCCGTATCGAACTCGGCGTTCTTCGTCGCGTAGCCTTCGCGCAACGCATAGGCGCCGGCGCCCGCGTGGGTGTCGATGTACCAGTACGCCTTGTCCTTCTTGCCGAGGTAATGCAGCAGCTGCACGACGACAGCGTGTTTCAGGACGTCGGCGTGATTGCCGGCGTGGAAGGCGTGACGGTAGCTCAGCATGATGGGCGGGACACGAGGTCCGGTGAAAACGGGGAAGACGGCAGCGGCGGCGCGATGACTGCGCCGCCTGCGAGGCCGCGTATTGTACGCCACCGCAATACGTGAGCCGCAGCACGCTGTCCGCCTGGCTACGCTCGCGCGTGAGCCTGCCCCAAGGTTTCGGGCGCGCCGCGCCTTCCGGGCATGCGCGCTACGTCAGTCGTAAGCGTCGCCGACGATCGCTTCGATCTGCGCCTTGATGTCGGGCGTGATCTTTTCCGCTACGTCGCGCGCCTTCATGTTTTCGCCGATCTGCTCGATGCGCGAGGCCCCGGTGATGACCGTGCTCACGCGCGGATTCTTCAGGATCCACGCGAGCGCCAGCTGCCCCACCGAACAGTCGAGTTGTTTCGCGAACTCGGCGAGTTTGCCGACGATCTCGTTCTTGTCGGGGTCGGTGACGTTCTTGCGCAGCCAGTCGTAGCCCTGCAGTTCCGCGCGGCTGCCCGACGGCACGCCGCCGCGATACTTGCCGGTGAGCAGACCCGAGGCGAGCGGGCTCCACGTGGTGAGGCCGAGGCCGATGTCCTCGTAGAGCCGGCGGTATTCGTCTTCCACGCGCGTGCGGTGGAACAGGTTGTATTGGGGCTGCTCCATGACCGGCTTGTGCAGGTGATGGCGTTCCGCGATTTCCCACGCGGCGCGGATTTCGTCGGCGCTCCACTCCGAGGTGCCCCAGTAGAGCGCCTTGCCGCGCGTGATCATGTCGCTCATCGCCCAGACGGTTTCTTCGACCGGCGTATTCGGGTCGGGGCGGTGGCAGAACACGAGATCGACGTACTCGAGTTGCAGCCGCTTGAGCGAGCCGTCGATGGCGTCCATGAGGTACTTGCGGTTGAGCGTGTGGTACTGGTTGGGCGCTTCGTTCAAGCCCCAGTAGAACTTGGTCGAGACCACATAGCTCACGCGCGGCCATGCGAGCTCTTTGAGCGCCTGGCCCATGAGCTCTTCGGACTTGCCGCCGGCGTAGGCCTCGGCGTTGTCGAAGAAGTTGATGCCCGCGTCGCGCGCCGCTGCGAGCGATTCGCGCGCGAGCCTGGCGTCGACCTGGTTGCCGTAGGTGACCCACGAGCCGATGGACAGTTCGCTTACCTGCAGGCCTGAGCGGCCCAGTCGCCGATAGTTCATGAACGCCTCCTTGTGAGCCGATAAAGCTAGCACGACTTGGCCGTTGCTGCTGAAAGGGCTTGCGCCACGCGCCGCGCCTTGCAGTGCGGCGAAAATCTCTTTTGCCTGTCGTGCTCGATGCTTCGACGAGGCGCCTTCATGCACAATAGCCTGGTTGGCCGCGACGCAACATCCGGCCGGATGGCATAAGCCATTCGTCAGGTTTGACGGCGCGCGCTCCGAGGTTTCATCCTGTCCCGTTCACTCAACTGGAGGTGCCCGATGTCGTCTCTCTCTCTGAACACGAAGCTCGATGGCAAGGTTGCAGTCGTTACCGGCGCGGCCAGCGGCATTGGCAAGCAGATCGCCCTCACGCTCGCACAAGCGGGTGCCGCGGTTGCCATCGCCGACCTGAACCAGAGCGGCGCGGACGCCGTAGCCGAAGAGATCAAGGGTGCAGGCGGCAAGGCCATCGGCGTCGCCATGGACGTCACCAATGAAGATGCCGTGAATCAGGGCATCGACCGTGTTGGCTCCGAACTCGGCCCGGTCGACATCCTCATCTCGAACGCGGGCATCCAGATCGTGAACCCGATCGAGAACTACGCGTTCTCCGACTGGAAGAAGATGCAAGCCATCCACGTGGACGGCGCGTTCCTCACCACCAAGGCGGTGCTCAAGCACATGTACAAGGACGACCGCGGCGGCGTCGTGATCTACATGGGTTCGGTGCACTCGCACGAAGCGTCGCCGCTGAAGTCGGCCTATGTCGCGGCCAAGCACGCGCTGCTCGGCCTTGCGCGCGTGCTCGCCAAGGAAGGCGGCAAGCACAACGTGCGCTCGCATGTGGTGTGTCCGGGCTTCGTGCGCACGCCGCTCGTGGAAAAGCAGATTCCCGAGCAGGCGAAGGAACTCGGCATCTCCGAGGAAGAAGTCGTCAAGCGCGTGATGCTCGGCGGCACGGTGGACGGCATTTTCACGACCGTCGAGGATGTCGCGCAAACCGTGCTGTTCCTCTCGGCGTTCCCGAGCGCTGCGTTCACTGGCCAGTCTTTCGTGGTGAGCCACGGCTGGTTCATGCAATAACGCAAACATCGGGCGCAGGAGGCGCGGCAATGGCGCAACGCAAGAAGGGGCAGGTCCAGTCGAGCGCAGTCGACGACGAGGTCGGCGCGCATACCGGCGCGCATGTCGGGAACGCACCGCAGGGGAACGCACCGCAGCCGCACATTTCGCAGTGCGGCGCGGAGGCCAAAGAGTGGGAAACCATCGCGCTCACGCTGCAGGGGGGCGGTGCGCTCGGCGCGTATCAGGCGGGCGTGTATGAAGGGCTCGTCGAGGCCGGCATCGCGCCCAACTGGATCGCGGGTATCTCGATCGGCGCGCTCAATACGGCCATCATCGCGGGCAATGCGCCCGAACATCGCGTGGCGCGGCTGCGCGAGTTCTGGGAGACGATCTGCCAGCCTGCCTTCAGCTTCCCGTTGCCGTCCTTCGTCGAGCACGCGCTCTTCAATTCGAACGCCGCCGTGCGCAAGACCTTCACGGCCATGCAGGCGGCAGGCGCGATCGTGGAAGGGCAGAAGGGCTTTTTCGTGCCGCGCTTTCCGCCGCCGCTGCCCAACGGATCGGGTTCGCCCGAAACGGCGAGCTATTACGACACGAAGCCGCTCAAGGCCACACTGGAGCGCTTGTGCGACTTCGAGCGCATCAACTCGGGTGAAACGCGCGTGTCAGTGGGCGCGGTCAACGTGGGCAGCGGCAACTTCGTCTATTTCGACAACAAGACCACGACGCTGCGTCCCGAGCATTTCATCGCCTCGGGCGCGCTGCCGCCCGGCTTCGCGGCGGTGGAGATCGACGGCGAGTACTACTGGGACGGCGGTCTGATGTCGAACACGCCGCTCTACGAGGTGATCCAGACCACGCCGCGGCGCGACACGCTCGCGTTCCAGGTCGATCTCTGGAGCGCGCGCGGGCCGGTTCCCGACAACCTCATCGACGTGCAGGGCCGCGTGAAGGACATTCAGTACTCGAGCCGCACGCGCCTCGTGACCGATATCCTGCAGCGCTCGCAGCGTTACCGGCATGTGCTGCGCGAGGTTCTCGACCGCGTCGCGCCTGAGCATCGCAACGACCCGTGGGTCGCGCTGGCGGACGAGCTTTCGTGCTCGAAGAAGTACAACGTGATCCACCTCATCTACCGGCAGAAGGAATACGAGGGCCACTTCAAGGACTACCAGTTCGGCCTCTCGACCATGCACGAGCATTGGGCCAGCGGATTGCAGGACATCCGCGCCTCGCTTGCGCAGCCGGGCTGGCTCGAGAAGCCGGACAACGACTCGGGCTTCGTCACGCACGATATCCATCGCGATTCGCGAGGCCACGGCGGCTGATACGTGCCGGGAGGTTTTCCGCAATCCTCGCCAAAGAAAAAGGCGTCCGTTCGAAAGAACGGACGCCTTTTTTGTCGCGCCAGCAAGCCGCTTCGCAGCGGCCTGTCTTGCTGACGAACGAACTTACTTCAGCACTTGTGCGACTGCGCTCGCCACGACGTCGAGGTTGCGCGAGTTCAGCGCAGCCACGCAGATGCGGCCCGTGCTCACGGCATAGATGCCGAATTCTTCGCGCAGGCGGTCGACCTGGGCAGCGGTCAGGCCCGAGTACGAGAACATGCCGCGCTGCACGTTGATGAAGTTGAAGTCGCGGTCCACGCCGGCGGCCGTGAGGCGCTCGACGAGGCCCGTGCGCATCGCGCGGATGCGATTGCGCATTTCGCCGAGTTCCGCTTCCCACATCGTGCGCAGGTCGGCCGAGCCGAGCACGGCTGCGACCACCGAGCCGCCGTGCGTCGGCGGGTTCGAGTAGTTCGTGCGGATCACGCGCTTGAGTTGCGAGAGCACGCGCGCCGACTCTTCCTTGCTGCTCGTGAGGATCGACAGCGCGCCCACGCGCTCGCCGTACAGCGAGAACGACTTCGAGAACGACGACGAGACGAACACGTTGAGTTCCGAAGCGGCGAAGAGGCGCACGACTTCGCCGTCTTCCGCGATGCCGTCGCCGAAGCCTTGATAGGCGATGTCGAGGAACGGCACCAGGCCGCGCGCCTTGACGGCTTCGATGACCTGCTTCCACTGGTCGATCGTGAGGTCCACGCCGGTCGGGTTGTGGCAGCACGCGTGCAGCACGATGACGGTGCCGGCGGCGTAGCCGTTCAGCGCGCTCAGCATGCCTTCGAAGTTCACGCCGTTGGTCTGCGCGTCGTAGTACGGGTACGCGACGACTTCGAAGCCTGCGCTTTCGAAGAGGGCGCGATGGTTTTCCCAGCTCGGGTCGCTGATCGCGACCTTGCTGTTCGGGTTCACGCGCTTGAGGAAGTCCGCGCCGATCTTGAGCGCACCCGTGCCGCCGAGTGCTTGCGCCGTCACGACACGGCCCGCGGCGATCAGCGGCGAGTCGTCGCCGAGCAGCAGCTTTTGCACCGCGGCGTCGTAGGCAGCCAGACCTTCGATCGGCAGATAGCCGCGCGGCAGGCCGGCTTCCACGCGGGCCTTTTCTGCTTCGCGCACTGCGCGCAGCAGCGGAATCTTGCCTTCCTCATTGGTGTACACGCCCACGCCGAGGTTCACCTTGGTCGCGCGCGCATCGGCGTTATAGGCTTCGTTCAGACCCAGGATCGGGTCGCGGGGGGCGAGTTCGACAGCGGAAAAGAGGGACATGATCGTTCGGCAAAAGTGAAGGAAGATCGGTTGGGCCACATGCTGCACCGGCCACGGAACTCGCTATTGTAACGAATCCTCAAGCCGGATTTCCGCGGATTTGCCATTCCCTGCGCCGCTTTCAGGGCTATTTCCGGCACGATTGGGCGATTTCTGCCGCACGGCCGCTTCGCTCTTGCCGCCTGTTGACGCTCGCCGCCGCCGGTGGCCCTTGCAGTGCCGCCCGCCGCACCCCATCTAGCGTTCAGACCGCCCAGGTCCACCCAGACCCTCCCAGGCTCGCCCCCCGGCAAGATCCGGCGAGACGCTAAAATAGTTGTTTGCTCCGCGCACAGGATGCCCCCCATGTCCGACCACCCCGTCGCCGACGCACCCGCGCTCGACGAGTCGAAATTCATCCAGTACGAAGGCTCGCCGTTTCAGCTTTACCAGCCGTACCCGCCGGCCGGCGACCAGCCTACGGCCATCGAAACGCTCGTGGAAGGCGTGGAAGACGGCCTCTCGTTCCAGACGCTGCTCGGCGTGACGGGCTCGGGCAAGACCTACACGATGGCGAACACCATCGCGCGCCTCGGCCGTCCGGCCATCGTGTTCGCGCCGAACAAGACGCTCGCCGCACAGCTCTACGCCGAATTCCGCGAGTTCTTTCCGCGCAACGCCGTCGAGTACTTCGTCTCGTACTACGACTACTACCAGCCGGAAGCCTATGTGCCGCAGCGCGATCTCTTCATCGAGAAGGATTCGTCGATCAACGAGCACATCGAGCAGATGCGGCTGTCGGCCACCAAGAGCCTGATGGAGCGGCGCGACGTGGTGATCGTCGCAACCGTCTCGGCGATTTACGGTATCGGCAATCCGTCCGAGTACCACCAGATGATTCTGACGCTGCGCCACGGCGACAAGCTCGGCCAGCGTGACGTTATCGCGCGCCTGATCGCCATGCAGTACACGCGCAACGAGCAGGACTTCCAGCGCGGCACCTTCCGCGTGCGCGGCGACACCATCGACATTTTTCCGGCCGAGCACGCCGAAATGGCCGTGCGCGTGGAACTGTTCGACGACGAAGTGGAGACGCTGCAGCTTTTCGATCCGCTCACGGGCCGTGTGCGCCAGAAGATTCCGCGCTTCACGGTGTATCCGTCGTCGCACTATGTGACGCCGCGCGAGACCGTTTTGCGCGCCGTCGAAACGATCAAGACGGAACTGCGCGACCGGCTGGAGTTCTTCCACACGGAAGGCAAGCTCGTGGAGGCGCAGCGCCTTGAACAGCGCACGCGCTTCGACCTGGAAATGCTTCAGGAGCTGGGCTTCTGCAAGGGCATCGAGAACTACTCGCGGCACTTTTCGGGCGCGCTGCCCGGTGAGCCGCCGCCCACGCTCGTCGATTACCTGCCGACCGACGCCATGATGTTCCTCGACGAGTCGCACGTGCTGATCGGCCAGTTCAACGGTATGTACAACGGTGACCGCGCGCGTAAGGAAAATCTCGTCGATTACGGCTTCCGGCTGCCTTCGGCGCTCGATAACCGGCCGCTGAAGTTCAACGAGTTCGAGCGCAAGATGCGCCAGGTGGTGTTCGTCTCCGCCACGCCCGCCGACTACGAGAAGAAGGTCACCGGCCAGATCGCCGAGCAGGTGGTGCGGCCAACGGGCCTCGTCGACCCGACGATCGAGGTGCGCCCGGCTTCCACGCAGGTGGACGACGTGCTCGGCGAGATCAACGAGCGCGTGGCGGTGGGCGAGCGCGTGCTGGTGACCACGCTCACCAAACGCATGGCCGAGCAGCTCACGGAGTTCCTGGCCGACCACGGCGTGAAGGTGCGTTATCTGCACAGCGACATCGACACGGTCGAGCGCGTGGAGATCATCCGCGACCTGCGTCTGGGCACGTTCGATGTGCTCGTGGGCATCAACCTGCTGCGCGAGGGCCTCGACATTCCCGAGGTCTCGCTCGTGGCGATTCTCGACGCCGACAAGGAAGGCTTCCTGCGCGCCGAGCGCTCGCTTATCCAGACGATCGGCCGCGCCGCGCGTAACGTGAACGGCAAGGCGATCCTCTACGGCGACCGCATCACCGACTCGATGCGCCGTGCCATCGACGAAACCGAGCGCCGCCGCGCCAAGCAGATGCTGTTCAACGAAGAGAACGGCATCGTGCCGCGCGGCGTCGTGAAGCGCATCAAGGACATCATCGACGGCGTCTACAACGTCGATGAAGCCCGCGCCGAGCTGCGCGAGGAGCAGGAGCGCGCGAAGTTCGAGGATATGTCCGAGAAGCAGATCGCGAAGGAAATCAAGAAGCTCGAAAAGCAGATGATGGACTACGCGAAAAACCTCGAATTCGAGAAGGCCGCACAGGCGCGTGACCAGCTCGCCGTGCTGCGCCAGCGTGTGTTCGGGGCGAACGTGGGCGACCATCCGATCTGACGGGCTTCGAGCGGGCTGTCCGCTCGGGAGCGCAGGGCGGCATGCACGCCGCTCTGCGCCCAGGATTGCTTCGATACCACTCCTGCTTCGCGGCTGCGGAACCATGCCGGAAACGCGTCCTAAGCCTGTGTTAACTAAGCGCTGCTAAAACCCTGTTCCACTGAGGCTTTTGGTGGCGCTGAATTTGTCCCTCATCTGCATCGGTGTTAAACTTCGGCATTATTGAGAATTGTTCGCATTAACTTTCTTATGTGCATGCGGCAGGCTCAGTGGGATGTAACCCTCATATAAAAACCAGGAGTTTCGATGCGGATTCACACTCTCTTGCGCGGCACTGCCGTCATCGCGGCCGCCACGGCGGCATTTGCTGCCAATGCGGCTGAATACCCGATCGGCAAGCAAGCCATCCAGGGCGGCATGGAAATCGGCGCGGTCTATCTGCAGCCGATCACGATGGAGCCGGAAGGCATGATGCGCAAGGCGTCGGATTCCGATATTCACCTCGAATCGGACATTCACGCGGTCAAGAACAACCCGACCGGCTTCGCCGAAGGCGACTGGATGCCGTATCTGCAAGTTCACTACGAACTCACGAAGCCGGGTTCGAGCTATGTGCAAAAGGGCGACCTGATGCCGATGGTCGCGAACGACGGCCCGCACTACGGTGACAACGTGAAGCTCGCCGGTCCCGGCAAGTACCACCTCAAGCTGATCGTGGACGCGCCGATGCAGACGGGCCACATGGCGTTCGGCCGTCACGTCGACAAGGAAACGGGCGTGGGTCCGTGGTTCAAGCCGATCACGCTGGAATACGATTTCCCGTTCGCGGGCATCGGCAAGAAGGGCGGCTACTAAGCCGTCGCGAGGCAGCTCGAGCGGCGGCGCGCATCTCGTGCAGCGTCGCCGCATGAATAGCAGCAAGGAGCAGGTAATACCAATGACTGGAATGCGGAAGTTTGCGGCGCTCGCGGCGAGCGCGTCTTTTGCGGTGTCGCTGGCGGGCGTGGCCACGATGGCGCATGCCGAAGATCTGCCCACGTTCAAGCTCGAAATGGCGGACGGCAAGCTCAACCCCGCGCGTATCGAAGTGCCGGCGGGCAAGCGCATCAAGATCGAGGTGCGCAATACGGGCAAGGGCGCGGCGGAGTTCGAGAGCGTTCAGCTGCGCAAGGAAAAGGTCCTGGCGCCGGGCGCGGACTCGTTCGTCGTGATCGCGCCGCTCGATCCGGGCGAGTACAAGTTTTTCGACGATTTCCATCAGCAGGCGCAAGGCGTGATTGTCGCCAAATGAGCATTGAGAAGTGAGGCCGCTGGCGTGTATCGCCGGTAGCAGGAGGTGTTGAATGGGTCAGGTGATGTTCATCGTATGGCGGGAGAGCGTCGAGGCGCTGCTCGTCGTCGGGATTCTTTATGCGTGGCTGAAAAACGGCGACGCGGATGCGCGGCGCGGCGTGCCGTACCTGTGGGGCGGCGTGGCGCTCGGTATTCTTGCCGCCATCGGCCTCGGCGCGGCGCTGGTCGGTTTTACCGAAGTGCTGTCGGGCGATGCGCAGGACTACTTCCAGACCGGCATGGTGCTGGTGGCGTGCGTGCTGATCGTGCAGATGGTGCTGTGGATGAAGCAGCATGGCCGCACGCTCAAACGCGAGATGGAAGAGTCGCTGGAAAAGAGCACGCAGGACGCGAACTGGTGGGGCGTGACGATTCTCGTTGCGCTTGCCATCGCGCGTGAGGGCAGCGAGACGGTGATCTTTCTCTACGGCCTCGGCTTCGGTCAGTCGGGTCATGTCGACGCGAGTCAGTATTTCGCGGTGCTGATCGGTCTCGCGCTTGCGTTCCTCACGTTCTATCTGCTGCAGCTGGGCGGCAAGATCTTCTCGTGGCGGCACTTCTTCCGCATCACGGAGATCATGCTGCTGTTCCTCGGCGCGGGTCTGTTCCAGACCGGCGTGGACAAGCTGATCGACAAGGAAATCCTGCCGACCATCGTCGACCAGGTGTGGAACTCCTCGGCGATCCTCGACGACTCGAGCACCTTCGGCTCGCTCGTCGCGACGCTCACGGGCTACCGCGCGCATCCGGCGCTCATGAACCTGATCGCCTATGCCGTGTACTGGCTCGTGGTGTGGTTCCTCGTGCGGCGCGCCACCGGCCGCGCGGGCGCGGTTGCGAAGAGGAAGGCAGCATGAGTTGTGCATCCGCTCGCCCGACGCAGGCAACGGGTCGCCCAGGCAAGCTCGCCCAGGCGGGCCAGTGGATGCAACGTAACGGCGCGGCGATCCGCGCCGTGCAGTGGGTCGTGGTCGCTGTCTACGCGTTCCTGATTCTCGTGCCGGCGGCGATGCCGCTGCCCGGCGACACGGCGCATCTGTGGAACAACCTCACGCTCGCTGCGCAGTTCGTGTTCTGGGGCATCTGGTGGCCGTTCGTGCTGCTCTCGATGGTGATGCTCGGCCGCGTGTGGTGCGGCGTGCTCTGCCCCGAAGGGGCGCTCACCGAGTTCGCCAGCAAGTTCGGCCGCGGCCGTGCCATTCCGCACTGGATGCGCTGGGGCGGCTGGCCTTTCGTGGCCTTCGGGCTCACCACGATCTACGGACAGATGGTGAGCGTCTACCAGTACCCCAAGGCGGTGTTGCTGGTGCTGGGCGGATCGACGCTCGGCGCGATGGTGATCGGCTTTCTGTACGGGCGCGAGAAGCGCGTCTGGTGCAAATATCTCTGCCCCGTGAACGGGGTTTTTGCGCTTTTGGCGCGTCTCGCGCCGTTTCGCTACAAGGTCGACGAAGACGCCTGGCGCAACTCCTACACGCACGGCGAGCACGGCGGGCATCGCGTGATTCCCGTGAATTGCGCGCCGCTCGTGCCGCTGCGCAACATGAAGGGCGCGGCGCAGTGCCACATGTGCGGGCGCTGCAGCGGTCACCGCGACGCCATCGCGCTTTCGTGGCGCTCGCCGGCGGAAGAAGTGGTCGAACTCGGCGACAGCCAGGCCAGCGCGTGGGACACGGCGCTGATTCTCTACGGCCTGCTCGGCGTGGCGATCGGCGCGTTCCACTGGACCGGCTCGCCGTGGTTCATCGGCATCAAGCAGTGGCTCGCGGGCTGGCTCATCGACCGCGACATCACCTGGCCGCTCGACACCAACGCGCCGTGGTTCCTGCTCACGCATTACCCGGCGCAGAACGACGTGTTCTCGTGGCTCGACGGCGCGATGATCGTCGGCTATATCGTCGCGACGGGGCTCGTCTATGGCACGGTGCTGCTCGCGATCCTTGCGGGCTCGGCTGCCGTGCTCGGGCGTTTCGAGATGCGGCGTCTGCATCACTTCGCGCAGTCGCTGATCCCGCTGGCGGGGGCGGGTGTGTTCCTCGGCCTGTCGGCCACGACGCTCTCGCTGCTGCGCGCGGAGCATGTGCCGCTCGACTGGGCCGCCGAAGTGCGCATTGCGATTCTCGTCATCACGAACCTCTGGAGCGCGTGGCTCGCCTGGCGCGTGACGGGGCGCTACAGCACGCGGTTCTGGCAGCGCGCGCTTGCGCTCGCGGGCTTCGCGCTCGCGCTCGCCGTGGTGGACAGCGCGTGGTGGCTCATGTTCTGGGGCTGGGTGCGCTGAGCCTGTTTCGGCGTTTCTTCATCTGCCGCTGATATAGGCGACATACGAGGGATCAGCGCGTCGCAGCGCAAGTCTGGGTGTTACTCTCAAAACCGGGTTGGCGATTTCGCCAAGCCCGGTTTTTGACTTTTCGGAGACACGCATGCGAACGCGAGCAGTACTGACCGATGAAGACGTGATCCGGGTAGCCGACGCAGCCGTCGCGCACGCCCGCTCGAACGAATGGAACGTGACGATCGCCATCGTCGACGATGGCGGCCATCTGCTGTATCTGCGCCGCCTCGATAGCGCCCCGCCCATCACCGCGGAGATCGCCGTGGCCAAGGCCCGCACCGCGTCGCTGGGCCGCCGCGAGAGCAAGGTGTACGAGGAAGTGATCAAGCAGGGCCGCACGGCGTTCCTGAGCGCGCCCCTCACCGGCATGCTGGAAGGCGGCGTCCCCGTGATCGTGAAGGGCGACGTCATTGGCGCGGTAGGGGTCTCGGGCGTGAAGTCCGATCAGGATGCCGCCATTGCGCGCGCGGGCATCGCAGCGCTCGGCGCGGAGTAGGCCCATCCACCGTCGCGCTCGACGACGCCAGAAAAAACAAAAGCCGCGGACGGATGCCGCGGCTCTTGCCTCGGGCGGCTCACGCTTCGCGCGCCGCCCCGATCTGGTATGAGAACAAAAAAATGGCGTGGCTTGCTTCGACGGCTGGCTTGAAGCTTGAAGGATGTCTGCACGAAGGGGTCTAGATCTCGCGTGCAAGCCGTCGTTGCTGGCTAATGCCCCAACGCCTCTCGGTGGAGGCGGTCCCCACAATACCCGGTTGAAAACTGCGTGAAACCTATTTCGTCAGGATCAGCTTGCCGAGCCGGGTGGCCCGCAGCTGATACGTTTCGCCGTTGTGCATGATGCTCACATGGCTGCGGCCTTGCAGCAGCGCCGCGCTATCCAGTTTCCTCTCGTCGCTTGCCGCGGCGGCTGCCGGCGCGGTGCTCTTGCGCGGCTTGGGCTCTGCGACGACGGGCTTCGGCCGCGCGCTGGTCAATGCCGAGCTGCCGTTGCGGCGCAGGCTTAGCGTGGAGGTGCGGTTCAGTTCGGTCATGAACGTGACGTCTTTGTCTCGATTCGATGGATGAATTCTAAATGATAATAGTTCGTATTTGCAACTACGAGATATTCATCGAAATCGAATGCCGATAGCCTGAGCCGAAGCGAGCCGTAGCGTGAATCGGCGCTTGCCGCGCCGCGCAGGGCGGGAGGGCAAGCGCCGGGGGCTTCAGTGCAGCGCGTTCGGCGCGCTGCCGTCACCCTGCACGAACTGGCGGATGAGGCGCACGGTGTCGATGTCCGACTCGCGATAGGCCGACTTCACGATCTCGGACGTCTGCCGGTCGTCCTCGGTATCGGCAGTCGGCAGCGTCGTGCGGTACTCGAAGCGCAGAAAGAGCTGTAGCGGATCGGGCTGTTCGATCGTCATCGTCAGCGAGCCGCCCACGTACTCGGCGGTCGCCATGATGTCGTAGCGCACGCTCTCGTTGGGCGTGAGCGTGACGCGATCGCGGACCGTGGCGTGGCCATAGTGCAACTCGCGCTCCATCGTGCTCTCGGTGCGCGAGAGGATCGTGCAGCTGTCTAGCCCGATCACGAAGAGCTGCGGCTGCTCGGCGCGCAGCACGAGCCCTTCCCAGAGCTGCTCGCGCGTCATGGCCTCCACGAGCGGGTTCAGCGGATCGTTGATCTGGATGAGGTGTTCGAAATTCAAGGCGGCGCCTTCCTGTGTCTGTGTCCGTGCGCCGCCGCTCAGGCGACGACGAGACCCGTGCGGATCGTGATCGTGTTCGTGAGAACCTTGTGGACCGGGCAGGCGTTGGCGATCTGCAGCAGGCGCTCGCGCTGCTCTTCGGTGAGCGCGCCTTCGAGCACGATCTGGCGGTCGATCTTCGTGCCTTCGCTGCCGGTTTCCATCGTGAGCTTCACGCGTACGCCTTCGAGCGGCCACTCCTTGCGCTGCGCATACATCTTCAGCGTGATGGAGGTGCAGGCGCCCAGGCTCGAGAGCAGGAGCGAGAAGGGCGACGGTCCGCGGTCGCCGCCGCCGAGGGAGGCGGGTTCGTCGGCGATCCAGGTGTGGGTGCCGTCGTCGAACTGGACCTGGTAGTTCGTCGAGCCAATGTGTGCGGTGACTGCGGGTTCGGCCATGCGCTCCTCGCGGGCGGGACGGTTAAAGAGGGACGGGCGCGCACCCTGCGATGCGCGCCCCAGAAACCTTATTGTGACGGAAAGCGGGCGGACCTGTAGCGATGCTTCGGAAACCCGCGTCGCTGCGCTGCCCGGTTTCAGTGAGCGATGCGCCCCATGCGCCCGGCCTGATAGTCGAGCACGGCCTGGCGGATCTCCTGCTCCGTGTTCATCACGAACGGGCCGTAGCGCACGACCGGCTCGTTCAGCGGCACGCCGCCGATCAACAGGACGCTGAGCGGACCGCTCGCGTCAGCCGGGGCGGCGAGCGTGACGGTGTCGCCGTCGCTCGCGAAGGTCACCATCTGCTGGGCATCGATGGCCTGAGCGTCGGGCCCGTACAGACCCGTGCCCGAGAGGCCGTACGCAAACACGCGATAGTCGCTCGGCACCGGCTGCTCCACGCGCGCGCCGGGCGCGAGCGTGAAGTGCTGGTAGAGGATGGGGGTGCGCGTTTCGATCGCGGCCTTCACGCCCAGCGCTTCGCCGGCGATCACCTTCACCGAGACGTTGCCGTCCTTCGAGCGGCCCACCGGAATCTGCTCCGTTGGCAGCTCCTGGTAGCGCGGCGCCATCATCTTGTCGCGCGCGGGCAGGTTCACCCACAACTGCAGGCCATGCATGCGGCCGCCCGTACGCGTGAATTCGGGGTCGGGCATTTCGCTGTGGATCACGCCCGCGCCGGCCGTCATCCATTGCACGTCGCCGGGGCGCAGCGTGCCCGAATGGCCCGCCGAGTCCTTGTGGCCGAAGCGGCCTTCGACCATATAGGTGACGGTTTCGAAGCCGCGGTGCGGATGGTCGGGCGCGCCCTTGGCCTCGCCGGGCGCGTAATCGACGGGGCCCATTTCGTCGAGCAACAGGAACGGATCGAAGTCCATCAACTGGCGGGTCGGGAACGGCCGATGGACGATGAATCCGCCACCCTCGGTGGTGCGAACCGCGGGATACACGCGTTCGATCGTACGGGTCGTGGTCATGGATATCACCTCGAATTGTGGGAATTGCGTTATATGCGAAACAAACCGCTATTATAGGTAGCCAATTTGGCCTGTTTTACGGCCTCATCGCAATGGATTGTCCCATCGCTGGAACGACGACATGAAAATCGATTCGCATAACCTCAACGACCTGATGTACTTTTCGCAGGTGATCGAGCATGGCGGCTTTTCCGCTGCGGAACGCGTGCTCGGCATCTCGAAGTCGCGTCTGTCGCGGCGGGTAAGCGAACTCGAGGCCTCGCTCGGCGTGCGCCTGTTACAGCGTTCCACGCGCAAGCTCGCGCTCACCGAAGCGGGCGAACTCTTCTACCAGCATTGCCGATCGATGCTCGCCGAAGCGCAGGCGGCGGTGAACGTCGTTCAGTCGCTGCGCTCGTCGCCGCGCGGCACGGTGCGCGTGAGCGTGCCCGTCACGCTTTCGCAGACGATCTTTTCGCAGGTCATTCCGGAATTCATGCATCGCTACCCCGAGGTGCGGGTGGTGATGCGCGTGACGAACCGCGTGATCGACCTGTTCGAAGACTCCGTGGATATTGCGCTGCGCGTGCGCTCGGAACCGCCACAGAACGCCAATATCGTGGTGCGTCCGCTGTGGCGCACCGAGCAGATGCTGGTGGGCGCGCCGAGCCTGCTCGCGCAGAACGCGCCGCCGCTCACGCCGGAAGACCTCGCGCGCTTCGAAACGCTCGATACGCCCACGGGCGACGGCCGCCACGTGTTCCAGCTCATCGCCCCCGATGGCACGCGCCACGCGCACGAACACGAGCCGCGCCTCATCACCGCGGACCTCACGACGATTCGTGAAGCGGCGCTGCAAGGCCTCGGCATCGCGGCATTACCGGAGATGATGTACGGTGCTGCACTGCGCTCGGGCAAGCTTTCACCAGTGATGCCGGGCTGGACGCTGCCGGTGCCGCAACTCTATGCGGTATTTCTCTCGCGCCAGGGCATGGTTCCGGCCGTGCGTGCCTTCGTCGATTACCTCGTGGAAGTGCTCGATGCCGATAAGGGCTTGCAGCAGGAATGTCCGCTGAAAAGCGACATCGCCGCGCTTGCGCCGAAAGCGGAAGGGCAGAGTGCACCCGCCGGGCAGGTTGGGCTGTCGCGCACAAAGAGCGCGAGCAGGATCGAAACTGCATGAAGCTTTGCGAACGTGCACGCGCGTGCGCTTGTATGAAACTTGAGTTTTCACGCAGTGCATTTTTGCGCAACGTATAGCGCCATTTGTTTTTAGGCATTCAAGCGTGAGCGGCCATCGCTACTTTCAATGGCCTAACTCTTGAAGGTGCGACTCGAGAGGAATATATTGGAGTCCTTCTCGCCAAGCACCGGTCTTGAGCGGGAATTGATGGCCGCTATCATAGTGGGCCTTCAGGGCCGAAAGCGCAGTCCGTGTTGCCCACGGCAGTCGCATGTGCCGGCGTGAACCGATCGATTGTCGGGGAGTCGCCGCCACCGCCCGAATGCGCCGCGTGCGCACGAAAAAAGGCCTTCATCTGACGATGAAGGCCTTTTACTTTGTACCGCTGAATTAAGCGTACTGCGCGCAGTATTGCGATCAGTGATGCGCAGGGTCGGTGACGAAGCCGAGCTTCGTGAGGCCGCCGCTTTGCGCCGCAGACATCACTTGCGCGACGCGTTCGTATTGCACCTTGCGGTCCGCGTTCAGATGGAGTTCCGGTTGCGGCGTGGTTTGCGCAGCGGCCGCGATCTTCTGGTTCAGCGCCGCGTCGTCGACCTGCGTGCCGTCCCACAGCACGGTGCCGTCCGCTTCGATCGAGATGTTGATCTGCGCGGGCTTCGTGTCTTCCTTCTGGCTGCTCGCATGCGGCAGATCGATCTTCACGGCGTGACGAATCACCGGAATCGTCACCATGAAAACGATCAGGAGAACCAACATGACGTCGACGAGCGGCGTCATGTTGATTTCGTTCATCAGGCCATCGTCGTCGTCGCTGGCAAAGGGGCTCATCGCCATGATGCTTGCCTCCGCTCTTTAGTGGCTACGTGCAGCGACACGCAGGTTGCTCGTGTTGCCGTCTTTTGCGCCGCCACGTGCGGTGGAGGTGAGGCGCGCGCCCGTCACGAAGAAGGCATGCAGGCCGTGCGCGAAGCGGTTGAGCTTCGTGACGATCGCCTTGTTGGCGCGGGTGAGGGCGTTGTAGCCGAGCACGGCGGGGATCGCGACGAAGAGGCCGAAGGCGGTCATGATGAGCGCTTCGCCAACGGGACCGGCCACGGCGTCGATCGAGGTTTGACCCGTCGCACCAATCGTAAGCAGTGCGTGATAGATGCCCCACACCGTGCCGAACAGGCCGACGAACGGCGCCGTGCTGCCGATCGAGGCGAGAATGGCGAGGCCGCTTTGCATCTTCGCGACGGATTCGTCCATCGTGTCCTTCAGGCAGCGCGTAACCCAGTCCGACACGTCCATGCGGTCGTGCAGATGCGGCTGCGTCTGGTGATGGTGATCGGCGGCTTCCTGGCCCGAAAGCGCAAGCGCGAGGAACGGGTTGTCTTCGCGCGAGCCGCTGCCGAGCTTCTTCACGCCGTCGGCGAGATCGTCCGAGTGCCAGAACTGCTGCTCTGCGTTCTTCGTGAGGCGTTTGAGGCGCGCGACATTCCAGCCTTTCACGACGATCACGCACCACGACAGCACCGACATGATCAACAGCGCGAGCGCGATGCCGCGTGTCACGAAATCCCCTTGCGCCCAGACGTGGGCGATACCGTAGTTCTGCATTCCTGATCCTCTTTATTCAATTCATGGAAGCGTGTGACTTCAGCCGGTCAATTGTTCAGGCTGAACTCGAATGGTTGCGTGTAGGCCGCGCGGACGGCTTCGCCGTTTTCCAGGTACGGCTTGCACGAGCTTTGACGCATCGCGTCGAGCGCGGCGTCGTCGAGGCGGGTGGAACCGCTCGTCTTCTTCAGCTCGATGTTCTCGATCTTGCCCGTGAGGCCCACGACGAAGTGCACGAATGCCGTGCCGGTTTCGCCGCGCCGGCGCGAGAGCGTTGGGTAGTCGGGCTGCACGATGCGGCAGTCGAGGTGCGAGACGTTCTTCGGCGCCGAGAGCGCCATGGTCGGCTTCGCGTCGGTGGCAGCCGCGGCTTGCGGAGCGGGAGCAGGCGGCGTGGGAGCGGGAGGCGTAGGCGCAGTGGGCGCGGCCGACTCGATTGCGTGCTGCGAGGGCGCTTCGGCCACGGGCAGCGGAGTTGGCTTGGGCTTGGGCTGAACCTTCGGCTTCTCGCGCGTCACGTGCGGGACCGGCTTCGGTGGAGGCGGCGTGGGCGTGGACTGAATCGCAGCGGGGGCGGCGACCGGCTCGGGCTTGAGCAGTTCGGCCGTCATCGTCTGCGACTGAAGCGCGACGGGCGTCACGGGTTCGCGCTTCATCAGCACGACGGCGATGAGCGCGGCGTGCAGCGCGATCACGATCGCGCTCGCGGTGACGACACGACGATTGACGCGAACGGAGGGAGACGACAGCGTGCCAGCGGTGGTTTGGAAAGCCTGCATGTTTAGCGTGGCTGCCATGCGGACGACAGCGCGCAGGCGAACCGGCGCGCTGTGTCGGGCAGCTTTATTTGCGAAAGATCAACAGCGAGATGCACAACGTCGTTACGAATCCGAGCAGCAATTCCATCACGACCTCCTTTGAGGGGTACGAGCGGTAGCTGGCTGGTCGGATGACGGGCTTGCTGTCGGCGGCGGTTTGATGTCCGCGGCGCGTGGCGCCTGAGGCGCCGCTGGCTAAGCGGGCGGACGGGGCGGGCGCGCATCGGTAGCCGGATGCGCGCCATGGCTTCAGGCAGCCTTGCGCTCGTAAAACGTGAGCGGAACCGCATGGGGGACCACGGCGGGGTGCGCCGGTTGCGTGACCCCGCAGCGGCTCGCACAGACACCGCTTTGCGCCATCACGTCACGAACGGATTCTTCGCACTTGCCGCAGCAGGTCGCGACGCCGAGCTCGAACTGCAGCTCGTCGAAAGAATCCATGCCTTCCTGGATGGAGGCGCGGATCGTCCGGTCGGAGACGGATTTGCAAACGCAGACAATCATGATGGACCGCAATAGAGAGAGTTAATGCGAATTATTATCATTATGTTTGCTGGGTTTGGCAAGCGGGTAGACGGATTTTTTGTAACAAAACCGGATGGTTAGCAGGGGTTTTGCTTTACGTCAGGAAAAGACGAGCCAAGGTGGGGCGCTCGTCAAGGCGTTTGACGAGCCGGCTAGAGCTTACCCGTTGCGTTACTGTCGGGAGGGTGGCGCATCGCCGCAGGAGCCAGCCGCGGGGCTTTTGACAGGAGCCAGACTGGACGAGGCAGGTGAGTCAGGTGCGCCGAAACGGGGTTGAAACGTCATCTCCCGGGCGAGGTGTGAATCGCAAACCTCAAATCGCGCCTGGTGTGGTGCCGGCGCGTCAGGCCGCGTTCGCTTCCAGCTCCCGCGTGCGGCGCGAGGGGATGACCACGCGCTCGACGTTGGCGTCGAGACCCAGCAGCGCTGCCGCCAGTTCGTGCAAGTGCGCACCGTCGCTCGTCGAGCAGAAGCGCATGTCGTCGCCGCCCGCGCCGGCAGGCTCGCCGCTCGCGCGCAGGCCGTGCTGGTCGAGCACACGTTCGAGCTGGCGCGCAATGGCGACGCTCGTGTCGACGAGCGTCATGCGTTCGCCGACGATCGAGCGGATCGCCGTGTCGAGAAACGGGTAGTGCGTGCAGCCGAGCACGAGCGTGTCCGCGCCCGCGTCGAGCATGGGCTCGACGTACGCGCGCAGCAGCGCCAGCAATTCCGCCGATCCGATGTCGCAGCGCTCCACGGCCTCCACGAGGCCATGGCCCGGCTGGCACAGCACACGCAGGTCGGCCGCGTGGCGTTCCACGAGCGCCTGAAAGCGCGCGCTGCGCAGCGTGACCTGGGTGGCGAGGACGCCGGCCACGCGCGATTTCGACACCAGCGCCGCCGGTTTGATCCCCGGCTCCACCCCGATGAGCGGGACGGAGAGCCGCTCGCGCACGAGCGCGATGGACTGCGCCGTGGCCGTATTGCAGGCCACCACCAGCGCCTTCGCACCCTGCGCCACGAGCCATTCGCAGATCGCGAGCGTGCGGTCCGCGATGAAGTCGTCGTCGCGCTGGCCGTAGGGGGCATAGCGCGAGTCGGCGGCATACACGAGCCGTTCCGCGGGCAGCAGCGCGCGCACGGCGCGCAGCACCGAGAGGCCGCCGAGGCCGGAGTCGAAGATACCGACGGGCGCAGCGCTGGAAGAGACCGGTAGGTTCACGGGAGTGGGCGCAAAAGGGTTGGGGCGCACCCGCAAGGCGGACGGATGCGCGCGGGCGCGAGGCGCGCGATCAGGATTCTACCGAACCCATGGCCGACTGCTGGTAATTCTGGATGCCGATCTTGCCGATGAGGTCGATCTGCGTTTCGAGCCAGTCGATGTGCTCTTCGGTGTCTTCGAGAATCGTCACGAAAATCTCGCGCGAAACGAAGTCGCGTACCGATTCGCAATAAACAATGGCTTCCTTGCAGGTGGACTGTGAAATCTGTTCGAGCTTCAAATCGCACTCGAGAATTTCCTTGGTTTCCTCGCCAATCAGCAGTTTATGCAGGTCCTGGAGGTTCGGCAGACCGTCGAGCATGAAAATACGCTCGATGAGCATATCGGCATGCTTCATTTCGCCGATCGATTCGTCGTATTCATGCTTGCCGAGTTTCTCGAGGCCCCAGTGCTTGTACATGCGGGCATGCAGGAAATACTGATTGATAGCCGTGAGCTCGTTCTTGAGCTGCGCGTTCAGATATTCGATGACCTTCTTGTCGCCTTGCATAGTCTTTCCTTTCTTTGTGGGGCGGTGACTGGTTTCCAACAATAAACGCTCAATACACAAAAGCCAAGGCCGAATACACGTTGAATTGCGGTATATATCGGCGATTTACTCAGTGCTGAGAATTAATCTCAGTACGCCTCGCGTGACGCAAAAAAAACCGGGGCGCGCGGCCCCGGTTTTTAAACAGGCATCAGGCAGGCATCAAACCGTGGCGACCGGAATCTTGCCGATTTTCGCCTGCCATTCGGCGGGACCCGTCTTGTGGACCGAGGTGCCCGACGAATCGACGGCGACCGTCACCGGCATGTCCTGCACGTCGAACTCGTAGATGGCTTCCATGCCGAGGTCTTCGAACGCGAGGACCTTCGAGCCGCGGATCGCCTTCGAAACGAGGTAAGCCGCGCCGCCCACCGCCATCAGGTAAGCCGCCTTGTGCTTCTTGATCGCCTCGATGGCGACCGGGCCGCGCTCGGCCTTGCCGACCATCGAGATGAGGCCCGTTTGCGAGAGCATCAGCTCAGTGAACTTGTCCATGCGCGTGGCCGTGGTGGGGCCTGCCGGGCCGACCACTTCGTCGCGCACCGGATCGACCGGGCCGACGTAGTAAATCACGCGGTTCTTGAAGTCCACCGGCAGCTTCTCGCCCTTGGCAAGCATGTCGGCGATGCGCTTGTGCGCGGCGTCGCGGCCCGTGAGCATCTTGCCCGAGAGCAGGAGCGTCTGGCCCGGCTTCCACGAAGCGACTTCTTCCGGCGTGAGCGTGTTGAGGTCAACGCGCTTGCTCGTTTCCGTGTTCGGTTCCCAGTTGACCTTCGGCCATGCGTCGAGCGAGGGCGCTTCGAGCTTCGCCGGGCCCGAGCCGTCGAGCACGAAGTGCGCGTGGCGCGTGGCGGCGCAGTTCGGGATCATCGCGACGGGCTTCGAAGCCGCGTGCGTGGCCGTGGCCATGATCTTGACGTCGAGCACGGTGGCGAGACCGCCGAGACCCTGCGCGCCGATGCCGAGCGCGTTGACCTTCTCGTGCAGTTCGACGCGCAACTCTTCGATCCAGTCCTTGGGGCCGCGCTTGATGATGTCCTGGATGTCGATGGATTCCATCAACGATTCCTTCGCCATCAGCATCGCCTTTTCAGCGGTGCCGCCGATGCCGATGCCGAGCATGCCCGGCGGGCACCAGCCCGCGCCCATCGTCGGCACGGTCTTGAGCACCCAGTCGACGATCGAGTCGGACGGGTTGAGCATCACGAACTTCGACTTGTTCTCCGAGCCGCCGCCCTTGGCTGCAACCTGCACGTCGACCTTGTCGCCCGGCACGATCTCGTAGTGGATCACGGCCGGCGTGTTGTCCTTCGTGTTCTTGCGGCCGCCTTCGGGCGGGCTCACGATCGAGGCGCGCAGCACGTTGTCCGGGTTCAGGTAACCGCGGCGCACGCCTTCGTTGATCATGTCGGTCACGCCCATCGTGGCGCCGTCCCAACGCACGTCCATGCCGACCTTCACGAAGATCGTGACGATGCCGGTGTCCTGGCAGATCGGGCGACGGCCCTCGGCGCACATGCGGCTGTTGGTGAGGATCTGCGCGATCGCGTCCTTCGCGGCCGGGCTCTCTTCGAGCTCGTATGCGCGGCCGAGCGCCTCGATGTAGTCCTGCGGATGGTAGTAGCTGATGTACTGCAGCGAATCCGCAATGCTCTGGATGAGGTCTTCCTGTTTGATGACGGTCATGGCTAGCTTCTGTGGGGACGGGTGTTTTGAATAATGTGTGCCGCGTGCGCTGTTTAGTCGGACTCGGCGTGCTCGGGAACCGCGTGACGCGCAGCGTTGGGCCCGCCTGGCACCGGATGGCGTGCGGCGAGCTCCTGATAGTGTTCGGGGTGCGTATGCGTGGTGATGCGGTCGATCCATGCCATCACGAGCGCGGAGACGAGGAACGCCACGTGGATGATCACCTGCCACATCACCGTATGCGCCGAGGCGGCATCGGGATTGATGAAGGTCTTGAGCAGGTGGATCGACGAAATGCTGATGAGCGCCATGGCGAGCTTCACCTTGAGCACGCCGGCGTTCACGTGATCGAGCCATTCGGGCTCGTCGGGATGGCCTTCGAGATTCAGGCGCGAGACGAAGGTCTCGTAGCCGCCCACGATCACCATGATGAGCAGGTTCGAGATCATCACCACGTCGATCAGGCCGAGCACGGCCAGCATGATGCTGGTTTCGTCGAGCGTGGTGGCGTGGCTCACGAGGTGCCAGACCTCCTTGAGGAACAGCACGCAGTACACGGCTTGCGCGACGATCAGGCCCAGGTAGAGCGGCACCTGCAGCCAGCGGCTCATGAAGATGATGCTGGGCAACGGACGCATGCGGCGACGGGCTTTACCCGGGGCGGCGGCGGAAGGCGGCTGGGGGCGTGCGGCGGACATGGGCAATCACGGTGGCGAATTCAGGCGGGGCCTTGAGCGGAGTCGTCTGGTTAGGGCCAGAAGAAGCGCGCGAGGGGCCGGGCGGGCGCTATTGTACAGCGTCGCAGGAAGGGCTCGCCGCGATTCCGGCAGCGCAGCACGTGCCCCAATACTTTCAACATGGTTACGAAGTCGTCACGAGGCCACCGGCGGCAGGCGCTTGATCTTGAGGCTCGCGAGCCCGATGCCGGCCACCACGCAGGCGAGCGCAATGCCGTGCGCGGGCGTGGGGCGCTCGCCGAGAAACGCGATGCCATACACGGCCGCCGCCACCGGCAGCACGGCCGTGAACACGCCGGCGATGCTGCCCGGCACGTGGCGAATGCCCATCATCCAGAGACAGAACGAGAACACGCTTGCAGAAAGCCCGTACCAGAGCGCGAGCCACCAGATGCCCGCGGGCACGCTCGCGAAATCGAACGACAGTGCGCCGGGCAGCCCCACGGGCAGCATCAGCAGAAAGCCGAACAGGTGTGTGTATGCGCAGATATCGAGCGGCGCCAGCGTCTGGGTGAGACGGCGCGAAAGGATCACATACAGCGATTCGCAGCACACCGCGCCGAGCACCATCAGGTTGCCGATGAACGAGCTTGCGCCGGTGTCGCCGTTGCCGCCCACGTGCGCGAGATTGATGACCGCGATGCCCGCAATGGCGAGCACGATGGAAGCGAGCGCGCGCGCGTCGGGGCGCTCGCGCAGGAAGAGCCATGAGAAGAGGGCGACCACGGCGGGAATCGTGCTCGTGATGACGCCGGCTGCGACCGCGCTCGTGCGATGCACGCCGCCGAGCATCAGCAGCGTAAACCCGAATGTCCCAAACAGCGCCTGGAGGAACAGATTGATCCACTCGTCACGCTTCACCTGTCGCATTTTGGAGCGGCGCAGGAGCGGGCCGAGCACCGCGAGAGCGATCACGAAGCGCAGCAGCGCGAACAGTGGAACGGGAATGAAGGCGACAATCGACTTGCCGATGCCGACGTTGCTGCCCACGAGCAGCATCGAGGCAATGAGAAACAGGGAATAGCGATTCAAGCTGGAATCCGGGTGCGCAGTTCAGTTAGCATTCTAAATGTCTGCTTACTTGCGTGCCATGGCGCGCTGCTTGCACTTGGGTGCATGGGCGCGCGTAAGTGGCCGGTAAGTTGCTACGCTTAATCTTGCTGCCATGGGTTGGTTTGCGAAGATCGCGCACGTTCGTGCTTGTCTCGCGCACCCATGCATGCTGCGATGCCACAATGGTGGCTCCCAGCGCAAGCCAATAGCGCGCGCCCGCATGCGGGCGGCAGCGCACGGAGACGGCGCGCACGGGCATTGAAGATGCTCATGCGTGTCCACGAATTTGACGTTTCATCTTCACCAAGGGGTTGTCGATGTCTGCGATTGAATCGGTTCTTCAGGAACGCCGCGTCTTTGCGCCTTCCGAGCAAACGGTGGCTGGCGCCACGGTGTCCGGCATGGACGCATACAAGGCGCTGTGCGCCGAAGCCGAACGCGATTACGAAGGCTTCTGGGCGCGCCTCGCGCGCGAAACCCTGAGCTGGCAAAAGCCCTTCACGAAGGTGCTCGACGAATCGAAGGCGCCGTTCTACACGTGGTTCGAAGACGGCGAACTCAATGCGTCGTACAACAGCCTCGACCGCCACGTCGAAGCCGGCAATGGCGAGCGCGTCGCGATCGTCTTCGAAGCCGACGACGGTACCGTCACGAACGTCACCTACAAGGACCTGCTCGCGCGCGTTTCGCGCTTCGCCAATGCGCTGAAGAAACGCGGCGTGAAGAAGGGCGACCGCGTGGTCATCTACATGCCGATGTCGGTGGAAGGCGTGGTCGCCATGCAGGCTTGCGCGCGCATTGGTGCTACGCACTCGGTGGTGTTCGGCGGCTTCTCGTCGAAGTCGCTCAACGAACGCATGGTCGACGTGGGCGCGGTCGCGCTCATCACCGCCGACGAACAGATGCGCGGCGGCAAGGCGCTGCCGCTGAAGAACATCGCCGACGAAGCGCTCGCCATGGGCGGCTGCGAAGCGGTGCACAGCGTGATCGTCTACAAGCGCACGGGCGGCAAGGTTGCATGGCACGAAGGCCGCGACCAGTGGATGCATGAACTTTCGGCGGCCGAGAGCGATACGTGTGCGCCGGTGCCGGTGGGCGCGGAACACCCGCTCTTCATCCTCTATACGTCGGGCTCGACGGGCAAACCGAAGGGCGTGCAGCACAGCACGGGCGGCTACCTGCTGTGGGCCGCGCAAACGATGAAGTGGACCTTCGACTACAAACCCTCGGACGTGTTCTGGTGCACGGCCGACATCGGCTGGATCACGGGCCACAGCTATATCGCCTATGGTCCGCTGTCGATCGGCGCGACCCAGGTCGTGTTCGAAGGCGTGCCGACGTTCCCGAACGCAGGCCGCTTCTGGGACATGATCGCGAAGCACAAGGTCACGATCTTCTACACCGCGCCCACGGCGATCCGCTCGCTCATCAAGATGTCCGAAGCCGACGCGAAGGTGCACCCGAAGAGCTATGACCTTTCTTCGCTGCGCATTCTCGGCACGGTCGGCGAGCCGATCAATCCCGAAGCGTGGATGTGGTACTACGAAAACGTGGGCGGCAAGCGCTGCCCGATCGTCGACACGTGGTGGCAGACCGAAACGGGCGGCCACATGATCACGCCGCTGCCGGGCGCGACGCCGCTCGTGCCGGGATCGTGCACGCTGCCGCTGCCGGGCATCATGGCCGCGATCGTCGACGAAACCGGCCAGGACGTGCCGAACGGGCAGGGCGGCATTCTCGTCGTGAAGCGTCCGTGGCCCGCGATGATCCGCAACGTCTGGGGCAACCCGGATCGCTACAAGTCGGGCTACTTCCCCGAGGAACTGGGCGGCAAGCTGTATCTGGCCGGTGACGGCAGCGTGCGCGACAAGGACACGGGCTACTTCACGATCATGGGCCGGATCGACGACGTGCTGAACGTCTCGGGCCACCGCCTCGGCACGATGGAAATCGAGTCGGCGCTGGTGGCGAACCCGCTCGTGGCCGAAGCCGCCGTGGTGGGCCGCCCCGACGACACCACCGGCGAAGCCGTGGTGGCGTTCGTGGTGCTCAAGGCCACGCGTCCGCAGGGCGACGAAGCCGTGAAGCTCGCCAACGATCTGCGCGCCTGGGTGGGCAAGGAGATCGGGCCGATCGCCAAGCCCAAGGACATCCGCTTCGGCGAGAACCTGCCGAAGACGCGCTCGGGCAAGATCATGCGCCGTCTGCTGCGCTCGCTGGCCAAGGGCGAGGCGATCACGCAGGACGTTTCCACGCTGGAAAACCCGGCGATTCTGGACCAGCTCGGCGAATCGCTCTAAACGCCGAGGTTCGCGCGGCGCCTTGCCTGGCGCCGCGCGCCGCATCGATCCCCGCATTGCCCCGGATTGCCGGTCATACGCGTTTTTGCTACACAGGCGCATGACCGCGCCACACACTACTCCGCAGAACAATCTCAATCCATTGCCTGAGCCACCCCCGGTGAGCGAGGCGATGGCGCGCGCGCATCGCCGATACTGGCGCTTCAATCTCGCGCTGATCGCCGTGCTGATGACGATCGGCTTCCTCGTCTCGTTCGTCGCGCCGCTCTTCGCGCGCGCGCTCGCCGACCTGCGCTTCGCGGGCTTCAGCCTGCCGTTCTACCTCGGCGCACAGGGCGCGATCCTGCTCTACGTGCTGCTCGTCGCGATCTATATCGTGCTGATGCAGCGTGCCGACCGCGTGCTGCAAGCCGCACTCGAAGCCGACGTTGCGATTCGCGAAGCGAGCAGGGCCCAGCAACGATGAAGCTCGCGCACCGGCTCATTCGCTCTTACGCGTTGTACACGCTGGGCTTTCTCGCCTTCGTCTACGTGATGTGGCGCATCGAGCTTTCCACCGGCCCCGGCATGTGGATCGGCTATGTGTTCCTGTTCGTGCCGATCGCGGTATATGCAGTGATCGGGCTGCTTTCGCGCACCTCGGACCTCGTTGAATACTATGTGGCGGGGCGGCGCGTGCCCTCGTTCTTCAACGGCATGGCGACGGCCGCCGACTGGCTTTCCGCCGCGTCGTTCATCGGCCTTGCGGGTTCGCTCTACGCGAGCGGGTACGACGGCCTGGCTTACCTGATGGGCTGGACGGGCGGCTATTGCCTCGTCGCCTTCCTGCTCGCGCCGTACGTGCGCAAGCTCGCCCGCTACACGATTCCCGATTTCCTCGGCACGCGCTTTTCGAGCAACCTCGTGCGTGCGCTCGCCGTGCTCGCGACCATCCTCTGTTCGTTCGTCTATCTGGTCGCGCAGATCCAGGGCGTGGGGCTGATCGCCACGCGCTTCATCGGTGTGGATTTCGCCATCGGCATTTTCTGCGGGCTGGCGGGCATTCTCGTGTGTTCGTTTCTCGGCGGCATGCGTGCCGTAACGTGGACGCAGGTCGCGCAATACATCATTCTCATCGCGGCCATCCTGATTCCGGTCTCGTTGATCGCGCATCGCGACGGCCTGGGTTGGCTGCCGCAAGTCGACTACGGCAACGTGATGCAGCGCGTGGAAGCGCTCGAGCACGACGTGCGCGGCGCGAGTGCCGAAGCCACCGTACGCGACGCCTACCGCCAGCGCGCGGCGCAATGGCAGACGCGGCTCGACACGCTGCCGCAGTCGTACGTTGCGGAGAAGACGCACCTAGTCGAATCGATCGCGGACCTGCGCCGCCACAACGGCCCGCTGCGCGATATCGATTCACTCCAGCGTGAACTCAACGCCTTTCCGCGCGACGTGGACGCCGCACGCATGGTGTGGACGCGCCAGCGCGACGACCTGCTCGAGCGCGCCACGCCGCCCGTGCCGATGAACGAACCGTTTCCCGCCGGCGACGAAGCGCAGCGCCGCATTCATCAACGCAACTTCCTTTCGCTGCTCCTGTGCCTTTCGCTTGGCACGGCGAGCCTGCCGCACATACTCACGCGCTACAACACGACGACCTCGGTGGCCTCGGCGCGGCGCTCGGTGGGCTGGACGCTCTTTTTCGTCGCGCTGTTCTATCTGACCGTGCCGGTGCTCGCGGTGCTGATCAAGTTCGAGATCCTCACGCATCTGGTGGGGCAGCGCTTCGACGACCTGCCGCATTGGGTCATGCAATGGCGGCGCGTCGAGCCGTACCTCATCAGCATTGCGGATATGAACAACGACGGCGTGGTGCGCTGGAGCGACATTCAGATGCAGCCTGACATGGTCGTTCTCGCCGCGCCGGAAATTGCGGGGCTGCCGTATGTGATGTCGGGGCTCATCGCCTCGGGTGCGCTCGCGGCCGCGCTTTCGACTGCGGACGGTCTGCTGCTCACGATCTCGAACGTACTTTCGCACGACGTGTACTACCACATGGTCGATCCGAGCGCGTCGAGCCAGCGGCGCGTGACGATGTCGAAGATCCTGCTGCTCGGCGTGGCGCTGTTCGCCTCGTATGTGGCGTCGCTCAACGCAGGGAACATTCTTTTTCTGGTGGGGGCCGCGTTTTCGCTCGCGGCGTCGAGTCTTTTTCCCGTGCTCGTGCTCGGCGTGTTCTGGAAGCGCACGACGCGCCTGGGCGCCGTGGCCGGCATGATCGCGGGTCTGACCGTGTGCGTCTATTACATCGTCTCGACGTACCCGTTCTTCACGCAACTCACGGGCTTTGCGGGCCCGCGATGGTTTGGCATCGAGCCCATCAGCTCTGGCGTGTTCGGTGTGCCCGCAGGCTTTCTCGTGGCGATCGGCGTGAGTCTCATCGATCGCAAGCCGGACGCGTATACGCTCGCGCTGGTGGACTATATCCGCCATCCGTGAGGGCAGCAGGCACCTGATTGCCGGTGTGCGGTCGAGCACTTAAAAAAAGGGCGGGCGAGGAGATACTGAAGTCCTCTCGTTCCCGCGCCGGTCCTCGAAGCAGTACGCGGGAATTCGGCGTCGGGCTGCGGCCCGACGTCCTTTTCTGCTTGCCTGTTCTGGCCGATCCTGTGTTCCTTTTAGCGTTGAGTGTTCAACGACTCGCGGCGCTGTGGTTCTCTTTTCGCCCATCAAGTCATCCGTTTTTTGTCCGATAACTAGCGGGAGCGCGCGATGCAACGCGTCCAGCGCAACTGATAGATCGCCTCGGCGGCTACGGTACAATTTCGCGCGCCGCCGGCCTGGAGTTCGCGGTGAATCGAGCCAGAAAAGGGCGTTTTCTCGGGGAAGTCATTGAAGCGCATTGCACTCAGCCTGATCATTTTCGGCGCCTTTGCGGCGCCCGCCGCTTTCGCCAAATGCTGGGGCAACGATGCCTTCCAGAACTGCGTCGACGAATCGGGCAATTCGTATACGGTGCAGCGTTTCGGCAATACGTCTACCGTCAACGGGTATCAGCAGAAGCTGCCGGGCGAGGCCTGGGAGCAGACCGGTGCGTCCATTGGCGACACGACGTTCATCACCGGGCAGGCTGCGGATGGGTCGACGTGGACCGAGACGATCACGAACTACGGCAACGGCACGCGAACGATCTCGGGGATGGATGGGAAGGGTCTTGTGTACAACAAGTATTGCACTGCGAGTGGGTGTAATTGAGGGTGTTTGGACGTGCCTCGCGCACGTTGTCCCTCTCTGGCGGGCTATTTGATCGGCTGGAAAAACAAAAACCCCGTAAGTCATTGAGCTTACGGGGTTTCGGCGTTTTGTTCTGGCGGAGAGAGGGGGATTCGAACCCCCGATAGGCTATTAACCTATACACGCTTTCCAGGCGTGCGACTTAAACCGCTCATCCATCTCTCCGGCGGGAGGCGAATTATAGCAGACTCCGCGCGCCGGAGGAAAGCGCTCGCGCAGAGCCTGGCACGATCTGCGCTTTGCAAAGTCCCTCACGCCGCTTAAGCAACGCAGAAATCGTTCGTTCCCCGCTTGCCGGGCATTCCGTAACGTTGCCGCACCGGCCGGCTGCGCGCGGGCTACAACTACACATCGCTCACCGGGCCCTCGTCCGCGCACTACAACCAGGTGAACCTCGGCAGCGATTGCTCGCTCTCCAAACGCACGGATCTCTACGCACTCGCCGGCTACCAGAAGGCGAGCGGCCGCACGCTCGACGCGAAGGGTTCGAGTGTCGTTGCGCAGGCATCGATCGGCGACTTCGGCGTGAGTTCGGGCGCCGACAATCAGGCGCTCGTCGTAGTGGGGATCCGTCATAAGTTCTGACGCCAGCGCGGACCCATGCGGCGAGCGTCGGCAGCCGCACAGGGGGATCGTCGATAATGCTTCGTCGATCCCCGAGGAGAATCTGCTTGAAGGTCAGCGAAGCCGTCACCAGCCGCAAGTCCGTGCGTCAGTTTTTGTCCGATCCGGTGGACCCCGCCATCATTCGCCGCGTGCTCGATACTGCTGCACGCGCACCTTCGGGCGGCAATCTGCAGCCGTGGCATGTTCATGTCGTGGGCGGAGAATCGCTCGCGAAGCTCAAGTCGATCATGGCCGATCGCATCGCGCAGGCGCCTGCGGGCGAACAGATGGAGTACGACGTGTATCCGCGTGAGTTGGGTTCGCCGTATCGCGAGCGTCGTTATCAGGTGGGCGAGGATCTTTACCGCAGCATCGACGTCGCTCGCGAGGACCGGCCGGGCAGGCTACGGCAATTCGCGCGCAACTACGCGTTTTTCGACGCGCCGCTTGCGCTTTTTTGCAGCGTGGATCGTCGGATGGGGCCGCCGCAATGGGCCGACCTCGGCATGTTCCTGCAGACGGTGATGCTGCTCCTGCGCGAAGCCGGTCTGCATAGCTGTGCGCAGGAATGCTGGGCGCGCTACGCGCAAAGCGTTGGCGAGTTTCTCGCCTTGCCGCGCGAACGCATGGTGTTCTGCGGCATGGCGATCGGTCACGAAGACCCGGACGCGCCCATCAACCAGTGGCGCTCGGAGCGCGTCCCGCTCGACGAATTCGTTCAATTCGACGGCATTTGAGCTTTAATAATAACTAACGTTAGTAATACATATTGCTTACAGTGCGGCGCGAATGCGTGCGGCCAGCGCTTCGAGTTGCGCCATGTCGGCCATTTCACGCGCGTGCGGGCGCAGCTCTTCGCCCGCGCGGCGCGGAATCAGGTGAAAGTGCACGTGCGGTACGGTCTGCCCGGCGGCGGCGCCGTTGAACTGCGCGATCAGCAGGCCTTCGGGCGCAAGCACCTTGCGCACCGCGATCGCCATCTTCTGCACCGTCGCCATCGCAGCGGCGCCGGCTTCCAGTGAAAGCTCATAGATGAACTCGGCGCCTTCCTTCGGCAGCACGAGCAGGTGGCCTTCGGATTGAGGCATGACGTCCATGATCGCGAGCGTAGCGTCGTCCTCGTACACCTTGATGCAGGGTGCTTCGCCGCGCAGGATGCGCGCGAAGATGTTCTTGTCGTCGTAGGCCATTGTCGGTCTCTCCAGTTCGGGCGCGCCGTTTGCTAGCGCCAGGGCGATGGGTTTCGTCGAGTTTGCGATTATGGCCCGCCCTGTATGGGCTGTGCGTGTTCCTGCACAATTTTTGAAGTAGGTGCATCATAGAGTTTCTCGCAGCGCGCGCGACGACGAATGTCTTGATAGCAACCTCTTGAATGGCATCGGAGCAAGGTACCAAGGACCCGCTCCGGCCGCATGGAGCACGTATGGCAACGACTGATCTCGAAGCAGCTCAACCCGTTCGTGAGGCCACCGTTTCCGGGGCCTGGCGGTTTATAGCCCAGCTATTGGCGCGCGCTGACGTGAAGTTCAACGGCGCCCGGCCGTGGGACATGCGCATCCACGATCCGCAGTTGCCCGAGCGCGTATTGGCTTTAGGCAACCTGGGCCTCGGCGAGGCCTACATGGACGGCCAGTGGGATTGCGAGCAGCTCGACGAATTCTTCGCACATGTGTTGCGCGCGCATCTAGACGACCAGATCGATCCCTCCCGTCTCGTCTTCCACGCGCTCAAGGCGCGCCTCATGAACCGCCAGACCGTGCGCCGGGCATGGAAGGTGGGCCAGCAGCACTACGACATCGGCAACGAGTTCTACGAGGCCATGCTCGACAAGAACATGGCCTATACCTGTGGCTACTGGTCGGGCGGCGCGAAGACGCTCGACGAGGCGCAGGACGCCAAGCTCGATCTCATCTGCCGCAAGCTGGGCCTGAAGCCCGGCATGCGCCTGCTCGACATCGGTTGCGGGTGGGGCAGCCTCATGAAGTTCGCGGCCGAACACTATGGCGTGTCGTGCGTGGGCGTGACGATCTCGAAGGAGCAGGCCGCGCTCGGCGCAGAGCGCTGCAAGGATCTGCCCGTCGAATTCCGCCTGCAGGACTACCGGTTGCTCGACGAGAAGTTCGACCGCATTGCGAGCGTGGGCATGTTCGAGCACGTGGGCCCGAAGAACTATCGCACCTATATGGAAGTCGCGAACCGCTGTCTTACCGACGACGGTCTGTTCGTACTCCACACCATCGGCAAGAACCGCCGCGACACCACGCCCGATCCGTGGATCGACAAATACATCTTCCCGAACGGCGAGCTGCCGACCATCGGCCAGATCGCCGACGCTTCGGGCGGTCTGTTCGTCGCCGAAGACCTGCATAACTTCGGCGCCGACTACGACCGCACGCTGATGGCATGGCACGCGAATTTCGAGGCCGCGTGGCCGCGTTTCAAGGCGCAGATGGGAGAGCGGTTCTACCGCATGTGGCGTTACTACCTGCTTTCGTGCGCCGGAGCGTTCCGTGCGCGCGATATCCAGCTGTGGCAGTGGGTGTTTTCGAAGAACGGTTTGCTGGGCGGTTATCGGCGTCCTGCCTGATCTTCCCGTCGCATCACTCATGCGGCCGCGTTTCGCGAATGGCGAACGCGGCCGTTTTCGTTGCAGATCAGCGAATCAGTGCCGAGACCGTTGCGATGCCAAGGATCGTCATGACGACCGAGGCGCACACGTGAATGGCGATCTCACCCGCGGCCCAGCCGAAACGTCCGTGCTGCAGATGCGAAACGACTTCGGCGGAGAAGGTCGAGAACGTGGAGAGGCCGCCCATCAGGCCGGTAATGACGAAGAGGCGCCACTCGTTGGAGAGCTGGGGCATGCGCCCGAAATACGCGACTGCGACGCCGATCACATAGCCCGCGATGATGTTCGACGCAAGCGTGCCAAGCGGCAGTTCAGGGTAGAGCGCATTCAGGCGTAGCCCGAGAACCCAGCGCAGCAGCGAACCGAGCGCGCCGCCAATGCCGACGGCGAGGATGGACAAATACATGGTCTGGAGTGGTTGAGGGCGCAATATGAGCCGGCGCGCCATGCCGCCGGCTCCGTCTTACTACCGTTTTCGAGCACGGAGTGTAGCACCGGCCGCGACCAGCGGTTACACGCCACGGCTGCTTGCCCTCAGACCACGTCCTGCCCAGGTTCCGCCGCGAAGCTACGCCGGGCGGCGTGTCAGACGATCCCGCCGTTCGCGCGCAGTACCTGGCCGTTGACCCAGCCGCCGTCCGGGCCCGCGAGGAATGACACGACACTTGCAATGTCATCGGGTTGCCCGAGGCGCTGCAGCGGCGGCATGTTCGCGAAATGCTGGACCTGTTCTTCGGTTTTGCCGCTGAGGAACAACTCTGTCGCCACCGGCCCCGGCGCCACTGCGTTCACGCAAATCGAGCGGCCGCGCAGTTCGCGTGCGAACACGCGCGTGATCGTCTCCACGGCCGCCTTGCTCGCCGTATAGAGCGCGTAGCCCGGCAGATTCATGGCGAGCACGGATGTCGAGAAGTTGATCACGCGGCCGCCGTCCGCGAGTTTCGTCGCCGCTTCGCGCAGCGTGTTCAGCGTGCCGCGCACGTTGATGTCGAAGGTTTCGTCGTAGATCGCGTCGGTCGAATCGGCAATCGTGACCGTCTTCATGATGCCCGCGTTGTTCACGAGCAGTGTGGGTTGGCCCAGCGTCTCGGCGGTTTCGAAGAGACGGCGCACCTCGTCGGCCTTCGCGATGTTCGCTTGCACGGCAATCGCGCGACCGCCGCCCGCCGCGATCTTCGCGACGAGCGCCTCGGCTTCGGCGCTGCGCGAAGCGTAGTTGATGACGACGGCGTAACCGTCGCGCGCGAGACGTTCGGCAATCGCGGCGCCGATGCCGCGCGAGGCGCCCGTGACGATGGCGACGCCTCGCGAGTTCGTGGATGCGTTCATGATTGGAGTCCTTCTCGTGGGTGGTAAGAACGGGCCCGATCATGAACGAAACCATGGCGGCGATCATTGCTTGCCGCCGGGTTTCATCATTCCATTTCGATTAACAATGCTGCATGGCGGCGCTCAGTAGGCGATGCAGACGGATTTCGTCTCCGTGTACGCGTCGATGATCGCGCGACCATGCTCGCGGCCGATGCCTGAAGCCTTGAAGCCGCCGAAGGGCAGCGCCGGATCGACCATGTTGTGCGTGTTCACCCATACCGTGCCCGCCTGCACGCCGTCCACCACGCGCAACGCGCGGTCGAGCTGGTTGGTCCAGACGCTCGCGCCCAGACCGTACTCCGAAGCATTCGCCGCGGCGACGGCTTCCTCGACCTCGTCATACGGCATGGCGACGAGCACCGGGCCGAACACCTCTTCGCGCACGACGGTAAGCGGCTTGTTGGCCGCGTTCGCAATCACCGTGGGCTCAATAAAGAAGCCGGGGCGATTGCCGTCGCCGCCACCCGCCACGATCTCGCCGCCTTCGGCGCGGCCCTGCGCGATCATTCCGGTGACCTTGGCGCGATGGCGCGCAGAAACGAGCGGGCCCATCTGCGTGGCCGAATCGAAACCCGAACCGAGCACGGTTGTGCGCGCAACGTTAGCGATGCCATTGACGATCTCATCAAAACGCGCGCGCGGCAGATAGAGGCGCGAGCCTGCCGTGCAGACCTGGCCGTGATTGAAGAAGATCGCGCCGGCCGCGCCTTCGATCGCACGCTGCGGATCGCAGTCGTCGAGCACGATCACGGGGCTCTTGCCGCCCAGTTCCAGCGAGACGCGCTTGAGATCGCTCGCGCATTGCTTGCCGATGATGCGGCCCACTTCGGTCGAGCCCGTGAAAGTGACCTTGTCCACCTGTGCATGGCGAACGAGCGCCGCGCCAGCCGTTTCGCCCTGGCCCGTGACCACATTGAACACGCCCGGCGGAAAGCCGGCTTCGTGCGCGAGCTCGGCGAGGCGTATGGCGGTGAGCGGCGTTTCTTCGGCGGGCTTGAGCACCACGGTGCAGCCGCAGGCGAGTGCGGGTGCGATTTTCCAGACCGCCATCAGCAGCGGGAAATTCCACGGCACGATCGCGGCGACCACGCCCGCAGGCACGCGCCGCGTCGAGGCGTTGTAGCGCACGCCGGGCGGGAACGCGAGCGAGAGATCCACCGTGCTGCCCTCGATCTTGGTCGCCCAGCCGGCCATATAGCGCAGCCACTGCACACTGCCGCCCACTTCGAGCATCTTCGAGAAGCCGAGCAGCTTGCCCTGGTTAAGCGTTTCGAGCGCAGCGAGTTCGTCGCCGTGCTGCTCGACGAGGTCGGCGAGTTTGAGCAGCAGGCGCTCGCGCGCGGCGGGGGGCATGCGCCGCCATGTGTCGGCTTCGAAAGCGCGGCGCGCGGCGGTGACGGCGGCGTCGATGTCGGCGTCGCTGGCGTCGGGCACCTGGGCGATCTCTTCGCCCGTGGCGGGATTGAATACGGCAAACGTGCGGCCGTTGCCGCTTTCGCTAAAACGTCCGTCGACGAACATCTGTGTGCGAATCGTGTGCGTGAAGTCCTGGCGGTCCATACCGTCTCCTGATTTCGGTAGTAATGCGAATGTTTTTTTCGGGGGTTGGTCAGCGTAATTCGATTGTGCTACCCGCAGCGAGTGCGGCTGAAGCCGAGTAGGGCGTGTGGGTGCCGAATCGGCTTGGCGTCGCGAATGCGTATGCGCATGCAAGATTGAGCGTGCCCCCAACGATGAACAGCGCGTAAAAACCCTGTCCAAAGCCCCATGACGTGGTGGCGAGCGCCGCGCCTGCCACCATGCCCGCATGATGTGCGAGGCCGGGGCAGCCGGCACCCGATGCGCGAAACGCTCGGCCGCCTCGCATGAGCGTGGGGAGCGTCAGGTAGTCGAGCACGGCGAATGCCGGTGCGGCGAGCGTGGCCCACGGCGCGAAGCAATCGAGCGTGAGCGCCGCGAGCAGCGCGCCGCGCAGTACGAAGAGCACGAGCAGCGCGCGCCGGTAATCGACGCGATCGGCGAGCCAGCCTGCGAGACTCACCACGGCGAGTGACGTCACGACCTGCGTCACGGACATTGCAGCAGCGCCGCAGAGCGCGAAAAACTGGAAGCGCGCGAGCACGCCGCTCGACAGGCCCGCAAGCAACGCGGGTGCGACGAGCAGCACGCCGTTGCGCCACACGGGCGCCGTCGTGTGCTGATGCATCGAGCTTGCCGCGTGATCACGCGTGCGCCGCAAGTGCAGACACGCGGCGGCGATCAGGGCAGCGCCGCCCAATATGAGCGGCGTCTGCGCGAGCGTTTCGCCTGAGCGTGCCCCGGCGCTCATTGCGGCCATCGTGAGTACGAGTGCGCTCGCGATCGGCACGGTGGAGTGCGTGGCGAAGCCGCGCGCAAGCGCGCCAGGAATGAGCGCCATCGCAAGCAAGGCAAGCGCGCTTGCGGCGAATGCGGAAAACGGCGCGCCCGCCTGCATCGCCGCGATCATGACGCCTGCCGCAAGCGCGCTCGCGCCGCCCGTGATCGACGCCCAGACACACAGCGGGCGTATCGCGTGCATCACAACAAGGCGGCGCTCGCGCGGCATCATCGCGTGCTCACTGCTTGCTGTGGCAGCACGATTTTGCTTCGGGCGCATCTGCGCCGTCCTGCACGCTGTGCGGATCGCGCCCGCCCGGCAGGTCCATCGCGGGATTGCCATAGAAGAAGTTGTTGGGCTTGAGCATGAAGCCCGCATACTCCACCGGCATCACGGGGAAATCCTCGGGCTTGCACACGTGCGTGTGGCCGAAGCTGTGCCACAACACGATGTCCTCGTTCTCCACGTTGCGGTTCGCCTCGATATAGCGGGGCAGGCCGTCACC
Organism: Paraburkholderia guartelaensis; assembly: GCF_004353905.1. Taxonomy (GTDB): domain Bacteria; phylum Pseudomonadota; class Gammaproteobacteria; order Burkholderiales; family Burkholderiaceae; genus Paraburkholderia; species Paraburkholderia guartelaensis. Next base: position 58,870 of record NZ_SMOD01000010.1, on the reverse strand, counting down.
GCCGGCGTGCTGGTTCGGGTAGTCGCCGCTTGCGTAGCGCTGCGTCGTGTCGTACGGCGTGACCCACACGTGGCGCGTGGCAAAGCCGCCGCGCTGGCGCACCTTCGAGTTGGGATCGGCGAGCATGAGCGGCGAGTCGTTGATGATGAGCTTGTAGCCCGGATTCGCGCCCACGCGGTTTTTCACGTTCGGGTTCACGACTTTCCAGAAACGCCCGGTCTGGCCGTTGGCGTTACGCGCCGCTTCCTGCTCGGTCTTGAGCACACGCTTCGTCGTATCGAACACGTTGCCGTACGGATTCTCCGCACCCATCGCACGTGGCACGAATTCGTGCTCGGTGACGGAGTTCTTCTCGCCGTCCACCATCATGTGCAAGCGCGCGTTGAAGAAGTGCTGATGCGTCGGGCCGCCCAGGTTTTCGGTGACCATGCCGCCCCACGGGTAGCTGTCGCCTTCCGCCACTGCGGAAGTCTGGATGATGCCCGTGAGCTTGCATTCGAGCTGGATCGTGCCGTCCTGATAGAAGTACCAGTAAAAGCCGTAATCGTAGTTGCCCACGGTCGCGAAGAACGAGATCACGAGGCGGCGTGAACGGCGCATCTCGAACACGCCAGTGCGGAACTCATAGTGCTTCCAGAGCGTGCCGTAATCCTCTTCGTGCAGACACACGGCGTTCTTCATGGTGAAGCCGTTGCCGAAGTCGTCGGCGGAAGGAATGTCGAAATAGCGGATCGTGCCGAGGCAATCGCAGCCCAGTTCGAGCTGGTTCGCGAGCTTGCCGAGTCCGTATTCGCCCGCATCGAACGCGCTTTTCCAGTAGTGGTTCGTGGTGGGGTCCGAGTAGGGCACGCACATCTCGGTCACGCTCGCGCGGTAGACGATAGGGCGCGGCGCGCTCTTGCCGTCGTCCCATGTGATCTGGTTCAGCACGAGCCCTTCGCGCGGCGTGAAGCCCACACGGAATTTCCAGTTCTGCCAACTAACCTGCCAGCCGTCTATCGTGAAGCTCGGGCCTTCGGGCTGGTTGATTGAGAGCGGCTTGACGGTGTCGCGCGGTTCGCCGAGGCTCGGCGTGTCGTAGTTATGCTTGGCGCGCGGAATGGGGATGATGCGGCCGTCGTCGATCAGCTCGATCACTTTGTGCGCCAGCAGGTCCACCACGGCGACGACGCCTTCGATTGGGTGCGCGTAACCATTGTCGGTCAGCGACTCGCGGTAGTAGCTCACGCAGCGCACGAGGCGGCGGCCGTTTTCATTCGGGCGGTCGAACGCGCCGGCGGAGAACGGATCGACCTGCACGCGCTCGAGTTCGTCTTCGGTGAGTCCGCGCTTTTTCACGGCCTCGCGCCATGCTGCGTCCTCCTTGACGATGCGCTCCGCATTCATGAAGTCTTCGATCATCACGGGCGGCTGACCATAGGGCGCGCTTTGCAATGCGAGCGCCTTGCGCGATTCCACTTTCTTCTCGCGCAGATCCACGACGAATTCGAGCGTCTGGCTGCGGGTGCGATCGATCGCGATGACGAAGGCGCGGCGCGAGTAGTAATCGCCGTGCTTGTACGCGAGCACTTCTGCCTTGGGTGGCTCTCGCAGTTCGGTGACGGGAAAGCGCCCATATTCATCGAGCTGCTCTGCGGCTTTCACGATGTCACAGGCAAGCTGCATTTCGGCGAGGCTCAACGGGTCGAGCGGATGCGCATTCGGATTCGTGTTCATAAGCATTTCGTAAGGAAGACGTTGGCCGCAACATGGCGTGGGACGGTATGAAGAATCCGCATTGCTTTCACGCCATATCGATGGGTCAATCGTAGAAACGCCGTATTTTTTTCGCGCTTGCAAAACGCGCCAAAGGGGCGATAGAGTGCGCCAGAGACGATCGATGGTTAAAACCGTCGGCACATACAGGCCCTAATGGAGTGAGACATGAAAAGAGTGCCTGTCAATAGCGGTTTCCCGATGATTCGCGGTGCCGTGATGGGTCCCATCGTGCGTGCGCTCGACGCCGCTGGTGCGGACTGCGATGCATTGCTGGCCGAGTTCGGCCTGAGTCGCCGGCAGCTTTCCAATCCCTATGAAATCGTGGCGCTGGGGCGGTACGTGGGCGCGTTCGAACGCGCGGCGGAAGTGCTCGACGAGCCCTTTCTCGGCCTGCGTTTAGGCGCGGAATTGCAGCTCACGGAACTGGGGCCGGCTGGTCTCGTGTTCATGTCGTCGCCCACGCTCGGCGCCGCAATCCGTAAGTTCACCGATACACTTGGCTCGTGGCAAAGCGCGACGGCCGTCGATCTCGTGAGCGACAACGCGTGGCCTATGTGGAGCTATCGCATTGCGCATACGCAGATCTGGCCGCGCCGACAGGACGCGGAGTACAGCGTATCCGCCATGTGCCACATGATTCGCCAGGTGCGGGGCGCGGCGTGGACGCCGTGCGAGATTCATTTCGAGCACGCAGCGCCCGAAGACCTCAAGCCCTATATGCGCCTCTTTCGCGTGCCGGTGCGCTTCCAGCAGCCGGCAAATGGCGTGGTCGTGCACCCGCACGATCTCGACACGCCGCTCAAGAGCGCCGACGTGCAGATGGCGCGCATGATGGAGCGCCACGCCACCGACCTCATTTCGCGCGACACGATCCCGCATACGCTCGTCGATCAGGTGCGCGATCTCGTGACGCGCCGGCTCGCGCGCGAAAAGCTCGTGGTCGGTGACATCGCGAAGGACCTCGGGCTTTCGGACCGCTCCTTGCAGCGGCATCTCGCAGACGCGGGTACCTCCGTGCGCCAGATCATTCGCGAAGAGCGCGAGCGCAGCGTGGCGGTGCTGCGCGAGCAGGAGGGCATGACCAACGCGGCTGTGGCCCGTGCAGTCGGTTATGCGGACGCCACCGTGCTCTGGCGTGCGACGCGCAACTGGGGGCGTGCCGGCGCCAAGCGAACCCGCTAGCGCCTAACTCGTGAAAGCGAACTGATGGCTTTCAGTAAGTTGGTGGGCTGAATAAAGTACGAATTCCCAGCCTTGGGTATTAATCAGGATGCCGAAGGTAATATCGACCGCTTTAGCGCGGTTAAGTGAAAACCCGCTCCAGCCCTGGCGCACTTTATCGAGTAATTGGCGCGTTGCGCCAAGTCGGCGAGTTTATTAGCTGCCTACCATGCGCTCAATCCGAATCGGGAAATTCGATTCGTCGAGCGCCGGAGGCACGCGGTTCTTCATCGTGTCGTATGGCGAACCCAGAACAGACACCAGCAGAGGCAACGATGAACGAACCGTATTCTTCTCCCGCTCACCTCGTTGGAGACAACGCGGCAGTGGACTCACAGCGCAGCCTGCTCGGGCTTTGGCAGATCGTCTTTCTCGTCATTTCCGCAGCGGCGCCGCTCACCGGCATGCTCGGCGCGGTGCCGCCCGCCATCAGCCTTGGCAATGGCGCGGGCATTCCCGGCGCATTCGTGATCGCGGGCGTCGTGCTGCTCGTGTTCAGCGTGGGCTTCGCTTCGATGAGCCGACACATCGTGCGCGCCGGCGCATTCTACGCATACATCACGGCGGGCTTCGGCCGCCCCGTTGGCATGGCCGGCGCACTCGTCGCGCTGCTCTCGTACACGAGCATCCAGATCGCGCTCTACGGCCTGTTCGGGTTCTTCTGCACGGTGGTGCTCGGGCCATTGCTGCATAGTTCGCTGCCGTGGTACGCGTATTCATTCGCGTGCCTCGTCGTCGTGCAATTCACCGGCATTCGCGGCATCGACCTGAACAGCCGCCTGCTCGGCGTGCTCATGTGTCTCGAACTCGGCATCCTGCTGCTGCTGAGCCTCGCGATCGTCATTCATCACGGCGGACCGGATGGCCTCACGCTCGCGCCGTTCTCGCCGCGTCACGTTTTCAGCGGCCACCTCGGCATCGCGGTGATGTTCGCGCTCGCGTCGTTCATCGGCTTCGAGGCCACGGCGATCTACGGCAAGGAGTGCCGCGACCCGAAGGTCACGGTGCCGCGCGCCACCTATGTATCCGTCACGCTGATTCTCGTGTTCTTTGCGTTCGTCACATGGGCCATCGTTTGTGCCTATGGCATCAGCAACGTCACGGACGTCGCGACGAAACAGCCGGGCGACTTCTGGTTCATCCAGTCGACGAAGTACCTGGGCGGCGCGATGACCACGACGATGAGCTTCCTGCTGCTCTCCAGCATCTTCGCGAGCCTGCTGTCGTTCCACAACACGATCGTGCGTTACATCCACGCGCTTTCGGGTGAGGGGATTCTTCCCGCGGTGCTCGATCGCCTGCATCCTAAGTATGGGTCACCGTATCTCGCGAGCTATCTGCAGACGCTTTCGGTCGCTGTGCCGGTCGGCCTTTTCGTTCTCGCGGGCAGCGATCCGTTCAACATCGTGTTCAGCTGGGGCTCGGCGCTCGGCACCATCGGCATCGTCATGCTGCAGGCGGTCACGAGCTTTTCGGTGGCGGCGTTTTTCCGCGCCACGAAGAAGGATACGCGTCTGTGGCACGCTTTCCTCGCGCCGGTGCTGGGCGGCTGCGGTCTGCTCTCCATCGGCATCGTGCTGATCGGCAATCTCGACGCGCTCGCCGGCTCCGATAGCCCTGTCGTGCGCGCATTCCCGTGGATCGTGCTCGCGGTGGCGCTGATCGGCGTGGCGATTGCCTTCGCGCTCAAGCGTTCGCGCCCGGACATCTACGCGCGGTTCGGCCAATAACAACGCGCCCGGGACGCGCTACGCGCCAAGCCCTCGATTCACGCAGTACCTGACCAGTGCGGCGCGCTCCCCGGCGCCGCACTTCGGCCGCGCACGCGCATGCAGCGCAGCGGCCCATCTCTCTTCGAAAAGACAACGACATGGCAAATCTCGTCAAGCGCACGGCGCTGGCGCTGGCTTCGTGCGCCCTCGCGGCTAGCGCACACGCGCAATCTTCAGTCACGCTTTACGGCACGGTGGACGCAGGCCTCATCTATTCGACCAATCAGCAGACCACGCACGCAGACGGCAGCACGAGCGGCCACGCGAACTGGCAACTGGGCGGCGGCAACCTCGTGCCGTCGCGCTGGGGACTCACGGGGAGCGAAGACATCGGCGGCGGCACGAGCGTGAATTTCACGCTCGAAAACAGCTTCTTCTCGCAGAATGGCGCGCTGCTGCAGGGCGGCACGCTCTTTAACCGCAACGCCTGGGTGGGCGTGGCGAACAGCCACTACGGCACGCTCACGCTGGGACGCCAGTACGATCCGTTTTCCGACGATCTGGGCGCCTACGTGTCGAGCAACAACTGGGCGACGCTGTATGGCTCGCACTTCGGCGACGTGGACAATCTCAACGAAGCGTTCAACTTCAATAACTCGATCAAATATGTGAGCCCGAGTTTCGGCGGCTTCACGATAGGCGGTCTGTTCAGTTTCGGCGGCGTGGCGGGGAATTTCTCGCAGAACCGCGGCTGGTCGGTTGCGGCGAATTACGCCAACGGGCCGCTTTCGCTTTCTGCCGGTTACCTCGAGTTGCGCAATCCGCTGCAGGCGGCGCTGGGCGGGGAGAGCGGCTATATCGGCGACTTCAGTTGCAGCAACCCGGATGCATCGTACTGCGAATTACAAAACGCGCAGCGCATCAGCATTTTCGGTGCGGGCGGCTCGTACGCGTTCGACAAGGTCAGCGTGGCGCTTAGCTATACGCATACGCGTCTCTCGCAGAGCCTTTATTTCGCGGATGCGGCGCGGCCCCAGGGCGCGGACATCTCGTTCGATATTGCCGAGCTGAACACGTCGTGGCAATACTCGCCCGCGCTGCAATTCGGCTTCGCCTATATCTTCAACGACGCTCACCCGGACGGCGGCTCGTCCACACGCCTTCACCAGATCAATCTGGGCACGGTCTATAGCCTCTCCAAGCGCACGGCGGTCTATGCCGTGGCGATCGGCCAGAAGTCGTCGGGGGCGGGTCTTGGGATCGACGCCGCGAGCGGGGCGACGCAGAATCTGGCGCAGATTCCGAACCTCGTGAATTCGAACACCGACAAGCAGCTTGCCGTGATCGCGGGCATTCGCCACAACTTCTGAGTGAAAAGCCGCGGCGCAGCATGATGCACCGCGGCAACGCGCAGCGCATACACGCTTCGCGCGACGCCCCGCGCCGTTCGGCAGTAGAATGTTCGGGTCCGCTTTTCGTGTGAGCCCGCGCATGAAAGTTGCCTTGTTCGTCCCTTGCTTCATCGACGCGTTCTACCCCGAAGTCGCAATCGCGACACTGGAACTGCTGGAGCGCTTAGGCTGCGAGGTCGACTATCCGCTCGACCAAACCTGCTGCGGCCAGCCCATGGCCAACAGCGGCGCGCAGGCCGAGGCAGCCGGCGCGGAGCGGGTGTTTGCGCGCGCGTTTGCGGGCTACGACTATATCGTCGGCCCCTCGGCGAGCTGCGTGAATCACGTGCGCGACCACTTCACCGCGATCGAACAGACCGACGCCGTGCGCAAGGTGCGCGAGAGCACGTATGAACTCGTCGAGTTCCTGCACGACGTGCTGGGCGCGCGCGAATTCCCCTGGGCCGAGTTTCCCTGGCGTGTGGGTTTGCACAATAGCTGCAGCGCGCTGCGTCATTTGAAGGAAGCTTCCGTTTCGGAAATCGCGGGTCCGACGTTCTCGAAGCCGCTTGCGCTACTCGAACGTGTGAAGGGCATCGAGTTCGTGAAGCCTGCGCGCCCCGACGAATGCTGCGGTTTTGGCGGCACGTTTGCCGTGACCGAAGAAGCGGTGTCGGTGCGCATGGGTCAGGATAAGGTGGTCGATCACGTGAGCGCGGGCGCGCAATACATCGTTTCCGCCGACATGTCCTGCCTCATGCACCAGCAGGGCTGCGCCGAGCGCATGAGCGCGGACATCCGCTTCATCCATATTGCCCAGGTGCTCAACGGAGCGCGCGAATGAAGCGAGTCGAACACGCGAAGCTCGCCGGCGCATTTCTCTCGCGGCCGGAGCATGTCGCCTTCCACGACAAGCGGCTGTGGGACTTGCGCTCGAAGCGCGACGCCCAGGCGCACGCCATTCCCGAATGGGAAATGCTGCGTACGCTCGCCTCGCAAATCAAGGCGCATACGCTTTCGCATTTGGCCGACTACCTCGACCATTTCACGCGCACGGCGCAAGCCAATGGCGTGCAGGTCCATTTCGCGGATACGGCCGAGGAACACAACGAAATCGTTTATCGCATCCTGAGCGAGCGCGGCATGACGGCGCTCGTGAAGAGCAAGTCGATGCTCACCGACGAGTGCGAGATGCGTCCGTACCTGGAGTCGCGCGGCATTTCGGTGATGGAGACCGACCTTGGCGAGCGCATCCAGCAGCTCGACAAGCAGCCGCCCAGCCATATCGTCGTGCCCGCCGTGCACAAGCTGCGCGACGACGTGGCCGAAGTGTTCGGCCGCACCATCGGCACGGACCCGCACAACAACGACATTCACTATCTGGCGGAAAGCCAGCGCATGAATACGCGGCCGTGGTTCGTGCGCGAGAAAACGGCGGGCATGACTGGCTGCAATTTCGCGGTGGCCGAGACGGGCACGGTCGTTGTATGCACCAACGAGGGCAACGCGGACCTTTCCGCCAACGTGCCGCCGCTGCACATCGTCTCCATGGGCATCGAGAAGCTGATCCCGCGTCTTTCCGATCTCGGCGTATTCGTGCGCATGCTCTCGCGCAGCGCGCTCGGTTCGCCGATCACGCAATACACCTCGCATTTCCGCGCGCCGCGGCCCGGCGCGGAAATGCATTTCGTGCTCGTCGACAACGGCCGGTCCGAGCGGCTCGCCATGCCGGAGTTCTGGTATTCGCTCAAGTGCATTCGGTGCGGCGCGTGCATGAATACGTGTCCGGTGTACCGGCGCAGCGGCGGCCTCTCTTACGGCAGCACCTATGCGGGGCCGATCGGCGCGATCATCAATCCGACCTTCGACCTCAAACGCTTCAGCGCGTTGCCGTTTGCTTCGACGCTCAACGGCAGTTGCACGAACGTGTGCCCGGTGAAGATCAATATTCACGAGCAGATCTACCAGTGGCGGCAGGTCATCGCGGCACAGCACGAAGTGCCGTTCGTGAAGCAGGAAGTACTGAAGATGGCTGGCCGATTGCTCGGCAGTCCGACGCTTTATCGCGGCGCGGTGAAGTCGCTCGAGGGCGCGTTGCGGCGTTTGCCGAACTTCATGCTCTACAACCCGCTCAATATCTGGGGCAAGCAGCGCGATCTGCCGCACGTGCCGCACACCACGTTTCATGCCTGGTACCGGAAAAACCGCAAGGGAGGCGGCGATGGCGGATCGTGAGGCGTTTCTCGCGCGCGTGCGTGCCGCGCAACCCGCGCACGAGCCGTTGCCCGAGGTGCCGCTGTTCGAAGCGCCAGCGGGCGACCTGCGCGAGCGCTTTGGCGCCGCGCTCAAACTGATGGGCGGCAGCGAGACGCAGGTGCAAAGTGCGGCCGAAGTGCGCGCAATGATCCTGCGCCGGTTTGGCAGCGAGGCGCGCATCGCGTCAGCCACGCCAGAGGTGCAGGGCACGCGCGAGATCAGCGCCGGCACGAAGCCGGCCTCGCTCGAAGACGTCGACGTGGGCGTGGTGCGCGCGCGCTTCGGCGTGGCGGAAACGGGATCGCTGTGGCTGAGCGAGCGCGAGTACGTGGTGAACGCGCTCGGCTATCTCGTGCAGCATCTCGTGGTGCTGCTCGATCCCACGCAACTGGTGTCGGGGCTGCAGGACGCGTACCGCCGCGACGACTTCCGCGGCGCGCGCTACGCGGCGCTCGTCACAGGGCCGTCCGCGACGGCCGATATCGAAGGTGTGCTGATCCAGGGGGCGCAAGGAGTGAGGTCGTTGACGGTGGTGTGGCTGCCGGCGCCGTGACGGTTGCACGCCATGGTCATCCACGTCCTTCTTCTGAGCGGTTTTCTGCTGGCGAGTATCGCGCTCGTGCAGGCGGTGAGCCTGCGCTGGTCGCTTTCCGAATCGGTCTTGCTCGCTGCGTGGGGTTTCACGCTGGGCGGTTTCTATCTCGTGAGCGGTGAGGCCTGGCCCACACTAGCCGCGAACTTCGTGATGCCCGCGCTTGCGCCTCGGCTACCGCCCGAGGCTTACCTGTGGATCTTTCTGCCGCCGTTGCTGTTCCAGGCGGCGCTCAGCGTGAACGTGCGCGAAATGCTCGGCGACGCAGCGCCCATTCTGCTGCTTGCCGTGGTGGCCGTGTTCGTGACGACCGGCGTGGTGGGTGGCGCGATCCGGCTTACGGGCCTCGGTCCGCTCGTCGACGGTCTCCTGCTCGGCGCGATGATCGCGACGACCGACCCTTCCGCCGTGCTCGCCGTGTTCCGCCAGGTGGGCGCGCCCGAGCGGCTCGTGCGCCTCGTGGAGGGCGAGAGCCTGCTCAACGACGCGGCCGCCATTGCCATTGCCGGCGTGCTGATCGCCGCGATCACGGGCGATGCCGCCAATGTCTCGGCAACGGCCGCGCTGCGTGCGCTCGGCATCGCGCTCGGCGGCGGGCTGCTCGTTGGGGCGCTGGCCGGGCGCGCGTTCGCGTGGCTCCTGCCGGCGCTGGGCGGTGAGGGCAAAGCCGAGATCTCGCTTAGCTTCGCGCTGCCGTATCCGCTCTATCTCTTCGCCGACCAGACGTTGCACGTCTCGGGTGTGGTGGCCGTGGTCGCGGCCGGGCTCGTCATCAGTGGTCTGGGGAGCACGCGCCTGTCGCCCGTCAACTGGAAGCATCTGCAACTGATCTGGGAACAGATCGCGGCCATGGCGGGCGCGGCGATCTTTCTGCTCGCGGCCATGCAGATTCCCGCCACGCTGCGTAACGCGCGGTGGATCGATATCGTCGCGCTCGCCGTCGTGGTGGTGGCGGCGTTCGCGGCGCGGGTCGTCGTGGTGTTCGGCATGCTGCCGCTATTGAGCCGCCTGCGGCTCACAGAGCCCGTGAGCGCCGCCTACAAGCTCGTGATCGCTTGGGGCGGGCTGCGTGGGGCGGTGACGCTCGTGCTCGCGCTCGGCCTCGCGCAGGACACGGCGCTGCCCGATTCCACGCGCCGCTTCGTCGCGATTCTCGCCACGGGCTTTGTGCTCGTGAGCCTGATCGTGAACGGCACGTCGCTCAAGCTGCTGATCCGGCGGCTGCGCCTCGATCTGCTTTCGCCCCAGGCGCAGGCGCTGCAGCAGAAGGCGGTGCAGCTCTCGTCCATCGGCGTATCCGAGCGCGTTCATATGGCGGCGCGCACCTTTCACATTCCCGATGCGATCGCCGACCAGGCCTGCCATACGTTCCGGCGCAGCGTGGACATGAGCGCGACGGCATTCGATTTCGAAGCGGCGCTCTCCGACCGCGAGCGTCTCGTCATCGGCCTCGTCACGCTCGCGGCGAAGGAGCGCGACCTCATTCCACAGTACGGCAGCGGCATCATTACGATCCGCAATCTCGACGCCATGATGCGCAACACCGACGCCATGATCGAAGAGGCGCGCGTGGGCGGGCGCCTCGGTTATCAGCGCGCCGCCGCAAAGATACTGGCGGATACGATCGAGATGCGCGTCGCGCGATGGCTCTATCGCTGGCTACGCGTGCGGCAGCCGTACGGCGACGCACTCGCCGATCGATTCGAACTCCTGATGTGTCGCCGCGTGGTGCTGCATCAGCTGATCGTCTTCAACGACCGAAGCCTGACGCCGCTGCTAGGCGAGCGTCTCGCGGCGCTGCTCAAGACGATACTCAAGGCGCGCATCGGCACGGCCGAAGGTGGTCTCGCGGACGTGCGCCGTTGCTTCGGCCACGCTTCGGACGTGCTCGAGCGGCGCATGCTGCTGCTGTACGCGCTGCGTGAAGGGCGCGAACGCGTGCAGGCCATGTACGAGGACCGCTCCATATCGAAGGAGATCTACGATTCGATCCGGCGCGAGCTGGACGCCGCCTGGAAACTCGCGGTGCCGCGTGTGCATCCCGATCTCGTGCCGGGCGAGGCGCAGGCGAAGGCAATTCATACGCGCATCGATGCATTGGGCGTGGATGGTGCAAAAGCGTACGCAGAGCCCTCAGCGCCCATCGCGGCGCACGCCGATCCCGCCGCGCAGGTGGCAAACGTCGCCGCCGAAGAACGCAGGCCGTCACCATGACCGAGATTCAGCAGGCCTTGCTCGTGTTCGCGCTGCTTCTCGGCGGCACGGGGCTCGGCGTGCTGTTGCGGCCGTTATTGCCCGAGGAGCATCGCAAGCATGAAACCGTGCAGCTCGTGCAACTCGTGATCGGCATGCTGGTGACGTTCGCGGCGCTCGTGCTGAGCCTGCTCACCGCGTCGGCGAAATCGAGCTTCGATACGGCGACCAATGACATGCGCGCTTACGCCGCCGACCTGATCCAGCTCGATCAACGCCTGCGCGAATACGGCCCCGACGCGGCCTCGGCGCGGACCTTGCTGCGCGCCTATACGGCAAGCGCCATCGCCTCGACCTGGGAGCAGGAAAAGCCGCCGCCAGGCAATTACTATCCGCATGATCCCGGCGTCGGCAACGACGAACTCGAAAGTCAGCCGCTCGGCGCGCTGCTCAACTCAGTCGGGCACGAAATCGAAACGCTCGCGCCACGCGACGCCTACCACCAGGCGCTCGTGAGCCCGCTCTCGCAGATGTTCGACCGCGTGACCGATACGCGCTGGCGTCTGATCGAAGAGGCGCATGGCACGATTTCGCGGCCGTTCTTCACGATGCTCGCGCTCTGGCTGATTTTGATCTTCCTGAGCTTCGGGCTCGTCGCGCCGCATAACGCGCTGGCGATGGTGCTGATCTTCCTTGGTGCGGTGTCGATTTCTTCGGCGGTCTACGTAATCGCCGCCTCGATACGCCGTTCACGGGACAACTCGTGGTGCCGAGCGATTCGATGCGCGACGCGCTCGCTCACATGAATGCGCCGGCCACGTAGCGACGCGAGCGAGCCATTGCGCTAGACTCGCGCGACGTGACGCGTACAGGAAAGGAGGTTCGCAATGTTGCGCAAGACGCTCAATGCTTCGCGGCTGCAGGAGGAAGTGCACCGGCGCATCCACAAGCTGCAGGAGGTGGTCGAAGACGGCGTGAAGATCGGTGTACCGCGCCCGCAATTGCAGGAGCCCGACCGCAGCGGCTGCAACTGGACGATGCAGCACTTTCATAACGCGGCTGGCTTCGAAGCGAGCGTGGCGCGCGTGCTGGAGCAGGTGCGGGCCGAATACAACCTCGCGCAGACAAAGGACGAAGACGTGGATGACGATGCCGGCCAGGCGGCCGACGCCCACGATCCATTCGGGGGAGCGAAGCGCGCCGCCGTGCAGAATCCGTTTGGCGGATCGAAACCCACGCGGGCCGCGAATCCGTTTGGCGAGGCGGGGCCGTCGGGCAAGCAGGATCCTTTCGGCGATACCACGCCCGCGAGCGAGGAAGCGCCGCCGGCCAAGGGCAAGCGGCCCGCGAATCCGTTCGGCGATTGATCGATGCGCTCGCGCGCCGCCCATTTCGAGCGGCGCGCGTGGCGCCATGATCAGCTTTCTTCCGCAGCGGCCTTGCTGCGCGCGCGGCGCGCACGCGACGGCGCTTTCTTGGCAGCAGGCTCGGCCGGCGTAACGGCCGCAATCTCCGGCTCGGCCCCGGCGTCGGGCGGCGTATCGGCTGCCTTCTTCGATGCCTTCTTGCGCGCGGGGCTCTTGCGAGCCGCCGTCTTGCGCGCTCGCGCAGGGGCGGGCGCGGCAGGCTCGACATCGCCAGCCGGCTCGGACGCCGCATGTGCCTCGTGGGCCTCGTGCGGAGCGTGGGTGCCCTCGTTCGCGTCGAAAGGCAGGGCGGGGAAGGGTGGCTCGGCTTCGTGCCGGTGCGCTGCTTGCGCAAGCGCCTCGACCGGCTCGAACGGAATTTCGCCTTGCGTCTCGGCCGGTTGCTCGACGGCGGTTTCGCGCGCGTCCGCCGCGCCGCTTCCGCGGCCATTGCGACGGCCCTTGCGCCGGCCGCGCGGCTCCTCGGCACGCGCCGGCGCGTTTTCCGGCGCCGAGACGCTGGTGGCGGCTGCCGCGAGCGGGGGCGGGTTCAGTCGCGACACCCACGTACCCGACTTGTCGTCGCGGCCCACTTCGAGCAGGCCGCGCGACTGCGCTTCTTCGAGCAGATTGCCGAATGCGCGAAAGCCGTAGCGCGTTTCGTTGAAGTCGGGCCGGCGGCGCTTGATGGCGCTCTTGAGCACCGACGCCCAGATCTTGCCGCTTTCGCCACGCTCGAGCACAAGCGCGTCGAGCGTTTCGATCGCGAAGGCCACGGCCTTCGACTTGCGCTCGTCGCCGTCCTGCTTCGGCTGCCGTTCGTCGCCGCCCTGGCGTTTCGCGCCGCCGTCCTTGTTCTTGCCCTTGCCGTGCGCGTGCTGGTCGCGCACGAGCTCGCGCACCAGGTCGTCATAGAAGATGAACTCGTCGCAATTGGCGACGAGGAGGTCGGAGGTGGAGTGCTTCACACCCACGCCGATCACCTTCTTGGCGTTTTCGCGCAGCTTCGAGACGAGCGGCGAAAAGTCGGAGTCGCCGCTGACGATCACGAACGTGTCGACGTGCGACTTCGTATAGCAGAGGTCGAGCGCGTCCACGACGAGGCGGATATCGGCCGAATTCTTGCCTGACTGGCGCACGTGGGGAATTTCGATCAGCTCGAAGCTTGCCTCGTGCATCGCGGCCTTGAAGCCCTTGTAGCGCTCCCAGTCGCAATAGGCCTTCTTCACGACGATGCTGCCCTTGAGCAAGAGCCGCTCCAGCACGGGCTGGATATCGAAGCGGTCGATCTTCGCGTCGCGCACGCCGAGCGCGACGTTCTCGAAGTCGCAGAACACCGCCATGCTGACGTTTTCCTGGGGGGAAGCCATGTGATTGATTCGTTCCATCTACGGTGTGAATTCACATGATAGCCGGTTGCACCGCGCCGGGCCGGGAATCGCGATGGCCGTGAGCCGCCAGGTGCTCTTGTTAGTTGTGTGCGCAAGCATGGTTCTTTTGAACGATTTTCGAATGCGCACTCGTAAAACGCGGTCATTTTATGTTTACCCAACAGCTCCTTAACAAGCGTGTAACACAACTTTCATAAACTTTCCGCGAGTCAAAATCCGTCGGGTGTGTCCGACTTATAACGAGGGACAGTTGTGAAGAAAATACAGTCGCGCAGGGGTGCGCTCGCGATGCTGGCGAGCATCGGCGTATTGGCGGGGTTATCTGGTTGCGGAAGCAACGGTTCAGACGGCGGACCGAAGGTCACCGGTCAGGTGCTCGGCAGCTATATCCAGAACGCGGCGGTCTGCCTGGATGTGAACAACAATGGCAAGTGCGACCCGGGCGAGCCGGTCGCGCGCTCGGATGCCCAGGGCAAGTTCACGATCTCCGATACGAGCAATGGGTCGTGGAAGTACATCGTTGCCGACCTGAGCGGCGCCACGGAGAACGACGCATCGGGCAAGAACATGGGCACGGCGTTCAACAGCACGGCTATGTTCCGTTCGCCGCGTGGCGTCAGTTCCGTTAGCGCGATTACGACGCAGCTTTCGCAACTGATGGACAGCGGCCTGTCGCAGTCGGATGCTCAAACGCAACTGGCGAACAAGATCGGCACGACGCCGGACGCCCTGCTGGGCGACTTCAACACCAACGGCAACACCGTGGTGAAGGCCGCGAGCGACCAGTACATTGCAACCGTTGTTTCGAGCAAGGCGATCAAGCACGTCTGGGTTATCGTGCTCGAAAACAAGAGCGCGGAATCGACGTACGGCACGACGGCCTCGGATTCGAACCAGGACCCGTACCTGAAATCGCTGATGCCGCAGGGCACGTTCCTTTCGAACTACTACGGCACCGGCCACGTTTCGCTGGACAATTACATATCGATGGTGTCGGGTCAGCCGTCGACGCACGACACCGAAACGGACTGCTTCCAGCTGTGGTCCGATATCGTGGATGCCGGCAACGACTCGGCGAACCCCAAAGTTCTCAAGGCAGGTACGGACGCAAACGGCCACGCGAGCGGCGGCTGCGTGTTCCCGGCGCGCGTGCAGCATATTGGCAACCAGATGGAACAGGCCAGGCTCACGTGGCGCAGCTACAACGAGGACATGGGCAACGACCTGAACCGTGACGGCACGAGAACCTGTTCGTTCCCGCGTCGTACCGCGCAGCTTGCGGGCTCCGACCCGACGAAGGCCGTGGACGGCACGCAGGCTGCGCAGGCTCCTTCTGCTTCGGGTGACGTGGCGGGCGATGAGTACGCAACGCGCCACAATCCGTTCCCGTATTTCCATTCGACCATCGATGATCTGGCGAACTGCGACGCGCACGTGGTCAATCTGCAAGACAACCTGGCAACGGATCTTCAGTCGATTGCCACCACGCCGAACTTCTCCTTCATCACGCCGAACCTGTGTGACGATGGTCATGATGGAGACGGTACGGGTGCTGCGGGCAAGGGCTGCAAGAATGGTCAGCCCGGCGGCTTGACTTCGATCGACGCGTTCCTGAAGCAGACGATCCCGTTGATCCAGGCGTCTCCCGCCTACAAGCAGGACGGCCTGATCATCATCACCACGGACGAAGGTGTCGTGACCGGACTTACGCCGTCAACGCAACTCAGTACTGATGGCACGACATTTTCTGTGCTGGAGCCGGAGATGGGCAACCAGTGCCCTGGCTGCAACCAGCAAACGGGTCCGAACGTGACGCGTCCGGAACAGGTCACGATGTCCACGCTGCCGGTGGCTCAAGCAGGCCTGCTCGGAATTAGCACGGCGTCGCTGCCTGCAACCGTGCAGTACGTCTCGATTGCGTTGAACTACCTCGGAGTCGGCGGCGATCAGATTGGTACGCTTCTGCTGTCGCCGTTCATCAAAGGCGGTCACGTGGATGGTACGGGCTACAACCACTACGCGCTGCTGCGTTCGCTCGAAGACAACTTCGGCATGGGCTCGTATCTCGGCTACGCAGATGATGCATCGCTCAAGCCGATCTTCACATCGGCCAACATCGATAACCGCTAATCCCTGGCGGTCTCACAAGAACTTTGTTGTCCTGGCCCGGTTCTTGGTTCGAACCGGGCTATTTTCTTGATCCGTTATGCGCCATTTTTCTTCAAGGGCTGTTCTCGCAACGGCTCTTTGCGTTTTCCTTCTGTCCGCATGCGACAAACAAGCACCGGACGCTCAAGCAGCCACGGTCAAAGCACCTGCGCCTGATCTGGCAGCTATCGGCAAGGCAGCGTTCTTCGATCCGTCGCTTTCGGCTTCCGGGAAGCAGTCATGCGCCTCCTGTCACAGCCCTGCGAATGCCTATGGGCCGCCGAACGGTCTGGCTGTCCAGTTGGGCGGTCCAAACCTCGATCGAGCCGGACTGCGCTCGGTGCCGTCGCTGCGCTATCTGCGTGCTGTGCCTTACTGGACGTTCACGCAGGCAAATAGCCTGAAAGAGCGTCTCGAAGACGGAGATAATCAGCCCAGCGGCGGATACACCTGGGATGGACGCTACAACTCCCCCGCGGATCAGGCTGCATTTCCGCTGCTCAATCCGGATGAAATGGCAAACAGCAGTGCGGATGACGTGGCGCAGAAGCTGAGCAAAAGCGCCTACGCACAGCAGTTCCGGGAAGCATTCGGTCAGGACATTTTCTCGCGACCGACGCAGGCGCTGGCAGACCTTGGAAAGGTATTGCAGGCATTCCAGTTCAACGATCCGTCGTTCGCGCCGTACTCCAGCAAGTTCGACCGGGTGCTCGACGGCAAGGATCATTTCACGCCACAGGAAGCGCACGGATTGGCGCTGTTCAGCGACCCGGACAAGGGCAACTGTGCAAGCTGTCACCTGATCAACAAAGGCGCTCACGGCGCGCATCCGACATTGACGGATTACAACTTTCAGACGCTGGGTGTGCCACGCAACATGGAAATTCCGGCCAACCGCGATCCGAATTTCTTCGACATGGGGTTATGTGGGCCGCTGCGTCAAGACGAGGCGAAGCAGCAGAAGTGGTTCTGCGGGATGTTCCGCACGCCCACGCTTCGCAACGTCGCCACGCGACGTGTCTTCTTTCACAATGGCATGTACCACACGCTTGAAGATTCGTTACGCTTCTATGTCGAGCGCGACACGAACCCGGAGAAGTGGTATTCGAAAGACGCTCACGGCCACGTCGTGAAGTTTGACGACCTGCCGAAGAATCTGCGCAGTAATGTGGATACCAAGACGGAGCCGCTGACGAATCACCTGGGCGCCAAACCGGTCTGGTCAGACTCGGATATCCGCGACGTGATGGCGTTCCTGGATACCCTGACCGACGCGGACGCAAAGACGGTGCCTCGCTAACGTCGCTCAGAAAAGGAAAAACCCGGTCAGTTTTTGAACCGGGTTTTTTTATGCGCCGACGAAGCGTTAAGCGCCGCGCGCCACGTAGCCGAGGAGGGCGCTCACGGCGTCCGCCTCGCGGCGTAAGGCGCGCCCGTTCGGGCCCTCGGGCGTGGCGTCGAAGCCGCCCGTGGCGCCCAGCGCCGTGAGCACGCCGCAGAGCTTGCCGGTGTGATCGAAGAGCGGCGCCGAAACGGCGCTGATGCCTTTGAGATTCGTGTCGCGCACGCTCGCGCAGCGCGCCGCCTGCACGTCGCGCCGCAGCGTGCCGATCGGATCGCTGGCATCAAGTTGCGCACGCAACGAAGCGTCGGCGTGCGCGAGTTCTTCCTCCGCTTGTGTGAGCACGCGCGTGTCGTCGAGCAGGCCGAGAAACACGCGGCCCGTGGACGACCATAGCAGCGACATCACCGAACCTACCCGCACGTTGACGGTCACGGGCAGCCCCGGCTCCTCGAAACGGATGATCGTCGGCCCCTTGTTGCCCATCACCGCGACGAAGGTCGTCACTTCGAGTGCCTCGCGCAGGCGCACGAGCGCGGGCTCTGCAATGCGCACCGGATCGGCCTGGCGCATGGCGGCCACGCCGATCATCATCGCCTCGGCGCCGAGCAGATACTGCTGGGTGGCGGTGTCCTGCGCGACGAGGCCTTCCTCGATCAAACTCACCAGGTAGCGATGCACTTTCGCAGGACTCTCGCCCACGCACGCGGCGAGACCGGAGAGGCTCGCGCGGCCGCCCAGGCGCGCGAGACCCTTCAGCACGGCCATGCCCGTTTGCGCGGATTGCACGCGCTGGCGGCGCTCGCGCGGCGCGGCTGCGGCCTTCGTCTCTTTCGCGACTTTGGCGGACGTTGTGGCTTCGGCAACTTTGGCCGCGGGGCGGCGGGGAGTGGTTTTCCTGCTTTCCATGCTGGACGGGGACGCTGGGATATCGGTTGGGTTCACGCGGATTTTAGGGCGCGTAGCGGCGGCATAGTGCCTGCTGTGCTTGCACGTTAACCCCTATCTCGTAATTACGCAATGCGTACTAGAGTTACGCAAAACGTAATGCACGCAGGATGCAGGAGAGGCAGATGAGCGAGACACCTTCCCAGTCGACGGGCGGCTGCCCGTTCCCCCACGCAGCGAACAGCGGCGCAAACGCCGCGCCGCGCTGCCCGGTCAGCGCCAATGCCGCGGCATTCGACCCTTTCAGCGACGGCTACCAGCAGGACCCGCCCGACTATGTGCGCTGGGCGCGCGAGCAGGAGCCCGTGTTCTATAGCCCGCAGCTTGGCTACTGGGTGGTCACGCGCTACGACGACATCAAGGCGATCTTCCGCGACAACCTCACGTTCTCACCCTCCATCGCGCTCGAAAAGATCACGCCCACCGGCCCCGAGGCGAACGCGGTGCTGGAGTCGTACGGCTATGCCATGAACCGTACGCTGGTGAACGAGGACGAGCCTGCCCACATGCCGCGCCGTCGCGTGTTGATGGAGCCGTTCACGCCCGAACATCTCAAGCACCACGAACCGATGGTGCGGCGCCTCACGCGCGAATACGTGGACCGTTTCATCGACGCAGGCCGCGCCGATCTCGTGGACCAGATGCTCTGGGAAGTGCCGCTCACCGTGGCGCTGCATTTTCTGGGCGTGCCCGAGGAAGATATGGACCTGCTGCGCAAGTATTCGATCGCGCACACAGTCAATACGTGGGGCCGGCCGCGCCCTGAAGAGCAGGTCGAAGTCGCACACGCGGTGGGCAACTTCTGGCAGTTCGCGGGCAAGGTGCTCGACAAGATGCGCCAGAACCCGGACGGCCCGGGCTGGATGCAATATGGCATTCGCAAGCAGAAGACGCATCCGGAAGTCGTCACGGACTCCTATCTGCATTCGATGATGATGGCCGGCATCGTGGCCGCGCACGAGACCACGGCCAACGCCACGGCGAACGCGATGAAGCTGCTGCTGCAGCACCCGCACGCGTGGCGCGAGATCTGCGAGGACCCGAGCCTCATTCCGAACGCGGTGGAGGAGTGCCTGCGCCACAACGGCTCGGTGGCGGCCTGGCGGCGCCTCGCGACGAAGGACGTGCAAATCGGCGGCATCGACATTCCCGCGGGTTCGAAGCTGCTTATCGTGACGTCCTCGGCGAATCACGACGAGCGCCATTTCGCCGATGCCGACCTGTTCGACATTCGCCGCGACAACGCGAGCGACCATGTCACGTTCGGCTATGGCTCGCACCAGTGCATGGGCAAGAACCTCGCGCGCATGGAGATGCAGATCTTCCTCGAAGAGTTCACGCGCCGGATGCCGCACATGCGTTTGGCCGAGCAGACGTTTACGTACGTGCCCAACACGTCGTTCCGGGGTCCTGAGCATGTGTTCGTGGAATGGGACCCCGCGCGAAACCCGGAGCGCGCGAATCCGGCGCTGCTCGGCGCGCAGGTGGCGGTGCGAATCGGCGAGCCATCGGCGCACGCGCTTTCGCGGCCTGTGGTGGTCGAGCGTGTGGATGCCGTGGCCGAAGGCATCGTCCGCTTGCGACTCGTCGCGCCGGACGGCGGCGCACTGCCGCGCTGGGCACCGGGCGCGCATATCGACGTGGAGTGCGGCGACACGGGCATCTCGCGCCAGTACTCGCTGTGCTCGGACCCCGCCGACACGGGCGCCTTCGAGATCGCCGTGCTGCGCGAAACGCAAAGCCGCGGTGGTTCGGCGTGGATGCACGACACGCTGTGCGCAGGCATGCACCTGAAGATTCGCGGCCCGCGCAATCACTTCCGGCTCGACGAAGAAGGGCGCCGCGCGATCTTCATTGCGGGCGGCATCGGCATCACGCCGGTGAGCGCCATGGCGCGCCGCGCGCGCGAGCTGGGCATCGACTACGAATTGCACTATAGCGGGCGCTCGCGCAAGACGATGGCGCTCGTCGACGAACTCGCGCAGCTGCACGGAGAGCGCCTGCATATGCACGTCTCCGACGAAGGCACGCGCAACGATTTTGCCGCGCTGCATGTCGACGAGCATACGCGCGTCTACGCGTGTGGCCCGGCGCGCATGCTCGAAGCGCTCGAAGCCTGCAGCGAGGCGTGGCCCGAGGACGCGCTGCGCGTGGAGCATTTCGCTGCGACCGGCGGCAAGCTCGACCCCTCGCAGGAGCAGGCGTTCGAAGTCGAGTTGAAGGACTCGGGGCTCGTGCTCAACGTAGGCGCGGACCAGACCGTGCTCGACGCGCTGCGCCGCGCGAACATCGACGTGCAAAGCGATTGCGAAGAAGGCTTGTGCGGCTCTTGCGAAGTGCGGGTGCTGGCGGGCGAGATCGACCATCGCGACGTGGTGCTCAGGCGCGCCGAGCGGGACACGCAAACCCGCATGATGACCTGCTGCTCGCGCGCGAAAAGCGGGCGATTGGTCCTCGAACTTTAGGGCCTGTTCACACTAATAACGGGCTTGCGAACGTACCTTGCCGGTCGCAGTGCAAGGAGCAAGGAGCGCCGTTTGGCCACGCCAAACAAGCGACGCGCGACGCCGCAATGCGGCCGGCAAGGCACGTTCCCCAAACTAGACAATTTCATGCCAAGGGCTGGCCGCCAGAAGGGCCGATCGCTGCGTCATGCTCCTCACGAATACGTCGAGTATTCGCTTCGTCGCAATCCTTGCGCTCGGCCCTTCTGGCGGCCAGCGCAAGCTCGTTATTAGTGTGAACAGGCTCTAATCGCCGCAGAGCGATCGAGAAGACAAAACAAATTTGGAGACATTGCATGAATAAGGCGGTGGAGGTTACCGGCATCATCGACGAAAGCCGGTTCGGGCCGTATCAGCTACTCGTGGTCACGCTGTGCGCGTTGTGCCTCGTGATGGACGGCTTCGACGTGCAGGCGATGGGCTACGTGGCACCGGTCGTGATCCGCGAATGGGGCATTGCGAAGGAAACGCTCTCGCCGGTGTTCGGTGCGGGCCTGTTTGGCATGCTGGTGGGCTCGCTCACGTTCAGCACGCTCGCCGACAAGATCGGCCGCCGCCCGGTGCTGATCGGCGCGACGCTGTTCTTTTCCGCGTGTATGGTCGCGACGGGCTTCGCGCATTCGATCGCGGAACTGGTGGCCTGGCGCTTCGTTGCGGGGCTGGGTCTGGGCTGCATCATGCCGAACGCGATGGCACTCGCGGGCGAGTACAGCCCGCGCCGCATGCGCGTCACGCTCATGATGATCGTCTCGTGCGGCTTTACGCTCGGCGGCGTGGTGGGCGGCCTGATCACCGCGGCGTTGATCCCCGCGTTCGGATGGCGCGCCGTGTTCTTCGTGGGCGGCGCGATTCCGCTCGTGCTCGGCGTGCTGATGTGGCTCGCGTTGCCCGAGTCGATCCAGTTCCTCCTGTTTCGCGGCCGCGGTGAAAACACTCAGGCGCGCGTGCGCCGCAATCTGTCCCGAGTGGCGCCTGCGCTAGCGTTGCCAACCGGCGTGCAGTTCACGACAGCGGAAACGCGCTCGCGCGGCGTGCCGTTCGTCGAGCTGTTCAAGGAAGGGCGCGCGCGGGTGACCGTGCTGCTGTGGGTCGTGAACTTCGCGAACCTGCTCGCCATGTATTTCCTCTCGAACTGGCTGCCGACCGTGATCCGCGACGCCGGCTATTCGACCCAGACCGCCGTGTTCGCCGGCACGGCGTTGTGGGGCGGCGGCGTGATCGGCACGCTGCTGCTCGGGCGCATCATCGACCTCGCGGGTTTTACGCGCGTGCTCGCCACGACGTTCCTGATCGCCATCGTCTCGACGGCTGCCATCGGCAATCCGGCCGTGATGGTCTCCGTGGCCGCGATGTTCGTGGCGATCTTCGTCACGGGCTTTACGATCATCGGCGGCCAGCCCGCGCTCAACGCGCTCGCCGCGACCTACTATCCGACCTCGCTGCGCTCGACCGGCATCGGCTGGAGCCTCGGCGTGGGGCGTATCGGCTCGGTCGTCGGCCCGGTGCTGGGCGGCGCGCTCCTGCACCTGCAATGGTCGTCCTCGTCGCTCTTTCTTGCGGCGGCCGCGCCGGCCTGTGTGTCGCTCGCGGGCATCGTGGCGATTCATCGGGCGAATAACGCTTCTAAGGGCACGATGGGAGGCGAGCGTGCGGCGGCGCAGATGGAGTGACTGGCGGCAACGCCTGCGCATGGCCGCGCAGGCGCAGGCGAGACGCCCGCACGGGCATGGCGGCTGCGGCGCGTGGGCTGGCTCGGCGAGCCTGTGCGCGGATCGGGCCGCAGCGACCGCGCGTCGGCGCCTCGCACGCGTAATCAGCGAGCGCTGAGTGCCTCGCGAACCCGCGAGCGCAGTGGGACGATAATCGTCTCGAAGCCCCGGCCATCGGGGTGAACTCCGACTTCTCGGCAGACGAATGCCGGCTTTATCGAAAACGAATTGTTGGCAGGCCGCGCCTGAACCACACTGATACCTGTCGCGATGCGGCGTGCCACGGCGCGCCGTACGCAGTCAAAGAGCAACGACGGGAGGTGACAGTGGTGAGGCGAGCGGCGCGCAAGATCAGCGATATCGCGCGGCATTGGGCGGAGGCGTCGCCCGAAGCCGTGGCGATACGCGAAGAAGCAAAGGTGACGAGCTTCGGGCAGCTCTGGAGCGACGTTGGGCAAGCGCAGCGGTTTTTGCGCGAGCAGGGCGTGGACGTGGGCGACCGCGTGCTCATCGTGGCCGAAAACTGCTCGGCCGTGGTGACGCTGCTGTTCGCGCTTTCGGAAATCGGCGCGTGGCCAGCCGTGGTCAATGCGCGGCTCTCCGAGCGCGAGATCGAGACGATCCGCGCGCATTGCGGGCCGCGTCTCATGCTGTTTACGCATGGTGCTTCGCCTGACGCGCTGCGCCACGGCGTGCGCTATCGCGCGCGCGAAATCGCGCCCGCCGGCCTCGGTCCGCTGATGATGGCCGCGCCCGATCTCAACGCCGTGCGTGAGGCCGAAGCGCTCGCGCACGAGGTCGCTGTGCTCATCTACACGTCGGGCACGACGGGCCAGCCCAAGGGCGTGATGGCGACGCATCGCGGCCTGCTGCATTTCGCGCATGTCTCCGCGACGTCGCGCGACATGACACAAGCGGACTGCGCGTACGCGGTCATGCCGATGTCGCATATTTTCGGCCTTGCCACGCTGCTGCTCGCCACGTTCGAGGCGGGCGCGAGCCTGCATCTCGCGGCGCGCTTTTCGGCGGAAGAAGTCGTGAAAGCGCTCGGCGCCTCCGAAATCTCCATTCTGCAGGGCGTGCCGACGCTCTTCACGCGCATCGTCGCCTATGTGCGCGAGCACGGCGGCAAAGTGCATGCGCCGCGTCTGCGCTACCTCTATACGGGCGGCGGTCCGCTCGATCCCACGCTCAAGCAGCAGGTCGAAGCGCTCTTCGGCATGCCGCTGCATCACGGCTACGGCATGACCGAGTATGCGGGCTCGCTCTTCATCACGCGCATGGACCGTCCGCGCAAGGACGTGTCCTCGGGCGAGATCGTCGAAGGCGCCGAGTTGCGCGTGGTCGGGCCCGATGGCCACGATGTGCCGCGCGGCGAAGCGGGCGAGTTGTGGGTGCGCGGTCCCGGCGTCATGCACGGCTACTATCGCGAGCCGGGCCTGACCGCCGAAGTGCTCGACGCAGAAGGTTGGCTCAAGACCGGCGACCTGGGCCGGCTGGACGCGGACGGTGCGCTCTTCATCGTGGGACGCTCGAAGGATCTCATCATCCGTTCGGGTTTCAACGTGTATCCCATCGAGGTCGAGTCGGTCATCAACACTTACGCGGCGGTGCGCCAGAGCGCCGTGGTGGGGCGGCGCGACGCGGAAGGCAACGAGGAAGTCGTGGCTTTCGTGGAGGCGAAGGAGGGCGCGACGATCGACACGGACGATCTCGCCCATTATCTGAGTGAGCGGCTTTCGGCCTACAAGCGGCCGTCGGAAATCGTGACCATCGACATGATTCCGACAACGGCCAGCGGCAAGCTGCAAAAGCAGCCGCTGCGCGAAATGGCCAAACGCGCCGTGCGCGCTCACTGAGCATTCCTGATTTTCTCATCATCACGGGCGGCGTCGTGCCGCCCGATCAACGATTGCAGGGCATACACCATGATTCGCGACCAGGAAACGATGAACGTTCTGCTCGACAACGTCGCGCGCTTCGTGCGCGAGCGTCTCGTGCCGAACGAAGAGCGCGTGGCCGAAACCGATGAAATTCCGGCCGATATCGTCGACGACATGAAGGCCATGGGTCTCTTCGGTCTGACCATTCCGGAGCAGTACGGCGGCCTCGATCTCACGATGGAAGAAGAGGTCCTCGTGATGTTCGAACTCGGCAAGACCTCGCCCGCGTTTCGCTCGATCATCGGCACGACGGTAGGCATTGGCTCGCAGGGCATTGTGATCGACGGCACCGATGAGCAAAAGGCAACATGGCTGCCGAAGCTTGCGAGCGGCGAGATCATCGCGAGCTTCGCGCTCACGGAGCCGGGCGCGGGTTCGGACGCCGCCTCGATCAAGACGCGCGCCGAGCGGCGCGGCGACCACTACGTGGTGAACGGCACCAAGCGCTTTATCACGAACGCGCCGCAGGCCGGCATGTTTACGCTGATGGCGCGCACCAATCCCGATGAACCGCGCGCGGGCGGCATCACCTCATTTATCGTCGACGCGAAAACGCCCGGCATCAGCTTCGGCAAGCGCGACAAGAAGATGGGGCAGCGCGGCGCCCATACTTGCGACGTCATCTTCGAGGACGTGAAGGTGCCCGCGGAAAACATCATCGGCGGCAAAGAAGGCGTGGGGTTCAAGACCGCGATGAAGGTGCTCGACAAGGGGCGTATTCATATCGCGGCGATCTGTGTGGGCGTGGCGCAGCGCATGCTCGACGACGCGCTGCGCTACGCGATGGAGCGTGAGCAGTTCGGCGAGAAGATTGCCGAGTTTCAGCTCGTGCAGGCCATGCTCGCTGATAGCCAGACCGAACTCTACGCGGCGCGCTGCATGGTGCTGGACGCGGCGCGTCGGCGCGACGCCGGCCAGAACGTGAGCACGGAGGCCGCGTGTGCGAAGCTGTTCGCATCCGAAATGTGCGGGCGTGTGGCCGACCGCGCGGTGCAGATCTTCGGCGGCGCGGGCTATATGTCCGACTATGGAATCGAGCGCTTCTACCGCGATGTGCGCATTTTCCGCATCTACGAAGGCACGAGCCAGATCCAGCAGATCGTTATTGCGCGCAACATGATTCGCGCGGCCGGTGGGCGATAAGTAAGAGGCGCGGCGCGCAGCACTCGCGCCGCGTCATGCGGTCTATTCGAGGCGCCCGATGCCGTCGGCCACCAGCAGATCGACGAGCTTGCGCGCGAACAGCGGCAGCGCGTCGCGGTCGGTCATGCAGATCTGCAGTTTGCGCACGGCCCACTCGTCGGTGAGCGGCACGATCTTGAGCGACATGGTTTGCGCGTGGCGGCGCGCCGTGCCCTCGGGCAGCACGCCAATGCCGATGTTCGCCTCGATCATGCGGCACGCGGATTCGAAATTGCCGATCTGGATGCGCCAGCGTATCGTGCGCTGCAAATCCGACGAGGCGCGCTTGAGAAACGAGAAGATCGCGCTTTCGTCGGGCGGCCCGATGAAGTCGTAGTCGAGCGTATCGGCAAACGCCATCTCGCTTGCCTGCGAAAGCGGGTGGCTCAGTGCGGTGACGAGCACGAGCCGGTCGCGCCGGTAGGGCAGCACCTGCAGTCCCTCGGTGCGCACATTGCCGGCCACGATGCCGATATCGATCGTGCCGTCCTGCACGGCACGCACGATATCGGGCGACAGGCGCTCGTGAATGTCCACGTACACGTCGGGATGATTGATGAGGTAGGTGCGCAGCACAGCAGGCAGGAACTCGCTCATTGCCGTGGTGTTCGCAAACACGCGCACATGGCCCTTCACACCCTGCGAGTATTCCTGCAGGTCTCCCGTGAGTTGCTCGAGTTGCTTGAGCACGCGGCGCGCGTGCGCGAGCAGCGTCTCGCCGGGGCCCGTTAGCGTGACCCCCTGGCTCGTGCGGCTCAAGAGCTTCACGCCCACCTGTTCTTCGAGATTCTTGATACGCGTGCTCGCCGCGGGCAGCGACAGGTGCGCGCGTTCCGCGCCGCGCGTGAGGCTGCTTGCCTCGGCTACGTGGGTAAAGAGTTTCAGGTCGACGAGATCGAAATGCATGGGTTGACTTGCCGTGACTCCAATGTCCGTCAGCTCGTTCGTTCGAGGGATGCAAAAAACATGAGGGGCGAGCAGACTCCAGCCATTATTGCGCCGCAGCGCAATGCGCGCCATTAGCGATAGTACGGGTTAATCCTGGCCGAAACAGGCGTTCGGCATATCCAAATTGTGCAGCTTTGGCCGATGCGTCAAGCTGCAACACGAACGGCACAGCTTGCCGCATAACGATTCAAATCGAATGAATGCCCGGCGCAACGCGGGCTGGAGGAGCGAAAACGATGACGACGCAACGAATGCTGGACGGCAAGGTCGTGGTGGTGACGGGATCGGGCGGGGGCATTGGCCGCGATATCGCGCTCATGATGGCGCGCCACGGCGCGAAAGTCGTGGTGAACGACGTGGGCGCGTCGCTCACCGGCGAGGGCCATAACGACGGTCCCGCGCAAGCCGTGGTGAACGAGATCAAGGCGTTCGACGGTCAGGCCACTGCGAACACCGACAGCGTGGCCGACGCCGCTGGCGCCGCCCGCATCGTGCAGAACGCGCTGGACGTGTTTGGCCGTATCGATTGCGTGGTGAATAACGCCGGCATCCTGCGCGACCGCTTCTTCCACAAGATGAGCGAAGAAGAGTGGGACGCCGTGCTGAAGGTTCACCTCTACGGCTCTTACTACGTTTCGCGCGCCGCCGCCGACCACTTCAAGGAGCAGCGTAGCGGGGCGTTCGTGCATATGACGTCCACGTCCGGGCTGATCGGCAATCTCGCGCAGGCCAACTACAGCGCGGCGAAGCTCGGCATTGCGGGCCTGTCGAAATCCATCGCGCTCGATCTGGAAAAGTTCGGTGTCCGTTCGAACTGCATCGCGCCGTTCGCCTGGAGCCGCATGATCAACTCGATCAAGATCGATTCGCCGGAGCAGGAAGCGCGCGTCGCCAAGATCAAGCAGATGACGCCCGCGAAGATCGCACCGCTCGCCGTCTACCTCGCGAGCGAACAGGCCGCCGACGTGACGGGCCAGATTTTTGCGGTGCGCAATAACGAAATCTTCCTGATGAGCCAGCCGCGCCCCGTGCGTTCGGTGCATCGCGGCGAGGGCTGGACGCCGGAGACGATTGCCGAGCATGCCATGCCGGCGCTGCGCAAGTCGTTCCATACGCTCGATGTTTCCGCCGATGTCTTCAGCTGGGACCCCGTCTGATGACGCGCGGCCCGCGCGCGGCGCGCATCGTTGACGCCGCGCAGCTCGACTTCGCCCAATATGTGCGCCCCGGCGACACGCTCGCGTGGGGCCAGTGCGGAGCCGAGCCGTGCACGCTCACCGCGCTGCTGATGTTGCAGCGCAAGGCGATCGGCGGGCGCTTTCGCGTGTTCGTGGGCGCGTCGTGGTCCGACACGCTCGAGCCCGCTTATGCCGACTGCGTGGACTTCATGGCCTATGGTGCCTCGGGTACGAACCGGCGGCTCGAACGCGAGGGCGTGCTCGACATCCTGCCGTGTCACTACTCGCAGTTTCGCAGCGCGTTGACCAGCGGTCCGAATCGCATCGACGTGTTGCTGTTGCAAGTCGCCCCCGCGGACGAGGCGGGCCGCTACAGCCTCTCGATCGCGCATGAGTATCTCGTGCCGCTGATCGACAGCGCGCGTGTGGTCATTGCGGAGGTGAATGCGGCGGCGCCCTGGACCTACGGCGAGCGAATGTTGCGCGCCGACGATTTCGACGTGCTGGTCCATACCGACCGCGCGCCGCTGGAAGCGCCGGCCACGCAGGCCGGCGACATCGAGCGGCGTATCGCACAGCACGCCGCGTCGCTGATCGAAGACGGCTCGACGATCCAGTTCGGCCTAGGCGCGCTCCCCGAGGCCATCGTCGCGCAGTTGCGCGATCGCCGCGACCTTGGCGTGCATAGCGGCACCATCGGCGACGCCGTAGTCGATCTGATCGAGGCCGGTGTGGTGACGAATGCTCGCAAGTCGCGCGATCGAGGCGTGAGCGTAGCCGGCACGATGATGGGCACGCGCAAGGTCTATGCGCATGCGCACCGCAATGCACAGATTCAGTTTCGCGCCACGGCCTACACGCACGACATCGACGTGCTCGGCAGCCTCGATCGGTTCGCGGCGATCAACTCGGCGCTAGAAGTCGATTTGACGGGTCAGATCAATGCGGAAGCTGCCGGCGGCCGCTATGTGGGCGCCGTGGGTGGTGCGCTCGATTTCATGCGCGGCGCGGCGCGCTCGCACGGAGGCGTCGCGATCGTCGCGCTCGCAGCCAGCACGCGGCATGGCAGCCGCATCGTCGCGCGTCTTTCGGGGCCGGTCAGCACACCGCGCAGCGATGCGGCGGTGATCGTCACCGAGCACGGCGTGGCGGATCTGCGAGGGCTTACGCTCGCGCAGCGCACTGAGCGCATGCTCGCCGTCGCGCCGCCGGAGTGGCGCGAACAGCTGGCCGCGCAACACCATGCACGGCGCGATGCGATAGCGGTTTGACGGTACGCAGGCGCATGACGCGGCGAACAACAACCAGACACCATGCAAAGGAATCCGAAATGAGAAGAGCAGCGATAGTCGCACCGGTACGCACGCCGGTCGGCACGTTCGGCGGCAGTCTGCGCCCTGTTTCCGTCGAGACGCTGGCGGCCACGGTGCTGCGCGAAACCATCGCGCGCAGCGGCGTGGACCCGGCGCGGATCGAAGACGTGGTCTTCGCGCAATCGTATGCGAACAGCGAAACGCCTTGCATCGGCCGCTGGGCCGCGCTCGAAGCGGGGCTGCCCGTGCAGGTGCCCGGCATGCAGCTAGATCGCCGTTGCGGCGGCGGGCTGCAGGCGGTCGTGACCGCCGCGATGATGGTGCAGAGCGGCGCAGCGGACGTGGTCGTGGCCGGCGGCGTGGAAAGCATGAGCAATATCGAGTACTACACGACTGACATGCGTTGGGGCGCACGCGCGGGCTCAGTGAAGATGCACGATCGTCTCGAGCGTGGCCGCGAACGCTCGCAGCCCGAAGCGCGCTTCGGCTACATCTCCGGAATGATCGAAACGGCGGAGAACCTCGCGAAGGAGTACGGCATCACGCGCGAGGAAGCGGATGCTTACGCCGTGCGCAGCCACCAGCGCGCCGCGGCAGCATGGGAGTCGGGCCGCTTCGCCGAGGAGGTGGTGGCGGTTTCGGTGCCGCAACGCAAGGGCGACCCGGTGCTGTTCGCACGCGACGAAGGCGTGCGCGCCGACGCAAGCGAGGCGTCGCTCGCGAAGCTCAAGCCGCTCATGAAAGGCGGCACGGTGACGGCGGGCAACGCAAGCCAGCAAAACGATGCCGCAGCAGCGTGCCTGATCGTCGCCGAAGATCAGCTCGACAAACTGGGCCTCACGCCGCTTGGTTATCTCACGGGTTGGGCCGCTTCGGGATGCGAGCCCGCGACGATGGGCATCGGCCCGGTGCCGGCAGTGCAAAAGCTGCTGCAAAAGACCGGGCTCACCTTCGATCAACTCGATCTCGTCGAACTGAACGAGGCCTTCGCGTGCCAGGTGCTCGCCGTGCTTAAGGGCTGGGGCTGGCACGACGAATCGCGGCTGAACGTGAACGGTTCGGGTATCTCGCTCGGTCACCCGATCGGCGCGACGGGCGTGCGCATGCTCACGACCTTGCTCTACGAACTGCAGCGCCGCAAGGGCCGCTATGGCCTCGAAACGATGTGTGTTGGCGGTGGGCAGGGCATCGCGGCCATTTTCGAGCGAGCGGCTTGAGCACGAACGCTTCGCATGCCTACTGAAC
This sequence comes from Paraburkholderia guartelaensis, assembly GCF_004353905.1. GTDB lineage: Bacteria > Pseudomonadota > Gammaproteobacteria > Burkholderiales > Burkholderiaceae > Paraburkholderia > Paraburkholderia guartelaensis. Next base: position 28,490 of record NZ_SMOD01000010.1, on the reverse strand, counting down.
ATAAAGAGGAGGAGACGATGCTCGATGCACTCAACGCGCAACTCGCGCGGCTGCAAACGCATCCGTTCTATGCGGGACGTCTGCCGCGCAGCGTCGCGAGCGCGGCGGAGTTCGCCGAGCGCGTGCCGCTCATGACGCGCGCCGACCTGGTGGCCGAGATGAATCGCCCGGGCTACGGCGCGTTTGCGCCGGCCGTTCCGCCGGTGCGCGTGCACCTCACGCCGATGGGCGCAACGCTGGTGCCGATCCTGCAGAGCGCAGCCGATCTGCGTGCGATCGAAGCCGCGTGCGGGCAGCATCTCGACGCGTGCGGCATCGGTCCTGGCGACGTGTGCATGGTGACGTTCGGCTATCACCTCTTCGTTGCGGGACTTTTCTATCAGGCCCAGATGGAAGCGCGCGGCGTGGCGTGCATTCCGCATGGTCCCGGCGAGACCGAGCGCGCGGCGCGCGTTGCGCAGCAATGCGGCGTGACGGTGCTCGCCGGCAACCCGTCGCACGCGCTCAAGCTCATCGAAGCGGGGTGCCCCGTGCCGCGTGTGTTTTTTGCCGGCGGCGAAGCGTTCACGGGCAATGCGGCGCTTTACGACCGCGTGCGCGCAGCGATGCCGGGCACGTTGCTGATCGACAGTTACTCGCTTTCCGAATGCCTGCCCGTGGCGCGCACGTTTCCCGGCGGTAGGGGCGTGCATGTGTTCGACGAGCTTCTGTACGCGGAAGTCATCGACCCGGACGCTGGAAAGCCGGTTGCCGAGGGCGAACGCGGCGAACTCGTGCTCACCCATCTAAAGAAGGAACTGCAGCCGCTCGTGCGCTATCGCACCGGCGACCTCACCGTGCTCGAGCGCACCGCGCCCGTGCATGGGCGCACGGTGTCGCTGCCGCGCGTGGTGTTCGGCCGCGCCGATTCGATGGTGAAAATCAAGGGCGTGAAGGTTTACCCATCCGAGTTGAAGACAGTGCTGCTGGGCGTGGAGGGCGCGAGCGGCGCGTATCGGCTTGTGGTCGGCACAAAGGCGCATGGCGGCGACCATCTCACGCTGCAGGTGGAAGGGACGCCGCAGGGCGGCGCGATCGAGGCCATAGCCGAGCGCTTCAAGCGCCAGACGCTCATACACGCAGACGCCATCGAGACGGTCGCGAAGATCGAAGGCGCGGCGCTCGTAGAAGATCAACGGAGAGAGACGACATGAATGCAAGCGCAACGCACACCCCAACCCCGTGGCGCCTCGTCGTAGGCGGCCACAGCTACGCGGACTTTTCGATTTCGGTGTCGCCCGCCGTCGAGCGCGCCGTGGCCGAAAATCTCGCGCCGCCCACGGTCTATCTGAACGTCTTCAACGAAGACAGCATCACAGTAGGCGTGAACGAAGATCCGAACCAGGTGCTCGATCTGCCGTTCTGCCGCGACAACAACGTGCTCGCGCGGCGGCGCGTGAGCGGTGGCGGCGCGATCTACGCGGGGCGCGGCTCGGCATTTCTCGCGTTTTATCTGCCCATCGGTCTGCCCGGCGTGCCCCAAACGGCAGCGCAAGCGTTTCCGACGATACTGGGCCACGTCGCCGAAGCGCTGCACGATGTGTTCGGTCTGCAGGCCGCTTATCGACCGCTGAACGATGTCGAGATCGACGGCCGCAAACTCGTGGCCACGTCGCTCAAGATCGAAGGCGGCGTGCTGACGTTCCGCATTTTGCTGAATGTGAAGGCGATCGACACGGCAATCGCGGCGCGCGCCATGCCCATGGCGCCCGAGAAGGTCAAGGACAAGAAACACAAGGATCTCGGCTCGCGCTACACGTTTCTGGAGCAGGAACTCGGCCGCGAGGTGAGCGCCGACGAGTTGACCGCCTGGGTCACGGCCTGCGTTCGCCGCACCTTCGGCGAAATGGCGCTCGAGTCTGGCGCGCTCGGCAGCGAGGAACTCGTTTTCGCCCAGCAATACGAGCGCGAACTGCACGAAGAAAGCTGGTTCCACGAGAAGAGCGAGGCCACGCGTTACCACCCGATCACCGCGACGGGAGACCGTATCGTGCGCGGACGCGAAAAGGCGCCGGCCGGGCTGATCTGGCTGAGCCTGCTCGTGCGTGAGGGTAAGGTGGTCAAGGCGATCGTCAATGGCGACTGGCACCCGCGTCCGTTGGCTTCGGTTGCCTGGCTCGAAGACGGTTTCACCGGACTAGCCGCTACGCGCGAGGCTTGCGCAGCGCATATCGAGGCGTTTCTCGCGCGCTCCGACGTGGAGTTCGCAGGCGTCGAGCCGGTGCATCTCATCACGGCGCTCGACAAGGCGCTCGCCGAACTCGCAGGCGCCGGGGTGAGCGCATGAGCGAAAAAACCTTGCTGGTTGAACAGGACGCGGGTGTCGCGACGCTCACGTTCAATCGTCCGGAGGCGAAGAACGCGCTCAATGGCGAGATGCGAGTGGAATTGCTGGAAGCCGTGCAGCGCATACGTGCCGACCGCAGCGTGCGTGCGGTCATTTTGCGCGGCGCGGGCAGTGACTTCTGCTCGGGCGGTGACGTGCGCGGCATGAACGTGACGAGCGCCGAAGCCGGGCGCGACCGGATCGACGACCTGCATGGCTGGGTGAGCATGCTGATCGACCTCGACCGCCCGGTGATCGCGGCCGTGGATGGCGTGTGCTACGGCGCGGGTTTCAGCTTCGCACTCGCCGCCGATTTCGTGATTGCCAGCACGCGTGCGCGCTTTTGCATGCCTTTCATGAAAGTCGGTCTCGTGCCCGATTGCGGGGCGTTCTATACGCTGCCGCGCGTGGTGGGACTCGCGCGCGCGAAGGATCTCGTCTTTACGGCGCGCGAAGTACGCGCGGCGGAAGCGAAGGAGATCGGTGCGGTGCTCGAAGTGGTCGAGCCGGAACAGCTTCATGCGCGCGCGACGCAGGTCGCGGCCAGTCTTGCGACGGCTTCGCCCATTGCGTTCGGTCTGGCCAAGCGCGCGTTGAATCAGTCGCTTGGTAGCGACCTGCGGGCGATGCTCGAAATCGAGTCGGCAGCGCAGGGCATTGCGTTCACGACCGAATTCCATCGCGAAGCTGTGAAGCGCTTTCGCGAGAAGGCCGACCCGCTCTTCAAGTGGCCCGCCGCCGAGGCCTGATCTTTCATTGAACGCACCGCCATGACGATCGACTATCACACCCTGCGCAACTGGCCGTTCAAGGACGTCGAGCAAACCTATACCGCGCGCGACGCCATGCTCTACAGCCTCGCCATCGGATACGGTGCCAATCCCGTTGATTCGGATGACCTGGCATTCGTCTACGAAAAAGAATTGCGCGTGCCGCCGACGCTTGCCGTCGTGCTCGGCTTTCCCGGCTTCTGGGCGCGCGACCCGCGCTCCGGCATCGACTGGGTGCGGCTTTTGCACGGCGAGCAGAGCCTCGTGATGCACAAGCCGTTGCCGCCGTCCGCAACGGTGATCGGCCGCTCGCGCATTACGCGCGTGGTCGACAAAGGCGCAGGCAAGGGCGCGCTGCTCGAAATCCAGCGTAGCATTACCGACAAGGCAAGCGGCGAACTGTATGCCACCGTCACGCAGCTCACGTTCTGCCGTGGTGACGGCGGCTTCAGCGCGGACAACGGCTTGAGCGATGAAGCGCCCGCGCCGCCGCCGCCGATGCCCGAGCGCGCGCCCGATCATCATTGCGATCTGCCGACGCGCCCGGAAACGGCGCTGATTTATCGCCTGTGCGGTGACGACAACGCGTTGCATGCCGACCCGCAGGTCGCGCGCGCGGCAGGGTTCGAGCGGCCTATCCTGCACGGCCTCGCCACGTGGGGCGTCGCCGCGCATGCCGTGCTCAAGACGCTGTGCGCAAGCGACCCGCAACGCCTCGCGGCCTTTCACGCGCGCTTTACGGCACCTGTGTATCCGGGCGAGACGATCCGCACCGAGATGTGGCGAGACGGCGACGAGGTGAGTTTTCGCGCACGCGTGCTGGAACGCGACGTGCTCGTGCTCAACCATGGGCGCGCGCAATTGTGCTGAGCGCTATTCTGTATAACGAAGGAATCAAGACTATGGCCCGTCAACCGAAACCGCTCGTGCGCTCCGATATCGCGTACAGCACGCCCGATCGTATCGTCGTGCGCGGCAAGAGCCTGCCCGACGAAGTGCTCGGGCACATGAATCTCGGCGACTTCGCGTTTCTGCAACTCACGGGCAAGGCGGCCACGCCGCAGCAGTCCGCGATGTTCAACGCCATCGTCATCACGCTCGTCGAGCACGGCATGACGCCCAGCGCCATCGCCGCGCGCATGACCTACGCGGGTGCGCCGGAGTCGCTGCAGGCGGCCGTCGCAGCGGGGCTATGCGGGCTTGGCTCGGTGTTCGTCGGCAGCATGGAAGGCGCGTGCCGCATGCTGTCCGAAACGCTGCCCTATGACGGCCAGTGCGACGACCTGGAGAAACTCGCAGTCGATACCGTCGCGGCATGGCGCGCGCGCGGCACGCCGATTCCGGGGCTCGGTCATCCGCTGCACAAGCCCATCGATCCCCGTACACCGCGCCTCTTCGAACTGGCCGCGCAAAACGGCATGTCGGGGCGCTATGTGACGCTCATGCAACTCATTGGCGCGGAGGCCGAGCGTGCGTCGGGCAAAGCGCTGCCGATCAATGCTACGGGTGCGATCGGCGCGATCTGCTGTGAATTCGGCTTCCCGTGGCGTATCGTGCGCGGCTTCGGCGTGATGGCGCGTGCGATTGGCCTCGTGGGTCATCTGCTCGAAGAAGGCGAGCGCCCCATGTCGTTCGAGTTGTGGCAGCGCGTGGAAGACGAAGCCTCCGCACATTTGCGCGGCGAAGCATGAGGCTGGAGCGCGGTCCTGGTTGAAAGCCGCGTGCAAGTATCGGGTGGCAATGGTCGGGGGATTAACGAAAGCGAAAGGGCTGATTCGGCAAAGGCAACTTCGCGAAACGACGTGGGCCGTTCATAGTATGGCCACCAGGCCCTGATCTCGCTACGGAGAAACGCCATGCCGGAATCGCAAACGCCAACGCTCAGCGCGTGGCTCGACAAGACCGAAACGCTCACCGACGACATCACCGCGTTTCCGCTGCGCGCGCTCGCGGCCACACTCGATCGCGAAGCGCCCGATAGTGCCGTGCCGCCGCTGTGGCACTGGCTCTATTTTCTGCCCGTCTCGCCGCTCTCGGAAGCGGGTCCCGATGGACACCCGAAACGTGGTGGCTTCCTGCCGCCGGTCGAACTGCCGCGCCGCATGTGGGCGGGCGGACGCCTCACATTTCACGCGCCGCTGCGCGCGGGCGGCGAGGCCGCGCGCACTTCCACCATCGCGAATATCGAGGACAAGACCGGCCGTAGCGGCCGTCTCGTGTTCGTGACCGTGCAGCATCGCTACGAGAGCGGCGGGGCGCTGTGCATCGAGGAAGAGCACGACATCGTTTATCGCGACGCGCCGCAACCCGGCGCGAGCGCGCCCAAGCCGGTCGTGGCTCCCGAAGGCGAGACCTGGTCGCGAACGCTCACGGCCAGTGCGCTCATGCTGTTCCGCTATTCCGCGCTGACCTTCAACGGCCATCGCATTCACTACGACTTCCCGTACGTCACGCAGGAAGAGGGCTATCCGGGCCTCGTCGTGCACGGCCCGCTCATCGCCACGCTGTTGCTCGACCTCGTGCACCGTGAGCGGCCCGACGCGTCGATCGTAACGTTCGCATTTCGCGCGGTACGGCCCACGTTCGCGGGCAACGCGTTCACGCTGTGCGGCAAGCTCGCGGACGACGCGCGCTCGGTCGAACTCTGGGCGAAAGACCACGACGGCTATCTGACGATGCAGGCCACCGCCACGCTGGCCTGAACGGCAACACGAAACTTCATAGCGAATTCATATCGATCATGCAAACCACGCAACAAGATTCGTTTCAGGACATCCGCGAAGCCGTGCGCGATCTGTGCCAGCAGTTCTCCGGTGAATACTTTCGCAAGATCGACGAGGCGCGCGGCTATCCCGAGGAATTCGTCGATGCACTCACGAAAGCCGGCTGGCTCGCTGCGCTGATTCCTCAGGAGTACGGCGGATCGGGTCTGGGCCTGACCGAGGCGTCGGTCATCATGGAAGAGATCAACCGCTCGGGCGGCAACTCGGGTGTTTGCCACGGCCAGATGTACAACATGGGCACGCTGCTGCGCCATGGCTCGGCCGAACAGAAGCGCAAGTACCTGCCGAAAATCGCGAGCGGCGAACTGCGCCTGCAATCGATGGGCGTGACCGAACCCACCACGGGCACCGATACCACGAAGATCAAGACGACGGCGGTGCGCAAGGGTGACCGCTACGTGATCAACGGGCAAAAGGTGTGGATCTCGCGCGTGCAGCATTCGGACCTCATGATCCTGCTTGCGCGCACCACGCCGCTTGCCGACGTCAAGAAGAAGTCCGAAGGCATGTCGATTTTCGTGGTGGACTTGCGCGAAGCGATTGGCAACGGCCTCACCGTGCAGCCGATTCTCAACATGGTCAATCACGAGACCAACGAACTCTTCTTCGATAACCTCGAAATTCCAGCGGAAAACCTGATCGGCGAGGAGGGGATGGGCTTCAAGTACATCCTCGACGGCCTGAACGCCGAGCGCACGCTGATCGCAGCCGAATGTATCGGCGACGGCTACTGGTTCATCGACAAGGTGAGCGCTTACGCAAAGGAGCGCATCGTGTTCGGGCGTCCGATCGGCCAGAACCAGGGCGTGCAGTTTCCCATCGCGCGCGCGTTCGTCAACGTCGAAGCGGCGAGCCTGATGCGTTTCGAGGCCGCGCGCCGCTTCGACGCGCACGAGGCCTGCGGCGCGCAGGCCAACATGGCGAAGCTGCTCGCCGCCGACGCTTCGTGGGAAGCCGCGAATGCATGCCTGCAATTCCACGGCGGTTTTGGCTTCGCCTGCGAGTACGATGTGGAGCGCAAGTTCCGCGAGACGCGCCTCTATCAGGTCGCGCCGATCTCGACCAACCTGATCCTCTCGTACGTGGCGGAGCATGTGCTCGGCCTGCCGCGTTCGTTTTGACCGGAGGCGCGCGCCATGAGACCACTCGACGGTATCAAGGTCGTCACGCTCGAACATGCGATCGCCGCGCCTTTTTGCACGCGCCAGCTTGCCGATCTCGGCGCGCGCGTGATCAAGATCGAGCGGCCTGGCGTCGGGGACTTCGCGCGCGGCTATGACGAGCGCGTGCATGGACTCGCATCGCACTTCGTGTGGACGAACCGCTCGAAGGAAAGCCTTTCGCTCGACGTCAAGCACAAAGAGGCCGCGCCGATCCTTGACGCGCTGCTCGCCGACGCCGACGTGCTCGTGCAGAATCTCGCGCCGGGTGCTGCGGCGCGACTTGGGCTGAGCTACGAAGCGCTCAGCGAGCGTTACCCGAAGCTGATCGTGTGCGACATCTCTGGTTACGGCGACGACGGCCCTTACCGCGAGCGCAAGGCCTACGACCTGCTGATCCAGAGCGAATCGGGGTTTCTCTCCATCACGGGGTCGCCGGGCGAACCCGCAAAGGCCGGTTGCTCGATCGCCGACATCGCCGCAGGCATGTATGCCTACTCGAACATCCTCAGTGCGTTGCTGATGCGCGGCCGCACCGGACGCGGCTGCCGCATCGACGTTTCGATGCTGGAGAGCATGGTGGAGTGGATGGGCTATCCGCTCTACTACGCGATTGACGGGCAAACGCCGCCGCCACTCGCAGGCGCTTCACACGCGACGATCTATCCTTATGGTCCGTTTCCCGCCGGCGACGGCAAGTCGGTGATGCTCGGCCTGCAGAACGATCGCGAATGGAAGCTCTTTTGCGAACACGTGCTGTTGCAGCCGGAACTCGCCACCGATGAGCGCTTTGCCGCGAACTCCCGGCGTTCCGCGCGCCGTGCGGAACTGCGCGATCTGATCGTCGATGCGTTTTCGAAGCTGAGCGCCGCGCAGGTCATCGAACGACTCGACCGCGCGGGCATTGCCAATGCCCAGATGAACACGATGGCCGATGTGTGGGCCCATCCGCAACTGCAGGCGCGCGAGCGCTGGCGCGACGTCCAGACCTCGGCGGGGACCGTTCCGGCGCTGTTGCCGCCGGGCGCGCCTTCCGCATTCGATGCCCGTATGGATGCGGTGCCCGCACTCGGTCAGCATACCGAATCGATCCTGCGCGAGCTTGGCTATGACGCGACGCGCATCGGCGCGCTGCGCGAAGCCGGAGCCATCTGATCGCGCCTCGCGCTTCGCAAACCGACTCCACTGAACTACGCTGCCATGACAGATCATCCCAGCCGTACGCTCGCGGCCTTCGCCTCGCAACTGCGCTTCGATTCGATCCCGACTCATGTGGTCGAGCGCACCGTCAATCTCTACGTGGACTGGCTCGGCTCCGCGCTGGGCGGCAAGGGCGCGCGTCCGGTCGAAGCGATTGCGCGCTTTGCACGTGCCGCGCGCGGTGCCACCGACGCGCAGGGGCCGTGCGACGTGATCATCGATCACACTCGCACGACGGCGTATTTCGCCGCCATGACCAACGGCGCCGCTTCGCATTTCGTCGAGCAGGACGACGTGCACAACGGCTCGGTGCTGCATCCGGCTACCGTCGTGTTTCCGGTGACGCTTGCGCTCGCTCAGGCGCTGGGTGCGTCAGGCCAGGAGTTCATCGCGGCCTCGGTGGCGGGCTACGAAGTGGGCATACGTGTCGGCGAATTCATGGGTCGTTCGCACTACAAGATATTTCACACGACCGGCACAGTGGGCACGATCGCGGCTGCTGCCGCGGCGGGCCGTCTGCTGAAGCTCTCAACCGAGCAGATGCTCGACGCGTTCGGATCGGCGGGCACGCAGGCGAGCGGCTTGTGGGAGTTCCTGCGCGACGCGGCCGATTCGAAGCAGCTGCACACGGCGATGGCGGCAGCGAACGGCCTGATGGCTGCCGAGCTCGCGGCGGACGGGTTTCGCGGCGCGCAGCACATTCTAGAAGGCGCACAGGGCATGGCGGCGGGTATGTCGAGCGATGCCGATCCCGCGAAGCTGGTCGATCGCCTGGGCGAGCGTTGGGCCACGGTCGAGACGTCGTTCAAGTATCACGCGGCGTGCCGTCACACGCATCCGGCCGCCGACGCGCTGCTGTCCGTGATCGAAGCTCACCGCCTGAATCCAGACGATATCGCGAGCGTGACGGCGCATGTGCATCAAGGCGCCATCGACGTGCTCGGCAGCGTGGTCGTGCCGAGCACCGTTCACCAGGCGAAATTCAACATGGGGACGGTGCTCGGACTGGTCGCCTATCGCGGCTATGCGGGCGTGAACGAGTTCGAACGCGACTACTCGGCGGCCGATATCGCTGCGTTTCGCGAACGCGTGACGATGGCGCTGGACGAGGAAGTGGATCGCGCATATCCCGCCCGCTGGATCGGCAAAGTGAGCGTGACGACGCGCGACGGCCGCACGTTGCAGGGCCGCGTGGACGAGCCGAAGGGCGACCCGGGCAATACGCTCTCGCGCGAGGAGATCGGCACGAAGTTCGTGCGGCTCGCGGCATTTTCGGGCGCTGCGAGCGAAAGCGATGCGCAGCGCCTGCTCGACGCGGCGTGGGGCATCGCCGAGGCACCACGCGTCAGCACGCTGTTCAGCGAAGGGGCGAGTGTATGAGCGCTGCGTTTTCCCGCTCGTATCTCTTCGTACCGGGCGACCGGCCCGAGCGCTTCGAGAAGGCGCGTGGCGCAGGCGCGGACGCCGTGATCGTCGATCTGGAGGATGCGGTCGCGCCGGCGCACAAGAACGCGGCGCGCGACGCCGTGCTAGCGGCACTGGACGCTGCACGTCCTGTGTGGGTGCGCGTGAACGGCACCGACACGCCATGGTTCGCCGATGACGTCGCCGCGCTCGCGGGATATGTGGGCGTGGCGGGCATCATGCTGCCGAAGGCGGAAAGCGCGGAGCAGGTCGCGGCGGTGCGCTCAGGTGCGCACGGCGCGTTACAGGTGTTGCCGATCGTGGAAACGGCGCGCGGCATCGCGGGCCTGAATGCGCTGTGTGGCGCGCAAGGCGTGCTGCGCGTGGCGTTCGGCACGCTCGATTTTCAGGTGGATATGGGCATCGACGGCGACGGCGAGGAACTCGACGCATTCCGTTCACAGATCGTGCTGGCCTCGCGGCTTGCGGGCATTGCCGCGCCCGTGGATGGTGTGTCGACCGTATTCGACGATGCCGATCTCCTCGAGCGTGAAGCACGGCGCGGACGGCGCTTTGGCTACGGTGGCAAGCTTTGCATTCATCCGAAGCAGATCGCGCCCGTGCATCGCGCGTACGCATGGAGCGAGGCGGAGCGTGCATGGGCGCAGCGCGTGCTCGATGCGGTGGAGGCGAGTGGCGGGGCGGCAGTGGCGCTCGATGGCAAGATGGTCGACATGCCCGTGATCCTCAAGGCGCGGCGGATATTGGGTGTTTGAACGCTTGCTGCAATGAAGTCGATAAAAGAGGCGCCTTTGTTTTCACAAAGGCGCCTTTATCTTTTCGCAAGCAGGTACGGTATTAGCCGATTGCGCCAGCGAGTTCCGGCACGACCGTGAACAGGTCGCCCACGAGGCCATAGTCGGCCACGCTGAAGATCGGTGCCTCTTCGTCCTTGTTGATCGCAACGATGACCTTCGAGTCCTTCATGCCTGCAAGGTGCTGGATTGCACCCGAGATGCCGACCGCCACGTACAGTTGCGGCGCGACGATTTTGCCGGTCTGACCGACCTGATAGTCGTTCGGCACGTAGCCCGCGTCCACGGCTGCGCGCGATGCGCCGAGCGCGGCGTTGAGCTTGTCCGCGAGCGGTTCGAGAACCTTCGTGTAGTTCTCGCCGCTGCCGAGACCCCGGCCACCCGAGACGATGATCTTCGCGCTCGTGAGTTCCGGGCGGTCGAGCTTCGTGACTTCACGGCCGACGAACTGCGTGAGACCGCTATCCGCTGCCGCTTCAAGCTTCTCGACTGCTGCGCTGCCGCCTTCGGCCGCGACTGCATCGAATGCCGTCGTACGCACGGTGATGACCTTGATCGGGCCGACCGATTGCACCGTCGCGATCGCATTGCCCGCGTAGATCGGACGCTCGAACGTATCGGCGCTGTGCACCGCGGTGATGTCGCTGATCTGGGCGACGTCGAGCTTCGCGGCGATACGCGGCGTGACGTTCTTGCCCGCTGCCGTTGCCGGCGCCAGGATGTGCGAGTAGTTCTTCGTAATGGCGAGGACCGTCGCTTCGACGTTCTCGGCGAGACCCTGCTCGAGTTGCGGCGCATCGGCCAGCAGCACCTTCGCAACGCCTGCGATCTTCGCGGCTGCGTCGGCAGCGGCTTGTGCATTGTGGCCGGCGACCAGCACGTGCACGTCGCCGCCAATCTTCTGTGCTGCTGCGACCGTATTCAGCGTCGCGGCCTTGATCGACTGATTGTCGTGTTCGGCAATAACCAGATTCGTCATTTTCAAATCGCTCCCTTACAGCACCTTGGCTTCGGTTTTCAGCTTCTCGATCAGCGCCGCAACGTCCGGCACCTTTACGCCTGCCGAACGCTTTGGCGGCTCGGCAACCTTCAGCGTCTTCAGACGCGGCGTGACGTCGACACCAAGATCGGAAGGCTGAATCGTTTCCAGCGGTTTCTTCTTCGCCTTCATGATGTTCGGCAGCGTGACGTAGCGCGGCTCGTTCAGGCGCAGGTCCGTCGTAACGACTGCGGGCAGCGTCAGCGACAGCGTTTCAGAACCGCCGTCCACTTCGCGCGACACGGTCGCCTTGCCGTCGGCCACGACCACCTTCGAGGCGAAGGTCGCTTGCGGCAGGTTCGCCAGCGCGGCGAGCATCTGGCCGGTCTGGTTCGAATCGTCGTCGATAGCCTGCTTGCCGAGAATCACGAGCGACGGTTGTTCCTTGTCGACGAGCGCTTTCAAAAGCTTCGCCACGGCGAGCGGCTGCAGATCGTCATTCGACTCGACCAGCACGGCACGATCCGCACCGATAGCGAGGGCCGTGCGCAGCGTTTCCTGGGCCTGCGAAACACCGCAGGAAACAGCAATGACCTCGGTCGCCACGCCCGCTTCCTTCAGACGCACCGCTTCTTCAACGGCAATTTCATCGAATGGGTTCATCGAAAACTTCACGTTGGCGATGTCGACGCCCGTGCCGTCCGACTTCACACGAACCTTCACGTTGTAATCGACCACGCGCTTGACGGGCACCAGAATTTTCAAGCTCTCTCTCCTCGATAGGGGCAATGTTTTCGTCGCTGACGAAGACCTTCGTCACTGTGACAGACGCGTGAGCTGCGCGGAATTCAGCTTTGCGGAAGGCGCGCTTCGAGCGCGCTAAAGCGGCGCCGCGCAATCTGCATGGGCGCGAAGCGTCGCACGAAAGCAGCGCGCGCCGCAATCGTCCATTCGAACGAAGCGGCGCGCGTGCAAGCGGGAGAGGGGCGTCAGTTTTTCTTGTCGCGCACGAAGCGCAGTGCGAAGCGCACGAGCCGCGGCATGGTCTCCGGGCGCAGCAGACGCTTGTCGTAGCCCGAAAAGCGCCGCTCGTTTTCGGCGAGACACAGGTGCATGAGTTCCGGCACGCTGATGTCCACGTCCGTCACCTGCTGTGCGCCGTTCATCGTGAAGTTGTTGTCGTGCCTGTGTTCGTTGCCGTCAGCATCCATGGCGCGCGCGAGGCCAATGCGCTCCCACACCAGAAAGGCCCATACGCCGGCCACTTTCAACTCGAAGCGAATGCGTTGCCACCAGTTGAGCCGGACGCGGTGCCAGGCCACCCAGTTCGCGAACAGCAGGATATGGCGGCATTCTTCCTGCATGACGGGCTCGAACGTGTCGATGAGTTCGGGCGGAAAGAGGCCCGAGCGATGCGCTACTTCGAAGAGCCCGAACGCGAAGAAGCTGTCCACGCATTCGCTATAGCCCGTCACGAGGTAAGCCCATTCTGCGTCTTTGGGGTACACGTAGGGCGGCTCGCTCGCGAGCTTGATGCCGTACGCCGCCACCATGCGCGAGAGCACTTCCTTGTGGCGGTTCTCCTCCCACGCGTTGAGTGCGAGCGCATCGCGCATCACGGCGTCGTCGAGCGAGGCGGCATAGGCGGCCATGCGCAGGCGCGCGCGGCCTTCCGTTTGCACGGCGATGTCCCAGATGGGCAGATCGGTAATGCGTTTGAGCGCCGCGGCTTCGAGCGGTGGCCAATCGAGTACCGAGGGCCGGTAAGGATTGAAGGTCTCGCGGAACATGCGGCACATCTCGTCGCGATGCACGTCGGAACCGGGCGTGAGCGCACCGGTGACACGGCTCGTCCAGTGGCGCGTGTTGTGCTCGGCTGCGTCGAGCGTCTCGCGGTCCGGGCGCTCGACGGGCAGCGCCGGTGCGCTGAAGCCGGGAATCAGTTGCGACGCATCGAAGGCGTCGAGAATGAGGTCGTCCATCTCGCTGTTCTTTTGCTGGTGGCCAAGGCACGCAGTGCAGAAGAGATTGCAGTCGTCGCAAGAGCTTACTTCGAACTCGCGCAACGCGCGACGAGCCTGATGGTTCATCGAATCTCGTTAGCTATCGTCTATTCGCTGCGCAACGACGAACGCGGCTTCAAGATCCAATCCGTCTCGCTCGACGCAACAATGATCCGATCCATGTCAATGCGCTGAACAATCGCAACAATCGCGGCGCGAACGGTCGTGCACGAGCATTGCGGAGCGGCACCCATGCGCGCAATGGTCTAATTAAGCAGGTAGAGTACTGCTGACTGGCGCGCAGCCGCGCCGCCTTGAATCAGGCGGCGCGGCAGGGCGCTGGCGGCAACGGCATGAAGACAGTCGGTAAAGGGGGGCGTCGCACGCGGGCAACGCCGCGGCGCCTGGACACTCCAGCTCACCGGAAACCTGCCTGTGCGAATCCTGTCGATATTCGGTACGCGGCCCGAAGCCATCAAGATGGCGCCGCTCGTCAAACGTCTCGAAGCGGAACCCGGCGTGCAGTCCGTCGTCTGCGTGACGGGGCAGCATCAGACCATGCTGCAGCAGGTCCTCGACCTGTTCGGCATCGTGCCCGCGCACAACCTCGGTGCGATGACCGCGAACCAGACGCTCAATGGGCTCGCCGGGCGCCTGTTCGCCGGGCTCGACGACGTGCTCTCCGCCGAGCAGCCCGAGCGCGTGCTCGTGCATGGCGACACCCTGACGAGCATGGCGGGTGCCATCGCCGCCTTTCATCGCCGCATACCGGTTGGGCACGTGGAGGCCGGGCTGCGCACCGGCAATCTGTTCGAGCCGTGGCCTGAGGAAATGAACCGGCGCGTGGTGGATGTCGTGAGCGATCTGCTCTTCGCGCCGACGGCAAGCTCGCGCGCGAATCTCGAAGCGGAGGCGCTCGCCGGGCGCGTGGTCGTGACGGGCAATACCGTGATCGATGCGCTCCATCTCATGTGCGAGCGGCTCGACAACGACGCAGCGCTGCGCGAGCGCCTCGACGCGCAATTTCCGTTTCTCGAACCCGCGGACACCGGCCGCCCGTTGCTCCTCGTCACCGGACATCGGCGCGAGAGTTTCGGCGAGGGCTTCCAGCATATCTGCGCGGCGCTCGCCACGCTCGCGCATTCCGGCAAGATGCAGATCGTCTATCCCGTGCATCTGAATCCGAACGTGCGCGGCCCCGTGCTCGCCACGCTCGGCAATGCGCCGAACGTTCATCTCACCGATCCGCTCGACTACCCCGAGTTCGTGCGCCTCATGCAGCGCGCGGCGATCGTGCTGACCGATTCGGGCGGCGTGCAGGAGGAGGCGCCCGCGCTCGGCAAGCCGGTGCTCGTGATGCGCGACGTGACCGAGCGCCCCGAAGCGCTTGCCGCAGGCACTGTGAAGCTCATCGGCACCGACCGTACGGCGATCGTGCGCGCCGTGCTCGAACTCGTCGAGAACGAAGACGAGCGGCGCGCCTACGCGAGGCGCGTCAATCCGTATGGCGACGGGCACGCTTCGGAGCGCATCGTCGCGGCGCTCGCCGGCAAGCCGTTCGAGCCGTTCCCGAGCCGCGAATTGCCTGGCTACCGGCATCCGGTGGTCGCCATGCGGCCGGAGCCCGGCGAGGCGGACGAGGCCGACGCGGCGCATTGACGGCGGCTCGTTGTCTACGTATCAGTTGCATCGCAGTGCCAGGCAATCAGTGCATTCCACAGGCGGGATGGCAAGGACCGCCACGCGGCGGATGCGCCGCCGCGCCGACACCATGAGGCATGACACGTGAGATTCGATCCGATCGGGCAGGTGCGCGCAGCGGGGCGCAAGGGCGTGGGTGCGCCGTATTGCGCGTATGTGGCCGCAGTGCTTCTCGCGGCGCTGAGCCGTTGCGCGTATGCGGCGCCGGGCGACCTGGCCGGTGCGTTCGCGCAGCTCGGCGCTGGGCGCATGGAATCGCGGACCGTGTCGCTGGCCGATCTCGGCGTGCGCGATCCGATCGTGCTGCGCGCGCCCGACGCGGCTCAGGAGCTCTATCTGCCGGTGCCCGCGGGCTTGCCGATCAGCAACGCCACGCTGCAGCTCGACGCGAACTACCTGCGCGGCAACGGCGGGCGCACGACCTTCCTGCTCTCGCTCGACGGGTCGCCCGTGCAGGCGCGCAACGTCACTGACGCGCAGGGTGACGGGTCGCTCAGCATCGGCGTGGACGGCGCGCCGCGTCCCTCGGGCTTCGTGCGCGTGGGGCTGCAATGGTCGTCGGTGCTCAACGAAAACGTGTGCACGGACCAGACGGCGATCGGCAACGTCTGGAAGGTCGCGCCCACCACGCGCCTCACATATCAGTTCGACACCTCGGCGGTGAACGACGTGCGCACCGCGTGGAGCGCGCTGCCCGCGAAACCCGTGGTCCTCGTGAGCGGCGGCAAGCTCGATGCCGCGGCTTACGATGTGGCTTGGCGGCTCGAAGCCCTGTTGATGCGCGGCGGTGCGACGCCCGTGACGACGCGCATGCCCGCGGTGGGCGACACGGTGAATCTCGGCACCGTCCAGGTGCCGGCCGCGTTGCAGGCGGTGCCCGCTTTCGCGGCGCTGGCAGCGGGCGGTTCGCACAAGATCGCGAATCCCGCCGAACTCGGTGCGCTGATCGCACTCGCGCCGGCAGGCGCCTTCGCACCCAACGTCGTGGTCGCCGACGACGCGTTGCGCGCACAAGCGGGCGCAGCGCTCGATGCGTTGCGCGGCGAAGTGCTGGCCGTTTCCGCCGATGCCGCGACCGCCTTCGATGCGTGGCGCACGCATTCCGGCGGCGTGCTCGCCGCACCGTTCGAAAAGGGCGAATTGCGCCTCGCGCATCTGGGCGGTCTGCCCACCGTGGTAGTCGGCGACGACACCGGCGTGAGCGCGCTTTCGCGCACGTGGAGCGGCATCGACGTGTCGCGCCGCCTCGTCGTGCATGAGCTGGCCGCGTCGCCGAACCTGAGCGCGGGCGGCTCGAGCGACCGGATCGCACTTTCATTGATCGGTGGCACGCCGAGAACATTAGAGGTGCTGACGAGTGCGGCATGGGAGGCCAACTTCGATCTCGCGGCCGTTTCGGGCGATGGCCGCATTCCGCGCCGCGTGGTGCTCGATCTGGCTGCGGCGCCCGCTGCGGACCGCAATGGCCAGACCGCGTCGGTCTTTTTCAACGGCGTGCTGATCGGCTCGCGCCTGCTCGACACCGACGGCCACACGCAACGCGTGAGCGCGGACATCCCCGTCTACGCGCTCGGCACCACCAATACGCTGCGCGTGCTGTTCCAGCGCCAGCCGGCGGGCGGCTGCCGCCCGCGCGAGCAGGGCTATCCCGCGGCCGTGCTGCCGGGCAGCCATCTGGTCATCGGCAAGGGACCGCTCGGCGAAAACTTCACGGGCATGGTGGCGCGTTTCTCGCGCACGGCGGACGTACTCGTGCCCGATGCCTATCTGGCCGACCCGGTGACGACGCTGCCGCGCGTGGCGCGGCTCGCCAACGCGGCGGGCGTGGCGCCCACGCGCGCGACGCTTCAGGTGGTGCCGAACGGCCAGAGCGCGCAGCCGAAAGACGCGTTCCTCGCCGCCGATGTCGCGCTCGACAGCGAGGCGGCCCACGCGAGCTTCGCGAGTGGCCGCCTCACGCTCAAGGGGCGCGGCGGCTCGATGCTCGTCGACATGTCGGGTCTCGCGAATCTCGGCCTGATCCAGGTGGTGCGCTCGGGCACGACGCCCGGCATCGTCTACCGCAGCGTGGGCGAGGCCCCCGTTTTGCCGCCCGGCATGCAGTTCCAGCAGGGCGACGTGGCCATCGTCGATGCGAGCGGCGTGCTCAAGACCTTCGATACGCAGTATCCCGGCGGCGTGCCGCCAATGGACGATCAGCGTGCGTGGCTCACGCGTCATTGGGCGGGCTGGGGCGTTCCGAGCATCGCCATCGCGGTGATGGTGTTGCTGCTGCTCGCAGCGGGCTTTGCGCGCAAGCGGGCCCGGGCGAGAACGGCGGCCGCCGCCGCGGCGCGCGCGGCGCAGGAGAGCGCCGAAAACCCGGATAACAAGCAGAGCGGATCGTGAGCACGCACGCCATCGACTGGTGGCTCAACTACTACGCCGGCCGCTACTACGAGGGCATGGAGTATCTCGCGGCGGTGGTGGCGGTGGTGATCCTGCTATCGAGCATCGACGATCTCTTTATCGACGCCTGGTACTGGGTCCGCCGGATCATCCGCTACTTCACGATCGAGCGCCGCTACGAGCCGTTGCGTGCCGAGCAGCTCTACACGCGCGAACAGCAGCCGCTGGCGATCATGGTGCCCGCGTGGCGCGAGGAAGATGTGATCGCCTCGATGGTCACCGACCTCGTGCGCGTGCTCGACTACAAGAACTATGTCGTGTTCGCCGGCACCTACCAGAACGATGCGGCGACCATTGCCGAAGTCGAGCGTATGCGGCGGCGCTACAAGCAGCTCCACCGCGTGGAGGTGCCGCACGACGGCCCCACCTGCAAGGCCGATTGCCTGAACTGGATCGTGCAGGCGATCTTTCGCATGGAGAAGGAAACCGGCATCGAATTCGCGGGCGTGATCCTGCACGACAGCGAGGACGTGCTGCATCCGCTCGAGTTGCGCTTCTTCAACTACCTGTTGCCGCGCAAGGACATGATCCAGTTGCCGGTGGCGTCGCTCGAGCGCGAATGGTACGAACTCGTTGCGGGCACCTATATGGACGAGTTCGCCGAATGGCATGCGAAGGATCTCGTGGTGCGCGAGAGCCTTGCCGGCACGGTGCCGTCTGCCGGCGTAGGCACGTGCTTTTCGCGCCGCGCGCTTGCCGGGCTCGCGGAGCAGACGCAGAACCAGCCTTTCAACACGGAAACGCTGACCGAAGACTACGACGTGGGCGAACGCCTCGGTCGCATGGGCATGCATTCGATTTTTGCGCGCTTTCCTGTGGAGTTCGCCACGCGGCGCAAGTCATGGTTCGGCTTCGGGCCCGAGCGCGACGTCACGCTGACGATGCCGCTGTGCGTGCGCGAGTTCTTTCCCGATACGTTTCGGACCGCTTATCGTCAGCGCGCGCGCTGGACGCTCGGCATTGGCCTGCAAGGATGGGAGCAGACGGGCTGGGCCGGCACGATCGCCAACCGGTATCTGCTTGCGCGCGACCGCAAGGGCATCGTCACGGCGTTCGTCGGCATCATTGCTTATGTGCTGCTTGCACAGTTCCTGCTCTTTGCGTACGCCGAGTTTCTCGGCATTCGGCCTGAACTGGTCGCCTCGCCGTTCGCGGGTTCCCGCTTTCTCACCATCGTGCTATGGGCCAACGGTATCGCGTTGCTGCTGCGCGTGGTCCAGCGCGTCTACTTCGTCTCCCGGCTTTACGGCTGGGAGCATGGCGTGCTTTCGGTGCCGCGCATGGTGATCGGCAACTTCGTGAACTTCATGGCGGTCTCGCGCGCGTGGAAGATGTATCTCGCGTATCTGGTCACCGGCAAGCGGCTCGTGTGGGACAAGACCATGCACGACTTCCCCTCGTCGGACGGCTTCACGGACCGCCGGCAGCGCCTCGGCGAACTGCTGCTTTCGTGGCAGGCGATCGGACCGAAGGAACTGGAGCAGGCGCTGGCCGAGGAGCACGCGCAAGAGGCGCCGCTCGGACGTGTGCTGATGGCGCACGGCTGGCTCGACGAGGAAACGCTCGCGGAGGCCATCGCGTTCCAGGCGGACCTGCCGCGCGGCCGGCTCGATCGCGAACGGCTCACGCGTTACGCGAGCGATCTGCCGATCGAACTCACGGTGCGTTATCGCGTGCTGCCGCAAGGCAACGACGGCAAGGGGCATGAAGTGGTGCTTTG
The DNA here is from genome assembly GCF_004353905.1 of Paraburkholderia guartelaensis. Lineage (GTDB taxonomy): Bacteria > Pseudomonadota > Gammaproteobacteria > Burkholderiales > Burkholderiaceae > Paraburkholderia > Paraburkholderia guartelaensis. The sequence continues at coordinate 9,142 of NZ_SMOD01000010.1, read as the reverse complement.
CGCGAGCCCGCTCGCGGATGCGGCGATCGCGGAGTTGCAGGCGCAATGCGCGTTGCCGATCGTGCTGCGCATCGTACGCGAGGGCGAGGTTGCGGACGGCCTGCGTCTGTTGCGCGGCGTGCCGCCGGTGCAAGTGCGCGAAGCGCATGAAGCGAAGGCAAACGCCGAAGCGCAGGGCGCCGCCACGTCTGGCATACCGCTGCTGGGCGATCTGCTGATCGAACGCGGCGCGGTGAAGCGCGCCGCGTTCGAAGGCGCATTGCAACGCTATCGGCCCGCCGAGCACGGACGGATCGGCGATTTCATGGTGGAGCAGGGCGTGATCACACGCGACGCGCTGGCCGCGGCGATCGCGGAGCAGGATCGTCTGCGCGCCGAAGGTGCATCCGCGACATGAGACGGACTCCGAAGCGTTTTCCGACGATCCGATCTTCATCCGGTTGGAGTGGAGGCGCGCCGCGTGCGCTCCTGCTCGCCGCGTTGTGGACTGCGCTCGCGGGCGCGGGGCGCGTCCAGGCCCAGGCGCTGCCGCAGGGCGCGCAGCCGTTGCCGTTGAGCGGTGCGGCCTATCGCGTCGCCCAGCAAGGCTACGACGCTTATGCGCACCGCGACTACGCGGCGGCCGAGCGCTATGCGCGCGAGGCGATCCGGCAGCGGCCCGATCTTGCCTCGCTACGCTTGCTGCTCGCGAACTCCCAGGCGGCGCGCGGGCAATGGCGTGAGGCGAGCCGCACGCTCTCCGACGCGATCGCGCAGATCGGTCCCGACGCGGCGCTCACCGCACGGCGGCGCGAGATCGATGTGCAGGTGGCGGCGCTGGCGCGGCCGGGCGCGCCAACCGGTGGCGGGCGCACGGCGCGCGCCGTGCCGCCGCCGGGTTCCGGTCCGCCCGACTACCTGACCGGGAGGGCGTGGCAGCTTGCTCAGGATGCCTACAAATCCTATGGCGCGAAGCAATACGACGCCGCCTGGCGCGAGGCGAACGCCGTAATCGCGTTGCGACCCGACATCTTGCGTCTGCGGCTGCTCGCCATCGACGCCGCCGCGGCGGGCGGCCACGATCGCGAAGCCTGGCAGGCTGCGCAGGAGGCGCAGCGGCGTTTCGGCGACAGCCAGGCGCTGCGCGAGCGCCGCACGCAGATCGGCGCGCGGCTCGCGCCCGCAGCGGTGCAAGCGGCTGAGGCGGCGCGCACGCGCGGCGACACCGCGCAGGCGATCGCGCTTTTGCACGAGGCGATCGGCTACGCGCCGTTGCAACTCGGCAATCGGCTGCTGCTTTGCGAGATGCTGCTCGAACAGAACGACATGGCGGGCCTCGAAGCCGCGGCAGGCGATGCGATTGCGTCGGGCGCCACGCCGACGCTCATGCCGTACGTGTTGCGCGGCTATGCACGCGCGGCGCAGAGCAGGTCGGCGCAGGCGAACGAAGACTTCGCACAGGCGCTGCTGAGCGAAGGCGCCTCGGTGCGCGACGAGCGGGTGGCGCACGCGATCATCGCCGATGTCTGGACGGCCCAAGGCCAGCCGCAGCGCGCGCTCGACCTGCTTGCCACGCTGCCGCCCGTTGGCGACGATACCGACGCGCTGATCGCCATGCGCCGCTACTATGCGCGCGCGGCGCTCGCGCAGACCGCCGCGCCGATCACGGCTGCTGCGTCCGGCGAGCGCGTGGCCACGACGGCGCGCCCGGTACTCGACTGCACGGTGGACCAGTACGGGAGCGCCTGCGACGTCTACGCGGCTGATCCCGGCTTCGCGGACCGGCGCGCCGCGATCGTCGCTGCGCAGCGCGGCGATCGGGCGGCCGCGCTCGACGCACAGCGCCGGGCCGTAGCCGCGGACCCGCGCAATCCGCAGCATCGGCTCGAACTGATCGACGCGCTCACCGCGGCGGGCGACACCGAAGGCGCGAAACGCGAAGCGCGCGCCATGCTTGAGGCGGGCCTGCTCGACGCGCTGCCGCCGCTTTCCGCCGCGTACATCGCGCAGCGTGCGGGAGACGACCGCCGCGCTTCGATGTACTTCGCGCAGGCGGACGAAGCGGGCCAGTTGCCGCCACAAGCCACTGGCGATGCGGGCTATAGCGCTTACCGCGCAACCTTCGACGCGCTGGCCGCAGGCTATTTCAAACGCGCGATCGATTACGGCACCTCGCCGCCGCCAGGCGTCGCGCCTGCCACGCTGCTGCAACTGCAAGACCTGCGCAACGCACACGCCGACGTCACGCGCGACTGGGGCGCGATCGCCTCTGTCAACTATCGCGGCTCAGGTTTGCAGCCCGGCGTGTCGACAGGCGAGGTGCCCGGCTCGTACAACAACTGGCAGATGGGCGTCGAGGGATACTGGCGGCCGTTCGGCACGCTCGGCGACCGCAACTTCGAGGTCTACGCGCGCGTCTATCAGGACGTCGGCGCGAAGGGCGACGCGCCGAGCGGCATCTCCACGGCGCTCGGGGCCATCGGCGCGCGCGCGAAGCCGTTCGAATCGATCAACGCCGTGGTGGCGTTCGAGCGGCTCATCCCCATCGGCTCGCGCGCGCCTTCCGACTGGCTGCTGCGCCTTGCCTACTCGGGCGGCATCGGCACCGAGCGGCGCCTCGACGTGCCTTCGTGGTGGACGGTGCAGGACTATGGCGAAGTCGGCCATTACGTGAGTAACGGCTGGAACTACGGCACGGGCTATATCGAGGCGGGCCGTACGTGGCGGCTCGACACCATCAGCCCGAAGCTCACGGTCTTTCCGTACGCGGTGGCCGGCGTGGATTACGATTCGAGCATCAACCGCAGTGTGCCGGTCGGGATAGGCGTGGGCGTCTCGACGCGCTACTGGTTCCGCGACAGCTTCTACGATGCGCCGCGCTCCTATGTCGACGTGACGGTGCAGTACCGCTGGCACGTCACGGGCGACGACCGGGCGGGCGGTGTGTTCTTCGGCGCCGTGCTCTCTTATTGAGGAAACCTGATGATCGTGCGGAGAATTGCTCAGGGCGTCGCGGACCAGCAAGATGCGGCCGGGCGAACGCGTTTGCGCGGTTTGCCGCGCTGCGCGCGCCTCGCGTGCGCCGTGCTGTGCGTGCTCGCTGCCGCCGGTTGCACGCTGCAGGTGCCTGCACACGCGGATGCGCTCGCGCAAGGCATCGTCTGGCAGCCCGATAACGACCATCTCGACTTGCGCGGCGACTGGGACAGGCTGGGCGTCAACGAGCTGCTGGTGCAATGGATCGCCGTCGACGACGTCGCGTTCATGGCGGGCGCCGGTATTCCCGCGCCGCGCGTGCCCGACTGGGTTCGCATCGCCAACGAGCCCTGGGCGCGCGGCGTGATCGTCGGGCTTGCGGGCTATTCGGACGAGAAGAAAGCACGCGAGAACGTCGAAACGCTCGTCGATCGTTCGCTCAAGCTCGCCGCTGTGCGCCCACCGGTGCACATCACGGGCTGGTATTTTCCGGTCGAAGTCGATCCCACCTGGGCCGACGCGCCCCGCATGGCGCCGCTGCTGGAGAAGCTGCCGCATCCGCTGTGGATCAGCGTGTACGACACCAGCAACATCGGCGGCGAGGCGCTCGCGAAATGGCTCGACTCGTGGCTCCCGCGCGATGTCGGCGTGTTGCTGCAGGACGGTTGCGGAGTCTATGCGCGCGGTCCGGCCGCGGCGCGCGAATATGCGGATGCGTTATCTGCGCATTTGGGCCACAAGCGCGTGCGCATCATCGCGGAGGCGTTCCGTCCCAAACAGGGCGGGGGCTTTCGCGCGGCCACGGCCGCCGAGCTGGCCCCGCAGCTCGAGGCGTATCACGGCTATCGCGTGTATCTCTTCGACGGGCCTCACTATATGTCACCGGAACTCGTCGAGGGCCTGCTGCTGCAGCGCAAAGCGAAGAACGCCGCGCAGTAGCGGCGCATTCGGCAAACGCGGCAAACGCGGCAAACGCGGCAAACGCGGCAAACGCGGCAAACGCGCGGCCCGCGCGCAGCATTCTCGCGGACTTCAGCGCAATTGCGCGAAGGCGATCAACAGCACCATGCCGCCGATGGCGCCGTCGAGCACGCGCCACGCACCCGCACGCCGGAACAGCGGCGCGAGCACGCGCGCGCCGTAGCCCAGCGCGACGAACCACACTGCGCTCACGGACATCGCGCCGATCGCGAAGGCGAGGCGGCTGCCTAGCGGTTCTCGCGCGCCGGCCGTGCCGATCAGCAGGAAGGTGTCGAGATACACGTGCGGATTGAGCCACGTGAACGCGAGCGTCATGAGGATGATCGGCCAGGCGCGCTGCTCGGGCGCATCCACGGCGGCATTGCTCTCCAGTACCGCATGCGAAGGGCGCACCGCTCGGCGCAGCGCGCCGATGCCGAACCACACGAGCCAGGCGAGACCCACGTACAGCACGATGTGCACGAAGGTCGGATAGCGCTCGACGAGCGCCGAGGCGCCGCCCACCCCCGCGCCGATCAGAATGAAGTCGGACAGTGCGCAGAGCAGGACGATCTTGCCGACGTGCGAGCGCAGGATGCCCTGACGCAGCACGAACGCATTCTGTGCGCCGATCGTGACGATGAGCGAGGCGCACAGCGCCGCGCCGTGAGTAAAAGCGAGCCAGTTCATGATGGTTGCGGACAAAGTAGGAGCGCGGGCGGCGCGATGCGCGGCGCCTGCGGTCAATGGACATCGACAGGGAATGGCGCTAGTCTGCCGCCAGGAGCCGCATAAGAAAAGCTCATTTTCATTAACTGGATTAAGGAACGCTAATGCTCGACTATGCCTTGCTCGATGCGCTCGCCGCCGTCGTGCGGCATGGCTCGTTCGATCGCGCCGCGGGCGCGCTCAACGTCACGCCGTCGGCGGTTTCGCAGCGCGTGAAGCTGCTGGAGGAGCGCGTGGGCACCGTGCTCGTGAAGCGCGGCCAGCCTTGTGTCGCGACGGCTTCCGGCGCGCTGCTATGCCGTCACACGGAGCGCGTGCAATTGCTCGAGGCGGAGCTCGGTGGGGCGATGCCGACCTTCACGAGCGCGCTGGGGGCAGCGCGGCCGACGCTGCGGGTGGCCGTCAACGACGACAGCGTGGGCACCTGGTTCATCGACGCCGTGGCGGCGTTCTGCGTCGAGCGCGGCATTCTGCTCGATCTCGTGATCGACGACCAGGATCACACCGCGCAACGCATGCGCGACGGCAGCGTGCAGGGCGCCGTCACGACGCAGGCCGAGCCCGTGCAGGGCTGCCGCTCGACACGCCTCGGCCGCATGCGCTATCTCGCGGTGTGCTCGCCGGCGTTCTTCGAGCGGCATTTCGCGCAGGGCGTGACGCGCGACACGCTGCGCCACGCGCCATGCGTCGAGTTCAATCCCAAGGATCAACTGCAAAAGCGCTTTATTCGCCGCATCACGCGCGCGCAGATCGACGCGCCGCTGCACTGGATTCCGCACGTGGCTGGGTTTCTGCGCTGCTGCCTGAATGGACTAGGCTGGGGCATGTGCCCCGAGCGCATGATCGCGCCGCACCTCGCGCGCGGCGAACTCGTCGAACTTACGCCCGGCCGCGCGCTCGACGTCGAACTCTACTGGCAGAGCTGGCGGCTTTCCATTGGCTGGCTCGACGACTTCGGCGCGATGCTCAAGGTGCGCGCCGGCGAATTTCTCGATCAGGGCCGCGGCGCGTAACAGACGGGAAGCCGCGAGAAGAGGCGAGAACAGGCGAGCCGCGCGATATCTTCATTCGTTTGTCTTTATCCGCGGATTCAATAGTGGTTTAGTGTGCATACTTTCGGTGCGTATGATGGCGCTTGTAACATCACCGTATTGTTGCTATTCGTCTCCTGCGAGTTGCACAATGTCCGCATTGACGGCCGGCAATGCGCCTAAAGCAATATCCAAAATCCATTAATTGCTTTTCGAATAGTGGAATGTCTCGATATTCTAGACATGTGGAGAACGCAAGCTTCGTGCGAGAATCTCGCTGCCAATAGACTGACGTTTAGTATGTGATATGTCTGATGCACCTATGTCGAATAGGTGTATTGCGTTTCATTGATCGGTCACGTCACGTGTGTAAGAGTGGAGTCGGCGTGATGCCGGTCAAGGCCGTAAGACTGGCTATGGACGGGCATTCCGGGCATTGTGCGTCCACCGGACGCAGCGGGCGCTGTAACAATTCAGTTATGTTGAAATCTCACGCCAGTAGTGACATCCAGCCTGAAACCGGTTATTTTTTCCACACTGAGATTGTTAAGTATCATCAAATCGGCAAAAAAGTTCACGGATGTAAAGAAACCAACATTGGAGGCTTACAGTCGGAACTGAAAGCTCCGCCATCCCGGTTTTTGCGTTTGGCATTATCGTGTGAAAATTGCGTTTTTCCTGTGGATTGCGAGTTGGACACGCTATAATCCGGACGTGGCAGAGTGCTTATTCGACCGGCATATTTGAATCGTTTCCACGTGCACGAGGTGCATTATGACGAAATTAGATACCGGCAGCGTTTGGCAACAAACCATTGACCTTCTGTCCGCGGCTTCCGAGCCGCTAAGCCTGGACAGCGAATTCGAAGGCGGCAGAAGCTGCAAACCGGTACCCATCACACGCGGCGCGTCGGAGGCGGCCAACCGGCGGCGCGCCACCGTCCGGTCGTGGGATGCGCAGGGCATCACCTTGATCCGGCGGCACGATCCGGACAGCATCACGGTTTGCTGGAGCGATGCCACGTATGGCCGCTACTCCGACCAGTTATGGCGGGTCTGCACGGCGCGCCGCAGCGCCGTTTGTGCGCTGACCGGCGAGAAGATCCGCCGCGGCGACGCGGTGTTCCGCCCGAGCCCCAATCGCCGTCACCGCCCGGCCAATGCCGACGCGATGATCCTCGCGAGCAAGCTCGACAACCTTCCCAACGCCGTGGTCGCGGCGCGTCTGGACGAGGCGCTGGCCGCCTGAGCGGCTTGCCCGGGCGTACCGGTCGCCCGCGCGGGTATGCCACCCGGCGCTCTCGTGCCACGAGGCTCGTCATACCTCGTCATGCCAACGTCATGAAGCTGCGTAAAAAAGCCGGCGCCCCGAGGGGCGCCGGCTTTTTTATGGAGCGAGAAAGGCGGGTCGCCACCGCCCGCCGGAACAGGCGCAACCGGCGCCCGCTCCGGCAGTGCAGCCCTCAAACGGTGGCGTCGCGGGCGTTTTCCTCTTCGAGCGCGTCGCGCGTCTCGGGCATCGCAAGCCAAACCAGCAGCACCGCGGCGGCGCCTGCACTCGCGAGCGCGAGGAAGCTCACCGTATTGCCCAGGTGATCGGCGATAAAGCCGGCAAGCGCCGTCGAAAGCGTCGCCCCAATCCCCGCCGAGAGTCCGAAGAGCCCGATACAGAGGTTGTAGCGGCCCTTGCCGCCCGCCACGTCGGCGGCGATGAGCGGCAGCATCACGCCGAACACGGCGGCCGAAAGGCCGTCGAGCATCTGCACCGGCACGAGGAAGTACGGGTTGCCGACGGCGGCGAACAGCAGCGCCCGCAGCGGCAGCGCGCAAAAGCCCAGAATCAGCACGGGGCGGCGCCCCCAGGCCTGCGCGGTGCGGCCGACCCAGGGCGACATCAGCGCGACGATGGCTTGAGGCACGATGATGCATGCCGCAATCACGAGCTGAACGTTGTCGCCCATGCCTGCCGTCACTTCGCCGGCGGCGAGGTTGAGCATCGCGGCGTTCGAGAGGTGGAACAGCACCACACAGGCCGCGAAGGTCAGCATGCGCCGGTCGCGCAGCAGGTCGAAGATCGTTTCGCGAGGCTCGCCGGCGACTGCCGCGCTGGCCTTGCCGGGCTTGGCCGCGGGTTTGGCGTAGGCCGCGTTCTGGTCGTACTCGATCATCGCGAGTGCGACGAGCGCGGGCAACGCGAGCGCGGCCGTCAACCAGAACACGGAGCGCGGCGACCAGTACTCGCCACACAAGCCCATCAGCCCGGCGGCCACGGCGCTGCCGATCGAGGCCCAGCGCGCGTTGCGGCCGAGCCGGTCGCCCAGGTTCTGGCGGCCCACCAGCGCGAGCGCGAGCGCTGCCATGGCCGGCACGAGCATGCAGCTGGCGAAGCCGTGGAAGACCTCGGCGGCCATCACCGCCACGACGGTCGGGCTCGCGGCGAGCAGGACGGCCGAGATGATGATCGCGATGATCGCCCACGCGGCGGCGGCCTTCTTGTTGCGCAGGGCGTCCACAGCCGCGCCGCCCGGCACCTGGCTCACCATCGCGCTGATCGTGCCCACCGAAAGCGCCAGGCCGATCTCGCCCTGGGTCCATTTGTGCGACGCCAGATACGAGGCAATGAACGGCCCGAAGCCCGTCTGCACGTTCGCCACGAAGAAGTTCAGCCAGTCGAGCGCGCGCACGCTGCGCTGGCCTGGATTGGGTTGTTGCATGGTGCCGTCCGTCATTTGGCACCGTGGGCATTGGCCGCCGAGGCGACGGGCGATGCAGCGGGCGCTGCTTGCGCAGCCGAAGCGGCCGGGGCCGGAGGCGGCGGGGCGGCGGGTGTCACGGCGCGCACCGGCTGGTCGGGCGTGTAGGGCGGCGAGGCATCCACCTGCTGATCGCTCATTTCGAGCTGCGCTTCGAGCGTATTGTTCTTCGTGACGAAGCGCAGCGCCGACCAGTCGGCCGCGATCGTATGACGTTTCTCGAGCGTGCCGCTCACGTCGAGCACAACGGCCTGCGGGGCGGCGCTGCCGTCGAGCAGCACGTCCACCACGCGGCCCACCTTGCCGCCGTTGGCGCGTTCCACGTCCGCGTCAAGCATGGGCAGGCGCGTCGCGCTCGCCTCGGGGTTGCCGGGCTGCGGCGCACCGGCCTTGGGCCGGTCGGGCACCTGCAGCTGGCTTGCCGGCAGCGCGAGCGTGATGGCCGGCGTCTTCGGCTGGGTATTCACGCGCACGCCGCTCCACGGGAAGTTGGCCTTGCGGTCGCCAATGCCCATGAAGCCTTGCAGGTTCACCACGACGTCGACGGGTTTCCCGCCGGGGCCGGTGACCATGTCGACGGCGCGGCCCACGACCTTGCCGTCCGTCTTTTGCACTTCGCTGTCGAGCAGCGTGCGGAAGGTGCCGCGCTCGAGCGTGCGCACCTGCACGATGGGCGCGGGGGGCGGCGCCGGCGGAGCGCTTGCGGGCGCGGCAC
>NZ_SMOD01000001.1 GCF_004353905.1 Paraburkholderia guartelaensis | reverse complement strand
CAGGCGCAACGAACACGAACCGGGCAAGAAGAAACAACGCGAGTTCACGCAGGCGGATGTCGAGCAGGCGATCACGGATCTTGCCCAGCGTAGACAGGTGCAGCAATCGCCCCAAAAACCTGGCCGGCGGTCTGCAGGCAGCAGTGGAACTGACGCAGACACCCTTCCCGCTCAGGATCCGTCCTTCGATACCGTACAGGCTTCAGACGCATGAAAGACGAATCCTGAACCTGCTAAACCCGGACATTTGAACTTGGCCGGGAAGCGGACATCTGTATCTGGCCATGACATGATTTGTGAGTCCCAAGTTCAGATGTCGTGTTTTCACTCGCCGCGCGCCAGCCTCAACCCAACCGGCGCGCGCGCAAAATCACTGCCCCTGTTGCTGCGCAGCCTGCTCGATCAACGCGGCCACTTCCTTCGGATGCGACTCGTAAACCGAATGGCTCGCGCCATCGATTTCCACCGTCTGGGCGTGAGCGCGCTTCGCGTACATACGCTCGAGGTCCGGGTTGATGATCTTGTCCGCCTTCGCGACCAGATAAAACGTGGGCTTGATCTTCCATGCCGGATCCGGGATTTCCGACGCGAATACACCCGCCGCAGTCGGCATTTGCTCATGGGCCTCGAATTCGGCCTGCGCAATCGGAAGATCGGCTGCGAAATCGCGCGGATAGTCGGCCGGATTCAGGTACAGATAGTCGTCGGCTGTCTTCACAATGTCCTCATGGGGCGTCGCGTTCGGATAACGCTTGCCATTCGAGACTTCAGTTTCGCCGACATCAAGAGCATGAGCGGCAATGTAGACGAGCGACTTCACATGTTCGTCGTTGCCCGCCTCCGTGATGATCGCGCCGCCGTAGCTATGGCCGACGAGCACGCACGGCCCATCCAGGCTATCGATGACGCGCTTCGTCGCCGTCACGTCGTCCTTGAATGACGTCAGCGGTTCCTGCACGAGCGTCACGTTGTAGCCGTCCTTCGTGAGAATGTCGTACACCGGGCGCCATCCGGCGCCACCCACAAACGCGCCATGCACGAGGACGACGTTCTTGATGGGCGCGGCCTGCGCTGTCGTAGCGGCACCGGCAACCAGGCAAAGTGCCGCTGCAGCATGAGCAACGGCAGAACGGAAGGAAGGGAAAGACATGGCAGCTCCTCGGAATGACGCGGTGTGAACGAATCGATTGACAACACGGCCAGTCTAGAAAGCTGCCTCGAACGAGAGGGTTACCCAGTCATTACGAAATAATGACGTGCCCGCGCCGGGGGCATCGAATCAAAGGGGCGGATGATTCGTTATTTTCTTGTAATGACTGGGTAACCTTGGCGACCGAAGCACCTTCCTACACTGCAACCACGCAGTAACGCTTTGCCTCGCTTAGCCAAGTTTCAAGCTGTTCGTCCCTAAGCCTGTCTTCGCGTCCATGCACAGTCGATGCTGCGGCTTTCCTTCCCGACTCATCCGCTCTACGGATATATAGGAGTATTGATCATGTCCAGGCTTCTTCTCAGCATTCTCGTCGCTGCTTCCGCCGTCGCCGTTCCGGCATATAGCTTCGCGCAGTCCACTCAACCCCTGACCCGCGCCGAAGTGCGCGCGGATCTCGTGCGTGTCGAGCAGGCCGGATACAGCCCGGGCCGCGGCGACGACATCGACTATCCCGCTGACGTTCAGGCTGCCGAGGCCAAGGTCGCAGCGGCACAATACGCGCAAGATTCGGCGCAACGCGATATGGGTGGCGTATCGATGGGGAGCAGCTCGGCCGCGGGTTCTCGTACGCATACGCCCGCACCGTCCACCTGCGTCGGCCCGGCCAGCTTTTGCATGACGTATTTCGGCAGCTGAATCACCGGCGCGGTATGTTTAGCGATCCTACTGAGACGGCTCGCCTTCCATAGAGGGCGAGCCGATCTCGCCCGTTGCAAGGGCGAGCGTCGCAGCGGCGGAGAGCGCGGCGCTGTAGCTGTCGGCATACGCGTTCTGCGCGGCAAGCAGCTGGTTCTGCGTGAGGAGCGCGTCGGTAATGGTGCCGACGCCGTGCCGGTACGCGGTGAACGCCGCGTCGTAGGTCGTCTGCGCGGCCTCGACCAGTGCCTTCGCGGCATCGTTCGACGCGAGGCTCGTGGAAAGCCCATTCTGCGCGGCAACGATCTGTCGAACGGCTTCCTGCTTCGTATGGGTCAATTGCGCGGATGCACTGTCCGCATCGTTGCGCGCCTGCATCAGCACGGCGGAACGCAAGCCGCCGTCATATAGGGGAATCGTCACACCAAGAAATATGCTGCCGCTGCGCCGGCTGCCGTTCAGGTTCACCGTCGCCGCCTGATCGCCGACCGGGGGAATTGCCGTGATCGACGTCGTGCCGGTGCCGTACGCGGCCGTGGCGGAGAGGAATATCTTCGGCATGAAGGCGGATTCGGCCGCGCGGATCTTCGCCTGGTTGGCCTCTTCCAGCGCAAAAGCGCCCTGCACGTCCGGCCGCCGCGCAATCGCATCGGTCACGATTTCATCGACGCTCTGGTGCAGCGCCAGCGTGAGCGTACGCGCGGGCAACGGGGCGATCACCGGTTTCGACAACGGCGATATGCCGAGCGCAGAGACGAGGCTCAGATAGCTGTCGCTCAACGCGCCGTCTGCCTGCACCTTCAGGAGATTGGCCTGTGCGCGGTTCTGCGTGGCCTGTGCGACCTCGACAACTGTGCCCACGCCCTGCTTTCGCCGCGCGCGCGCGGCGCTAAGAATCCCGTCCGCGTTGTCGAGCGCCTGCTGCGCCGTATGCTCTCTCGCAGTCGCGGCTTCGTACGTGTAGTACGCGATGCTCACGTCGTGGATCACGTGCTGGTGAACGGACGTGAATGCGACGTTCGCCGCCACGGAAAGCTGCTTGGCCGCATCGAGGCGCGCACGGCGGCCGCCGAAATCGAATAGCAGCCATTGCAGTGCGAGCACCGAAACCGTGCCGTGAATGTTCGAGTTGGTCGATGTGGTGCCGAGCAGCGGCGTCGATGCCGCGCCGCTCGCCGCTTCGTATCCGCCCATGGCGGTGGCGGTGAGCTGCGGCAAATACGCGGTCTTCGCGATGCCCGCAGCGAGCGCCGCATTGCGCGCGTCGTTCCAGGCGATTCGCGTGAGCGGGTTCGTCGACTCCGCGAGATCGATCAGCTCGGGCAGTGTATACGCGTGGTTCGCATCGAGCGTCGCAGCGGGTTCGATCGCAGCGAGCGCTGAGCTGCGCGGCAACGTGTAGCCCGCCTGCGTCGAGTCGCTGGCGCTGTGCGGCGGGCCGGGCACGATGTTGCCACCAGCGTCCGTCTGCGGCTGCCAGGGACGGTCCGCCGCGGGAGGCGCGAGATCGATCGATGAGGTCGCGCAGCCCTCGAGCGACGCTATGGCCAATGTGGCAACCATCGCGGCAGCCATTGCGATGAGCCGGGGCGTCGGTTCAAGGGCGCGCATCGGTCGTCGTCTCCGTGGCCGAGGCTGGGCGCGTGATGTCGGCGATCTGTCCAAAACGCTTTGCGATGACGTTCTGAAGCGCACCGAGTGCGGGGTCGGCAGTGTGGTCCTCCGCGGCCTCGGCACCTGGCGTCTGCGTATCGGCGGCACGCTGTGCTGCTTGCACGTGCGCGTCGTCGCCGGCCGCGAGACGCTGGGCGATTTCACCCAGCCGCGCCGCGCCCGCCCGCCCTGCCGCGAGGACCAGCGGCCCCTCCAGCGCCTCGATTTCCGCGAGTGCGCGCCGCCGGCTCGCCACCCACGCCGGCTCGGGACGCACCCACGAAGGCTCGTAGTGAATCAGGCCGATATCCTGGCGCAGCCCGCCGTATTGGGCGAGCGCGCCTGCCGCGAGCGCGCTGCGCGTGCGGGCGTCCGCTGCGCGCGCGATACGGGTCCATTGCGCAACGAGCGCCTTGAGGGTCGCATCGATCCGGCTGGCGATGCTCACGGGCCAGACGCGCGTGAAGACCAGATAGGTCACGACGTTGCCGATCAGGATGCCGATCACGCGGTCGCGCGCAAGCGTGAGGTCGAACGCGGGCGCCGCGCCCTGGATCACGCACAGGAAGAAAGCGAACGCGATCTGCATGCCCGCGTACGAGATCCGTGCGGATCCCATCGCCACCCACGCGGCCAGCCAGGCGCCCGCGAACACCAGCGCCATCAGCTCGCCCGCCGAGGTTAAGCGAGGCGTCACGAACACGATCGCCAGTGTGCCAAGCAACGCGCCGACGAGGCAGCCCGCGATCCGCAGTGTCAGCTTCTCGACGGTTTCGGCCGTGGTGCTGAGCGACACCATATAGCAGGTGATGAAGCACGTATGGATGCCCTGCCAGTCGAGCTGCTGATACAGCACGTAGCAAAACATCGCCGCTGCCGTGGTCTTCAGCGCGTAACGGACGTGATCGGGATTCGAGAACGCATCGGCGTCGAAAAAGCCGCTGCGTGCGGGAGGCTCGGCGGCTTTTTCAGGAGCCGGAACCGGCGCTGCGGCTGCCTGCGAAGGCGGCACCGCGAAGCCCTCCAACGCGGTGCGCAGGTCGGCGAGTACGAGCCCCGATAGCGCGGCTCCCTCGGGCAGGTCCTGCACATCGAGCGTGACGTCCACGGGATAGCCGCCCGCGTCGAGCATCGCGGCCATCTGGGTCATCGTTTCGGCCAGTTGCGCCGCGCATGCGTCGGGCAGGCGCGCGCCCGCTTCGCTCGCCGCGAAATCCGTCGCGACCAGGATCGCCGTCGTGGACGCCGCCGCCTGGCGCAACGCCGCACCGTCGGCCGGTGTCAACGTGCCTTCGAGCGCGGAGAGCTTGAGCCACGTGAGGATCTGATGGTCGCCCTCCCGCATGCACGCTTCGAATGCGGCGCGCTCATCGTCGGTCGCCGTGCCCGTCAGGCGATGCGCAGCGAGCCTCAGCCGCCGCGCCAACTGCGAGGTGGCGAGCCGGCGCGGCGACGGTGCGATCACGAGATTCACGACGATCGCCACGCCAATCGGAATCGCGACCATCAGCCACGCGTACAGCAGGCCGCGCGTTGCCGCTTCGCCCACCGGCGCGAGGCCGAGTTCGTCGAGCCCGAAGCCGACGATCATCGCCAGGATCGCGCCGATTGGCCGAAGCTTGCTCGCCGACGTAGCGAATAGCAGTCCGAACGACAGGAGCGCCATGCTCGCCACGCGCAGCGGCGGCTGGTCGATCGTGAGGATTGCGAAGATCATCACGATGCCGATGATCACGGTCACGAGCAGCATCAAGGCGAACGACATGACAATGCTCGTCATGCGGTCGGGCCGGTTCAGAAAGAACACGATATACGCGGAAGTCGCGGCATCGGGCGTGCCGTAGCCGGCCGTCATGAGCACCGTGAGCGCGCAGATCAGCGCAATGCGCGAAACGATCGCGGCGCGCCCAGGGAACGGCGCGAGCAGCTTCGCGATTTCCCGCGGACCGGGCCTCCTGATGTCACCGGCAAGACTGGCCATGCCGGACCTCGACGATCGCACTGGCGCCGATGCGCACCAGTCTGTTGACCGGCGCGTCGATGCGCACGCGAACCGGGAAGCGTTGCGCCACGCGCACCCAGTTCACCGACTGCTGCACGTACGGCAGGCTGCGCGGCAGGTTCACACGGTCCGTGTCCATGATGCCCGCGCCGATGCCGATCACCTTGCCGCTCATCGGCTGTCTGCGGTCGATCATCGAGTACACGGTTGCGCAGTCGCCCACTTCGATGGCGCCGAGCGCCGTCTCGCGGAAATTCGCCACGGCAAACCATTCGCCCGAATGAACCAGCGTGAAGATGGACTGGTTCGGCGCGACCGTCTCGCCCGCGAGGATCGTCAGTCCTGTCACGTAGCCTTCGAACGGCGCGCGCACGACCGTATCGTCGAGCGCGCGCTGCGCGATGGCCAGCGCGGCCTCGCGCGCGTGCAATGCCGCGATGGCGTCGGTGTCGTCGCCTATCGTCTGCGCGGAAGAGCGCTGCTGCACCTTCGCCTGCGCGAGCGAGACGCTCGCGTCGCGCTGCGCCACGACCGCCTGGTCGAGCTGCTGCGTGGACACATAGCCTTGCGCCTCGAGCGGCCGCAGCCGGTCGACACTGCGCGTCGCGAGGTCGTAATTGTGCGTCGCACGACGGGTCTGGTCGGCGGCGATCGTCGCGTTCGACGTCTCGCCGATCAGCGTGCGGCGGCGCGTGGCGAGCGAGGCGCGCGCCAGCTCGACTTCGGCCTGCGCCTGCGCGACCGCGAGCCGGTACGGCACCGGATCGATTTCGAACAGCACGTCGCCCTTGGCGACATGCTGGTTCTCCTCTACGGGCACACGTATGATGCGGCCGCCCACGGGGGACGCGACGTGCACGACGTCCGCGTCGATGGATGCGTCATCGGTGGACGGATAGCGTGACGACCGGTCGTACGCGTACCAAAGCGCCGCGGCGCCGAGCAGGACGATCACGACGGCGATCGCGCGGCCCTTCCATGCATGTCGAGGGTTCTGGCCGGCCATTTTCATGTCAGAGCTGCCCCGTTCCCCACAGCCAGACGAGCACCCCGGCGACAACGCCGATCGCGGTGCAGACGGAAAGCTGGTACGGCACCACGCGAACCCAGCCAGTCGAGATGAAGACGCGATGCGCGACGAGCGCGCCCACGATGCCGATCACGGCGCTCACGAGCCAGTACGGAAAGTACGCACCGAAGAGCGACCAGGACGGCGCGCCGCGGGCCGCGCAACCCGCAAGCGGCATGAAAGCCAGGAATGAACAAACGACAGCGAGTCTGGGCCATGTACGTTGTTTCATCGCTTCTTCTACGCTTCATGACTGGGCTTCATGACTGGAATAGATGCTGAATTCCACTCGTACGAACAACCCACGCGCGCACCGACGGGTTGCGTCCCGCATTCCCCAATTCAAGGCAGCCCATCATAGCGCGGTTTGTCGCACCGCCGCCCCTGGGGCGCCTACTGGCCCAGCCGCTCGCGCTGCCGCGGGAACACGAGCGTAAAGCGCGTCACGCCGTTGCTGCTGGACGCTTGCCACGTTCCGCCGTGCAGCAACATGATGCTGCGCACGATCGAAAGCCCGAGCCCGCTGGACTCCGACGAGCGGTGCCGTGACGGATCGGCCCGATAGAAGCGGTCGAAGATCCGGTCGAGATGATGCGGCTCGATCGTCGGTCCGCGATTCTCGACATGGAGTGTCGTGGCCTCCGGTCCTTGCTGCGCCACGGTCGAGATCGCCGTACCCGGCTCCGCATAGCGCAAGGCGTTCGCAAGCAGATTGCCCAGCGCACGGCGCAGCAGATCCGGATCCGCGCATATGTGGCCTTCGCCGCGCCATTCGAGGCTCACGTTGCGGTCCTCCGCGAGACCTTCGAAGTACTCCTGCATGCGCTCGAATTCCACCGCGAGCGGCACGTCCTTGCGCTCGATGGCGTTATCGGCCTGCTCGGTGCGCGCGAGAAACAGCATGTTGTCGATCATCTTCGAGAGGCGTTGCAACTCCTCGTAGTTCGAACCGAGAAGCCGCTGGTAATACGCGGTGTCGCGCGTCTGGCTCAAGCCGACTTCGGTCTGCCCGAGCAGATTGCCGATGGGCGTGCGCAGGTCATGTGCCATGTCGGCCGACACCTGTTTCAACTGGGTGAACCCGCGCTCGAGCCGGTCGAGCATGCCGTTGAATGCGGCGATCAGTGCGTCGAGTTCGGGCGGCGTGGCGCGCTGCTCGATGCGCGTCGAAAGCGTGCTGACGCCGATCGCCCCGGTTTGCGCCGCGAGCACACGCAACGGCTGCATGTTGCGGCGCGCGAGGACGAAAGCGAGCAAGGCAACGATAGTCGCGCCAGCGGAGGCGAATAGCAGTATCTGGTTCCGATATGCCCGCAGCAACTGCGTGCGTTCGGTCAGCAAGCGGCCGGAGATGATCTGCAGGTCCTGTTTTCCGGCGACGTCGTGCGCCGCAGCGGCGACGTAGATGAACGGCGTCCCATCGGCCGCAACCGTATGCTGGACCGCGCCGAGCGTGAGCGGCATGTCCACCGGCACCGGCTTCATGTCCGGCACCGCCCGGTGACCGGGATTCACCGTAATGAGCGGCGCTTCACCCGGAAAGCCCACGATCAGCAGCGATTCCGTATTGCCGAGCATGTTCGCGAAGAGATGGGGCTTGTCGCGTATCAGCTCACGCACGTCGACATCGTTCATCAGCGTGCGAAGCTGGTCCACGCGCGTCACCAGCGCCGCGTCGTCGCGCACGATCAACTGCCGCTCCAGCCCGCGATACAGCAAGGTGCCGAGCAACGCCATCGCGGTAAATACGATGAGTGCGTATAGCAACGCAAGGCGCGTGGTGAGTGAAAGCCGCTTCATGCTTCGTACTCGAAGCGGTATCCCACGCCATGAATCGTATGAATCAGACGAACCGGGAACGGGTCGTCGATCTTCTGCCGCAACCGGCGCACCGCAACATCGACAACGTTGCTATCGCTGTCGAAGTTCATGTCCCAGACGCGCGAAGCGATCAGTGCACGCGACAGCACCTGGCCTTGATGCTCCAGAAAGAACGCCAGCAGGTTGAATTCCTTGTTGGTGAGCGTGAGGCGCGCGCCGCCCCGGTCAACTCGCCGCTTCGGCACGTCCACCCGCAGATCCCCGACTTCGAAGACCTGCTCCTCCTGCTTTTGAGGCTGGCCGCGCCGCAATATGATGCGGATGCGCGCCAGCAACTCGGCAAACGAAAAAGGCTTGACGAGATAATCGTCGGCGCCGAGATCGAGTCCCTTGAGCCTGTCTTCGAGCGTGCCGCGCGCGCTCAGGAACAACACAGGGGTTTTGATGCGCGCACCGAGCTTCTTCATGACGGTCCAGCCATCCATCTCCGGCATCATCACGTCGAGCAGGATCAGGTCGTAACCCATCTCCTGCGCGAGGTGCAGCCCGTCGATGCCGTTCGTGGCCACGTCCACCACGTAGCCTGCTTCCGTCAGGCCGTTCTGGATGTACTCGCTGGTCTTGGCTTCGTCTTCGATGACGAGGATTTTCATGGCGTCCGATCCCTGCACTCTCATGCGTGTGTCACTGATTCTGTGCTCGTTTGCGCCCCTATACCAGCCGAGCGTGAGAGCAGTCTAGGCCGCGCGCTCCAACAGGGCAGTTACTCAGTCATTACAGAGAAATGACAAAACGCAGCATGCTCCCTCCCTGATATTTTCTTGTAATGACTCGGTCACGCTCTTGTTTTTGCAGGGCGCCTAGACTTCGATTCCGTTGTACCGCATACCGATTTACGCAGCGCCGTTTCCGCGGAGTGCAATGGATCACCGGTACCGCCCCTTCCTCCAATGACCCACCTTAGGAGTCCTCCATGGAAATCACGCAAAACACGGCCAAACTCACCCAACGCATGACGATTGGCGACTTCCTGCTGCGCCGTCTCCAGGAAGCCGGTATTCGTCATTTGTTTGGTGTCCCGGGCGACTACAACCTCACGCTGTTGCAGCAACTCCAGGATAGCGGTGAGCTGGAATGGGTCGGCACGACGGGCGAGTTGACCTCCTCGTATGCTGCGGACGGCTATGCCCGGCTCAATGGCCTCGGCGCGCTGCTCGTCACGAACGGCGTCGGCGCCTTGAGCGCGCTCAACGGTGTGGCGGGCGCCTATGCCGAGCACGTCCCCGTCATCTGTATCAGCGGTTCGATCCCGCTGCGCTCCATCGATCGCGGCCTCGGCATGCACCACACCATGGCCGACGGCAACTTCGACCACTTTCTGCGCGCCTATGCGCCGGTGACGGTGGCCCAGGCGAGGATCACCCCGCGCAACGCCGTCGTCGAAATCGACCGGCTGATCCTCACCGCCTGGCGGGAAAAGCTCCCCGTCTACATGGAGCTGCCTTCCGACATCGCCTATCTCGAGATCGAGGTGCCGGCCGCGCCGCTCGTACTTGCCCACGTTCCGAGCGATCCGGAACGGTTGCAAACGTGCATCGCCGCGCTCGCCCAACAGTTTTCCGCGGCAACCGCACCGGCGATCCTCGTGGATACGGACGCCGACCGGTTCGGCGTCGTCCCCGAACTCGTGGCGCTGGCGGAAAAGCTGCAGGCTCCGGTCGCGGTGATCAACGCCGCCAAGGGCGTGGTCGACGAATCGCACCCGCAATACGTTGGCATCTACGCCGGCAAGGGCAGCGAGCCTGGGGTGCAGGAAACGATCGAGAGCAGCGATTGCCTTCTCGCCGTGGGCTACCGGCCGATCGAAGTGACCACGGGCGACTTCACGGCGACGCTCCCCGCCCGCACGATCCACGCGCGTGCACACGCCGTGGACGTCGGCGAAGACAACTATCAGGCGGTGACGCTCAAGGAAGTGCTACGGGGCGTGATCGATGCAATTCCGCAGGTTGCGACGCGCGTGCAAGGCCCGGTCGACGCGCCGGCCGCACGGATGCACGTCGAGGCTGCCGCGAAGCTGACACAAGCCGCTTACTGGCAGTCTGTCCAGGACTATCTGCGGCCCGGCGACGTCCTCTATGTCGACAATGGCACGTCGTTTTCCCTTCTCGGCCTGAAGCTGCCGCCGGGCTGCACCTTCATCGGATCGATCAACTGGGGGTCGATTGGCTATTCAGTCGGCGCCCTGCTCGGCGCGCTGACTGCGGCCCCTGAGCGCCGCCACGTGCTGCTCATCGGCGATGGTTCGTTCCAGGTCACGGCGCAGGAGTTGTCGACCATCCTGCACCACGATCACAAGCCGGCGATCCTGCTGATCAACAATGGCGGCTACACCATCGAACGCGGCTATCTCGGCAAAACCGAGCCCTACAACGACATCGCGAACTGGGCCTACGCGGAGCTGCCGAAAGTGCTCCATCCCGGCGCCTCCGTGCAGTCGTTCGTGGCCAGGACCTGCGGGGATCTGCAAAACGCCCTCGCCGCGCCGAACGACAAACTGATTTTCGTCGAATCGATCATGGACGCCTGCGATGCACCCGCGGCGATCACGCGAAGCAGCAATCTGGGCGCCGAGCTCGACTACGGTCCGCGCGGCCCGCAGCACCGCGAGGGTCTCCAACTGCGGTAAAACGAGAACGCCGCCTCGCAAAGACTCAGGTCTGCGAAGGCGGCGTGTGTTATTTCTCGCGCAAGAAGCCGGGCAGGCAATCAACGCTGCGCAATCTTCCCACCGAATTCATCGTCGACGAACGCGCGCACGATGTCCTCGAACGACGCGTCGCCGTGCAGGCCAAGCTGGGACGCGCGCGCGATGTCCCACTGCGCGGGCCAGCTGCCGACGATCTTCTCCACACGCTTATCCGCCTTAAATTCGATCCGTGCCGCGACGGCATCGCCCGCGACTTCCCGCAGCGCGGCGATCATTTCGTCGACCGTCACCGAGACGCCGGGCAGATTCACCGTGCGCCGGTTGCCGAGCGCCGCGCCGTCGATCTCGCATCCGGCAACGAGGCATTCGATGGCCTTGCGTGGCGACAGCAGCCACAGCCGCGTCGAACCGCTCACCGGGCACACGGCCGGCTCACCGTTCAGCGGCTCCCGAATGATGCCGCTGGCAAACGAGGACGCCGCTGCATTCGGCTTGCCTGGCCGCACGCTGATGGTCGGCAGCCGCAGCACGCGGCCATCGACGAAACCGCGCCGCGAGAAGTCATTGAGCAGCAACTCGGCGACGGCCTTTTGCGCCCCATACGACGACTGCGGATTCAATGCGGTTTCGTCCAGGACGACCTCGGGCAGATCGCCGCCATAGACGGCGACCGAACTCGTGAACACGACGCGCGGCCGATGTCCGCGCTCACGGCATACGTCGAGCAGCAGCCGCGAAGCGTCGAGATTGATCCGCATGCCGAGATCGAAGTCCGCTTCCGCCTGGCCGCTGACGATCGCCGCGAGATGAAAGATCGCCGCCGTCTTCTCGTCGATCAGACGTTCGAGCACGCTGCGCTCGGCAATGTCGCCGACTTCGACACGCACGCGTTCGTCAGCCGGCCCCGGCGCCGCGACGACATCGAGCAACACCAGTTCGGTGATCGGCTCGCGCTGCCCATCCGCGCCCTTCAGTTCGCCGCGTGCGAGCAGCTCGCGCGCGAGACGCTGGCCCAGAAATCCCGCACCGCCCGTGATCAGTACTTTCATGTTGCCGTTATTCCTCAGTGTGTCTGTCGAATACGCTCAGCTACGTGCGCTCAGGTGCGCGCCTTGACGTACGGCCTGATCCATCCAAGCCCTTCCGACGTGCCTGCGCGCGGCCGGTATTCGCAGCCGATCCAGCCGTCGTAGCCGAGTGCGTCGATCAGCGAGAACAGATACGGGTAGTTCACTTCGCCAAGATCCGGCTCGTGCCGCTCGGGCACACCCGCAATCTGGATATGCCCGATGCCCTTCATGTCACGCTTGAGCTTGACGGCGAGATCGCCTTCGACAATCTGGCAATGGTAGAGATCGAACTGCACTTTCAGGTTCGGCGCACCGACTTCCGCGCAGATGGCCTGCGCGTCGTCTTGCCGGTTCAGAAAGAAGCCCGGAATATCGCGCGTGTTGATCGGCTCGATGACGACCGTGATGCCGTGAGCCTGCGCGGCCTTCGCCGCATAGGCGAGATTCTTCAGATACACCTCGCGATGCGCGGCGCGCGATTGATCCGGTTTGATCAATCCTGCCATCACGTGCAGCTTGTCGTTGCCGAGTACACGGGCGTATTCGAGTGCGGTTTCGATACTGCGGCGAAACTCATCCTCGCGGCCCGGCAACGACGCCATGCCGCGTTCGCCCGCCGCCCAGTTGCCCGGTGGCGCGTTGAACAGCGCCTGAGTGAGGCCATTGTCATCGAGACGCTGCTTGATGTCGGCGGCCGGAAACTCATAAGGGAACAGAAACTCCACGGCCTCGAAGCCGTCGCGCGCAGCGGCGGCGAAACGGTCGAGAAACGCGTGTTCGTTGTACATCATCGAAAGATTGGCGGCGAAGCGTGGCATCGAAGCGACTCCTTGAATACGGTTAGCGGTTCACGAGCCGCGCGGGCGTCAGCCAGACGGCGAGCGCGCCGATCACGAGCATCGCGGCCAGCACGTACATGCCGGTCTGCGTGCTGTGCGTGAGATCCTTAAGATAGCCGATCATGTACGGGCTTGCGAAGCCCGCCAGATTGCCGATTGAATTGATGATCGCGATGCCTGCAGCGGCCGTCGCGCCGGACATGAACGCCGTGGGCAGCGACCAGAAGAGCGGCGCGCAGGTCAGCACGCCCGCAGCGGCGATCGACAGGAACGCGATCGACACGGCCGTGTTGTCCGCGAACGAAGCCGCGACCGTGAAACCCACCGCGCCCGCGAGCGCCGGACCGATCAGATGCCAGCGGCGCTCGCGACGCTTGTCCGCGCTGTGCCCCATTATGTTCATCACGACGATGATCTTTGCGCGGCGATGCGACGGGAACCAGTAAGTCAGGTACAGAATGACGCCCGGATAAAAACCCGCCTCGGCGAGACCGAGCAGGAAGCGCAGCGCGTAGAACTGCATCGGAGTCCGTACGAAAACGAACACGGCTGAGAGCAATCCCCACGTGATCATGATGCGCGCAATCCAGATACGCGCGCCGAGTCGATGCATCAGGATGTTGCTGGGCAGTTCGAAGAGAAAGTAACCGACAAAGAACACGCCCGCGCCGAGACCGAACACGGTCTCGCTGAACGCGAGGTCCTGCGACATCTGCAGTTTCGCAAAACCCACATTGACGCGGTCCAGATACGCGACCACGTAGCAGAGCATCAGAAACGGCACGATGCGCCAGAACACCTTCCCGTAGGTGCGTTCGATTTCGGCCGCGCCGGGTTGTCCGGCAGCGTCGGCGGCGGATGCAGGGCGAACGGATGCCGCCTGATAGCTTGTCATGCGTTGTCTCCTTCGGTGTGGCGCCGGTTGCAGGCCGTCCGCGTCATGTCGGACGGCCCTCCGGCTTATTGCCTGAGGTGGGTGATACGGAGGGTCCGCGTCGGCGCGCGGAAAGCTCGATGTGCCCGCGCGGGCTACCAGCGCGCGCCGAACACGGTGCGCAACTCCTCGAGCGCGGTGTCGTCGAGCGGCGCGGGGCGCGGGTTCGTCATCAGCCACAAGCGCGCCGTCTCTTCCAGTTCTTCGAGCACGTACGAAGCCTGCGAAACGGAACGCTCCCATACGACGGGCCCGAGCCGTTCGAGCAGCACGCCGCGCACGCTATCGGCGAGCGAAGAGATCTGTTGCGCGACCTGGGGATCGCCGGGACGCCGGTAGCGGATCAGCGGAATATGCCCGACCTTCATCACGTAGTACGGCGTGATGGGCGGCAGCACGTCGGCGTCGCTCCAGACGCCCGCGAGTGTGAGCGCGACGAGGTGTGTCGAATGCGTATGCACGATGCCGCGCGCTTCGCGGTTGCGCTCGTAGACGCCGCGATGCAGCGCCAGCGTTTTCGAAGGCTTGCCGCCCGAAACCGCGTTGCCGTCGAGGTCGACCTTCGCGATCTCTGCGGGATCGAGCCGACCCAGGCACGCATCCGTCGGCGTGATGAGCCAGCCGTCGTCGAGCCGCGCGCTGATGTTGCCCGCGCTGCCGACGGTGTAACCGCGCTCGTACAGGCTCGCGCCCGTTACGCAGATTTCTTCGCGGACTTTCGCTTCGCCGCTCGTGTGAATGGCAGCCGTCATTGCGTGCCTCCGTCGAGCACACGCAGCGCCTTCGCGAAGAAGTCGACTGCGCCGAAGTTGCCGGACTTGAGTGCGAGCGCAAGCGGTTCGGCAGCGATCGTGGCCGTTGCGGGCACGCCTGGATCGATCTGCTTGCCGATGCGCAGCATGTCCACGCCAAGCGCCTGCACCACCGCGCCCGAGGTCTCGCCGCCTGCGACAACGAACTTGCGCACGCCGAGATCGCGCAGACCGCGCGCGATCGACGCGAGCGTGCGTTCGACCAGTTCGCCGGCTTGCGCCACGCCCAGTTCGCGCTGTGTCGCCTTCACCTCGTCGGGCGATGCCGTCGCGTAGATCAGCACGGGCTGCTGCTGCGCCGCGTGCATGTGCTCGCGCGCGAAAGCCAACGCTTGCTCGACGACGGGTTCGCCACGCGCCGCCGCAAGCGGATCGATGCGGAACGCGGGACGCGTTTCGCGCCATGCGGCAACCTGGGCATTCGTCGCCTTCGACGCACTGCCCGCCAGCACCGCCGACACGCCGTCGATATGCGGCAGCTCGCCTGCATCGGCGGAATCGGCGAGCCAACCTGCGCGGCGGAAATTCGCGGGCAACCCGAGCGCGACACCCGAGCCACCTGTGATCAGTGGCAAGTCCGCGCACGCTTCGCCGAGCGTGTAGAGATCGGCATCGGAGACAGCATCGGCGATTGCCATGCGCACGCCATCGGCACGCAACGCCTCGATCGATGCGCGCACGGCTTGCGCGCCTTGCGCCACGGCGTCGTAGCGCACGAGGCCGACTTTCGAGCGCGTCTGACGTTGCAGCACGCGCACGAGGTTCGCGTCCGTCATCGGCGTGAGCGGATGATGCTCCATGCCCGACTCGTTCAGCAGCACGTCGCCGACGAACAGATGCCCGCGGTAAATCGTGCGGCCGTTCTCCGGAAACGCGGGACACGCGATCGTGAACGGCGCGTCGCCTCCATTGCGCGACAGCGCTTCGAGCAGCGCGTCGGCGACGGGCCCGATGTTGCCTTGATCGGTCGAATCGAAGGTCGAGCAGTACTTGAAGAAGAACTGGCGGCAGCCTTGCGCGCGCAGCCATTCGAGTGCGGCAAGCGCCTGCGCCACGGCGTCGGCGGCGTCGATCGTGCGCGACTTCAGCGCGACCACGAGCGCGTCGGCTTCGATGCGCGTGTCGGCGCCAGGCACGCCGATCGTCTGCACGGTGCGCATGCCGCCGCGCACCAGCATGTTTGCGAGATCGGTCGCGCCCGTGAAATCGTCGGCGATGCAGCCGAGCAGCGGCTTGCCGGTAGAGGCGTTCGTATTCGTCATGTCGTTGCGCCCTTCCCGCTTAGCGCTTCGCGGGCACGTCGATGCCCGGGAAGATCTTGATGACAGCCGAATCGTCTTCGCCGCCGTGGCCGGCCGTCGAGGCCATCATGAACATCTGATGCGCAGCCGCCGACAACGGCAGCGGAAACTTCGAGCGTCGCGCGGTATCGAGCACGAGGCCGAGATCCTTGACGAAGATGTCGACGGCCGACAGCGGCGTGTAATCGCCGTTGAGAATGTGCGGTACGCGATTTTCGAACATCCACGAGTTGCCGGCGCTGTGCGTAATCACGTCGTAGAGCGCATCGGGATCGACGCCTTCGCGAAGACCGAGCGCCATCGCCTCAGCGGCGGCAGCGATGTGCACGCCCGCGAGCAACTGGTTGATGATCTTCACCTTCGAGCCCGCGCCGTGCTGCTCGCCCAGACGATAGACCTTGCCCGCCATCGCGGCGAGCACGTCCTCGCACGCGGCATACGCGGCCGCAGGGCCGGACGTCATCATCGTCATTTCGCCCGATGCCGCGCGCGCCGCGCCGCCTGATACCGGCGCATCGAGCAGTTGCAGGCCGGCCGCTTCCACGCGGCGGCCGAGGTCGATCGCGAAGTCGGGCGCAACCGTCGCGCACGCAATCACGACGCCGCCCGGCTTCATCGACTTCACAGCGCCCTGCTCGCCGAGCAGCACCGTTTCCGTTTGTGCGGCATTGACGACGAGCGTGACGACCACATCGCATTGCGCGCCAAGCTCGGCGGGACTCGCGCAGGCCGTGCCGCCAGCGGCCACGAACTGGTCGAGCACTTCGCGGCGCACGTCGCACGCATGGACGTTGAAACCGCCGCGCAGTAGGGAACGCGCGACCCCCATACCCATCGCGCCCAGACCGATCACTCCGACATTTCTCGACATACCCTTTCCTCTACGAACAGTGCTGCAGACTGCGCGCTGCGCATCGCGAGCGAATGCGTCTGCAAAATGCGCCTGTGAATCAGCAGATACCGGCTTCGGCCAGACGGCGCGCCGCGTTGTACATGTGGGTTTGCGCGGCATTGCGCGCGGCCATCGGGTCGCCTGCGCGGATCGCCGCGGCGATCGCTGCGTGTTCGTCGCGCACCTGCCGCGAGAAGTCCTCGCGCAGCGCCTCGTTGCGGCGCGTGATGACCGTGCCCGCTTCGAGGTATTGATTGAGAAACGTCAGCGTCTTCAGAAAGTACGGATTGCCCGTCACGCTGGCGATCGCGCGGTGAAACGCGACGTCTTCGGCAACGCCGTCGCGGCCGTCGGCGACGGCTTCATCGATCTTTTTGAGCGCGGCGTCGATCGCCATCATGTCGGCGTCGGTGCGGCGCATGGCGGCTTCCGCCGCGACTTCGGCTTCGATCGCGCGGCGCACCGCGAGGATCTGCAGCACCGAGCCGCCTTCCATCGCTTCCGCGTAGTCGATGCGCAGCGGCCGGATTGCGCCATGCGCGGCCACGTACACGCCGCTGCCCTGGCGCGGCTCGACCACACCCTCGTTCTTCAGGCGCGAAATGGCCTCGCGGATCACCGTGCGGCTGACGCCGAACTCCTGGGCGAGCACGGCTTCCGTCGGCAGCTTACCGCCGCGCGCGAACGTGCCCTTGTCGATCTGTGCGAGCAGCTGTTGCGCGACGGTGTCGCTCAGCGCCCGGTTGGGAATTTTCTCGAACATATCAGCAGATTTGCCATGTCATAGGGTCATCATACAAATTTTAGGACATGGGTCTGCATTGGGGAGAACCCTTAAGGCTCAATCGTGTTTCCCGCGGCGGCGTTAGGAAAGCGCGCCGCGTTGCGTTCAATCAGGAACGTCGTCCACTTCGAGATCAAGGAGCGCCATGCTCATCGACTTGCCGTGCGCATCCAGCGCCAGCGAACGCGTCACGCCCCCACCCAGCGCGTTGCCGAGCACAAAATTGAACGCGCCCAGAAGCGGCAGTTCGTAGCGCACGACCTCGCCTTTGACCACGTCGGCGAGATGCGCCTTGACGCGCTCCGGCGTCAAGACGTTGCGCAGATGGGCGAAGTGCTTCGCGTCGTAGCAGATCACCGAGATGTTCAGCGTATTGCCTTTGTCGCCAGTGCGGCCATGGGCCAGTTCACGCAGTTTCATCGCTTGCCTCTACAAATTGGAATACCGGATTCACCTGTTCGCGTGGCAGAAGCACGGACTGCACGGCGAGCACCTCACGAGTCGATTTCGTGACGCCCCCGCCGCCCGCAGGCCCATTGGTATAGAGCGTTTCGACCTCGTTGCCGATGCGCGCCACTTCCTTTGCGTTCGCTACGCGCCCCGCCACGCGAACGCGCACTTCGTACGGCGCGTCGTGATGTGCCGCAAGGGCGTCGCCATACAGCGCATTCACGCCGATCAGGTCGAAACGCAGTTCGCTCGTGTCGACGCCCGTGGCCGCGAGGCGCTCCCGCACGATGTCGAGCGCAAGTCGCGCGCGTTCAACCGCGCCCGGTCCACCGTAGGAAATCTGTCCCTCTCCGATATAGCCATCCACATACGCGACCGACACCTTCAGCGTTCCGGTTCGAGCGCTACCGCGTCCGCCCGTTACGCGCACGCGGTCTTTCTCCTCTTCTACGACACGCACCCCGGTGAAATCAGCGACGACATCGGGTTGCAAGTAGCGTTGCGGATCGTGAATCTCGTAGAGCAATTGCTCCTTGCATGTCGCCTCGGTCACGCGGCCGCCCGCATGCGGCACCTTCGTCACGACGACGCTGCCATCGGCGCTCACTTCGCCGATCGGAAAACCCAGCCGCGCGAGATCCGGTACGTCCTTGAAACCGGGATCGGCGAAGTAGCCGCCCGTCACCTGCCCCGCGCATTCGAGCAAATGACCGACGACGGTCGCCTGCCCGAGCGTGTCCCAGTCGCCCATGTGCCAGCCGAACTCGTGAATGAGCGGCGCCGTGAACAAGGACGGGTCCGCGACGCGCCCCGTCAGCACGATATCCGCGCCCGCCGCGAGCGCTTCGACAATCGGCGCCGCACCGAGATACGCATTCGCCGAAACGATTCGGTCTGCGTATTGACTGACATCGTCGCCGGATTCTTCGAAGCGCAGTTGGGACCGCAAGACGACATCGAGCACATCGTCGCCGGTGACTGCGGCAATCTTCAGTCCGCTGAGTCCAAGTTCACGTGCAATCTGCGCGGTCTTGATCGCCGCCGCGCGCGGATTGGCCGCGCCCATGTTCGAAATGATGCGTACGCGGTTGCGCACGGCGACCGGCAGTACGGCGCGCATGCGGGATTCGAGCAGCGGATCGTAGCCGAGTTCGGGATCGTGACGGCGCGCCTGCTGGGCGATCGCGACCGTGCGTTCCGCGAGGCATTCGAATACGAGGTAATCGAGCGCGCCGTGCTCCGCGAGTTCGACAGCAGGCTCGATGCGGTCGCCCGAGTAGCCTGCGCCCGCGCCTATCCGTACGCGCTTCGATGATTCGGTCCGGTTCATGACTTCTACCACTCCTCTTTACAGCGGAAACACGCCCAGCACGACGCACGCGATCGTCATGACGATCGACGCGCCGAACAGCAGCGGAAACGTGAACTTCTGATGATCGGCGAGATCGATTCCACACAGGCCGACGACGAGAAACGTCGCTGGCGTGAGCGGGCTCACGGGAAAACCGGTGGTCATCTGGCCGAGCAGCGCCGCTTGTCCGATATGCACCGCCGGCACGCCGAGCTGCGACGCCACTTCGGCGATCACCGGCAGCACGCCGAAATAGAACGAATCGGGATCGAAGAGCATCGAGAGCGGCATCGACAGCACGCCGAGCACGACCGGAATGTGCCCGGCAAACGCAGGCGGCACGAAACCGACCGCTGCCTGCGCCATCGCCTTGAGCATGCCGCTGCCCTGCATGATGCCGGTGAACACGCCCGCTGCGAGCAGAATGCCCGCCATCATCAGCGCGGCGCGCGCGTGGGCGTCGACGCGCTTTCGCTGCATGTCGACGTTCGGGTAATTCACCATCAGCGCAATGCACAAGCCCACCATGAACATGATCGCGGGCGGAATCTTCTCGCCCATCACGACCATCGTGCCGAGCACGACGATCGTCAGCACGATGTTGAACCAGAAGTTCTTCGGGCGGCGCAGCGCCTGCTCCTCGGGTGTGAGTTCACGTTTGGGCAGCGGAATCGTGCCGCTGGCAGAGGAATAGCCAAGGCGCTTTTCCTCACGGCGGCCGAGCCACCAGGCCATGCTGAACACGAACACCAGGCCGATCGCCTGGACCGGAATCAGCGGATTGAAAAGCGCCGAAATCGGCAGATGCAGCGACGCCGATGCGCGGATCATCGGCCCTGTCCATGGCAGGAAGTTGATGCCGGCCGCCATCGAAACGGCCGCGGCCAGCACGCGCTTGTCCATGTTCAGGCGCTCATACAGCGGCAGCATGGCGGGGATCGTGACGATAAAGCAGACGGCGCCCGAGCCGTCGAGGTGAATGAGCAGCGCGAGCAGCGTCGTGCCCACCACGATACGCGTCGGTCTGGTGCCGACCGTGCGCAGGATGCGGTCGATGATCGGATCGAGCGTGCCCGCATCCGTGATCGTGCCGAAATAGAGAATCGCGAACACGAACATGCCGACGACGGGCGCGAGGCCCTTCAACCCGTCGATAACGAACTTGCTCGTCTGGAAGCCGAATCCGCCAATCAGCGACGCGACGATCGGCACGATGATGAGCGCGACGAGCGGCGACATGCGTTTTGAAAGAATCGCGGCCAGCAACACCACGATCGTCACGAGCCCCAGCAAAGCCAGCATGTTGTGTCTCCAGTCTTGTCTTTTAGTGCGGACCAGCGTAAGTTCGGCGCTGCAATAACACAATTGAAATGAATTGATCGCAGCTATCACAGTTCGTTATGGATCTCAATCTCCGCGACATTCGTGCTTTCGTGACCGTGGCGCACGCGGGCAACTTCACGCGCGCGGCGGCCCGGCTGCATTTGTCGCAGCCCGCGCTAACCGTGCAGATTCGACGCCTCGAGGAAACGGTGGGCGCGCGCTTGTTCGATCGCAACAGCCGCAGCGTTGCGCTGACCCAAACGGGGCGCGAACTGCTGCCTATCCTGACGCGATCGCTAAGCGATATGGAGCAGGCCCTGCGAGATGCGCGCGCGCTCGGTGACGGATCGAGCGGCACGGTGCGGCTCGCGTGTCTGCCGACGTTCGCCGCCAGCGCGCTGCCCGAGCTGATCCAGGCGTTTCGCAAGCGCGTGCCACAGGCGCGGTTTCAGGTTCGCGATGTCGTCGCGAGCGCTGTCAACGCGCTCGTGCGCAATGAAGAGGTGGATATCGGCCTGACGGGCGGTCACAGCGTCGATGCGACGCTCGATGTCCTGCAGACGGGCGAGGATCGCCTCGTGATCGTGTGCCCGAAGACCCACCCGCTAGCCCGCAAGCGCAAGGTGACAGTCGATGACTTCGCTTCGATGCCGCTCGTGCTGACCGCGCCGGGAACCAGTGTGCGTGCGGTTGTGGACGCCGCGCTGTCGAACGCACGTTGCACGTCCGATATCGCGTGCGAGCCGATGTACATGATGACCGCCGTTGCGATGGTGCGCGGGGGTCTCGGAATCTCCGTACTGCCGGAGTCCGCGCGCGAAGTGCATGCCGAGCGTGGTCTCGTCATGCGGCCGATCGACGATCCGGCGTTCGTGCGCCCGATTGCGCTTGTTAAGAAACGTGGACGGACGCTGCCTCGCGTGACTGAGGATTTTGTCGATACGGTTGATCTTGGGGGCAAGGTGGAGGGTAACGCTGCCGACGCGTAGCGGTCCGAGAATGATTCGGCTCATTACATGCCTTGTAATTGGCGAGCCTCGTGTCTCTCACTAACCTGTGATTGTCGCGTGATCGATCTCTGCGATACCGTCAACTCCCAAGGAAATATTGTGGCTCACTTCCCCATCTATACGCTGGATTCCGCCCCTGAACAATCGAAGCCCGCGCTGAACGGGCTCGCCCAGGCCTTCGGCATGGTGCCCAATATCGCTGGCGCAATTGCCGGCTCGCCGAAGCTGATCAATGGCCTCGTCGGTCTGTTTCAGCAGGCGCACGGCGGCAACTTTTCCGAAGCGCACGTGCAGGTGCTGCTGCTCACCAATGCGGTGACCAATGGCGCCACCTGGCCGGTCGCATTCCACTCGTGCCTCGGTCTCAAGGAAGGCCTGAGCGAGGCCGACGTGCAGGCGATCCGCGAACGCCGCCTCCCGCAGGATCCCAAGCTCGCGGCACTGTCGCGCCTGGCACGCACGCTGATCGAAAAGCGCGGCCGCGTCGATGATGACGATATCGCTGCGTTCACCGAAGCTGGCTTCGATCAGGCACTCGTGCTCGACGTCATTCTCGTGGTCGCCGCCTCGACGATCACGAACTACACCGCAAGCGTCACCCAGCCTCCCCTCGAAGAAATGTTCCAGCCCTACGCGTGGAATGCGTGAAGTGAGTTTGAGCGGCGGGAGCACTACTAAAACCCGCCGCCGCGGAATGCCTCGTTCAAGAGGGTCTTTGATCCGCCGGCTCCTCTAAACCACGGTGTAGACCGACCAACCAGGTGCGTACCAGATTCTTACACCCAGGCCACGAAACTTTTTAATCGCACTCCTAAGCACACTCGATTTGCAAAGAAGTGCGCCACGCAATACACGCGCGGCTTGAGTCGCGGCCTCTTTCGCGATCCTGCAGCGGCGATCGTTGAAGAACAGGAGCCAGTCATGAAGGACGTGAGTGCACCGACGGCAGCTTCGTTTCACTACACACTCATCGTTTCGTGCAATCGCGATGGAGGGTTGGAGCGCACCTGGCGGGACGAAAGTGCCAACGACTTCTTCGGAACTGAGGATCTGCTATCGCAGGCTTACGAAGATGCGGTGCATGTCGGAGTGGTGGCCGACTGATCGACAACCGTAGCGCGCGCCGGCTTCATCGAAGCGCCTCGATTACCCGTGAGGTAATTGAATCGCGGTCATGCGATCCCTATGATTCGCTTACATCCTCGGGAAAGAGGAAAAAGAACGGTGCAGTAGCTAGACAGGACGATCGGCCGATCATGGAAAGACGAAATCAGGTATGCGAAGCATTGCAGCGAATCAGCGACAAAGCCGCCTTCGGTATCACGTGGAAAAGCATTGCGCGGGCTGTCCGGCCGCGGACTATACGTTGGAGAGTTCAAATGGATGAACTTCATGATAAGGGGCTCTCTCATCCCCTGATAGCAGGAGCCGCGATCTATTTCACCGAGGTCATGGCGAGTGTCGACTCGAGTATCGGTCGCGCATTGATCGTGGTGGCCGGCGGGCTCGCGCTTCAGATCTATCGCAAGTTCATGCGATGCAATTGCCGCGTCGAGTAACGCGTCGTGCGGAGGGCGCTTCTACGACGCTGTGATGCGGACACAGCAGATCAAGATGCCCATAGACGGAACTCCGCACCGGCTCAGCGCGGCGAGACGACAATTGCGACCCGGCGGTTTTGTGCGCGGCCGGCTTCCGTGCGGTTGTCGCCCACCGGGTCGCGCTTGCCCTTCCCGATGATTTCGATGTGTTCGGCAGGAAGGCCAGTGTCGACCAGTTCGAGCGCGACGACCTCCGCACGGCGTCTGGATAACTCGAGGTCATAGGCGTTCGTGCCCTCCCCGTCGCTATAGCCATAGACGCGCATGCTGGTAAGCCCCGCCCCCTTAAGCGTGTGGCCAACGCGCTCGACAATCCGGCGGGCATCGGGCTTGAGGTTGTAGCGGTCGAAGTCGAACAGGATGGGTCCGGTCAAGCCGAACTCGAAACCCTGCTCGGTCTCCTGGAACCCCGCCGACGTGAGTGCCTGAACCTGCGTCTGCGTCAGACCGCGGTAAAGCGGCGGCGTTTTGCAGCCTCCAAGCAGCAGACACAGGAGTAGCGCGCTCCCGACGCCTGTTCGCCAGATACCTGCAGGAAACGAGTGCTTATTCATTACATTCCCCTCGAGCACGCCGGCCAGGCGCGCACTATTTCGAATTCCTGCGGCGGGGCCAGCTGCTGTGCCATGCCATCCGTCAAGCCGGGCCGGCGACACCTTCGGCAAACTGCCACGAGCCCGGCCGCGCGCGCTTGGCCCGGTACATCGCTGCATCTGCAGCGCGCATCAAGCCGGTCGCGTCGCTCGCGTGATCGGGATACAGCGCAATCCCGATGCTCATCATGGTGGCCGCCGTGCGGCCATCGGGCAACGTGATCGACGGCGTCATGCCGGACAGTATGTCCTCGGCGATGCGGGCGGCGCTGGCCAGTTCGCGCATCGGCGCCAGCATCACCGCGAATTCGTCTCCGCCCAGGCGCGCAACCAGATCGACCTCGCACAACTGCGTGCGCAGTCGCGCCGCAATGCCGATCAGCACCGCGTCGCCGGCGTCATGGCCGAGGCAGTCGTTGATCTCCTTGAAACGGTCACAGTCGAGATAGAGGACGGCGACCCGCTGCTCCATCACCATGGCCTCGTCCAGGGCGCGCTTGAGGCGAGCCTCGAACTGCAAACGATTGGGCAGGCCAGTGAGCGCATCGTGAGTTGCCTTGTGTTCGAGCGACGCGTTTTCGTCGCGCAGATTGTTTTGCCAGTCTTCGAATTCATCGAGCAAGGCGTTGAAATCGTCGCCTAGCTGGTTCAATTCGGCAATCGCAGCGGGCTCGACACGCCGCTCGAACGCGCGTTCGCGCCGCACTGCGTGGGCGACGCCGGCCAGCGCGCGCAGCGGAGCGACGATGTTGCGCACCACGCGCTTCGAGCTGACATAGGCGCCAAGCACGCTAACGGCGAGGCAGGCCAGGATACCCCCGACGCCGCCGAGCAGGAAGCCGAAGAACTGGTGACCCTGGCCACGCACTTCGACGTAACCGACGACGATGCCGTCGTGCAGCACCCGTATAGTCACGGGCCCGGGCAGCGCAACGTCGGCGACTGCCCGCTCGAGCCGGGCGATCGCACTGGCGGCAGGCGAGCGCCATGCCGCGAACGGCCGCCCCCTGGTATCCGTGACGACGATCTCAGCCACGTCCTCTTCTTTGGCGATCAGCTCGATCGCCTGGGTTGCTGCGACGCGGTCGCCGAACACCAGCGCCGCCTCGACTGTATACCCGAGCGAGCGGGCCAGCAGGTTCAGGTTGTTGCCGGCGTAAGCCCGCAACGCAATCACGGCGACCATGATCAACGACACCGCGGCCATTGTGACAGCGACGAACGCCAGACGCAGGTGCGCGCGGCGCAATACGCCTTGCAGCGTCGGGCGCGGCGTAGGCGGAGGGGAAACGGGGGGCGCGGGCTGTGTCATGGCGTCACCGGCCGCCGCGCGAGGTTGAGCACATTCGGGTGGACGCGTACACCGCTGCGCGCCACGGCATCGAGATTGATATCGAACGTGACGCGATCGACATCGACATTGAGGCAGAACATGCTGCCCGCGGTGCAGGACGGATCGTGCTCTGCAATCGTTAGGACCGGATGGCCGGCCAGGGCGGCGCTGACCTGCTGTCGCTCGGAGGCGCTCAGCTCGCCTAGATAGACGACCTGGCAGGTCGTGCCGAGGGTGGAATCATCAAACTGGACGTGCTGCACCTCGAGCGGCGTCGAGCCGGCCTGCAGCGTATCGACGAGGCCCTGCGCGTAGTCGGGCCGGCCCGTCACGCACAGGTGCAGGCGCTCGGGCGGCGTCGGCCAGCGCGTAAAGCTGATGATGCCCAGCACGACCTGGCGCACGGCGGCGTCGCGTGGCGAAATGGCGGAATCGGCACGGCTGGCACCGGTAACGGCGTACGCCGTGCTGGCTGGATCGACCGACCTGGCGGGTGCGTCGGCGTGCGAGGCCGGTGCCGCGCCCAGCGCGCAAGCCACTGCGAGCAAGACATGGCGAAGCAAGGCCGACCAGGCAGGCCGGCCAAACGTCGCCAGCGCAATGATCTCCGTTGCGCACCTTGGCGTCATTGCAGTCGCACGACAGGCGCCCGACGCACGCACGCTCGCATCCATGATGAAAACAGTCTTTGGTGTCGATCCGCGCGCTGCCTTCTGGCTCCCGCCAGTTGGGGGCCTGCACCAGCTTGTGCGCATCGAGATTCATCTTAGGCGCAAAGTCGCACAATCAACCAGTCGGAAGCACCTGCTTTCGTTGTGGCCATCGACGATTGCCGCTTTGCAGATGATTGGTCTGAACATTGGCGCGTCCAAACCGTCGGGGCAGGCCTGGGGCGTCGGCCAGGCTGCCAGGAAGGGAGAGCGTGTCGAAGCGCGCAGGGCGTGCGCGCGTTCGATCGTCGGTGTTAAGTGGATTGGATTGGTCCTGTCGTCGGCACAAGCGTCAAGCAGCGAGTGATGGTTTGCATGCCTGCACACGGATTCCAGGAAAATCGCTTAAGACACCTTGTGGATCCAGCTGAATGGATCTGCAATTTTGCCGCGCTGAATACCGGTGAGCGTAGTGCGAATTCGTTGTGTGACAGGTCCTTCGCCACCATTGCCGATCTTGAATTCGCCCGCACCGTGACGAACCTCTCCGATGGCCGTCACGACCGCTGCCGTACCACAGGCGAAGGCCTCCTTGACGCGACCGCTGATCGCATCGGCTTGCCAGGATGCAAATGCATAAGGCTCTTCGGAAACTGTGATGCCCTCCCGCTTGGCCAGCTCAATAATGGAAGCACGCGTAATACCGGGCAAGATGGTGCCCGAGAGCGGAGGTGTACGCAGGGAGCCGTCGTCCATCACGAAGAACACGTTCATGCCGCCCAGTTCTTCGATCCATTTGTGTTCCGCAGCGTCGAGGAACACGACCTGGTCGCAGCCTTTCTCTGCCGCCTCGGTTTGCGCAATCAGGCTGGCGGCATAATTTCCGCCGCACTTGGCCGCGCCTGTTCCACCTGGTGCCGCGCGGGTGTATTGGTCGGAGACCCAAACCGTGACCGCCGTCTTACCCGCCTTGAAATACGGCCCAACGGGCGAAGCGATAACACAGAACAGATACTCGTTGGCGGCTCGCACCCCGAGAAAACTCTCCGTTGCAAACATGAAAGGCCGCAGGTACAAACTGCCATCGCCGCCAGGAACCCAGTCCCGATCGATCTTCACGAGCGCATCCACTGCGCCGACAAAGAGTGCTTCGGGGAGTTCTGCCATGGACATGCGCGCTGCCGACGCGCGAAACCGCCTGGCATTCTCGTAAGGCCTGAAAAGCGAGATCGAGCCGTCGTCGCCGCGATAGGCTTTCATGCCTTCAAAAATCTCCTGCGCGTAGTGCAGGACAGCGCAGGCGGGGTCAATCTGAAACGGCCGACGCGGCTCAACTTTCGCGTCGTGCCAACCAAGGTCACTTGTCCATCGGACAGTCGCCATGTGATCGGTGAACACGCGACCAAATACCGGGCTGGCAATGCTCGCGGTGATCTCATCGTGTGGGGTCGGTGTCGTGCTGGGCGAAATAACAAACTGGGCAGTTGTTTCAGTATTCATGGTTTCTTCGAGCTATGACGAAAATAACGCGGTCGCAGGGTTCCTGCAGTCCGGCGGTCTGTGATGTGAAAGCCTTGGTCGCTGACCGTTATGGATGCGCGCTGCCGGAATTCACGCCCTCGCCCTGCCGTGCCAGGGCAACCAGCGCGCCATCGGAAACGATGGCCTCACGATCGGCGAGAGCCTTGAAGCGCGCGAACGCTGCATTCAATTCTGCATCGCTGTCCATTATGACGCCAAGCTCACGCAGGCGCTGTTTGAAGGCAGTTCGACCAGAAAGCTTCCCGAGCACGATCTTGTTTGCGCTCCAGCCTACATCTTCCGCGCGCATGATTTCGTAAGTATCGCGCGCTTTGAGCACACCGTCCTGGTGGATGCCGGACGCATGAGCGAACGCGTTGGCGCCAACGACCGCCTTGTTGGGCTGCACCGCAAATCCGGTAATCTCCGAGACCAACTGTGACGCCGCGACAATCTGGCTCGTATCGACGCGCACGTCGAGGTCGAAGTGATCGCTCCGGGTCTTGACCGCCATGACGACTTCTTCGAGCGCCGTATTCCCTGCCCGTTCGCCAAGTCCGTTGATCGTGCACTCGATCTGCCTTGCGCCGCCTGATTTCACTGCGGCTAGTGAGTTCGCCACGGCGAGGCCAAGATCATCGTGACAATGCACCGAAAAAACCGCCCGGTCTGAATTGGGAATGCGCTCGCGTAGTTCGCGGATCAGTGCTGCATAACCTTCCGGCATGGCATAGCCGACGGTATCGGGTACGTTGATCGTGGTCGCGCCTTCGGCAATGACACCCTCGAGCACCCGGCAGAGAAAGTCCATGTCTGAGCGACTAGCGTCTTCTGGCGAGAACTCTACGTCATCGGTGAAACTGCGCGCCTGACGCACTGCGCGACGCGCCTGCTCGTACACCTGGTCGGGCGACATACGGAGTTTTTTCTCCATATGCAGAGGCGATGTCGCGAGAAAGGTATGAATACGGAAACGGCTGGCTGGCCGCAGCGCTTCGGCCGCACGTGAAATATCACGCTCGTTCGCGCGTGCGAGAGAACAGATAATGCTATCTTTCACTTCGCTTGCGATTGCGCGCACTGCCTCGAAATCGCCGTCGGAGCTCGCTGCGAAGCCCGCCTCGATCACGTCGACCCGCATACGCTCGAGTTGCCTCGCGATGCGG
The DNA here is from genome assembly GCF_004353905.1 of Paraburkholderia guartelaensis. Taxonomy (GTDB): domain Bacteria; phylum Pseudomonadota; class Gammaproteobacteria; order Burkholderiales; family Burkholderiaceae; genus Paraburkholderia; species Paraburkholderia guartelaensis. The sequence continues at coordinate 481,965 of NZ_SMOD01000001.1, read as the reverse complement.
AGTTTTTCTTCTTTTGTCATCGACGCACCCGGCGACTGCTCTCCATCCCGCAAGGTGGTATCGAAAATGATGAGTTGTTCTGCCATGCCAGTCTCCTGTAGGGATCGGCAACTGCATTGATCAGGGAATGGGGGGTAACCTTTCCCGCTTGCCCGAACGCTGGATCACAGCGCCCGACCGTTCGCGATTATAGCCAACGATATTTCAGGTGAACCTGGGGTCAACCCGCGCCTTTGAAAGCCCAGTGGCGGGCTAACGGGCGGGCCGGATGGGGATCTGCAGCGCGACCGTCGCATCGGGCGAAGGCCACGGCACAAACTGCGGTGCGTCTGGGGGCCGGCACTCCCGCGGATTGCCTTACGGTGGCGCGCATCCGGTTCGAGGACGCCTTCGCGCAGGACGTGCGGGTGGTCGTTACTGAATCCGCCACCCAGTAGCGCCCACGTCGACCTCGCTCAGGTCAGGGTTTCGTCTCGGCAAACTGGACACGCAATTCGCGGATACGGTCGAGATCCTGCGCCACATCGCTGTATAGCCGCGCCACCACGGCGTTCACATCAGCGGGCAGATTCCTTTCAAGCGCACTGTGAAACCGCTTCTCCGCGGTATCTTCGCCCTTTTCGCAATCCGCAAGGATCGCGTCGTCGGTGCGGGTGCCAACCGCGGATTTCACATTGAGCCAGCCGCGATGCAACGCGCCCGCAACGCTGCCGCCGTTTTCCGGCTTGCCGCCAAGCCTCACGACGAGTTCCTGCAACTCGCGCGCGCCACGCGAGCAGTGCACGGCACTTTCGAGCAGCGCTTCGTTCACGCTTGCGTGCTGTGCCTCGTCGGCTGCTTTCGTGAATTCGTGCTCGCCGTCCTTTGACGTTTCGATCAGCTCGTTCAGCATGGCAATGACAGTGGTCGTCATGGGTTTGCTCCCGTCGAATAAACGCGTGAGATCCCCGCGTTTTCGCATACGCCATGCCCGAACCGTCCCGCCAGGGGTACGATCCCTGATCGGCGCGGTGAGCGACCTGCCACACGGCTTAATCCGCTAGCGTGCGCAATCTGCCAGCAGATTCGCCAGCACCGATGCCCCTTGCGCGAGGTGCACCGGGTCGGCGTCTTCCGCCTCGTTGTGGCTGAGTCCGGCCTTGCACGGAACAAACACCATCGCGCTCGGCGCAACGTATGAGAGGTTCACCGCGTCGTGCCCCGCGCCGCTGCACATCTCCATCCAGGGATAACCGGCGGCGGTCGCCGCCTCGCGCACACGCGTAACACATTCGGCGTCGAAGACCACCGGATCATACTCGGCGACCGTCTGCACCTGCACGCTCGTTCCGCGCAGCGCGGTGCGCTGGAGGCAAATCGCTTCGATGTCGGCGACGAGCCGTTGCAGCGCCGGCCGCGATGGGTGGCGAATGTCGAGACTAAACTTGACGAGCCCGGGTATCGTGCTCGGCGAATTCGGCTGGCAGGCCACATGCCCTACGGTCACGCGGGCATCGGCATCGAACCCATGGCCGTGCTCGATGATCGCGGCGATCATCGCGGCCGCTGCGCCCATCGCATCTTTGCGCACGCTCATCGGCGTCGTGCCCGCGTGCGATTCGAAGCCGGTCACCGTCACATCGAGTTCGTACATGCCCTGCACGCCGGTCACGACGCCGATCGGTACGCCCGCATTCTCCAGCACCGGACCTTGCTCGATATGGGCTTCGAAATAGGCTTTCGGCAACTGCTGCTCGCGCGCACGACCGGCAAATCCGGTGCGCTCGAGTTCATCGCCGAGCCGCACGCCGGTCTGCATGCAGGGCCGCTCGCGTGCCGTATCGAGATCCAGCGCGCCGGCGTAGACCGCGGAGCCCATCATGCCTGGCGTGAAGCGCGAGCCCTCTTCATTGGTCCACGCGACGACGTCGATCGGATGCCGCGTCGCGATGCCAAGCTCGTTGAGCGTGCGAATGGCCTCGAGACCCGCGAGCACGCCGTACACGCCGTCGAAGCGGCCGCCGAGCGGTTGTGTGTCGAGATGACTGCCGCACATCACGGCGGGGGCGTCGGGCTGCGTGCCTGGCCGCCGCGCGAACACGTTGCCGATCGGATCGATGCGGATTTCGCAGCCGGCTTCCTCGCACCAGCGCATGAAGCACCGCCGGCCCTGCACGTCATCGTCGGTCAGCGCCAGCCGACAACTGCCGCCGTGCGCGGTCGCGCCGATTGCCGCCATCTCCATCAGCGTATCCCAGAGTCTTTGCTGGTTCACGAAGATCATCTTGCACGCTCCCGAAAAGCACCGAGCATAGCAGCGCCTGAAACCAGCGCACGCTCGACTTCATCGTCATGCATCGGACGAAAGCATGCGGCGTCCTGGGTTCCGCGAACGAGCGAGGCGAGGTCCCCACGATCACGGTTGTCAACCAGCCGAAATATACGCGAGAATATAACGATTCCGGCTTCAGTCCCCGCGGCACCGTTGCGCGACGAGGCCAGGATTCCCCGCGCGACGACAGCGAGACAACTGGAGCAATATCAGGTGAACACTGGCAACAAAGAGGCGGTCGGAGAAAAATTTTCGCCCGCAGGCATGGAGCACGCACGCGTGATGACCTGGCAGGCAGTCGAGCAGATTGCGGCTGCCATTCAACCCGGCATGCGCGAGTCGGAAGCCAACGCGCAAGGCAAGGCCATCCTGCAGGCGCTGGGCATGGACCGCATCTGGCATCCCGTGCTGATCCGCTTCGGCGAGAACACCCTGCGCATTTTCAAGGAGCGCTCCGAAGGCGATCCCGTTCTTGGCGCGAGCGACATCTTTTTCATCGACCTTGGCGTCGTGTGGAACCAGCACGAAGGCGACGCGGGCGCCACATTCGTCACCGGCAGCGATCCTGACATGCAGCGCTGCGCGCGCGACGTCAAAACGATCTACGAAGAAGTGGCCATGCACTGGCGGAGCACCGGATGCAGCGGCATTGCACTCTACGACTATGCGGCGGCCCGCGCGCGAGCGTACGGCTGGCGCCTGAACATCGACATCAAGGGCCACCGCGTGAGCGACTTCCCGCACGCCATCTACAAGGCCGGCGATCTCGGCGAGTTCGAAACAGTCCCGGCGGCGGGGCTGTGGATTCTCGAAATCCAGATCGCGCACCCCACCCGTCCTTTCGGCGCATTCTACGAGGACCTGCTCGCGTAGGCGCATCGAGCGCCGGTCACGCGAGCGGCAACGGATGTTCATCCGCCAGCTCAACTATCTCGTCACGCTCGCGCGCGAGCAGCATTTCGCGCGCGCTGCCGAAGCCTGCAACGTCTCCCAGCCGGCGCTGTCTTCTGCAATCCGCAGCCTCGAAGACGAACTCGGTCTCGTCATCGTGCGGCGCGGCCGGCGTTTTCTTGGCTTCACCGAAGAGGGAACCCGCGTACTGGGCTGGGCGCGGCAGACGCTCGCCACGCTCGAGCACATGCGCCAGGACGCGTCGGCCGCGCGGGTGTCGCTTAGCGGCACCTTGCGCGTCGGCGTGATTCCGACCACCCTGCCCGTCGTCAGCCTGTTGCTCGCCAGTTGCCGCGCGGAGCACGCAGGCATCCGCTACTCGCTGCGCTCGCTGAGTTCGGACGCCATCCTGCGCCAGCTCGACGACTTCGAACTCGACATCGGCTTCACCTATCTCGACAACGAAGTGCAGGCCGGCTTCGCGGTCTCGCGACTGTATCGGGAACGCTATGTCCTCATGTCGCCCGCCGGTTGCGGCGAGGGCGCATGCGCGGGCCTCGACCGCTGGGACGCGATGGGTGGCCTCGACCTGTGCCTGCTCGATGCATCGATGCAGAACCGTCAGGTCATCAACGCGGCGTTCCGGCGGGCCGGTGTACAGCCCACCGTCGTCGCCGAAGCCGACTCGCTGCTCGCGCTCACCTCCACGGTTCAGCATGTGCGTATGCACAGCGTCTTGCCGCACAGCCTGCTCGGCAGCGTGCCCGGCAACGGCCTCTTCGCCGCCACCCTGCTCAAGCCGGAACTCACGCGCGAAATCGGCCTCATCACGCGCAATACGCCCGTCATGCCGCTGCTCGTTTCCGCCATGTGGGAAGCGGCACAACGCACCGACCTGCAAAGCCGCTTCGACGCGCTGCTCGAAAGCACCTGATTCACCGTCCGACGCGCGCGGGCGCCCTGCCCGCGCGCGTGTTCGCCCGTCTTCATAAGCGGCGGTTATCAGATCATCTTTCCAAACAATTGGACCCGTCGCCACGCCTCGACAACACTCTGGCCATCGATCATTCGCAAACCGAACGATCGAGCAACCGGCAGAACGGCCGCGAGGCCGTCCACGCCGCCATCCGATCCAGCCTTCAATCATGGAGTGAGACATCATGGCCAAAGTCTTGTGCGTCCTGTACGACGACCCCGTAGACGGCATGCCGAAACGCTATGCGCGCGATACAGTCCCCACCATCACCCGCTATCACGACGGCCAGAGCGCGCCGACGCCCAAGGCCATCGACTTCACGCCCGGCGAGATGCTCGGCAGCGTCTCGGGGGAACTGGGCCTGCGCCGTTACCTCGAGTCGCAAGGCCACACGCTCGTCGTCACGTCGGACAAGGACGGCCCGGACTCGCGTTTCGAAAAGGAACTCGCCGACGCCGAAGTCGTGATCTCACAGCCGTTCTGGCCTGCCTATCTCACGGCCGAGCGCATCGCGAAGGCGCCGAAGCTGAAGCTCGCGCTCACGGCAGGGATTGGCTCGGACCATGTGGACCTGCAGGCCGCGGTGGAGCGCGGCATCACCGTGGCGGAAGTCACGTACAGCAACAGCATCAGCGTGGCGGAACACGTCGTGATGATGATCCTCTCGCAGGTACGCAACTATCTGCCGTCGCACGAGTGGGTGAAGCAAGGCGGCTGGAATATCGCCGACTGCGTCGCGCGAGCCTACGACCTCGAGGGCATGCACGTTGGCACCGTCGCCGCGGGCCGCATCGGCACCGCGGTACTGCGCCGCCTGAAACCCTTCGACGTCAAGCTCCACTACACCGACCGCCATCGCCTGCCCGAGCAGGTCGAGCGCGAACTGAACCTGACGTGGCACCCGAGCGTCGAGTCGATGGTCAGCGTGTGCGACGTGGTGACGATCAACTGTCCGCTGCATCCGGAAACGGAACACCTGTTCGACGCGAAGATGATCGCGAAAATGAAGCGCGGCGCGTACATCATCAACACCGCGCGCGGCAAGATCTGCGATCGCGACGCCATCGTGAGTGCGCTGGAAAGCGGCCAGCTCGCCGGTTACGCGGGCGACGTCTGGTTCCCGCAACCGGCGCCGCGCGACCATCCGTGGCGCAGCATGCCGCATCAGGGCATGACGCCGCATACGTCCGGCACGACGCTCTCGGCGCAGGCACGCTACGCGGCAGGCACGCGCGAGATTCTCGAATGCTGGTTCGCCGGCAAGCCGATTCGCGACGAGTATCTGATCGTCGATGGCGGACGTCTCGCGGGTGTCGGCGCGCATTCGTACAGCGCCGGCAACGCGACGACAGGGTCGGAGGAAGCGAGCCGCTATCAGCCGGCGTAGTCCCCGAGGCCGTGCGTCGCGCAGGCGAGCGCGCGGCCTCCCACCGTACCGGCCCGACTCCGGCTTGTGCAGCGCAAAATCGAAACTTCGAAAAATCGCCGTAGAGGCGCGTAATATTCCTTGCGATATAACGGAAAGCGGAACACCTGTCCCGTCGACATGCGAGGAGCACGCCCATGAACCACGCAGAACTGCAGTACCTCACCACCGAATATCCCTTCCGCAAACAGTACGAGAACTTTATCGGCGGCCAGTGGGTCAAGCCCGCCGGCAACGAGTACTTCGACAACATCTCGCCAATCACGGGCGAGCCGTTCACCTCCATTCCCCGTTCGCGCGAAGCCGATATCGAACTCGCGCTCGACGCCGCGCACAAGGCGAAAGACGCATGGGGCCGCACCTCGCCTACCGATCGCGCGAATCTGCTGAACAAGATTGCCGAGCGCATCGAGGCCAATCTCACGCGGCTCGCCGTGGCGGAAACCATCGACAACGGCAAGCCGCTGCGCGAGAGCATGGCGGCCGACATTCCGCTCGCGATCGATCACTTCCGCTACTTCGCCAGCGCGATCCGCGCCCAGGAAGGCGCCATCTCGCAGATCGACGACGACACGGTCGCGTACCACTTCCACGAGCCGCTCGGCGTGGTGGGGCAGATCATTCCGTGGAATTTCCCGATCCTGATGGCGACATGGAAGCTCGCGCCCGCGCTCGCCGCCGGCAACTGCGTCGTGCTCAAACCCGCCGAGCAGACGCCCGCCTCGATCCTCGTGCTGATCGAGCTGATCGAGGATCTGCTGCCGCCCGGCGTCGTGAACGTGGTGAACGGCTTTGGTCTGGAGGCGGGCAAACCGCTTGCCTCGAACAAGCGCGTCGCGAAGGTGGCCTTCACGGGCGAGACCACCACAGGCCGCCTCATCATGCAGTATGCGAGCCAGAACCTCATACCCGTGACGCTGGAACTGGGCGGCAAGAGCCCGAACATCTTCTTCGCCGACGTGATGGAGCAGGACGACAGCTTCTTCGACAAGGCGCTGGAAGGATTCACGATGTTCGCGCTCAATCAGGGCGAGGTCTGCACGTGCCCGTCGCGCGCGCTCATCGACGAGAAAATCTACGACCGCTTCATGGAGCGTGCGCTCAAGCGCGTTGCCGCGATCGCGCAGGGCCATCCGCTCGATCCGAAGACGATGATTGGTGCGCAGGCTTCGCAGGAGCAAATGGAGAAGATTCTCTCCTACCTCGATCTCGGCAAACAGGAAGGCGCCGAGTGCCTGACGGGCGGCGCGCGCAACGCATTTGATGGCGAGCTGAAGAACGGCTACTACGTGAAGCCGACCGTCTTCCGCGGCAACAACCGGATGCGGATCTTCCAGGAAGAGATCTTCGGGCCTGTCGTTTCAGTCACGACGTTCAAGACCGAGGAAGAGGCGCTGCAGATCGCCAACGACACCCTGTACGGTCTCGGCGCCGGCATCTGGACTCGGGACGGCACGCGCGCCTATCGCTTCGGTCGGGCGATTCAGGCCGGCCGCGTGTGGACCAACTGCTATCACGCCTACCCCGCGCACGCCGCGTTCGGCGGCTACAAGCAGTCGGGCGTCGGCCGTGAGAATCACAAGATGATGCTCGACCATTATCAGCAGACCAAAAACCTGCTGGTGAGCTACAGCGACAAGCCGCTCGGTTTCTTCTAACGGAGTGCGGGCGCCTCGCCCTGGCGGGCGGGGCGCATGGCCCGCGAGGACATGCCATGACCGACGAAGTGCAACGCGTCGTCGCGACGCCCGCCGCGATCACGCTGATCGAAAAGCTCGTGGCCGAGCATGGCCCGGTGCTTTTTCATCAATCCGGCGGCTGCTGCGACGGCAGCGCACCGATGTGCTTTCCCGTCGGCGAGTTCATGGTCGGCGGCTCGGACGTGAAGCTCGGCGAGATTGCGGGCGCGCCGTTCTACATGAGCGAATCGCAATTCGAATACTGGCAGCATACGCAACTGATCATCGACTGCGTGCCCGGCAACGGCGGCATGTTCTCGCTCGAACGTCCGACCGGCCTGCGCTTCCTCACCCGCTCCCGCCTCTTCGACGACAGCGAATCCGCGTGGCTGGAACGTCATCCCGTCGAGCGTGTACAAAGCTAGGGCATAGCACGCACGCCGTGCCTGAAAACGATCGCACCGGCCTCCGGATCGACATGCCCGTCGACGAACCGCACGACCTCGTCGCCGAACGCGGCGACATCTTCGGGATCGTGCGTGATGAGCAGCATGGGAATGTCGAGACGCGTCAGCATGGCCGATAGCTCGCTGCGCATGCGTTCGCGCAGCGCGTGATCGAGCGCCGAGAACGGCTCGTCGAGCAGCAACAGTTGCGGCTTCGGGACGAGCGCGCGAGCGAGAGCGACGCGCTGCTTCTGCCCGCCAGAGAGGTGCACGGGATGACTGCCCGCCACGTGGCGCAGTTCGAGCGCATCGAGCCAGTATTCGACGTCGGGATGCGCATCGCGCCGCGCCGGATTGAACCAGCCCCTGTGCAGCCCGAAGGCGATGTTCTGCCGCACGTTCAAATGCGGGAACAGCGCATAGTCCTGGAACAGATAGGCGATCCGGCGCAACTGCGGCTTGAGATCGATGCCGCCCGCGCTGTCGAACAACGTTCGCTCATCGAGCCGGATCAGACCTTCGTCAGGGCGCAGCAGCCCCGCGACGGCCTGCAGCGTCAGCGTCTTGCCCGACCCGGACGGACCGAACAGCACGACGCGCTGCGCGTGTGTCTCGAACGCGACGTCGAGTGCGAAACGGCGTCCGGCCGTTTCGAGCGTCTTGCGGATGGCGACGGTCAGCGGCATGTCGATCAGCGCGAAGTCAGCAACGTATGCTGCGGCACGAGCCGCCCGGCAAGCACGAGAATCACGACGCACGTGACCGAGGTGACGAGCACGAGAAAGTTCGCTGTGCTGTCGTCGCCCGCTTGCACGGCGGCGTAGATCGCGACGGAAAGTGTTTGCGTGCGGCCGGGCAGATTGCCGGCGACCATGAGCGTCGCGCCGAATTCGCCGAGGGCGCGTGCGAATGCGAGCAGCGCGCCCGCAAGCAGGCCGCGCGTGGCGAGGGGCAGCGTCACGCGAAAAAAGATGGCGGTCTCGCTGATGCCGAGTGTGCGCGCGGCGCGCTCGAGTTGCGGATCGACCGATTCGAACGCGGCGCGCGCCGATTTCAGCACGAGCGGAAAGGCCACCAGCATCGACGCCACGACGGCACCCTGCCACGTGAACACGAGCTGGATGCCGATGCTGTCCAGCCAGCGGCCGATCACGCCGCGCCGCCCGAGCAGCACGAGCAGGTAGTAGCCGAGCACCGTAGGCGGCATCACGAGCGGCAAGGTCAGCAGCGAATCGATCACGTCTCGCGCGCCGGAACGCCAGCGCGCGAGACCGTAGCCCGCCGCCACGCCAAAGACGACGTTCAGCGCTGTCGCCCAGCCCGCCACTTTCAGCGAGAGCCACAAGGGAATCCAGGCTTGCTCCATGACGTGGTGCTCCGGCTCAGTGCGCCGCGCCGGCGGGCTTGAAGCCGTACTTCGCGAGCACGGCCTGGCCGTCGGCCGACAGCACGTACGCAATGAAGGCTTTGGCATCGCTCGCGTGCCGGCTGCCTTCAACGAGCGCAATGGGATAGGTCACGGCCGTTTGCGTGGGAACAGTGAGCGCGACCTTCACGCGATCGGGCATGATGGCCGCGTCGGTGGCGAACACGAAGCCCGCGTCGACTTCGCCGCGCGACACGTAGTCGAGGCTCTGCCTCACGTTGGAGGCAAGCACGCTCTTCGCGCTCACCGCGTCCCAGACGCCCGCCGCCTGAAGTGCGCCCTGCGCGTACCGACCGATCGGCACGGAGGCCGGATCGCCATAGGCCACGCGTCTGATGTCCGCCGAGGTCAGGTCCTTCAGCGTCGCAGGCGTAAAGCGGCTGTCGGCCGGCACGATCAGCACTAGCGCGTTGGCGGCAAAATCCCGGCGCGTAGCGGGGTCGACCACCTTCTCCTCGACGGCCTTGTCCATGGCCTTCTGGTCCGCCGACGCGAATACGTCCGCTGGCGCGCCCTTCGCGATCTGCCGCATCAGCACGTCGGAGGCGCCGAAATTGAGCAGGACCTTTGTGCCCGGATGCTGCTGTTCGTACGCTTCGCCGATGGCCTTGAACGCGTTCGTGAGACTCGCTGCGGCCGACACGATCAATTCGTCGGCGCGTGCGTTCGAACAGACGGCAAGCATGGCGGCGCCGGCTATCAGCAACGCGCGCCTCAGAGGGCGATGGGAATTGCGCATGGTCAGATTTTCCTTTTCGAAAGAAATGTAATACGCTCGCCCGAGATATTACAACGGATACAACGAAGTGCATGCGACCATGGCGCCTGGCCACAGGCGTGGCCGGCCGACGTAACGTCACGCGCGGCGAAGTAAAATCCGCCGGTACCTCCATCGAGTTCCCGTTCACAACACGACGCGGCCGTGCGCGCTGTGCCGCCAGGAGTCTCCATGCCGCTGCCCGGAGTGCCCTCAGTCCCACTGGCAGGCCGCGTCCTGCGCCGGCTCGTTGCCTGCGCACTCGTGGTGTTCGTCGCCGGCTGCCATGTTGCGCCCGGCACCCCGCCCGCGCGCATCGAACTCAGCGCCCAGCCAAACGGCGTCGCGGTAAGTCCGGGCGACGGCGGCCTTTTCATTACCGATGATCGAAGCAACGCCATCCTGTGGTCGCAGGACCGCAGCACCTACGAAGCCTATGCGCACGTGCCGGTCGTCCCAGGACAGCCCAACGGCCTCAGCCAGCTTGTGCTCGCGCAACCCGACGCCCTGCTTGTCGCGCGTTTTGGCTTCGGCGAAACCGGTGCATTGTTCATCGTTTCTTCGCACGGCGGCGCGCAGCCGCTTACCGGACTCGCAACCGACCGGCGCAGGTTGGGCCTTGCGCCGATCGGGCCGGGACGCGTGCTGTCGAGCTGGTTCATCAAGCGGGACGGCCAGCCCATCACGGGCGGTGTGAGCCTCGTGAGCTACGACGTGGCGACGCACGCAGCCACCGAGCGCGACCTGATCGCGGGCCTCACAAAGCCGGTTGGCCTCGCTGTCCGCGGCGACGCGTTGCTGGTCTCCGATCAGAGCAGGAATGTGATTCTGCGGTATGACCTGCGTGTGTTACTCGCCGCGCAGGCGCCGGTTCCTGCGCAAAGCGGCGCGATGGTCGCGCAAGTCGAGAGTCCGGACCTGCTCGCCATCGACAGCGCCGGCACGCTCTATACGAAATGCCATGCGCACGCCGTGTGTCGCGTCGAGCCGGATGGCACTGTCACAAGCCTTGCCGATGACTTCCAGGACGCGCGTGGCGTCGCCATCGACGACGCCCGACATACGCTGTACGTCGTCGATCGCGCGAAGTCCACGAGCCCTACGGCAAGCGCCATCCGCGTGATCCCGCTTTCGCGGTGACGGGACACGGGAGGCCATGTGGCATGGCCCTTCGCACCTGAACGCTTCGCGCGTTCACTCCCCCCGATAGTTCAGCCAGACCTTCATCGGTCCGCTTTCGCGGTTATGCCAGGCGAAGTATGGAATGGCGATCAAGGTTGCATCGTTGCGCGGCGTTGCATCGGCGGCTTCAGCAAGGGGCCGGTAGAGCGCCCCCGTCCAGTCCGGATCGATTGCGTGTTTGTATGCAGCGCCCTTGAGCACGACCACGCCCCCGAGTTGCTCCTCTCGCCACTCCGCATCGAGCAATTCTGGATCGACATAAAGCTCGTCGAGATCGACTCCCGGCATGTCGGCGCGCTCGATGCAATACAGCAGCGGCCCGCGACTCAACGCAATCCGGCCGCGATTGTCGGGCACCTTCGGGTGACTTTGCCAGGCGCGCAGCGTCATGGGCAGTGTCATGCGGACCACGTCGCCCGATTGCCATAGCCGCATGACCACGATGTAGCCGTGCGAGTCCGCAGTTGCGTCGATCGCCTGGCCGTTGACGGTCAGCCCGATCGACGCATTCGCTCGCGCGGCGGCGGCTGCGCCCTCGCGAGCCCTCACGAAACCGGCCGTGCCGTCGACCCATCCCGGAACGCGCAACTTCAGCGCGAAGTCGCCTTGCGCATCGACGGCGATTTCAATGGCGCCGTCCCAGGGATAGCGCGTGCGCTGGCGCAGCGCCACCGTGCGCCCGTTGAAGTCGATACATGCGTCGCTCTCCATATACAGTTGCACGTAGATCGAGTCTGCGTCGGTCCCATAGACGTAGCCAGGCAGCGACGCAATCGTGCGCGCGACGTTTGGCGGACAGCACGCGCAGTAGTACCACGGTTGCCGGCGATGCCCGCCATCGTCCTCCAGCGGATTCACGTAGTAATACGCATCGCCACCGAGCGACCAGCCCGGCAGCATGCCGTTGTACAGCGTCCACTCGAACAGGTCGGCATAGCGTGCGTCGCCCGTCGCGGCAAGCATGCGGTGGCACCACATCATGCTGCCGATCGCAGCGCACGTTTCGGTGTAGGCCTGGCTGTTCGGCAACTCGAAGTCCGCGCCGATCGACTCGCCGTCATGCCGCGCGCCGACGCCGCCAGTGATATACATGCGATGCGCGACCAGCCGCTCCCACAGCGTTTCCAGCCGTGGCAGCAGGCCTGCTTCGCCGGTCTCCAGATAGAGATCGGTCACGCCGCACGACATGTACAACGCGCGCACCGCATGCCCGGCCAGCGTTTCCATTTGCTCGAACGGCACGTCGTCCTGGAAATACGCGTCGCCGAACCGCCCGCCCGCGAGCAGGCCATGGCCGCGCGCCTTGATGAAGAAGCGCGCCAGCGCGAGATACTGGTCATTGCCGGTTTCGCGCGCGAGTTCGACGAGCGCCATTTCGATTTCCTCGTGCCCGTCGATGGCCTCGACCTTCCCTTCCGCCTCGGGGCCGAAGCGATCGCACAACAGGTTGGCGAAGCGGATCGCCACGTTCAGCAAGCGGCGCTTTCCGGTTGCGCGGTGATGCGCGACCGCGGCCTGAATCAGATGGCCCGCGCAATACAACTCGTGCAGGTCGCGCAGGTTGCTCCAGCGTTCCGCCTTGCGCTCCACGCTGAAATAGCTGTCGATATAGCCGTCTTCATCCTGCGCACGTTCGATCAGCGCGATGCCTTCATCGATGCGCTTTTCGAGCAGCGCGTGAGGTCCGCGCGCCACCGCCCACGACGCGGCCTCGAGCCACTTGTACAGGTCGGAGTCGTTGAAGAAGATGCCTTCGAACGGACCATCGTAATCGCCGGACACGCGGCGGAAATTGTTGAGCCGCCCGGTGGTTTCGAGCAGGTCCCACTGGCTCGGCAAGGTCTTGTCGATGTTCGTCGCAAACCGCGGCCCCCAGAAGTCACCGCGCAGTTCAACTGCGGTCACGGCAACGGGTTTGATGCGCGCGTAGCGGGTGGAGGCGGAATCGACGACTACGGGCTGTCGCAAGGTTCTTGTGTCGTTCATGATGTATGGAGAAGGTTATGCCTTGACCGCGCCAGCAATCAGACCGTTGATGTAAAAGCGCTGCAGCAGCAGGAAGAGGAGCGCGCACGGCAGGATGGAAATCGTGATGCCCGCCTGCATCAATCCCCAGTCGATCGCGCCGAGCTGTCCGCTTTGCGCGTTCAGCAGCATGACCGGGAGCGTGTAGTGTCTGGCGTCGCCGAGCAGGATCAGCGCCGCCAGCAATTCGTTCCAGGAACCGAAGAACGCGAAAAGGCCAGCTGTCACGAGCCCCGGCATGACCAGCGGCAACATGATCATGCGCAGCGACTGAAGCGAACTGCATCCGTCGATCAGCGAAGCGTCCTCGATTTCAAGCGGCACCGAGTCGAACGAGTTGCGCATCATGAACACGGCGAATGGCAACTGGAACGTCGTGTAGACGAGTGCGAGCCCGAACAGCGTGCCTTGCAGATGCATCCAGCGCAGCAACACGAAGAGCGGGTTGAGGATCGACTGGAACGGAATCATCAGCGTCGCCAGGATCACGACGAAGATCAGATTGCGCCCGCGGAAGCGGAATCTCGAGAACCCATAGCCGCCGAGCGTCGAGAGCACGAGTGTCATCGCAACCGTCATCAGCGACACGGATGCGCTGTTGCCGAGATATCGCCAGATCCCTTCCCCGTAGGCCGCGAGGTTCAGGTAGTTCTCGAACGACAAACGCGACGGAATCCAGCGAGGCGGCGACGCGCTCGCATCGGCTGCCGAATAGAACGAGGTCAGCGCGGACCAGGCGATCGGAAACAGAAAAAGCAACGTCAGTACAGTGCAGATCAGGTAGTAAAGCGCCACCGAAAGCCGTTTCTTCAGCCGGCTTATATGGCCGGCATAGCTCAAGGCCGCCACGCTTGCCTTTATCGTGGCCGGCGGCATGGGCACGAAGCCGGTCTCGGCGGAACGTAGCTTGTTACTCATCGTCGTCTCGCAGAAGAACCATCTGGACCACGCTCAGCACGAGCAACACGATCAGCAGCACCACGGACATCGCGGCGCCGTAGCCGAGCTTGAAGTACGTGAACGACGCGCGATAGATCCAGTGGACCACCGTGATCGTGCTGTTCATCGGGCCGCCTCGCGTCATCACGTAAAACTGCTCGAACGCGAGATAGGAACCGATCACCGCCATGATCAGCGCGAGCGCGAAGGTGCGCCGCATCATCGGCAGCGTGATGTAGCGCTGTTGCGCCCACCACCGCGCGCCGTCGATGCGCGCTGCTTCGTAGAGATCCCGCGGGATGGCCTGCATGCCGACCAGCAGGATCACCATCGTGAAGCCGCAGGCTTTCCACACCACCATGACGATCAGCGAGGCGAGCGCGGAGTTGGTGTCGCCGAGCCACTGAACCGGTTCGCTGACGATGCCCAGTTGCATGAGGATCGCACTGAAGATGCCGACCTGGTCGTTGAAGAGCCAGACCCACAGCAGGCTCGCCGTCGTCATGCCGATAACGACGGGCAGAAAAAACGCCGTCCGGAAGATGCCGACGAAGCGACTCGCCTGGTTCACGAGCAACGCCAGCAGGAACGCCACCACGAAGATGGCAGGCGTCACGAGCAACGTGTACTCGGTCGTGAACCACAGCGCGCCCCAGAACGACGCGTCGTGCAGCAGCTCCAGATAGTTACGCAAGCCCGCAAACGAGGGGACGCCCATCAGCGGCCAGTTGTAGAACGACATGCCGATCGTCATCGCCAGCGGCAGGAGGAAAAACACCACCGTGAAGGCAAAGCATGGCAGCACGAACCAGTACCCTGCGCCGCGCCGACCCACTCCCCCACGCTGCTGCCGACGCCTGGCCGGCAACGCGAAACCCGTGCCGCTGGGCGGCGCTTCGTTCAGGACGTCCATCGTCTTCGCCCCTCCAGATGAGTGTTATCGGGCGTTATTGCGCGTTCAGAATCTCGGTGAACCGTGCCTGCGCAGTCGAAACGGCTGCATCGACGCCCTTGCCGAAGACGGCCTCCTGAATCATGGCGAGCCAGGGGCCGTTGGGATCGTTGATCAACTGATTGAACTTCGTGCTGTACGGCGTGCGGCCTTTGCTCATCGCCGTGGCCGCCAGCAGATAGCGGCTGTCGAGCTTGCTATAGGCGTTGTCGGCAAGGTCGACACGCACGGGAATACTGCCGTTCTTCGCAAACTGGTCGACCTGGACCTGCTCGCCGAGGCTCCACTTGATGAATTCGAGCGCCTGAGGCTTGTGCTGCGAGCCCACCGGGATCGCGATCGAGTCGCCGCCGGCGAAGCTCGCCCAGCCACCATTCTGCCCGGGCAGATAGGCGAGGCCAAAATCGATCTCGGGATGCGTCTTCTTTAGTATTCCGATAGAAAATGCGCCGGAACCGACCATGCCGACCTTGCCGGTCAGGAACGCATTGATGAAGTTCGCACCGCTGTCGGTTTTCGCGCTCGCGGGAATGTCGCCTGCTTCCCACATGCGGCGATACATGGCGAGCGTGCCTTCCAGCGCGGGATTATTCAGCGTCGCCGTCTTGCCATCCGCCGAGAGCAGGTCGCCACCCGAAGCCCAGACATAGGGGGTCATCGTAAAGATGTTGCAGCCGCCGCACGCGCCGGAAAAATAGAAGCCCTTGATTCCGTTGCCGAGCGCGGTGATCTTTTTGGCGTCCGTTTCGAGTTCGGCCCACGTCTTCGGCGGCTGATCGGGATTCAGACCCGCGCGTTTGAAGAGGCTTTTGTTATACAGAAGCATCGAGCTTTCCGCGCTGAAAGGCAGCGCGTATTGCTTGCCCTGGTAATTCCCAAGCCGCAGATGCGAGGGACTGAGGCTCTGATAGAACGGCAGCTTTTTGGCCTGGTCCGTGATGTCGGTGAGTTGACCCGCCCGCGCAAACTCGGGCACGAAAATCAGGTCGATAGCGATCACATCGGGCGCTGCGCCGCCTGCCGATGCAGTGCCGAACTTGGTCACGAAGTCGTCGTTCGGAATGACGGTCAGATTGACCCTGGTGGGATGGCTTTGATTCCATGCGGCGACGAGCGGTGTGACGAACGCGGCATCCGACGCGCGCACCCAGAAGGAAATGCCATCATCGGCCTGTGCGTGGGTCGCGGCGAACAGCGCCACGCATGCCAGGCGGCCAAGCCACCGCTTGCATCGATTCATGGATGTCTCCTCTTGTCATCGACACGCACCGTCATGCTGGCTTCGCCGCTCGGGAGGTGCCGCCAAACTTCGGGAAAATGGGCTTTTTTCTACCTTTGTGCGTTGCAGCAGCCTTTTCCGGCTGTCCACGAACGCCCGGTGCGCAGAGATTGACATGCCCCATTTGCCACCGCAAGATGAAGAAACCGCAGTAAAACAGGACAATTCCGACTTTTCCGCCCATGACTGATCCTGCACTCCGCGTGGCCTGGTCACCGCCTGTCGAAGCGAGCAATGGCGGCCTGTTCGTATCGCGCGGCGTGGGCGTGCACCCGTCGCGGCGCATCCAGTCTTACGAGTTGATCTATGTCCGGCAGGGCTGTCTGAAACTTCACGAGGACGGCAAGCAATTCGACGTGAATGCAGGGGAAACCTTGTTGCTCTGGCCGGGCCGGCTGCACGGCGGCACGTCGCCGTTTGCCCCCGACCTCAAGTTTTACTGGGTGCATTTCACCGTGCCCGAAACGCCGCTTTCTGGTTCGGCATCCGCCGAGGTGCTGGAGTTTCCCCAGCACGCGCGCGTCGAGCGGCCCGATCATTTATCGGGGATGTTCCAGCGTCTCTTGAACGACCAGCAGATCTATGGCGTCCAGCCATTGCCGGACAGCCTCACGATCCTGCAGATGCTCTGGGAACTGAAGCGCTCGCGCGTCGCGGCTACCGCTGTCGACGGGGCCCCGCAGCAGTTGGCGGCCAGCGCCGACCGGTGGATTCGCACGCACTTTCACGAGCCGGTCAGCGCATCGTCGATTGCAGCGCACCTTGGCTGCAACGCGGACTATCTGGGGCGGATCTATCGCGCCGTCTATGGCCGTACGCTGACCGACGCCGTCCACGAACGCCGTATGCTGCACGCGGCCATCGTTCTTGCCGAAGACCGGCTGACGATCGCGCAGGTCGCCTACGAATGCGGCTTCGAAGACAGCGGATATTTCCGGAGGCTGTTCAAGAAGAGTAAAGGCATGACGCCGAATGCATTTCGACGGCTGCATTTGCGCGTTCATATCAACACAGCCTGAGACGAGGCGCGGAGAAGGCTGCGAACAGTCTTGCGCCGGTATCCCGGTCGTATGCGCGGTTTACTCCGCTGCGGCGCTGTCCATTGAATGATGGTGGTGCATCATGCCGGCATCGTGCCCTGCCATCGCGTCATGGCCGTGATCGGACAACTGTGCATCGAACCATGTGTGCAGCGCCGCGACGAGGCGAGGCTCGTGCGTGCGATAGACGATTTCGCCTCCATCGGGCAAATCGCGATATTGAATCTTCAATTCGCCCGGCTGTGCGGTTTGCAGCGCGGCGATGCCCGGCATATCGTTGCCATGGATCTGCTCCGGCGCCTCAAAATCACCCGCCGAGAACTGGCGGGCGATCATCGCCAGATGCTCACGGATCAGCGCGGCCTGCTTCGGATCATGACGCTTCGTGATGACCTGCTGAACCCCGCCATCGGCCGTCTTCGTAAAGATGTGAGTGGTGGCCGCCAGGGAGAACGGCATGACTTCCGCGCCGCGTTGCGCGACGTCCTCCTGGCGTGCCGTAACGTCTGCGATGGCCGGCGATGAAAGCAAGGCGGCGCCGAACAGGACGGCGGTCGGCGCCACGATTGCAACGATAGCCAGCACTGAAAGGCGTTTCATCCGGTTGGTCCAGTCGTAGAGCGCTCATTGTAAAGCGGTTGCGCTGGCAGTCAGTTCAAAAGTTGGACGGCACCACTCAGGCCGCCCCGTCTCGCACCATCCGTCCTTAGCGGATCCCTCGCTTGATCAGCGGAATGAGCGAGTCGATCGTCGCGGGGGTCTGCACACCTGCGCCGGTGTTGATGGTCAGTCCCGCGAAGTGATAAGCCGCCGAGAGCACGCACTGCGTAACCGGCAAAAAGCCCTGCAGATAGAGCTGCTGATCGAGCGTCGCGGTGATGAATTTGCTCTGCAGCCCGGAAATCGTGGCGGGCGCCAGATCGATGCCGCCCACGATGATTTGCCCCGGCTTCTTGCCAGCCTGCTGGAGCGCCTGCGGAATGAACCCGGTCACGCCGCCGTGCTGGGTGCCGATCGCCTTCAGATCAGGGTGCGCCTGGATAAAGGCGACGAGGATAGGCACGGCGAGCGACGAATCGGAATCCACCTGAGGCGAGATATTGAGCCGCGTCACCTTCACGCCAGCCTTTTCCAGTGTCTCGGCAAGACCGCGGTCGGACTGGCTGCGCACACTCTCGTTGAAGACACCGTACTCGAGCGCCTCGTCGCCCTTCTTGAGCCCGGCGTTGAGCATGGCCTGAGCGGTAATTTGCCCGCCTACGTAGAGTTCGACGCCGGCGTAGCCGAAGCCCTTCGCGTCGTAAAGCTTCTGGTTGTCGGGTAGCGGCGTATTGCCGACCGTCACGATGATGCCCTGGTCTACCGCCTGTTTGATCAGGGGTGCGAAGGCTGGATCGCCCGGATGGCCCATGATGCCGATGCACGTCGGTTTTGCCGCCATCGCCTGGCGAAACTGCGCAAGCATCGTCTCCGGGCTCCACGCCGAGAACTGCTCGATCACCTTGATGCCGAAGGCATGCCCCGCGTCGGCAGCCCCGGTCTGACGTGGCAGCGTCGCGCCATCGCCGGGGTTTCCGCCCATCTGCATATACATCGTCATACCGGCGCCGAGCTGCCCTGACGTGGTCGGATCGGTGGCACCAGCGTTCGGCGAGAGGCCGAACGCAAGCACGCCCGCCCCCAGGAGGAATCCCGTCATGATCTTGTTCATCTCTCTCTCCTATCTCCTGATTTAACGGCTTTATCACCGCCCAAGCCTGAATCTTTCGCGCAACGCGCGCAGCCTGGCGGGATTCTCGACCAACAGATGCAGGATCACGGCGACGATGAACACCACCCCTTCAATCGCCTGTACCCAGAAGCCGGCGATGCCTGTTGCAACGATTCCGGCCTCCAGCATGCCAATCACGAAAGTGCCGAAGAACGTCCCCACGATCGTCGCCGTGCCGCCGAACACCGAGGTTCCGCCGATGAACACGCCGGCCAGCGCCGGCAGCAGGTAGCCTTGCCCCTGGGTCGAGAAATAGTTCAGGTTCTCGAGCGTGAGCAGAACCGTGGCGAAACCGGCCAGCACACCCATCAGCGTGAACAGCTTCACCGTCTCACGCAGCACATTGATGCCCACGACCTTCGCTACGTTGCGGTTGTCTCCGATGAACAGCACGTGCTCGCCAAATCGGTGGCGATTGAGGATGAACCACATGAATATGGCGAGCCCGAGCGCCCAGAGCGCTTGCATCGGGAGCACGCCGAACAATGTGCCCGTGAAGACTGCATAGGCTGAACCGCTGGCGAGCTGCTGTAGCGCATAGGAGAGCCCGCCGGAAAGAATCGAAGCAACACCTGCCCAGAGGAACTGCGTGCCGATCGTCACGATGATCGAGGGCATCCCGACCACCGCGACCAGCACCCCATTCACCACGCCGACCAGCGCGCCGCCTGCCAACGCCGCAAGAATGGCCAGCCAGGCGGATCCGGTGGTGTTCACGCACCAGGCGAACAGAAAGCCCGAGAATGCCATCACCGAGGGGAAAGACAGATCGATCTCCCCCGCCGCAATCACCAGCGTCAGCCCGATCGCCAACACCACCAGCGGCGGCACGGTGGTCAGGAAGGAGAAGTAGATCGGCCAGCCCAGAAAGACGCGCGGCGCGGTTGCCATGAACAGGCCGACCACGAGCGCAAACACGACCAGGCTCGGCAATCCCTCCATGCGAGCAAAACCCGGCAGGCGAAAAAGCACTAAGCGCGCCGGCCGTTTTTCTTTTATCGGATCGCTCACGTCTTTGTCCCCGCAACCGGCGCCGGACCGTGCCCGCTCTGCTGTAGCGAAATCAAATACCGCGTGAGATCCTCGAGGCTCATCTCACCTGACTTGATATCCGCGACAATCCGGCCACGATCGAGCACGACCAGCCGATCGGCGAGTTCGTGCACATGGGCGAGGTTATGTTCGATGTAGATGCAGGCGCGGCCGGATTCCTTGATCGAGCGTACGAAGTCGAGAACCTTGCGCACCTCGCTGATGGCAAGCGCCACCGTGGGTTCATCGAGAATGATCAGATCGCTGTCGAAATACATCGCGCGTCCGATCGCGATGCCCTGGCGCTCGCCGCCGGAGAGTTTCGCGATCAACGAATCCGCGTCGATCCCCACGCCGCGAAAACCGAGTTGTTGCTTCAAAATATCGTTGGCGATGCGCCGCTCTTCGGCGACATTGATGAAGCCGAGCCGGTTGGTGATCTGCCGGCCGACAAAAAAATTACGCCACAGCGGCTGCTTCTCGCCCAGCGATTTTTCCTGATAGACCGTCTCGAAGCGCAACCGGTGCGCCTCGCGCACGGAAAAGCGGCTCCAGTCGACCTCTTCGTCCCGGATGAACAGCTTGCCCGTGCTCGGCCGCACGACACCGGTCAGCACCTTGATGAGCGTCGATTTACCCGCGCCGTTATCGCCGATCAGGCCGACGATCTCGTTGCGGCCAATGGCGAGGTCGATGCCGGAAAGCGCGCGTATCTTGCCGTAAGACAGGCTGATGCTCTGGGCGCGCACGATATGCCGCCAGCCGCTCGTAGCGGACGCGGCATCGCTCGCCGTCACGCTGCGCTCCGGCTCGAATGAACCACAGAGATGTTGTGTACGACGATAGCCATAAAACTTTCCCCTTTGCTTATCGCTCGCCGCATCAACTTACATAGAAAAGTCTCTGGAATATAGTAAGACTAACAGTCAAAGTCTAGTTCAAGAATCGCCTCGCGAGACCGCTTGTTTCCTCGGGAAACCACCTAATCCTGGGCATCTGAATAACGAAACGTAAGGATCGAAGCGTCGGCAAGCTTCTGGAAATCCAGGCGATTCGAAGATGTTCAATCTCGCGGTTGATAGCAAACTTCCCGCCGACATCGAGCACCTGCAGCGCAGCAATTCAAGCCATGTGGCCAGAGGTTTCCGCCAACCTTGTCGCGCGCCGCCCTGTTGATTCGTAGCCAGTTGAGCTACAGCAGCAACGGCAACATTCAACGCTTTCTTTTCATTTAAGTTTCCTAATTTATTTCCAGTATTGAGGGGCCGTCGACGTATCGCCGACAGACCCGCCCTACTGCCCTTGTCGCTTACAAATCAAAGCCCATCTGGGAACGGCCAAGCGCAGTGAGATCTTCTGCTGTGGCGCGACCGACGAAGTCCACTTCGAAATGGTCCGTTGGGAAATCCGGCGGACTCTTCCCTTCCAGGAAGCTCGGAAGCTGCCGCTTCAGATAGGCGTCATTTTTCGCGCAGGCCGGCACCGAGGCGATATACATCACGTTGCTGTAGCCCTTGCCGCGATGTGCATCCTCGACCGCATGGATGACGTCGCTATGCCAGAAAACCGTGTCGCCGGCCTGCATCAGCGGGATCGAAGAGAGCGCATGGAACAGGGGTGCGTGATATTCGGCTTTGATGGACAGCGCGCGGCCCGGCATCGCTCCGCAAAGGTCGTCCTCCGCGACGTCGTCTTGCAGCGCGCGCAAGAGAATGTAGGCCATCGAGTTCGCAATCGGCACCAGTTGCAGCGTGCCGTCGCCGGGGCCTTGCGGCGTCAGGGCCGTCCATCCCTGAAACGTGCGGAACATCGAGCAGACGGCCGGCGAAGGAATCTCCTCGACGTCAGTCCGCCACGCGGCATCGAACGGGTCGTATTCGCGCCAGTTCCCCGAGAACACATGGCGATAGACCTTGCGGAAGTTCGTCTCGATCCAGCGTTCAACCGAACCGCCGTCACAATGCGCCGACAAACCCAGCGACTCCGAACCGGGCGGTCGGCGACGCAGACGGTCTGCGTAGACCGGAACGTGGTCCGGGTCAAAATGCACCCGGCCTTCGCTCTGCGTGCGCCAGAGACGGTTGAGGAACACGCGCGCCTGCGTGAGTTCAGTCGACTGGCGCGCGAGCACCTGCGGCTTCGACCAGTACACGCCGTAGATTTGCGGCTTGCTCGACGCGAGCTGGCCGAAGTATTTGTCTTCGGCGCGATTGAGCAACCTGGCGTCCAGGTTGTTGCGCTCGACATAGTCGGCGATGTCGTTGTCCCATTGCTCAACGAGCGAACGGTCGAAGACCTTGCGGATCACACAGGCGCCTCGGGCCTTGACGAGCGCTATCTGCGCGTCGGTGACCCGGTTCGCCACGATGTCCTCGAACTGGATTTCCGGAATAACGGACTCGCCCCGGTCGCGCAGCGCCGCGATGTGCTGCGCCTCCTTGATCATCGCCGCTTCGACCTCGGCGAACACTTCCCGGTAGTTGGGGAGCGCCGCCCGCAACGCTCGCTTCGCCTGGCGGATGGCTGCCGGCAGGTCGTCAATTTGCAATGCCATTACATCGTCTCCAGGTGATGTTTTTGATACATGGAGCGTACGCGAGGCGTGACCGGTTGCGTGATACTATCCGGTCAAAGATTTCTTAATTCAGGACATGAAAGCAGCTTACGAACACGTTGATTTCGGCCACGATTGTTCGATAAGGGTTTACCACCGGCGGCTGCGCCGCATACCGTTCGAGTGGCATCACCATCCCGAATTCGAACTGACACTGACTATGAACAGTCAGGGCAAGCGGTATATCGGTGATTCGGTCGCCTCTTATGGCGCGGACGATCTGGTGCTGGTGCCACCCAACCTGCCGCATACCTGGGCATCCAACCGCTCGATCGACGACGCAGAGCCTGAGGTCGCAATCGTCATATGGTTCGATGGTGCGTGGGTACGCAGGCTGGCCGACGTTTGCCCGGAATACAACGGCCTGTGCGATCTGCTGCGGCGCGCGGCCTGCGGGCTGGCGTTCGAAGACGGCGCCGGAACGCGCATGCGAGAACACATCGAGCGCCTGCTGTCCGACAAACCGCGCGTGCGGCTGCAAGCCGCCCTCGATGTCCTCGATTTCCTCTCGGAACTACCGGCCACGCCACTCGCTTCGCCGAGCGGCTTTGACGCGCGAACCGGCACGCCGACCGGCCATGAACCCGAACAGATCAATCGCGTGCTCGCGTTGATCGAAACGCAGTTTTCGCGTCCCCTACGGCTCTCGACCCTCGCCAGGGCATCGGGGCTATCCGAGCGATCCCTGACGCGGCATTTCACTCAGCATCTGGGCGAGAGTGTCGGGCGATACATTACCCGCGTTCGAATCGGGCATGCCTGCCGGATGCTCACCGACACACAGACGCCGATATCCGTGATCGCAACGCGCTCGGGTTTTCCCAACGTGGCGAATTTCAACCGTCAGTTCAAGGCGTCGAAGAACATGACGCCGCTCGAATTCAGACAGCAGTTCGCAGGTGCACGGAGTGCGGAAGAAGAATCGGCGGCAAGACTCACCGAGCGCTCCCCCTCGCTTCAGAGGCTCGAAAAGCGTCGCGTCAAGGTCGAAGCGTGAGTGGATCGCGCCAACGGCTACATGAAATTGCGCGTATGCAGTGCGGCAAGTTGCTTCGCCTGAGCCTGCTCGAAGCCAAGACGCACGAGCCTCGTGTAGCGGCCATCGGCCATCTCCCGCATCAAGGTTTGAACCTGCGCATAGCCGCGCGCCACGGCCGCCGGCGTCAGCTCGCCCGCGGCGAGCAGGATCAGCGCGTCGAATACCTCCTCGTTCAGACCCGCGGTGCCCTGCAGCGCGTCATGACGTTGCTCGACCGCGTGGGCCAGACGCGAACGCAGGCGCGGCTCGCTCTTCAGCCGGTAAAGGAGATGGGACATGCCCAGCGCGACATGACGGGCCTCGTCACGAGCGGCAAGGCGTGCGATCTGGCGCGTCAGCGGATCGGGCGCGTGATTCTGGAGGAATTGCAGCAGCGTGACGAAGGTGCCCTCGCCCATGACAGAAAGCAAAAAGCTCGCGACGGAGAAGTCGGGTTCGTCGAGCAGCGTTTTGAGCGATGCCTGCCCGCCTGCCGTCGATAACGCGGGCTCGTGGCCCTTGTGGCGAATGCGCCGGGTGAATACCTCGATGTGCCTCGCCTCGTCGGCTACCTGGATCGCAAGCGCGGCCTGCAGTTCGCGATAGTGCGGATGCAGTTGCCCGAGAAAGCGTGCGGGCACGATGAGCGCGGCGTTCTCGTTCTCGACCAGATAGGTCATGATCTGGACGACAGCGGCTTCCACCGGAGCAGGCAATTCGAACGGCACCTGCCAGTCGATTGCCACGTCAGGATCCCATTGTGCGGCGACCGCCTGGGCATAGAGATCGGCGGCGTTTTCGGTCCAGACCTCCGCTTTCTGGTCCAGCCGAAAGGCGAATTCAGGCGAGCCCGCTTCCACCTGTGCGCCTCTGGCCGCCAGCCCCCAGGCCGGAGATGCGTGTGATGCAACCGCCTCTGCCACGCGCGGGTCGCTGCGGCCGGTCTGCTGCGCGTCGCGCCAGCGGCCGTACCTGCGGTCGCGCTCGATGACGGCGAAGCGCTGTCCTTCGACCAATTGCCACTGCACGAGATGGCCTTGACCGCGGCACCAGTGCTCGAGCATGACCTCCCAGCCGGGCGCCGCGCCCACCACGCGCAACGTCTGGCCCGGCGTCAGCGCGTCCAGTGCATGTCTGACCAGAAGATGAGCGCCGGCGTCGAAGCCGAGCGACTCAATATCGATAAGCGGGCTCGACGATTCGGCCTTGGTCGTCATAGAAAGCCTCTTCCGTTACCGCGCGCTCGAGCAATGCGTAGCCGCTGGTGCGGCCCGGCAGCCACGACCTGAGCCCCTCCAGTTCGAGCAACGGGCGCACCCGCGCGTCATTCCAGTCCATCGAAAGCAGCAAGTCGCCAAAGCGCTGTGCCGCTTCCTGCGGCACGCCGGGGCTGACCGTCATGTTGCAGTGATCGAATGCCCCCGTCGTGGCGACGATGCGCGACTCGCCCGCCGGCAGCGTCCCTTCGTCGGCAAACGCCCGGTAGTTGCCTGCGATCATCCACGTGGCGTCGATTTCGCCGCGCACGAGCGCGCTCGCCGCTTCGCGTTCGCCGCCGATGTGATCGCCGTGCTTGCCGCCCAGCACGTCGAAGCGCTGCGCCTGATAGTCTTGACCCGCGACGAGGCCGCCCTCATGGCGCAGATGATCCAGCGGAATCAGCGTGGCTTGAGGCGAGTCGATCGCGCCGAAACCGACCGTGCCGCCGCGCAGGTCGGCGAGTGTCTGGACGCGACTGTCACGGCGGACGACCAGCACCGAATGCAGATCGATATCCGTGTCGCGCATGGCGAGCGGCAGCACCGCTTCGCCGCGCGCCTGCGCGATGCGGTTCGCGCGTATCCAGGCAAGCGGTGAATTCCACGCGAACGCGATATCTCCTGCGAACTGCGCCTCGACCTGCGTTTCATAGTTCGAATAAAGCAGATAGTCGATCGCGAGTCCGCGTTCGGCAAACCATGCCTTGAAGCCCTCCCAGATCGTGACGACCTTGGGCGCGTAGGCAACGGCGCCGAGCATCAGGGGGGCATTGCGTGTGCTTGAGGACATGATGTGCTTCTCCCCGTCAGGCGAGCGGCAGACCGCACAGCACGCGGCCAATGAATTCGTAAAGGACGTCCGAGGTCGGCCCCATGATGGAGGCGGCGCGCGCGTCGCGGAACAGACGCTCGATGCCCACCTCCTTGCGAAAGGCCGCGCCGCCGCAAATGCGCATCGCCGTATCGGTCACGGCGAGCGCGGCTTCCGCGGCCACCGCCTTCACTTCGAGTACGCGCAGCATCGCGTCGGGCCGGCCCGAGGCCAGCGCGGCAAGCGTATCGTCGCGCAGCGCGCGCGCCTGATCGACGCGAAGCTGCGCGCGGGCGAGATAGGCGCGGATGGTAGGCAGGTCGGCAAGGGCACTGCCGCTTTCCGCGAAACGGCTGGCGGTCACGTGCGGAATGGCGCGTTCAAGCGCGCCATCGGCGATGCCGATCGATGTCGACGCAACGAGGTTTGCAAACACCGGCAACGCTTCGCCGTTCATGATGTCGCCGCCGCCCCCATCAGGGCCGAGCATCGCACTGGCCGGCACACGCAAGCCTTCGGCCTGGATCGGCGCGGACGCGTTGCCGCGCAAGCCGAGGCCGTCGAAGGGTGTCGGACAGTGCAGCCCTTGCGCGCGGCTGTCCACGAGCCATAGCGTACTGGCGCCCTCGGCGGCCAGCGCCGGTCGCGACGACCAGACGTAGGAGTCGGCTTCGACGGCGGACGTCACCATGCTCTTGCTGCCGTTGAGCACGAAATCGTCGCCGTCGGGCCGCGCGGTGCCGACCGGCGCCCAGAAGTGGCTGCGCGAGCCGGTCTCGGACCACGCCAGCGTGGTGAGGTGCTCGCCTTGCGCAATGGCGCGCCTCACTTCGATGGGGCCGTATTTTTCGATGAGGATCGCGCCGGCGTAGTGCATGGTGACGACCATCGCGGTGGACGGGCAATCCCGCGCAATGCGCTCGACCACCTGACACGCCTGCGCGACGCCGAGCCCCATGCCGCCGACTTCCTCGGCGCTGACGAGCCCGAGCAGGCCTGCCTCGCCCAATGCGTCGAGCGCCGCGCGTGGAAAGCGCGCGCTCTGATCCGTTTGGGGGGCTTCGGGGGCAATAGTGGTACGAACGAGCGGTTCCAGCACGTCGATCAAGGACATCGGATCTCTCCCGGACTGAGTTGGCGAAGACGATCGTCCGGTCTGTGCTGAAGCCGCGCGGATATGGCGCAGCCGATAAGGGAGCGCGCGCGTGCGCCACTCCGGTGCATCTGTCGCATGCAGACCTGCAACAACGACTCTCGCACTTGAAGGAACCCGCAGCGCATCGGCAGTGCCGCAGGCCCGCACATTATTGCACTGGCCGATTTTGTCTGGATGCTGGGCGTCCGGGCTTGCACACGAGGCCTGGGCGCTCGATACGCCCAGGCCGCCCATACCTCAGTGCATATCGTCAACGGCAACGCGTGCAGACAACGCATTCGTATCACGTGACGACGACGCGGCACGGATCACGTAGCTTCCGCCATGAACCTGCCACGAGTGCGTCGTGACGTTCCACGTCGCGAGGCGCCGCGCCGGGATGACGACGCTCACCTGTTGCGACTGTCCAGGGCGCAAAGCGACCTTCGCCCACCCTACCAGACGCTGCGGCGGCTCGCCCAGCCCCGGCGGCAGCGTGGCGTACACCTGGGCCACTTCGGCGCCGGCACGCGAGCCCGTGTTGGCAACGGTGAAGGTGGCGATCACGTTGCCGCCCTGATCGGCATGCGTCCTGAGCCCCGAGTACGAGAAGGTCGTATACGAAAGGCCATACCCAAACGGAAACAGCGGATCGATGTTCTTCGCATCGTACCAGCGGTATCCCATCAGGAGTCCTTCGCTATAGACGACGTTCAGGTTGTTGGGGTCGATGGTCGGCTGCGGCAGATCGGCCTCCTGACGCGGGAAGGTGATCGGCAGCTTGGCGGACGGATTGACGTCGCCGAACAGAATGTCCGCGATCGCCTGGCCGCCTTGCACACCCGGATACCACGCTTCCACTACGCCGTGAACGCTGTCGAGCCAAGGCATCGTGACGGGACTCCCGTTCTCCAGCACGACGATGATGCGTTTGGCCTTCGCCGCCACCGCATTGATCAGCGCATTCTGGTCGTACAGCTGATTGCTCGGGTCCGCCTTGTTGTCCGGCAATGACAGGTTCGCCAGATCCGTGCCCTCGCTTTCCCACTGCGTGGCGAACACGATCGCGACATCGGCGTTGCCGGCTGCGCTGGCTGCGGCAGCCGCGTTCGTGCCGTCGAAGTACGTCACCGTGGCTTGCGGCGCCTTGGCCTTGATGGCGTTGTATGGCGAGGACTTGTACCAGGTCGCGCAACTCGAAAGCAGCGGATTGCCGGACTGGCATCCCGACACCGCGTTGCCATCTGCCGCGGGCACGCCCCCCGACCCGCCTCCGGACATCACGCCGACATCGGCATGTCCGCCGATCACGACGATCGAGTGCAGGCCGTTTGCTGCGAGCGGAAGGACCGGCTGGTTGCTGCCGGATGCCGAACCATTCTTCAGTAAAACGATCGACTCGTGCGCGACCGTCAGGGCATCGCGGTTGCCTGCCGTCTGGTCGACCGAGCCGCCAGGCGTTGGCGGATTGTCCATGACGCCAAGCGCGATCATGGTGCGAAGCTTGCGAAAGACCATGTCGTTCAGACGGGAAACCGGCACGCTGCCGGCCTGGACCGCGGCCTTGAGTGCGCTGCTGAAGTAAGACTGAATGCCGAAGCCTGCCCCTGCTGTTCCGAGATCGCCTGGCTGCTCTTCATCGAGTCCCGCCATCGCGGAAGCGACGGTGCTATGGTTGGCCGTCCAGTCCGACTGAACCTTGCCCTTGAATCCCCACTCTTTCTTCAGGATGGTCGTGAGGAGTTCCGGGTTCTGGCAGGCATAGACGCCATTGACGAGGTTGTACGAGCACATCACGTTGCCAGGATGTCCCTCGCGCACGGCAATCTCGAATGCGAGCAACTCCGTTTCCCGCATCGTCCGTTCGTCGACCACGGAATTGCTCGTCATCCGGTTCGTTTCCTGGTCGTTCATCGCGTAGTGCTTCACTGTTGCGATCACATCCTGCGACTGCGTTCCCATGGTGCGCGCGGCGCTCATCGTGCCGGTGAGGACGGGGTCTTCGCCCATGTACTCGAACGTGCGGCCGTCGCGCGGTTCACGAGCGAGATTGACGCCGCCGCCCAGTCCTTCCGCGTAGCCGAGCACGCGCAGTTCACGGGCGATACGCGCCCCGTAGGCGCCCGCGAGCGCCACGTCCCAGCTCGAGGCGAGCCCGATCGGTGCGGGAAAGGCCGTGGTATGCGCGTTCTGCACGTTCACGCCGCCAGCCGAATCCGCCGTCGCCAACGGGGGGATGCCCAGACGGCTGACACTGGGGATATAACCGGCGCCCTGCACCCACGATGGAAAAGGCCCGCCCAGACCGACGGTGGGAATGCCCGTTCCGTGCACCAGCTGGATCTTTTCGTCGAGCGTCAGTTGCGATACCAGCACTGCCGCGCGCCTGTCGGCCTGATCGCCCTTCGCTTTCCAGTCGACGGCCGGCTGTGACGCGCCCGAAGCCTGGGAAAAGAACTGCGACACAATCGAAAATGGGCTGTTGCCCCATGTATTGCTGGTGGCGGCTTGATCCGCGTACGCCACAGAGCCGGCACACAATGCGCCGGCGACGGCAACCGCTATTTGCTTCGCATTCCTCACGGTGTCTCTCCTGTTTTGCCGATTGCATGAACGATGACCCGCGGGATTGCGGGGCCGTAATCGGACTACATTTTTCTTCTAGTTTTATGTTGAATTACCCTACGTAGCGAGATGACGATAGCACCCAGAGAAACGTTTGCGCTTATCGTGGCGTCGCGGAACTTAACCGTGTGTCGCGACATCAGGGTTTGCCTTAACCCCGCGCCGTCCGCCATTTTGGCGCCACCTTGCAGGGAGTTTACGGAGTCGTCGCGCAGATTCAGGCCACCGGATATCGATGCATGCGGAATCAATATTCGAGCGTATCGGGCCGTTTGAGGATTGAAGCAAGGATGCTAAAGTCACCAGCTACCAGCGGTTAGCCGAGGCGACGTTTCTCCGTTCCATGGTGTCTCCCATGACGACCGATCAAAAGACCGTTTCAAACGTCCTTGCCCAACTTTCGCTCAAGTCCGCAATTGAACACGGCATGGCGCCAAATGACTTCATGCGCCTCACCGGAATCACAGAGGCCGAGCTCGCCCATCCAGACGGGCGCATACCCGCTCACAAGCACATTGCGATGCTCAATCTGCTGGAGCCTGGCTACCAGGCTTCGGAGCGGCTCGAGATTTTTTCCAGTTATTCCTTTCGCGCCCCCATCAGCACGTTATTGGCCATCGTCACGAATAGCCCGACTTTGACGAAGGCCTTTGACCAGTTTCTGCGCTACCGGGTGTTGATAGGGAATGTCGATACCGTGAAGGTCAAGCGAGCAGGCCAGACGTTCGAATTCGAATACGTTCTGGACGGCGCGGGCAGAAGTTCATCGAGCGCTTTCTATAATTTTCTGCTGCTCGTTCGCCTCGCCGAACAGTACAACGACGATGAGCCCTTTCCCACCCAGATCGAGCTGACTGGGGATTCGTTTGCGCCCGTCTCCCAGCTCTCGCACCTGTGTGGCGCGACGGTGAAATTCAGGCAAAGCCGCAACCGCATGCTGATGAGAACCGGCTCCGCTGATTTGCCGTATCGCAAGTACAACGAGATCACTGAAAATATTCTCTGCGGTCAGGCCGACGCCGATATCAGGCGCTTTGTTGTCGGCCATTCCTTTTCTTCGAGAATCGAAGATTTCGTGACGAAGATGATTCGTGAGGCGCATGCCGGCCTGCCGTTTGCGAACCCCATGGAAGAAGTCTGCGGCCGCCTTGGCATTTCACGCTCGACGCTGCACAGGCGCCTGCAGGGTGAAGGAACGAACTTTCAGGCGATCCTGGCCCATGCGCGGCTCGAAGAGGCAAGACGCTTGCTGCCGCTGGCCGATTATTCGGTTGCTGCGGTAAGCGATCTTCTCGGCTTTTCTTCTCCCTCCGCGTTCTCGCGTTTCTTTCTCGAGAACAGCGGCAAGTCCCCGTCGCGCTACAAGTTTGAAAACTGCAGGTTCTAGTGAGCTTTCTGGACAGGCTGCTGGCTCGAGCGCGTCCAGGCCCGGCGACTTCGGCACTTGCTGGATCAGCTAAAGGACGCACGCGCGCTCGACACACCGTGACGAAGGCGCCAGTCAGTGCGCGGGTCCAAAGAACGCCTGCGCACCTTCCGATGGCGTCAATCCGGCGGCGAAGTAACCTTCAAGGCGCTCGGCCTTGGCGTCGTCGAGCAGAAACGGCGGACGTACCAGCCCTTGCTCAATGGCGTGGTCGTACCACCGGCTCATCCATTCGCGCAGCTTCGTTTCATAGGGGGACGGCAATTCGTCTGGCGCGTTCTCTTCCATGCGCAATCTCCGCTCGCGGCCGATCAGCCGCTATATTCTTGTCGCGATGCGTGCTGCGCCCATCGAGGGACGCAGGATATCGGGTGGAAACACTTGCCAGCCACGGTCGGGATGGCGGAAGAAAAACAGCGCACGCGGTCCGTCCGCTGTCTGCGCCTCGATGAAGACGCTCGCGATCCTCCCGGACGGGGAACGATGCACCGTCACGACCCGCACTGTCTGCCTGCTGGTGGGGTTCAGCCACTTCACGACTGCTGCCCCTAACGACTGCCGCACCGCCATCGCCGCCCCCCACGCTTTAGGTGAAATCATCGTAGACAGCCGTTAAACCGGCCGCCATCGGGACGGGTAGATAGTTCCCTCGGGATTGTCTGGTTCGTTTGTCAGGATTTCCTTCTCGCTGTGCATGGCCGCTCGTTACTCGCCGACCAGGCCATGCCGGATCGCATAGCGGATCACCTCCGCGTTGTTGCCCAGCCCCAGCTTTTGCATCAGCCGCATCTTGTGTGTGCTGATCGTCTTGGCGCTGAGCGCGCACGCGTCGGCGATATCGTTGATGCTCTTGCCCGACGCCAGCATCTGCAGCACCTGGAACTCGCGGTCCGAGAGCACCTCGTGTGGGGGCACATCGCCCGAGTGCTTCTCGAACACCATGGCGTCGACGAGTTTCGGGTCGATAAAGCGCCCACCGTCCGCGAGCTTGCGGATCGCGGCAAGCAACACTTCGGGATCGCTGTCCTTCGTCACATAGCCAGTCGCGCCGGCCCGCAGCGCTCGTGACGCGACCTGGGCTTCGTTGTGGATGCTGAGCACGAGCACCGGCAACGCAGGTTCTTCGGCGCGCACGCGGCGGATGAGATCGACGCCGCTGATGCCCGGCATCGTCATGTCCAGCAACAGGAGGTCGACTTCGCTGGTCCTCAGCTTTTCGATCACCTCCGAGCCCTGCCCGGCCTCCGCCGTCACGACCATGTCGGCAGTCGTCGCGAGGATTTGCTTGAGTCCGCCACGCACGATGGCATGGTCATCGGCGATGAGTATCCTGATCATGGGGTGCTTTCAAGCGGAACGTGGATCGAAATCGTGGTGCCGGACGCAATGCCGATGGTGGGATCTTTGCAAGGCTGGCTGTCGATTCTCAACGTACCACCAATCAGCCTCGCGCGCTCTGTCATGCCCAGCAGGCCGTATGCGTACCTTGCATACGCGGCGGCCACGTCGAATCCGCGGCCGTCGTCGCGAATACGCAAGTCGAGCGAGCCGGGCCCGGTGGTGAGCGTGACCGCGACGCGCTGCGCCGCCGCGTGGCGCGCGACGTTCGTCAACGCAGCCTCCACGATTCGGAACAGCACCGTGGCCTGCATGTCCGACAAGGCGGGCTCGCCGCTTGCCATGTGCAGCTCGCACGGGATGGCGTTGTGCCGGCTCCATTGACTGGTCAGCCATTCGAGCGCCGAAACGAGACCGAAGTTTAGCGCAGCAGGCCGCAGGTGGCTTGCCACGTTGCGGACCATCCAGATCGTGCCTTCGACCAGTTCGCGCATGTCGTCCGCGCGCCCGATCGCCTCCGGATCGTCGGTGAGCCGCATCCTCAACAGCGAGACATCCATTTTCAGCGCAGTCAGCAACTGCCCCAGTTCGTCCTGAATCTCGAGCGCGCTGCGCTTGCGCTCGTCTTCGCGAATCCCTTCCAGATAGGCCGACAGGGCCCGCTGCTGCTCGCGGGAGCGCAAGAGTTCGTCCTCTACGCGCTTGCGGCCGGAAATATCGTGCAGACCCACGTAGATGGCCGGTGCGCCGTCATAGTTCGACAGCCGGGCTGTCGCCATGGCCCAGAACTGGGTTCCGTCCGGCCGGCGCAGTTTCACCTCTGCGTCGCCGAAGCTGCCTTGCGCAGCGAGACAGCGCACCAGTTTTTCGCGCTCCATCGGATCGACGTAGAAATCGACGATATTGACGTTCGCGCTCGCCGCTTCGTCGAGCCGAAACAGTTCGCGAAACCGCGCGTTGGAATAAAGCAGATCGCCGTCGGGCATCGAGGTAATCCCCATCGCCACCGGCCCTGCTTCGACGATCGCGCGAAAGCGCGTTTCGCACGCATTCAGGCCGCGCTGCTGCATGGCGATCTGCCGGGAGGCCGAGCGCAGCGCGATGTGCGTACGGACTCTGGCCATCAGTTCCTCGACGCGCACGGGCTTGCGCACATGGTCGGCTGCCCCGGCGCTGAAACCGTCGGCCAGGTTTCGATGATTGCCTGCCGGCATCATGAGCAGCACCGGAATATCGCGCGTTCGCTCGTCTGACTTCAGGCTGCGGCAGGTCGCCAGGGCGCGCACACTGGCGGCCTCTGCATCGAGCAGAATCAGTTCGGGCTGGGAAGTGCACGCGCGCTCCAGCACTTCGAGGCTGTTGTTCGCGGCGAGCACCTCGAAGCCCTCCCATCCGAGGTGATCGGCGATCAAACGGGTCTCGTTCGGCGTACCGCCCGCGACCAGAATCGTGCAGGGGATCGTTGTCGCGGCCTGCGAGTCAGTCATCGTGCCCACGGTTGCTCCGGCCCTGGTTCCTTTGTTTTGTCCTCGTCGCCAAAGCCATGGCCCTTCGGCAACCCTTTATCACGTATTCAGGTAATACGGATTCCCGCGCCCCGTTAGCCCTCCATGCCGTGCATGCCCTGCGTGGCGAACGAATGCGTCGCGGAGATTTCCGCACGGTCGATCAGTTCGTCGAGACTGCGGGCGAGTTCGCCGAGCGCCGATAATGCGTACAGATCGAGTTTGTCCGCATGGTTGCGGCGCAAGTCTTTCATGCTTTCCTGCAAACGCCGTATCGTGCCCGCGCGGCTGTCCGGCAGCGGCCAGCAGTGCATCAAGTAAGCCAGCGGCGTGAGATTGCGGGACTCGCACCATGTATCGAACAGGCGCATGCAGATCGTGTTCACGTCCTGAACGCCCGCCTTACAGTCGCCCCACTCCGAAATCATCGCGCGTCGCCTCTGCAGCTTCGAAATTTTGCTGACGACATGATGATCCCGCCAATGATCGCGTGCAGTCGTCTTCGACTGCAAACAGGAAAGGGGAACCCTGAATTTCATGTCAGGAAATCCTGAATCCCGGACTTCGATCGGCAATCGCGCCCTTGAATGTCCACAACGAATGACGCTTCTCGCCCGAAGTAAAGCGGATTGTCGGCGAGATTACGTCGCGTTATGCTGCGCGCGACTGCCCCTTCCGTTCCACACAATGCCCCGCATGGCATCCGCTGATTTCGTATGAACAGAAGACAGATGATCGCGCAGTGCGTCGCTCTAGGCGCGAGCCTGGTAACGATGCGGGCGACCATGGCATTGCCGGTCAGCCGCCCGCCGGCAAGCGTCGTATTTTTGAATCCGGGCGAAAGCGTCGAACACGATACGGGCCAACACTGGCAACTCGTGTCGCGCTTCATGAAAGCGACTGCGATACGCTTCGGCATGCAACTCGAAGTGCTTTACGCGGAGCGCGATCATCTGCTGATGCTGCGCCAGGCCGAATCGGTGGCTGCGCGTTCAACGGCACCCGACTATGTGGTGATCGTCAACGAGAAGATGGCCGCGCCCCAGATGCTGCAAACGCTGGCGCGCTCGCCCGCCAAAGTGCTGCTGATCCACAACGATCTGACCGAAGCCCAGCGCACGCAGACCGGCAACGAGCGCGGCCGGATCGCGAACTGGATCGGCACCGTCACCGCCGATGCCGAGCGCGGAAGCTTTCGCCTCATGGAATACCTGATCCGTTTGAACGGCAGCGGGCCTGCACACGTAATCGGCATTACCGGCGACCCTGCCACGCCGGTTTCGGGCGAGCGCGCGGCCGGGGTGCAGGAGGCGCTGGCGCGCCGGCCGCAGGACCATATCGATCAGCTCGTCTACGGAGACTGGAGTTTTTCCGACGGCCGGGACAAGGCGCGTGTGCTGCTCGCGCGCTACCCGGATGCCAATATCCTTTGGGCTGCGAACGATACGATGACGCTTGGCGCATTGAGCGCAGTGGAGGAACGGCATCTGTCCACCATCGTCGGCGGCCTCGGCGCGCTGCCCGAAGCCGTGGCTTCAGTCATTCGCGGCGAACTGGCCGCGATCGTTGCCGGCGATCAGTTCATCGGCGCATGCGCGATGGTCCTCATTCACGATTACCATTACGGCGCGGACTTTGCGCAAGTGGGCGGACCGCGTCAGCGGCTCGACTACCTGAAGGTGCTCGACGGCAGCGACGCCGTGCGTTACGCGGAGATTGCCTTTCACGGCCGCACGTCCCCCGATTTCAGCGGCTTCTCACGCATTCAAAGCCGGCGTGCGGGCGCCTACACGTTCGATCTCGACACCCTGCTCAATTCCCATTCAAAGGGCGTGTGATGCTGCAATCCCTTTTGCGCGCGCGCTTCCCACGCAGTCTGCATGCGCAGCTCATACTCTCGCTGCTGGTGCTCTGTACGCTGGTGGCGGGCACCTCGGCTTTCTTCCTGCTGGAGCATGCGCGCGAACGCCGGATCGCGGAACTCGACGAACGAGCGAACCGCATTGCCGATCTCCTGAGTCAGTCGCTTGCGCAACCGCTCTGGAATGTCGATCGCGAGGCGATTGCGCGGCAACTGAATGTGCTCAAACCGAATCCGGAGGTGGTGAGCTTCACCGTGACCGCGACCAACTATGGCGTGCTTGCCGACGCGAGCAACGCGCCTATGCCTGACCCGCAGGCGCGCGTGGTCCGCGTGCGGCCGATCGAATTCACGCCACCGGGCGACGCGCCGCCCGAAAAGATCGGCGAGGTCCGCGTGGTCTTGACGAGGGCCGCTGCCGACCGCGGTTTCGAGGCCGCGCGCGCGGCGGTGCTGGGAACCCTGGCGCTCGTGCTCGCGGTGGTCTACGTCACGACCTTTCTGCTCATCAAGCACCTGGTGCGCGAGCCGATCCGGCGCCTCGAGGAAATGGTCGACCGCATCGCGTCCGGCGATCTGGAGAGCCGGTGCGCAATCGAATCCAGCGTCGAGCTTGGCAGGCTCGCCGCGCGCGTCAACGTGATGGCGGAGCGGTTGCGCGACTCGACGGCATCGCTCAGGGAGAGCGAGCGCAAATACCGCAGCATCATCGAGAATTCACTCGAAGGATTCTTCGTGCTCGATCGCAACGGCAAACTCTGCGACGCCAATCCCGCGATGGCTCAGTTGCTCGGCTATCGCGACGTCCACGGCATGACGACGGTGCCGGGCGACGACGCGAGCGCAGTTCATGCTACGCCACAGCCGTTCTCCAGCGGGAAAACCGCCCAACTCTTCGCGATGCTGCAAGTGTCCGGCAAGATCGCGGGGCTGGAAATCGAGCTGACCCGCGCCGACGGCACCGCGGTATGGTGTCAGCTCAATGCCCGCGGCATACGCTACGACGGCGCAGGCCCCCGATATCTCGAAGGACAGTTGACTGATATCTCGGACCGCAAGCAGGCGATGGAGATCCTCACACGCCATCGCGATCAGCTCGAGGAGGAAGTGCGCGAACGCACGCGAACCGAGCAGTTGCTGCGCCATTCGCGCGAACAGTTGCGCCAGCTTTCGTCGCACCAGGAATCGATCCGCGAAGAAGAGCGGCGGCAGATCGCCATGACGATCCACGACGAACTGGGCCAGTTGCTCACCGCGATCAAGATCAATGTGTCCTTGCTCAAGCTCGCCCTGAGCCAGGGCGCCGAGTGGCAACAAAAGGTGGGCGACATCGGCGGGCTGGCGGAACGCACCATCGACATCGTGCGCAACGTCGCGAGTCACTTGCGGCCGGCCGCGCTGAACTTCGGCCTCCTTTCGGCGCTCGAATGGCTCGTTCATGACTTCACGCGACACAACGCAACGGTCTGCACGTTCCGGCTCGAAGGTCGCGAACCTTCATTGAGCGACGACCGCGCGACGGCGGTTTTCCGTATCGTCCAGGAGGCGCTCACCAACGTCAGCCGGCACGCGCAGGCCTCGCATGCGGAGGTTGTCCTGCGCTGCATCCATAACCATTTCGAACTCGAGGTCCACGACGACGGGAACGGATTCGACGTGGCGAAAGCGATCCGCGGGGATTCGTACGGGCTACAGGGCATGCAGGAGCGCGCGCGGATGATCGGCGCGCAGTTTCATATCGGTAGCCGTGACGGCCCCGGTTCGACGGTTCGCATCGTGTTCAACGAGACGCCGGAAAACGCCAATCGGGCCTTGTCGACCGACAACGAACTCGGGTAGTTATTCCCCTTCCGCCTGGCGCTTTTCGAGCGCACGCAACATCTCGTTGGTCTTGTCGAGAAACGCGGCGTGATAGGCGCCGGGCAGCGTGACGTCGTCCATCACCGTCATGACGTCTTCGAGCACTTGCCTGAGCACCCCATGGATCTCGCCGCATTGCGCCGGTGTGAGTTTCGGCAACGCCAGTTCGATGAACTTCTGCATGACGAGCGACCTTGCCGCGAGATGCGAAATCTTGATGGTCGTTTCCGCCACTTGTGACTTGAGCACGCTCAACACGTCTTTGCTATCCGCCATGATCACGCGTGTTCCAGGTTCATTGGATGGGTATGCACTCGCCACTCTCGCGCGTGTGCATCATGACTGGCATAACGGCACGGGCATCAGACGGCTACATGCGATTAAGCCGTAAATTGGCGCGCGGGTTTGCTGATTTTTGGGTCAGGAAATCCTGATTTGCCTGCCTGGCCTCAAGTCGCCGCGCCCGGCACCGGCTGAGCGAGCCGCCAGACGAGATTGGCGCGTGCCGCCGCTTCGCAATGCGAATGAAAGTAATCGGTCAGGTAGATGCGCGGCCGCGCGAGCAGGACTTCCAGCATCCGCCGCTCCTGCAAGGCGTACGCATGGTCGTCGAGGTCCGGGCGTTCGGCTCTCAGGCGCATGCCGTTGTCCTGAAACTGGCGGCGCGGTGCGCCCAGTGACGCGAGATCGATGTCGCATGCGAAGCGCGCATCCAGCTCGTCTGGCGCGCGGTTATGCCGGGTCGCGAGAATCGCTTCGCAAATGCGCTCGCAAGCCGCGATGCGATCGTCTGCGCAGCGCCGCAGCCACTCCGCGCTGCGCTGTTCATTGTCCTGAGCACCCGGAACGTAGATCACGTCGTGGCACCACAACGCAAGTTCCACGAGATCGCCATCCGCAATGGCCTCGCGCGCCCGATCGAAATCGCGCAGGCAGCGGCGCACGTGACGCAGCGTGTGGTAGTGCCGCCCCGGTTCGCCATAATGCCGCGCGAGATCGGCAAAGACGGCCTCGGCGCGCGCGCCCCCGCTGCGCGACCATAACTCGACGAAGCGTGCCTGCGTGCGGTTCACGCCTGCTCCTTTGCGCACTGCGCGATGCTCAGAGAAATTCCTCGCGGATGTCGATGCTCGAGCGCTGACCGATATCCGCGTAGTGCTGCGCGAGCCAGGCATCCGCTTCCTTGCGGCCGTTGTCGCGCAGTTCGCACAAGAAATCCCAATCCGCGTTGTACTTGCTCGATACGCTGAGCGCGCACATCGCGGCGTCGGAGCGGATCGAATGAATCAGCATTTCCTTCATCTCGTCGCGAGCGAGCTTGCCTTGCTGGATCAACTCGGTGACGAATGCAATCGCGCGCATTTCGCGCATAAGCGACGAATTGAAACTGATCTCGCTGATGCGATTCAGAATGTCGGCGGCCGTGACCGGCACGCCGGGACGCACGAGCGGATTGATGTGGACGATCACCACATCGCGCGTCTGGCAGTGATAGATCAGCGGATAAATGGCCGGGTTGCCCATATAACCGCCGTCCCAGTAGTGCTCGCCTGCGATCGTGACGGCATGGAACAGCGTCGGCACACATGCGGAGGCGAGCACGGCGTCCGCGCAGATGTCCTCACCGCTGAAGAGGCGAATCTTGCCCGTCTCCACGTTGGTCGCGCACAGGTACAGCAGAATGGGGCACGCCTTGCGCAGCGCGGCAAAGTCGACCTGGTTTTCGAGCACCTGGCGCAGCGGGTTCACGTTGCCCGGATTGAACTGATAGGGCGAGAACACGCGCAGCATGATGTCGGCCACCGCGTAGAGCGGCGAATGATCGAGCCCGAAGCTGTGCGAGCCCTTGAGCCACGGCACCCAGCGCAGCGGATTGTGGCGCTCGGCCGACTCGGCCACCGCTTCCCAGAAGTCGTGCAGCGCCTGGCGCGCTCCGCCCACGCCTCCCTGCAACAGTCCGTACGCGAGCACCGCACCATTCATCGCGCCGGCACTCGTTGCGCTCACGCCTTCGATCGCGAGCCTTTTGTCTTCGAGCAGGCGGTCGAGCACGCCCCATGTGAACGCGCCGTGCATCCCGCCGCCCTGCAAGGCGAGCGCGATCGGCCTGGGCGCCGCGGAATCGTGATCGCTTTTCTGGCTTCTTGTTCGCTTCGTCGCCATGGGTCGCCTCCTCGGGCGGTACGCTCATCCATGCACGTCATCGACCGCTCACGCATCGCTCGATTCGAGCGCGTCCAGCAATGTCCTGGCTTCTCGCAGGTCGGCGGTGTCGAAACCCTCTGTGAACGTGTCGAGCACTTCGGACAGCACCTGTCTCGCCTCGTCCGATCGACCTGCACGCTGCCACAGGCGCGCCAGACTCGAAGCCGCGCGTAACGCCAGCGACCCGGCGCCTTGCGCGCGAGCCACAGCCATCGCTTTGACAAAGCACGCCTGCGCCTCTTCACTCGACGCGCCTTGCAGCAAGGTCCCCTTGAGCCGATGCAATTCGGCCTCGTAGAAACGCTCGCCGGTTGCGTTCACGATCGCCATGGCTTGCTCCAGCGTGCGCAGGCCACCTTCCATGTCGCCGGCTCTGCCCTGGCAGTCGGCCAGCAAGCCCAGAAAGTACGAGCGGTGTTCCTCGCCGCCAGCGGACTGTTCGGCGTGCAAGCCTTTGCGCAACTGGGCGATGCCTTCCTGCAAGCTGCCCGGTTCGATGCGCGCCCAGCCCGACAAAATGCTTCCCCAGGCGAACCAGTACGGCAAGCCGTGTTCGTTCGCGACCGAGAGCGTCGCTTCGGCGCGCTCCCGCACCAGCGGCGCCTCGCGCCGCATCTGATGCAGTTCGGCCACATAAGCGAGCGTAAATGCGAGCGTCGGCCCGTAGGCGAGCTTGCGCGCGAGCGCAAGCGCCTCCATGCTGCGCGCATGCGCCTGATCGGGATAGCCTTGAAGCCAGCGGATCAAGGCCAGAAAATTCAACGCGCGGCTTCCGGGATCCACGCCATGCGCGAACACATGGGCCTGATGGCGCTCGGGATCGTAGAGCGCGAGCGCCTGCTCCAGGTGCGCGGCAGCCGCGTCCAGTTCCCCCTGCAGGAAGAGGCACGCGCCGAGTGCGCCGTGGGCCTCCAGCAGCCAGTCGAGATCCTTTGCGTGCTCCGCCATGCGCAGCATGCGCTCGCCCAGTTCGCACGCCACCGCGTAATTCGCGCGCGTCATGTTATGGATTCTCAACCCGAGCAGCGCCGCAAATAGCTGTGGTGTCTCGCCGAGCTGCTCGCCCAATTGCCGTGCGCGCGTGTAGGTCGCAGCGACCTCGGGCGCGCCATAGCCGCGCACGTTCATCAAGGCCGGCCCCAACGCCAGCAGCAACGTCAGCTCGCGGGAGGCGCGCGCGGGCGTATCGGGCAATCGCTCGAGCAGCCCCAGGGCGGCGCCGAGGTGATGCATCGCGTCGGGATCGGCGGCGTGCCTGAGCGCCTGCTGCCCCGCGCGGTGCAGATATTCCACCGCCTTCGGAATATTGCCGCTCAGACTGTAGTGATGCGCCAGTTCGCTGCAGTAGTCCGCGATACGCGTGGGAAACAGCGCTTCGATCGCCTTCGCGGTGCGCTCGTGCAACGCGCTGCGACGTTCCGTGAGCAGCGAATGGCCCGCCACTTCCTGCGTCAGCGCGTGCTTGAACGAGTACTCGACCTCCGGGTAAGCCGGCCGCTCGTAAATGAACTCCGCGGCTTCGAGGTGCGCGAGCAGCCCGCGCAGGTCGTCGTCGGTGCGCGCGAGCTGTCCGCTGCAAATACGCTGCATCAGGCTGAACGGAAACTCCTTGCCGATCACGGCGAGCGTTTGCAGCAGTTCCTTCTGCGCGAGCGGAAGCCGGTCGATACGCGCGGCGAGCACGCCCTGCACCGTCGTCGGAATGTGCAGCGCGGCCGGTGTCCGCTCGATCCGGTAGCGCCCCGGCTCGCCGAGCAGCGAGCCCTCCTCCGCGAGCGTCTGCACCACCTCCTCCATGAAGAACGGATTGCCTTCCGTCTTTTCGAGGATGCGTTGCTTGAGGGGCAGGAGCGAGGCGTCGTCGCCGAGCAGGACCGTCAGGAGTCCCTGGGCTTCGCCCGGCCCGAGCGCTTCGAGCCGAAGCTGGCTGCATTCCCATGCCGGCCGATACTCCGGCCGGAAGTTCACGAGCAGCAGGATACGCGTGTCCGGCACGCGCTCGACAAGATAGACGAGGAACGCCTCGGTCTCGCGGTCCAGCCATTGCAGGTCTTCGAACAGCAGCTCGACAGGCTGGCTTTGGCTCTCACGCGTGAGAAGTTGCGTGATGGCGTCGAACGTCCGATCGCGGCGAATCTTCGGGTCCATGTCCGGCAGCGCCGAAGCCGATTCTCCCATGCCGAGCAGATACAGCAGGTAAGGCACGAGGTCCTCGAAACTGCGCTCGAGCGTCAAGACCTTGCCGACGACTTTCTCGCGGCAACGCCGCTCATCGTCGCGTGCGGTGATCTGAAAATAGCTCTTCAAGAGTTCGATCAGCGGCAGATTGGCGAACGCCTTGCCGTGCGAGACTGAAAACGTTTCCAGCACCAGACACCCTCGCCGGGAACGCTCCTTGAATTCGTGAAAGAGCCGTGACTTCCCGACACCGGCTTCACCGACCACGCCGACAACCTGCCCTCGCCCCGCCCGCACCGTTTCCAGCGCCTGGTTCAGGTGCGCCATTTCCGCCTCGCGTCCGACGAAGCGCGCGAGGCCGCGATGTGCAGCCAGTTGCAGTCGTGTTCGCAGTGCGCCCGGACCCAGCACCTCGTAGACGGGAAGCGGCTCGGGAAGGCCCTTGACCTGGGCTGCCCCCAGCGCCTTGAACTCGAAATAGCCTTCGGCGAGTTTGTGAGTCGATTCGCTCACCAGGATCGACGTGGGCGTGGCGATGCCCTCCATGC
Source organism: Paraburkholderia guartelaensis (assembly GCF_004353905.1). Lineage (GTDB taxonomy): Bacteria > Pseudomonadota > Gammaproteobacteria > Burkholderiales > Burkholderiaceae > Paraburkholderia > Paraburkholderia guartelaensis. The sequence goes on along the minus strand of NZ_SMOD01000001.1, from coordinate 439,450 downwards.
GCGACGCAATGTGGATCGTGTGGCCAACCGGGTCGTAATCGGTGTGCAAATCGTCGGTGCGGATCGAGCGTACGACGACCTCGCCGGTGTGCACACCCACACGAATCTGCAGCGGAATGCCTTTTTCCAGCCGAATGCGGTCGCCATGCCAGCGCATGGCCTGCTGCATCCGCAACGCCGCGAACAGCGCGCGTTGCGGATGGTCTTCGTGGGCGATCGGCGCGCCAAACAGCGCGAGGATGCCGTCACCCAGCGATTTGGCGACGTAGCCCTCGTAATAGTGGACGGCTTCCATCATCAATGCGACGACGGGTTCGATCAGATGGTGGGCCTCTTCCGGATCGAGGCCGTGAATCAGGGCCGTGGAGCCGGCCATGTCGGCAAACAGCGCTGTGACGGTCTTGCGCTCGCCCGCGGTCTCGCCTCTTGCCTCCATGGCCACGTGCTCGGCACGGATACGCTCAGCCAGGTGATGGGGCGTGTAATGAATTGGCGCAGGCGGTGGTTCCGCAGCGGATTGCGCAGACTCCGGCGCCCCACTGAGTTGCGCCCCGCACTCGTTGCAGAATCGGGCGGCTGCGGCGGCCTCGTGCCCGCACCGGGGACACGTGCGCGTGAGCATGGTCCCGCATGCTTCGCAGAATCTGGCCTGGTTGAGATTCTCGAATCCGCAGTTTGTGCAGCGCATACAACCTCGTCGCGGCCAGGGACCAACATGGGTTCATTATGCGCCGCATGTCCTGAGGGAACAGCCCCGATATTCACCAGGCATCACGTCGGCGACATCAATGCAAACGTATACTCCCTGCCAGTATTCGCCTATACTGCCCCACAGTATCCTCAATCGATGCCGTCATGCCTCATTCCCCCGAAGAAAAGAAGCGCGTGCTCACGCGCGTGCGCAAGGTCCGCGGCCAGCTGGACGCGCTCGAGCGCGCGCTGGAGCAAGGCGCGGACTGCGCGCCGGTGCTCCAGCAACTGGCGGCAATTCGCGGCGCGATCAACGGCGTGATGGCCGGTGTGCTCGAAAGCCACCTGCGTGAAGAATTCACCCACCTTGCGGGATCAGCGGAGTCTCCGGGATCGATCGACGATGTGGTGACCCTCGTTCGAACCTATTTACGCTAGCTCGCCGCGGGATTTCCCGCACCGATCTGGCCAACCCTCTTTTTTACAGGACTACTATGAAATCGCGTGCTGCAGTTGCGTTTGCGCCGGGCAAGCCCCTCGAGATCGTCGAGATCGACGTCGAACCGCCCCGCAAGGGCGAGGTGCTGGTCAAGATCACGCATACCGGCGTTTGTCATACCGATGCCTTCACGCTCTCCGGCGACGACCCCGAAGGCCTCTTCCCCGTCGTGCTCGGCCACGAAGGCGCCGGGATCGTCGTGGAAGTGGGTGAAGGCGTGACCAGCGTGAAGCCGGGCGATCACGTGATCCCGCTTTACACCGCCGAATGCGGTGAGTGTCTGTTCTGCAAGAGCGGCAAGACCAATCTGTGCGTGTCCGTGCGCGCGACCCAGGGCAAGGGCGTGATGCCCGACGGCACGAGCCGCTTCAGCTACAACGGCCAGCCGCTCTATCACTACATGGGCTGCTCCACGTTCAGCGAGTACACCGTGGTGGCCGAAGTCTCGCTCGCGAAGATCAACCCGCAAGCCAACCCCGAGCAGGTGTGCCTGCTGGGCTGCGGCGTGACCACGGGTCTGGGCGCGGTGAAGAATACCGCCAAGGTGCAGGAAGGCGACACCGTCGCCGTGTTCGGGCTGGGCGGCATCGGCCTCGCCGTGATCCAGGGCGCGAAGCTCGCCAAGGCCGGCCGCATCATCGCCGTCGACACCAATCCGGGCAAGTTCGATCTGGCGCGCGCCTTTGGCGCCACCGACTGCGTGAACCCCAAGGATCACGAGAAGCCCATCCAGCAGGTGATCGTCGACATGACGGGCTGGGGCGTGGATCACAGCTTCGAATGTATCGGCAACGTCAACGTGATGCGTGCGGCGCTCGAATGCGCGCACCGTGGCTGGGGCCAGTCGGTCGTTATCGGCGTGGCCGGCGCGGGTCAAGAGATCTCCACGCGCCCGTTCCAGCTCGTGACGGGCCGCCGCTGGCTCGGCACGGCCTTTGGCGGCGTGAAAGGCCGCTCGCAGTTGCCGGGCATGGTCGAAGACGCGATGGCGGGCAAGATCCAGCTCGCGCCGTTCGTCACCCACACGATGCCGCTCACGGGCATCAACGAAGCCTTCGACCTGATGCACGAGGGCAAATCGATCCGGAGCGTCGTTCACTACTGACACTGAACTGACACAAATCGAAGGAGAGAGACCATGGCCTCAGCCATTCACCCCACGGTTGACCGCGGCATCCAGAAAGGCGCCGAGAACTTCGCGGGCGGCACGCTGCGCTGCCAGTGCGCACAAGATCCGGTCGAAGTCCGCATCGACTCGCAGGTCCTGTTCAACCACGCCTGCGGCTGCACGCAGTGCTGGAAGCCCGCAGGGGCGCTGTTCTCCGTCGTGGGCGTCGTGCCGCGCGACAAGGTGACAGTCACGGCGCACGGTGAAAAGCTGAAGGTCGTGGACGACAAAGCCACGATCCTGCGTCACGCCTGTACGGCCTGCGGTACGCACCTGTATGGCCGCATCGAGAAGAAGGATCACGCATTCTACGGTCTCGACTTCATCCACACGGAGCTATCGAAAGATACGGGCTGGGACGGCCCCGGTTTCGCGGCCTTCGTCTCCTCGATCATCGAGAGCGGCACGCCGCCTTCGGCCATGGCCGACGTGCGCCAGACGCTGCGCGACAAGGGCCTCGAGCCGTACGACTGCCTGAGCCCCGCGCTCATGGACCTTCTCTCCACCCAGGCCGCCAAGGCCAAAGGCACTTACCGGGAGGCCTGAAACGCTTATGGAGCGCATTGAACGACACGTCAGCCACGGCGGAAGCCAGGAGGTCTGGAAGCACGCCTCTTCCGCCGTTGGCGGCGAAATGAAGTTCGGCATCTACTTGCCCGAGGCCGCGCTGCGCGGGCAGAAATGCCCCGTGTTGTACTGGCTTTCGGGTCTGACCTGCACCGAGCAGAATTTCATCACCAAGGCGGGCGTGCAACGCTACGCGGCGGAACACGGCATCATCGTCGTCGCGCCGGACACCAGTCCGCGTGGCGGCGATGTGCCCGATTCGCCCGACTACGATCTCGGCCAGGGCGCGGGCTTCTACGTGAACGCCACGCAGGAACCGTGGGCGAAGCATTTCCGCATGTACGACTACGTGGTCTCCGAATTGCCCGCAGTCGTCGAAGCCGGGTTCGCAGCGAGCGAGGCGCGCTCGATCAGCGGACATTCGATGGGCGGGCACGGCGCGCTGGTGGTTGCGCTGCGCAATCCAGGCCGTTATCGCAGCGTATCCGCGTTCTCGCCGATCGTCGCGCCAAGCCAGGTGCCGTGGGGCGAGAAGGCGCTCACCGCCTACCTCGGCGATGACCGCGCGGCGTGGAAGCAGTATGACGCCGTGGAGCTGGTCGGCCACGCGAGCGAACGCTTGCCGCTACTCGTCGAACAAGGCGGCGGCGACGACTTCCTGAATACGCAGCTACGGCCTGAACTGCTGCAGGCGGCCTGCGAAAAGGCGGGGCAACCGTTGGCGCTCAAGATTCGCGAAGGCTACGACCACAGCTATTACTTCATCGCCAGCTTCATCGGCGAGCATATGGCCTTTCACGCCAAAGCATTGGCTTGAAGCGCGCCCGGCGCCCGGCCGCTTGTTTCAGCGGCCGGGCGCGTTTTCTAAAGTCGTTTATACGCGAGGCGCCGAGGCCTCACTGAGCAATTTGCCCTTGGTCTCCGGCGCGAGAACAAAAGAAACGATCCCGCCGACAAGGCTGATCGCCGCGGCGATGAGCAGCGCTGCGCCGATTCCAAGCGACCCAATCGCCACCGGCAACAGAAAGGTCCCCATCGCGGCGCCCACGCGGGAAACGGCGGTTGCGAACCCCACGCCTACGCCACGGATTTCGGTAGGAAACACCTCGCCGGGATAGACGCCTGTTAGCGTCGTGGAAACGGCGTTGAACAACGAGAAGGTGAAGAACGAGACGAGGATGATCGCAGATGAAACGTGCGCAAACACGGCGACACTCGTCAACGCGACAGTGGAAATAAAGAACGGCGGAATCGCCAGCTTGCGCCGGCCCACTCGCTCGATAAACGCCACGGCGACGATCGTCCCCAGTACGGCGAACGCGTTGAGCACCAGACCGCCGGTCAATCCCTCCTTGAGCCCCAGCTTCTCCAGTACGATCGGCGCGAATGCACCAATCGCAAAGTACGGCGTCACGTTGCACACCCAGAACACGGACACGAAGATCGTGGTTTTGAGGTAGCCCGGAGAAAAGAGGCTGCGAAAACCCAGCTTTTCCCTCGAAGCAGGCGATTGCAAATCGCGCTGCTCTTCGTACCCCATGTATTGCGAGGCGAGCGCGTTGGCCTCGGTCACGCGGCCCTTGCTCATGAGCCAGCGCGGGGACTCGGGCGTTCCGAGGCGCAGAAGAAAGACGATTGCGGACGGCACCGTACTCAGTCCGAGGATGACGTGCCAGCCTGCCGTAGCGGAGACGGTCAGTGCCCAGCCGGCCGCGTAGGAGACGAGGTAGCCTACATACCAGACCACTTCGATCATCGCGAGCAGCTTGCCACGCATGCGCGCCGGTGCAAATTCAGCAAGCAGCGGCCAGCCGATCGAGTAGTCCGCGCCGATTGCCACGCCCATCAACACGCGAACGGCGAAGAGTTGCCACGCTTCGGTCACGAAAAACTGCGCAGCGGAGCCCGCCAGGAAGACGGCAAGGTCCACGGTGAACATCGGCCGGCGGCCCACCCTGTCGGCCAGCCATCCGCCCAGCGGGCCACCAATGAAGATGCCGATTAGCGCCGACGCCCCAATCAACCCCTGCCACATCAGCGAAAGCTGCAGGTCTTGGGTGATGGCCGGCATGACGATGCCGATGCAGCCCAGAATAAAGCCATCGATAAACATGCCGCCGGAAATCACGCCGGTGAGCTTCGCGATGAACCTGCGCTGTTTGCCCGCCAGCGAGGCCGCGGAAACATCGGGCGTAGCAACGGTATGCGAGAAAGCCTTTGACATGGTGATGTCCTGAATGGGCGCCGCCCGGGTTGCGCCTTCGACACCGGCGAAACCTTTCAGCACCCCGTCTCCCAAGAAGGTTGATATGCCAGCAGCAAACGCGGTCTTGTTCCGGGTACTCCGGTCGAGTATGCGCCCGGCTGCGCTTCATGAACAATTGCGGATTGCCCGGGATTGGGGACTATCCGCAATGGGCTGCACCACCTTTCAACGCTTTAGATTCCGTGGGCCTTGAGACGCGACGCGTACCAGCCAACGAACTGGTCGACATAGGCTTCCGTGAACGGCGAATACGGCCCGGGAATGTAACCGGGATCTTGCGCGCCCCGGTGATTGATAGCGACGAGACTGGCGTCCTGCGCGTTGGTGGCGACCCAGACTTCGGTTAGCTTTTCGACGTCGTAATCCACGCCTTCGACGGCGTCGGCGTGGACGAGCCACTTCGTGCGCACGAGCGTCTTTTCCGGGCTGAGCGGAATGATGTACGAGATCATGGCGTGGTCACTCATCACGTGGGTCCACGAGTTGTGCGTCCACATGTGTGTATCGCCCAGATCGCGTCGTGACGAATCGCCGAGCAGCTTCTGGCACGCCACCTTCGTGTCCATGGTTTGCGATTCGCCGCAGCCGGCAATGACGAGGCGTTGCGTGCGGAACTGCGTGGCCACGTCTGCGCCCAGTTCTTCCACCGGCGAGCACAGCAATCCGTCTTGCTCCCAACCCGCCTGGCTGGCGGCATTGCGCTTGTGGTAGTCGTCGAGCGCGCGCAACGACTCCTCAGTCATTTCGTCGGTGCTGAAGCCAAAGTCCTCCGGCAGAAAGGAGACCGTCAGCTCCGGGTGCCCCGCTTCGCAGTGGTAGCACTCGCGGTTGTTCTCCATGACGAGCTTCCAGTTGCCGTTTTCGATGATCTCGGCTTCGTGCGCGATTTTCGTGTTGCGCAAATCGTATGAGGCAAAGCGCGGCGTCATCGTCGCTTCCAGCGTGGCGATATCGGCGGGCGGTGCGTCAGCGAGACAGATGAATACGTGCGTACCGACGACTTTGACATGCACCGGCAGCAGGCTGCGGCACGTCGCGTCGAAATGCTTACCCATGTGCTTCGTATGGCACAGGCTACCGTCGAGATCGTACGTCCACTGATGGTACGGGCAAACGAGCTTGCCGACCGTCGACTTCCCGGCTTCCTTCAAGCGCGCGCCACGGTGACGGCATACGTTGCGAAAGGCGCGAATGCCTTCGTCGTCGTCCCGCACGAGAATGACCGATGCCTTGCCGATATCGACAACGGAAACATCGCCCGGCTCCGGTATGTCCGCCGTTACGCCGACCAGGATCCAGTGCTTCTGGAAGAAAACATCAACGTCGGTTTCAAACACATCTTGCCGGATGAAAACCTCGCCGGGCAATCCGCATCCTTCCTCGCGGCTCCGGATCAGCTCGCCAAGGGTTTTCAACTGAACTTCAGACATTGACTCTCTCCAACATTGATGGGGATTGCGGGACTTCGAATGTTCCCGCGTCAATTGCAGTGTTGAATTGCAAAAAGACAGCGTCAATGCGCTTTATTTTCGCCAACGTATAACTTCAGATTATGGATTGTGCTTCCCTGTTTTCCGATCTCACGTCATCCTGACTATCTGGGCATGACGAGCTGGCTCCAGCAGCGCTTCTCAGCAACTCCATGAGCGTTTGAAGGGTCGGCGTGACGGTTCGACCGTGAGGTACCACCATGTAATACGCGTCACGCAGCGGGAGCGAAGCGCTCGTGAGGCGGACCAGCTCGCCCGATGCGAGATGCTCATGGAGCAGCCTTCCCCAGCCGAGCGCGACACCCTGCCCTAACCGTGCGGCCTGAACGGCATCCGTGTAAAGGCAAGTGCGCATGCCGTAATTCAGTCTGGCCGGTTGCGCGCCCTTCGCCCTGAACCATTCCGCCCAGGTCAACCAGCCCTCAGACGTTGGGTCGTCGGCAATGAGCGTCATGTTCGCCAGCGCTTCGAGTGACTCCGGCACACCGTATTCGTCTCTCCACGCAGGGGAACACACCGGAAACACGTGCTCATCGAACAACAAATACGAGGTCCCGTCACTCCACTTGCCGTTGCCCCAGCGCACCTCGGCATCGACTTCGCTGTGACGAAGGTCCCCTGTAAACATCGTCGTGGTGAGGCGAACGCGCAGATTCGGGTGAAGTAGTTTCAGTCTTGCGAGACTCGGCATCAACCTGAAATGCGAGAACGCGGCGGTCGTCGCGAGCACGAGTTCCTCGTTGTCCTCGACGCCGGTCGAGAGGCGATCGAATACCCCCGCGATCTTCCCCATCGCCTCCGAGACGACTCCGTATAACGCCTCGCCCTCGCTGGTCGGCAACGTCGTGCGGTGCAGCCTGTCCAGCAAGCGCACGCCGAGCAACTCCTCGAGCAGCCGGATCTGCCGGCTCACGGCGGCCTGCGTCACACCGAGTTCCGAAGCCGCATGCGTGAAACTTCGCAGCCGCGCAACCGCCTCGAATTCGACGAGTGCCGTGAGCGAAGGAATCAGTCGCCGATAGCCCTTTGCACGCTCCATCGCAACTTTCATCATGAAGTCCCGTGGCCATCGAGGGGGATTACAACGACGCCTTGATTTTCTCGGCCGCGGCCGGCGTGACCCACTTCGTCCAGACATCCTGCTTCTCTTTGAGGAAGCGTTTCGCGCCATCCTCGCCGGTGGCCTGGTTGTCGGTCATCCACACCATGATTGCCTGAAGATCGGCGGTCTTGAATGTACGCGTGTCCAGATACTTCATGACGTCCGGGCTCGCGTGGTCTGCAAACGGCTTCGCCACCAACGTATACAACTGCCCGACCGGCCACGCCGTCGGCTTCGGGTCAGGACAGCTGGCAACAGTCGTACACCGCTTCCATTCGGCCTCGTCGACCGGAACGCCTGCTTCGAGCCTCACCATCTTGTACTTGCCGAGAAGCGAAGTCGGCGACCAGTACACGCCCAACCAACCCTGCTTGCGTTCGTAGGCCTTGGCAATCGATCCATCCAGACCCGCGGCCGAGCCGGTGTCGACGACACGGAAGCCGTCGCTCGCGGCGTTGTACGCCTTGAACAGTTGCGCAGTGTTGACTGTCATGCCCCAGCCCTGCGGGCCGTTATAGATCGCACCCTTGCCGGGGTTCTCCGGGTCGGGAAAGAGTTCCGGGTGTTTCAGGGCATCGGGAATCGTTTTAATTTCCGGATGCGCGTCCGCGACATACTTGGGTATGTACCACCCATAGACCGCGCCCTCCTGAATGGTCTTCGCCCCCTTGACGATCTTCTTTTCATCGAGGCCTCGCTGCACGATTACAGGCAGCAAGGCGATGGCGCCTTCCGAAACGATGTCGGGCTTGCCCTTGTCGACCATGGAAGTGATCGTCGGAACCGTGTCTCCAATGACCATATTCACCTGGCAGTCGTAGCCCTCCTGAAGGATGACTTTGTCAACGGCTGATTCGAGTTCGGCGCTTTGCCAGTTCATGCTGGCAATCGTCACGCCTCCGCAACCGGCGGCATTTGCTTGCGAACTGCCGCAGAACACACCGACTGCAACAAGTGCTCCTGGAAATTTCAGTTTCATTGCCGTTTCCTGATGAGTTGCCGGACCTAGCCCGGTATGCGTTGGCGTAAGTGTCGTCCATATTCCGATTTATATCGGAAACCTAACCATTTTCTTGTGACTACTCTTCCTGCATCGCGTACTTGTCTACGCGGTTATTGAGGCTTCTCCACTCCAGAACTGACGTGTTGCCTATGCTCGGAATACGGCCGCGGGTCGCGCCACGAAAGCACGCTCATTGGCCGGTGCATGACCCATGTCCGGCGCGTCCTCGGGTGTCGTCAGCGCACACGCCAATTGACGCAGATTCACGGTGCCAAGCGCCTGATTCCCCGCTCCGACCACGGTCAATTGATCGATTCGCGCGTCATGTGTCAGGATCGAAATCGCATCGTCAATCGTCGTGCCAACCGCGACCTGCTCACCGACTGCCGTGATTCCCGAGCGCAATGGCGACATGACAGCTTCGACGCACACCACGCGTCCGCGATTGACCTGCTTCACGAAACTGGTCACGTAGTCGTCAGCCGGTCGCATGACGATGTCCTGCTTCGTGCCCTGCTGAACGATGTTTCCGTCACGCAAAATGGCAATCTGATCGCCCAGACGAAGCGCTTCGTCGAGATCGTGCGTAATGAAGACGATCGTCTTGCGGATTTCTTTCTGAAGGTCCAGCAGCACCGTTTGCATGTCCATGCGAATGAGCGGGTCGAGCGCCGAGTACGCTTCGTCCATCAGAAGAACCGGTGCATCCATCGCCAGCGCGCGCGCCAGCCCCACACGTTGCTGCATCCCGCCAGACAACTGATTCGGATAGCGCTGCTCAAATCCTTTGAGGCCCACACGTTCGATCCATCGCATCGCCGTCTCGACCGACCCTTTGCGGGCGACGCCGCAAATTTCGAGTCCGTACACGACGTTGTCGAGTACATTGCGATGCGGAAGGAGCGCGAATTTCTGAAACACCATCGCCGTTTGACGCCGGCGGAACTCGCGCAAATCCTTTTGTTTCATCTTGCACACGTCGACACTACCGATCAGCACTTCCCCCGCCGTCGGATCGATCAAGCGATTGATGTGCCGGATGAGTGTCGACTTGCCCGAACCGGAAAGGCCCATGATCACCTGAATAGATCCCGCAGGAATATCCAGATTGATATTGCGGAGGCCGAGCACATGGCCGCTTTGTGCGAGCAGATCGGCCTTGCAAAGGCCGCCTTTCACCGCGTCGACGTACGACGCGCCCTTGGGCCCAAAGATTTTGTACAGATTGCGGATCTTGATACCGCCGGCGTTGATATCATCCATGGACGACCTCCTGATGCTTTTGGAGCCGCTTGCCATACGCCTGGCTCACACGGTCGAAGATGACCGCGATACCCACGATAGCGAGACCGTTGAAGATGCCGAGCGTGAAATACTGGTTCGCAATGGCCTTCAGCACGGGTTGCCCAAGGCCTTGAACACCGATCATCGCAGCCACGACGACCATCGCCAGCGCCATCATGATGGTCTGATTGACACCTGCCATGATGGTCGGCAGCGCGAGCGGCAATTGAACTTTCAGGAGCCGTTGCCAGCCTGAAGAGCCAAACGCGTCTGCGGCTTCGAGGATGTCCTTGTCGACGAGGCGAATGCCGAGATTGGTCAATCGAATCATCGGCGCAATCGCATAGATGACGACTGCGATCAGGCCGGGCACGCGGCCGATACCCAGCAACATCACCACCGGAATCAGATAAACGAAGCTCGGCATGGTTTGCATCACGTCCAGCACCGGATCGACGAGCTTGCGAACACGGTCCGATTTCGCCATCAGAATGCCGATTGGCAGGCCGATGACGATGGACAGCACCGTACAGACGAAGATCATCGATACGGTACGCATCGTGTCTTCCCACATGTCGAGATAGCCGATTGCGGCGAGCGTGACCAGACACCCGGCAACGATTTTCCAGTTGCGGCTCGCGACCCACGCCACGGCGAGAACGAGCAGCATGATGACGGGCCACGGGGTGCGCGTCATGAAATGCTCGGCGGCGACCAGGAAACGCTGCAGCGGATCGAACGCCGCATCGATAGGGTCGCCGTACGCGGCAGTGAAGGCTCGAAAGCCGTCGTCGATCGATCGCTTCACGTGCAGGAGTACGTCATCCTGCATGTGCGGAAACTTGGTTATCCAGTCCATTTGCTCCTCCTTCTCTCCTGTGCCCTACTCCATGCCCGCGGACCATTCCTTGACGCTCAGATTCGCCGTGGCGCCGATCGTCAGGAAGGGTTGTGGCGGAAGCGGCTTCGGTGTGGCGAAACCGCGGAAGACCTGCACGAGCCATGAATCCATGCCGAGCGCTGCCTCGGCAGCAGCGATACCCGCAGCGGTGGCTTTCGTCGCGCCAACGCCGTTACATGCAATCGCAGCGAAGATTCCGGGCTCGACCTCCCCAAATGCGGGAACCCCATTCCACGTGAGCGCCATGGCGCCTGCCCATCGATACTGCATTCGCACCCCCTTCAGCATGGGAAAGCGTGCTTCGAACTTGCGATCGTGGATGCGGCCGGCGCGAGTGATCGCCCCATCGCTGACCTGCATGCGTGGGTTGTACGTGTAGCGGGAGCGAATCAAAATGCGGTCGCCATCGCGCTTGTCGCCTTGCACTCTGCGCACTGTCGTCCCCATCGGGAAGGCGGGCGTTGCGGCCCACGAGCGTTGACCGCCCAGGCGTGTGGGGTCGAAGGCCTCCGTCATCGAGGCGTAGGTGTAGACGTGCAGGAGCACGCCGCGAAAAAGGCCGAAACTCTGCGCATGTCCGTTGTTTGCCAGGACGATCTTCCCCGCATTCACGGCGCCGTTGGGTGTCTTGATGCGCCACGATGCGCCTTGCCGGTCGAAAGACAATGCAGGGCTATGCTCGAAGAGCTTGACCGAGCCTCCGAAAGAATCGGCCAGGCCCCTGATGTACGCGGCGGGCTGGATGATCACGGTGCCCGGCGTGAAGATCGCCGACGTGAATGAGCGTGTCCCGGTTACTTCGCCGATCTCCTCCGAATCGAGCAGCCGATATTCTTCCTTCACGCTATCCAGTTGTCTGGCATAGGACGCGACATGCTTGTCGCCCTGCGGACCCATCGCAACGTTGTACTTGCCGCACGGGTCGAAAATATCCTTGCCCCAGCCCTTTTCCACTGCCAGGTCGCGCGCGAGCGCGATCGCCATACGGTGAATCTTGATGTCGTGTCGCCGCTCGTCGCTATCCGTGCCACCGTAGTCTTCGGAGGAAACCTCGTGAGGCAAGTCGATGATGAAGCCCGAGTTGCGGCCCGTAGCGCCCTCGGCAATTTCCCCGGCCTCCAGGATCACGACCTTGAGTGTGGGGTCGAGTTGCGACAGGCGCCTTGCTGCCGAGAGCCCGGCAAAGCCGCCGCCGATGATGGCAACATCGGCGTTCAACGTGCGGTTCAGCGAAGGACGAGGCGTCCTCGCGGGCAGCATGGCGACCCAACCCGACCGGTCGAGTTGCTGGGGGAGTTTGCTCGCTACGAACATGATATTTCGCCCAGTTCGTTAAAACGCGAGCCTTTCGCGCTCGACCAGCTCGCCGAGCGCCCCGCGCAGGACGTCGCTCTTCGCAGCCGAAAGACGCGACAGCGGGCGCCGCGGGTTCCCCGCGCCATAACCTGTCATCGCCGAGGCCGCATAAACGGACTGCACATAGTCGCCTTGCCAGATCAGCGACATGGCGGGTTCCAGCACACGCCAGATTTCGCGGGCGACGTCCCACCGATGTTCCTGGGCCGCTGCGACCAACTCGACACAAGTTTTCGGCGCGAAATTCGCGCCGCCCCAGATCAAGCCTCGCACGCCGGCATACATCGCATAGGGCACGAGCGGGTCTGCGCCATTCATCACCGGGAGTCCGGTACGGACCAGCGCCGCTTGCTTCGCCAGATCGCCGCTGCTGTCCTTCACTGCGAGGAATTCAGGAATCTCGCACAGCCGGCGCAATAGCGAGGGCGTGATCTCCACGCCAACGGCTTGCGGTACGTTGTAGCCAACAATGGGCAAGCCGGCACGCGCAACCGAAGCATAGAACTCGAACACGCCGTCATCGTCCGCCGGCCCTTCGAAGAAAGGCGGCAGCACCATGACTGCTCCCGCACCGATGTCCGCGGCGTGACGGGTGCGCTCGACGACGTCTTCGACGAGCAATGCCGACGTCTGGGCGATGATGTTTGCGCGGCCATTGATAATCTTCGCGCCAAACGCCACGAGTTTTTTCGATTCCTCCTGCGAGAGGTAGACGTGCATGCCCGTGCCCGAACTCAGCACGAAGCCGCGAATGCCCGCCGCGAGATAGCGCTCGATCAGCGTCTCCATCCGCGCGTAGTCCACCTTTCCATCATCATTAAAAGGAGTACTAATTGCCAGATTGATGCCAGAAAAAGAAAAAGTGCTCATGTCTTTACTCGCCTTCCATTTCGTTGTCGTTCAGGTCCAGTCAGATCGCTTTCAGTTCGATGTACTGATCATTAGCGACGAGAGAATTGTCCCGTGTACCGGAACCCGACTGCTTGAACCGACGAAGACCGCAATGGCCGGCACCGTCAGTTCACAAACCGTCTTGTACGCATTGCTGGACTGCGAGTCGGTCATGTCAATCTCTCAGTGGCGCAGTTTTTCGTGAAACACCGAACCATGCATCTGCTTTGCATTGCTAAAACTCGAATGGCACGTTCACGCCTTCCGGCGCAACGTAGGCCGCCATGTTGCGCCGCGCCAGATTGACGTGCGCGAGCACAACTTCTCCGGCAGTCTCGACATCGCGGCGTTGAATGGCATCAATGATGTCTTCGTGCTGCTGCACTGCGATCGCGAGTTCGGCTTCCATTCGCTCGTTGCTCGGCTGATAGAACGTCTTGCCGAGTCTTGCGTGGTCGATCAGCAAACGGCACAAGCTTGGCAGCAGGTACGCATTGCGGGCCATCTTGCCGATTGCGAGGTGGAACTGGTCGTTCTCCAGTACGCGTTCGTCGACCGTCGTGCCCTCCACCGCGGCGCGGAATCGCTCCTGAATGCGTTTCAGGAGGTCGACGTCTGCCTGTGTCGCCTGCGCCGCCGCGAGCTTGGTCGTCGCAACGTAAATCAGCGGCGCCGCCAGGAAATAGCTGCGCAGCGAGTCGTAGTTCATGGAGGCCACGCGCGCGGCGCGATTCGCCTCGAGCTCGATATAGCCCTCGGCCGCCATTTGCCGCATCAGTTCCCGCACGGGAGGGCGCGAGAGCCCGAACTCTTCGGCGAGCGCCACTTCATCGAGCGTCGATCCCGGCGCAAGCTCCATGCTGAGAATGCGTTGCCGTAGGGCCTGCCCCAGCGCTGTCTTGCGATCAAGCGATGGCGTTTCCTCGCGGTCGATTTCAACGATGTTCGACTTCATGTGCTCTCCTGTTGAACTCATTCTGAGTCTACAAATTGTATAAATCAAGACGACAATGTGACGACTAAGGGAAGTCACCGATAAGAGTGAGGATAGGCCTCGTATGGATTGGACGCGGTGGTGTTCCTCGCTAAGTCACCGCAACCGGAAAATTATCTTGCCATACCCGGACTAAATAGAACTATTTCCCGCTCGGGAAAGTTTCGCAGGATTTCATCCTTCTGCGACCTCGCATTCTTATGAATTTCATGCGCGACAGGCCAAGGGGCGTCAGCGAGCGCATGTCCGGACGCTACGCATAACCCAATGTAATGCGAGCGGGAAAATAAAGCGCATTGACGCTGTGTCCCCCGCCCCCCAATACTCGACGCACAGTGAAGGCAGTCCACGCGCGCAGATGACAATCAGAAAGACGCCAACGCAGCCGCTTTAAATCGCGCTGCCCTCGCGACCCCCAAATGCACGTTGAGCCGTTCTTGCGCTGGTTGACAGCCAACTGAAACCACACGGCGTCCTAACCGATTTGATGCGATGAACTCGATGGAAAGCATGTTCGCCCTGGCGTCAGAAGCAGACGATTCGTTTTCAAACGCGAGCACATGGGAGCGTGGCGGCCAACTCTGGGCAAGTAACGAGCAGCGCACGCTCACCTGTTGTCGTGTGGTTGACGAGACCCACGACGTCAAGACCTTTGAATTCCGCGTGGGTGACGGACTCCCCGTACGTTTCGAACCCGGTCAATTCATGACCGTGTCGGCAATCGTGCAAGGTCAAGCGGTCGAGCGTTGCTACACGATCTCCTCTCCACCCACGCGTCCCTGGCTCGTTTCAATTACCGTGAAGCGCGTACCCGACGGCGTGATGTCGAACTGGCTTCACGAGAACATGAAGCCTGGCACGCTGTTGCGCGCGTACGGTCCTTCTGGCGCGTTCACGCCCACTGCAGCACCGGCCGCAAAATCACTTTACCTGTCGGCAGGTTCGGGGGTGACGCCGTTGATGTCCATGACGCGCGCAAGCATCGACCTCGGGCTCAACCGCGACGTCGTATTTGTGCATAGCGCGCGAACGCCGGCGGACATTATTTTCCGCGAGGAATTGCGCCGACTTGTCGGACTCTCACCCCGCCTTCGCACCTATTTTGTTTGCGAAGGCGCTGGCGACGAAGGTTGGTCGGGACCGACCGGCCGGCTCAGTCTGCAACTGCTTTCGCAATGGGTGCCGGACTACGCCGAACGCGAGGTCTTCACGTGTGGTCCCGCGGGCTACATGAACGCCGTGCGCGAACTGCTACGCGAAGGCGGGCACGACCCGGCGCGATACCACCAGGAGAGCTTCGATATCGGCGCGGGTATCGCCGCAGAGCCCGCGGCCCCGGAAAGCACGGCAGCCCACGACACCTTCACCGTGAAGCTCGCACGTTCCTCGAAGGCGTTCGCGATGAGCGCATCCGAAACCGTGCTTTCAGCCGCGAGAAAGGCTGGCGTCGCCATCCCGTCGTCGTGCAGTCAGGGCATATGCGGCACATGCAAGACCAAGGTGCTCGAAGGAACGGTCGATATGAAACACAACGGCGGCATTCGCGAGCGAGAAGTCCAGAAAGGATTCCGTCTGCTCTGTTGCAGCCGTCCGACGTCGGACCTGGTGTTAGAGCTTTAATCCGCCGCCACGCGCGCGCGACACGATTGCCCCAGCCAGCCCCCATTCAATGCAACACGACATATAGACCAATCCAGGAGAAAGAGGATGACGAGCGCCCCGCTTTTCGATGAGGCACACAACACGATCGAGCCGAACGGCAAAGACGCGATTCTGCGCGACGTCCGCGCCTGGCGGCTCGCGCGCGTGCAGGAGCAACTGCGCAAGCAAAATGTGCCCGCCATCCTGCTCTATGACCCCGTGAACATCCGCTACGCGACCGACACTTCCAATATGCAGGTGTGGGCCGGCCGCAATCCCGCGCGATACGTCATGGTCTTCGCAGACGGTCGCGTCATCGCCTGGGAATTTCATAGCAGCGAGCATGTCTGGGACGGGCTGGATCTCGATGTGGAATTGCGCGGCGCGCTCAGCTGGACATTCTTCAACGCGGGCCACGAGGCGGAGCGCCGCGCGCAGGCATGGGGCGCCGAGATCGTCGACGTATTGCGTCAGCATGCACCCGGCGAAAGCGTGCTGGCCGTCGACCGGCTCGATCCGTTCGGGGCCGCATACCTGGAAAAGCACGGCATCTTGCTGCTCGACGGGCAAGCGCTGATGGAGACGGCCCGTTTGATCAAGTCGTCCGGCGAACTCGTGTTGATTGGCGAATCGCTGCGCACCTGCGAATTGGGAATCGAGCGCATGAAACGCGAGCTACGCGCCGGAATGACCGAAAACGACCTGTGGGCGAACCTCCATTACGAGAATA
Source organism: Paraburkholderia guartelaensis (assembly GCF_004353905.1). Classification (GTDB taxonomy): domain Bacteria; phylum Pseudomonadota; class Gammaproteobacteria; order Burkholderiales; family Burkholderiaceae; genus Paraburkholderia; species Paraburkholderia guartelaensis. The sequence goes on along the minus strand of NZ_SMOD01000001.1, from coordinate 422,868 downwards.
TCCGGCACGGTGGCGAGTGGATTGAAACTCGTCTGCTCGCCTCCGGGGATCGCACGAACCCGTGGATGCACGAATCTTCGTCGCGCGTTCTACAGAAAGGCGACCTTCTGGCCTTCGACACGGATATGGTCGGACCCAACGGCTATTGCTCGGACATCTCCCGCACATGGCTCGTTGGCGACGGCCGTCCTTCGGACGAGCAGCGCAAGCTCTACGAGTATGCGTATGCACAGGTTCATTTCAACATGGACCTTCTGCAGCCCGGCATGACGTTTCGCGAGTTCTCGGAAAAGGCGTGGAAAATTCCGGATCCGTTCGTCAAGAACCGTTATTGCTGCCTTGCCCACGGCATCGGCATGGTCGACGAATATCCCTCGATTGCGCACCAGGTCGATTGGGACAGCGCGGGCTACGACGGCGGCTTCGAAGTGGGCATGACGGTGTGTGTCGAGAGCTATATCGGCGCAGAAGGCGGTACGCAGGGCGTCAAGCTCGAGCAGCAAGTGGTGCTGACCGAGAACGGCTGCGCTTCTTTGACCGGTTGCGCCTTCGAGACTGATTGGCTGTGACATGTGGCGTGCGGCGTTCATGGCCGCGCGTCGCGCTCGTTACGGCGTGCCCGCCAGCACGCCGTCCGCTATTGCGCGGGTGGTCAGAACTTGTGACGGATCGCAGCGCGAATCACCAGCTGATTCGAGTTCGAGGAAACGTCTGCCGCACCCGGAACATAGGCGACGTCGAGCACGGTTTGGGTCTTGTCGCCGCCAACGTGCTGATATGCACCCTGCAGATAGAGATCCGTACGCTTCGACAGATTGTAGTCCGCCATCAAGCCGATCGTCTGATAGTTGGGATGCAGCTTGCCAGTGGTCGCATTGAAATCCGCGCGCGTGTAGGTGTACATCGCACCAACGAAGAACGCCGGGGTGAACTGATACTTCCCGTTCACTTCGAAGTTCTGGAAGCGCAGCGACGACAGAGTCGATCCAGCGGGAGGCGTGATCGCGCCAACATAGCCGTTGCTGACCGGTTGCGTGACGTCGGTGTTCGTGTACGCAAAGCCCAGCGTTGCCGAGCCGATCGTATAGTTGATCCCCGCGCCGAAGATACGCAGGCGTTGCGCCAGGAAGTTTTCGTCGCCGCCGTTGTTGATCGCGCCAGTGGCCGTTGAAGACGGGTTGTTGGCCTGCAGATACGACGCCGCGATCAACAGCGAACCAGTCGTGTACTGAGCACCGACGCTGTACTGCCGGTTGTTGGCGAAATTCGTGTCATTGCTGAAGCTATACGTGCCGCCGAACTGGAAGCCGGCGAGCGACGGACTCGTATACTTCGCCGTATTGTTTACGCGGAACGTGTTGTCGGTGTTGTCGTTGTCATACGGGTGCGAAAAGAGGTAGCCTGCCCAGCTTCCGTTCGCTGTAGTCTGTGCGAGAAAATCGACCAGCGAGTCGTACTGCCGCCCCAGCGTGACCGTACCATACGTGTCGCTCGCCACGCCCACGTAGGCCTGCCGGCCAAACATCAAGCCGCCCTGCCCGAGTTTTCCGTTGTTGACGTTGAAGCCGTTTTCAAGCTGGAACACGGCCTTCAATCCACCGCCGAGATCCTCCGCGCCTTTCAAGCCCCAACGGCTGCCTTGAACATAGCCGCTCTGCAGCTCGTACACCTTGCTGCCGCCTACGTTGTTAGTGAAGTCGAAGCCTTCGTCGATCACGCCATAGAGCGTCACCGAGCTTTGAGCCATCGCGGGAGCGGCAAATGCCGCCAATATCGATGCCGCGATTACACTGCGTCCTTTCATCGAGTCCTCCAAACCTGTTTTTCATTCGCTAGCGAATGTTCGTATGTACGATTTCTGATTTATTAAATGCGTAGTAAACCTAAATATTATCGATGCGGATAGTCTCCTTTTTTGTAGTCAATCTATGGAACGACGAGGAACCGGTGCGCGGAGTATGAAGCAACACCGCAGACTGTCAACGTGATTTATTTTCCTTCCCGGATGACTTTAAATTATGCGAAACCCCAGCATCGCTACCGCAATCTATTCGGTTCGCTTCGCAGTTGCCGCACCGGTGCCTCGACATATTCGTCGGCCAACGGCAGCTCCGCCTCCGGCGTGCCCAGCAGCGCCTCATGAGCATTCGGCAGCCGCGTCGTACGATATTCGTTGGGCGACTCGCCGAATTCCTTGCGGAACTCGCGGCCGAGATGCGAGGCATCGGAGAAACCGCATGACGAGGCGATATCCGCAACCGTGCGGTCCGAACTCGTCAACAGCCACGACGCCATGCGTATGCGAATCTGCCTTGCGTACGCGCCCGGAGACTTGCCGGTTTCCGTCGTGAACAGGCGTTCGAGCTGGCGAACCGAAACATCGAGCCGATGCGCCAGGTCCGGCAGACTCAGCGGCTGGCCAACGTGTTGCTCCATCAGCAGAATCGCGCGCCTGACCTTGGGATGCGTCGCGGGCTCGAGGCCCGGAGGATGCGGTTGCGGCGCGTTGCCTTTCTGCGCATCGTCCACCAGCAGAATACGCAGCGCCTTGCGCACGATCGTGGCCTCGACATGGCGCAACAGAATCGCCGCGGCAACGTCGATCGACGCACGGCCGCCGGAACACGTAATGCGCCTTCTGTCGATCACAAAGAGCCGGTCGGCAACCAGGTCACGCTCATCGACATGCGGAAAGCGCTCGACGAAATCCCAGTAGTGAAACCAGCTCACGCAAATGCGATATCCGGTCATCACGCCGGCTCTGGCGAGTGCGAACGCACCCGTGCAGAGGCCCACGAGCGTGGCCGGTGTTTCAGCCATCGCGCGGATGAAGGAGAGCGTGGCGTCGCTGGCCGGCGGTCCCGAATGCAGCAGTCCACCTACGATCACGACATAGTCGAACGCTTCGGCGTCGTCGAACGTCGTCCACGGTGTGATCTGGATTCCGCAACTGGCACGAACCGGAACGAGATTTTCTCCGACGATGGTCCATGAGCACCGCACCGGCCGGCTCATGTCACCTTCGTCGCTCGCGAGCCTGAGCAGGTCGACGAAGCCGGAGAACGCGGTCAACGTGAAGTTCGGCAGTAGCACGATCCCGAAACGCAGCCGCCTCGCGGCCGTCGCTTCGCTGTCAATCGCGTGGTGAACCATGGGGACCGCCTCAGTCAATGCATTCCAAACAATCGATACGGTCGATATCCGTTGCCCGTTGATCAGCCCGTGACACCTAGCCTGTGACCGCAACACCGGCGTCGAGCCAGTCGCGCATCATGGCGCCGGCTTCTTCGCTGAGCCAGTTTCTAAACTGCAGATACTCGGTACGAGGCCGCGCATTGCGGTGCGTAATCAGATAGTGGTAGCGGTCTCTAAAGACAAGCGCGTCCGGAACAGGCCGTATCAGGCGTCCCTGCTCGACCTGAAGATGCAGCAGATGATGCCAGCCGAGCAGCGTCCCTTCACCGGCTTCCGCCTGCGCGACCAGGAGCCGATAGTCGTTGCTCTCCAGGTTCCGGTTCTCAGCCAGAATGTCCGTGCCGTCGCCCTGCTGAAACCAGTTGCGCCACACCCGCCAATCCACGTGTTCACACACCTGGGCGCGCCCGAGCAACGAGAGATTCAACGTGGGTTCGGAAAGCAGGTCGAGTGGCTTGAGTTTCTTGCCGCGAAAATACCGGTCGTAAAACGTTGGGCTGCAAACCGGATAAACGACATCATGAAACAGCGGCTCGACTTCGTATTCCGGCTCACGCGGCGGATTCTTCGTGATGATGATGTCGGGCTCCATGAGTTCGTCCAACTCCATGAAGTGCTCGGTGACCATCACGTGCAGGCGGATATCCGGAAAGCGCGCGCGAAATGCCGGCAGGCGTTGCGACAACCACAACGCCGAGAACGTATGCGAGACGCAAATCGTCAGCGCGTGGCGGTCCGTGCGCCGCACCGCCTCCGCCGCTTCGGCGATATTCATGATGGAGAGATATGACGCGTTGTACAGAATGCGTCCAGCATCCGTCAGCGCGATATGCCGGCCGGTGCGCTCGAACAGCGCGACATCGAGCGAATCTTCAAGCTCTTTGATTTGTCTGCTGATTGCGGCCTGCGTCACGCAGAGCACCTCCGCCGCCTGGGTGAAGCTTTCGTATCTCGCCGCCGTCACGAAGCATCGGAGTGCACGGAGCGACGGCATCTGGGCGAGGAGTCTGTCTGCGAATAGCTGCTTCTTTAACATGGCTTGCGCTCTTTAAACGGGTGCTCGCATGGCGCATTCAAGCGCGCCACGAACCAGAAAGGGATTCGGATGAGAATAGTTTGCGAGTCCGTTTGCCCGGTGGCAAGTAAGGTGATCCATAATAAGGGTCTTATAAATGGCACAGCGCCGCCCCTCCGATGTGTCGTCTGGCTTACGCCCCGCCGACGACCCGCTTCAACACTCTGTCGAGCGCCTCTTCATAGTGCTTGTAGGTGCCGCGCTCATTTAGCTCGGCGTGCAATTGCGCGTTGAGGCCGCCCGGCGTCATGCAGTGCTCAGCCAGCGACGAAAAGGATTCCGCCGTGAGCGTCGTGTCATGGGCAAGACCCACGCAATAGCCGGACAGGAACGCCCTTGCGTCGTCGTACGGAACGCCTTGCCGCACGAGCCAGGCCGCCTGACTTTCCAGCACCGCATAGAAACTCGCCATGGTCGCGGTCACCGCGGATATGGCATTGAACTTCTGCTCGTCTTCGACTTCGACGGCCTCACCCATTGCCGAGAACAGCGCTTTCGCGATCGCATCCGGCGGGCAGATCGCCGTGCTGCCTTTGCCTTGTGCAACGGCGGGCAATGGAATGGTGCGCACGACCTTGCTGGCCGGGCGAACGAAGTTCGCCATCTTGTCGACTGAAATCGCGGCGACGAAGCTGATCACGTGATGGCGCGAGTCGAATTTCAACTCGCTGAGTACATCGGCCGCGATTTGCGGCACGACGGCGAGACACACGATGTCCGACGCATCGAGCACGTCCTGATTGTTCGCGCCAATGCGGATCCGGTGGTCGAGCGCCGCCAGCTCGGCAGCCGTCTGTTCGCCGCGCGGAGAAAGCGTGATCCGCTCGAATGACATGCCAGAGCGCAGCAGCCCGGTCACAACGGCCTTCGTGATTGCTCCCGTTCCAACGAATCCGATGCGCATTAGCATTCAAGTCCTGTTCAGATATGGCGTAGTCTCGCCACGGAGTGCGAGCGGGACCTGACGCCCCGCTCGCGCACTTTACAGTTGCCAGTTCACGTGAGCTTCAACCAGGTGGTCTTCAGCTCGCAATACTGGTCGTGTGCGTAGACAGACTTGTCGCGGCCGCCAAAGCCCGATTGCTTGAAGCCGCCGAATGGCGTCGAAAGATCGCCCTCACCGAAGCAGTTTACCGTGACCGTGCCCGCACGGATACGCGCTGCAACCTTATGCGCACTGTTCACGTTATCGGTCCACAGCGAAGCCGCCAATCCGTAGCAGGTGTCGTTCGCGATGCGGATCGCGTCTTCCACATCCTCGTATTCGATGAAACACACGACCGGCCCGAACACTTCTTCGCGCGCGATGGCCATATCCGGCGTGACCTGATCGAAGATCGTGGGCTCGACGAACCATCCGCCGGTTTCGGTTAGCGCGGCACGTCCGCCACAAACCACGCGCGCCCCCTGCTCCTTCGCTTTCTCGATGTGCGCGAGAACCTTCTCGTAGTGCTTTTGCTCGATCAGCGCGCCGAGCTTGGCATCCGGGTCGAGTGGGTCGCCCGTCCTCCAGCCCGCGAGTACGGCCTGAACTTTCTCGACCAGTTCCGCCCGCTTGCTCGAAGGAACGAGAATGCGCGAACCGGCGCTGCAATTCTCTCCCATGTTCCAGAACGCAGCGGCAACGGCCTGTTCGGCGACCGTATCGAGATTCGCGACATCGGGAAGAATCACCTGCGGATTCTTCCCGCCGCATTCGAGCACCACACGCTTGAGGTTGGTATCCGCGGAATAGTGCAAGAAACGCTTGCCGGTGGCGGTCGAGCCGGTGAACGCGACGAGATCGACATCGGGATGGCGGCCCAGCGCCTGTCCGGCGCCAGCGCCGAAGCCCGTGACGACGCTGAACACGCCCGCGGGCACGCCGGCTTTGAGCGCGAGATCCGCAATGCGCAAGGTCGAGAGTGACGTTTGCTCCGCAGGCTTCACGACCACACTATTGCCAACCGACAAAGCCGGACCGATCTTCCAGGCCAGCATCAGCGCGGGGAAATTCCAGGGCAGCACCGCACCAACCACACCAATCGGCTCACGCGTAATCATGCTGACGACATCTGCGCCCGAAGGCGACAGCGCGTCGTAACGCTTGTCAGTCACTTCGGCATGCCAACGAATACACGCTGCCGACTCGGGAATATCCAGCGCGAGGCATTCGCTGATCGGCTTGCCCGCCTCCAGCGCTTCGAGAAGCGCCAGTTCGTCCGTATGCTCGTCGATCAGTTGCGCAAGGCGAAGCAGAACCGCTTTGCGATGTGCGGGCGCTGCCTTCGACCAGACGCCCGATTCGAATGCATTGCGGGCAGCGGCGACTGCGTGGTCCACATCCTTTTCATCGCATTTCGCCACTTCCGCCAGCACCTTGCCCGATGCGGGATTGAGCGTGGCGAACGTTTCTCCCGACACCGCTCCACACCGCTCTCCGGCGATGAATGCCCGCCCGTCGAGCGGCAGTTCGGCGGCTTTCTGCTTCCATTGCTGATGCGTCGTCATCTCGTGTCCTTGGTTAGTTAAAGCTCGGCTCCAGCCGACATTTCCTTTGCCCAGATCGTGGCCGACACCGCCATGTCCACAATGGGCCGAACCGGCAGCGAGCGCGGATGGGGCTGATTCAGAAGCTGGTGGACAAGCTCGTTGTTCTGACCAAGCGCGTATTCGGCGATCAGCTTGCCCGACGAAGACCCTCTGCTCAGTCCGAGGCCGTTGCATCCCACCGCTTCCAGAATTCCGTCGTCACGGCGGCCGAACAGTGCACCGTTGTTCGCGGACAGACACAGTGGACCGCCCCACGTGTACTCGAGCTCGACGCCCTCGAGCATCGGAAATCGCCGGTCGAACGAGCGCTGATGCAGCGCTTTCGCTTTCGCTAGATCGGCTTCGGACACCTGCAGCCCTGGTCTGAACGCGAAATGGTTGCGCACGCAGATACGGTCCGTAGCAAGACGGCGCACGGTCGTGCCCATGGGGTCCGCCGGGATCAGCGCCCATGACCGCGTTCCGCCCAGCTTCTCGACCTCGCCGGCATTCATGACGCGAGTCATCGATGCAAAGGTGTAGACAGGCAGCAAGCCATTGGGATGGATGCCAAACGTCGCGGCATAAGCGTTCGTGCAGAGAATCACCTGTTTGGCGACGATCTTTCCTCTGGCGAAATGCAGGACTTTCTCGTTACTGCGATGCTCGATTTCGGTGACTGCGCTCAGCTCGAAGACCGTGACGTTTTCCGGCTGCGTGGCTGCGAGGCCGCGCATGAGCGCCGCCGGCTGCACCGTGCTGCAGCCCGGCGTAAACAGCGCCCCCTGATAAAAGTCCGTGCCCGTTACCTTGCGGATGGCCGCCTGATCGAGCCATTCGAAAGCTTCGTCGATGCGCGTCAGGCCCTGCGCAAAGTGCGAGAGCGCGTCGAGTCCCTTCTTGTTGACCGAGGCGTGGAATTTACCGTCGTCGCGCCAATCGCAATCGATGTTGTGCTGACGTACGATCGAACGCACGTAGTCGATCCCGTGCCGCTGGAACCGCACGTCAGCCTTGTCCTCTGCCACGCTGCGCGAATAGCTTTCACTGCTGATGTCGTGCGGCAGATCGACGAAGAATCCGGAATTACGTCCAGCCGTGGTGCGCCCGATGCGATCAGCCTCGACTAGCGCGATCGATGCATCGGGCGCCAGCTCGGCGAGCCGGCGAGCCGCGCAAAGCCCGGTAATGCCGCCGCCCACAACGACCCAGTCGTATCGATGCTCCGACGACACGGTTTTGGCAGGCCCCGCCGGCGGGAGACTCTCCCACCAGCCGTTGACGCCGTCTGGCGCAGGAAACCGCGCGAATTCCAGGTTCGAGACCATTTTCGGTGATTACTGGGCGTTGCGAATGAGCGGTTGCACAAGCTGCGCAAACGCGCTGCGCTCCTCTTGCGTGAGCGAGCCGAGCGGTGCACGCGCCACGCCAACCGGCAGCCCCACCAATTCGCAGCCGTAGCGCACGTACTGGATGAACTTGCCGCTGCGCTCGAGCAGTTCGAGCACCGGCAGCAATTGCGTCATCAGCTTGCGGCCCAGAACGAAATCGTTCTGTTTGACGCACGCGTCGAACAGCGCCGTGTGCGCTTCCGGCAGGAAGTTGGAGGCGCCGCCTACCCAGCTCTTCGCGCCCCAGGCGAAGAATTCGAGCGCCTGGTCGTCCATGCCACAGCTGAGCACCAGCCGGTCCTTGAAGTGCGTGACGAGATGATGCAGATGCGAAATATCGCCGGTGCTCTCCTTCATGGCGATAAAGTTCGGGCGCTCGAGCAGCGTTGCCAGCACGCCATCGCTGATCTCCGTGCCCGTGCGGGCCGGAAAGTTGTACAGCATGATCGGCATGTCGAGCGCGTCGTCCACCTTCAGCATGTGGCTGAGCAGTTCTTCCTGCGTAGGCTGCGCGTAGTACGGCGCGGCCACCAGCAGCGACGACAGACCTGCACGCTTCGCCTCGAGACCCAGGCGAATCACTTCCTTCGTCGTGGTCGCGTTGATGCCCGCGGTCAAATAGGTTTTTCCACCCGCCGCCTCGGCAACGGTGTTGAAAGTCTTGACGCGTTCCTCGAAGCTCAACGCGTAGTATTCGCCCGTGGTGCCGCCGATCCCGAGTCCCGATACACGGCCCGCGAGATTCGCTGCATGCTTGCCGAGCAACGCATGGTCGATTTCACCGTCTTCCTTGAACGGAGTGACCAGCGGAGTATGTACGCCCTCGAAGCTCATTTCGATTCCTCTCTTCAGTAATCTTCAAACAGATAAACGGGTCTTCATTGCATTCGCGCGCTGAGTGCCTGGGCTTATGCCAGCGCGTCGGCGTGCGAATAAATCGGATACTGGTTGCACAGATCCCGCACGCGGCTACGCACGGCGCGCTCGACGTGGTCGTCGCCGCCCGGCTCGCGCTCGAGGCCCGCCAGCACTTCGAGAATCATTTCGCCGATCTGCTCGAATTGAGCCGTGCCGAATCCGCGGGTCGTACCGGCTGGCGTGCCAAGCCGGATGCCGGAAGTCACAGTCGGGTTTTCCGTGTCGAACGGAATGCCGTTCTTGTTGCAGGTGATGCCCGCGCGCTCAAGGGCTTTCTCGGCCTGCGTGCCCGTAATGCGTTTGGAGCGAAGATCGACGAGCAGCAGATGGTTGTCTGTGCCACCCGTGACGAGCGAGAGCCCGCCCGATTGCAGCACGTTGCCGAGCGCCTCTGCATTGCGCATCACGCGGTCGATATAGCCCGCGAATTCGGGACGCAGCGCTTCGCCGAACGCCACGGCCTTGCCCGCAATAACATGCATGAGCGGACCGCCCTGCAAGCCGGGGAACACCGCGGAATTGATCTTCTTCGCGATGTCGCCGTTGTTGGTCAGAATGAAGCCGCCACGCGGGCCGCGCAGCGTTTTGTGCGTGGTCGACGTCACCACGTCCGCGTACTTGATCGGGTTTTCATGGCGGCCTGCCGCGACGATGCCGGCGATATGGGCCATATCGACCATCAGCAGCGCGCCAACGCTATCGGCGATTTCGCGGAAAGCCGCAAAGTCGAGCGCGCGCGGATAAGCCGAATAGCCCGCGATGATGAGCTTCGGCCGATGCTCTTGCGCGAGCCGCCGCACCGCGTCGTAGTCGATGCGATACGTTTGCGGGCTCACACCATACTGCACGGCGTTGAACCACTTGCCGGAAAGCGCCGGGCGCGCGCCATGCGTGAGGTGGCCGCCGGCGTCCAGCGACATCCCCATCACCGTGTCGCCCGGCTTGACCAGCGCGAGCATGACGGCGCCGTTTGCCTGGGCGCCGGAATGTGGCTGCACGTTGGCATATTCGGCGTCGAACAGGGCCTTCACGCGGTCGATCGCGAGCGCCTCGATGCGGTCGACGTGCTCGCAGCCGCCGTAATAGCGCTTTGACGGATAACCCTCGGCATACTTGTTGGTCAGCACCGTTCCTTGCGCTTCCATCACCGCCGCCGAAACGATGTTTTCGGAAGCGATCAATTCGATCTGCGTTTGTTGCCGGCGCAATTCGAGCGCGATCTCCGATGCAATGACCGGGTCACGGCTCTGGAGCGTTTCAGAAAAGAAGCACGAGTATTCGCTCACAGGTCACTCCAGGAAGTAATCGTGTCAAGCAGGCCCTGATGGAACATGAAAATCGTTGGGGGCAGCGGGCCTTTCCTGCCCCCGTGAATACGAACCTTCTGGTTACTGCTGCAGCCAGGCCTTCAGCTTGTCCGGGTGCGCGTCGACGAACTTCTTCGCGGCGGTCGCATAGTCGTTCGTGCTGTTGCCTTCGAGTTCGATGGCTTCGACATCAGCCAGCGTCAGCTTGAAATGCTTGAAGAACACATCGGCGCGGGGAAACTTGGTGGCGAACTGTTTGGACGCGAACGCGTGCACTTGTTCTTCGCCGCCCAGCGTGCCCTTGGGGTCCTTCAAATAGCGCATCTGCCATTTCTGCCAGAGCCAGTGCGGGCTCCAGACCGTGGCGACGACCCACTGCTTCGTTTGATACGCGCGCGACACGGCAGCGAGCATCCCGGCTTCGCTCGACGACTGCAGGTTGTAGCCGTTCAGGTCGTAGGCCTGAACCGACTTCTGGGAGGCCTGCATCAGGCCCGAGCCCGGACCAATGCCCTGGATCGTGCCGTCGAGCTTGCTCTTGACGTCCGGCTTGTTCAGGTCCGAAATCGACGACACTTCCGACTCCGGCACGTAGGCGGGCACGGCCCAGCCGTTTCGGCCACCCGTGTAAATGACGCCGACATCATCCAGATCGTTCTTGTACTTGGCGTAGTACACAGCGTGCGTAACTGGCAGCCAGCCGCCCACCATGATGTCCAGGTCGCCGCGCGCCACGCCCTGGAACTGAATGCCGATGTCCGCATTGACGAACTTGACCGGCTGATTCAGTTTCGTTTCGAGCACGTATTTGGCGACGTTGGCCGTGGCGAGCACGTCGGCCCAGTCGGTGATCGCCAGCTTGATCGGCTCCGCCGCTACCGCAGACCCGACGCCGACGCTCATCACGACGACCGTCGATAGCGCCAGCTTCGTCACGAGTGATTTGAAAGTATCGCTAATCATGTTAGTACTCCGGATTTATATTGAAACTACCCATTCGTCACGGATGACCTGCCTGTGATTTCAGGCAGGCATCCGGCTAGTCAGCTATGCGCCGCTTCGGTGGTGCCAGCTTTGCCCACTTTCGTGACGGGTCTCCTCTTCTTCGACTTCACGCCAAACGTCTCCGTCAGGCGGTCCAGCACGATGGCCAGCAGCACGACGCCGAGGCCACCTTCGAAGCCGATGCCGATATCAAGGCGCTGGATGCCGCTCAACACATATTCGCCGAGGCCGCCGGCGCCGATCATCGAAGCAATCACGACCATCGAAAGCGACATCATGATGGTCTGGTTCACGCCGGCCATGATGGACGGCAATGCATTCGGCAGCTGGATCTTCCAGAGCAGTTGCGCGTCGGTGCTGCCGAACGAGCGGCCCGCTTCCAGCAATTCCTCGCGAACCTGGCGGATGCCGAGCGTCGTGAGGCGCACGACAGGCGGCATGGCGAACACGACGGTGGCGATCACGGCAGGCACGCGACCAAGGCCGAACAGGATCACGGCGGGGATCAGATAAACGAACGCCGGCATCGTCTGCATGAAATCTAGCAGCGAGCGCAGAATCACTTCGACCCGCTTGTTGCGCGCGCCCCAGATGCCGAGCGGCACGCCGACGATGAGACTGAATACCGTCGCGGCGACGACAAGCGCCAGCGTCGCGACCGTTTGCGGCCACAGCCCCATGTAGTGAATGAGCATCAGCGCAATGCCGACGAACACCGCAAAGGCGATACCGCGGCGCCACAATGCGAACGCCACGAGAAACACGAGCATCGCGACGAAGGGAATCGCCCCAAGGCCGTCTTCGAGCAGCTTGACGACTGCGCCCAGCGCCGCGGAAAACGCGTTGAATCCGCCCTGGAAGTGATTGAAGAGAAAATTGACGGCGTTCTCTGCGAACTTGCCGATGACTGACGAATTCATGCTGCCCTCCGCTCCATAACCTGTTTGAGTATCGTTCGGCACGACACGACGCCCGCGAGCTTGCCTGCCGCGTCCGTCACCGGCACGTCGTGTTGCTGGCTCAGTGCGATCGCGGAGAGTTCGTGCAGGTCGGTGTCCAGCGAGACCGTGCTCAAGTCTTTGAGCAACGCTTCGCGTAGGGGTTGGGCACCCGCCTTGTGCAGCGAAGCTGGCGTGACGCAGCCCTGGTAGCGGCCGGCTTGATCGCAAACGTAACCGCATTCGGCACCGCTATCGATCAGTTGATTGAGGTAACGCTCAGCGGGCGCGCCGACGTCGCCGGAAATCAGTCCGCGCTCGACGCGGGTCAGCAGGCTCTCGGCCTTGAGGAAACGCGAGACGTCGACGTGACGGAAAAAGTCCCGCACGTAATCGTCCGCCGGAGACTGGATGAGTTCGGCAGGCGTGCCAACCTGAATCAGGCAGCCGTCTTTCATGATGCCGATACGGCCGCCGATCTTGATGGCCTCTTCGATATCGTGCGAAATGAAGACGATGGTGCGCTGCTCCTCCTTCTGGAGCCGCAGCAGTTCGCTTTGCATTTCGAAGCGGATCAGCGGATCGAGCGCGGAGAAGGCTTCATCCATCAGCAGCACGGCGGGATTGACGGCCAGGGCGCGGGCAAGACCGACCCGCTGCTGCATGCCGCCGGAGAGTTCGCCGGGCAGCAGCTTTTCGTACGAGCCGAGTCCCACGCGCTGGAGCGCGGCCCGTGCGATTTCATAGCGCTCGGCCTTCTTCATGCCCGCGACTTCCAGGCCATACGAGATGTTGTCGAGCACCGTGCGGTTCGGCAGCAGCGCAAACGACTGGAACACCATCGCCATCTTCTTGCGGCGCACTTCACGCAGCTCGGGTGTGGACATCGGCGCGATGTCGCGGCCTTCGAGAACGACCTGGCCGGACGTCGGCTCGATCAGACGATTGAGCAGCCGCACGAGCGTCGACTTGCCGGAACCCGAGAGTCCCATGATGACGAAGATCTCGCCGGCCTTCACGTTGAGGCTGACGTTGTTGACCGCCACCATGTTGCCGGTGCGCTTGAAGATCTCATCGCGTCCCAGGCCTTGCTTGACTAGTTGCGCGGCAACCTCGGGCTTCGGGCCGAAGATCTTCGACAGGTTCTTGACCGTCAGGATGTCGGTTCCTGATATGGCAATGGGCCGGGCCACGGAAGGCGTACCCGCTGTGTTGATTGCGCCTGGCGGCAATGTGTCGCCCGGTGCGAACGTCAGATGAGGGGCCATTTGTCATCCCAACTGGATGGTTCAGAAAAGTGGCGCTGGCGAACTCCGGTACGGCCTGAAGTTCTAGCGTGGCGATTCAGCTTGCATCACCGCTTACCCGGCTTCGAATTCACTATTTCGGTGAATTCCGTTCTGGTGCAGCAACTGATGCAGTGATTGCAGCGTAGCAATCCAAATTGCGCGCTCCAGCTACATTTTTTCGGCCCTTTCCCATACCTTTGGTAATGCATGCAAAGCGCCCGGTGAGCAATGAAACGTTTAGCGAATAAGCGAACGGCGCGCGGATGCCATATAGGTGGGGGCTTTGCGGGCAATTGAGTGTCGGAAATGGCTGCGTTTGGCCAATGATCGAGAAGCGGCGCACGCCGCATGGAACAAGGGAAAGTCCTGGGGGGGATTTAGTCAGGGAAACTACCAGGAAAATGCGCGAAAAATGCAGGAAACTGCGAGGAATTGGGTTAAAAATCAGACGACAAAAAAGAATTGCCCCGGCGCGGCACGCAACGCATTGCGAGCCACGACAGGGCACTGGAGCATTTCAATTCAAGCTGAACGTCTGCCGAAGCCGTTCATACTGCAGTCCCGCTGCTACAAATCGAGCACGAGGTTTGAAGTCGGGCGGCTGCAGCACATCAAGCGCATTCCCTTCTCGATTTCGCGTGGACGGATGCCGCCGTTGTGCTTCATGTCCACGGACCCTTCGAGCACCTTCGTCTTGCAGGTCCCGCATATGCCCTGACTGCATGACGATGGCAAGGGCACACCGGCCTTGCGCGCGGCGACGAGCACCGTCTGCGAGGCGTCCATCGTGAACGAGCGGCCCGAGCGCGCCAGTTGCACCGTAAATCCGGCCTGCGCGGCCGTCTCGGCGCCGACCTCGCCGACTGGCGCGTCGGCACACTCCACGGTCTCCGCGAAGTTGAAGCTTTCCTGATGGTAGCGGGCCGGGTCATGGCCGCCATCCGCGAGCATCTTTCTGGAAGCGTCCATATAGCCACCCGGGCCGCAGATAAACACTTCGCGCTCGCGGTAGTCCGGCACATGCTCCATCAACAGATCCAGGCTCAGGCGCCCCACCGGCCCCTGCCAGTCCGGTTCGCTCCCGAGCGCCTCGCAGACATGAACCACGCGCAATTTGTCCGAGAGCGCGCACAAGCCGGCAAGCTCGTTACGGAAGACGATGTCTTCCGGCGTTCTTGCGCTATGAATGAACACGATGTCGCGGTTCAGCCCCAGGTCGAGCGCCGCGCGCGTCATCGACATCAACGGCGTCACACCCGATCCCGCCGAAAGATAGAGACTCTTTGCAGCCGGTCCCGAAGACGGCGTGAACACCCCCGACGGCCCGAAGGCCTTCAACTCGACGCCCTCTCTCATGTTCTCGTGCAGCCAGTTCGACATGACGCCGCCCGGCGTGCGCTTGACCGTAATGGAAAGCGTATAGGGACGCGTGGGCGGCGAGGAGATCGTGTAGCAGCGGCTGACCTCCTTGCCGTCGATTTCGGCAGACACAGTAATGAACTGGCCCGGCTCGAAACTGAAATGGCCCTCCCGCGTGCTGAACACGAAAGTCCGCACGTCGTGCGTCTCAGCGCACACGCGCATGCACGTCAGCGTGCGCTGCTCGTGACTCGGCCACTGTGCATCAGCGCGTTCCCACGTGCTCGCACTGCAAAAGCGATCAAGCATTTCCTGACCTTGTCCGATGAAACATGAATCTGCGGCGACGTTCATGGCGACCTCAAACTCCGTGTGCCTTCAGCTTCGCGTCGTACCAGCGCGAAAACTGGTCGAGCGCTGCCTCAGTGAAGTTCGAGAAAGGACCCGGAATATAGGCCGGATCCTGCGTTCCCGCATGCGTGTTCCCGACGAGCTCCGCGTCCTGGGTCGTCGTCGCGACCCACACTTCAGTGAGCCGCTTCAGGTCGTAGTCCACGCCTTCCACCGCATCTGCATGGACCAGCCAGAGCGTGCGCACGAGCGTCTTGTCCGGCGCGAGGGGCAGGCTATAGGCGATCACGGCATGGTCGCTCATCACGTGAGTCCACGAATGATGGCCCCACATGTGGACGTCGCCGAGATCGCGACGCGTGACGCCACCCAGCAGCTTCGTGCAGGCCACTTTCGTGTCCAGTGTCTGCGATTCGTTTGCGCCCGAGATGACGAGCCGCTGAGTGCGGAAGTTGGTATCCACGCTCTCGTCGAGCGCCTCTACTGTGCCGCAGACATAACCGTCCTGTTCCCAGTTCTCCAGGCACGCCGCGTTGCGCTTCAGGTAATCGTCGTAGGCCTGCAGCGACTCTTCGCTCTGGCCGTCCGGACAAAAGCCGAAGTCTTCCGCGAGAAACGAATTCGTCAGCTCCGGATGCGTGCCCGCGCAGTGGTAGCACTCGCGGTTGTTTTCCATCACGAGTTTCCAGTTGCCGTTCTCGACGATCTCCATTTCGTAGGCGATCTTCGTACGCGTGAGGTCGTACGGCGCGAAGCGCGGCGCCATCACAGCCTCGAGCTTCTCGAAGTCCGCGGGCGGTTCGTCGGCAAGGCAAACGAAAATATGCGCGCCCACCGTCTTCACATGAACCGGAATCAGGCTGTGGCAGCTTGCGTCGAAGTCCTTGCCCATATGCGTCGAATGCTTGAGGCTGCCGTCCAGGTCGTAGGTCCACTGATGGTACGGACACACGAGCATCCCGACGCTTGCCTTGCCGGCCTTCTTCATGATGCGCGAGCCACGATGACGGCAAACGTTGCGATAAGCCCGCACGTTTTCATCGTCGTCGCGCACGATGATGATCGAAGCCTTGCCGATATCCACCGTGTGTACATCGCCGGGTTCCGGCACGTCGGCGGTCACGCCGACCAGAATCCAGAGCTTGTGAAAAAACACCTCGACGTCCGTTTCGAACACATCCTGACGCCCGAACAATTCACCAGGCATGCCGTGCCCTTTCTTGCGGCTATCGATGAGTTCGCGGTGCGTTTGAATCTGGACTTCAGACATGGTGGGCCTCTTGATGAAAACGTTGCATAGCGTTCGGGACACTGATATGGCGTGAAGTATTGGACCGTCAAATCCCACCGTCAACGCGCTTTATAAGCTGCTTCACATTCATTTAAATCATGCGAAAATGCGCCCGAAATGCGGCACCCGAAAAGGGCCTCGCGGGCCGATTTGCAGGGAATGCCAGGCCAGGGTTTCCCCTGAAAAGAATGCTCGTCAAAGCAGGCACAACCCCACTTGCCGTACCCGTCGACACATGTGAAAGCGGATGAAAACCACCAAAGCAACGAAAGGCTATCGTCGGATCGTTCCCTCGCTTACCGCCCTCGTCGAATTCGAGGCCGTGGCGCGCCTTGGGAGTTTCACCTACGCCGCAAGCGAACTGGGTGTCACGCAGTCCGCCGTGAGCCGACAGGTGCGGTTCCTCGAAGAAACGCTCGGCGTCCAGCTCTTTCACCGCCTGCACCGCTCGATTGATCTGACGAGTGAAGGCGAAGCGCTTTACGTGGTGGTCGCGGAGTCCATGCAGAAGATCGCCGGCGTGTTCGATCGACTGGTGACCGGAACCGAGCAAAGAGAACTGGTGCTGGCTTCGACGGCTGCGTTTTCGCAGTTCCGGCTCTTGCCGCGGCTCGCGAAGCTGAAGAAGCTCGATCCGCCTTTGCAGCTGCGTTTGTCGACCGACATGTTTACGGCAGACCTTCGGCATGTGGAAGTGGATGTCGCCGTGCGCTATGGGGACGGCAACTGGCCGGACGGGACGTCGACCTTGCTGTTCGATGTCGAAGTCTTTCCCGTCTGCTCGCGGGAGTTCCTCGAGGAATACGGTACGCCTCACTCGCTCGATGACCTCGCAAAGATGGCGCTCGTGGAGTCGGATGCCACGTCCGAAGGATGGATGGGCTGGAACGAATGGTTTCGCGCCGTGGGGTACCGGCCCGCGCGCCTGAACAAGGTGCTCCGGTGCAGCCTTTACACCGACGCCATTCAAGCCGTGCGATACGGACAGGGAATAGCACTCGGGTGGAACAGACTGGTCGATGACCTGCTGCAAACAGGAGACCTGGTTCGCATCGACCTCGCGACGTTCCGGCCCAGCGACGCTTATTTCGTCGTGGTGCCTCACGGCCGGACGATTACCCCGGTCATTACGCAGCTTATCGAGTGGCTGCGAGGGGATCCGGCGCGGCGATAGCCCCGACGCGCCACGCCGCCAGCACGAGAGCCCTGCGAACGGGTGCACCGCCACTCGCAGGGAATTCTCCTCAGTCGGTCAGGCCCAGATATCGCCTACGGTAAAGCCGTTGACGAAAGGATCGTCCGGGTCGAGGACATAGGTGTTGTATCCGTAGATCCACGAACGCCCGGAAATGGTCGGCACGACGGCCTTGATTTCGTCGATCGCGACCTGCTCCACGAGGCGCCCCGTGAATACGGTGCCGAGTATGCCCTCGTGACGGAACGGCTGATTCAGATCCAGTTGCCCCTTGGCGAAGAGCGTCGCCATTTTCGCGGACGTTCCCGTGCCACACGGGCAACGATCGATCGCGCCTGTCCACGTGGCGGGATTATCGAAATCGATCTCTCCACTGGCTACCGTGACCGCATTTTTCCAGTCCGCGCTCGGGTTCGTGGTCGGGCCGGAAAGCTGGGCAATGGTGATGCCGTAGCCGGGATAGTGAGGATGCTTAACCGGCAACTGCTCCTGTGCAGCCTTGAGAATGAGCGCCGAAATGCGCGTGATTTCGCGGCCGTGCTCTGGAATGAGTTCGAGCCCCTTGAATTGCCGCACGTCGGCGATGACATAGAACATGCCGCCCCAACCCACGTCGACCGTGACCTTGCCAAGGTGAGGCACATCGATCACGGTATCGACGTAGGGCGCGAAGGCCGGAACATTCCTGAACGTCACCTGCGTGACCTTGCCGTTCGCGCATTCTGCGCGGATACCGATCAACCCGGCCGGGGCTTCGAGCTGAAACTCGGTAACGGGTTCCTGCATCGGCAGCATGCCGGTTTCGAGCAGCACCGTGGCAACGGAGATCGTATTGCCGCCGCTCATCACCGGATACTCCACCTGCTCCATGATGATGTATCCCGCCGCGGCGTCCGGATGTTTGGCCGGAACGATCAGGTTGCAACAAAGCGGAGGGTAGCCGCGCGGCTCACGCAGCATGAGCTTGCGGATCTGGTCGTCGTTCTCCCGGAGCCAGTTCATCTGCTCGTACACCGTATTGCCCGGAATATGAGGCACGCCGCCGGTAATGACCCGCATGGGTTCGCCAGCGTGAGTTTCAACAGCATGAAAGGTGCGCTTGAAAGTCATGGTTCTCTCTAAAACATTCGCGAGGTGTCGTATCGCCCTTCAATGGCAAGGCGCACTTTCGACACCCTGCGTCGAAAGTGCGCTAGCTGGAGATATTGTTTTGATTTACTTGCTGCCAAGCCAGACGGCGAACTTCTGATTCAGATCGTCGCCGTGGTCGGCCCAGAAGTTCACGTCGACATCGACGGCGTCTTTCGTATTCGCCGGATTCGTCGGCAGATAGGGCGTAACAGCGGGATTGATCAGCGGAATCGACGATTTGCGCATCGGCCCGAGCGCCGTATCGGTCGAGAGCTTCGCAAGCTGTTCCGTCGACGTCGCGAACTTCACGAAGTCTTCGGCGGCCTGCAGGTTCTTCGTACCCTTGACGATCGCGTAGCCCTCGATGTTCTTCACCTCGCCGTCCCAAAGGAAGCCAAAGGGCTTCTTGTCCTGCTCGACAGCCACCCAGATGCGATTCGGATACGCACTCGTCATCGTCACCTCGCGGTCGGCCAGCAGTTGCGGCGGCTGAGCGCCCGCTTCCCACCACACGATAGCAGGCTTGATGGTGTCGAGTTTCTTGAACGCGCGGTCCACGCCTGCGGGAGTCGCGAGCACCTTGTACACATCGCCGGGTTTCACGCCGTCGGCGAGCAGCGCCCATTCCAATGCGCCTTCAGGCGACTTCTTGAGCCCGCGCTTGCCCGGAAAGCGCTTGAGGTCGAAGAAGTCCGAGATCGTGGTCGGCGTGGTGCCTTTGAACGCGTCCTTGTTGTAGGTGATCATCGTCGACCACGCGACATTGCCGACCATGCAGTCCGACAAGCCGCCCGGCAGAAAGTCCGACTTCGCGGGAGCACCCGTTTTTCCCGCAGGCAGCGAAGCGGGATTCACCTTCTCGAGAAGGCCTTCATCACAGGCGCGCGCGGCGTCGGCCAACTGCATGTCCACCACGTCCCACGTGACGTTCTTCGTTTGAACCTGGCTGCGGATCTGTGCGATGCCGCCGTTGTATGTATCGACCTGGACGTTCGTTCCGGTCTTCGCGGCGTACGGTTTCGTTGCCGTGGCCACCTGCGTGTCCTGATAGGACCCGCCCCAGCTGGCGAAGATGAGGTTGCTTGCAGAGGCGGCCGTACTGACCGTGGCGACTGCAGCAAGCGCCACAATCTTCGGGGTCAACTTCTTGTGCAGTTCCATTCCATCCACTCCTTGACGACATCAAATGACGCGCTGGGCGTCAATCGCTTTCAGGTTTAAAGAAGACTTCTCGTGCGACGCATCCAGGTACTAAAAACTGATTATTTCGCTATGCTTACTAATTAAATCGCTGTGATCCTCACCCGATCGTTGTTGCTCGCCCTCACATTCGTCCGCCGCCCGTAAGGGACAGACGCGACTCACGAACCGCGTGCGAACCCTGATTTCCCCTGCACCATGACTGAACATTGGTTCAATGACAAATCAGGCAGAGAGCGCTGTTAGACCGCATAGTAGCGCGTCAAATTTGTGTGCAACGCGCAATTTTCGCGTTTTTCGACGATTTTTCCGATAACCTAGGGAAAATCACGATGCTTAGCCGGCAACCAGATTGAACGCATGTTCAATTCGATTATATAAAGCATCACCGTCCCTTATGAACATGCTCCAGCCCGGCTCGCGGCTACATATTCGGGTAGTTCGGCCCGCCGCCTCCTTCCGGCGTCACCCAGACGATGTTTTGCGAAGGGTCCTTGATATCGCAGGTTTTGCAGTGCACGCAGTTTTGCGCGTTGATCACCAACTGGCTGCCGAGAGAGGCATGACTCGTGAACTCATAGACACCCGCGGGACAGAAGCGTGACTCCGCTCCACCGTAGACCGCCAGATTGAGGCGCACTGGCACAGACGCATCCTTCAAGGTGAGGTGCGCCGGCTGGTTTTCGTCGTGATTGGTATTCGAGAGGAAGACCGAGGAGAGCCGATCGAATGTCAGCTTGCCGTCCGGCTTCGGATAGACAATTTCCTTGCATTGGTTCGCCGGGCGCAAGGTTTGATGGTCCGCGTGCTTGTGATGTAGCGTCCAGGGCACCCGGCCGCCCAATAACTTCTGCTCGATGCCTACCATCATCGTGCCGGTGTACAAGCCCTTGCTCATCCATTGCTTGAAATTGCGGGCGCGGTGCAACTCGTCTCTGAGCCACGAGCGCTCGAACGCTTCCGGGTATTCAATCAACACGTCGTTCCGGCGGCCGCCGCACACGGCGCCGAACACCGCTTCGGCCGCCATCTTGCCGGTCGCGATAGCCGCGTGACTCCCCTTGATGCGCGAGGCGTTCAGGAAGCCTGCCTCGCATCCAATGAGCCCGCCACCTGGAAACACCAGCTTGGGCAATGACATCAACCCGCCTGCCGTAATGGCGCGTGCACCGTAAGACAGGCGCTTGCCGCCTTCGAGAATTTTGCGGATCGCCGGATGGGTCTTGTAGCGCTGGAATTCCTCGAACGGAGACAAGTAGGGATTGGTGTAGCCAAGGCCGACCACGAAGCCCACCACCACCTGGTTATTATCGAGGTGATAAAGGAACGACCCGCCATAGGTATCGCGCTCGAGCGGCCAACCCGCCGTATGAATTACGAGGCCGGGCTCATGGTGCTTCGGGTCGATTTCCCAAAGCTCCTTGATGCCGAGCCCATAAACCTGGGGATCGGCCCCTTTGCGCAATGCGTAGCGCTCCATGAGTTGCCGCCCCAGGTGGCCGCGCGCGCCCTCGGCAAAGAGCGTGTATTTCGCATGCAGCTCCATGCCAGGCTGGAACGCGTCGCCCGGCTTACCGTCTTTACCGATGCCCATGTTTGCGGTGGCGACGCCGCGCACTTCGCCGCGCTCCCCATAGAGCACTTCAGCAGCCGGAAAACCCGCGAACACTTCCACGCCGAGCGATTCGGCCTGTTGGCCCAGCCACCGCGTGACATTGCCGAGGCTCACGACATAGTTGCCGTGGTTCTTGAAGTTCTCGGGCAGCAGCCAGTTGGGAACGCTTCGCGCGCCGCGCTCCGAGAGAAAGAGAAAGCGATCCTCCGTCACCTCGACGTTCAACGGCGCTCCCTGCGCCTTCCAGTCGGGGATGAGTTCGTTGAGCGCTCTGGGGTCCATGACCGCGCCCGAAAGAATATGCGCCCCGACCTCGGAACCTTTCTCCAGCACGCAGACGCTCACGTCCTTGCCCTGTTCGTGGGCGAGCTGCTTCAGGCGAATCGCCGCCGACAAGCCCGCCGGACCGGCGCCAACGATGACGACGTCGTACTCCATGGATTCGCGCGGACCGTATTGCTCAACGAGGGACTGTGTATTCATGTCGATAACCGTATGCGGGCAGCTGGCAACCTCGGCGAGACAGCCCCGAAACTGCGCGACGCGGGAATGCGTCACGTGCAACGCATCGTAAGACCGAAAAAATTTGCGTCCCGGTGAGATAACGCCTGCTTATGCTCCACACAACGAGGCGTTGCATTCGCCGCTTGCAACGGCCTGCCCGGCTGCAGCCGCGCGCCAGGGCTGATGCTCGCTTTTGCTAAAGATCGCCCGCTCTTATATTTCCATCCCGTCGATTCATCGCCGTCACACTGTGTCCACGACTTGACCAACGAAGGAAGCGGAATCGTGAACTCATACGATGTGGTGGTGATTGGCGCGGGTGTTATCGGCAGTTCGGTAGCGTTCCAGCTTTCGAAGCTCGGCGCTAAGAACGTTCTGGTGCTCGACCGTGGAACGATTGGGGCCGGAACGACCTCGCAGTCATCGGGCATTCTCCGCACCCACTACTCCGTCAAGGAGAACGTGGAGCTTGCGCGCAAATCGTGGGACGTCTTCAACAACTTCGCCAGCTATCTGGGCGATGAAGAGGCATCGTGCGGCCTCGTGAAGTGCGGCTACATGATCGTGGCGAGCGAAGGCGACAAGCTCGAACCGTTGCGCGCGTCGCTTAGTCAGCAGAAGGAGCAAGGCATTCCGCTCGAACTGCTCAACCCGCAGCAGGCGAAAGAATTGCTGCCCATCGCGCGCTTCGACGATGCCGCGCTGATCGGCTACGAGCCGGAAGCCGGTTTCGCCGACGCATACCTGGTGGCAACGAGCTTCTCGCGCGCCGCGCGCCGCGGCGGCGTGACGATTCGCGAGAACGCTTCGGTGAACAAGATTCTGCTCGAAGGCAACAAGGTCGTCGGTGTTTCGACGAGCATTGGCGACTTCGCGACTTCGATGGTCATCAGCACACAAAACATCTGGACTCCGGAACTTTCCGGCTGGACCGGCCGCACGCTGCCCATTATGCCGGAACGCCATGCAGTGCTCGCGCTGGAATGCGACGCAGCCAAATACACCTTCAATATGCCCGTCTTCAAGGACCTCGCCTCCACCGGCATGCTCTATTACCGAAGCTACGGCGGCAATCAGATGCTCGTTAGCGAAGGTGTAGTCGGCGAAAAGCTGAACACGGCGGAAACCGAGCAAGGCGATATTCCGATGGACTACGTCGTCGAAGTCGGCGCACAGGTCGCCGAACGCTTCCCCGAGTACGAGACCGCGGGGATCGCCTCCTCGTGGACCGGCGTGTACGACGTGACCCCCGACTGGAACCCCGTGCTCGGGAAATTGCCGGGCATCGAAGGACTGGTCGTGGGTTATGGCTTCTCAGGCCATGGCTTCAAGCTCTCGCCCACGGTGGGCCGCGTGCTCGCGCAGGAAGCGCTGGGCCTGCCGACCGACGTTTCGCTCAAGCCGTATTCGATCGAGCGCTTCGAAACGGGCGAGCTGCTCACGGGCAAATACGGCCTCGGCGCGGTGTCCTGAGGCGCTGGATATGTCAGCGATCGAAGTTCATCCGCTCGACTCGCTGCCCGTGGAGCGTTGGCGCAATGGTGGCGGCGTCACGCGGACGATTGCATCGGATGGGTGCCATTGGCGGATCAGTCTCGCCGAGGTGGAACGCGACGGGCCCTATTCGCGATTCGAGGGAATCGACCGGCTGTCTTGCGTGTTGCGAGGCGCTGGCGTCATGCTGCGCGAGGCGAATTCGGTCGTGACGCTCAAGCCGTATGAAGCCGTCGAATACGACGGCGGCCTCGAATGGCACGCGACGCTCATCGACGGCCCAGTGACTGCACTCAACGTCATGGCCGCCAGGAGCCGCTATCGCACGAGCATCCGGGCGATTGCCGAGCCTGTCAGTGTGTTGCCAGGTCGTGCGGTCGTCGTCGTTACGCTTCGCGCCGGCTGCGCCTGGCGCGCCAGCGAGGGTCATGCATCGGGCACTGTCGAAGCGGGTCAGTTTCTGATCGCCGAAAGGCTGGATCGCGCCATGCAGTTATCGCCGGTTATGCCCGCCCTTGACGAGCCGCCGCGCACGGGGCTTCCCGTGCTCGTGACCATCGAGCCCGCGTACACGCACGAATGATTGAATCTGAGGAAGGTGAAATGAAAGTGATTACCGCAGTGAAACGTGTCGTCGACTACAACGTGAAGGTGCGCGTGAAATCCGACCACACCGGCGTCGACATCGGCAATGTGAAGATGTCGATGAACCCGTTCGATGAAATCGCAACGGAAGCCGCGACACGGCTGAAGGAAGCGGGCAAAGCCAGCGAAGTGATCGCCGTTTCCTGCGGCGTGGCCCAGAGCCAGGAAACGCTGCGTACCGCGCTCGCCATCGGCGCCGACCGCGGCGTGCTGGTCGAGACGGACGCCGAGCTTCAGCCGCTCGCAGTCGCGAAGCTGCTCAAGGCCGTCATCGAAAAAGAGCAACCGCAGCTGGTGATCCTCGGCAAACAGGCGATCGACGACGACGCCGGCCAGACCGGCCAGTTGCTCGCGGCGCTCCTCGACTGGCCGCAGGCGACGTTCGTCAGCCACATCGAAATCGAAGGCTCGACGGCCACCGTGACGCGCGAAGTCGACGGCGGCCTCGAAGTGATCGCCTTGCAATTGCCAGCCATCATCACGACCGACCTGCGCCTGAACGAACCGCGCTACGTGACGCTGCCGAGCATCATGAAGGCCAAAAAGAAGCCGCTGGAAACCGTTACCCCGGATTCACTGGGAGTCGACCCGTCGCCGCGGCTCAAGACGCTCAAGGTCGTCGAGCCCGCCGCGCGCAAGGCGGGCGTGACGGTGCCGGACGTCGCGGCACTGGTCGAGAAACTCAAGAACGATGCGAAGGTGATTTAAATGACGACGCTTGTTATTGCAGAACATGACAACGCGCAGCTCAAGGCTGCCACGCTCCACACCATCAGCGCCGTGCAGCAGCTTGCCAATGGCGTGCACGTGCTCGTCGCCGGCAGCGGCGCACGCCCTGTAGCCGACGCTGCCAGCAAGGTCGCGGGCGTGGACAAAGTCATATTCGTCGACGCGCCCCATTTCGCCGACGCACTGGCGGAGAACATCGCGGCCCAGATCGTGGCGCTCGCCAGCGACTATTCGCACGTCCTCTTCCCGGCAACGGCAGCGGGCAAGAATGCCGCGCCGCGCGTAGCCGCGAAGCTGGATTCCGCGCAGATCTCCGACGTCATCGCGATCGACGCCGCCGATACGTTCCAGCGCCCCATCTACGCGGGCAACGCCATCGCAACCGTGCAATCGGCGGACACCGTAAAAGTCGCTACGATCCGCACGACGGCGTTCGACGCGGCCGCGGCGACCGGCGGCAACGCGGAGGTCGTGGAGGTGCCCGCCGTTGCCGACACGGGACGATCGCGGTTCATCCGCCGCGAGATCGCCACGAGCGATCGTCCCGATCTCACGTCTGCGCGCGTAGTGGTCTCCGGCGGCCGCGGTCTTGGCAGCGCCGAAAACTTCGCGATCCTCGATCCGCTCGCGGAAAAGCTGGGCGCCGCCATTGGCGCCTCGCGCGCCGCCGTGGATTCCGGCTTCGCGGCCAACGACCTGCAAGTCGGTCAGACCGGCAAGATCGTGGCACCGGAACTTTACGTTGCCGTTGGCATTTCCGGAGCCATCCAGCACCTTGCAGGCATGAAGGACTCGAAAGTCATTGTTGCCATCAATAAGGATGCCGAAGCGCCCATCTTCGGCGTGGCTGACTATGGCCTCGTTGGCGACCTCTTCAACGCCGTGCCGGAACTGGTGAAGGCGCTCTAAGGACGCCAGGCGCCGGCTTGCACGACGGAGATCGGCTTCTCAGCAGGACCTTGCCGCCTCGCGTGAGAGATCACGCTATGGCGGCTTTTTTTGTTTGCACTTTCTTGGCGACGAGAAAGGCGTGAGCGCTACAGATTTTCGAGCGCCCCGAGCGCCGCATCGACCATCCCCTGCACGATCGGCTTTACCTTGGCCGCCAGGTCAGGCCGGTACTCGAACGGCGCCGCTTCATTCATGTACGTCGACTGGCACATCTCCAGTTGAATCGCATGCACGCCATGCTCGGGCCGTCCGTATTCACGCGTGATGAAGCCGCCCTTGAAGCGTCCGTTGTGCACCCATGTAAAAGGCTGGTGGCCGGCGAGTCGGGCTGATACTGCCTCCATGATGCGCGGATCGCAGCTGAGTCCCGAATTCGTGCCCAGATTCAAGTCGGGCAATTTACCCTCGAACAGCCGGGGCAAAACGCTCGCGATAGAGTGGGCCTCCCACAGCAGCACGCGGCCGTGGATGGCCCGCAAGCGCTCCAGTTCCGCCTGCAACTTCTCGTGGTACGGCCGCCAGTAGCGTTCGAGCCGCTGCGCCTTGTCAGCTTCCGATGGGCCCGAGCCGTTACGGTAGAGCGGCTCGCCGCGAAAGGTCTCCGTGGGGCAAAGACCCGTTGTCGTCTGCCCGGGATAGAGACTCTCCCCCGTAGACGGGCGATTCAGGTCGATCACATAGCGGGAAATCATGGCGCCGAGCACAGACGCACCGGCACGGCGCGCGAAGTCGTACAACGTATCCAGATGCCAGTCCGTGTCGGCGACCTCACCGGCGATCTCCGTTAACTGCGCACGCGCCTCGTCGGGAATTCCGGTTCCCAGATGCGGGATGGATACCAGCAGCGGAAGCGTGCCCTCATGGAATTCATATACCGCGGTATTCAAGGTTCTTCTCCTGATTCAAGCGTTCGCCGGCCGATACCACCGGCCCCTCTCCCGAACATAGTGAATCGCCCCCTCTGCGACCCGAATATCAACCGCAGTGAATCTCGTCATAAGAGGGCTTGATCCTGGCTGCAGTGGATTTTGTCCAGGTCAGTCTTCACCGTAGCGTCACGGTGCGATCGGGACCTTCTCAACTCTCTAGTCGGGTACAAAAAGTGAAAACTTCAATCAACGTTGGAATGCTGCTGGCATGCGGCGTGATGAGCGCCTCTGCGGCTGCCGCGCAAATCACCTTCGTCTCCTGGGGCGGCTCGTACCAGGGCGCGCAAGACAAGACCACTGTAGCGCCCTTCATGGCAGCCAAAGGCATTCAGGTCAAAAACGACTCGTACAACGGCGGTATCGCCCAGATTCGCAGCCAGGTCGAAACGAAAAACGTCACGTGGGACGTAGTCGACCTGCAGCTTTCCGACGTGACCCGCGCATGTGACGAAGGCCTGCTCGAAAAGCTCGACCCCGCCGCGCTCGCCCCCGCGCCGGACGGCACGCCCGCAGCGAAGGATTACGTGCCGGGCGCCGTGTCCAGTTGCATGGCCGGCAACATCGTCTGGTCTTCGCTCATTGCCTACAACACCGACAAATACAAAGGCCACGAGCCGACGAAGATTGCCGACTTCTTCGACCTCAAGAAATTCCCCGGCAAGCGCGGTCTGCGCAAGTCGCCGGAAGGCGCGCTGGAATGGGCCCTTCTTGCCGATGGCGTCGCGCCGGGCGACGTCTACAAGGTGCTCGCCACGCGTGCCGGCGTCGACCGCGCATTCAAGAAGCTCGACACGATCAAGTCGTCCATCGTCTGGTGGGAGACCGGCGCGCAGCCGGCGCAACTGCTCGCCGACGGCGAGGTCACGATGAGCAGCGCGTATAACGGCCGCATCTACAGCGCGATCGCCGACGACAAGAAGCCCTTCGGCTTTATCTGGGACGGCCAGGTCAAATACCTGGAAGGCTACGCCATCGTGAAGGGCACGAAGAACCTGAAAGCCGCGCAGGACTTCGTGCGCTATGCGACGCAACCCGACGTACTGTCGAAACTCGCGCCGCTCACCGCTTACGGTCCGACGCGCAAATCTTCGATTTCGATGGTGCCGCCGAAGCTGCTGCCCTACCTTCCGACCGCACCTGTCAACGAGAAAGGCGCGGTCGACTCCGATGTCGCCTTCTGGGCCGATCACACCGACGATCTGAACCAGCGTTTCGCAGTCTGGCTCGGTCAGAACTGAAGTCATTACTGATGCAAAAAAGCGCCTGCCTCCCGAAGCTTCGGTGAGGCAGGCGCTTGTCAACGATAGTGGCCGTTAGTCCTCGAGCCTTTTGAGCAGCGCATCCGGCACATCGATCTCGGTGATGTGCAAGTGACTGCCGGGAATGCGCACGCCTTGCGCGGCCAACCGCTCGATTTGCGACGACAGGCGTGCGGTGAAGTCCTCCACGACGAGTTCCGTTTTGATGGCCAGCACGAAGAGGCCAACGCCGGGAGACTCGCTGCCTTCGGCGAAATTCGGCGCATCCATCGACCAGTTGCTGCCGGCCAGCCCCGCCACCAGAAACTCCAGCATCATCGCAATGTTGGCGCCGCGCGCACCGCCAAACGCCAGCAAGAGCCCCTTTACCGCTTCGCGCGCATCAGTCGTGGGACTACCCTGCGCATCGACGGCCCAGCCCTCAGGAATCGACTCTCCCCGCGCCGCAGCCTCGCGGATGTTCACGAAGGCCGTTGCGCTCGACGCCTGGTCGATGACAAACGGCTTTGCACCCGCGCGCGGTGCGGCAAACGACAAAGGGTTGGTGCCGTAGACGGCCTTGCGGCTTTCCAGCGTCGTCATCTGCGCCGTGGCATTTGTCGTTGCGATGGCAACGAGTCCCGCTTCGGCCAGACGGCGCGTGTAATAGCCGAGTTCGCCAACCGTGAAGCTATTCGATTGAAGCAGCACCGCCACGCCGTAGTCCTTCGCGCGGCGAACCAGTTCGTCGAATGCCAGATCGAATCCGAGCTGGGCGATGCCACGTTTCGCGTCGACCGCGACGGCGGCCGGGGCGGGAAACGTCACGTCGGGTCTCGCGTCTTTCGCGATGCGTCCCTTGACGAAGCCGTCGAGATAGTCGAACAGGTGGGCGAACCCCACCGCACGACTGCCGGCCCATTCGGCGGACACGACCGCATTCGCCAGTGCATTGGCGACGTCATCGCTCGCGCCGGCTTTAACAGCCGCGCGCCGGGCGATATCGTGGGCTTCGTGTGTTTCGAGGCGCACAGTCACTTCCTTGCGATTGATGTAGCGGAACATTCAGAACGTGTAGCGTATGCCCACAGCCGCAATCTACACCGCGTCTTCGCTCAATACCATCAGTTGCGTGTTGCCTCCCGCGGCGCTTGCGTTGACGGTCGTGACACGCTCGCGTACGAGTTGCGTCCAGTCGTATTGCCCGTCCGCGCCGGGCTGAACCAGCGTCGTCATCGACTCGGCCGCGGCCACGCGAAGGTCCGAGAGCGCAGCGTGGTTCGAAGCGACCATGACGGCATCCGGCTTCACGCCAGCGACCTCTCCTCTGAGCAGCACCGCTACATCGGTCGCGTTGACCACGCGACACGCAGCGCCCAGAACCTGAGCCATGTCGTCCGACACCGAGGACCTGAACAGCAGCACCGTATTGCCGAACGCACTCGCAGCCATCGCCTGCTCGAGCAGGACAGCGGGCGTTTCGCCGGTACAGAGCACCTGACCGCGCGGCAAAAGTTCTACTGTGTTCTCTTCGCCGGTCAGTGCGGGCAAGCTGAGTGTCGTGGTGTGGCTCACCAGTTCATCAAGGCGCTGTTTGCACTTTCCGAGTGCCGCGCGCTGGCCGGAATCGATGCTTCGTGCCGTCGCGAGCGCGAACAGCGCATTCACGCGATCAAGGCCGGACTTCTTCGCCCTGGCCATTTCCCCCTGGCGGCTCTTGAGCTTGCCGCCGGCAGACTCGACCGGAAATTCGAAGAACTTTTCGCTGACCGCGCGAGCCGTTTGCGCGAATGGCCCTGCGTCTGCGTTGAAAGCCGGCGCAGGCGACGCGCAGAGCGCGTACAGCGTGAGGGGTCCACCGAGCATCGGACCGCTCCCGCAGGCGCCCACGCCGCCGAACGGCTGCATCCCGGGAACCGTGCCATGCATCGCACGGTTCACACACACGCTGTTGGCATTCGATGCCGACAGCAGCTTTCCGGCAGCTTCGTTGATCCGCGTATGCAGGCCCTGAACACCACAGCCAATCGCATTCAGGGCTGCCAGCAATGCGTCCATCTCACCAGTCTTGTATCGGACGACATGGAGCACCGGGCCGGAGATCCTGGCGTTGACCGCAGCAAGCGCGCCTACATCGCGTATGTCGATAATGGCCGGGGCGACGAAGTTGCCCTTTGCCGGCTCCGCAGAGACATTCCCGCGAACGACTGCATAACCGAGGCGGCGCATCCGCTCGATATAAGCTTCGGTGCGATCTTTCGCCTCGCGCGTCGCCAGCGGCCCGATATCCGTGCCGATGGAGAGCGGATTGCCGGTATTGCGTTCGCTGAGCATGCCTTTGAGCATCTTCAGCACTTTCTCAGCCGTCGAGTCTTGCAGACAGAGCAGTTGCAGCGACGAAGCGCTTTGCCCGGCGCGACTGAATGCGGAAACCGTGGCGTCGGAAATGACTTGCTCGGGCAGCGCCGAGCTGTCCACGATCATCGCGTTGACGCTGCCCGCCTGCGCAAGGAACCTGGGCTGACGCGTGCGCTTCGCGAGCAACAGTGCGGCGGCTCTCGCCGACTCCGCCGATCCGGCAAACAGAACGCCCGCCACCTCTTCAGAGACCAGCAATTCGCGGCCTACCACCGTGCCCGCGCCGAGCAGCAACTGGAGCACATCTTTGGGCAGGCCACCGCGATAGAACACGCGCGCCGCCTCATAGGCAACGAGCGAGGCCTTCGAGGAAGGCTTCGCGACGACGACGTTACCCGCGGCAAGCGATGCCGCAACGTGTCCGACAAACGTCGCGAGCGGTGACGAGACCGGCGTCACACTCGCGACGACGCCGAGGCCGGTACGCGAGCGCAGCCGCGCGTCGGCCTTAACCTGCAGCGCGTAGAGCCGGCACAGATTGATCGCGGTGCGGACTTCTTCTGCGGCCTCCGCGAGCGTTGCGCCATTCTCCAGAACCAGCAGCGCGCCCAGATGCATGCTTGACGCTTCCAGTTCGGCGGACATCCTTTCGAGCATGTCGGCGCGCTGATTGACACTGGATTGCGCCCAGTTCGCCGACGCTTCCCTGGCTGCGGCGATGGCCCGCGCAACCGTTGCCGGACGGCAGAACGAAACGCTGCCGACGACTTCGGTCGTATCGCCCGCGCCGTAGACGAGATGCGTCGAATCGGATTCGATCTCGCCGACACCGGCCGCCAGCGGGGCCACCAGCGATTGTGCGGAAATGCGGTTGGTGCGAATGGCGCTCACAGCGGCGTCGAATGCCGTGGAATTGCCATATGAAATGGCGGCCGCGTTCACACGCCCGGGGAGTACGTTGACCGGGCTCGCGATACCCGCGTGCGGCTTGCCATGCGTGCGCGCGGCCTTCGCAACCGGATCTTCGACGATATCGGCGATGCTCACGGCCGGGTCGACGATCTGGTTCACGAACGACGAATTCGCGCCGTTCTCGAGCAGGCGGCGCACGAGATACGCGAGCAGCGTTGCATGCGGGCCAACCGGCGCATAAATGCGGCACGGTCGGCCCAGTTTTGATTCACCGACCACCTGGTCGTAGACCGTTTCGCCCATGCCGTGCAGGCACTGGAACTCATAGTCCTTGCTGCCTGCGAGCGTATGCACTGCCGCAATCGTGAAGGCGTTGTGAGATGCGAATTGAGGAAAGATGGCGTCCGGCGCAT
Organism: Paraburkholderia guartelaensis; assembly: GCF_004353905.1. Classification (GTDB taxonomy): domain Bacteria; phylum Pseudomonadota; class Gammaproteobacteria; order Burkholderiales; family Burkholderiaceae; genus Paraburkholderia; species Paraburkholderia guartelaensis. The sequence goes on along the minus strand of NZ_SMOD01000001.1, from coordinate 390,924 downwards.
CGAGCAACACCTTCGCGCACGCAATGTAGCTCACGTCCGAATGCACTTTCCGGGTGAAGACCGGATAGCCCTGCGAACCCGCGTCCTGCGCGAGCTTGATTTCCGTGTCCCAGTACGCGCCTTTGACAAGACGAATATTGATGCGCCTGCCCGTCGAGCGGGCAAGCGCAACAATCCAGTCCGCGACTGCGTGGCCGCGCTTCTGGTACGCCTGCAGCGAAATGCCGATGCCGTTCCAGCCGCGCAGCGAAGGATCGTTGCACAACATTTCAAGCATCTCCAGCGTCAGTTCAAAGCGCGCGGACTCTTCCTGGTCGAGGTGAAAACCAATGCCGTACTGCTTCGCCAGTTGCGCCAGTTCGAGCAAACGCGGGTAGAGTTCCGCGAGCACCCTTTCGCGCTGCGCGAGTTCGTAGCGCGGATGGAGGCCTGAGATCTTCACGGAAACGCCCGGCCCGTCAATGGGGCCTCGGCCTTGCGCATCTTTGCCGATTGCCTCGATGGCGTGCCGGTACGACTCGAAATAGGTCTGCGCATCTTCGTCGGTGAGCGCTGCTTCGCCCAGCATGTCGTACGAATAGCGGTAGCCGCCGCTCTCGCGCCCTTTCGCCGCGCCGATCGCCTCTTCGATAGTCTGGCCGGTCACGAACTGCTTGCCGAGCATGCGCATCGCGTACGCGACACCCGCGCGAACCACGGCCTCGCCTCCCTTACGCACGACGCGTGTCAGCGCTTCGGCGAGCGCGTTTTCATCAGGCTGCTTCAACAACTTTCCCGTGACGAGCAAACCCCAGGCCGTTGCATTGACGAACATCGAAGGCGACTTGCCGACGTGCGCGCGCCAGTCGGCGTCGACGATCTTGTCGCGAATGAGCTGGTTGCGCGTGTCCGTATCCGGAATGCGCAACATGGCCTCGGCGAGACACATGAGCGCAATGCCTTCGCGGCTGTCCAGCGAAAACTCCTGCGTGAGCAGATCGACGCCGCCCGCGTCGATGCGCGCGTCGCGCACCCCTTGCGCCAGGCGCGCAGCGAGTTCCTGCGCTTTCGCAAGCGTTGAAGCATCCATTTGCGCGCGGCGCATGAGCGTCTGGACCACCGCCTCCTCGGGAAGCGCAGACGCCTCGGCAATGCGTTGACGCAGGACGGACAGGTTCGCCGTGCCAGTTTGAGTGACTTCTATTTCTGACAACATGATTTGATGACCTGGTATGTTTGCTTCGGATAACGAATGACAAGCAGCGGGTTTCTACCGGCAGCGGATCAAGCTTGTTAAACCGCGTTGGCCGTGCCTCTGAGGCGTTCGGTTCTGCGCCGCAGCATTTCGAGCGTCACGAGCAGCAGTGTCGAGATCACGACCAGAATGGTCGCCACGGCGAGAATCGTCGGACTGAGTTGTTCGCGAATGCCCGACCACATCTGCCGCGGGATCGTCTTCTGATCCGGGCCGGTCAGGAACAGCGCGACGACGATTTCATCGAATGAAGTCGCGAAGGCGAAGAGCGCACCGGAAATCACGCCCGGCGCGATGATGGGGAGCTTCACCTGCAGGAACACCCGAAGCGGCGAGGCACCGAGGCTACGGCCCGCTCGCGAGAGCGTTTCATTGAACCCGGCCAGCGTCGCCGTCACGGTCACAATCACGAAAGGCACACCCAGCGCCGCGTGCGCGAGAATCAGCCCGGTGAGGCTACTCGTCAGGCCCAGCGGGCTGAACGCGAAATACACGCCCACGGCCGTGATGATGAGCGGCACGATCATCGGCGACACGAGAAGACCGGTAATCACGGCTCGGCCCTTCAGGCGCGGGCTCGTCAGCCCGAGCGAAGCCGTCACGCCGAGTACCGTCGCGATTGCCGTCGACGAAAATGCCGTGATGAGCGTGTTGTTCAGCGCCAGCATCCAGTCGGGGCTGCCGAGAAAGTCCTGATACCACCGCAGGCTCAAGCCCGGCAGCGGGTAGGTGAAGTACGGCTGCGAACTGAACGAAAGCGGCATCACCACGAGCACAGGCAGCACGAGGAACAACAGCACGGCAAGCGAGACACCCAGGTGAGCGAATCGTCCAAGACGGCCCCAGACCGTCACATAGGCTGGAAAATTGAACATGTGATTACCCCAGTTTGATGCCGCCGCCCGTGAGCTTCACAAAGAGGCCGTAGATGATGAGCACGCCCACGAGCAGGATGGACGCCAGTGCGCTCGCGAGTCCCCAGTTCAAGGTCGTATTGACGTGATTTGCAATGTAGTAGCTCGCGAGCTGGTCATCGGGGCCGCCGACGATCGCCGGCGTGATGTAGTAGCCGACCGCGAGAATGAACGTCAGCATCCCGGCGGCGCCGACGCCCGGCAGCGTTTGCGGGAAATAGGCCTGGAAGAACGAACGCACGGGCCCGGCACCGAGCGATCGCGCCGCCTTCATGTAGATGTGCGGCACGCCCTTCATCACGCTGTAAAGCGAAAGAATCGCGTATGGAAGGAGAATGTGCGTCATCGCCACCAGCACGCCAAAGCGGTTATAGATAAGCGACACGCCGTGCTTCGACAGCCCCAGGTGAATCAGCAGGTCATTCAGGACACCATGCGTTTGCAGCACGACAACCCATGCCGTGGTGCGAACCAGAATCGACGTCCAGAACGGCAGCAGCACCATGATCATGAAGAGGTTGCTGTATTTCGCCGGCAGGTTCGCCAGAAAATAGGCAACGGGATAGCCGAGCAGGAGGCAAAGCAGGCTGACCGCGAGGCTCACCCACGCCGTGCGCAGAAACACGCCAACGTAAAGCCGCTCGCCATCCGGCTGGCGCACGATGGCGCCGTGCTCGTCGCGCTCGAAATCGAACGCTTTCAGGTAATACCCGAAGGTCCACGGCGACGAAGCGTACTTGAGCGTCGACCACGCCTGCAAATCGCCCCACCGTGAATCGATGTTCGACAGACGCTCGCGCCACGTTCCATCAGTGCTCTCGTCGATGTGGCGCGCGGTCTTCATGATCAGGCTGCGCATGCCGCTCTCGTCGTAGTTCAGGCGCGAAGCCACGCGGCTCATACCGTCCGTCCCCTTCGCGGCGCTCAGGTCCTGCCCGAACGCGGCGTAGATCTGCTCGCCGGGCAACTGGCCGCTTGCGGGGTCCCATGCGCGCAGCAGCGCTGCGGCATGCGGCAGTTCCTGCGAGACGGTCGGGTCGCGAAAGCTCTTCGTCAGAAGGCTGCCGATGGGAACGATGAAGGTGACGAGAAGAAATGCGAACAACGGAAAGACCAGCAACATGGCCTTCGTGCGCTCCGTGCGCTCCGCGCTACGGAGTTTCGCCTTGAGGCTTTTCGAGTCTGCGACGACAACCTGTGCGGCGTCGCCTGTCGGGATAACCATATCAGTCGGTAGAATCATCGTAGTCCAGCGGTAGCGACCGCGCCCTCCTCGTCAATGCAACTTCAGATACGTTTATGCGTGGCTCATCCGATCAGGATGCCTGATGAATTCGCGGATTCGCTTCGTATTGATCCGAAGCCATCCGCGTCGGAGAACCGGTCTACGCCATGACTACTGCAAGGCGCGGCAGGCTTCGGCCATCCAGCCTATCTGCACGGAATCGCCAATACGCAGCTGTCGAGCCGCTCCGTCATTGGGCAGCTTCACGATGAAGTCATTGCGCCCGCACACCTGCATCACCACGCGCAGGTGGTCGCCGTAATAGATGAGGTCCTTCACGCCGCCGTTGAACACGTTGTCACACACCCGTGCCTGCTCGCCTACCGCCACGCGCTCGGGTCTGAGCGATACGCAAGCGGAACCGGAGGCGCGAATTGCGGCGCCCGTGCTCGCGCGAATCGTTGCCCCGCCATCGAGCTTGACGGTACACGCTTTGCTTTCGACCGATGCCACCATTCCCTTCAGTTCATTGCTTTCGCCGATAAAGCGCGCAACGAAGGCGTTTTCGGGCTTTTCATACAGATCGGTGGGCGGCGCAAGCTGTTGAATGATGCCGTTGTTGAAGACCGCGATGCGGTCCGACATCGTCATGGCCTCGCTCTGGTCATGCGTCACGTACACGACCGTCAGCCCGCTTTGCTCGTGAATCTGCTTGATTTCATACTGCATTTGCTCGCGCAACTGTTTGTCCAGCGCGCCGAGCGGCTCGTCCATGAGCACGAGCGCGGGCTCGAAGACCAGGGCGCGAGCAACGGCAATGCGTTGCTGCTGCCCGCCGGAAAGCTGGCCGGGCATGCGGTTCGCGAACTTCTCCATGTTCACCATCGCGAGCGCACGGCTCACCTTGCGTGCGATTTCATCCTTCGCGACCTTGCGTACCTTCAGCGGAAACGCCAGGTTCTCCGCGACGGATTTGTGGGGGAAAAGCGCGTAGCTCTGGAAGACCATGCCGATATTGCGCCGCTCGGGCGGAATACGGTTGATCGGCTTCCCCTGGAGCAGAATCTCGCCGTGCGTTGCCGTCTCGAAGCCGGCCAGCATCATGAGACATGTCGTCTTGCCCGACCCGGACGGTCCAAGCATTGTGAGAAACTCGCCCTCGCGAATATCGAGGTTGAGGTTTTTCACCACGAGGGTCTCGCCGTCGTAGGTCTTTTGAACGTTCTTGAAAGAGACAATGGTCGACATCACAACTCTCCAGGAGAAGCCATACTCGGTGGTCAGGCGCCGAACTTCCAGTCGCGAGCCGGCAGATACGTTTCCTTCACCACACGCGGCGAGGCCCAGCGCAGGAGGTTCAAATACGAGCCTGCCTTGTCGTTGGTGCCGCTGGCGCGGCCGCCGCCGAACGGCTGCTGTCCGATCATCGCGCCCGTCGGCTTGTCGTTCAGATAGAGGTTGCCCGCTGCATTGACGAGCACGCCCTCGGCCTGGTGTAGCGCGAAGCGGTCCGTGCAGAAGATCGAGCCGGTGAGCGCATAGGGGCTCGTCGAATCGATGAGTTCGAGCGTTTCGTCCCACTTCGTGTCTTCGTAGACGAATACCGACAACACGGGGCCGAAGAGTTCTTCCTTCATCAGCGCGTGCTGCGGGTCGCTCACTTCGAACACCGTCGGCTCGACGAACCAGCCCGGCTCCGTCCATGTCTTGCCGCCCGAGACGAGCTTCACCGCGGCGTCGTCCTTCGCAGCGTCAATCACGCGGCTCAGCTTCTGGTGTGAAGCCTGCGAAATGACCGCACCCATGAAAGTGCTGAAATCGGCGACATCGCCTACCTTGAGTTCTGCGAGGCGCTCGCGAAGCTGCTGGCTGACCGCGGGCCACAGACTGCGCGGGATGTACGCGCGCGAAGCGGCGCTGCACTTTTGGCCTTGATATTCAAACGCGCCACGCACGAGCGCGATGGCAACCTCGGACGCGTTGGCCGACGGATGGGCGAGCACGAAGTCCTTGCCGCCCGTTTCGCCCACGAGACGCGGAATCGTACGGAACGCATCCACCTTCGAGGCCACGCCCTTCCACAGCGACTGGAACACCGCGGACGACCCGGTGAAGTGAATGCCTGCGAGATCCGGCGATGAAAGCGCGACACGCGTTGTCAATTCGGCTTCGCCGGGTACGAAGTTGATCACGCCCGCCGGCAAGCCGGCTTCTTCGAGCGCTTCGAAGAAGATGTAGTTCGCGAGCGCCGACTTTTCGGACGGTTTCCACAGCACCGTGTTGCCCATGATGGCCGGAGCCGTGGTCAGGTTCGCGCCGATCGCCGTGAAGTTGAACGGCGACACCGCATAAACGAAGCCTTCGAGCGGCCGCCAGTCTGCGCGGTTCACCGCGGTCGGGACCGACATCGGTTGCTCCGCGTACACGCGCTGCGCGTTGTAGGCGTTGAAACGCAGGAAGTCGATCAGCTCGCATGCGCTATCCGGCTCCGCCTGGTCGAGCGTCTTGCTTTGACCGAGCATCGTGGCTGCGTTGATCTTTGCGCGCAGACGCGTCGCGACGATATCGGCTGCGCGGTGAAGAATCGTCGCGCGGCTCGCGTGCGTGAGGCCGGCCCAATCACGCGCAACGCCTTTCGAGCTGGCAATCGCTTCCTTGATCTGCGATTCCGACGGGCGATGAATACGCGCGAGCACGCGCTGCGTATCGTGAGGAGCCCGAACCTCCATAACCTCGTTGGAGAAGTACCGCTTGCCGCCGATGACGGTGGGGATTTCTACGACTTCACGCTGCTCGAGCGCACGGCGCAGCGCGGCGCCCGATTCGGTGCCTTCGCCAAATTGAACTTCGGCTTCGTTCGCCGGCAACGGAAATTGTGGACCTGAAATCACGCTTGCTCCTTACCAGAAAAGTTGGACGAGTCGCCCAGGAACCTACCGGGGTTCACCCCGGGAGAACCCTTACCTGGCGCAGGTTTGCGGGGTTCTCAAGGCACCAGCGACGCTCAGTGTCCAGACTAGGGGGTGCAAAAAGAACGGCTGCTTATTTAACCTGGCTTTATGTTGTGGATCGTTGCCCCTTATGAACGGCAGCCGAGGGCGACAACGCTGAACACATATCAGTCTGAACTCTCGTCAACACTGAACATATGTTCAGCACAAGATGCGTGAGAACGACTATATATGCGTTCGGTGAGATGTCAAAAAGGAATTGATAAGGGTTTTTACGGACAATATCTGACTAACTGGCGAGAAAAGGGTAAGCACGGAGCGCAAATCGATAGCGCATCAATGAACATTCGTTCAGCTTTTGTGGATAATGGAAGCCGCTATACTGCTGCTTCCCGTGAACGAATGTTCAGCTTTTATGTGGCGCCGCAGCGCCCTTTCCCTGACTGAGGACAGCACCATGCGTCACGACGCGGAACCCGCCCTGAAGGCCGATACGCGCAAGGAAGAGCCCGTGGAGTACGACGGCATGCGTCTAAAACTGATCGACGCAACGTTGGACGTCGTGGGACAGGTCGGCCTGGAAAACCTGACGATCAGGAAGGTGAGCGAACACGCCGGCGTTTCAGTGGGCCTCGTGCATCATCACTTCGAGAACAAGAGCAATCTCGTCTACAAGACCTTCGTCTACATGATCCGAAGCGTTCGCAATCAGCTCGTCGCGGGCCGGCGCGATATTCGCGACCCGATCGAGCGCGTGAAATTCATGGTCGACCTGTGCTTTAGCGACGAGGTCATGAGCCCGGGCGCAGCCAACGTCTGGCCGCACATGTGGAGTTCGTCGGCCCACGAAGTCCAGGTTCAACGCCTATGTGCAGCGTTTTCGCGGCGCCTGCGCTCGAACTTCGTTCACGATTATCGACAGGCCGGTTGCGATGCGACGATGGCGAACATCTACGCTATTCAGTCGTTGGCGCTGGTGCATGGTCTGTGGATCGAACATCGCGTGGCCGGCACGATTTCGATCGACGAGGTGCTAGGCATATTTCACGGCATGATCGATGACGCGACGAATCAAGGGTGGAAAGCGAGCTTTCGGCGCCTGCCCCCCTCACGACACTAACGAAACCTCGCGCTATTCGTCGTCGATGTCGCCGACCTCATCCGGCTTCAGCGCAAGGGCCTTGGCGATATCACGCGCGACCTGCCTCTCGAACGCACGTCGAATGAGATCGTAGAGGTCGTTAGGCAGATGGCCGAGTTCGTTTTCCCGATACGAGAGAAAGAACGATCGGGTCAGCCGTCCATAAGGCCGGCCGTGGCGGGAAAACGCAGTCAACGGAACCACACGCACTTCGGGCACATAGTGACGTGATTGCCACAAGCACAATGGTGTCGTGATAGCGAAGCCAAGGCCCGCCGCGACAAGACTGAGCATGGGGTCCGTGGCGTCGAATTCGCAGGTGCGCTCGATGTTTTCGCCGTGCGAAGACAGATACGAGTCGATGTGCTGGCCAATGACCGAGCGCGCGCTGTATCGAATGAATTGCAGATGGGTGCTCAATTCGGCGAGCGTCGTGAAGCGGTCGACTTCAAAGCTGCCCGGCAGCACGACGACATACGGCTCGGAAAACAGCTTTCTCTTGCGGATGCCGGCAGCATGCGAGGCACTGCTGGTCGTCACGGCCATGTCGAGTTGCCGGGCTTCGAGCTGCCCGTCGAGTGTGGGCGTGATGCCGGACCACAGGCGAATATGGTGCGATGTGCCGGACAACGCTTTGATGGCGATCGGCCCGATCGTCGCCGCAAACGAATCCACACACCCCAGACGCACGACCACGCGCTTTGCGCGCGTCACGTTGCGCACGCTCTCGACCATCTGGTCCGCGCCCTGCAGCAACACGGTGGCGTGCTCGAACAGGCGCTGACCTGCCGCTGTTGGCCGTGCCGGGCGCGTTGCCCGGTCAAGCAAGGTCGTGTCCAGCAGAGTTTCGAGCGCCTTGATGCGTTGCGAAACTCCGGCCTGCGAGATAGCGAGGCGATTGGCAGCATCCGAAATCGAACCGGCCTCCACCACCGCGACCCAGCTGGCGAGGAGGTCCCAATCAGGATATTTTTCTGGCGACGCGTTGTCTTTCATGGCTGTGGACGAATGCTTCCCCAAAATTTAACACGTCTCAGACGCGGCGTTTGCGCGATTCAGGCCGCTTTGCATTCTTAGTCTGCGCACCTCACGGCTTCAAGCGCAGCGAGCACATTATCGGCGCCAGCGGGGAGCTTGCGAACCGCAGCGCAAGCGCCATCCAGAAGCGCCGCCATGTCACGCTGGGGCGAATTGCAAACTAGGCCCGCCTCACCGCTTGCCTCCAGTTCGCTACGCCATTTGCCGGCAATCTCGACCTCGACGACATGCACGCCACTCTCGGGCACACCATAGTGCTGCGCAGCGAAGGCGCCACCCAGCTTCCCGTTGACCACCCACGAGCGCGCGTGCTGCTGGGCGGCGTCGGTAAGCGCAGCAACGAGTAGACGATCGCACGCCGCGCCCTGGTGTGTGCCGAGATTGAAGTCGGTTCCGCCAGCCTGATCGCGGTACGGCGAGAGCCACGAACTCGCGTGCGAAACCAGCACCGCGATATTTTCGTGAATCTTTCTGAGGCGAATGATCTCGGCCGTCACCGTCTGATGAAATGGCAGCCAGTAAGCGGCGATCCGCGCCTCGACCACGGCCTCGTCCGGTTCGCAGCCCTGCGGATAGAGCGGCTCGCCGCGCGACGTGTGCGTCCGGCACAGTCCCACACGGTTCAAACGTGGCGAAAGCGACCGGTTGTCGGTTGCCACGTTGAAGTCGATCACACAGGGATGCACCGCCGCCGCAACGCTCGACATGCCGCGTTCGCGCGCAGTCTCGATCCAGGCAACGCCTGCCGGGTCCGAAAGACGGCCATCGATTGGCGCCCACGCCGGATTCGACAGCAACTCCACGGGCACGCGGCTGCCGATGTGGGGTGCAACCACCATCACCGGCATATCGCCGCGAGCAATGGCCCCGAAATTTTCGCTCTGCATGCACTCACCCCCGTCACGATGCGCGACCGCGTCCAGGCTGCGGTCCTCATGCGAACGTACATCGATTCCGGGCTGCGCGCACTAGCGTAAGCCACGCTTTCACTTTTCATAACCGCGCCTTAATCAAACGCAGAATGCGTCACGAAGCACGAATGACTTCAAGGAATGTCAGCGTGAAAATAAAGCACATTGACGCGTCTTCTTGCCGATCCAATACTCAGCGGACAGCCGTGCACGCAGGCCGCACTCACGAGGCCCGGCATTCTCTATGTATCACCTGGCATATCGAATGAGAAAGAGAAACCTGGCGAACGCCGCTTCTGCTATCTATAAGCGCAATTGAAGCAACCGCTTGCGCGGATGCCGCTCGCTATGCTGGCAGCGCCGATTTGCCCGTGGCTGACAACCCTGCCTGGATCGTACCGTGATACGGACCTACACCGCCTTCCTGCTCCTCGGACTCTTCTGGGGATCGAATTTCATCTACATGAAATGGGCGGCGCCATTCATCAGCCCAGGTCAGATATCGTTCTTGCGCGTCCTCTTCGGTTTCATACCGCTCGCCGTTCTCGCGTGGCGCAACGGCGTATTGAGACTCGGCCAGATCCGCTATCTGCATCACTTCTCGATGATGGCGGCGCTCGCCACAGCCTTCAGCTACTTCGCCATGGCAAAAGGCACCGCTCTGCTTCCTTGCGGTATTGCCGGCGTGCTCGGCGGGTCGCCTGCCATCTTCACCTCGATCGCTTCGGCGGTGTTTCTGCGCAATGAGAAAATGAACCGCTTGATGGTGTGCGGCGTTGCGTTGGGCATGGCGGGTATTACGCTCATCGCGCGCCCGTGGTCCGTGATGAGTAGCGACGACCCGATCAGCCTCGTGGGCGTCGCGTGGACGATCGAGGGCGCGATCGTTTTTGGACTGTCGTATATCTACGTCCGGCGCTTTCTCTCCCCGATCAACCTCGCCCCGCTGGCGATCGTGACCTGGCAAATGGGCCTCGCATTGCTGATACTCTTTGCCTTGACCGACCTCCATGGTACCGGCCAGATTTTGCAGAACGGGCGCGCAGCGGCCGGGGTGGTGATCGGCCTGGGTTTGCTCGGTACGGGCTCATCATTCCTGCTTTACTACTTTCTGTTGCAGGAGTTAGGCGCCGTCGCGGCTTCCGGTGCGGTTTATATCACCCCTGTGATTGCGCTTCTAATAGGCTGGGCGGCGGGAGAGCACGTGGGTCAGCTCGAAATCGTGGCGATGCTTTTGATACTCGGCAGCATCGCCATGCTCGAATTCGGGCGGCAGCGGACCGTTCAAAGCGATATCACGCCTGTTCAGAGCGCCATGACTATTGAGTGATCACGGGCATAGCGCCGCAACGTCATTACCGGAGCCCCCATGTATCAACGACATGAGAATCTCGAACATTTCATTCGCGTTGCACGAACGCTGTTTCAGGCACCCGCGCTGCCGCAGGATGGTCGCCAGATGGCCGTGAAAGTATTCGAGCGTCTCGAACAGCCGTCCGACGACGGCAAGCGCAACCGCGAACGCTACCCTGCCTGCGACCTCCTCGATTCAGCGCTGACGCCGTTGCTTGACGACACAACCAGTCTCGGCGAAGCGGCCCGCGCCATCAAAACGCTCGAACCCGCTATCGGCTGGCAGCGGCGAACATCCGGGACGAACGGAAGCAAAGACTATGTCGAGAAGCACGTGAACGGCATGATTTGCGGCCCCGGCGGCATGGAAAGCCGATACGACGTGCAGCTAGGGTTTTCGCTGCTCGCGCCTCATACACGATACCCCGATCATCAACATCCGCCTGAAGAAGCCTATGTGCTGCTCAGCGCAGGGGAGTTCCGCCAGCGCGACGGAGACTGGTTCGATCCGGCTGTCGGCGGCGGCCTGCACAATACGCCCAACAGCATGCACGCAATGCGCTCGGGAAGCACTCCGCTCCTCGCGCTATGGTGCCTCCTGGTATGAGAGCGCACATCGACTGTCCGCCGCTCATTCAAAGGCTCAGCAGACCGCGATACAAACTGAAGCCAGCCACGACTGCGGCAACGAGCACGGCTGCGAATACGATTTTCTCCAAATGCGTAAACACGTTCTGCCCGGCCTCGCGCCGCGCCTTGGCGAACAAGACGACGCTCGGCGCATAGAGCAGCGACGAAAGGAGAAGGTATTTCACGCCGCCCGCATAAAGCAGCCAGACCGCGTAAAACACGGAAACCGCAGCAATCATCAAATCCCTGCGGCGCTCCTTTTGCGACAACTCGTAAGTCTCGCCGCGAATGGCAAGCAGTAGCGCATAAGTCGCCGACCAGAAGTAAGGTACGAGAATCATCGAGGTGGCGAGATAGATGAGCGAGAGGTACGTGCCTTTCGACACCAGCGTGATGAGCAGAAATATCTGCACCATGCCGTTGGTCAGCCACAGCGCGTTGGCCGGCACCTGTCTCGCGTTTTCCTTGCGCAGAAAGGCGGGCATCGTGCGGTCACGCGCTGCCGAGAACAAAATCTCCGCGCACAGCATGACCCACGAAAGCAGCGCGCCCGCCAGCGAAATGGCGAGTCCCACGCTCACCAGCACCACGCCCCAATGTCCGATAACGTGTTCGAGCACGCCTGCCATCGAGGGATTCTTCAGCCCCGCGAGTTGACGCTGCGTCATGATGCCGAGCGCCAGCACGTTGACGAGCACCAGCACGAGAAGCACGACGAAAAATCCGATCACCGTGGCCTTGCCGACGCTCTTGCGATCCGCGGCGCGTGCCGAGAAAACGGTCGCCCCTTCTATGCCGACGAACACCCAGACCGTGACGAGCATCATGTTCCGCACCTGATCCAGCACACCACCGAGCGCCGGATTCGAGCGCGCCCAGATATCGGCCGAGAAAACATCCAGCCGAAACGCGAGGAGGCAGATGAGAATGAAAAGGACGAGCGGAACGATCTTCGCAATCGTCGCGATCTGATTGATGAAACTCGCTTCTTTTATGCCGCGCAGCACCAGAAAATGCACGCTCCACAGCAGCGCCGAGGAGCAGGCAATGGCGGGTAGCGTATTGCCTTCGCCGAAGATGGGGAAGAAATACCCGAGCGTGCTGAATAGCAGCACGTAGTATCCGACGTTGCCGAGCCACGCACTGATCCAGTAGCCCCAGGCCGAGGCGAAGCCCATGTAATTGCCGAATCCGGCCTTGGCGTATGCGTAGACGCCGCCATCGAGATTCGGCTTGCGGTTGGCGAGTGTCTGAAATACGAGCGCAAGCGCCAGCATGCCGAAGGCCGTAATCACCCAGCCAATCAGAACGGCGCCCACGCCAGCGGATGCGGCCATGTTCTGCGGCAACGAAAAGATACCGCCGCCGATCATTGAGCCCACGACGAGGGCGACCAGCGCGCCCAGCCGCAGCCCGTTTGCATCCCTGTGTTCCCCAGCGGCATCGAACCCGTGGGTAGCGTCGCTCATATCCGCTCCGTCTTCGCAGTGTCTGGTCGGGGGCATCCGGCTCCATTGCGAAATCAATGTTGGCAGGTATGCGGGCAAATGCAAGGAAAACGCAGTGCATTCGGAATGCGACAGGAAACGACAGGAAACGTCGCGCAATGCGCGGAGCATCACCGGCATTGCGTTATGATCGCGCTTTACTGTGCCGGGAATCCCTACATGCAAGTGCTGGTCGACGCTGACGCCTGCCCCGCCGTCATCAAGGACATGTTGTTTCGAGCCGCGCGGCGTGCCGAAGTCCAACTGACGCTGGTGGCAAACCAATATCTGCGCACACCGCCGTCGCCGTTCATCAAGTCGATTCAGGTGCCGGCGGGATTCGACGCGGCTGACGCCCGCATTGTCGAACTCGTCGAGGCGGGCGACCTCGTGATTACCGCCGACATACCGCTTGCCGCCGCGGTGCTCGAAAAGAACGCGCAGGCGCTCGATCCGCGCGGCAACTGGTTCACGCGCGAGAACATTCAGGAACGGCTGACGATGCGCGACGTCATGGATCAACTGCGCAACGCAGGCATCGAAACGGGCGGTCCGGCGCCATTCAGCGCGCGTGACAGCAAGGCGTTTGCTAGCCAGCTCGATCGATTTCTCGCGCGGCATAGCCCACCGCCGCGCAAGGCTGAGTGAAGGCGGAAAGGCGCGACACGTTTGGGATCATCGCGTGATGAATGCCCCCAAGCCGTGGCCTCGCACCCGCGAATCGCGCGCGATTAGAGCCGAAATTCTCGCTGCGCGCATCTAACCCCTGCAAAGTTCAGGGTTTTTGTCAGGTGATTTGACGCCAAAAATGGGGCGGCGCGAACGCGCCCCCGCCGCTTCCCGAAAGTAGCCAATCCCCCGCCCGCCCCGGCGCAGCAGGACTTTGCCGCCGGTCGCGCATACCAGCCTTGATGCGTATTGGGCAGGCACGATATTTCGGCATCCTCAACGCCCTGCGTTTCGCTCTTGCCATTGGGCGGCGTCTTTCCTATGATCATCAAACGCGAATCACTCTCATTCGCATCGAAACGCCACACACCCGCGCAAACGGTTGCGCGGTTGCGTCTCGTGAGCCTTCTCGCCGTCTTCGCCCTTCGATGAGGTAACCCGACATGGTCCTTTCCGCCACAGGTGAAAGTTCAATCATGAGTACAACTAATGTCAAGCCAGGTCCGCCCTCGCCCGTGCTCGACTTCGTGGCGATCGGCCTCGGGCCGTTCAATCTGAGTCTCGCCTGCCTCGCCGATCCGATCCGCGATCTGCGCGGCCTCTTTCTCGAACGCAACGAGGACTTCGACTGGCACCCAGGCATGCTGATCGACGACACCACGCTGCAAAACCCGTTTCTCGCCGATCTCGTGAGCCTCGCGGATCCCAAAAGCAAGTTCAGCTTCCTCAACTACTGCAAGCAGGAAGGCAAGCTCTATGCGTATTACATTCGCGAGCGCTTTTATCTGAGCCGCGCCGAATACAACCGCTACTGCAAATGGGCTATCAGCCAACTGTCGAGCATCGCGTTCGGCTCGAGCGTGGAGCACGTTGAATACGACGCGCAGCAAGGCCATTACGTGGTGCGCGGGCGGCACGTGCGCACCGGCCAGCCGTTCATGCATCGCGCCGCGCGCCTTGTGATCGGCGTGGGTTCCGTGCCGCAATTGCCGCCGTGCTGCGGCGAGCTGCACGAGCACTGCATCCATAGCGCGCATTACGTGGCGCGCAAAGCCGAGCTGCAGCAAAAGCGCTCGATTGCCGTGATCGGCAGCGGCCAGAGCGCAGCCGAGATCTTCTACGACCTGCTCAAGGAAAGCGACGAGCACGACTACACGCTCACGTGGATCACGCGTTCGCCACGTTTCTTCCAGATGGAAAACACGAAGCTCACGCTGGAAATGATCTCGCCCGACTATATCGACTACTTCTACAACCTGCCGGATGGCGTGCGCGAAAACATCATCGCCAAGCAGGACAGTCTCTACAAAGGCGTGAACGCCTCGCTCATCAACCAGATTTACGACCTGCTGGACGACCGCCGCAGCCGCGGCAGCAACCGTGCGCGTCTCATCACCAATTCCGAGCTGAGCGCCTGTCATCACGACCGCATCGAAGACCGCTTTCACCTGCGTTTCGTGCAACGCGACGAAGGCGTGCAATACACGCACGTCACGGACGGCGCGATCTTCGCGACCGGCTATGGGCAGAACGTGCCCGGCTTCATCGACGGCGTTCGCGCTCGCATCCGCTGGGACGACAAGGGGCGCTACCGGCTCTCGCGCAACTATGCGATCGACGTGAGCGGGCGCGAGATCTTCGTGCAGAACGCGGGGCTCTATAGCCACGGCCTGACCAACCCCGACCTCGGCATGAGCTGCTATCGCAACTCCTGCATTCTGCGCGAGCTGACCGGCGTGGAGCACTACAAGATCGAGCGGCGCATCGCGCTGCAGGACTTCTCGGTGCCCGACACGGAAGCGTTCGTCAAGACGCCGCTGGAGGCGCAATGAAGCTGCGCAGCACGATCATCCTGATGACGACCTTCGCCGTTATCAGCGATGCGATCCTGATTCCGTTCTACCCGCAATTCTTCGCGGCTCGCTATGGCGTGACGAGCCCTGTGCATGCGGGCGCTTACGTGGCGTTCATCTCCATTGTCGTCATGCTCACGCTTCCGCTCTGGGCGCGCATTGCGAAGCGCCTCGACGCCATGCATCTGCTCGTCTATACGCAGTGCGCCGCGGGCGTGCTTTCGGTCGCGAGCTATTTTGCGGCAACGGTGCCGCTCTTCTGGGTGCTCTCGCTCGCGATGTTCATGTGCAAAAGCAGCTATCTGCTCATGTACCCGTACATGATGCGGCTCGAAGCCAAAGAATCGCATGCGCATACCATCGGCGTGCTTTCAGTGGTGGTGCACTTCGGCGCGATTGCGGGCGCGGTGGCGGGCGGTTTCGTCATGCAGGTCTGGGACGCGCATCACTGCATCTTCGCGATGGCCGCCGGCGACTTCGTGCAGATGGCGATCTGCCTCGCACTGATCCGCACGCATGGCATTTCGCGGCGCTGCCGGTTTGCGGACTCTGTCGATGAAGCACAAGTCAAGCCGGGGCTGCGTGCGCGCATGCCGATCCTGCGCCTCGCACTGCTCATGCTTGCGTTCGACTTCAGCGTGTATCTCATCCGCCCGTTCATGGCGTCGTATTGGCAAGCAGTCACCCATGCGCCCGGCGAACTGGTTCCGGGGCTCGTGTTCGCCATTCCCGGCATGGTCGCGCTCGTCGCGCTGCGCCTGAACAAGCGGCTCGCCACCCAGGGCAAGCGCGTGCCCGACCACATGCTCGCGAACCTGCTGCTATGTACCGCCGGCATGCTGCTGCAGGGCGTGGAGGCGCCGCTATGGATCGTCGTGGGACGCGTGATGTTCGGCTGGGCGCTGTTCCAGATCGTCGTGAAGCTCGACGTGACGATGTTCGCACTGAGCACGCCCGCCTCGTATGCCGCCGATTACAGCGTCATCAACTTCTTCCAGAACCTTGGCGTGCTGCTGGCCTCGTTCGCGGCCGGCGCCATTGTCGACGAAGCAGGCTTGCGTGCGCCGTTCTTCGTGGCGTCCGTGGGCCTCGTTTTCACGGCGCTCGCAAGCGTCTGGCTGCTCGCCCGGCCGCGCGCCCAGGACGCGGCCCTTTCCAATCCGATTGCCGAAACAGGAGTCACCGCCCGTGCGAACTGAAATCGCTGCCGACGAAATCGCGCTGCGTCATGTCCCGGGTGCACGCATGGCCAGGCCCGAGGCCTTTCTCATCCGCCCGCTCGACGCGCAACACGACGCGCCCACGCTGCACCGCTGGTTCATCGAAGAACGCGCCGCGTTCTGGAACATGCGCGACAAGAGCGTGGCGGACGTGGCCGCGTTTTACCAGGCGATCGAGGACTCGGGGCATGCGCGAGCCTGGCTCGGGTTGCAGGACGACGTACCCGCCTTCCTGTTCGAAAGCTACGACCCGGCTCACGAAGAGATCGGCGAGCACTACGACGTGTGCGCAGGCGATCTCGGCATGCACCTGTTCGTCGGGCCCGCTACCAGGCGCACTTCCGGCTATACGCGCCACGTGTTCGAATCGCTCATGGCGTTCCTGTTCGAGCGCCTTGGCGCACAACGTGTGGTCGTCGAGCCGGATGCGCGTAACGCACGCATACACGCCCTGAATCGCGCGATGGGCTTCGTGTATACGAAAGACGTCGGGTTTCGCGAGAAAACCGCCTCGCTTGCGTTCTGCACACGAGCCGATTTTTACGCTGCCATTACGTAGGATCACTAAATTCCATAAGGACATCGCAACATGAATCACGTCGCAACGCAGCCTTCCATGCAACATGTTCTCCTCACGCCCCACGAGGCAACCGCCCACCTCACACCCGGGGTGTGGCAGCGCGCGAACCGCATGCTGGTGCGCAAGGCCATTGCCGAGTACGCACACGAGCTGATCGTCGAGCCGCAGCGCGTGGGCGATGCGCCGGGTGACCACTACGCGCGCTATGCGCTCGAATCCGACGACGGCACCCGCGTCTACACGTTCGACGCACGCCTGCTCGCGCTGCGCCACTGGAGCATTCGCCCCGAGACCATCGTGTGCTCGCAAGACGGCGCGCCGCAACCGCTCGACGCGCTCGCCTTCATTCTCGACGTGAAAGCGCGGCTTGGCATCAAGGAGGAAATGCTGCCCATTTACCTCGATGAAATCAGCAGCACGCTGTATGGCGCGGCCTACAAGGCCGTGAAAGATGGCCCGGATACGGCCGAGCTCCTCGACGCCGATTTCCAGGCGTTCGAAACCGCGATGAGCGAGGGCCATCCGGGCTTCGTCGCCAACAACGGCAGGCTCGGCTTCGACGCGGGCGACTATCGCGCGTTCGCACCCGAGGCGGGCTCGCCGCTCCAGATCGTCTGGCTCGCCGTGCACAAGGAGAACGCCGCGTTCCACAGCTCAGCCGACCTCGACTACGAGCAGTTCATGGAAGAAGAACTGGGCGCGGAGACCATCGCGTGCTTTCGCTCGATGGTCGAAGCGCGCGGCGTGGACTTTGCCGACTATCGACTGATGCCGGCGCACCCGTGGCAGTGGTTCAACAAACTCTCGATCGCGTTTGCGAGCTATGTCGCGACCAACCGCATCATTTGCCTCGGTTTCGGCGAGGACCGTTATCAGGCCCAGCAGTCGATCCGCACGTTCTTCAATCTCTCGGACCGTTCGAAACGCTATGTAAAAACGTCGCTCTCGATTCTCAACATGGGCTTCATGCGCGGACTCTCGCCGTACTACATGTCCGGCACCCCTGCCATCAACGACTTCATCAAAGGCCTCGTGGCGAGCGACCCGTATCTGGAAGGCAAAGGGTTCACCATACTGCGCGAAGTCGCGTCCATCGGCTTTCGCAATCGCTATTACGAAGCGGCCGTCCAGGTGGATAGCCCGTACAAGAAGATGTTTTCGGCGCTCTGGCGCGAGAATCCGCTCAGCCTCGCGGGAGACGGCCAGCGGCTCATGACCATGGCTGCGCTGCTGCACACGGACCGCCATGGCGAGGCGCTGCTGCCCGCGCTGATCGAGGCTTCTGGGCTCGCGGCACAAGCCTGGCTCGAGCGCTACATGGAGGCGTATCTGGCGCCCCTCGTCCATTGCTTCTACGCACACGATCTCGTGTTCATGCCGCACGGCGAGAATCTCATTCTCGTGCTCGAAAATCATGTGCCTGTACGCGCGATCATGAAGGACATCGCGGAAGAATCCGCCATCCTCAACAAGGACGCGCAGCTTCCGGAAAACGTCAAGCGCCTCGCCGTGGACGTGCCCGAGCGCGTCAAGCTGCTCGCGATCTTCATCGACGTGTTCGACGGCTTTTTCCGCTACATGAATCAGGTACTCGTCGAGCACGAGTGCTGCACGGAAGACGTGTTCTGGGACACAGTGGCGCGCTGCGTCGCGCGCTATCAGGACGAGCATCCGCAATTCGCGCGCAAATACGCCGAATACGACCTCTTCGCGCCCGAGTTCCTGCACTCGTGCCTGAACCGTCTGCAACTCGGAAACAACCTGCAGATGGTCAATCTGTCCGACCCAGCGGGCAATCTGAAGATGGCGGGCAATCTGCAAAATCCGCTGGCTGGCAGGCGCGGTGCGCAGCGAGACGCCGCGCAGGCGAACGGCATGAACGCCGAAGCGGTCGCGGCATAAGCATGGCGGCAAACCGCGCGCTCGACGACACGCTGCAACTCGCCGCGCGGCTCGTACCGGGGTTGCAGGGTGTGGTAGCAGCGCACCCCGCACAAGGCATCGTGCATACGCGCCCGGCGCCGCCCAACGGCGATGCCAATCGCGCTGCGCTCGATGCCCTCCTTGCCTTCTGGTCGCGCACCTACCCCGAAGCGGGGCGCCCCTATTGGTCGTCGCGCTGCTGGGGCATCCTGATCTGGCAACCGCTCTACTTGAGCGTGATCGGGGTGCATGCGGCTGGCGTGTCGCTGTCGCTTGCGGACATCGCGCAGCCCATTGCCGAGGGCTGGACCAGCGAGGTCCGCATTCGCGATCACGAACCGGCGCAGGGCGACACGCACGCATTGATCGCGCACGCCGCACGCGAAATCGTCTCGTGCTGCGAGCAAATGCACGACGAGCTGATGCCGGTGATCCGCTTGAATCCAGCATCAGCGCGCGGCACGCAAGCCGACGTGGTGCTAGCCGCACTGCTCGCGGCACGCAAGGCGCGGCCCGAATGGAGTGACGCACAGGTCGAGGCACATGGCCGGCAGTGGCTCGCGGCGCTCGGCCTGCAAGACTGCTCAGGCTATTTCCCGTTTTCGCGCACGGACGGCGCAAAAGCGCTCGCGCTGGAGCGCCGAACCTGCTGCTACCACTATCGCCGTCGCGACGGCGAACTCTGCAGCACCTGCCCGCGGCTCGCAAAGCATGAACGCATCGTGCGCCTGAATGCGCAACACGAAACAGGATGAAACCGACCGATGAACGATATCAGTGACCTCGCGCATCTCGCGCTGCCGCCCGATACGGAGGAAGCGCACGTGCAATTGCCCGCGAGCGCCTATTTCGACGAGGCGCTGTTCGAGCGCGAGATGGCGCGTATCTTCGCGCACTCGGCGCTATACGTGGGCCACGAACAGTCGGTGCCCGAGCGCGGCGACTGGCGGCACCTGCCACAGGACGAAGGCGGGCGCGTGCTGGTGCGCGGCGAGAACGGCGTGCAATTGCTCTCGAACGTCTGCCGCCATCGCCAGTCGCTCATGCTGGGTGGCGTGGCCGGCAACGTCGCTGCGAGCGGCGGCCCCCCCGCGCAAGGCAATCTCGCCGCGAGCGGCAGCAACATCGTGTGCCCTTTGCATCGCTGGACGTACGCGCCCGGCGGCAAGCTGATCGGCGCGCCCGAGTTCGAGCGCAAACCGTGCCGCAATCTCGAACGTTTCGAACTGCGAAATTGTCATGGCCTGCTCTATGAAGGACCACGCGAGCCTGCGCGCGACATGGCGCGCGTGTTCGCCCGGCCCGAGTTCGACTTCTCCGAGTACGTACTCGATCACGTCGAAACGCATACCTGCCAGTACAACTGGAAGACTTTTATCGAAGTCTATCTGGAGGATTATCACGTCGCGCCATTCCATCCCGGGCTCGGGCGCTTCGTGACCTGCGAAACGCTCGACTGGGAATTCGCCGAGACGTACAGCATGCAGCGCGTGGGCGTACACGCGGCGCTTGCGCAGCCGGGTTCGGAAATCTATCGCGCGTGGCACGATCGATTGCTCGACTATCGCGGCGGCGAGGCGCCCGAGTTCGGCGCCATCTGGCTCGCGTATTTCCCCACCCAGATGATCGAGCTATATCCGCACGTGCTCGTGGTCTCGACGCTGTATCCGAAGAGCCCGCAGGAAACCCTCAACGTGGTGGAGTTCTACTACCCCGAAGAAATCGCGGCGTTCGAGCGCGAGTTCATCGAAGCCCAGCGCGCTGCGTATCTGGAGACGATGATCGAGGACGACGAGATCGCCGAGCGCATGGACGCGGGACGACTGCGGCTCCACAGGCGCGGCATCAGCGACGCCGGGCCGTATCAGTCACCGCTCGAAGACGGCATGCGCCATTTCCATGCGTGGTATCGGCGCGCCCTCGCGGGACCGCTCGAATGAGCCATGCGAAACCGCGTGCGACAGGCGGTTTCGCATTGGCGCGGCGCGTTCAACGCACGCCCCGCGCCTGCTCGTCACGTCATGCGTCAGCCACCTCGCTCAGGCTCGGGTAGTCCGTATAGCCTTGCGCAGTGCCACCGAAAAAGCCGTTGCGATCCGCCGCGTTCATCGCCGCGTTGCGCTGCAGGCGGGTGACGAAATCCGGATTCGCCAGCACCATCTGACCGTAGGACTCGAGATCCGCCAGCCCCGTGACCAGATCGGCGCCAATCTGTTCGCGCGGGCGTCCAGCCCGATTCACGATCAACGTGCCCTTCCACAGCTTGCGAATGTCACTCAGCAGTGCCTCGTTGCCCTGATGCGCGATATGCAGATAGGCGAGGCCCAACTTGTCTAGTTCGGCCACCAGATAGTGATAAAGATCGGGGCCTTGCGCACCTTCGTCGATGCCCCACAGCGTCGTTCCCGGTGAGAGGCGGATGGCCGTGCGGTCCGCGCCGATTTCCCCGGCAATGGCGGCCGCGACTTCGAGCGCAAAGCGTGCGCGGTTTTCGATCAGGCCGCCGTATTCATCGGTGCGCGTATTGGCGCTCGGCGCGAAGAACTGCTGAACCAGATAGGCATTCGCGCCGTGGATTTCGACACCGTCCGCGCCGGCATCGACAGCGTGGCGGGCCGCGCTGCGGAAACCCTGAACGGTGCGGCGGATTTCCTCAGTGGTCAAGGCACGCGGCACGGGAATATCCTGCATGCCGCTGGCCGTGAACATGGCCGTGCCCGGCGCGATGGCGGAAGGCGCGACGCCCACGCGGTGGTGCCGCGTATTGTCGGGATGCGACATGCGGCCGGCGTGCATGAGCTGGATGAAGAGATGGCCGCCTTTCTCATGCACGGCCGATGTGACCTTCTTCCATCCGGCGACATGCGCGTCGCTATAAACGCCCGGCGTGGTCACGTAGCCCTGTCCGTCTTCCGAAGGCTGCGTGCCTTCGGTGACGATCAAGCCAACGCTCGCGCGCTGAGCGTAATACTCGGCGGCCAGTTCTCCGGGCGTGCCGTCGGCCAGCGCGCGCGAACGGGTCATGGGCGCCATGACCAGACGGTTTTGCAGCGTGTAACGCCCGACGCGCACGGAATCGAAAAGCTTGCTCATGATGATCACCTCGACTGGTTTGGATGGCTGCATCATCGCCTGCTTCACGATTGGGATAAATATGGTAATTTGGATATCATTGATCCGTTGATGGAGCAGTCAAGGTGGAACTACTGAACGACATGGCCTTGTTCGTGGAGGTCGTCAAAGCCAAAGGGTTTCGCAGTGCCGCAGACGTGACAGGCATGCCGAACTCCACCCTTTCGCGCCGCATCAGCGGCCTGGAAAAAGCGATCGGGCTGCGCCTGCTCCATCGCACGACGCGCAAGATCGAGTTGACCGAAGCGGGCCAGATCTACTTCGAGCGCTGCAAGCGCATCGTCGATGAAGCCCGGCTCGCGCACGAGCAGTTAGGCGACATGGTCGCGCAGCCCAGCGGCGTGCTGCGGGCCTCGTTTCCGGTCGATTTCGCCGTCACGTACCTCGCGCCCCTGATCGCCGAATTCGCCGGCCTGTACCCCGCCATCTCCTTCGATTTCGAACTGAATCCGCGGCGTGTGGATCTCGTGAGCGACCCGTTCGACGTGGCGATTCGCATGGGGGAGTCCGAAAGCTCGCAACTCATTGCGCGACCGCTAGCGTCGCTCACGCCTTACCTCTATGCGTCGCCGGGCTATCTCGAACGGGCCGGCGAGCCTGGCAAACCGGCCGATCTGGAACAGCACGAATGCCTGGGAATCCTGAGGGCTGATACGTGGACCTTGCACGACGCCAGGCGCACGAGCACGGTGAAGGTGGACGGACGCTTCACGCTCAACAGCGTCGGCATGATCCGCCGCCTCGCTACGTTCGATCTGGGGATCGTGCTGTTGCCGGAGGAAATCGTGGCCGACGAAGTGGCCAGCGGCGCGTTGCGGCGAATCTTGCCGCAGTGGCACGGCACGCCGACGCCGGTCTACGCGATTACGGAAACGCGTCTGCTGCCGGCGAAAACGCAGCGCTTTATTGAGTTTCTTCGGGAGCGGTTGGCGCGGTAGCAAGGCGCCGAGGACAGTTGAGGCTACCCGACCGAGCGGTGATGCGATGCGGGCCGCCGTTCGAGCGGTCCGCAATGCTTCTGAGACATCCGCGAGCGGCGGTGCGCCGCTCGCGGATGAAGGGTGGATTACGGTGCTACAGGTTAGAAGGCGACGTAGGCCGAAGTAGCGACGCCTGGATTGCCGTCAGTGTTCGGATCGTAGTTGACGTACACAGTGCGGCCATAGAAGAACGGCATGCCGAAATCGAAGGCGACGCCCGTCATGAGCCCGCCGACGTTCCCGTACGCGAAGCCACCGTCCTCGAACAAATTCAGCGCGTTGGCGATGCTAAGCCCGGCCGAAACGCTGGTGCCGTTGAACCCTGTGACGGAAGGCGTCCGCGACACCGTCGAAGCGGGGCAGTAGAAGCCGATCGCGAGCTTGCACATCGTCGATGACAACGTGCTGTCGGGGAAGAACAGCCCGTTTGAGCCCGTATCGAAGAATGCCGACGACACGCTCGTACCGCTCAGCGATGCACTTTGCACGTTGCCGTAATGATCGGTTGTGAGCTTCTGAATACCGGAAGTCGGCACTACGTTGTTCGATTCCGTACCGATGCCGAACGTCAGGAACCCGGTCGCGCTCGTCGAGCCCGATGACGTCACGGCCGGCATGTTCAGGATCACGCCCGTGTTGTCGGTCGAGAACATACGGACCGGATTCGTCACTTGCGATGCTTCCACTACCGCGAGGTCCGTGCAGCTCGTCGAAGTTCCCGACCCCGTGCAGCCGAAATAGACGCCGTTCGGCGTGGTCGCGCAACCACTGCCGCAGTCGTATTCCGCGGGGCCGATGCCGAGAATGCCGTGCGCGGCGATTGACGACGACGTGTCGTTGAGCGAGCCCGTTGCGCAGCTGTCGTTAGTGCCGCCGGCTGCCGTTTGCGGCAGATCGCCCGTGACGTGGATGGGCACGCTGGAAGCCGTTTCCCCGCCGATCGTCACATCCGCCGTGCGAACGGAGCCCCAGGCGTTGCCGTCGGCGAAACCGAAGCACTCGGCAACGGATTTGCCGCTCACTGTCTCGACCGGCAACGCGGACTGCATGTTGCTGTTCAGCGCATCCAGCGTGAGGCGCAACCCCCATGACCCGGTATCGACCTGGATGTTGTCGATCGTTTGGCACGTGGTCGTGCCGTGAGCGCAAATCGTCACGCTGACCGTCGGAATGTTCGGAGCGTTTTTGACGCCCGACGCCACGGTCACAGCAACCTGGTTGCTCGCGAGCGTAGCGGGCAAGCTCGATACCGCGCCGCCGGCAGCGAGGACCGTGCCGCCCGTGCTGTTTGCGGTGCCGCCCGAGCCACCACTGCCTGTCGACGTGCTCGCCGACGAATTCCCCGATCCGCCGCCGCCGCCGCAACCCGCGACGAGAGCGACAGCTGCCGCCAAACCGAATGCGGCCAGCATTCGGGCCAGTTTCCCATTGATACTCAACATGGTTCGCCTTGTTTTTGTTTGTTATTGGATGTCGGTGGCGCTCACGCCCGTTGGCAACGACTGCGGCAGATAGGCTTGTCCGGAGAACGCGCCCATATGGCCGCCGGAATGGACGACGAGATTGGGAAGCTCGACGGCCAGCGGACCACGGCCAGGATTAGCGGTGCGCTGCGCGACGCGCGCGCTGTCGTATTGCGTGAAGTAGGTGCCGAGCAGTACGGGGAGGTTCGGCATGATCGGGCCGCTCCAGGCGATGCCGAATACCGTGCCCGCCGCCGAGGCGTACTCACGGACGACCGTGCCGGTGGCGAAAGTCGTTTGCGTCACCGTGTACGAGGCGGCGCTCGCGGTACCGGAGACGCCCGATGCAGCATGAACGACGGCCGCATTGGCCGAACTGGAGACAGCTCCAGCCGGCGCGGGCGTGGGCATGCCGCCGAGTGCAGCCGAGGCAGGTGCCGCCGCGCCGAGCGCAGCACAACTGAACGCCGCGCAAAGCGCGACGTGCAAGATCTGTTTCGACATCAGGAGAGAACCCTTTTTATGGTTGGTTTTATCGCGCACATCGGCGCAGGTTTGCCGTTGCCATCCTTGCGAAAATCAACGGCGAGAATCGAACCCTCACTTCAGGCCAGGGCGTCCCGGAAACTACCCGGAATGCCCTGCGGGGTCCGCTGAACGGTGTATCTATTTCTCCAGTCTCCCCAGTCGCCCCAATTTGCTCGCAGTTGGTTTCAATCATTGAGCTTTAGTTTGCCGAGGCGATCTCCGCCTCGATTATCCTGGCTGTTATCTTCGATCTGGTACACGCGCGTTCGCACAGCGGGAAGCTCAGGCGGCTCCTGGGCGATTCCCCATGCGCTCAACAAGCCGTCAAACGACGCACCGGCCGGCGTCGTCCGTGGCTCCGGCAGTGGGACGCCGGTAGAACGGTAGCGCGCGGATCCTCGCGCACTCGCGCCCTTATTGATGCGTTCGGCAGCCCCGTTGCGCATGGCGTAGCGCACGACATCCGATGCTTCGCGCGAATTCATCAACCCCGACGCAGTAATTTCGCTGACCGACGCGCTTTCGCGTTGCGCCAACCAGTGCAGCAGCGTAAGCGCACTAGCGTGAACCTTCATTGCAGGCCTCTCCCGTCCTTGTCTTGTCCCTGTCCCCGGCGAAGATCACACGATGCACTGAACGGATTTCGCGGCGTCTGCCATGTCATGCCGACACCCGCGATCCAGAGTCGCGTCCGTGCCGTTGCGCTTGATAGCGCCCGCGAACGTAAATCCCGTCGTGAGGACCGCGCTCGTCCGGAGCGTGAATTGCGTGTGCAGGCGTGTGCTGCACGCTGAGATGGGCCATCTGCTTTGCATTCGTTCATTCCCCGCGCGCGCATGCGTTGGCGGTAACCCCCGGAGCGGCCGGCGTGCCGCGTGTTTGCAATCGTATTAATTCTGTTCTTAAAAGGCTATCGGCAACCTTTAGACGAATCTTTAGTGCAAACCATTAGTTTATGAATGCTGCATTTACGCAGTCGTAATAAAAATGTAGGGATTTGAAATTGAATTGAATAACTCACCGAAAATCTCAGTGTGCCATCCCACATACTCGCCGCTCACAGCCCGTCACAATCGACGCGGCCGCGCGGCCATCGGCGAATGATGCAAAACACATAAACGCCCCGCTGGCCCTTCGAGGCGACCGCAAATAACAACGCGCAAGGGGTTCGAATGGAATCGATCACATTTGGTCAGTGCGTGAAGGGCGCATGGCGCGATGGCTGGCGATACCTCTGCCACCGCCCCGCATTTGCGGTTTTGCTGCTGCCCTACGCGTGGCTGTCGTCGTCCGCCATGAACGCCCTGCGCCCGGACCGCACGCCGCCGTTTCGGCTCCTCACTTACGTTCCGCTGGGCGTCTTCACACTACTGGAGGGCGCGCTATTTTCGCTTCTCATCATTCACGCGATACGCTTCGTATTGCTTGACAATGATTCGGCGAACGCACAGCCGATCTCAGGCCCGAGCTATTGGCGATATCTTGGCTGCACCTGGGGACTGGCCATGCTCGCACCGGTGCTCGTCTGCCTGGTGCTGGCGCTCGTCGGCCTGGCCCTGGCGCTGTGTGTCACGCTGATGATCGCGCTCGACCCCACAACGAAAGCCGCGATTGTGCAGCATCCTGTGGAGGCGCGCTTCCCGATAATGATCGTTGGCGCAGGTCTCGTGCTGTTTGCCGGAGGCATCAGTTGTTTCGTGCTCACGAGGCTGAGCCTGCTCCACACGCATGTCGCCATTGGCGGCACGTTGAGGATACGGGAAGTGTGGACCGATACGCGCGGGCATTGCTGGAGCATCTGGCTCATCCAGTTGTGCGCAGGACTACCAACGCTCGCGGCCTCGGTCATCGTGGCCGCATCCGGCCTCGCGACGCGGCACCAGGCTCTCGCTTCGCTCAACCCCCACAATCTGCTGGGCACCGCACTCGCCGCTTTCGGCGCGCTCTATCTGGGCGCCCCGTGTTCCGCCTGGCTGTATCGGCGCTATGGCAACACCCTGATGGCGAGCCTGGCGCGCTGAGGCCCGCTTACGCTGCCGGCGCGCGCCGCGCGAACAGACGCCGCGTGAGATCGAACGCCACGAGGTTGCCCGATACGACCAGCAAAAGCCCGACGACGGCGAGCAACGACCAGCGGTAGCCCTCGTAGACCGTCGAGACCGCCAGCGCGACGATCGGGAACAAGACCGTGCAATACGCCGCGCGCTCGGGCCCGATCCGGCCCACCAGTGTCAGATAGGCCGTGAACCCGATCACCGAACCCGCCACGACAAGCCAGGCCAGCGCGCCGAGGTAGCGCGCATCCATTTCGAGCCTGAACGGCAATCCGGCGACGACGCTGCCGGCCACGAGCACCGCGGTGCCGATCAGCATGGCCCAGCCGTTCGTCACGAGCGGATTGAGCCCCATCGACTGCATGCGGCTGGACAGCAGATTGCCCGTGGAGAAACACAGCGTGCCGAGAAACGCGACGCCGAGCCCGAGCCACGCGGTCTGATCGCCGATATGGCCGGCCATCTGCTGCAGGAAGAGACAAACGATCCCGATCAGGCCCAGTACGGCGCCGCCCACGGCGGAGGGTTGCAGCGGCCGCCCCATGAAAATGCGTCCGTTGATCGAATTCAAGAGCGGCGCGGTTGAAAACACCACGGCGACAAGCCCGCTCGGCACGATGTTCTCGGCATAGTAAAAGCACAGGAAATTGAGGCAGAAGAGCGCCAGCCCCTGGGCGACGAGATAGCGCCACGCCGCGCGCGGCGGCCAGATGGGGCGGCGCATCACGCCCAGCAGCGCGAACACCAGGAGCGCCGCGAGCCCGAAGCGCCAGGCGATCGAAACGGGCGCAGGCACGACGCCAAGCTGCCACTTGATAGCGATCCAGGTGGTGCCCCAGATCAGGACGGTGAGCACGTAGAGTAAAAGATTCATTGCCGAAAAAACCTCGAGTCGATGCCCCAACTATGGCGCACGGGGCCGGCGCGGACTTGTCCAGGATTGCGCATTTCTTGCCTGCGCCCGGCCACGGCCGGCAATAGCGGGGGCGCGAGCGTATACTTGAAACCGGCTTTGACAACCCGCTTTGTGGACCCCATCACCGCCTTGCAGCCCGTCGCCCCGACCATGAACGCCCAGGTGCCGCTTCCCGCGCCCGCCCTCGCCAATACGCCCTTTGGGCTGCATTCGGTGTGCCGCACGCTGAGCGAGGCCAATGCGACGCTGGAGCGCTTTGCGTGGCTCGGCGACCAGTTTGCGGCCGCCGTGTGGACGCGCGTAACGCGCGAGGCCGAAACCGTCTATGACCGGCCGGGCCATCACACGCTGTCGTGCTATCTCGACGGCGGCTATCGCACTGAGCGGCAGAAACTGCCCGGCGTGTACGGCGCGCCAAGCCGCCTCTGCGCGCTTCCCGGCGATCATGAATCGCGCTGGTGGGTGCGCGGCCACATGCATTTCATGCATCTGTACTTCCTGCCCGAGCACTTCACGCAGCGCGCGGTGCGCGAACTCGACCGGGAGCCGCGCGAACTCACACTCGCCGATCGCACGTATTTCGAAGACGAACGCATTGCCGTGCTCTGCCAGTCGCTGGCCAACGAGAACTGGACCGATCCAGACGGCCTTTTGCGCAGCAACGAAACGGCGCACGAAATGCTGAGCCTGCTGCTGCGCAGCCAGGGCGTGCGGCGCGCGGGCGCGGCCCTCAAAGGCGGCCTTGCCGTATCGACACGGCGGCGTCTGCGCGACTATGTCGACGCCCACCTGGGCGAGACACTGACGCTCGGCGCGCTGGCCGATGTCGCGTGCCTTTCCGAATACCACCTCGCGCGCATGTTTCGCGCCTCGTTCGGGCTGCCGCCGCATGCGTGGATCGCGGCCCAGCGTCTGGAGCGCGCCCGTCTCCTGTTGCGCACGACCGCTCTGCCGCTCGCGCAGATCGCGGCAGAGTGCGGGTACGCGAACGCGAGCCACTTCAGCCATCGCTTTCGCGACGCGTTCGGCGCCGCGCCGAATGTCTATCGTCAAGCATTCCTGAAGTAATCGTATGCCCTTCTGTCCCGCCGCGCGTGGCCCCATGTTTTGAGGCGCGGTTGGGTCTTGTCGCGGCTGCGTGGCCTGCCTATCGTGACGTCATACCCTCGACGTTCACTGCAAAGAGGCCGCCATGTTCCGAACCATCGTCGAACAGACTTCGCGTTTTAGCGCCATTTTCCCCTTGTCGCCCGTGCTGCGCGCGAGCTTGCGCGGCGTCGGTATTCTGGTTGCAGCGCTCATGGCGCTCATGCTTGCGCTCATGGTCGCGCCGCACAGCACCCGCGCCAATCTTGCGGTCTGTGTTGCATCGCAGTCCGAATCACCTTCGGAACACGGCAAGCTGGATTCGTACAGCGCTCAGTCCGCCCAGTCCCTCGCAATCGAGCGTTGTATCGACTAGCCACCACGCTCCGCCAGCAAAAATCCCACACACAGCCGAGGCTTTGTCACAATGTGCGGTACGCGTCGACAATGCGGCGCCTTGTCAAAGGAGATCGTGATGGCGGAGCTTGTGACTTGCCTGTGGTTCGATGAGGGTAGAGCACGCGAAGCGGCGGAGTTCTACGCCGCGACGTTTCCGGACAGCCATGTCGGGGCTGGCCATGTTTCCCCGATACCAGGCATCGGTGCGGGAGCGGAGTTGGTGGTCGAATTCACGGTGCTCGGCCGGCGCTTCGTGGGCCTGAACGGCGGCCCCAACTTCCAGGCGAACCAGGCCGTGAGCTTCATGGTCGAGACCCACAGCCAGGAAGAGACCGACCGCTACTGGAACGCCATTGTCGGCAATGGCGGCGAGGAATCGGACTGCGGCTGGTGCAAGGATCGCTGGGGGTTTTCGTGGCAGATCACGCCAAAGCGCCTGCTCGAATGCGTCTTCGGTGCCGATCGCGAAGCCGGCAAGCGCGCGATGGAAGCGATGATGACCATGCGCAAGATCGACATCGCCGGGATCGAGCGCGCCGCTGCGGCGAAGTAAGCGGCACACCGGACACGCGCAGGTGCCATTCCAGCTGCCACATAGCTGGCATGCGGATGGCGCCAACATGGCGTGCGCGTCATATCAGGCGCGTAAAGCGCTAACCACGCCGCGAGCAGGGAACGATACCTGCGAGATGCTCTCGTACGCACAAGGGCGGCGACACGATCAGTGAGCCGCCCTGCCATTCATCGAGCGGTTGACGCCAGCCTGAACGGCGCCGCCGCGATGCTTGCGAGGGCACCATGGAGTCTCGCCAGGGGCGTTCGATCGAAGTCGACTTTTTCCGCGGCGTCGTGCTGATCGTGATCGTGCTCGATCACATTCCGGGCAGCGCCTTGTCGCAGGTGACGTTGCACGCTTACGCACTGTGCGACTCCGCCGAAGTGTTCGTGTTTCTCGGCGGCTACGCGTCGGCCGCGGCCTTTATGGCCGTGCGCGCGCACCGTGGCATGAGCGCCGCACAAGGGCGCTTCCTGCGCCGCAGCTGGGAAATCTACCGCGCCTATCTGCTGACCGCCCTGCTCACGCTGCTCTCGGGCGCAATACTCGCGCTCTTGCACCTGAACCCCGCTGCCGCCGACCTGAGCGGCTGGGCGTCGTTTGCCACGCATCCCATGCGCGAGACTTTCCACGTCCTGTTGCTCGCACGCCAGCCGTATCTATCGAGCGTGCTGCCGATGTATGTCATATTTGCGCTGTGCGTGCCCGCAGCCGTGCCCTTCGCTCGCCGCGCGCCGCTCGCCACGCTGATCTGCAGCCTGCTGCTCTGGGCCTTCGCGCCGCTGCTGGCTGTGCTCGTCGGCGCGAGCACCTTCGCGAACTGGCCGTTCAACCCATTCGCCTGGCAGTTGATGTTCGTATTCGGCATGCTCTGCCGGCTGCACCCGGTTCCGCCCGGTTTCAAGACCTCGGAAACCGCGCGCTGGCTGGTACGATGCGCGTTCGCCGCGGTGGCGCTGTTCGCGGCGACTAAATGGTTCGTCCTGACTCAACCCATGCCTGGGACAATGAAACAGCATCTGGCCTTCGCGCGCGTCGTCAACTTCATCGGCATTGCCATGGTGGCGGCGTATTTCGTCCATCGCGGCACGATCGCGCGGATCGCCGCGCGCGTGCCCGCCGTCGTGACCGTGGGCCGCACGGGGCTCGTGTGTTTCGTCGGCGGCACGCTGATCTCGGTGATCGTCGACACCGCCACGCCACACGCGCTGCACGGCACGGCGGCGTTCGCGGCGGCGCTGGCCGGCGACATCGTCGCGATCGGCGCGACGCTCATGCTCGCCAGGGCGTGGCGCAGCACGCTCGGGCGCCAGAAGGAGAAGGCCCGCGCGACCGTCAACGGAGCCGGCTGCGGATGATACGTCGGGGCAACCGTGCACTCGAATCCCTCAAGGCGATCGTCATCGCCACGCTGACGCTCATCGCTAGCGGCCACGCATTCGCCCAGCACACGCCTTCCCTGCCGCTGCATTGCATCGACCTTGCCGGCGCGCTGCTGCCGCCCGCGAGCATCGGCCTGCCGACCAACGGTGCGCTCGTGCAAAGCGCTGCGATGATCCCCGCGACCGCCACGGGCAATCTCAACGGCGACTTCTGCCGCTTGACCGGCGTGATCCGCGCCCAGAGCGCCGGGACGCCGGATATCCGCTTCGAGGTGAACCTGCCGAGCCGCTGGAACGGCCGCGCGCTGCAATTCGGCGGCGGCGGCTACAGCGGCGTCGTGGTGACAGGAACCGGCCCGATGCCATTCTCGCCTGACCGCGCGCCGCTCGCGCGCGGCTATGCGACCTTCGGCGATGACTCCGGCCACAACGGCACGTCGTCGGAGGCCAACTTCGGCCTGCTCGAAGAGGCCGTGACCAACTTTGGCTACGCGCATTTGAAGAAGGCTCACGACGTTGCGCTCGCACTGATCACGCTCGGCTACGGGCGGCCGCCGGAGCATATGTATTTCGCGGGCGGCTCGACGGGCGGCCGCGAAGGCTACACCGTGATCCAGCGCTATCCTGACGACTACGACGGCGTGATCGCGAATTCACCCGCGCTGAACTTCTCGGGCGTGCGTTTGATAGGCGTCGTGGTGGGCCAGCACGAATACCGCACGCCGGGCGGCTATCTTTCGCCGCAGTTGCTGGAGCACGTGTACGAGCGCGTGATGCAGGTGTGCGATGCGCTCGACGGCGCCGCGGACGGCATCATCAGCGACGTCGAGTCCTGCCGCGCGAAAGAGCCGGAGATCATTGACTCGCTGCGTTGCCCCGCACAGGATCAAGCGGATCGCCAGCAGGCCAACGATGACTGCCTCACGCCACCGCAGATCGCGACGCTTACGAGCTTGCGCGACGGCCTGCGCCTGCCCTACGCGCTAGCCTGGAACACGGACAGCTATCGCGGCTACAACGTGTTCCAGGGCACGCGTTTCACGAGCATGCTGGGCCTTGCGCATTCACCGCAGCGGCTGAGTCAACCAGGGTTCGTCTCCAATGGCTACCTGTACGCGCAGGGCGATGCGTACCTCAAGTACTTCATCACGCACGACCCGACTTTCGATTCGACGAACTTCGACGTGATGCATCCCGGCCGTTATCGCGAGCGGCTTTTTACGCTGTCGACAACGATCGGCGCGATGAACCCGGACATCTCGCGCTACATCGCGCGCGGCGGCAAGCTCATCACCTTGCAGGGGCTCGCCGACGAGGTCATCAGCCCGAACCAGACCATCGCGTACTACCAGGCGCTGATGGGTCGCTACGGCGAAGAGCGCGTGGACAGCTTCATGCGGCTTTACATGGTGCCGGGTTACCAGCACGGCAACGGCGTGTTCATTCCATCCGTCGATCTGCTCGGCGCGCTCGACGACTGGGTCACGCACGGCAGCGCGCCGGAAACGCTGTTCGCGACCGACATTGCCCAGGCGACGAACGGCCGGACGCGGCCGCTGTGCCGCTACCCGGCGTTTCCGCGCTATTTAGGCAAGGGCAATATGAATCGCGCGACCAATTTCACGTGCGTGATGCCGCAATGACCCATGCACGCTACGCGTTTTGCGAGCGGCGAGCGGCACGCTGAGGCAGCACCACGATGCAGCCGACGATAAAGATCACCAGCAGCGCGGATGCATAGAAGCGGCTGAAGTGCAAGCCGCCATCGGCGACAGGCTTGTCGAGCAGGTCGCCCAGTGTCGCGCCGAGCGGACGCGTGAGCACGAACGCGAACCAGAAAAGCGCCGTGCGCGAAACGCGCGGCCACAGCCACAGCAGTGCGACGACAACGAGGCCCGCGCCAAAGATCGCAGCGCCGTATTCGTAGCCCACGCCAAGGCCGCCGCGGTCTTCGCCCGCCACCCAGTCGCCCAGCGCGGTACCGAGCGTTTGCGAAAACAGGATCGTAATCCAGTAAAACCACTCGACGCGCGGCGTCGCGACGCTCTCGATCGAAACCGTGCCTTCCACCCGGTACCAGATCGCGAGACTGGCCACGAGCAACAGAAGAATGATCGATACGCCGCCGGGATAGCCTACGCCGAGCGAGCGGTCGCAAAAGTCGGCGAGCGTCGTGCCTAGCGTGGTCGTGGCAACGATCGTCGCCCAATAGAGCCACGGGTAGAAGCGCTGCGCGCGGATCTGCGCCGCAACCAGCACCACGAAACATGCAAGGAAAATGAGGGAGCCAACCAGATAGCCCAGATTCAGTGACATCGTCACCCAGTCACCGCCAGTTTCGCCGAGCGTGGTGCAAGCAATCTTGATGATCCAGAAGCCGAGCGTCACGGCGGGGACCTTGCTGACCGTATCTTCGATGAGACTTCGAGTGGTGGTGGACATGAACACTCCTTGCGCCGCATGACGGGCGGAACAAAACAGCTTGGCACTATATGCCGCCGTTGCTTAACTAAGCCTTAACCACGAACGAAAATGCGCTAGACGCGAACCGTTGCGTGCGCATAAGCAAACTCTAAGGTTGGCTGCGTAGTCTGGGGACATGCGCTGTAGTGACCGGACTGCGCAAGATTGAATGGGCGTCTGCAAAAACGGTTTTGCAATTCGCGCATTTCTTTAGTCATCCGAATCGATTTTATTATCTGGAGCCATGCATCATGAAACTTCTACTTGCTACTGCTATTGTCTCGCTCGCCGTCGCGTTGCCGGCCGCCGCGTTCGCACAGGACACCGAACCCGCGGCACAAACCAGGCAGATGCAGATGCAAATGCAGCAACCGGCGAACCCGCAGCACGCCAGCACGCAACGCACCGACGACTCCGGCTATGGCATGGAAAGCTCGGGCACCTCGAATGCGTCGGTTGCGCAAACGTCGCGCCACGACGCACTCATGTCACACGAGGGCCGTAACGACCTGTTCGCGCATCATTGATGTGCGAACAGGTCGCACCGGCTGGCGTGACTGTAGCCTGAAGCGCGGCACATGCGTGATCAACGCGTGATTTCACCCGCCGCCGCGCCGCTTGTCGCGCGCCAGTTCGCTCGGCGGCATGGCGTCGCTTTCCTGCAGGGGTTCACCGGCATGCCGGCGCTTGCCGGCCTGGTCGCTGGCGATGCTCGACGTTTCTCCTTCTGCGTCATATTCGGCGGCAATCTGTTTTTCGGCACGGCCCCAGTATTCGTCCGCCCGACCTTCCGGCGCGCCGTCGTCTTCCCAGAGTTGATAAGCGCGTCGCCGGACGCGCTCTTCCCGTTGCTCATTCATGGTCATTCCTCCGATGTGCGCGCGTGTACAGCGCGGCAACCGGCTAGCCGCGACTGCGGATGGCGCACTGCTTGTGCAGCGAGCAAACACGGTGCCCGACGCGTGCGTCATACTCACGCCGCGATCATCGAATGCTGCCAGGGAGGATAGTCCATGACCGACACGAACACGCTACGCCCTTTCGCTTTCGTCCTTGCCGTCCAGGACCTCGAGCGCAACGCCGCATACTTTCGCGACGTGCTCGGCTTTCGCGTGGATTGGGCCGACGCGACCGACTGGCGCATCGTCACGAGGGGCGGCGTGCGGATCATGCTCGGCCATTGCCCCGATGCGTTGTCCCCAGCGGCGACGGGCGACCATAGCTACTTCGGCTATCTGGAAGTCGACGACGTTCAAGCGTTCCACGATGAAATCGCGCAAAGAGGTGCAATTGTCCTGCAGCCTCCGGTCGATCGCCCGTACGGCATGCGCGAATGCACCGTCGCTACACCGGATGGCCACCGGTTCGTGGTGGGTCAAAGCATTACGTGACCCGACGCGCGCCGGACGAATGACGTTTCCCAACATTCACACGCCAAAGTCAGTTAGCGCGACACGGCGAAACCGATACGCGCAGCCCAGCGGTGCTGATTGTAATAGAGCAGATCTTCGGCGTAGCCGTTGAAATAGTTGAGGAACACATACCCGCCCCATGCATTGCCGAATAGCTTGGCAAGCGGGTATGTAAATTGCACATCGACGCTTCCATAGGTCGATCTCGTGCCCTTTCTCAAGGTCGTTGCGAGTTGCCAGCCGTCGGGGCTGCCATATTTGAACAGCAGATCGACATAGCCGCGATAGTGGGCAATATCCCCATTCGACTCCTGGATGTGCTCGTAGGCGTAGATTTTCGGCTCGATGGTCAGGTGGTTGGCGTTGAGGTCGCCGAAATCCCAGATCGGCTTCACGTACACGATGTCGACGCCGCGCGACCCTGAACCGGCGGTCCCGTTCGACTCGTGCTCGTAGCCGCTCTCGATACCCATCCGGGTGAACCAGCTGGACCTCCAACCGGTGTCCTCGAGGTAGTAGAAAAGCGCGGGCATGTAGCTCGTATCGTGGAACGGCGACTCGTCCCCGCGGACATCCCAAAGTGAAGTCTGCGTATAAGCAAAATAGAGGTTGTCGAGGAAACCGCGTGAACGCGGATCGTCCGGCAATATGAAGCGGAATTTGATACTGATCTGGAATCTTGCGAGATCCGCGTCGCTCGACGACCAGCCGTCCGCGAAATAGTTTGGCTGGTAGAACGAAAGACGGCCCGCGAGGAAAGTGCCAATATCAGGCACCAGCGAATTCGAGGGCTTTACGGTGGAAGGCGGCATTTGCGCCGCAAGCGAAGCATTGCCCGCCATCGGTCCTTCAACTGGCGCCGTGGCGACCGGTTCCGATGCGGACGCAACCGTTGCCGCCGGCACCAAAGGCGCGGAGGCAGGAGCCGCGGCGTTCGCCGTTGCCGAGGCCGGCATGCGCGTGAGCAGGACCACGGAAGGCGAAACGTCCACGCCCGGCACATCCACTCTCAACGCGCCGCGCGCCCACTTGGGCCATGCCGCGCTATAGCTCACGGCCTTCATCTCTCCGGCGGCGAGCCGCAAATGCTCGGGTGCGCCTGGTTCGCGCGCGAGCAGCACGGCCTTCGGCAACGCCTCGCCGTTGGTCAGCGTGATGCTCAAGTCGCGCGGCACGTCGATCGAACTGCCGGTCGGCGCATCGCCGGAATACACGATCGTCACGACGAGCGGTTCGTCGGATCTCGCCTCGCGGGGCGGGCGCATGATGGACACCGCGGCGCGGCTCGCAGGCACATAGCCCGCCAAAGTTGCAACGGCCAGGGTGGCGCACGCCAGTCTTCCCCACGCTAACCGGGCGACGGGAGCGGAATGCGAATGGGATGCCCTCTGAAATGCCAATCGAATCGCCACGTTGCCTCCTTGTATCGTCAGAATGACTCGCTGCCGGGCAAGCCAAGCCGATTTTCTGCGTGAGTGAAGCGTGGTGCTTTTCGGGAATCGTGCCCTATTCCCTGATATTCCCTGTTATTCGCTGTTACATAGAGGATGCCGAAATTGGTTGCCGCCGCTGCTATGATCAAAATGCTTCGTTCCGACTTGCCGGCCATTGCCGGCAAACGCTTTTCGCGAGGGCTGACAATGAAACCTGTCCTGCTTGCGCTAGCCCTGCTCGGCGCTTCCACGTGCTGGGCGCAGGCCAGCGCTCCGGCTGCGTCGTCGCATCAGCATCACGTTGAAACTGTCGACGACCGCGTGAAAGAATTGCATGCCGAACTGAAGATTACTCCCGCCGAAGAGGATCAGTGGGCGAAAGTGGCCGACGTCATGCGCAATAACGCCAAAACGGTGGATGATCTGATCCAGCAGCGGCACGATAATGCCCAGCAACAAACCGCGGTGGAGAATCTTCAATCGTGGAACGAGATTGCCCAGGCGAATGCCGATGGCAGCAAGGCGATGCTCGATGCCTTCTCGGCGCTTTACGCGACCATGCCCGACTCGCAGAAGAAGCTTGCGGACGCCGCTTTCCGGCCCACTGAAGCGCACACGAAATAACCAGCCGCGAGCGCCCGCAACGCGCGCTCGCGACGGAGGATCGGCGATGAAACTCCGTGTGTTGAAGTTTGCATTCCTTTGTATCGCGACGACGCTGTGCGCGATGCAAACCGCACAGGCGCGCGTGAACGTCAATGTCGGCGTGGGCATCGGAATTCCGGGAGCGTTCTACGCGCCGCCGCCGCCCGTATTTTTCATGCATCCCGCCGCGCCGATGTGGCCGCCTCCCGTTGTGTATTCGCGCCACGGCTTTTCTCCGTGGCACCGTCCTCCGCATTTCATGGGTCCGAGACACGTCCGGCATCCCGGTTGGGGACCACCGCCGCCACGCTGGCGCTAGAGGCGCGTCTGCATAACTGCGCGGTAAACAAAAAAGCCACGGCTCGCGAAAGCCGTGGCTCGAATTCCTGCTCGGATTAGGCTACATCAGGCGCCGAGCGCGGGATCGCTATAGCTCGGGTGGCCCGTCTCGACGTGGCCTGCAATGCGCCGCACGAACGTCGAATCGCTATCGACCGTGATCGTCAGGTCGTACCAGCCGTACGCGTTGCGCAGGTCGAGATAAAGCTGCTCGGTGTCGCCGCCGGGCACAGTGCGCTGGATCTTCGTGCTCGGGTCATACGCGTTGACGATCGTGAACTGGCAACGCGCGCCGCCCTTGTTCTCGAGACGCAGTTGCAGGTTGCCGTTCGCCACGTCGTAGCCCTCGGCCACTTCGGGGCGCGCCGTTTCGTTGCCGCCGAACCAGCCCGACTTGACCTGCGTGCCCGCTAAACGGCGCAGGAACCCGTTCGGCCCATGCACGGTGAAGTCGTACGCACCGCTGGCGCCGATCGCGAACTTGTCCTGCAGATGCTTGCCGGCTTCGACCGTATAGGTGCGCGGCGCATCGGTGCTGCCCGCCGTGTAGACGAGGAACACGGCACCGGCGCGGCCCGAATTGACGAAGCGTGTGGTGACGGCGCCCGAGTTGGCGTTCGCATCGAAGCGCACGAACAGCTCGTACGGCAGCGCCCGCGCATTGCGCACGCCCGCTTCCTGCTTCGGCACGCTGCCCACGACCGGCGGCACCGGCACGTAGTCGGGGTGACGGAGCTTGTCCGGCGGCGCGTAGCCCGTCGTGGAAGGCAGCGCGGGAATGGCCGCGTTAGGCGTGGCGAAGTTGAACGCCGACGTGAGGTCGCCGCATACGGCGCGGCGCCACGGCGTGATGTTCGGCTCACGCAGGTCGTGATGCAGACCGAAGCGCTTCTCGATGAAGCGGATCACGGAAGTATGGTCGAACGTCTCCGAGCACACCCAGCCGCCGCGCGACCACGGCGAGACCACGAGCATCGGCACGCGCGGCCCGAGGCCATACGGGCCCGCCGCGTACTTGCTGCTGCCCGGGAAAATTTCGTTCGTCGTGTCGACGGTCGAGAGGCCGTTCGCGCTCGAAGCCGGCGGGAACGGGGGCGCCAGGTGATCGAAGAAGCCGTCGTTCTCGTCGTAGTTCACGAGCAGCACGGTCTTGCTCCACAGGTCCGGGTTCGACGTGAGAATCTGCAGCACCTGGTCGACGTACCACGCGCCATAGTTCGCCGGCCAGTTCGGATGCTCCGAGTACGCCTCGGGCGCGACGATCCACGAAACCTGCGGCAGCGCGTTGTTCGCCACGTCCTGCTTCAGGACATCGAAGTAGCCGCCGCCCGCCAGCACGTTCGTGCCCGTGCGTGCGCGGTCATACAGCGGATTGCCGGGCTGCGCGTTCTGGTATTGATGGAAATACAGGAGCGAGTTGTCGCCGTAATTGCCGATGTACGGGTTGTCGCCCGTCCAGCCCCACGAGCCCTTGGCATCCAGGCCTTCGCCCGCGTCCTGATAGATCTTCCACGTGATGCCCGCGCTCTGCAGGACTTCGGGATACGTGGACCAGCCATAGCCCGCTTCCGCGTTGTCGATCACCGGGCCGCCGCCGCTGCCGTCGTTGCCCACCCAGCCCGTCCACATGTAGTAGCGGTTCGGGTCGGTCGCGGTCATCGTCGAGCAGTGGTACGCGTCGCAAATCGTGAAAGCGTCGGCGAGCTGATAGTGGAACGGAATGTCGTCGCGCGTCAGGTAGGCCATCGTGGTCGTGCCCTTGGCGGGCACCCACTGGTCGTAGCGGCCGCCGTTCCAGGCAGCGTGCGTCGTCGTCCAGTCGTGCGGCAGATCCTGGATGAACTGCAGGCCCAGGTTGGACGCCGTGGGATGGAACGGCAGCACTTCGCCCACACCGGCCGCAAGCGGCTGGTTCCACACAGGCTTGCCGGTGGGCAGCGTGATCGTACGCGTGTCGCCGAAGCCGCGCACACCGCGCAGCGTGCCGAAGTAATGGTCGAACGAGCGGTTCTCCTGCATGAGGATCACGATGTGCTCGACATCGCGGATGCTCCCGGTGCGATTGTTCGCGGGAATCGCGAGCGCATTGCGGATGCCCTGCGGCAGCATCGTCAGGGCGGTGGCCGAACCGGCGCTCATCGCGGCGGTGCGGAGAAAGTCACGGCGGCTTCTCGATGTCATCTTGTGGTTTCCATCTTCAGGTTGAGAAAGGCACGCACGGCACGCCGCCTT
The DNA here is from genome assembly GCF_004353905.1 of Paraburkholderia guartelaensis. Lineage (GTDB taxonomy): Bacteria > Pseudomonadota > Gammaproteobacteria > Burkholderiales > Burkholderiaceae > Paraburkholderia > Paraburkholderia guartelaensis. The sequence goes on along the minus strand of NZ_SMOD01000001.1, from coordinate 350,775 downwards.
GACGGGCGGCAGACGGCAAGGCCGCGCGGCCGGGGACGTCAATCAGCGGTGTGGATTACGGGTGTGACAAGCGGTTCGATCTGCGCGGCTTGTGTGTCTTGCGCGCTCCCGCCGGCGGGTGGCTTTGCCGGCGAGCGCACGGCGTTCGCAGGCAAGGCTACGCCGGCGTTTGCCATGCTGTTCGCACTATCTGGGAGATTCGATGCGGCCGCATCCGACGCCAGCGTGAATGCGTTGGCTAGCTGAGGGCGCTGTGGATCGCTGCCAGGCTGCGCTTGCGCAAGTTCGCGTGCGGCGTTCGTGGTAAGCGCGGCGCGCGCGTCGCTATCGCGTTCGCTGCATGCGTCAAGCGTGCAAAGCGCGGCTGCGCATGCAAGCAGCATGGCGGGTGCACGCATCGTCGTGAATGCAGCGGGCAGGCTCAAACGTCTGCGCGACGCGCTTTGCCATGGCAAGCGCGCCGGCGCGGATTCGACCGTCATCGAAGTCTCCGTCCAGATAGAGGCACAACAACGGCTCGAGGAGCGGCCCGAGCGGGGCCTCGCACGCAGCAAAGACAGGAGCGAGGCAACGCCGAAGCATAGCGAAGCCCCTTTTAAATTTTGTGACGGCGCGTGGGGCCGCGCGAATGGCGGCGCAGGCGGATCAGCCTGGCGCGTTGCGGATCTGCAGTTCCGCGAATCCGGTCGCGGAGTCGAGCTCTCGTGAGAAACGATGGCCGGGCAGCAGTACCAGCAGCAGTTCCGCCGTGGTGCGCACTGTGCAGCCGCGCGCGACGTGGCCGCCGAACACGCGGCCTTGTGCGTCGGAGACGGACATATGCAGGTGGGCGCCATCGGGCGATACCGAGCCCGCGAGCGTGAGGATTTCCAGGTCGCCGCGCAATTCGGTCGGCGTATCGACGCCGGCGAATCGCAACTGCGCAACGCTCAGGCTGCCGACGCCCTGAACGACGAACGCCGCATGCGAGGCTTGCTGGCCCAGCAAGCTTTCGACGGCGACGCGCAGATCGTCGCCAGGAGACAGCCGTACAGGATGGATTTGCATGCTGGCCTCGGGGTCGTCGTATCCGGCACAGATTAGGCCGGGACGCACAATGAGGCAAGTCGCGCCATGTGCAACGGCCCGCTCGAAGCGGGCCGCTCTTGCCTTCGCGCCTTCACTCGTCCATCAATGATGCGCGTAGATCGGCCCCAGGCCGGGAATGTCGTGCGGCGCCGAAGCCGTGGACGCGCCCGCTGCCGACGAACCATCCGCCACGCCGCCGAACGCCGATGCCACCGCACCGTTCTGCGCGCTCACCTTCGCTTCGGCGGCCTCGATGTGCTGCGGATAGTCGTTGTAGTCGGCCGCCGGGTTGTAGCCGGCCTGTTGGAGCTGCACCAGTTCGGCGCGGACCTGGGCACGCGTGAGCGGCTCGGCCGACTGCGCGAAAGAGACGACGGGAACAGCGACAACAGCGGCAACGATCAGCGACTTGATGAGTTTCATGGTATCCACCTGTAAGCAATGAGTTGGTTCGGACCACGATTGCGTGGCTCGTGCGTCCAGTCTTTTCGATGTCTGCCTGGCGACGTCGCTGACTGGCATGGGTGTATTTGAACGCCCGCACGTATCCCGCTTGTTTCCGCGAACCCCTGCTTTTGCAAGCCTCCTTGTCCATTGCCACGGTGAATACACAAGGATACAAAACCCCTCGCTACTCCCGCAGCTCGCTCAGCGACACCCCGTTCGGCCGCAGGCGCAAGCGCGTATCGATGCGCTGCCACGGCAAGTCAGCGGGGTCGGCGGCCATGGGGCCAGGCGCCTTCGCCACCAGATGCGCCGAGGCTATCGCGTCGAAATCGGCGCGATAGTGGACCGAACTCTTGTTCACCAGAATCTTCATGCGCTCCGGCTCGATACCTGCCGCGCGATACAGATTGCGGTCGAATATCTGCATCTTCACGGAGCTGACCGCGATCCTCACGCCGTCGATGCGCAGGCACGCCACCGGCCCGATCTCGGTCCACATGCCGTTCATCATCGGGCCGTCGAAACGTACGCGCCCATCGGCGAGATGCTCCACGACGAAGCGCCCGGCAAGCGGCGCGTCGCCGGGCACGCCCGTGCCGCCCGCGAGCGCAAGCTCGATCGTCGCCCCCACGCCTGCCTCATGCGCCTTCGCGGCCGCCTGCGGGTCCCAGATCAGGCCCACGGCCGCGTCGCGCGCGCCCTGGCGCAACAGCGCACGCACGAGGCCCATCGTGTTCGAGTCGCCGCCCACGCCCGGGTTGTCCTGCGTATCGGCGATGACCACCGGCTGCGTGGCGTGCTCGGCGAGGCGCATGGCTTCGCGCACGGCGGCGTCGGGGTCGAGAAAGCGCACTTCCCAGTCGCGCTCCTGCTCGACGATGGCCGACGCCAATTCGTTCACTACCGCAATGACGGCGGCCTCGTCGAAACCGTAACCCCACACGGCCGCGCCGCACTCGGGAAAATCGGAGGCCGGAAAACCCGGCGCGAACGAAAGCGAGACAACCGAATCGCCCTCCAGCTGCGCGAGATGCGCGTACGTTCCGCGCGCCGGTTCCGCAAGCGTGCACATGCCGTTCACGGGAATCAGGAACGGAATGCGGCGCACGTAGCGCTTGAGCCTGCGCCCGGGCTCCGCGACGAGGCGCCAGAGGATCTGCGCGGCACGCGCGCCCGTTTCGGCCATGTCGACATGCGGATAGGTGCGATACGCGACCATGGCGTCGGCGTGCGTGAACATCTGCTCGGTCACGTTGGCGTGCAGATCGAGCGAGACCACGACGGGCATCTCGCGGCCCACGATGGCCCGCACGCGCGCGAGCAGCGCGCCTTCGCCATCGTCCAGATGCTCGGTGACCATCGCGCCGTGCAGGTCGAGATAGATCGCGTCGAAGCCACCGCGCCGCACGGCATCGACGATTTCGCCGGCAATGCGCTCGAACGCGTCTTCGGTCACGTGCGCGGAAGCGCTCGCCCCGGCCCAGATGACCGGCACGAGCGTATGCCCCGCCGCTTCCGCCGCCTGGATGAAGCCACCGGCAGGCACGTTCACGTCGCGCAGCGAGAGCACGTCCGCGCCGCGTGTGAGCGGCGGAAAACCCTCGCCCTGGACGAAGCTTTGATAGCTGGCTTTCGTCGGAGCGAACGTGTTGGTTTCGTGCTGGAAGCCTGCGATGAGAATCTTCATTTTCCCTTACCTCATTTGCATAGGATGACTGATCAAACCAATTTCGCGCAGTGCCGTGAAGGCACCCTGTACGTTCAGGGCTTCGCGCTCGAGAGCCTGACCGAAAGAATCAGCAGCGCGCCGATGAGCGACACGCCCCCCATGGCGAGCAGCGCCGGCTGGAGGCTGCCGGCCGCCGTCTTGATCCATCCGATGGCCGCCGGCCCCCAGAATCCGCCGGAAAGCCCGATGGTGTTGATGAGCGCAATGCCGCCCGCCGCGGCCGGCCCCTTGATGTACTCGGGCGGAATCGCCCAAAAGACGGTGTAGGCCATCCACAACGCCATCGTCACGAGCGTGAGCAGCGCGAGCGTGGGCGCCAGATGATTGCCCGTGGCCGCGCACACCGCGAAAAGCAGCGCGGCGGCGGCTGCAGGCACGGCGCAGTGAAAGCGCCGCTCGCCTAGCCGGTCCGAACGGCGGCCCATATAGAGCATGCCCACTGCCGCCGCGACATACGGAATCGACGTGTACCAGCCCAGCGTGATGAGATTGTTCACGCCTTGCGCCTTGAGGATGGCGGGCAGCCAGAAGCTGATGGCGTAAATCGACGCAATGATGCAGAAGTACGCAAACGCCAGCACGTAGACCTTGCGATCGCGCAGCACGCTGCCGAACGAGGTGGCGTGCGCCTCGGGCGCGCCGACTTCGGCTTCGATCCGGTGTTTCTCGGCGTCGCTCAGCCACGCGGCGTCGGCCGGACGGTCCGGCAGATAGAGGAACGTCGCGATGCCGAGCACGATGCACGGCAGGCCTTCCACGAGGAACATCCATTGCCAGCCCGCGAGGCCCGCCTTACCCGCGAGTGTGCTCATGATGGCCGCCGAAACCGGCCCGCCGACAATGCCGCCGATCGGCCCGGCGAGAAACACCATCGCAATGGCGCGCGCCATGCGCGAGGGGCCGTACCAGCGCGAGAGATAGAAGATCATGCCCGGCGCAAAGCCCGCTTCGAACACGCCTAGCAGGAAGCGCATGGCGTAGAACGCGGGCACGCTGCGCACGAACAGCATGCACGCCGACGTGATGCCCCACAGCACGAGAATGCGCCCGAAGGTCTTGCGCGCGCCGATCTTCGGCAACAGCAGATTGCTCGGCAATTCGAACAGCACATAGCCGATGAAGAAAATGCCCGCGCCCACGCCATAGGCGGCATCGGAGAAGCCGAGGTCGGTCTGCATCTGCAGCTTGGCGAACCCGACGTTCACGCGATCGAGGTAAGCAAACAAATAGCAGATCAGCAGAAACGGCAGCAAACGCGCGTTGATCTTGCTGTAGAGCGTGGAAGCGTCAAGGCTCCTCGCGCTGGGAAGAATGGCGGCCATGTCCTGTCTCCTGTTTGGTGGGCGTCGTGCGCAATACCATCCTGGCCAGGGCATACTTCGCTAGCAAGAGCAACAAAGTTCACATATCGTTCTTTTTCAGGCAACAGTCCCTTTACGCGAACGAGGGCGCGATGCGCGAAATCAATCAGCAGCGGCTGCGTTATTTCCACGAGGTGCTCACGCACGGCACGATCCGCGGCGCGGCGGACAGCCTGAACACATCGCCCTCGGTCATTACGCGGCAAATCAAGCTGCTGGAGGACGAACTGGGCGCGCAACTGTTCGAGCGCCAGGCGCGCGGCGTGAAGCCCACCGAAGCGGCGGCGCATCTGCTGGAGTTCTGGCGCGGCTATCGCGCGCAGCAGGAGAAGTTCGAGGACCAGTTACACGCGTTGCGTGGGCTTCAGCAAGGCCGCGTCGATCTGGCCGTGAGCGAAGGCTACGTGGATGCGCTCGTCGACGAGGTCATCACGCCGTTCTGCGCGCAATATCCGAAGCTCGATGTGAGCCTCACGATGCTCCCCGTCGACGACGTGCTGGGTGAGGTTGCCGAAAGCCGCGCGCATATCGGCCTGGCGTTCAATCCGCCGCCGCATGAGCGCATCGAATACCGAGCGAGTTCAGCGCAGCCCGTCGTGCTGCTGGTGCGCCGCGACCATCCGCTCGCGCTGCGGGGCACGCCCGTCACGATCGACGATCTCCTCGCGTGGCCGCTCGCGTTGATGCCCAGCACGTTCGGCATCGGGCATCTCGCGAAAATGCTGGCATTCGCGGAGAACGTCGAGATACGCGCGACGCTCACCACGAATTCGCTTACCGCGCTCAAGCGTTTTGTCGCCGTGGAAAACTTCGCGACGCTGATCGGCGAGTTTGCCGCCGCGCGCGAGATCCAAGCCGGCGAACTCGTGACCATACCGATCGAGCACGCGCTCTTTCGAGGCACGAAGGCGCGCGTGCTCGTGAAGTCGGGGCGGCCGCTCGTCGCGGCCGCGCATGAGCTGCTCGACTGGATCCTGCAGCGCATGACGATGTTCCAGCCTGCGGGATGAATGCGGGCTAGAAGGCGTCCACGTCGACCACGGCTTGCGCGAAGGCCTGCGGTGCTTCCTGCGGCAGGTTGTGCCCGATCCCGCCCGTGATCACCCGGTGCTCGTATTTCCCGGTGAACTTGCTCGCATAGGCGCTGGGCGGCGCATGGGGCGCGCCGTTCGCGTCGCCTTCGAGAGTGATCGCGGGCACGCCGATGGTCGGCCCCGGCACGAGCCGCGCCTCGTATTCGTCGTACTTTGCTTCGCCTGGCGCGAGTCCCAGCCGCCAGCGATAGTTGTGGATCGTGATATCCACGTGATCGGGATTGTCGAAGGCGGTTGCGCTGCGATCGAACGTGGCGTCGTCGAACTGCCATTTCGGCGAGGCCTGCCGCCAGATCAGCTTCGCGAAATCGTGCGTGTATTCGTGGTAGCCGGCGCGGCCGCGGTCGGTCGCGAAGTAGAACTGGTACCACCACTGAAACTCGCCTTCGGGCGGCAGCGGCGTCATGCCCGTTTTCTGGCTGCCGATCAGATAGCCGCTCACCGAAACGAGCGCCTTGCAGCGCTGCGGCCAGAGCGCCGCGATGATGTCCGCCGTGCGCGCGCCCCAGTCGAAGCCCGCGAGAATCGGCTGACGAATCTTGAGTGCGTCCATGAGCGCGACGATATCGGTCGCCACCGCGGTGGGCTGACCGTTGCGCAAGGTATCGGCGGCGAGAAAGCGTGTGGTGCCGTAGCCACGCAGATACGGAACGATCACGCGATAGCCGCGCGAAGCGAGCAGCGGCGCGACATCGACGAAGCTATGGATGTCGTAGGGCCAACCGTGCAGCAGGATGACCGGCGGCCCGTCGGCGGGACCGTCCTCGGCGTAGCCCACGTTGAGCAGCCCCGCATTGACCTGCTTGAGCGCCGCGAACGAGGTGTGGCTGCCGGGCTTGACGGGCGGTAACGGCGCGGCTTTCGGTGTGGCGCTCTGCGCCTTCGCCGCGCCCGGCGTGCCGAGCTGCGCGGCAGCGAGCATCAAGGCTCCCGTTCCCAGCAAGCTGCGGCGGCGCGTATCGATTTTCTCGGGCATTTTCGCTCTCGCTCCTTGTTTGCGCCGTGGTGTACGGCGGGCCCGGGCAGTATAGGGGAGCGCTGTTACATCGGTTTGCGCAGTGCGCCGCGCCGGGCCTTGTATCGCTACGTATCTGCGTGGCGCACAGACACATGCGCATACACAAAGTGGTCCCGCCCGACACGCAGGGGATACATCGGGACGCTCCAATACGCGGACCCCGCCGCCAATCGCGAACGTTCACGAATATGACACGCCGCATCTGACCGGGATACTTCGCGCCGCTAGTGCGCACCTTAATTATTAAGTTATCCAAACAATGCAGTTGCGATGCTGATTCACCCACACCCTGACTGCTCTCACCTCGCGACAAGCGCCAGCATGCGCTCATCGCCGCGACGGCACTTGGTATCGACAAGCGCCGCCGCCTTTCATGCCAGCAACTGGAGTTCTTATGTCTGACAATCTTTTGCTTCAATCGCTATCACGCCGCCGTTTCGTTGGCGCGACTGCAGCCGCCGTGGCGGCGGCCTCGTTCAGCCAGCTCGCGTTCGCACAATCCCAGCAAGACATGACCGAAGCGAAGCCGGCGGCGAACGGCGACAAGACCGCGATTCGTCCGCTGCGCGTGCACGTGCCCGAGGCACAGCTCGTCGATCTTCGCCGCCGCATCAAGGCCACGCGCTGGCCCGACAAGGAGACCGTGAACGACGAGTCGCAAGGCGTGCCGCTCGCGATGATGCAGGAGGTCGCGCGCCACTGGTCGACCGATTACGACTGGCGGCGCTGCGAAGCGAAACTGAACTCGCTGCCGAATTACATGACCGAAATCGACGGACTCGACATCCACTTCATACATGTGCGCTCGAAACACGAGAACGCGATGCCGCTCATCGTGACGCACGGCTGGCCGGGCTCCGTCATCGAACAGTTCAAGATCATCGATCCGCTGACCAATCCCACGGCCTACGGCGCGAGCGCCTCAGACGCCTTTCACCTCGTGATTCCGTCGCTGCCGGGCTACGGCTTCTCGGCCAGGCCGACCGAGGTGGGCTGGGGTCCCGAGCGGACCGCGCGTGCATGGGTCGTGCTGATGAAGCGCCTTGGCTACGAAAAGTTCGCGGCGCAAGGCGGCGACCTGGGTGGCATAGTCGCCAACGTGATGGCCAAGCAGGCGCCGCCGGAACTGCTCGGCATTCACGTGAATTTCCCGGCGACGATTCCGCCCGAAATCGCCAAGGCGCTGCAAGCCGGCTCGCCGCCGCCAGCCAGTCTCAGCGACGAAGAAAAGCGCACTTACGAGCAGCTCGCGAGCGCAGCCAAATCGCGGCGCGCCTACCTGCTCGAACAGAGCACGCGCCCGCAGACGCTCTATGGACTCTCGGACTCGCCAATCGCGCTGGCCAGCTGGCTCCTCGATCACGGCGACGGCTATATCCAGCCGGCAGCGGCGCTGACTTCAGCTGTGTATGGGCGCGACGTCAACGGTGAATCGTCGGGGGCAATGACGCGCGACGACGTACTCGACGACATCACGCTCTACTGGCTGACGAATACGGGCATCTCAGCCGCGCGCTTCTACTGGGAGTCGCATTTCAACTTCATCGCGGCCGCCGATGTATCGGTGCCGGCCGCAGTGAGCGTGTTCCCGCGCGAGACCTACCAGGCGCCGCGCAACTGGACCGAGCGCGCCTATCACGACCTCATCTACTACAACCGGCCCGACAAGGGCGGCCACTTTGCGGCATGGGAGCAGCCGCAACTGTTCGCTGCGGAAGTGCGAGCGGGGTTGAGGCCGCTGCGCGCGTAGCGAGGCGGGTTCGGGTGCGGCTGCGCGCCGTCACCCGAATCGCACGCAATACACCGGCGGCAAGTGGGCCGAAACGAGCTGCCAGTTTTCGCCGCCATCGTCCGAGGTCCACAGCGCGCCCGTCGTCGAGCCCATCGCGAGGCGCGTGCCGGTATCGTCGATGTCGAGTCCATGCCGGTATACGAGGTCGTACGCCGGTGCGCCCGGCAGCCCGTTCGAGAAGCGCTCGAACGTGCGCCCGCCGTCACGCGTGCGGGTCACGACGAACTTGCCATCCACGGGTACGCGGTACTGGTCTTTTTGGGCCGGCACGAACCACGCGGTGTCCGGCTCGCGCGGATGCACCGCGACCGCGAATCCGAAGCTGGACGGCTGCGCTTCGATGCGGCGCCAGTGGGCCGCGCCATCGGTCGAGCGGAAGATCGCGCAGTGATGCTGTGTCCACAGCACATCCGGATTCGCCGCGCATTGCACGACGCGGTGCGGGTCTTGCGCGTTGGGTTCGCCGCGCCGCTCGGGCGGCATGTAGTCGGCTTCCATGCCCTCGGCGGTGAGGCGCCAGGTCGCGCCGCCGTCGCCCGTCTGCCAGACGCCGCCGCACGACACGCCGACCGTCACGTGCCGGCTGTCGCGCGGATCGACCATCACCGAGTGAATGCCCGGCGAGTCGTAGCCGCCGCCCGCCCATTCGCGCCGCTCCGGGCGGTCCCACAGCGGGCGATTGAGTTCCCAGGTGTCGCCGCCGTCGGCGGAGCGGAACAGGCCGCCCGGTATCGTGCCCGCCCACAGCACGCCCGGCTCATCCGCGCCGCCCGGTTCGAGCGACCAGATCTGCTGGAGCGACCACGGCGCGGGCAGGCGGCCCAATGCATCCGGTTCGCTGGCCTGGATCTCCTCGGCAGGCTGTGGCGGATAGACGGGCACCGCGCATTCTTCCCAGTCCGCCATGCCCGCACGCCGGCGATGCAGCTTCACGCCGAAGTGACCCAGGTTGAGTGCGGCATAGAGCGAGCCGTCGCGCGCGTCGGGCATCACCATGCTCACCGGCTCGCCGACGAATTCAGGTTCGCCGATTGTCCAGCCGCCCTCTCCATCGGCTTGCAGAACGAACAGTCCCTTGCGGGTTGCGACTAGCAATCGATCGCTCATCTCGCGTGTCCTCCTGTCGACCCAGAGTCAGCGCCCTGGTCTCATGCGAAGCTGTGGCTCATCCGCCGGATAGCGCTTGCACGACGTACACCCGGCTCTCCTCGTCGAGCGCATCGCTCAAATGCTCCCGGTCGCGTAGCCGAACGCCGTCCACGAATACCGCCAGATGTTTTCGCAATGCGCCCTGATCGTCGAGGATATAGCCGCGCAAACGCGGCTGCTCGGCAAACACGGCATCGAACGCTTCGCGAAGCGTGTGCGCGTCGATCTCGCGCTCGGGCGTCGCGACGTGCCGCTGAATCGAAGCTGCGAAGAAGATGTGCGCCATGGCGGGCCGGCGGCGCGGAAGTGGCCGCATCCGCCGGTTTTGTAGTGTAGGCCATCCACCATGGGCTATGAGTCGTTGGCCCGCCCCCGAAGCCAAAGTCCTGCGATGCAGCGCAGCAAGCGCGGCGACGCCCGCCCAGGCCCGGGAGACATGGAGCCAGCCGTTACGGCGTGCTGCCTTCGGGCTTGGCCTTGCCGTGCAGGCACGGTGTCGGCAGACGCATGCGGTACAGGGAAATCGCCTGGATCGTGAGCACGCAGATTATCGCTGTCCCGTAGGCGGCCAGCAGATTCCAGTGCGTGAGCGTGAGGCTCAGCACGAAGAAGAAGGACGCAAATCCCAGCAAGCCCGTAGTCATGCCGCGCATCAGTTGCTGCGCCGCTTCATGGCCGATCAGCCGGTGCGCGAACACGGCAAGGATGATCGCCATGAACGGGAACGACGCGAGCACGCCGCTCGCCTCCGGTCCGACGTAAGGCGCGATCAGCGTGACGCTCACCACAAGGCCCGCAATGAGCATCATGCGCGACGGCAAATCCCACCACGGCGGCGAAAGGCGCACCGTTCTTGCCGGCTTGTTGGGAATCAGGTTCAGCGCCAGAGCGATGGCCAGAATGGCGAAGAGATAAAGACCATGCGTAGGCAGCGCGCTCCATTGCAGCACGAGGGCCACGAGGGCGAATGTTGCGCCTGCGCCTGCCAACGCCAACTTCCACCCGCGCGCCGCGAGTCTGCAATAGACGACGCAAAACGCCGCCTGCGCGGCCGTTGCGACGAGCGATCCCGCCGTCGCTTGCGCGGCGAACGCCGGTCCGTGCTCGAGCGCGAGAAAAACCGAGACTGGCCCCGATGTGAGCGGCAGGCCCACGAGCAACCCGCCGACCGCTTCGCCCCAGCGGCGAGCAGCGAGACTGGCGGCCATCAGCAACAAGGGCGTAAAGACGAGCTTGAAAAGCAGAAGATCCATGATGAGCGACGCAATGCGGAGAATGCCAACTTTCAGGAATGCGCCGCGGGCGTAGCACTGGTTACGTTACGTCCTGCGGCTTTATGCCCATATTGAAGGCCGTCGACGTGGCTGACAAACCATTTGTCGTCATATAATGCGTGAGCAAAACTCACACGTACGACACCCATCCCGCTCCATGTTCGACCGCCTTCCCCCGCTGCAAACCCTGCGCGCCTTTGAAGCCACCGGGCGGCTCCTCAGCATGACGCTGGCGGCGCAGGAACTGCACGTCACACATGGCGCCGTGAGCCGGCACATCAAGACGCTCGAGAGCCATCTGGGCGTGGCGCTGTTCCAGCGCCTCACGCGTCGCATCGTCCTGACCGAAGCGGGCGCCGAGTTCCTGCTGGCCGTGAACCGCGCGCTCGCTGAATTGACCAAGGAGTCCGAGCGCCTGCGCACGCACGACAGCGTCACGCGCCTGAAGATCAACGCCAGTGTGTCCTTCGCGAACCGTTGGCTCGCGCCGCGTCTGCATCGCCTCAAGACGCGCCATCCGGAACTCGACGTCCACCTCGACGTGACCGACAAATACGTCGATCTCAACGACTCGGATGTCGATGTGGCGATACGCTACGGCAGCGGCCGCTATCCGCGCGTGCTGGCCGAGCGCATTCTCGACGAAACCGTGACGCCGGTTTGCAGTGCTGACTATCGGGAGAAGATGGGCGGCATGGCATCGGTCGAGAGTCTCGCGCGCTGCACCTTGCTGCACGAGGGCGGCATGCTCGCGAACTGGGAGCAATGGCTGGCGCTGGCGGGATTGAGCGGCGTGCGCAGCGATCGCGGCACGGCATACAGCCATGGGAGCCTCGCGATCGAAGCGGCAATCCGCGGGGAAGGCGTCGCGCTGGGGCGCAGCGTGATCGTGGCTGACGACATCGCGGCCGGACGGCTCGTCGCGCCGTTCCCGCAGTTGCGTCTCGAGTCCGAGCGCGGGCATGATCTCGTCTACCGCATCGGCAGCCGCGACGACCCCAAGGTGCGCGCCGTGCGTGACTGGCTCGCCGACGAAATCCGCGTCTTTCTCGCCGAGGCCGGTTGAGCGCGAATCAAGCGCAAGGCTCAATAACCGAGCGCCACCTTGGCGAGCATGCCGCACGCCACGCACACCAGAATGGCGGCGAAGCCCATCTGCGTATGCCGCGCGGAAACGCGGTGCGAAACGTGACGCCCCAGCATCATGCCGACGACGGTGGCGACGCTGAACCACAGCGTGAGGTCGAGCCGCAGCGGCACGCCGTGCAGGACCGTCGCCACCACGCCGCCTGAGCCTACGAGCGCGATGACCATCAACGACGTCGCGACGATGCCGTGCATGGAAATGTTCGTGAGCTTGCGCAACATGGGCACGATGATGAAGCCGCCTCCCACGCCGAGCAGGCCCGTCATCAGACCCGTCAACGCGCCGGTCGACGCCAGCGCGAGCGCCGTCGCTTTCGACCACACGAGGCGGCCGGTGTCGGGATTGACGCGGCCCACGCAAAGCGGCGACGCTTCCTGCAGCGCGCGCTTTTTCCCGATGGTTTGACGCAGCAACCGCACGGCGACGAACAGCATCACGCCGGCAAAGAGCGCGAGCAGCAGGCGTTGCGGCATGGCTTGAGCGAGGCGCACGCCGAGCCAGGTGGTCGGCACGCCCGCGAGCGCCATGCAGAACGCCGCGCGATAGCGCACGAGACGATTTCGGAAGGCTTCGAGCGCGCCGATCCCCGCGCTGCTCGCCACGGCGATCAGGGCGACCGGCGTGGCCTGCTGCATGGGCCAGCCCATTCCCACCACGATGGCCGGCACGGCGAGAATGCCGCCGCCTGCGCCCGTGAGTCCCAGCAACGCGCCGATCATGGCGCCAAGAACGAGTGAAACGATCATCCGGTTTCGATGTTCAACGTGACTTAGACCTGCGGGATCAGGCGGGCACTGCGGCCGCTTCGGCCGCTTCGGCCGGCAGACACGGCGCCACAGCGCGACGAATGCAGTCCACCGCGAAATCGACGTCTTCGGGCTTCGTGAAGCGCCCGAGGCTCAAGCGCACCGTGCGGTTTGCCGCCTCCTCGCCAACGCCGATTGCCGTGAGCACGTGCGAAGGCGTGCCCGCCGCCGAGTTGCAGGCCGATGTCGACGAGATCGCGAGGTCACCGGTCAGCAGGAACGGAAAGAAGCCCGGCAGATCGATCGTGAGGCTCAGCGTGTGGGGAATGCGCTGCGCGCGTGCGGCGTTGAGCGTGACGCCCGGCAACGCGAGCACCTCGGCCAGCAGGCGCTCGCCCAGGCGCGCAATGCGCTCGCTGTCCGCTTGCAGCGCCTCGCGCGCGATCACGCACGCCACACCCATGCCGACGATTTGATGCGTGGCCAGCGTGCCCGAGCGCAGCCCGCGCTCGTGACCGCCGCCGTGCATTTGCGGCGCGATGCGCTCGAACGCCTCGTGGCTCACGTAGATCGCACCGATGCCCTTCGGCCCATACACCTTATGCGCCGACATCGAGAGGAGGTCGATGCCCATCGCTTTCACGTCGATGGGCGTCTTGCCGAGCGCCTGCGCCGCATCGACGTGCAGTAGCGCGCCGGCGGCATGCACCACGCGCGCAATCGACGCGACGTCCGTGAGCGTGCCCAGCTCGTTGTTGACCAGCATGAGCGACACGAGACCGGTGTCGGGCGTGAGCGCGGCGGCCACGGCCTCTGCCGTGATTTCGCCCGGCGCGTCCGGTGCGAGCCGCGTGACGGTCATGCCGCGCGCTTCGAGGCTCGTCATCGTATCGAGAATGGCCTTGTGCTCGAGCTGGCTCGTGATGAGATGGCGCTTTTGTGTTGCGCGGTCCGCGTAGCCCTTGAGTGCGAGATTGTTCGACTCGGTCGCGCCGGAAGTCCAGACGATTTCCGTGGCGTCGGCGCCGATGAGCGCCGCCACGTCCTTGCGCGCCTGCTCGACGAGCCGCCGCGCCCGCTGGCCCGCGCCGTGCGAGCTGGAGGCAGGGTTGCCGAAGTCGCCTTCCATGCCCAGACAGCCGAACATCGCCTCGATCACCCGCGGGTCCGCCGGGGTGGTCGCGGCATAGTCAAAGTAACGCAAATCGCCCTTCTCGCTCATCTTCGTTTCTCGCACAACGGAATTTCGAAAAATGCTACGCGTCGGGCACTAAAAAATGGTTCCAAAATTAAGCGGATTCTCCAAAGGGCGGAGTATCCATTTCTCCTCGACCGGCCTCAAGCGAAATGAAATTCTCGGCACGCTCCGCGAGGCAGCGTAGCAACGCGAAGCCGATCGCACCCTGAATCGGGCGCGCACTCACACAAGGTGGGCGACAGCGTTCGCGTGTACCGTGTCCACTGCGCGCTGCGCGAATGAGAAAAACGCCCGAAAAAGCGCGTCCGATGCCGTCCCGCCCACCTCCGCGAGGTTCGCCATGCCGCTCTCCCGTCGCCGCTTCCTCGAACTGAGCCTCGCCGCGAGCAGCACCGCCTGGTACGCGCGGCGCGGTGCGATGGCCGCGGACATGCAGGCCATGCCCGAAGACCCGCAAGCGATGCAAACCGCCCAGCGCGGCGGGCTCTACGCGAGCCTGCGCGACCCCAACGCCACGCAGTTGCCGCCCGAAGCGTTCACGCAGCGCTTCTTCTACTCGAGTGCGCCGAGCGCCACCCCGCAAGGCGCGTGGACCACGGCGCCCCCCTTGCCGCTGCCGCGCAGCGAAATGGCGTGGGCGACGAGCGAAGGCGAGCGCATGCATGTGATCGGCGGCTACGGCGCAGGCCAGGTCGCGCGGCCCTATCACCATGTATTCGATGCGGCGCGCGGCGCCTGGCGCAACGCCGCGCCCGTTCCGCGCGGCGCGAATCATATCGGCGTGGCGGCGCTCGACGGCGTGGTCTACGCGATGGGCGGTTTCGTCGAGCAGAACCGCATTGCCGTGCCCGACTGCTACGCCTACGTCGTCGCCGACGACCGCTGGCACGCGATTCACCCGCTTTCGCGCGGCTCGCGCGGCGCGATTTCCGTCGTGGCGCACGAGGGCATGCTGCATGCGATCGGCGGCCGCGACACGCGCTCGGTGGACTGGCACGAGGCGTACGACCCGAAGAGCGACACCTGGAAGACGCTCGCGCCCATTCCCGGTCCGCGCGACCACACGGCGGCCGTCTCGCTCGCGGGCTGGATACTCGTGGCGGGCGGGCGCATGGATACGTTCGACTTCAACACCGGCATGCACGTGGCCTACGACGCGAAGCGCGACGCCTGGGAAGAACGCGCGCCCATGCCCACGCCGCGCTCAGGCCACGGCGGCGCGGCGTGGCGCGGGCGGTTCTTCTGCATGGGTGGCGAAGGCACGCGGCGGGTATTCGGACAGAACGAAGGCTACGACCCGGCCATCGATTCATGGCAAGCCTACGCGCCCATGCTCACGCCGCGTCATGGCATGGGCGCGGCGGTCGTGGGCGATGCGATTCATGTGGCGGGCGGCGGCACGATGAATGGCGGCGTGTTTCAGTCTTCGGTGCACGAAGTGTTTTCGCTTTGAGTCTGGGCATGCTCCATCATCGGCGCGCTGGGCCGACTCAGCCTTCGGGCGTGGCAATGTCCGCGCGGATCAGCTCATCCGCGAGCGTGAGTGCCTGTTGCCTTGCCTGCGGGCCCGTTGCGCACGGCCCCGGGCGCGGACAGCCGTCGAACGGATAGATGAGCCGCCCATCGGTCCTGCGGCGAATACGCAGCAATCCGTAGTAGCGGCCCGCGCCGTCGATCTGCTCGCCGCAGAAGACTTCGTAGTCTTCCGCGGTGGTCGGGCGGCGCACGGCCTCTTTCGGCCTTTTCTCTGGCATGTCGGCACTCCGCAAATATCCAGGGCGAGATATGCGGATGGCTCAGCAAGCGCCGCGCCTGCGAGGGGCGTCGCACGGCGCGTCGCACGGAAGTCGGCGATAACAGGCACAATACGCGCCTACGCCGCCGCGCCGGACGCTGTGTTCGCGATTCGAACGCGCCTTCCGACCATGCAGCCCGTTCGCTCCCGCGCCGCCGCACCGGAACCCGCCCTTTTCACGCTGTCATGACCCACGATCTGCCCGAACGTCCAGCCATCGCCGCTCGCCCGGCGAACTCGCCGCGCTTCCTGCTGTTCCTGATCTGCCTGTTCGCCTCCGCCGGCCAGCTCGCCATCGACATCTACGTGCCCGCGCTGCCGGCCATGGCGCGCTACTTCGCAACGTCGCCGCAGGCGATCCAGTCGAGCGTGTCCGTTTATCTCGCCGCCTACGCGTTCGGCCAGCTCATCTTCGGGCCGATTTCCGACGCCCTCGGACGCAAGCGCGTGCTGGCCTTCGGGCTCGTGATCTATACGATCGGCTGTCTGCTTTCGCTGGCCGCGCCGAATCTGGAAACCTTCGTGCTGGCGCGCTGCCTGCAAGGCTTCGGCATCGCCGCGACCAATCTGCTCGCAAAAGCCATCATCACCGACTCGTTCGTGGGCACCGCGCTCATGCACGCGTTCACCTACATGTCGATTACGTGGGGACTCGCGCCGATCATCGCGCCGGTGATCGGCGCGCATCTGCAGGAGCTGTTCGGCTGGAAGGCCTGCCTCGTGTTCCTGCTCGTGTATTCGCTTGTGATGTGGGCGCTGCTCTGGCGCTTTCGCGAGACCTTGCGGCAACCGGTGCGGCTGGAGCCGCGCACGCTCGTCGCGAACGCGGGCAAGGTGCTCGCGAGCCCCGTGTTCCAGAGCTGCTTTCTCGCCCAGGGCCTGTGCTACAGCATCCTGCTCGTCTTCAACGTCGTCGGGCCGTTCATGGTGCAGAACACGCTGCACAGGCCGCCCACCTTCTTCGGCTATCTCGCGCTCGGCATCGGCCTGATGTATTTCCTGGGCGGCCTCTCGAACCGGCTCCACGGCCCGCGCCTGCCTACCCCGGAACAACGTCTGCGTGTGGGCGCGCGCGTGATGGCGGGCGCCGCCATCGCCATGCTCGTGCTCGCGCTCACGGTAGGCCTGCGCGTGTGGACGCTCGCCGTTCCGGTACTCGTGATGGGTCTGTGCGCGGGTGCGATGTACCCCACGCTGATGGCCAAGGGCAATTCGCTGTTCCCGCATATCGCGGGTTTGACGAGCGCGATTCTCGGCTGCGCGCTGCTGCTCGTTTCCTCGGCGATGATGGGGCTGGCCGGTTTCGTCTCCGTGCACGTGCTCACGCCGCTCGCGGTGTTCTTCGTGCTGCTCGCGCTCACCGTCGTCGTGATGGTGACGAAGCTGCTGCGCCACCTCGCGCAGAGTCAGGCTGCCGCCGCGCTCGCGCAGCGCAGCGGCGAGGCGGCGTGAGCCGCTAGCTACCAATCAGGCCATTATCGGATCGCGCGCGCCACGTCCTGCAACTGCGTGAAAGCACGGTAACGCGCTTCGTGCAGCGCCGCGATCTCGCCTGTGGCCGGCACGTAGACCTTGCTGATTTGCGACATCGCCGCCATCGCCTCGCGCGCGTTTTCGTATAGCCCGCCAGCCACGGCGCCCAGCATGGCCGCGCCCAGCAGGACGGGCTCCTCGGCGTGGGTGGCCAGCACGGGCTTGCCCGTTGCGTCCGCGAGCAGTTGGCGCACGAGGTCGAGCCTGCCTGCACCGCCGCTGATCACGACCTGCTCGATCGGCGCGCCCGCCTGGGCCTGCACCTCGATGATCTGCCGCAGCCCATAGCCGATACTGCCGATGCCCGCGACATAGAGCGCGACGAGGCTCTCCATGTCCGTCTCCATGCCGAGTCCCGCGATGACTGCCCGCGCGTGCGGATCGGCGAACGGCGCGCGGTTGCCGAGGAATTCCGGCACGACGTGCAGGCCTGCATCATGCGCGAGGCGCACCGCGCCCGATTCGCTCTGCGCAGCCTGAACCGCCAGCCCGGCAAGCATCGTCGGCAGAGACTGGCCTTCGCTCGCCGCACGGCTCGCGGCTTCTGCAGCGAGCGGATGCATCGTGAGCAACCGCTCGATCGCCGCGCCCGCCACCGACTGTCCGCCTTCGTTGAGCCACGTCCCGGGCACCATCGCCGCGTAGTACGGCCCCCACACGCCGGGCACGAACACGGGGTCGCGCGTGGTCGTCATCGTGCATGACGAGGTGCCGAACACATACGCGAGGCACGCCTCGGGCTGCCCTTGCGCGCCGACCGTGCCGATGCCGCCCGCGTGCGCGTCGATCACGCCCGTTGCGACGGCAGTGCCCGCGCGCAGGCCGAGCTGCGCGGCGGCCTCGGGCGTGAGTCCGCTGCCGAGCGGCGTCCCGGGCTCGACCATCGTGCGGCCGATGCGCGCGAAGCCTTCGTCGGCAAGCACGCCCAGACCCACGGTGCGGAAGTAACTCTCGTCCCAGCGCTGCTCATGCGCGAGATAGGTCCACTTGCAGGTCACGGTGCAGGTGGAGCGCGAAAGATCGTCCGTGGCGCGCCACGTGAGGAAGTCGGTCAGGTCGAAGAACTGCCAGGCCGCGGCGAACACCTCGGGCCGGTTTTCCAGCAGCCACAGCAGCTTGGGCGTCTCCATCTCGGGAGATATCTTGCCGCCCACGAAGCGCAGCACATCGTGGCCCGTGGCGTTGATGCGCTCGGCCTGCTCCACGGCGCGATGGTCCATCCACACGATGATGTCGCGCTCGGCCACTTCGGAGGGGCCAACGGGCAGCGGCCTGCCGCCCTCGCCCAGCACGACGAGCGAACAGGTGGCGTCGAAGCCGATACCGGCGATCTGCTCCGGCGAGATCGCGGCCTGCGCGAGCGCCTCCTTCACGGCCTGGCACACGGCGTTCCATATCTGCGTGCTCGATTGCTCGACAATCGCGCCGCTCTCGTGAAACACGGTGATGTCGTGCTTCGCCGACGCCACCATGCGTCCGGCGGAATCGAAAATGCCCGCACGGGCGCTACCCGTGCCCACATCGACACCGACGGTATGGCGTGCGCCGCCGGCATGGTTATTTGAGGTCATGGCTCGTTGGCTGTGGGTTTACAGATCGACACTGTTCGGCAGGATCACGAGGTCGCGAATGGTGACGTTGCGCGGCCGCGTGAGCATGAATACCACAGAATCGGCCACTTCCTTGGGCTGCATGAGACTGCCCTGGGCCAGCGCTTCGTCCATCTTCGCCTTGGGCCAGTCGTCGAGCAAGGCCGTGACCACGGGGCCCGGCAGCACCGCGCCCACGCGCACGCCGTGCTTCGCGACCTGGCGGCGCACGGTGTGCGTGAAGGCCTGCACCGCGAACTTCGAGGCCGTGTAAATCGGCTCCCACACCACCGGCACGACGCCCGCCACCGAACTCGTGAAAACGATGTCGCCCGACTTCTGCGCGATCATGTGCGGCAGCACCGCGTGCACCGAGCGAAACGCGGCGTTGATGTTCAGGTTGAGCATGCGGTCCCACTCGTCGGGATTGCCGTTCGCCACCTCGCCGCCGATATACGCGCCCGCGTTGGCGTGGAAGATATCGAGCCCGCCGGCGAGATCGAGGATTCTGGACAGCATGGCCGCATAGTCCGCCGGGTTGAGCAGATCCATGGCGAGCGGCAGCGCGTTGGGCCCCAGCTCCGCGCAACATTTCGCGAGCCGGTCCTCTGCGCGGTCGATCAGCACGACTTTCGCGCCTTCATCCACGAACGCGCGCGCACACGCGAAGCCGATGCCGGACGCTGCGCCCGTAATGGCGGCGACCTTTCCCTTGATCGATTCAGACATGAATGACTTTCTCCTTGAATCAGGTTCGAACGCCTCAGGCGCGGCCATGCGAAACACGCGACTGGCGGGCGAGCGAATCGACGATCACCGCAATGGCCAGCACGGCGCCGGTAATCATGAAGCGCAGCGACGACGACAGGTTCAGCAGCGTCAGACCGCTCGCAATCGACTGGATCACGATGATGCCGAGCACCGCCGACCACGCGCTGCCGCGCCCGCCGAACAGGCTCGTGCCGCCGATCACGGCCGCCGCGATGGCGTTGAGGTTGACGTCGCCGGTGCCGGCCTGCTGGCTCGCCGAAGCGAGACGCGCTGCGGTCAGCACGCCGCCGATTGCGGCAAGGCTCGCGCACAGCACGAAGGCGCTCGTATAGATCGCGCCGACCTTGATACCCGCGCGCCGCGCGGCTTCGTGATTGCCGCCCACGGCGTGCATCGAACGGCCCCAGCGCGTGCGCGTGAGCGCGTACTGCATGACGACCGCGAGACCCAGAAAGAGGCCGAACATCAGCGGCACGCCACGCCCGCGGTTGAGATAGGCCACGACGATTTCGAGGAACACGGTCAGCGCCACCGCGCGCCCGAGCAGACCCGCGACCGACGGCGCCGAAAGCCTGGCCGCATGGCGGCGCGTGCGCGTACGCATGCCGAGCAGCAGGAGCACGATACCAGGCAGCAGCGCGATCACGTGCGAGACGATCGGCGGGATCACCATCAGTTGCCCGAAATTCACCATCGCCGAGCCGTAGGGCAAATTGATAGAGCCCGTCGAACCGAGCACGTAGAGCTGCATGCCGAGGATGGCGAGCAGGCCCGCGAGCGTCGAGACGAAACTTGGCATGCCTATCCAGTTGAGCAGCAGCGCATACAGTGCGCCGATCACCGCGCCCACCGCGATGGCGGCGACGATGGCGAGCAGCACCGGCCAGCCGTCGTTGACCCACAACGTTCCGACGAGCGCCGACGCAAAGCCGCTCATCGAGCCCACCGAGAGATCGATCTGCCCGAGCAGCAGCACGCAGACAATGCCAAGCGAAATGACGCCGACGGTCGAGCAGTCGAACAGCATGTTCACGAGGTTGTCGGCGGAGAGAAACACCGGGTTCAGGCTCGTGAACACCGTCCAGATGATCACGAGCCCCGCGATCACCGGGAGCGAGCCCAGGTCGCCCGAGCGCACGCGATCGACGAATGCCGACACGCTCTCGCCGATTCCGCTCGCATGCTTCACGCGCACGTCGCTGCGGTCGAGCAGCGTGGATGGCGTCGCATCGGGCTTTGAATCCGGCTTCGAGGTGTCCTGGGTTTCAGGCTGCGGAGCGCCATGGATAGTCTTGCTCATGATCGTTCCTTTCATTGCACGTCCTGTTGCGCCTGGCGGCGGCCTGCGCGGCGCGACACCGCGTTTTCCGTCGCCCCGGTGATCGCCGCCACGAGTTCGGCGTTGGACGAGTCGGGATAGAAAATCCCGTTGTTACGGCCGAGGCGCAGCACGACGATGCGGTCGGCCACGGCGCGCACGTCTTCCATGTTGTGGCTGATCATGATGACGGCGTGCCCGCGGTCGCGCACACGCTCGATCAGGTTCAGCACCTCGGCGGTCTGGGCCACGCCGAGCGCGGCGGTCGGTTCGTCGAGCATGATGAGCTTCGGGTCGAGCAGCAGCGAACGCGCGATCGCCACGGTCTGGCGCTGGCCGCCCGAGAGCGAGGCGACCACGTCGCGCACGCTGGGAATGCGCGCCGAAAGCTCGTTGAGGAGCGTCCAGGCCTTCACTTCCATCGTGACCTCGTCGAGCCGGTAGGGGCTCAACTCGCGGCCGAGGAAGATGTTCGCGACGACGTCGAGGTTCTCGCACAGCGCGAGGTCCTGGAACACCGTCGCGATCCCGAGGTCGAGCGCCGTGCCCGGATCGGACAGGTTCACCGGCTGGCCGCGAAACGTGATGGTCCCGGCGCTCGGCTGGTGCACGCCCGCCAGAATCTTCACGAGCGTCGATTTGCCCGCGCCGTTGTCGCCGACGAGGGCGACCACCTCGCCCGCGTGCACGTCCAGCTCGATATCCGTGAGGGCCGAAACCGCGCCGAAGTGCTTCGAGATGCCACGCAGGCTCAGCACCAGCTCGCCGGGTGCGCCGGGTGTCGTTGCGCGGTTCGTTGCGCGGTTGGTGGATTCTTCAGTCATGAAATGGGTACCTCTTCGTTGCTCTCAGGGCCCGGCGCGCGCCGGGCGCAGTCATGCGTATCAGCCGCCGATGCCGAGCTTCTTGCAGCCGTCGGCGTAACGGCCCGTGCACAGGTCCGACGCTTTCGCGAAGCCCTTGTCCACCACCTCGGCCTTGATGTTCTTCTGCGTGATGACGGCCGGCTTGAAGAGTTGCGTGGGCGTCTTGAAGAGCGTCGTCTCGCCCTTCACAGGCTTGCCGTCGAGGAAGCCCACGGCCACCTTCGCCGCCGCCCCCGCCACGATCTCGCTGGGCTTGAGAATCGTGTTGTACTGGTCGCCCGCGATGATCAGTTGCAGGCCCGCGGTCGTCGCATCGTTACCCGTGACCGCCGGAACCGGATTCACGCCCGCCGCCTTGAAGGCCGCGATGGTGCCGCCCGCCGTGCCGTCGTTGGCGGCCACGACGCCCACGATCTGCGGCCCGAAGCGCGTGATCTGCCCGCTCACCCACTGCTGCGCCTTGGGCGGTGCCCACTCCGGCGTGTCGTACTCGGAGAGCGTCTTGTAGCCGCTGCCCTGCAGCCCTTCGTGAATGCCCTTCTTGATGAGCCCTGCAGCGGCGTCGGTCGGCGAACCGTTCACTTCGAGCACGCCGCCCTTGCTCGCGGCCACGCCCGACTCCTTCAGGTGCTGCACGAGCGACTGGGCGATGGACTTGCCGATTTCCTCGTTGTCGAACGAAACGTAGTAGTCGGCAGGCGTGGACGGCACGGGCCGGTCATACGCAATGACCTTGATGCCCTGGCTCTGCGCCATGTGCACGAGCGAAGCCGCAGCCGTGGAGTCCACCGGGTCGAGCACGATGACCTTCGCGCCCTGCGCGATCACCGAATTGAATTGTTGCTGCTGCTGCGAGGCATCGGCATTGGCGTTCTGGTAGAGGACCTTGCAGTCGGGGCAGAGCTTGCCCATTTCGGCCTTGAAACCGGGGAAATCGTGCTGCTCGTAGCGCGTGGAGGCCTGGTCGGGCATCAGGAACGCGACCGTGCCGCTCGGCGCGGCGTAGGCCGACGTGATGCCCGCGAGGGCGAGACTGAGCGCGGCGGCGCCGATCAGTTGGGTGTGAAGTCGGGTCATTGGGTGTCTCCGTTTTTTGGTTGAATGCCTGGTAGGGTTGCCGTTGCTGCCTTGTGAAAGTGTGAGTTCGTCCTGCGCAGTGCCTGAAATGCGCATTGCGTTTGAACCTCTTTTGCTGGGCGATCCGCTAGCCGATCGCGGGCGTGCCGTACACGGCTTCGCTCTTGCTGGCCGCGCTCGCGGCGTTGAGCCGCTGATACGATCGCCAGCGCGACGGCGACATTTCCTTGAGCAGCAGGAACTGGCGGTTGAAATTCGAGAGGTTGTTGAAACCCACCTGATAACAGATGTCCGTGATATTCAGTTCACCTGACATCAACAGCTGGCACGCCAGATTGATACGCAGCTGGTTCACGTAGCGCACGAACGACACGCCCGTATGGCGGCGGAAATAGCGCGAGAACGCGCTTACGCTCTGCCCGGCCAGTTCCGCCAGCTCCGTTTCGCGCAGCTCCTGCGAGAGATTCTTGCCGATGAAGGCGAGCACGTGATTGATGCGCGTGCCCGCATAGCGGGCCGGGTCGGCGCGATACGCCTCGCTTGCGAGCGCCGCGGGCTCCTCGCTTTGCACGAGCAGCTCGAGCAAGTCGATGAAGAGCGTGACACGCCGCATGCCCTGTGCGCCGAGCATCTCGCGCAGGATCGGCTCAGCGGCCGCGCCCGTTTCCGGCGTGAACAGGAGCCCCCAGCGCGACGCGTCGAGCAGCGGCTCCACGCGCCTGAATTCCGGAAACGCATCGAGCGCGCGTGCGATGAAATCCGCATCGAACTGGAGGACAAGACAACGTTCGTCCACCGGCTCGTCGTGCGGCACACTGCTCACCCAGTTGTGCGGCAGATTCGGGCCGATCATCACGAGATTGCCGGGCATGAAGCTGCCGATGAAATCGCCCACGAAATACTTGCCCGTGGTCGCGGTGATGAGGTGGATCTCGTACTCGGGATGGAAGTGCCAGCGCACCGTCCGATAAGGGTAGCCATGCGACCAGACCTTGAACGACTCGTCGCGCGGCACGGCGACCAGTTCGAGGTCAGGCTGGGAATGTGTGGCGCGGGGCGCGCTTGCGCGCGCCGTGGCAGCCCCAATGGTTAGCATCTCGACTCCTCCTGCACGGTTTTTTCTAGTTCTGCGACGGTTGCTCGCACATACGCTGGACCTGATACGGTGGACCTGGCCTCAAACCGCGCGCCGCCATGACTGAAAATTAACCGGCGCGGTACGTATCCACCACTGAAAATCAGACCGCAGACTGATACTTTCTTGCATTCGGGTTAGTCCTGGGCCGATTCCAGTGTGCCGGAAGTCAACTTTTGTGCAAAGCAACAGCCCTCGCCGGAGAACAGCGAAACGGGCCGATCGGCAGAAAAACGGCAAATGTTGCTGCCGCTCGATTCGCCGCGAAGCCTGAAGGGCGGTCAAAAAGCGCCGCGCCACCCGCGCGACGGGTACTCGTGATGCGCAGGCAGGGAAAGTCCCGATGCGAAATCGTCCTATGACATCGGAAACAGAAATTGACGGGACTAACTTGATCGCTCAAGCGCGCCATTCGGGCCGCGGTTCCTGACAAGAGGACGTCTTATGCGATTCGCCGAAACTTGGCATTCCCCCACGCCGGGCCGGTCCCTATGGGACGATACGTCGACTCCCGACCACGACCAGCACGCCGCCCCCACCGGCAGCGCACACACGCTGCCACGCCGCGCCATTACCGCCGCCGCGCTCGGCAACGCAACGGAGTGGTTCGACTATGGCATCTATGCCTATGGGCTCGCCTATATCTCCGCGGCATTGTTTCCGGGCAGCACCGCAAGCGCCACGCTGTTCGCGCTCGGCACGTTTGCCATTTCATTTTTGATTCGCCCGCTCGGCGGCCTGTTCTGGGGGCCGCTCGGCGACCGCTTCGGGCGCAAGAAGGTACTCGCACTGACCGTGCTGCTGATGTCGGGCGCCACGCTGCTCGTCGGCCTGCTGCCGACCTATGCGAAAGCAGGCTGGATCGCACCCGCCGCGCTCATCGTATTGCGCATGATCCAGGGCTTCTCCACTGGCGGTGAATATGGCGGCGCGGCCACCTTCATGGCCGAATACGCGCCCGACGCGCGGCGCGGCTTCTGCGGGAGTTTCCTCGAGTTCGCCACGCTGGCCGGCTTTTCGCTGGGCGCCTTGCTGATGCTCGCGGCGTCGCTCGCGCTCGGCAACGATGCGATGCATGCGTGGGGCTGGCGTCTGCCGTTCCTCGTCGCGGCGCCGCTGGGCTTGATCGGCTTCTATCTGCGTTCGCGCATCGAAGACACGCCGGTATTCCGCGAGATGGAAGAGAAGTTCGAGCAACAGGAGCGGGAGCGCCCGGCCATTTCGCTGCGCACCCTGCTGCGCGAACATCGCGTGCCGCTCGTGCTGCTGGGCGGGCTCGTGGTCGCGCTCAATGTCGTGAACTACGTGCTGCTCGCGTACATGCCGACGTACATGCACAAGGAACTGGGCGTGAGCGAGAACATGTCGCTGCTCATTCCGCTCATCGGCATGCTCGCGATGATGGCCTTGCTGCCGTTCGCGGGCCGGCTCTCGGATCATGTGGGCCGCAAGACGCTCTGGTGGTTCTCGCTCGTCGGGCTGTTCGTCGCCGCCGTGCCGATGTTCATGCTGATGCGCCACGGCGTGGGCGGCGCGCTGATCGGCTTCGCCGTGCTCGGCCTGCTCTATGCGCCGCAGCTCGCGACCATCTCGGCGATGTTCCCTGCCATGTTCCCGACGCAGGTGCGTTATGCGGGGATGGCGATTGCCTACAACGTCTCGACCTCGCTGTTCGGCGGCACCGCGCCGATCGTGAGCGACTGGCTCGTGGACAAGACTGGCAGCCCGCTCGTTCCGGCGTACTACATGATGGCCGCGTGCGCGGTGGGCGCCATTGCACTGTTTTTCGTGATCGAGACGAAGGGCTGCTCGTTGCGCGGGCAACAGGTGCCTGGCAAGGCGCAGCAGTAATGGCATGGCGGGCCGCTCGCGCCCGTCATGCTCCAATCGAAATGCCCGACCGCGTGTCGGGCATTTTTCTTTGCAGCGACTAACGTTTGAAAATGACCTTCGTCGTCGCGGGGTCGATTGGCGAGGACGAATGCTGGTGGAAGACCTTCCAGCCCTCGCCCGTTTGCCTGAGCGTCGCGGTCATGCGATTGTCCATCGAGCGCAATTCCTCGCCGTCCGCCGCCACCGCTTTGTAGCTCACGAAGGCATGGACCACGGCAAGGTCCTGGGAGACGGTGGTCTGCGCCTCGCTGAAATCCACGATCACGCGCTCGGCACCCAGCGAGCCGAACCAGCCCTCCACCATGTTGCGCCATGACGCGATGCCCTCGTACGTCCAGGCGCCCCACATGTCGAAGGCGAGGATGTCCGGGTCATAGAGTGCGACGAACGCATCGACGTCTTTGGCCAATACCGCGGCTTTGTACTGTTGCAGCACCTGCAGGATCGGATCGGCGGCTTTTTCCACTGTGTTGTCTCCTGAACCAGGTTGCGTTGGCGAACGAACGGCTGCTTATTAAAGCAACGCCGCCTGGCCTCTGTCCAGTGAATTTGCCGCGTTGCCTTTCAGGTGCGCGAAGCATTAGCGAGCACTCGGGCGGCCTTGCGCTGCGGACGCAGCAGCAAATAAAAGGCAGCGCCATGCGTAATCGCCAACAGCGGCACGACGATCACGGGAATCACGTACGTTGCGCCCAATTCTCCCGCGTGCACAGGAACGCCGGCCTGGATGGCGTGGTAGTAGGCGAAAGCCAGATCCACCGCGCCCACGAGATTGAACGCCACGACGAAGAACCAGAACACGGGACGCTTTCTCGCCGCGAGCAGCGCCAGCATGGCCAGCGCGCCCGTTGCGAGGTCCCCATAGGCTGTGGGCACGCCGAAACTCGCGGGCAAATCGGGACTCACGACACCCGGCAGGATGAAGACCAGCCCGAAGAAGCGGAAACTGTGCAGCGTGGCAATCGCGCGTTGTGCGTCGAAGGGGGCCATCGACTTGAGCCAGGGCCAGACGTACACGGTAAAGCAAAGGAGCCACGCGACATACCCTAGCGCGAGATGCAAGCGAAAGATCGATTCCGGTGACATGTTGCCTCCTGCAAAGTGCTTTGCGATGTGTGGGTGAAAGGAAGGGAGTTCATGCGGCGCGACGCCGGAACACCTGGCGCAGCGAGAGCGCATGCAACAGGATCGAACCAGGCACGACGAACGCGGGCGTCAGTACATACGGGTAGGTGCCCGCGTTGAGGCTCGGCATATCCGGCGCGATCAACTGGAATCGGCCGGGCGCTGTGATCATCCCCAGAGTCACGGCGACGGCGAAATCGGCCAGCCCGAAAATGTTCCAGGCGATGGCGGTCTTGCGCCCCTGCGCCGTACCGCTCGCCACCGCGATGGCCGCCGGCACGGCGAAGAGGCCCGTCAGCAAGTCGCCGGTACCGGCCGGCAATGCGTCCACGCCGGCCATCGCGCCGTGCAGCCACGCGGCAATCGCCCAACTGCCGAACACGCGGTAAAACTGCAGCGCGATGAGCCAGGCCGCCGGCATCGCGTCGAGCACTTGCCCGACCCGCTTCGACAGCAGCAAGAGCGGCGCGCCGACAATCACCGGCAGGAAAATCGCCAACGGCAGCAAGGGCAACAGCGGCGGTACGGCGCTCAGTCGAAAGACGCCATGGATCGCCGCGCTCCAGACGACTGCAAACCAAAGCGCGTGCGCCATGAGAATCACCAGCCACGTCGCGCGACGTTGGCTCAGCGGCAGGCCGGTGCGCTCGAGGCCGAGCCACAATCCGACTGCCATGAACATCTGGGCTACGAGTTGGTGCGCCGTCGTTTGAAGACCGCTGCCCGGAATCACCGGCAGCCAGTACATCACGGCAATCCACAGCAACGTGAGCGGCGCTATCCAGCGCAGGCTGCGCCAGGCCGGGCGCGGCGGGATGATGCCAACGGGAACGGCGGGCGTGCTCATCGACGGTTCTCCAGATGAATGCCGGACTTCGCGGTGGATCCTGCCTGCGCGCGACGCGTTTTGCGTACGTCATCGGCTGGCACGTTAGGTGTACCATCGATTCCCGCGAGCGACTATTCATCACAATGTTGATGCGCTATGAAGCAGAACTTCACAGTCAGACAAGGAGCGCTCGATGGCGTGGAGGCGTTCCTGTGCGTTGCCAGGCACCGCAGTTTTCGCAAGGCGGCAGCGGACCTCGGGGTGACGCCTTCGGCTATCAGCCAGGCGGTGCGTGTGCTCGAAGAGCGCATCGGCGCGGCGCTTTTTGTGCGCACCACGCGCAGCGTCGGCCTGACCGAAGCCGGCGAACGGTTTCTTTCGCGCGCAAAGCCCGCCTTCGAGGAGCTGGTCGCCGCGAGCGAAGTCGCGCGCGATCTCGGCCAGCGCCCTACGGGTTTGTTGCGGCTCTCCGTGCCGCGCGCGGTCGTCCCGCTTCTGCTGGAGCCGCTGCTCGCTTCGTTCTGCCAGGCTTATCCCGAAGTGGAGGTGGAAATCGCCGTGAGCAAGGAAGTGGTCGATCTCGCGGCGGAAGGTTTCGATGCCGGCATCCGGCTCGGCCAGCTCGTCGCCGCGGACATGGTGGCGGTGCCGCTGACACCGCCGTTTCGTCTCGTTGTCATCGGTAGTCCTGCCTATTTCTCCAGCAACAAACGCCCTCGCCGCACGGACGATCTGCGCGAGCACGCATGCTTGCGCTGGCGGCGCTCCAACGGCGCGTTGGCTTCGTGGTCATTCGACGACCACGGGCACGCCGTGGAGATCGCCGTCTCAGGACCGCTGATCGCCAGCGACTTCCCGACCATGATGGGCGCGGCGCTGGAAGGCATCGGCCTCGCGCAGCTACCCGAGCCGATGGTTTCCGACGCGGTGAATGCGGGCAAGCTCGTGCGCGTGCTCGACGCCTACGCGCCGATGCTGCCGGGCGTGTTTCTCTGCTATCCGAGCCGCCGGCAGATCATGCCCAAGCTGCGCGCGTTCATCGACCATGTGAAGAGCCGCAAGGCGGGTGCGGGTCAAGCCAAGGGGCGTTGAGCCCACCCGCGCACTTCAACGTCAAGCGACGCTCTCCCAGGCGCCCGATCGGGCCGAGCGGAACACGGCGTCGATCACCTGCATATTCGCGCGGGCGTCTTCCAGCGCGATCGCCTGGGGCGTTCCGTTCAATATCGCTTCGGCAAAGACCGCCGCGGCCACGCCGTATTGATCGCATACGGGAAGCTCAAGCCAGCGATCCGCTTCTCCCTGCTTGCTCAACAGCAGCCGCGTAGGCCGGTCATTCGGTGCGTTGAATGGAATCTCGACCTCGACTCGCCCCGTCGTGCCGTGAAACTGCATACGCTGATACGGATAAGTTTGGGTGGAATAGAAAAAGCTCGCTTGCACGCCGTCGAAATCCATCAGCACGGAACCCAGACGGTCTACTTCGAACGACGGATCGCGCTCCATCAGCGCGACCACGCGTTTCGGCTCACGCCCAAGAATGAGGCGCGACGTCGTGATGGGATAACAGCCGATATCCAGCAAGCCGCCGCCGCCCATTTCGCTGTGGTTGCGAATGTCCTGAGCATTGGTGTTGTAGTAAGTAAAGCCGCCGGTCACCGCCCGCAATTCTCCTATCGCGCCCTCTTCGATCAACGCCCGCACCTTAAGCCACTGCGGATGTGTGCGAACCATAAAGGCTTCCTGGATGTACCGGCCGCTCTTGTCGCGCGCAGCAATCAATCGCTCGGCTTGTTGCACATTGAGCCCGATCGGCTTTTCACATAGCACGTGCTTGCCCGCTTCGACAGACTTGATCGTCCATTCCACGTGAAGGTGATTGGGCAACGGTATATAGACCGCATCGATTTCCGGGTCTGCCAGCAGCGCTTCGTAACTGTCGTACGCCTGCGCGAGTCCATATTTCTGCGCGGCAGCCTGGGCCTTCCCGGCTGAACGCGAAGCAATCGCTTTTACGCGGCACTTCGGTGCGTGGTGCATGGGCACGACCACTTTGTCGTTGATCTTCGACGTACCCAGGATACCCCAGACGATTTCATCCTTTGCCATGACGTTCCCTTTGAATTCGATTATGTGATGCCGGAATGGACTGAATGGAACTCACTATTAATCAAAACTGCGAACGAGAATTGCAAACGAGCATTGCAAACACTCGAATGCAGGAGTTTACACCCGCGAAAACCCTCATCTCACTCGCTCGCGAATGCGCCTTGCAACAACTCATAACAACTGACGGCGAGATGAAAGGATCACGTCACGAGAGATTCGCCTTCCAGCCCCACATTGCTCGGGCTGTGCGCAGGTCCCTCGCAGTTCCCCACAATGCATTACAAAAAACGAGGTGAATGATGGAGAATACGACCCGGTGGTCGCGGTTAGGCGCAGTCGTTGGCGCGGGTGCAATGGCACTTGCGGGTGTGCACACAACGGCTTACGCAGGCGACATGAAGGATGTGAAGCACGTCCTGCTCATCAGTTTCGACGGCCTGCACGAACAGGACGTGGCCCGTTGCATCGGCAGCAATGCCTGCCCCAACCTCGCGCTGCTCGCGAAGTCGGGCGTGACCTACACGAACGCCCATACGCCGCATCTGTCCGACTCGTTCCCGGGCCTCACGGCACTGGTGACGGGCGGCTCGCCGAAGAGCGCGGGCCTCTTTTATGACGTGTCATATGACCGTACGCTCTACGCACCGCTCGATTCCAAGTGCAAGGGCCCGCAAGGCTGGAACGTCGTGTTCGACGAAACGACCGGCATCGACGGCGAGAACGGCGGCGCGCTGATCCACCTCGACGGCGGCGGCGCGTTCAATCCGCAAGCCATTCCCTACGCGAAGATCAATGGCGTTTGCACGCCGGTGTACCCGCACAATTACATCAAGACGAACACCGTCTTCGAAGTCATCAAGCAGAACATTCACGGCGCGCGCACGGCGTGGGCGGACAAGCATGCATGGGGCTACGACTGGGTCAACGGTCCTTCGGGCAAGGGCGTGGACGATCTGGCGCGCACCGAGATCAACTCGATCGACCCGAAGACCGGCACGTATTATCTGGACACCTACACGCATACCGAAGTCTTCGACAACATCCACGTGCAGGCGCTGATCAACGAAATCGACGGCCTCGATTCGACGGGCAAGATGAGCGCGTCGGTGCCCACGATGTTCGGCACGAACTTCCAGACGCTTAGCGTCGCGCAGAAGTCGCCGGTGGCGCAACAAGGCGGCTATCTCGACGCCGACTTCACGCCGGGCCCGCAAGTCGCGGCCGCCATCACGTACCTGGACAACTCGCTCGGCCGCGTGGTGCAGGAACTGAAGCAGCGCAACCTCTACTCGTCGACGCTCATCATCGTGACGGCCAAGCACGGCCAGTCGCCGACCGATCACTCGAAGCTGGTGAAGAACGGCGACACGCTCACGAAGCTGCTCGAGGCCAACAACTATCTGGACTCGACCGGCAACTTCGGCCAGAACAACACGAAGACGGGCAACCTGAACGACGGCTCGGGCCTTCCGGGCACCGGCATGGTGCAGACCGACGACGTGGGCCTGATCTGGCTGCGTGATCAGAGCCAGAAGGACGCCGTGGTGAAGACGCTGCAGGCGAACCTGAGCTGTAACGCGCCGGGCATTTGCGCGGACGGCCCGCAGGCGTACATCCTCACGGGCGATCGCCTCGCAGACTGGTTCGGCAATCCGTCGAACGGCCGCACGCCGGACATCATCGTCCAGCCGAACCCGGGCGTGATCTATACGTCGAGCACGGCGAAGGATGAAGAGCACGGCGGCAACGCGCCCGACGACAGCCACCTGGGTCTCGTCGTGTCGTTCCCCGGCATTCATCACGCCGGCCGCACGGACGACCACTACGTCTTCACGACCCAGGTTGCGCCGACGATCCTGAGCGCGCTCGACCTGGATCCGCATCTGCTGCATGCGGTTCAGCTCGAAGGCACGCATCGCCTGCCGGGGCTGGGTCTCGACGAGAAGTAAGGAGAGCCGGGACGTAGCGCAAGGAGCGGCTGGCTGCGGCAGTCATCGGAGGTGCGATGGCTGCCGCGCCAGCGGCCCGTTCAAACCGTCTGCAGCCCCTCGATATCGCAGATGCGGATCAGCTTGCCCTGCGCGTCGATCAGACCGCGCTTCTGGAAGCGCGACAAAATCCGGCTCACAGTTTCGAGCGTGATGCCCAGGTAACTGCCCATATCTTCACGCGACATGCGCAGACGGAACTCCGCCTGCGAATAGCCGCGCTGCCAGTTGCGCGACGAGACGTCGAGCAGGAAGGCGGCCACGCGTTCCTCGGCGGTGAGCGAGCCCAGCACCATCATCTGCGAAGCTTCCTGATTGAACTGGTCGCCCATGAGCCGGTGCAGCCGGTCCTGCATCGTGCCGCTTTCGCGGCACAAGCCCTTGAGCGCGGCGTAGGGAAGCGTGCAAATCGAACTGTCTTCGAGTGCAACCGCGCTGAACGCGTGCACATCGGTGGCAATGCCGTCGAGCCCCAGCGCGTCGCCCGCGAGACGCAGCCCCGTGATCTGCTCGCGGCCGTCGCGGTTGACGATCAGCGTCTTGAGCGAGCCGGAGCGCACGGCGTACAGGCTGTCGAAGCGGTCGCCCGAGCGATAGAGCGCCTCGCCGCGGCGCACCTTGCGCGCCCCGCAGATCAGGGCTTCGAGCCTCGGCAGGTCTTCGTCCGGCAAGCCTTGCGGCATGCAAAGGTGGCGCATGGCGCACCCCGAGCAGCGCGCGCTGGGCGGCGTTCCAGCGAGAGGAGCACGGCTGCTTTGGCGCACGACAGTAGCGGATCCTGCGACGGGTGAGAGCATCGGACGACTCCTTCTTTAACATTTTTTAAGATTTCGACGCATTGTCACACCATGCGCGTGCGTCAATGTGGTGGCAAAATGCCGCGCACTAGAACCGCGCGCCTTTGAGCCTTATCAGGCAACGGTTTCACGGGCTATTGAGCCAGCGCAAGCGACCTAAAAGCAACACCTGCGCGACCCCAGCGGGAACAAAAAAAGCCGCCGTACTGACGTCCGGCGGCTCGTGGCATTGCACCTTTAACGGTTGACGCGTGCCTTGCGGCTTACCCCGCCGCGACAAGATTGCGCTCGGCCACCTCGTCCACGGCCTGCTTGACGATCCCGACGATCTCGTCGGCTTCGGCGCGCGTCATGACGAGCGGCGGCGCGAAGCCCAGGATGTCGCCATGCGGCATGGCGCGCGCGATCACGCCGCGCTCGAGCGCCGCCGCCGAAACCTTCGGCCCGATCTTCAGCGCCGGGTCGTACGGCTTGCGCGCTTCCTTGTCGGCCATGAATTCCAGCGCCGCCAGCATGCCCACGCTGCGCACCTCGCCCACGAGCGGATGCGCGCCGAACGCCTCGCGCAGCTTCGCGCCGAAGTACGAGCCGACCTGCCCGGCGTTCTCCACGAGTTTTTCACGCTCGATGATCGCCAGATTGGCGAGCGCCGCAGCGGCACACACCGGGTGCCCCGAATAGGTCCAGCCGTGGCCCATCGGCCCGTGCTCCTGCGAGCCGCGCGCGATTACGTCCCACACCTTCTCGCCCACGATCACGCCGGAAAGCGGCGCATACGCGCTCGTGAGGCCCTTCGCGACCGTGATGAGATCCGGCTCGATGCCGAAGTGCTGCGCGCCCATCTTCGAGCCCAGACGCCCGAATCCGCACACCACCTCGTCGGAGATCAGCAGGATGTCGTGCTTGCGCAGCACCGCCTGGATGGCCGGCCAGTAGCCTTTGGGCGGCTCGATGATGCCGCCCGTGCCCATCACCGGCTCGGCGATGAATGCGGCGACCGTGTCCGCGCCTTCGCGCGCGATCAGCTTTTCGAGTTCTTCCACGCAGTACGCGACGAACTGTGCCTCGTTCATGCCCGCGGGCGCCTTGCGATACCAGTGCGGGCAGACCGTATGCTTCACGCGATCGATCGGCAGATCGAAATGCTGGTGGAAGCTCGGCAAGCCGGTGAGGCTGCCCGTAACGATGCCCGAGCCGTGATAGCCGCGATCGCGCGAGATGATCTTCTTCTTGTTCGGGCGGCCCAGCACGTTGTTGTAGTACCAGACGATCTTGACCTGCGTTTCGTTCGCATCCGAACCGGACATGCCGTAGTACACCTTCTTCATGCCAGCAGGCGCCCAGTCGATGATGCGCGACGACAGCTCGATGATCGCATCCGACGAATGACCCACGTAGGTGTGGTAGTACGCGAGCTGCTTCGCCTGCTCGTACATGGCGTCGGCGACTTCGGTGCGGCCATAGCCGATATTCACGCAGTAGAGGCCCGCGAAGGCGTCGATATACTGCTTGCCCTGATGGTCCTCGATGCGGATGCCCTTGCCGCCGCGCACGATCTTGCCCGGCAGCGCGCCGCTCTCGTGATCGTAGGCGTGCGTGGACGGGTGCATGAAGTGCGCGCGGTCCTGCTCGAAGAGTGCGTCGATGCGTTGAGTCATGTTGTCCTCCTGATTCCGGTTCAGGCCATGGCCGCGAGCGGCAGGCCGAGATTGCCAAGACAAAAATATTTGGTTTCCACGAAGGGCTCGAAGCCCTCCGCGCCACCTTCGCGGCCAAGGCCCGAGGCCTTCATGCCGCCGAATGGAATGGGTGCGCCCGTGAACTTCACGCCGTTCACGGAGACCATCGCGAAGTCGAGCCGCCGCACCAACTGGAAAATCGTGTCCATGCGCGTCGCGCACACGTAAGCCGCGAGGCCATGTTCCGTGTCGTTCGCCTTGGCGATTACTTCGTCGAGCGTATCGAACGCGCAGACTGCCGAAATGGGCGCGAAATTTTCTTCGTCGTACACGCGCATGCCGGGCGCGGCATCCGCGATTACTGTGGGCTCGTAGTACCAGCCGCCCAGCGCATGCGGCTGGCCGCCCGCCACGATGCGTGCGCCCTTCTCGCGCGCATCGTCCACGCGCGCTGCGGTGCTGTCGAACGCGGCCTGGTGCATGAGCGGCCCCACGTCCACGTCTTTTTCGAACGCGGGGCCGGTCCTGAGCGCGCGCACCGCATCCGCATAGCGCTCGACGAACGCTTCGTAAAGCGGGCGCGCCACGAAAATGCGGTTCGCCGCGCAGCAGTCCTGACCCGAGGTCTGAAACTTCGCGCCCACGGCAATCCTGACGGACTGCTCGAGATCGGCGTCTTCCGTGACGATGAACGGTGCGTTTCCGCCCAGTTCGAGTGCCACCTTCTTGATGCCCGCGCGCGCCGCCGCCTGGGTGACGAGCGAGCCCACGCGCGTCGATCCCGTGAAGCTCACGGCACGCACGCGCGTGTCGCTCACCAGCGTTTCCATCGCCATTTGGGGCTCGCCGAGCACCACGTTGTAGACGCCGGCCGGAAAACGGGCCTCCTCCGCGAGTTGCGCCAAAGCGAGCGCCGAATACGGCGTTTCGTGCGCCGGCTTCACGACGACGGTGCAGCCGGCAGCGAGCGCGGCGGCGGCCTTGCGCGTGATCATCGCCACCGGGAAATTCCATGGCGTGATGAGCGCCGCGACACCGACCGGCTCCATCACCGTGCCCAGATGTGCGCCGTCGATGTGCGTGGGAATCGTACGGCCTGCCAGGCGTTTCGCCTCGTGCGCATACCATTCGACAAAGCTCGCCGCATAGCGGATTTCGCCGCGCGATTCGGCAAGCGGCTTGCCCTGCTCCAGCGAGAGCAGCGCCGCAAGGTCCTCCTGGTGCCGCACGATCCGTTCGTGCCAGCGCAGGAGCGCCGCACTGCGCTGCGTTTGCGAGACCCAGCGCCACGATTCGAAGGCGCGCTGCGCGGCGTCGACTGCACCGGTGATCTGTGCGCGCACGAGCATGGGCACGTGACCGATCACCGACTGGTCCGCAGGGTTCTGCACGGCAACGGTGGCCGCGCTGTCGCTATGTACCCAGCGGCCGTCCACGTAGCACAGCGATTTGAACAGAATGGGGTGTCCTGGCAGCATCTCGTCTACTCCTTGTCAGGTCTGTCGATATGCAATCCATTCTGGGGCCGGCGGCGTCGCGATTTTTTTGGTTTTCGGCCCCGCACGCTTGCGGTTTCTTTTGAACCACCCCGCGCGGGCGCGAAAAATTCACGCGCTTTCCAGGGCCCACGCAGGCGCGTGATTCGGCGCGCACTTCACCACCTTCGTCACGATGTAGGTGAAGTAGCGCTCGATACCGAGGTCCTCCATCAGCAGCGCGTCGATAAAGCGCTGGTAATGGTCGATGTCGCGCGCCATCACGTGCAGCACGTAGTCCACGCCGCCGCCCGTGGCATAGCACTGCATGACTTCTTCGGCCGCGCTCACGCGTTCTTCGAAGCGCCGCATCTCGGGCGCGGTATGGCGCGACAGCGTCACTTCCACGACGATACGGCTGCCACGCATCGCGCCGACCCAGTCCACCTCGGCGTGATAGCCGCGTATTACGCCGCTTTCCTCGAGCTTGCGCACGCGCTCCCAGGCCGGCGAAATGGAGAGATTGACCTCTTCGGCAAGCTTCGATTTCGTGATGCGCCCATCGCGCTCGAGGATGCGCAGGATGGCCAGATCGTAACGGTCGAGCTTGATCACAGCGCGCTCATGCCGCCACGGGCAGGTTGCGTTCGACGACGTCGGCAACCACGGCCACGGTGTCGCCCGCCTGCACGAGGCCTGGGAAATGGCGCGCCGCGAGCAGCCCACCGCGTTGCGCCCGATATTCCAGAGGGCGCGCGCCGGTGCGATTGATATCGTGCACGCGCGCGAGCAGCTCGCCCGCCTCGACGGTATCGCCCAGATCGCGGCACATCTCCAGCATGCCGCGATGCTCGCTCGTGGTGTAGCAACTGCCGTCGGGCATATCGAGCAAGGTGGTCGTGCGCGTGCTGACGCTGCGCTCGCCGGCCTTGCGCTCGATGACGCCTGCGTGCGCAAGAAAACCGCGCACGCCGCGATCCGCAATCGCCACGCTCTGCGCGGTGGAAGTGCCGCCGCCGCCCAGTTCGGTCGAGACGAACACCTTGCCCGCTTCCTCCACGGCGCTGTCGAACAGGCCAACGCTGTCGAGTTCCAGCATGCGCATGGAGTACGGCGCGCCGAATGCACGCATCGCACGCTCGCAACGCGCCTGCTGATCGCCATCGGGCAGCACGTGAATCGCCGCGAACGGCACGAAGTCGAGCGTGCGCCCGCCAGCGTGAATATCGAGCACGTAATCGGCGCGCGCAAGCAACTCACGCTGGAAATAGTCGGCGATCTTCTCGGTCACGCTGCCATCGGGGCGCCCCGGAAAGCTGCGGTTCAAATTTCCCGCATCGATCGGCGAAGTGCGCGTGCCCGCCCGAAACGCAGGGTAGTTCATGTACGGCACGATGATCACGCGGCCATTCACGTCCGAGGCTTGCAGCGAGCCCGCCAGCTTGGCGAGCGCGATCGGCCCTTCGTATTCGTCGCCATGATTGCCGCCCGTGAGCAGCACGGTCGGCCCCTCGCCGTGCTTGACGACGGTAAGCGGAATCATGATCGCGCCCCACGCGGAGTCGTCGCGCGAATAAGGCAGCCTCAAAAAACCGTGTTGCACGCCATTGGCGTCGTAATCGACGGTCGGCGTAATCGGTGACGCACGCATCGGCCCTACTCCTTCACGAACAGTTTGCGCGGCGTAGTACAGAACGTTTCGACGCCGGTTTCGGTAATCAAAATGCTTTCAGTGATTTCGAGGCCCCAGTCATCGAGCCACAGGCCCGGCATGAAGTGAAACGTCATGCCGGGTTCGAGGACCGTGCGGTCCCCGGGGCGCAGGCTCATGGTGCGCTCGCCCCAGTCGGGCGGAAAGCTCGCGCCAATGGGGTAGCCGCAGCGGCTGTTCTTCTCGATGCCCGATTTGCGCAGCACTGCGAAGAACGCATTGGCGATGTCCTCACACACGTTGCCGGGCTTCGCGGCGGCGAGACCGGCCTCGATGCCCTCCACCACGGCCTTCTCCGCGTCGAGAAAGTGCTTTGGCGGCTTGCCGAGATAGACCGTGCGCGACTGCGGACAGTGATAGCGGTGGTAACAACCCGCGATCTCGAAGAACGTGCCCGCGTTCGCCGTGAAGGCCGAGTCGTCCCACGTGAGGTGCGGAGCGGCGGCGTCGGCGCCGGTGGGCAGGAGCGGCACGATGGCGGGGTAGTCTCCGCCGTGGCCTTCCACGCCGGTAATGCCCGCTTCATAGATCTGCGCAACCAGGTCGCACTTCTTCATGCCTGGCTCGACCACGTCGAGAATGCGCGCGTGCATCTTCTCGACGATGCGCGCCGCAACGCGCATGTATTCGATCTCGCGCGGCGACTTGACCGCGCGCTGCCAGTTCACGAGCGCGGTGGCATCCGTCCAGCGCGCCTTGGGCAAATGGCGCTGGAGCGACGCGTAGGCCGCCGCGCTGAAGTAGTAGTTGTCCATCTCCACGCCAATGCGCAGCGTGTCCCAGCCGCGCGCGGCGATGACTTCCGTGCTCAGATAGTCCATGGGGTGACGCACGGGCGACTGAACGTAATGATCGGGATAGCCGATGATATTGCCGTGCGACATGAACGCCGTGCGCTTCGCGCCGTTCGCGTCCTGGCCCCGACCGAACCAGACAGGTTCGCCGTCCATGGTCAGCAGCACGCATTGATGGACATAGAACGACCAGCCGTCGTAGCCGGTCAGCCAGTTCATGTTGGTCGGGTCCGTGACGATCAGCAGATCGATGCCTTCGTCCTGCATCGCGCGGCGCGTCTTCGCAATGCGCGCATCGTATTCGCTGCGTGCGAACACAAGACGCGGCGCCACCTCACTTTTTTCAGTTGCTGCGGGCATCTTTCCCTCTCAAGGCGTGACTGCGTTGTGAAACACCGCGCCCGCACCGGCTGCGCGGGCGCGCTGCAAGGCGAGAACGGCAATGGCGGTGTCCTGCGCCCCGGTACCGGTGAGGTCGCAGATCGTGATGTCGTTTGCGTGTACGCGGCCCTCGCGGCGGCCCGCGATCACTTCGCCCAGCTCCGCGAAGCCGCGCTCGGGCGCAACCTTGTGCGCTTCAATAGCGTGCCTGAGTTCGCCGAGCACGCGCGTTTGCTGCAAGCGGTCGCAGACATAGCGCGACGATTCGAATACCGAGGGCGCGAGTTCGTTCTTGTACTCGGCGTCGGAGCCCATGGCCGTGAGGTGCAAACCGGCGTGCAGGTCCGCCGCGTGAACGAGCGGTTCTCGGCTCGGGGTGGTCGTCACGGCCACATCGGCCTGCGCGAGCGCGTCGTGCACCGAAGCGGCAACGCGAGCGCGCACGCCGTGGCGGCGTTCGGTGTCGGCGGCGAAGACCGAAGCACGCGCCGTATCGCGGGCCCAAACGCTCACGCTCTCGATCTTGCGCACCAGCACGAGCGCATCGAGTTGCAGGCGCGCCTGCTCGCCCGCGCCGATAATCGCTGCATGGCGCGCGTCGGAGCGCGCCAGCCAGCGCGCGGCCACCGCGCCCGCCGCGGCGGTGCGCACGGCAGTCAGATAACCGTTGTCGAGCAGCACGGCTTCGGTAAGACCTGTGCGCGCAGAGAGCACGAGCATCAGTCCGTTGAGGCTCGGCAATCCGAGCGATGGATTGTCGAAAAATCCGGGGCTGATCTTGATGGCAAACTGCTCGAAGCGCGGCAGATACGCCGTCTTCACATCGACCTCGCCATGCCGCTCGGGCAGCGCGAGGTTCAGGATAGGCGGCATGACAACGGCTTCGGTTGCGAGCGCGACGAATGCGGATTCGACCTGATCGACGGCCGCATGATCGAGCGGAACCAGTTCTCGCAGTTGCTGTGCGCCCAGCAACGTGACAGGTGGCAACTCAGTTGACAGCTCGGGATGCATCTCAAACCTCCGTCACGAGACGGCGGTGCACCGTCATGTCGATGTTCGCGCCGCTCACGACGATCACGAGCGGGCCTTTGTTGCACTCGATGTGCCCGTCGAGCAACGCCGCCATGCCCACCGCGCCCGCGCCTTCCACCACGAGGCGCTCTTCGCGGTACGCATGGACCACGCCGTGCGCGATCGAAGGCTCGCCGAGCAGGATGATTTCATCGGCCAGCGCGCGAGTCAGCGCAAACGTGTGGCGATTGTCGAGGCCGATTCCGCCACCCAGCGAATCGGCCAATGTTTCGCTTTCCTCAACGTCGACGGGATGGCCTGCCTCGAGGCTCGCATGCATGGCCGCGCCGCGCGCCATCGAAACGCCGATGGCGCGCACGTCCGGCCGGATCTGCTTCGCTGCAAACGCCACGCCGCTGAAGAGTCCGCCACCCGACAGCGGCACCACGAGGGTCGCGGTGTCGGGCAGCGCTTCGAGAATTTCGAGGCCGATGGTGGCCTGCCCGGCGATCACGCGCAGGTCGTCGAAAGGCGGCACGAACGCATAGCCTTCCTCGCGCATGAGGCGCTGCGCTTCGATCTGCGCTTCGTCCTGGCTCTTGCCCGCGATCACCACGCGCGCGCCCAGCGCGGCCACGGCTTCGACCTTGTTGGGCGGCACGAGCGACGACATGCAGACGGCCGACTCCATGCCGAGCGCGTGCGCCGCATACGCGAGCGCACGGCCATGATTGCCGGTGGATGCGGTGACGACGCGCTTCACGCCCGACTCGGCGAGATGCGCCAGCGCGTTGGTCGCGCCGCGTAACTTGAAGCTGCCCGTGGGCTGCACGGTTTCGAGCTTGAAGTAGACCGGCGCGCCCAGGCGCGCCGACAAGGTGGGAGACGCCACGAGCGGGGTGTGCGCTACGCGGCCCTCGAGGCGCTGGCGCGCGCGGTAGACATCGGCAAGCGAAAGTGACGAAAGCGAAAGCGACGACATGAAATGCACGTTCCTTCCAGTGAATCTGTGCAATCCAGTCTAATGAGCCAAAACGGGCTTTCTAATGTCCTGGTACAATCCGCGCGCCCGGATCGGCAAACCCAATCGTCTAGTTGAAATCGTGCACGTGCGGATACTGCTCGAACACGCCCGCCATGGTCTGGAGCGCGTTGCGGCACGCGGTGTCCGACGCTTCCGCGCCGAGGCAGATGCGCACCGCATTGGGACGCGCTGTGCCGCCAACGAGAAATGGGTCCGGCGAGGTCACGGCAATCTGGCGATTGCGCAACTCGCGCACGAGGCGATCCGCCTGCCAGTAATCGGGCACGCGCAACCAGGCAGAAAGCGCGTTGGGATGCGCGCCGAGCACATAGTCGCCCAACGCCTCGCGCACCATCGCCTGTCGCGCCGCGAGCCGCTCGCGCTGCAGCTCCACGAGGCGCCGCGCGGTACCATCCATGATCCAGCGCGTGGCAATTTCCGCAATCGGCGAGGTCGCCATCCAGCAGCTCACGCGCAGCACGCTTTCCACGCGCAGCGCAAGGCGGCGCGGCATGGCGAGATAGCCTGTGCGCAGGCCGGTCAGCACCGATTTGGTCATGCTCGTGCAATAGAACGCCAACTCGGGAATCAGGCTCGCGATAGGCGTGTTGGCTTTCGCGGGCAGCGCGCCATACACATCGTCCTCGATCACGTACACGCCATAGCGCTCCGCAATGCGCGCAATCGCGCGGCGGCGCGAATCGGGCAAAACGGCCATGGTCGGATTGTTGAAGGTCGGCGTGCACACGAGCGCGCTCACGCGCTCGCTGTCGCACATCTCCTCGAAATGCTCGGGACGTATGCCGTATTCGTCGATTTCGAGCCCCTTGAGCGTGAAGCCCAGCACGTTTGCCGAGCCGATCACGCCGTGGTCCGTGAGGCTTTCGCAGAGCACGGTGTCACCGGGACCGACCGTGGAGGCGAGCGCAAGGAAAATGCCGTGCGCCGCGCCATTGGTGATGAGGAGCGATTCGGGTTTCACAGGCATGTTGAGCGAGGCGAGCCATGCCGCGCCCGCCTGGCGATGATGCTCGAAGCCCGCGATAGGGCGAAACGAGCGAATCCACGGTTGATCGTCGAGCGTCGCGAGCGTGGCGCACACGTCGCGCCACGCGGCGTCGTGCTGCGGCGTGTGGACAATGCGCGCAATGGAAAAGTCGACGATCTCGCGCTCGGCCGTGTCGAGAATATAGTTCGACATCGACTCGGTCACGCGCGCGGCGACGAAGCTGCCGCGCCCCACCTCGCATCGAATCAGGCCCTGCCTTTCGAGTTCCTTGTAGGCATTGGTGACCGTCTGCACGCTCACGCCCAGTTCCGCGGCCACCTCGCGCTGCGGCGCGAGGCGCACGCCGGAAACGAGCGCGCCGCGCTCGATGTCCTGTGCAATCGCCTTGACCAGCCGTTTGTATTTGGACTCCGCGCCGTGCGCGGCCCCGACCGCGTCACGCCACTCGCCCGAAATCGTCGCCCACGCCATCTCGATCCGCTCCTCGGTAAGCGTTCATGGTCGCTCAGAAACGGGGCGGAAAATAATTGTCTCAGGACAATTGCGGGTAAAAAAGGACAATCAGGTCCGGAAAATCGACACCGCCTGCGATAGCCGGTGCGCCTGCCCCGAGAGCGAATCGGCGGCGGCAGCGGCCTCTTCCACGAGCGCCGCGTTCTGCTGCGTCACCTCATCCATCTGTGTGACGGCGCGGCTGATCTGCTCGATGCCAAGACGCTGCTCGGACGACGCCTCGGAAATGCCCGTAATGATGTCCGTGACGTTTTCGACCGAGCGCACGATGCTTTCCATGGTGGCGCCAGCCGCGCGCACGCGCTCCGACCCCTCGCGCACCTGCCCGACCGATGCGTCGATCAGCACCTTGATTTCGCGCGCCGCGCTCGCGCTGCGCTGCGCAAGCGAACGCACTTCGGAGGCGACGACCGCGAATCCGCGTCCTTCCTCGCCCGCACGCGCGGCCTCGACGGCGGCGTTGAGCGCGAGAATGTTGGTCTGAAACGCAATGCCTTCGATTACGCCCGTGATCTCGACCATCTTTTCCGACGAGTTCTGAATGGCCGACATCGTATCCACCACGGCCGCCACCGCCGCGCCGCCATCGGCCGCCGCCGTGCTGGCCGTGGAAACGAGCTGGCGAGCCTGGTTGGCGTTGGCCTCGTTGTTCTGCACCGTCGATGTGAGCTGCTCCATGCTGGCCGCGGTTTGCTGCAGCGAGGCAGCCTGCTCTTCGGTGCGCGACGAGAGGTCCGTATTGCCCGCGGCGATCTCGCCCGCGCCCGCCGTCACGGACTCCGCGCCCGAGCGGATCTCGCTGATCATGGTGACGAGGCTCGTTTGCATGCGCGCAATCGACGCCAGCAAGCTGCGGTTGTCGCCGGGCCGCAACTCGACGTTGCCGGTCAGGTCACCCGTCGCGATACGGTGCGTGACCGCCACCGCATAATGCGGTTCGCCCCCGAGCGTGCCCACGAGATTGCGAATGATCTGCCACGACAGCACGCCGATACCCGCCACCGCCGCGATGATGAGTGCAAGCAGCACGCGGCCGGTGCGCCAGAACGTGGCGTCGATATCGTCGAGAAAGAAGCCCGTGCCGATCCACCAGCCCCACGGCGCGAACTCCACGATGCCGTTCATCTTCGCCGTCAACTGCCCCGTGGTGGGGTGCTTCGCCATCGTCATCATCACGGGGATGTGCTCGCGCGCGAGCATTTCGCGGTAGAGATCGGTGTCGGGCCGCCCGTCGGGCGCCTTGCCTACATTGACCTTGCCGATCGACGCCAGATTGCGGTGAACCAGTGTCGTGCCATCGGGCAGGCGCGCCCAGAAGTAGCTCCGATCGGAATAGTTGAGCTGGTTGAGCGCCTGCTGCGTGGCCGCCTGCGCCTGTTCGCGCGTCATTTTCCCGGCAGCTTCCTGGTCGTGATAGAAGGTCGCGAGATGCTCAGCCATCTGCAGCAGATTCGTGATCTTGCCGCGCGTTTCGTCGAGCATTTCCCGCTTGAGGCTGACGAGCCCATAGCCGCCAATGGCGATCAACCCGATCAGCGCCGTGATGACCAGAAGAAGGAGTCGTGTGGAAATTCGCATGAAACGTTCGTACGCCTTATCAGTTTTATGTGCGGCGCGCGTCGCCTCTGGCGGCCAGCCCT
Source organism: Paraburkholderia guartelaensis (assembly GCF_004353905.1). Taxonomy (GTDB): domain Bacteria; phylum Pseudomonadota; class Gammaproteobacteria; order Burkholderiales; family Burkholderiaceae; genus Paraburkholderia; species Paraburkholderia guartelaensis. The sequence continues at coordinate 306,687 of NZ_SMOD01000001.1, read as the reverse complement.
GTCCCCGGGGCTTGACTGAAGGTACCTTGACGCGCTGCCGACCTTGTTCGTTGGCGCACTGCGGGCGCCAGCGTTGTTTCTCCTTCCCGATAACGGCGCATTGCGCGCCGTCTTGAGGGAGGAGGCACAATTTTTGTGTGACAAGCTTGCGTTGTCAAGCCTTGTTGCCTGACAAATTTAGCCAATCTGACGATACGCTTTCACTTTCCGCCGAGTTGTTTCCACATCGCAGCCGTAATGCGTTGGCGTGCCTTTTCGTAGCCGCTCCACGGATCGGTGCGCAGCGCTTCGAGCCGCTCGCGTACGTTCGCGACATTCCACTGGTCGCCGCTTGTGAGCGTGTGCAGTTCGTCCCAGTCCACGGGCACCGACACGCCGAGACCGGGCCGCGCCCGCGGCGCGTAAGCCGCGGCCGTGCTCGCGCCGCGGTTGTTGCGCAGATAATCCACGAAAATCCGGCCCTTGCGGTTTTGCGCCCCCATCTTCGCGCTGAAGCGCTCGGGCAGCGTCGCCGCCATGTGGCTCGCCACCGCGCGCGCGAAGTCCTTCGCCTCCTCCCAGCCGGCATGGCGCGTGAGCGGCACGACCAGGTGCAGGCCCCGTCCGCCGCTCGTCTTGCACCATGCCCGCAGGCCCAGCGCGTCGAGCAGTTCGCGCGTGAGCTGCGCGGCCTCGAGCATGCGCTCCCATGGAAGCGAGGGATCGGGGTCCAGGTCGAAGACGATGCGGTCGGGCTTTTCGATGCTCGCCGCGAGCGCATTCCAGGTGTGCAGTTCGATGGTGTCCATCTGCGCCGCGCCGACCAACGCTTCGGTGGATTCGAGCGTGAGCAGCGGCGCATGGCCTGGATCGAGACCGGCGTGCTGCGTGGCATGGGGAATCTGCAACGCTTTGGCGTGTTTCTGGAAAAACAGCTCGCCTCCCACGCCCTTGGGCGCACGCGCAAGCGCCACGGGGCGCCCTTGCACATGCGGCAGCAGCCATGCGGAAATCGCTTCGAAGTACTCAACGAGATCGATCTTGCGCAGTCCGCTTTGTGCGTCGATCACACGCTCGGGATGCGTGATGCGCACGCCTGCGACCTCGGCTTCGTTGCTCGCCCGGGCGCGCTTTTTCGATGCTTTCGACACTTTCGACACTTTCGATGCGTTCGACGCGTTCGACGCGGCACGTTCGTCCGAGACTACGTGGAATTCGTCCTCGGGCACGGCCTCGTCGTCGCGCTGCTTGATGAGCAGCCAGCTCTCCTGTTTGCCGTCATGCATGGGGCTGCGCACGAGCGTCCAGCCGCCGTGCAGTCGCTCGCCCTCGAGCGTGAATTTGAGCTTGCCTTGCGCATACCCTTCGCGCGCGCCGCGCAAGCCGCCCTCGGGACGCCACACGCCGTGGTCCCAGATCGCCACCGTGCCCGCGCCATAGCTGCCTTCGGGAATGCGCCCCTCGAATGAGCCATATTCGAGCCGATGATCCTCCACGTGCACGGCGAGCCGCTTCACCGTTGGGTCGAGGCTCGGGCCCTTGGGAATGGCCCACGACTTGAGCGTGCCGTCGAGTTCGAGGCGAAAGTCGTAGTGCAGCCGCCGCGCGTCGTGACGCTGGATCACGAATGAACCTTCACCTTCTCGTGGTCTCGCACTGCGTCGCGCAGTGCGACCACGCGGCTCCGGAGTTTCATCGAAGCGGCGCTTCTGTTCGTAGACTTCGAGCTTGTGCTTCATCGTTCACCCTTGTTGCGCTCTCAGAGCCGCATTTGCGTTCATCATGCCGCGCGCCGTCCGCGCTTCGGCGCCGTTTTCGCCGTTTTCCTGGGCGACGCACTTGCGCCGCGCTCGCTGCGCTCGCCGAGGCTGCGCTTGAGTAACTCGGAGAGGTCGACGATATCCGCGCCGCGCCGCTCGGGCGCGGGCGCTTCGACGTGCGTGAGTTCGTGCGCCTTGCCTTCGCGCGCCTTGCGCTCGGCCAGTTCGAGAATGGCATCGCGGTAGGTGTCGCGATACGACTCTGGGACCCAGTCCGCGCTCATGTCGTCGATGAGCTTGCGCGCCATTTGCAGCTCATGTGTGCTCACGCCCGCCGCTCTTGCACTCTTGGGCAGGCTCCGCACCGCATCGAACTCGCGCACCTCGGTGGCCCACCGAAGCGTTTGCAGCGCAAGCGCAGGACCCGCCGCCACGAGCGCCGCGAGATGCTGCCGGCTGTGCAGCACGACGCTCGCAATGCCGATCTTGCCGCTCGCCGCGAGCGCATCGCGCAACAGCGCGTAAGTCTTGCCCGCGCGCTTGTCGGGGGCGAGCCAGTACGGCGTGTCGAGGTAAAGAAATGAAACCTGCGGCGCCTCCACGAACGCGAGCAAGTCGACCGTCTGTGTCGATTCGGGGCTCGCGGCCTTGATCTCCTCGTCGGAAATCACGACGTAGGCGCCCTTTTCATACTCGTAGCCGCGCACGATGTCGTCGCGCTGGACCGGTTTGCCCGTGCGCTTGTTGATCTGCTGGTAGCCGATCGGGTCCAGCGTGCGCCGGTCGAGCAGGTTGAAGCCGGTACGTTCGCTCTGCGTAGCCGGGAACAATTCGACCGGCACATACACGAGCCCGAAGGTGATGGCACCTTTCCATATCGCGCGTGGCATGATCGCATCCTCCTCACCTTCCATACCGTGCGGCCTTCAAGCAAACGCAATGCCCGCCGCGCTTTGCGGCCGGCTCAGGCGTGCGCGGCGTTCAAAGGGACGCAACAAAACGCGCTGGCATCTCCCGGTTTTCATCTACGGGAATACGCGATGCTCACCGACAAACACAATGGGCTCCGCCTGCGTTCGCACCTTGCACCGAAGATGCGAACGCAGGCGCAGCGGACGACTAAAGCGGAGGCAGCATGCAAGACAACGGCGCACCTGCGCTCACGGTCGAGGAAACGCTGATCACCGAGGCTCTGGTGAACCGCCCCAACCGGCTGCCCGACTACCAGGGCGAGAGCCGTGCGCTTGCTGCACTCACGCAGGAAATGGCGTGTCATCCTTCAGGTGTACTGCATATGCTCGCGCGGCTCGCCCTCGCGCTTTGCCGCGCCGAGTCGGCGGGCGTGAGCGTGCCCGAGCGCGACGGCGCCACGGCCCAGTTCCGCTGGGGCGCGGTGGCCGGCGAACTGGCCGGCGAAGTGGACCGGACGCTTCCCGGCGACGACTGCCCCAGCGGCGTGACCGAGGGGCGCAATAGCATGCTCCTGTTCGACCGCCCAGCACGCTGCTTTGCTTCGTACCGCACGATCGATCCGCCCATCCGCGAAGCGCTGCACGTGCCCTGGCGCGTCAACGGCACGGTGGTCGGCACGGTCTGGGCCGTGACGCACGGCCAGGAAAGACATTTCGACGCCGAGGACGCGCGTCTGCTGCAAAGCCTCGCCTCCTGCGCGAGCGCCGCGCACCAGTTGACGAGCGCACTGAGCGACGCCCAGGACGCAGGCCGCAATCTCGCACAGCAGGTGGCCGAACGCTCGCGCACGCTACAGAACATCAATACGAAGCTCCACGACGAAGCCGAGCAGCGCAAGCAGGTCGAAGACGCGCTGCGCGAGAGCGAGGCGCGCCTGCAGGCCGCCATCTCCATCGAAACCGTCGGAGTGCTGTTCTTCGACCTCGACGGCTCCATGGCCGACGCCAACAGCGCATTCGAGCAGATGAGCGGCTATAGCCGCGAAGATTTGCGCGCCGCGGCACACTGGGACCGGCTCGTGCCGCTCGAATTCCTCGGCGTCACGACGCGCGCGGTCACAGACCTCGCCACCACCGGACGCACCCAGCCCTACGAGCGGCAGTTGATCCGCAAGGACGGCACGCGCTGGTGGGGCCTTTTCGCGCCGACCCGGCTATCGGGCTCGGGCATGACCTCGAAGTGCGCCGAATTCGCGCTGGACATTACGGAACGCAAGCGCGTGGAAACCGAATGCGTGGAAAGCGAGGAGCGCTTTCGCGCTTTGGTGGAAGGATTTGCGCAGGCCGTATGGGAAGCCGATGCCCAGGGTCAGGCCGAATCGGTCTCGCCGGGCTGGTCGGAATATACGGGCCAGCCCGGCGCAGAATGGCTCGGCGAAGGCTGGGCGAACGCCGTTCATCCCGACGACCGCGGCTACGCGCTGAGTCAATGGAAAGACGCGATTGCGGCGCAGCGCGTGGTCAACGCGGAATTCCGCCTGCACGTCGCAACAGGCGGCTGGCGCTGGACCAACGTGCGCGCCGCGCCGATCTGGAATCAGGACGGAACAGTGCGCAAGTGGGTGGGCATGAATATCGACGTGGACGACCGCCGCAGCGCCCAGGAAGCGCTGCGCGAGAGCGAGGCGCGCTTTCGCGCGCTAGCCGACGCGTCGCCCGCGCTGATCTGGCAAATCGACACGCAAGGCAACACGGTCTATTTGAACCAGCGTTATCTCGCGGCGATCGGCCTCACGCCCGGACAACTGCTCGAAACCGGCTGGCACACTATCGTGCATCCGCGCGACCTGCCCGGCTTTCTTTCGCGCGTCCAAACGGCGCAGCAGGACCATTGCGCATTCCAGAGCCGGCTGCGCGTGAGAGTCAAGGACGCAAGCTGGCACTGGTTCGAAACCTGCTGTGCCCCGTGGTTTTCCGCGAACGGTGAGTTTCGCGGCCACGTGTGTGTCTCGATCGACGTGACCGAAGCCGTGACCGCCGAAGACGCGCTCAAGGAAGCCGACCGGCGCAAGGACGAATTCCTCGCGACGCTCGCCCACGAGCTGCGCAATCCGCTCGCGCCCATCGCCAATGCGCTGCACCTCATCCGGCGCAGCGCGTTTCCCGCGGACTCCGCGCCGATACTCGACATGCTCGATCGCCAGGTGCATCACATGGTGCGGCTGATCGACGATCTCATGGAAGTGTCGCGCATCACACGCGGCAAGATCGGCCTCGTGAAGGCGCCCGTTGCGCTCGCGGAAATCATCGAGAGCGCCGTTGAAACGAGCCGCCCCGCCATCGATCAGGCGCACCATGAACTGAGCATCACGCTGCCCGACGCCCCGCTCGTTCTCGACGCCGACCGCGTGCGGCTCACGCAGGTCTTCGCAAACATGCTCAACAACGCGGCGCGCTACACCGAAACGGGCGGCCAGATCCGGCTCGACGCCACGCGCGAAGGCGAGTGGGTCGTCGTCGCACTGAGCGATTCTGGCATCGGCATGTCGGCGGAGCAGATTGATCAGGTATTCGAAATGTTCACGCAGGTCAGCCGCCCTGCCGACCGCAATCAGGGCGGTCTGGGCATCGGCCTCACCATGGTGCGCCATCTCGTGCGCATGCATGACGGCACGGTCGAGGCGGCGAGCGCCGGCCCCGGCAAAGGCAGCACCTTCACGGTGCGCCTGCCGCTCTCTCAGCAAACGCCCGCCGAAGCGCGCGAGACCCCGGCGACCGTGGCGCGCGCCGCGAAGCCGCTCGCGGGCAAGCGCATTCTCGTGGTCGACGACAACCGCGATGCCGCCGATTCGCTCGCCATGGTGCTCTCGAGCGAGGGCGCGCAAGTGCGCGTGGTCTACGACGGCGCCTCCGCGCTCGGCGCGCTCGGGCAGTCGGTGCCACACGCGGTCGTGCTCGACATCGGCATGCCCGGCATGGACGGCTACGAAATCGCGCGGCAGATTCGTCAAAACCCGCGCTACGTCGGCCTGCAGATCATCGCGCTGACGGGTTGGGGCCAGCACGCCGACCGGCTGCGCTCGCGCATGAGCGGCATCGACTCGCATCTCACGAAGCCCGTCGATTTCCACACGCTGTTCGAGCTGCTGGACGCGCGCTGAAACGCCCCTACGCGCGCTTCACACGCCATTGCCCCCGAGCGTCTTGAGGCTCTTCCACTGCCCCTGCTGCACCTCGAAGAGCGTATAAGGCGGCTTGATGAGGTCGCCGTGCGGATCGAACGCGATATTGCCCGTCACGCCTACCACGGTCACCTTCGGGAAGCTCGCGACGATCTTCGCGCGGTCGAGCGAATCGGCGTCGCGAATCGCCTTCAGCATGGCGAGCGCGGCATCGTAGGCGAATGGCGCATACAGTTCGACATCCTGATTGAAGCGCGCCTTGTAGCGCTTTGCGAACGCCTGCGCGGAAGGCAGCTTGTCGAGCGCCGGCCCCGGTTCGAGGTCCTGCGTACCCTCGCCCGCCGGGCCCGCGATCTGCAGGAAGGCATTGCTTTTCAATGCGCCCGCGCCGAAGAGCCGCGCCGGCATACCGAGCGTGCGCATCTGCTTGGCGAGCATCGCGCCCTGTTCGTCGAGGCCGCCAAAGAAAATCACGTCGACGTTCTTCTGCTTGAGCGTCGTGAGAATGGCACGGAAATCCACGGCCTTGTCGTTGGTGAACTCGCGGTCGACGATATTGCCGTTGACTTCCTTCGCGCCTTTTTCGAAGGCGTCGGCGAGCCCCTGGCCAAAGGCCGTGCGGTCGTCGATGATGCCGATGCGTTTCGCCTTCAACTGCTCCACTGCGAACTTGCCGGCGATGACGCCTCCTATGCCGTCGTTGCCCATGGTGCGAAACACGTTCGCGTAGCCCTGCTGGGTCAGCGCCGGGTTGGTCGAGCCCGGCGTGATCATCGCCACGTTTGCGTTGTGATAGACCGCCGAAGCGGGAATGCTGCAGCCCGAGTTGTAGTGGCCGATCACGCCGACCACGCCGTCGTCCACGAGCTTTTGCGCCACCTGCACGGCAACATGCGGATCGGCCTGGTCGTCCTGCACGTCGAGCACGTACTTCACCGGCTTGCCCGCGATCACAGGATGTTTGGCGTTCTCCTCGTCGATCGCGAGCTGCGCGCCGTACTGCAAGTCCTTGCCGACACGTGCCACCGGGCCGGTGAGCGGACCCGCGAAGCCGATCTTCACAACCTCGGGCTCGGCCGCCTGCGCGGGGCCGTGCAAGCCCATCAGCCCGAGGGCCATCGTTAGTACGAGAGTGCGGCGATTCATGATGCTCATCCTCGCTGGGAGACTGTTGCGGTGGGTGTTACGTGGCTGTTGGCTGGAACGTGGCTTGAATCATGGGTTAAAAACGTCGCGGACTATAAGGCGTGAGATCGAGGGGGGGCGCACGCTTTGCAACGAGATCGGCGACCACGCTGCCCGTCACGCCGCCGAGCGTCACGCCCAGATGCTGGTGCCCAAACGCATAGATCACGCGCGGCGAGCGGCTCGACGCGCCCACCACGGGCAGCGCGTCAGGCAGGCTCGGCCTGAAACCAAGCCAGTCGCTGTCCGGCTCGGGCAGTCCGGGCAGCGCCTCCTGCGCGGAGCGCGTCAAGAGGCGCAGCAGGTCCGCATTCTTGCCCGCTCCGTTGGCCGCCAGCTCGACGGTGCCCGCTGCGCGGATGCCGCCGTCCATCGGCGTCATGTAGAAGCCGCGCTCGGCCCAGCCGCACGGACGCGAAATTCGATCAGCGGTGCCAGGAAAGCGCACGTGATAGCCGCGCTCGATGCCTAGCGGCACCGCGTCGCCGCATTGGCGCGCGAGGCGCCCCGAAAACGCGCCCGCGCACACAATGACCTGTTCCGCGTCATGCGCCTCGCCCGCCGTATCGATCAGCTTCACCGCGCCAGGCGCAGGCTTCAGCGTTTCGACGGCCACGCGCCGGTGCACCAGACCGCTCTGCGTCAACATCGCATGCAAGGCCTGCAGAAAGCCGCGCGGATCGCTCAGAAACCAGCTGCCTTTGAAGAGCGTGCCTTGGGGGAAGAGTGGCGCGAGGCCGGGCTCCAGTTGTGCGATCTCGCTGCGCGAGAGCGTTTCGAATGCCACGCCGAGCGAGCGCCGTAGCTCAAGCGCCGGCTGCGCGGCCTTGAACGACGCTGCGCTCGAATACAGGTAGAGGCATTCGCGTTCACGCACGAAGGCCGCGAGCGCGTCGACGCTGAGCAGCTCGCGATAGCCTTCGAATGCGCGCGAGAGCAGTTGCGCGAGCGCGTTCACGCTGCCCGCGTAGCGGCGCGGCGTGGCGCTCAGCAGGAAACGCGTGAGCCATGGCGCGAGCGCCGGCACGTCGCCCCAGCGGATGCGCAGCGGGCTCGTCGACGAGAATAGAAAGCGCGGGATGTTGCGGAACACGTCCGGGTTGTTCACGGGAATGCACGCATAGTTCGCGAACGTGCCCGCGTTGCCGTATGACGCGCCCTCGCCCGGCCCCTGCGCGTCGTACAGCGTCACGCTGTGCCCGTCGCGCATGAGCCAGTACGCGCACGACAATCCCACGAAGCCCGCGCCGATGACAGCCACTTGCGCCATTACTTCTTCCAGTTGGTTGCAGGCTCACGGAATTCCTGCACGTGAGTCCTTTTGCGTGTGAGCAGGTAAGCCGCCGACACCAGCGCCAGGCTCGCGAGGCTCGCCATGAGCTGGCCCGAGAGAGCGTGATCGAAGCCCATCGCGCAGAGCACGCCGGCAATGGCCGCCACCACGGCCCACGAAAGCCAGGGAAAGAGCCACATTTTGAAGGTGAGCCGTTCGGGCTCCGTTGCCTCCAGGCGCCGGCGAATCACGATCTGCGAAACGGCGATGGAGAGATACACGAACAGCATGACCGCACCGGATGCACTGACGAGATAGAGGAACACGCCCTGCGGCGAAACGATCGCCGCGACGATGGCCACGTAGCCGACGATGCTGCTCGCGAGCACGGCGAGACGCGGCACGCGGCTCTTCGAGAGCGTGAGCAGCGCGCGCGGGGCGTCGCGGCGCTCGGCGAGCCGGAACACGATGCGCGAGGACACATAGAGCCCGGAGTTCAGCGCGGAGAGCACGGCCACCAGAACGATCGCATTCATGATGTCCGCAGCGCCTGGAATATGCATGGTTTCGAGCGCCGCCACGAACGGCGAGTAGCCCACCTTGATGCTCGCCCACGGCACGATGCACGCGATCACGAAGAGCGAGCCGACATAGAACGTGATGACGCGCAGGATGACCGAGCGCGTCATCGAAGCCACGTTGCGGCCCGGATCGTCGGATTCGGCCGCGGCGATGGTCGCGATCTCCGCGCCGCCCACGGCGAAGATCACCGTGGGTACGCCCGCGAAGATCGACATCGCGCCGAACGGCATGAAGCCGTGGTCGCCGCTCAGGTTGTTCACAGTCTGGTGCCACGAACTGAACCCGAACAGGTAGCTCGCGCCCACCACGATGAACACGATGATCGCCGCCACCTTGATCGACGCGAACCAGTACTCGAATTCTCCATACGATTTCACCGAGAGCAGGTTCACGACCGTCATGAACGAAAGGAGCACGAGCCCGATCACCCAGACCGGCGCGGGAATCCAGCGCTGCAGGATGCCCGCGCCCGCCACCGCCTCCACGGCGACCACGATCACCCAGAAGTACCAGTAGAGCCAGCCGTTCGTGAAACCGGCCCAGTCGCCAAGGCCAATGCGCGTGAACTCCGTGAACGAGCCGACGCCCGGATGCGCGAGCGCCATCTCGCCGAGCATGCGCATGACAAACAGCACGACGATGCCCGCCAGCAGATAGCTCAGGCACGCAGCCGGCCCCATCGCGTTGATGGTGGCGCTGCTGCCGACGAAGAGTCCCGCGCCGATAATGCCGCCGAGCGAAATCATCGTGACGTGCCGCTTGCGCAGCGAATGTCCGAGGGGTGTGGATGTGCTGCCTGAAGCGGATGTGGGTTGCCGGGTTGCCACGAGCCTGTCCTCCTGTAATACAGTGCGTGTTGCGCCGAGCTGCTGGCCGAACAAAACCTTGAATTCATACTCACACAATAATTTTTTGTGTGCAATTAAAAAGGCTTTGTACGGAGACTAGGAATTTCCCTGGAGGATGGTCTTTCGGCCCACGACAGAAGCAGCCAAGTCCTTGCCAGATATCGTATTATTAGGCTAAAGGCACGGCAGCGGCGCAGATGAGGCATCTCACGTGAGCATGGCAATGGGGCAGACGATCGAGTTTTGTATGGAGTTAATACTTGCATGAAAGCCGACGATTACCAGACAAAATCGGATGACAATATCCAGACAAAGGGTCGTCAAGCCACGTATCTGGAGGTCTCCCGCAATCTCGAGGAGCAGGTGCGCAGCGGCCAGTACCCGCCCGGCAGCCGCTTGCCGCCGCAGCGCGATCTGGCCGTGGAACTGGGTATCAACGTCTCCACCGTATCGCGCGCGTATAAGGAGTTGCAGGCGCGCGGGCTGATAGTCGCGAGCAAGCGGCGCGGCTCGATCGTCACCGGCGGGGCCATGCCTGCCGTCGGCGCGGCGGCGCAGCGCGGCGCGCAGACGAGCGACGCTGAAGCGAGCGGCGTGGTGGACCTCACTGTCAACCGGCCGGCAACCGGAGAATTTCTCGCGCAGCTCGCCCGCACGATGGCGTCGATCTCGCGCGACCCGCGCTTTGCGGAAACGCAGGAATACCAGCCGCCCCAAGGCGCCGAATGGGCGCGCGCGGCGGGCGCGCAGTGGATTGCCGCGCCGGGCTTCACGCCCTCGCCCGAGAATCTCGTCGTGACGAGCGGCGCGCAGCACGGCCTCTATGCGGTCCTGAGCAGCCTGATGGGACACGAAGGCGTGATCCTTTCCGACAAGCTGACCTACTACGGCCTCAAGGCGCTCGCCCCCGTGTTCCAGTTCGAGCTGGTCGGTATCCCGAGCGACGCCGAAGGCCTCCTGCCCGATCAGCTCGAAGACGCCTGCCGCCGCATGCCGGTGAAGGCCATCTTCACAGTGCCGAACCTGCAGAACCCGAGTGTGGTCACGATGAGCCTCGAGCGGCGCCTCGCGCTCGTGGAGATCGCGCGGCGGCATCACGTTGCCATCATCGAGGACGACGTATATGGGCCGCTGCTGCGCAAGCGCCTGCCGACCATCGCGAGCCTGTGCCCCGAGCTGACCCTCCACGTGGCCTCCACCTCGAAAGTGCTCGCGCCGGGGCTGCGCATCGGCTATTTGCTCACGCCGCCGCATGGCGCTGCACTCGCTGCCGAAGCCGTGCGCACGACGGCCTGGATGCCCGCGCCGCTCACCACGCTCATCACCACGCGCTGGATCGAGGACGGCACCGCACACCTCATACTCGAAGCGCAGCGTGCGGAGCTGCAGGCACGGCAGGAACTCGCGCTCCAGATCTTGCCGCGCGAGTTGCTCAACAGCGACCCGGCGTGCATGTTCGTCTGGCTGCGTGTACCGGCGCCGTGGCGTTCCGACGATTTCGCCGCCAACGCACTCGCGCGCGGCGTGAACACCATGCCCGCCTCGGCGTTCGCAGTGGACCGCTCGACGCTCGAACACGGCGTGCGTATCAACCTCGCGTGTGCAACCTCGCGGGAGCAACTCGCGCGCGCACTGAAGGTTCTCGCTCGCACACTGCAGGACCGGCCGCGCGCGCTCTTCGGCACGATCTAGGCCGCACTCGTATTTTCCCCAATGGGTTGGCGCTCGTTCGCGCGAACCTGGCGCCGGCACATCGGATATCCGCACGGCCATCCGCAATTTCTTCCGCCGCGGGTGGTCTTCCCGCCGCCTGAATCGGTCATAACGTCTGCGATGTTAGGCAACGACGTTGCACGTCACCTGTTAGCTGGTGGACTTCGCATCCATCTGAATAACGTGCGCACACATTAGGCTAGCAGGAAGCAAATCAGGTACTAGAATGCATTGGTGCACGTGATGCAAAGGCAGTCTGTTCGGCAGGAACGTTCGACAGTTTGATGTTTCGAGTTCGTCATTGGAGGCATGCTCATGACGTGCCTGAACGAAAAGATTGTCGGTGCAGCCTTTTTTATGCTGAGCGGTTATGCATTCGCTCAGAGCACCGGTGTGAACATTCCCGAAACCATGACGGTCGCCAATATCCCGTCCATGCCTATGGAAGTGGTTCCAGTGCTGCCACCGGAGCCTCTGGCGTACCTGCACCGGTACGAAATGGAATATCAGGCGAATCAGCCAAAGCCGTTTTACGCGCAAGTCGAAAGTTTTTATAGCGCGCCTGTGGCACGAGACAAATACCATTACGACTTCGTGAAATCCGCGCCTGGAAGCAGTTACAGTGCGCAGCAGGCTGCGCGGCCAACTTCAGATTATTTGCAGATGGGCCCTTCGACAGCGCCGCAAATCTCGATTCTTGAGGTGCCGGACAGCACGTTGAACATCGGCGCACAGCCTCAGCGCAGGCTTTCGCTGACCGTTGACGAGTGGGTGTTTTCCGCGACCGCACGCGTCGCCGTTCTTCATTCGCATAGTACAGGCGCAACAGTTACGGTTCGGCGCGGCTTCTAAATCCGCGTACTTTATTTAACCGTCGTGGAAAAAGCTTAACCGGAATTAAGTGCGCTTTTGCAGTCAAGTTTAGGTAAGGATTGCAGACTTCCCGTAAGCCGGTATTTCGCAACGGCTTACGTGATTCGTTATGCACGACAAATTCATGCATATTCGTACTAACGCACGGGAGAAGACAACGCATAACGCACGAGACTCGCGTCGCGCTGCATTTCGGCAATACTCGCAGCCGAGCCCGGCCGCCGGTAGAAATACCCCTGCGCATAGCGAATGCCCAGTCGCTGCAACATGTCGTGTTGCGCCTCGGTCTCGACGCCCTCCGCAATGATCTCCATGTCGAAGTGACTGGCCAGCGCCACGATCCCCTTGACGAGCTGATCGCCGCGCCGCTCGAGTTGCCGGACGAACTGCCCGTCGATCTTCACGTAGTCGAACGGAAAGCGCCCGAGCGTGTCGAGGTTGCTGTGGTGCGTGCCGAAGTCGTCGATGGCGAATTTCACGCCGCGCGCCTTCAGCGTCTCGAACACCGCCTCCGTGCGGGCGCGCTGTTCGAGCAGGAAACGCTCGGTCACTTCGAGAATCAGGATGATGTCCGGCGGCAGGTGCTCGACTGCCCCGAGCACGTCCGCAACGAAGTCCTTGCGCTCGAAGTCCAGCGGCGCAACGTTGACGGCGAGGTGAAACGGACGCACTGCGGTCGCGCGTACCATCTCCGTGGTTGCGCGTTCGAGCACGAAACGCGTGACCGGCCCGAGCAGGCGGCTGCCCTCCACGTCGGCCATGAACACGGCGGGACTCACCGCGCCGAATTTCGGATGGGTCCAGCGAATGAGCGCCTCCGCGCCGCTCACGCGGCCTGTCGCCAGTTCGACCACGGGCTGGTAGACCACATGAAACTGGCCGTGCCGCAGTCCGCGGCGCACCGCCGAGAGCAGCAGCCGGCGCGGCGCGAACGCGATGAGCCAGGCCGCGCCAATCAGCAGATCGATGAGCAGCGCCGCCGCGCCAAAGCGCAGACCATATTTCCAGCGTGCGTCGCGATACGCGCTTGCCGCGAACGCCACGTCGACGGCGAAGCCCCAACGCGAGGACGTGGCGCGCGCGCCCGCGTGGCGCGCAAGGTCGCCGGCGGCGAGCAGCGCGCCACGGTCGTCTATCGCCGCAGCGCCCGGCACGGAAAGCGTGACGCGGCCCGCGCCGTAGCGCACGCCGTGCGCAAGCGCATCGGCCAAATACGCCGACTCGATCACGTAAAGCAGGCCGACGTTCTCGCCGGTGGGTACATAGAGCGGCATGACCGGCACGTGCGCCTGCCAGGGCGAGCCGCCGATCAGCGTGATCGCAGTGCTTGCCGGTACTTGCGTGAAGAACGGGGCAAGCGGCAGGTCGTAGGGGCCGAGCGCGGATGAACAGTAGACCCGCCCGTTCGCCACGAGATTGATGCCGCGCACATAGTTGACGTGCGTTCTCAACTCGGCGAACTGCCGCGCCACACGCTCGCAGGGTTGCCCCGGAAGCGCGGCCAACGCGGCGCTTTGCGCGGTGAGCACGCTATCGAGAATGTGCTCGATCGCGGACACCATATCCTGCGCGATCAGACCTTCATGCTTGCGGATCGACTTGTCGCCTTCCCTCACGCCGGCGGCCGCCGCGAGCAACAGCAAACTGGCGGCGCACACGAACGTGACGATGGCGGTGAGCGTGGGCGTCAGGCCCGACCAAAGGGACTTGCGAACCGGAAACCACGTAGCTGGTTTTGTCATGGGCACACCTGTGCATGGATGGCGCGCCCCGTTCCGGACATGATCCGGATATAGGCTCCCTGCACGTCACCCGCTTTTGTATGAACAGATGATACGTTACGTCAGCCGTTTCCTCACATGCTGATTTTTCTGTTTTCACGCGGGCCCTCATTTCAGGAACGGCGCATGCTACAAGGCATCGCGTGCTGAACCCAGCCTTGCCCGATGAATCCTCCCAATACGACCGAGACGACTGACAAGCCTCCCATCATCGAAACCACGCTGCCCGCGCGCCTCGATCGCTTGCCGTGGGGCCGCTTTCATGTGCTCATCGTCGTGGCGCTGGGCGTCACCTGGTTGCTCGACGGCCTCGAAGTCACGCTGGCCGGTGCGGTAGCGAGTGCGCTAAAAACGAGCCCGGTGCTGCATCTCGACAATGCGCAGGTGGGCCTCGCCGGCAGCGCGTATATTGCGGGCGCGGTGTGCGGCGCGCTCGGCTTCGGCTGGCTCACGGACCGGCTGGGCCGCCGCAAGCTCTTCTTCATCACGCTCGCCGTGTATCTGATTGCCACCGCCGCAACGGCGTTCTCATGGAGCTTCGCGAGTTTCGTGGCGTTTCGCGCGATCACGGGCGCGGGCATCGGCGGCGAGTACGCGGCCATCAATTCGACGATCCAGGAGTTCACGCCCGCGCGCGTACGCGGCTGGACCGACCTCAGCATCAATGGCACGTTCTGGGTGGGCGCAGCCATCGGCGCGGCGGGCTCAGTCGTGCTGCTCGACCCGCACCTGCTGCCCGCGGACTGGGGCTGGCGCGTGTGCTTTTTCATCGGCGCGGTACTCGCGCTCATCATCTTGCCCATGCGCCGCTGGATACCCGAAAGCCCGCGATGGCTGCTCACGCACGGCGAGCACGACGAGGCGAAGCACATCGTTGAGGGCATCGAAACGCGCTTTCGCGATGCGGGCCACACGCTGGAAGACCCGCCTAACGACCCGCTGCGTCTGCATGCGCGCAGCCATACACCGCTGGGCGCGGTGTTTCATGCCATATTCGTGCGCCACCGCCGTCGCGCGCTGGTGGGTCTATCGCTCATGACGGCACAGGCCTTCTTCTACAACGCGATTTTCTTTACCTACGCGCTCGTGCTCACCGAGTTCTATCACGTGCCGGGCGGCGATGTGGGCCTCTATCTGCTACCGTTCGCACTCGGCAACTTCCTCGGGCCGATCGTGCTGGGGCGGCTCTTCGACGTGATTGGCCGGCGCAAGATGATCGCCGCGACCTATGCACTCTCGGGCGTGCTGCTCACGGTGAGCGGCTGGCTGTTCGAGCAAGGCATGCTCACCGCGACGATGCAAACCGGCGCGTGGATGGTGATTTTCTTTTTCGCCTCCGCCGCTGCGAGTTCTGCCTATCTGACCGTGAGTGAATCATTCCCGCTGGAGATTCGGGCGCTTGCCATCGCTGTTTTCTATGCGTTCGGCACGGCGCTGGGCGGCATCATCGGTCCGGCATTCTTCGGACGACTGATCGACACGCACCAGCGCAGCGAGGTGTTCACGGGCTACGTGGTGGGATCGGCGCTCATGATCGCGGCTGCGCTCGTGGCCGCGATCTGGGGCGTCGACGCGGAGCGCAAGTCGCTCGAGCACGTGGCCGCGCCGCTTTCGGCTGTGGGGGAGGAGTGAGTTCGCTGCGTTAGTGCGTTGCCTTCTGTGAAGGAGCGTCGTCCGCGAGCAGTAGCTGGTTCACGAGTTCGAGTTTGAGCGGTTTTTCCGGATCGAGCTTTTTCTTTTCGATCACGTACTTCCACCCATTGCCACTACCCGGATTGCGATAAAACGCGACGATGGCCACGTATTGCGTATCGCCCTTCATCGCCTGCGTCAGGCTGGCGGAAGCCCCTGGATTCAGCGCGGCTGCCATGCTGTCCTGCAGGTCCTGCGCGAGGACGCTGCGATCGTTCTTGAGCAGATCGTCGTAAGAGGCTGCGTCGAAGATCTTGCGATCCCTGAGCTGATAGACGCGCACGGCGACCGAAGTCGGACGCCCAGCATCATCCGGATTCAATGCCTGACGCGCGGCCAGATCGACATTGAGGATCTTGACCTTCTTGTAGAAAACCGCGTGAAAAGCATTCGACGTGGTGTCGGAAACTGCCTGCCACGCGCCACAACCCGACAGCAGGAAGACGGATGCAGCGGTGGTAACGGCCAGACGAATAAACATAAGAGATGCCCGGTTATGCACGTTGCGGACTCAGATGTGGGTTCGGCGCGGGGGCGGGAAACGCCTCGACGATCCCGAGTGGAATAGTGATAATGCGGTCTTCTTTGGCGGGCAGTACCGTTGTCCAGCCAAGCCGCGGCGCGGGTTCGGCGGCCACCGAGCCGATTGCCGGCAACGGCGCAATCCTTGAGGACACCTGCATGCGCAGATGGATGTCAGCCTTCACGCCCGCATACAGCCGCACGAAAGCCAGCAGTTCGCGGTTGAGCCACGCTCCAGGCAACAGGTCGTGAGCCTGCTGTGCGTTGCAGGGGCGCAGCGTGGCCCGTGCAGCACGACTGCGATAGGTCAGTCGCTTGCCCAGCACGTAGCCGCCCCCTAGCCCTTTTTGCACGCCGGCCGTCACGGGTTCCGGTGACGCCGGGCGTGAAGTCAGCGGCCGAGGTTTTCCGGTCCCCGTGATCGCCGGAAAAAACTCGTCGACGCGAACGTCCACGCCGGGCAAGGCCAGTGCAATGACGCCCGCGAGTCCTTCCGGCGTACGTGTCTTCTGGGTCAACAGGCCCAGCAGTGCGAGCATCCGTGAATCGGGCAACCCGGCGCGTTTGGGCTTGTCTCCCCAGCCAAACCCAACCAGACACAACAGATTGAGCGAATGCGGGTCGGTTCCACCCGGACGAAAACTCTCCACGTAGCGGTACTTTTTCCACGCCCGATAGAGCATCGTGACGAAGCGGTGATTGAAGCGGTCGAGAAATGACTCGACGACCTCATGCCCCTCTTCTCGCAAAACGATGTCGTCGATCATGTGTGACGGCATCGCCGCATCGACGCCGTAGAGGCCCATGAACGTCGTGCGCACGACAGGCGTGTGGTGTCGTCGTGACTCGTCCCATGCATCACCGAAATCGACAGTGGCAACTTCTCCTGCGGGAAACCCGGCGCGCGGCCACGAGCCGAAACGCACCTGCTCATGCTCCGGTGTATCGCGTGTTCCGAACCCGGGACGATCGGGGGCGCCGACCTCCAACAGGCGGCACAGTTGCATGAAACTCATCTGCGGCGCTCGAGTCAGCAGGGACGCAACCAGCGGTTCGAGATTGGGAAGATCCTGAGGCTTCATAGCGGTGCGCGTTGTGCCTTGCTGCGTGGCCAGACGGTGCGGGTCTGCGACGGCAGGCTCACGATGGAGAGCTTAGTGAACAGGTTGATTTCCGCATACAGTGCGAAGAACCGGTGCAGCAGTTCACCAAAGAGCATGACGTCGCCCTCGCCGGCGAACGCTTGCGAATCGAGCGTCACCTCAATCAGCACCCCGCGCTCGACCGCGCCGCCCGACACTTCCTCGAGCAATTCCTGCGAGACCCAGAGAATGGCGGCAAGGCGCCGGCGGTTCAATTCATCGTCAGTCCAGTCGTAGAGCGCGAGCGCGCCGCGCAGCACCTCCGCATTCATCATCGAGAGGAAATTCGGAGCGAGATGGGAAAGAACGCGCCACTGGAACCGGTCGCCCGTGGGCGGATAAAGCGGCAGCGTAGGCGCGACGAGATTGCGCACGCCCGCGACGTTCGGTGTGCTCGCGGCGAGTTCGCTGATGCTCGCCTCACGCAATCCCTTGCGCGGCAGCATGCCATTGGTACCCGTCACGCGTAGCGATAGGCTTTCTTCCGGTAGCGTCTCCAGTGTCTCCCAGGCGTGGCCACCCAGGATCACCCAGGTCTCGTGAAGCCCCGACATCCCGCGCCGCACGCGTCCATGGAAGTACCGCTCCGGCGCCTCGTGCCTGAGCATGCCCCCGCGATGCCGGAACGTAGCAAAGGGGACGTACTCGTAGCGCTCGGCCGTGTCATGATCGAACGTCTCGATCGCATCGACCGAATACGTTTCGACGTGCTCCCCGTGATGACCGGCTGGCACGACGCGATACTCGGTTTCGTGATGGTCGATTTCGATGGGTTCCGCGTCGAGTTCAAAAAGGTTGATCACCGGTGCGCAGAACAATCGAATGTTCTCGCTAGTGAAACGCTGGTCTGACGGGTAAGCCTCATTGAGCACGAATTCCAGCTCGAAGCGAGTCGCTTGCACGGGGAGCTTCGCGACGTCCAAGCCGCACAGATCCACGAAAAGGAATTTCTCGCGAAACGAAAAATATTCGAGCAGTAGTTGGAGCCCAGAAAATGCGGCATCGGCTTTGGGCCATAGCCGTTCGTCGGTCGAGAAACCCGCGGGTTCGATCGTGATGCCGGGCAGCGGCACAGGCTCGCCGTCACGCACCTGTGGAATTCGCCAGAGAATCGTGTCGACCCGGCGCGTGAGTGCGAGGTGCATGGAGAACGCCACCGGCAAATCGGCGTTCAGATGCAAGCGCACGCGCGAAAGGTCGGTTTCTTCGCGGCGCGCCGAATGCTGCAACTCGAAGCCCAGCCGGATGACCGAGCGGCCATCATGGCGCACGGCAGGTCCCGCATGCGTGATAGCAAGCGGCTGCAGCATGACCGCCTGAGTGGTCCGATAGAGACATTGCACGGTGCGTGCCGTCGTGCTCCCGCTGCCCGCGGGCTGCACGCTGATTGGCGCCGAACGCACCGGTACGCCGGCGGGCACGACTTCAGTGCGCTGGAGTTTCTCGCGCAGGGGAATGAGTTCAGCGATCGAGAGCGACGGAATCATTCGCAGGTAATGTGGCCACAGGAGGCTCACGAGCCCTTCAGTGAGCTCCGGCAGTTCGTCATCGAGCTTCTGCTGAAGACGCCCTGCCAGAAACGCGAATCCCTCGTGGAGACGCTCGACATAGGGATCGCGGTCGCCGACGCGGTCGAGGTTGAGCATGCGCGCGCGATCGGGATGGGCCTTGGCGAACTCTTTGCCGGATTCACGCAGGTAACGCATCTCGGCTTCGTAGTAGCGCAGGATGGGGTCGTCGTTGTTCATCTATTTTTCCGGAGCAGATTCACGCGATCGTCAGCGCGCGGGCCGGGTCGAGCCGGATCAATTCGGCCTGCAGTTCACCGATACGGCGGGCGAGAACGGGCTTGTCGGCATCCTTGCGGTTGCTTGCCGCTTTGAGCGCCCGCAGCAACTGGGACTTCACCTCGAATACGAGAGAAGGCTCCCAGCGGATGAGCGGCAATGACTGTGCGGCGGTGTCCAGCTCGACTAGCAGCGCAACTGCCGTATCCGCACGACCGGCATGATCGGCGAGGCGTGCCATTACGAACCGCTGCAGGTAACGGTGCCGTTCGGTCCGCATCCCTGGCAGCGCTTCGAGCCACGCAAACGCTGCTTCGATGCCATCTCGACTGGCCAGATCCCGCGCCTGCGCCTCGATCTCCGGCCAATCGCCGGCGCTCTCTTCTTCGTTGTCTGCGGACACCGGCAAGGAAGCCATGCCCTCGCCCGCTTCGAGGTCGCGCACCACAGCGTGGCGCGCAATCCATTCGAGCGTCGTATCGTCCGCGAACGGTGTGCCGTCGTTGAATGAGAGCCGCTCAATCCCGGGAAGTCTTTCGAGAAAGAGGGCGAAGTCCGCACGCAGCAGCTCGCGCCATGCGCTGTAAGGCGCGCCAAGGTGGTCGAGGGCGGTATGCTGAAAGAACTGCAGATCGAACCAGAGATGATTGACGCCTTCCATGAACGTACCCTCGACACGTTCCAGCAGTTCATGCCACTGCTTTTGCAGCACGAGCCGCTTCATTTGCTGACGCAGTTCGGAACGCGGGGCTGTGAGTCGCGTGTGCGACGCGGCATCCGACGGTGGCACTTCGTGCAACGTGTCCCAGCGCACGCTGCGCACAAGGCGCACCGACGGCAGGTAGCCGTTCTCCTGGTCGTGCAGCCATGTGGCCATCGTGCGGGCCTGATCGAGCAGGTCACGTGTCGAGGTGATCGGTCCGGTTGATGGACTCGCCATAGCGGGCAATGGGGGCGCAGAAATCGCTCCTTCGCAGGAATCCGAACCCTCCTTGCGTTCGAAGCGCGAGATAAGCGGCGCCAGATTGGGTCGCGCGGTCTCAGGCCATGCACTGGTGAGCGTCACCAGTACGTCGAGTGCTGCGAGCGAGCGCTCGAGGTCGACAGGTGCAAATTCGCCGCGGCTATTGAGGAGTTCCATCACGCGCGTGGTGGCCAGCATTTCAAGTGCGCCTTTCTTCGCTTCGGCGCGCGCGGGCAGCACGCCTTCGCCAAAACGATCGACGAGCGCGGCGACGAGTTCCAGGCCGTCCGCGAAGCCCGCTGACCCATCTTGGCGCAGCCGCGCAAACGCATAGTAGCCCGCCAGGCGCAGATCCTTGCCGGTCTCCTTCAAAAGCTGTTCGCAGGAACGCACGATCAAACTCTCGTCGATATCCGAAAGCTTGCTCGCCTCGTCCTTCAGGGCGAAGAACGCATCCTCGTAGCCGGGATCGCGGCCGACGCCGGCCTCATCCGCGAGCGGCTGCAGCCACGGCGCCCACGCATCCAGACGCGCGCGGACAAGTTCCCCAGCGTCTTCACGCGCCGGGAACAGGCTTCTAAACAATTCTCCGAGCTTCATTGGGCCTCCGGCACGGAACCGTGGGGCAATGGCATGGCCGCCTGTTTCGCTGTGGCCAGTGCGGCCGGCGGCAACGGCGGAGGATTGCTCGTGGCAGTCGTGGGCCCCGACTTTCCGCCACCTGCAAAAATCCGGGTGGGCAGCGTGAAGTGACGGAGTTGCAGCACGCCGAGCGGCCCGGCACCGCCGTCGCTGCGCAACTGGACCTTGAGCGGGATGCCCTGACTCGAGTCCGGCGTCCACGTCAGCAGATAGCGCGCGTTGTCCTGCTGGGACACCTTCGCACGCTCCAGCAAGCGGATCGGCCCGAACCGCCCCTGTGCGTCGAGGGCCGAGCGCAGGCCGGCCTGCTCCGTCCGCCATTCGATGTGCGACAGGTTATCCAGCGACTGGCCCGGCCACTCGAACGGCACCCATTCTTCCCTCTGGTTGAAGTAGTGCAGATCGTTGTTCGAGAACACGATCCGCATATCCGCGATGCCCGGTGTTGCGACGCCGCGCAGATCAAACCGGATATGGGCATCGCCGGACGGGAACAGTACGATCCCAACGCGCAACAGCCGGTTCAGACTGTCGAGGAAGCCCGGATCGAGGATGAGCGTGCCGTGATCTGGACCTTGCGCGGCCACCCACCTGTCTCCCTGCCGCTCGACGATGCCGGCCAACTGCATCGCAACGAACTGCGCGATCACGCCGCTGTCCGGGCGCATGAAGCGAACCATGTCGGGTATCGAAGCGTCGTTGTCCGAGTCTGCGAACGGATAGCGACCGCCGAAAGCCTGGTTCCAGTCGGCCACGATTGAATTGCGCCAGATGTCATTCAGACTCGCCGCCGCCGGCTGCACAACTGCCTGCCAGGTCTGGTTCAACGGTGCCTGCAGCAGTTGGCCGAATCCCGCCCATTGCTCGCCGAGACTGGCGGCCACGCGGCTCGCGTACTCACGGCTGTCCGCGATGTCGGACGTCTTGCCCTGCAACACGGACTGCGCGGCCACACGCGCCATCGCCTCAGTGTCGGCGCTGTTCACCATTTGTTGCAGCTTCAACCGCATCGACGTCACGCGTTCGAGATAGCGGGCGAGACTCAGGTCCGCAGTGGACGCCATTTGCGCGGCGCCCTTGGCGGATTGTGGCGACGTGCCGATCACGAGATCGCTGCCGGTCAGACGCAGGATCGGCCCGAACGCGTCCGCGAGCGGGGCGAGTTGGGGCTGTGCCTGCTTCGACGGATCTTTTTCGTCGCGGCCGACCAGCAGTTGCGCCTTGCTGATCAGGGAATCCGAAAGCGATTGCGTTGCTGCGCCCGCGCCTGCCTGATACACGACTGCGGTCATGAGCGCAACCAGCGGAGAGCGTTGCGGATCACCTAGAAGCGTGAGCTGATCGGCGGTCGCCGATAGTGTAGGGGTGGACTGCCAGCGCAGGCTGTTGAGGAACAGCTCCCATGCGCGCGCGTAGTCATCGAAGTAGCGTTGGCGCAGTTCGGCTCTCAGTGTCGACGGTGCCTGGTTGTCGGATTTCGCATCCGACAACACCCAGTCGCCAGCGATGTTGCCCTGCTCGCTCGCTTCGTCTATAGCCTTCGAAATGCGCTGTTCCCACGCGTCGCGCGTAAAGATGCCCGGGATCGTCTGCGGCGTGTTGAAGAGTCCGCGACCGGTGGTGTCTCCGAGCAGTGTGGCGAGGGAAACTGGCGGGTACTTCGGTTTCGCGTCCTCAAGGATCTGCTGGTAGACCGCCTCCGTCGAATTCTGGATGCCGCGAACGCCGATGATCGTCTGACGGGCGGCCGCGACCAGGCTGCTATCTGCCGTAATGGCAAGCGCACGGGCGCCGGCCGATGTTTGCATCCCGATGTGACTCGCCAGAAACGCGACGGTGTGCTGACGCAGATCTTCCCATGTGCCCGACGTAACCGACGAGTTGAATGGGCGTGCCGGAACCGCGGTCGCGAGGAATTGCGGTGTCAGGAAGGACGCCGCGGCACGCTCGGGCCTCGCAAGCATCAGATAGGCTTTGAGCGTATCGTAGGCGGCTTGTGCCTGCGCGCTACCGCCGCTTGCGATTTCCTCATCGGACATGGAGGCGAGCTGGCGCAGGCGGTCCTCCAGCTTGTGGCGAATCGGGCTCACGAGTATGCGGCCCGCGGCATCGGCATAGGCGGGCCGGAGGGCGGCTAGCAGTGTGCGGTCCTGATTCAGGCCAAAGCGCGATGTCCACGGCGCGCCTTCGCGCTGGCGCACTTCGAGCGTATCGATTTGTTTGTCGAGGCTGTCCAGTGTCTGCATTGGCTGCGTGGGGTTCTGGGTGCCTGAAAGTCTGGCAACCGTGTCATTGGCGGCGCTGATCGTTGCGCGGTTCGTGAAACCCGACACGATGGTGCCCACGGTGAAGAGGCCAACGACTGCCGTGGCGATCCATGCGGCTGTCGTCGAAAATGAAAAGCCGACGCGCCGGCCGTGCACCTTGCGGCTGTGGTCCGCGATGGTTTGCCAGATCGAATGGTGCTGCGGCAATGCAGTCTCCGCTTCGGACTTGCCGTCGCTCTCATTCTTCTCGGTTCGTAGGTCCAGCTCGCGCTCCTTGAAGAGCGGCGCGAACAGGAGGCCGTGTACGGCGTGGCGCCAATGCTGGGCTGTGCGCAAGACGAGTCCCGACAACGCGCTGCTCCCCCCTTCGATATGCTGCGAAAGCTCAGCCGGATAGCGGTCCCGATTGTCATGGGCAAGGCGTGCAACGCCGACGTCGGCTAGGGTGCGGGTGAGACTATAGAGCGATGCATCAATAACCCCGGCGAAGATCATCCTGTCGAGTGCGACCGAAGGCGGTCTCACGATCGATTTCGTGGATCGGGCCGAGCCTGTCGCGGCCATGACCGCAACATCCGGGTAATGGGGACCTTGCCATGCCGACAGGCCCGTCTCTCTATGACATGCTGCTTGGCCACATCAATGGCGAGGCACTCGAAAACCACGATGCCAATACGCTCGAAATTCTGAGCGTCCAGGCAAACATAGGGCGAATCCTGAACACGCGAGCGGGTGCGCTCAAGCATGTGCCCGAATATGGATTGCCGGACCTGACCGACTTCTACAAGAACTTGCCAGCGTCAGTCCACGATTTGCGCAACCAGATGGAAAACACGCTGCTCAAGTTCGAGCCACGTCTGCGTTCGATCGACATCGAGATCAGCGACAAGCCCGATCCAGGGCTCCTCGTGAGCTTCACTATGGTCTGTCATCTGAGGAAAGCCGGGCTGGTTCGGTTCGGAACCTACTTCGAGCCTCCCGGGCGCATGCGTGTCGAGCGGCTCGTCATTCGCGAGCCTGAGTGCTAGTTCGTTTTCGATCAACGGAAAGTCCTTCAACGATCACTTTATTTTGCAGTCCAATGCAAGCCAGGTTATACATCGCCAGCTGATCCAGGCGCACGAACGATAAACACCCTGCAACGCGCTATCATGCGTCCTCGCCGTCCGCCCTTCACCTGATCATGAATATCCGGTTTCTCGAAACATTCATCTGGCTAGCGCGCCTGCAGAACTTCCGCCTCACCGCGGAAAAGCTCCACACCACGCAGGCGGCCGTGTCGAGCCGCATCGCTTCGCTGGAGGAGAGCTTCGACGTGCGCCTCTTCGACCGCAATTCGCGCTCAGCTACGCTCACGCCCGCGGGCCGCAAGATGCTCGCGTACGCCGAACGCATCGTGAATCTCGGCGAGGAGATGCGCCGCGAAGTAGAAGACACCAGCGGAGGTGGAGGCCTCATTCGCATCGGCGTGGTCGAGTCGATCGTGCATAGCTGGTTTCCTGCGCTGATGGCGCGCGTGCGCGAGCGCTTTCCGCATCTGGAGATCGAGGTCACGAGCGACACCACGATCCACCTCACGCAATTGCTGCGAGCCGACGCCGTCGATCTGATCCTGCAAACGCACGCGCTAGGCGACCGCGAGTTCGCCGACCTGTCGCTGTGCGAATTTCCCATGCGCTGGGTGGCGAGCCCCACGCTCGGGCTCTCGGGCCAAAGCGTCGATCTTGCGCGGCTCGCCGAATTTCCCATCGTCAGCTTCTCGAGGAACTCAGGGCCGCATATCGCCCTCGAACGCGAATTTGCGCGCGCGGTGGAACGCCCAGTGCGTATCAACTGCATCAGTTCGGTGGCAGCCATGATCCGGCTCGTGGCCGATGGCTTCGGCGTTAGCGTGCTGCCGCCCGCTATCATCCAGCGCGAACTGCGCGAGGGGACGCTCGAAGTGCTTGACGTGGAAAGTGGCTTCGTGCCGCTGCCGCTCGTTGCGAGCTATCGCCTGCAGATTCATCCGTTGCCCGCGCGCATCGCCGAACTGGCCGCGGAGCAGGCTCAAGCGTTTGCGCTCACTTTAGGGTCGGAACTCGGCGGCGGGGAGCCAGCCAGATCCGCCAGCATCGCGCGCCGCCCGAAAACCCCAGCCCGCGCCGCAGGCGCTGCAAAGTCCGCCACAAAAACCGCTGCAGAGTCCACGAAACCCTCGCGCCAGCGCGCGGCAAACCCGTCACGCGCCCCCAGCGCCAAAAACAGGCGATAAGAAAACCTGTTCACAGCGTATTTTTTTTCTTGTTGGACCGAAGCGGCCCGCGCTCGCCACACTGCGTCTATCCGATTCAACGCATGCGCAGGAAGACCCGATGAGCACGACACCGAACGCCCAGCCCGGCCAGCTTTGCATCTGGACCGACACCGACCCGCAGGCCGAAGCCGACTTCAACGCGTGGTACGACCGCGAGCACATGCAGGAGCGCGTGGGCATTCGCGGCTTTCGCCATGCGCGGCGCTTTCTCGCCAACGACGGTCACGCGCGCCGCTATCTCGCGCTCTACGTGACGGAATCGCTCGATGTGTTTCGCAGCGACGCCTACCGGCAGGCCTTCACGGTGCAGACCGACTGGTCGCTGCGCAACTTCGCGCGCATGAGCGACACGCAGCGCCGCGTGGGCGAGCTTGCGTTCGAGGCTGGCGAAGGCGAAGGCGCTCACGTCGCGATCTTCGTGGCCGCGCCGCAGGCGCTCGCCGCCGCCAACTGGCGCGATGCGGCCGATACCGCCACGCACGAGCCCGGCGTCCATGCGGTGCGCGTATTCCGCACCGAAGGCACGCTCTCCTCGTCGCTTGCAACCGGCGACGATGCGAGCACGGCGCGCGCCGTACAGGAAGATGCGGTCGTGTTCGTGGAAGGCAGTTCGAACGCCGCGGCGCGCGCCGCCGCCGAACAGCTTGCGCAAGCCGCGGGCGTTGCGCGCGAAACGGTGTGCAGCTTCGACATGCTCTGGCGCCTCGCGGCGTGACGCAACAGAGGCCCCAGGCGCTTCACACAACGCTACACGCAACACACGGCCCGTCCAACGACTATGGAGACCCCGATGAACTCTCTCGCCCAGGCCTCGACGATCGGCAGCACCCGCGCCGGACGCGGCCGTCTTGCGAGCGCCAGCATGATCGGCACGTCGCTCGAATGGTATGACTTCACCGTCTACAACACGCTCGCCGCGCTGGTCTTCAATCACCTGTTCTTCCCGTCGGTCGATCCGCTTGCAGGCACGCTGCTCGCGTTCTCGACCTATGCCGTGGGCTACGTGTCACGGCCGCTCGGCGGCTTCATCTTCGGCAATCTCGGCGACCGGCTCGGGCGCCGCGCCGTGCTCATGATCACCCTCGTGCTCATGGGCATCACCACGGCACTGATGGGCGTGCTGCCCACCTATGCCACGGCCGGCATTCTGAGCCCCGTGCTGCTCGTCGCGCTGCGCTTCGTGCAGGGCATCGCGCTCGGCGGCGAATGGGCGGGCGCGGTGTTGCTCGCCGTGGAGCACGGCGACCAGAAGAAGCGCGGCCTGAACGCTTCGTGGGCGCAAGTCGGGCCCTCGTTCGGCACGCTGCTCGGCACGGGCTTCATCGCCGTCATCACGATCTCGGTGTCGTCCGATGCGTTCCTCTCGTGGGGCTGGCGCGTTCCGTTCCTCGCGAGCCTGCTGCTCGTGGCCTTCGGTATCTGGGTGCGCAGCAGCGTCGGTGAAACGCCGCAATTCGAAAAGCTCAACGAAGCGCACGCCACGGCAGAGGTGCCCGTACTCGAAGTGTTCTCGCAGCACTGGCGTCGCCTCATCGTGGCAGGCGGTGCGCGCATCGGCTCCGACGTGCTGTACGCACTGCTCGTCGTGTTCACGCTCACCTATGTGACCACAGTACTCAATCTCTCGCGTCCGCTCGCGCTCACCGCCGTGCTCGCGGGCACCGCCTGCAACGCCCTTTCCGTGCCGTTCTTCGGCGCGCTCTCCGACCGTTTCGGGCGGCGGCCCGTGTACCTCGGCGGCGTGATCGCGGGAATCGTCTGGGCGTTCGGCTTCTTCATGCTGATGAACACCTCACAACCCGCGCTGATTGTGCTCGCCGTCATGATCGGCCTCGTCATTCACGCGGTGATGTACGGTCCGCAGGCCGCCTTCGTCACCGAGCAGTTCCCGACGCGCGTGCGCTATGCCGGCTCTTCGCTCGCCTATACGCTCGCCGGGATCCTCGGCGGCGGCTTCGCGCCGCTCATCATCGTTGCGCTGTTCCGCAGCTGGCACAGCACCGCAGCCGTCTCACTCTATGTGAGCGGCGCACTCATCGTCACCGGCATCGCCCTGATCGCCGCACGCGAAACCGCGCATCGCCCGCTGCAGGACTGACCTCCGGCTTTCCTCCCGGCGCACCAGGAAGTGCGCCGGGTGCGCTCCACCTCTCTCGAACTACCATCATGACGACGCTTTCCTTCACCGTCCTTCCGGCCGGTGGCACAGCCACGCCGCTTTCTCTCGATATCGACACGCTCGTGATCGCCGGCTGGGCCGGCCGAGATGCCCACGCGATCCAGCACCACATCGACGAACTCGCCGCGCTCGGCGTGGCGCCGCCTTCGAGTACGCCGCTCTTCTACCGCGTGGGTGCGGAGCAACTGAACCAGACCGAGACCGTGGACGTGCTCGGCACCCACACGAGTGGCGAGATCGAGTGCGTGCTCGTGGCGAGTCCGCTCGGCACGCTCGTGACAATCGGCTCCGATCACACCGACCGCAAGGCCGAGGCGTACAGCGTGGCGGTGTCCAAGCAGGTATGCCCGAAGCCGCTGGGCCGCGAGGCGTGGCGCTACGAGGACGTGGCCGGCCACTGGGACCGCCTGACGATGCGCGCCACACTCGTCGCCGCGAACGGGCAAACGCGCGCCTACCAGAGCGGCGCCGTGGACGGCCTCCTGCCGCCGGCCGACCTGTGGCGCCGCTACACGGAAACGGGCGCGCTGCCGCCGGGCAGCGCGATGTACAGCGGCACGCTCGCCGTGAACGGCGAGATGGCGGCGATGGACTCGGGCGACGCGTTCGAACTCGAACTGCACGACCCGGTGCTCGAACGCAGCCTGCGCGCGCGTTACGCGGTTCGCGCGCTGCCCGTTGTCGCCTGAAGCGGCCCAAGCCCTCATCCTTTTCCCCGAACACGCGTAACGCACCCATGTCATTCCTCCCTGCCGCGCCCCTCTCCCAACTCGCCGCCGACCTCGATGCGGCCCGCACGACGAGCCGTGCGCTCGTGGAAACCGCGCTGGAACGCATCGAAGCCGCTGGCGGCAACGGCGGCCACGCGTTCATTGCCCTCGACTCGGAACGTGCCCGGCGCGAGGCTGACGCCCAGGACGCGCTGCGCCGCGCGGGTGTGCGGCTCTCGCCGCTCGCGGGCCTGCCGGTCTCCATCAAGGACCTGTTCGACGTGGCGGGCGAACCCACGCGCGCGGGTTCGCGCGTGCTCGACGACACACCGCCCGCCGCCTTCGACGCACCCGCCGTGGCGCGCCTGCGCCGCGCCGGGGCCGTCCCGCTCGGGCGCACCAACATGAGCGAGTTCGCGTTCTCGGGGCTCGGTCTCAATCCGTGGCGCGGTACGCCGCGCTCGCCGTGGCGCGACGGCGACGAGGCACGTGTGGCGGGCGGCTCCTCGTCCGGTGCGGCAGCCTCGGTGGCGGGCGGCATGGCCGCGGTCGGACTCGGCAGCGACACGGGCGGCTCGTTGCGCATCCCCGCCGCGTTCTGCGGCCTCACCGGCTTCAAGCCCACGGCTCGTCGCGTGCCGACAGCGGGCGTGTTCCCGCTCTCGACCTCGCTCGACTCGATAGGCGCCATCGCCCCGAGCGTGGCGTGCTGCGCGTTGGTGGACCGCGTGCTTGCGGGCCTGCCCACGGACGGCGACGCCGCGCGCGTGCGCCCCGCGGCGCCCAGGAGCCTGCGCCTCGCGGTACTTTCGAACTACGTGACCGAAGGCATGGACTCGCATGTCGCCCGCACGTGGGAAGCCACGCTCACGCGCCTCTCGCGAGCGGGTATGCAGCTTACCCCGCTGCACCTGCCGCTGCTGGAGGCGCTGCCCGCCATCAACCGCTTCGGCTTCTCGCCGATCGAGGCTTACGCGACGCACCGCAGCCGGCTCCATGCTCACGCTCAGCGCTACGATCCGCGCGTGCTCGCGCGCATCCGCCTGGGCGAAACGGCGAGCGCAGCCGACTACATCGACCTGTTCGCCGCGCGCGCCGCCACGATCGCGCAGGCGCGCGCGGCACTTGCGGGCTTCGATGCCTTCCTCATGCCGACCGTGCCGATCGTGCCGCCCGCCATCGCGGCGCTCGAAGCCGACCCGGCACACTTCGCGGCAACGAACGCACTCGTCCTGCGCAATCCATCGATCGTGAATTTCCTCGACGGCTGCGCGATATCGCTGCCGTGCGCGCCGCGCGGCGAGGCGCCGGTGGGCTTGAGCGTGGCGGGGCTCGCCGACAGCGACGCGCACGTGCTGAGCGTCGCCGCCGCGATTGAAAGCGTGTTGCAGAGCGCGAACGCCGCCTGATGCCCGGCGCCGCCCGCCCCGATCAGCTAAGATACGGCTCCACAAAAGCCATTTATCGAACCAACGGAGTGTTTTCAGTGATTCAGGCAATTCAACCGGGCGCCGTCTTCAAAGACAATCTCGCACTGCTGCCGGGCATCGACGGCATCGAGCGCATCGATCTCGTGGACGCTCAGGGCAACGTCGCCGCGAGCATCGAAAACAAGCCCGGCAAGCAGGGCTCGCTCGCGGTCTACCACTATCTGCGCGAAGCCTTCGGCACGCTCGACTCCAACGCGGCCGAGCATGGCCTCGCCGTGTTCGCCGAGCACACCGTCGACGCACGCAATCGTCCGGGCGCGCACCCGAACGTCGATCGTCTGCTCGAAATCGCAGCAGGCGGCCCGACGCTGCGCATCGACGTGATCGCCGCAGCCTGAGCGTTGCACAAGCGGGCGTGCCAGCCGGCACGCCTCCTTCCCTGGCGACTCAAGCCGAAAGCTCTTCCAGCCGCACGCCATTCGTGCGCGGCCCAAATCCGCCGATGGAAATCATCACCGCGAGCATGCACACGGTGATACCGGCGAACACACCGCTCACGCCAAAATCGCGCAACAACGCGGCGATGATGAAACCCGACATCATCGCGCCCACGCGGCTTGCGGAATAGACGATGCCGTTCGCACTGCATCGCACCGCAGTGGGGAAAAGCTCGGCCTGGTAAGCGTGATAGCACACGGATATGGTCTGCCCCGCCAGACTGATCAGGACACCGAGCGAAATGAGCGCGAGCGGCCCGCGTGCCTGCGAGAACAGCAAGCCGAACACGATCACCGCGAACGCTGAGCCGACGATGAGCCACTTGCGCTCGATGCGATCGGCCACCAGCATCGCGAGCAGCGGCCCGCACGGCAGCGCAATGGCGATCACGACCGCATAGAGCAGGCTCTTCGTGACGGTCACGCCCTGCCCGATCAGGAGCGTAGGCACCCAATTCGCGAAGCCGTAATAGCCCACGGCCTGGCACAGGTTGAACGCGATCAGCATGATGAGGCGCGCCCGATACGGCGGCTTCCAGAGTTCCGCGAGTGAAGCGCGCCGGTGTGCGGGCAGCACGAGCGTCGGCGAAGGCTCCGGCAAGGGCTTGCCGTTTTCAATCACCGCGCGTTGCTCCATCTGCGAGATCACACGTTCGGCCGCCTCGGTTTGACCATGCGTGACGAGCCAACGCGGGCTTTCCGGCACGGCACGGCGCACGAACCAGACGATCGCTGCACCGAGCGAGCCGGCGAGCACGACCCAGCGCCAGCCGTCGAGACCGAGCGGCGCCTGCGGCACGAGCCACCACGAAAGCAACGCCGAAAAGGGCGCCGCCGCGAACATGATCGCCTGATTCAGCGCCATGGCGCGGCCGCGCATCTGCTGCGGGACCATCTCCGTGACATAGCTGTCGATGGTGACGATCTCGATGCCCACGCCGATGCCGGTGATGAAGCGCCACAGGATCAGCCCCTGCGAGGTATGCTGAAACGCCATCGCCACCGAGCCCACCGAATACCAGAGCAGCGAGAACGTGAAAACGCTTCGTCGTCCGAATCGGTCCGGCAACCAGCCGAAGCAGAATGTGCCGATGAAAAGACCCGCGAAAGTCGCGGCTACGAAGGCGCCGATGCCGTTGAAGCCGAAGAATGCATGCGTGGTGGTTTGCAGCATGCCGCTTTTTGCCATGCCCGGGGCGATATAGCCCGTGAAGATGAGATCGTAGACCTCGAAGAAGCCGCCCAGCGAGATCAGCATGACCAGCATCCAGAGCTGGCGCGTGGCGGGCAGGCGGTCGAGCCGCGCGGAAAGCGCTGCCGCTGCGCGATTGCCTACGGGTGGGGCCGTGACGGCGTCGAGCGGGGCGTCCGCGCCGAGGGTTCGTTGCATGCTTGTCTCCGTGACGACGCCTCACCGGGCGTCATTCTTGTGAACGCCGGGCCCACGAGCGAGCGGCGCGTGCGAGCTTCTGGCGGCTCGTGGCACGCGCAACCGTATGGCAGGCCGGCGGGGGAACCGCGAACGTGCTGCTGCTACTTCTTCTGCCGCTTGCTCAGGGCGCTGCGTGTGACTTCAGGGCCGCCAGCACCTCTTCGGTATGCTCGCCCACCTTTGCCAGCGGCTGACGCACGCCGGGACGGCGGCCGCCCATCATGAGCGGCAGCAGTACGACTTCGGTCATGCCGCCGTCGTCGGTCTGCATCGGCACGAGTCCACCGCTCGCCTTGAGATGCGGGTCGTCGAGCAACTGGTCGGGGCGCACGATCGGCGCGTACGGAATGCCGGCCGCTTCGAGACGCGGCATGAGTTCGGCCACCTGCTGCGTGGCGAGCACGGTGCCGAGGCGCTCGAGCAGTTCGGGCCGCACCGCCACGCGCAGCGCGTTGTTCGCGAAGTGCGGCTCGTCGGCGAGCTGCGGGCAGCCGATCACGTCGCACAGCGTCACGAACTGCTTGTCGCTCACCGCGCCGATGAAAAGCTGTTCGCCCTCGGCAAGCGTGAACACGTCGTACACGCTCCACGCCGACACGCGCGAAGGCATGGGCGGCGGCGCTTCGTGCGTCATCGCGTACTGCTGCATGTGCTGCGCGCTCAGGAACACGCAGTTCTCGAACAACGCGCTCTGCACCTCCTGTCCGCGCCCGGTCGCGTCGCGCTCGCGCAGCGCGGCCAGCACGCCGATCGCACCGAACATGCCGCCCATGATGTCGTTCACCGACGTTCCTGCGCGCAGCGGCCGCCCCGCAGGCCCGGTCATGTACGAGAGGCCGCCCATCATCTGCACGACTTCGTCGAGCGCGAGACGTTTTTCATAGGGGCCCGGCAAAAAGCCCTTGTGTGAGACGTAGATGAGGCGCGGATACTGTTGCGAGAGCGTGGCGTAATCGAGCCCGAGCTTTTCCATGAGGCCGGGCCGGAAGTTTTCCAGCATCACATCGCACTCGCCGATCAGCTCGACGGCAGCCGCGCGGCCCGATTCGGTGTTGATGTCGAGCACCACGCTCTTCTTGTTGCGGTTGAACGAGCGGAAAAAGCCGATCCCGAGACCCGGCAAATTGCGCGTCTTGTCGCCGCCGGGCGGTTCGATCTTGATGACTTCGGCGCCCAGGTCCGCCAGGATCATTCCGCAGGTGGGCCCCATGACCATGTGCGTGAATTCGATGACGCGCACGCCTTCGAGCGGCAAACGGTTTTGCGTATTCATAAGGATCTCAAACTAATCAGGCGTGACGCGCGATTGCGCCAAAGGTTTTCGGCAGACCGGCACGCCAGAGCGTGCCATGCAGCGTTTCGCCCTCCAGCCACTGGGCCACGCGCGCGCGCAGCGCCAGCAACCGTTCGATGTCGATGCCGGTGTCGATGCCCATGTCGGCGAGCATGAACGCGAGGTCTTCGCTCGACGCATTGCCGCTCGCGCCCGGCGCATGCGGACAGCCGCCGATGCCGCCGAGCGTGGCGTCGAAGCGGGTCACACCCGCCTCCAGTGCGGCATAAACGTTGGCGAGCGCGAGGCCGCGCGTGTCGTGAAAGTGCGCGCAGCACAACCGCTCGCCCGCGATCTCGCGGGCGGCCTCGAAGAGTTCGCGCACGGCGGCGGGGTTGGCGTAGCCCACGGTGTCAGCGAGGCTCACGCGATCCGTGCCCGCGTCGAGCAGCGCCTGCATGCAGCGCAGCACCTCGGCGGGCTCGACGCGCCCTTGCAGCGTGCAGCCGAACGCCGTGCCGATGCCGCCTTCGATCAGCGTCTTCGCGCCGCTGGCGTCGCGCGCGGCGCGTATGCGCGCCACTTCGGCCACGACTTCATCGGGCGTCTTGCGCAGGTTCGCGAGGCTATGCGCTTCACTCGCGGAAAGGGGCACGAGCATCAGGTCCGCTTGCGCTTCCAGCGCGCGCTCGGCGCCCTTCAGGTTCGGCACGAGCACCGAGACGAAGAGGTCCGGCAGAGTCTTTGCATAGGCGACGAGTTCCGCCGTGTCCGCGAGCTGTGGCAGCAGGCGCGCAGGCACGAACGAGCCCACCTCGATCTCGCGCTGGCCGGCTTCGTGCGCGGCGCGGATCCAGTCGATCTTGTGTTCGGTGGGCAGCACCGTCTGGATGCTCTGCAGGCCGTCGCGCAGGCCGACCTCGCGTATCACGGCGCGCGTCTGGGCCCACTGAGGTAATGGGGGCATGAAGGTGTCTCCGTTTTTGTCTCCAGCGATGTGCTAACTTTAGGCATTCCGCAAAATACATAAAGCGGTATTTTGCAAGCTTCAAGATTCCAATCTGGAAACATACAGAAACGCAGTCAGGAGACACCGTGCACGACATCGACCTCAAGACCCTGCGCCTGCTCGTGAGCGTGTGCGAGCACGGCAACATGGGGCGCGCGGCGCGCGAGGAGCACATCGAGCCCTCGGCCATCAGCAAGCGCATCGCCCAGCTCGAAAGCGAATTCGGCGTGCCGCTGCTCACGCGCTCGCGCCGCGGCGTGCAGCCCACCGCGGCGGGCGTCGCTCTGCTCGAACACGCGCGCAGCGTGATATTCACGCTCGAGCGCGCGGCCAGCGACGTCGCCGCGCTCGGCAGCGGCCTCTCGGGCAGCGTGAGCGTGTGCGCCTCGGCCTCCGCGATCGCCGAGGCGCTGCTCGACGATCTCGCGTCGTTCATGCGCTTGCCGGCCTACAAGAACATTCGCGTGAACGTGGAAGAGCGCACCTCGCACGAACTCGTGGAGCGCGTGCGCGACGGCGCGGCGTCGCTCGGCGTGTGCTGGGACAACGTGGAACTCGGGGGACTGCAATCGCGTCCCTGGCGCGAAGACCGGCTGGTGCTCGCCGTGCATCCCGAGCACCCGCTCGCGAAACGCCGCACCATTGCCTTCGAGGAAACGCTCGATTACGAGCACGTGGGCCTGCCGACCTCCACCGCCGTGCATACGATGCTACGGCAGTCGGCGGCGCGCAGCGGGCGCACGGTCGCCTATCGCGCGGTGGTGTCGACGCTCGACGCGGCGTTTCGCGTGGTGGCCGCCAATCTCGGCATCAGCGTCGTGCCCCAGGAGGTGAGCAACACTTACCGGCGCATCCTGGACGTGCACACCATCCCCCTCACCGACGCCTGGGCGCGGCGGCGTTTCATCGTCTGCTTTCGTGCGTTCGACACGCTTCAGCCGGCGGCGCAGCGCATGGTCGAGCATCTCGTGGAGCGCGCGGCGCATAAGAAGCGCGGCGCAAAAAGCAACGCCTGATCGCGCGCCTCAAGCCACCGTCAAGCCGCCGCTTTCTTCGTGCGTTTGCGCGCGGGCTCGCGATCGGGCGCTTTCATCTGAGCAATCAGACCGTCGTGGTGCTCGCGCAGCACCTCGACGAATTCGGCCACGAGACGCTCGCGCGGCCGGTTCGGCGGAAACAGCAGGTACGTCGGGAACAGCACCGCCGGCGAGAACGGCCGGATCGCGATGTCCGGCCCCGCGAAATCACGCGCGACGATGGGATGCGCAAGCGTCACGCCCATGCCGCAGCGGACCATCTCGCAGCAGATCGCCGTGTACTGGGCCTCGATGGCGAGCACGCGCTCCACGCCCGCGCGCTGGAACACCTCGTCCATTTGCGTGCGCGTGCCGTCGCCATGGCACAGCGAGATGAACGATTCCCCCTCCAGATCGGCAGGCCGGATCATGGCCTTTTTCGCGAGCGCATGGGTGGCCGGCATCACGCAGACGGCCGCGACCTTCGAAAGCAATTCGACCTCGCAGTTCGACGCTTCGCTGATGTACACCGCCACACCCAGATCGCAGAACTGCGAACCGGTCCAGTGGTTCACCGTGCCCGATGTATTCACGTGCAACGAGACCGTCACGCCGGGAAAGAGGCGGCGGAACTTGTCGATGGCATGCGGCACGAGCGTGAGCCCAGCCGAAGGCATTGCGGCAATGCGCAGACGGCCGCTGCCGAGATTGCGGATTTGCGCGGCGGCGGTGCTGAGTCCTTGCAGGCCCACATACGCGCGCTCGACTTCGCGAAAAAACGCATTGCCCTCGCTCGTAGGAATGAGGCGGATGCCCACACGCTGAAACAGCGTGAGGCCGGTCTCGCGCTCCAGTTGCCCAATCAGGCGGCTCACGTTGGGCTGGGAGGTGTAGAGCGCCTTCGCGGCGGCCGTCATCGAGCCCGACACCATCACCGCGCGAAACGCCTCGACGTGCTTCAGATTCAAGGTGATCTCTCCTGGGCTTAACCCTGATTTGAGCCTGGTCCATACGCCAGGGCCTAACCCTGGTCCATATCATTCCCGTATAGGTTGGCATTTTATTCGTATTGGACGATATGGCCAGCGCGGCACAGACTGCGATGCATCGGCGCACTGTCCGGTTCGCCGTTCCCCACACTCGAATGGAGATCGTCGTCATGAAAGCCGCGATGCGCCGTCGTTCAACCTTCTCCCCCAAAGCCGCATTCGTCGCACTCGCCGTCGCCGGCACGCTCGCCGCGGCCTCGCTCGCCCAGGCCGAAACCACGCTGTACGTCGCCAACGTCGGCGGCTCCAATGAGCAGCTCTATCGTCAGAAGATCATCCCGGCGTTCGAAAAGGCGCATGACGTCAAGATCGTCTACGTGGCGGGCAATTCGAGCGATACGCTCGCCAAGCTCCAGGCGCAAAAGGGACACGAGCAGATCAACGTCGCCGTGATGGACGACGGCCCGATGTACCAGGCGATGCAACTCGGCCTGTGCGGCAAGCTCGACGACGCCCCGGTCATGAAGGACCTCTATCCGCTCGCGCACATTGGCCCGACCGCGGTGGGCGTGGGCATGGTGGCGACCGGCATCGGCTATAACGAACAGGCGTTCAAAAAGCTCGGCCTGCCCGCGCCCGATTCGTGGAAGTCGCTCGAAGACGCGCGCGTGAAAGGCAAGCTCGGCGTGCCGCCCATCACCAACACCTACGGCCTGCATACGCTCGTGATGCTCGCGCGCCTGAACGGCGGCGGCGAGAAGGACATCGACCCCGGCTTCAAGGCGATGACGAAGCAGGTCGCGCCCAATGTGCTTTCGTGGGCTCCCACGCCTGGCGAAATGGACGGCCTCATGCAGTCCGGCGACGTGATCATCGCGCCTTACGGCAGTGGTCGCGCGGTGGCGCTGCAAAACACCGGCTTCCCGCTCAAGTTCATCTACCCGAAGGAAGGCGGCGTGGCGCTGCAGGTAGCCGCATGCTCTATCGCGCAGAACGCGCAGCCGCAGCTCTCGCAGCAGTTCATCCAGTTCCTGCTGAGCCCCGAAGTGCAGGCCCAGCAGGCCGCGGACATCGGCCTCGGCCCCGTCAACAAGAACGTCAAGCTCACGCCTGAAGTGGCCGCGCGCGTGCCTTACGGTCCCGACCAGATCTCGAAGCTCACGGCGATGGACTGGACCACCATCAACGAGCATCGCACCGAGTGGACCGAGCGCTGGAACCGTTCGGTCGAGCGCTGATGCGCGCGCTCCCTGACCCGCACGCAACGCACAGCGAGGACCGACGCTCATGAGCTTCCTCACCCTGCAAGGCATATCGAAGCGCTACGGCGACTTCACGGCGATCGAGCAGATCGACCTCACGGTCGCGCGTGGCGAGTTTCTCTCGCTGCTCGGTCCCTCGGGCTGCGGCAAGACGACCACACTGCAGATGATCGCGGGCTTCGTCACGCCGAGCACCGGCCGCATCACGCTCGATGGCCGCGACATCACAAACGAACGGCCGGAGAAACGCGGCATCGGCGTGGTGTTTCAAAGCTATGCGCTCTTTCCGCACATGACCGTGGCCGGTAACGTGGGCTTCGGTCTGGAGATGCAGAAGATGAAGCGCGCGCAACGCGCGGAGCGCATTGCCGAGGCGCTGGAACTCGTGCGTTTGCGCGGGCTCGACGCGCGCTACCCGAAGGAGCTTTCGGGCGGCCAGCGCCAGCGCGTGGCGATCGCCCGCGCACTTGCGATGCAGCCCGAACTCTTGCTGCTCGACGAGCCGATGTCGAACCTCGACGCCAAGCTGCGCGAGGAGATGCATATAGAACTACGCGCGATCCAGAAACGCCTTGGCATCACGACCCTTCTCGTGACGCACGACCAGGTGGAAGCGATGACGATGAGCGATCGGATTGCCGTCATGCACCGCGGCACCATCGCGCAGTTGAGTACGCCGTTCGACGCTTACGAGCGCCCGGCCACGCCCTTCGCTTCCACCTTTCTTGGCCGCACCAATACGCTCGCGGGCGAAGTGCTGCGCCGCAATCCGCGCTGCGCCGAGGTCGAGGTCGCCGGGACGATGCTGCACGTGCCGCACGAAGGCCGCGAGGTGGCGGGCGCCGTGAACGTCTATATCCGCCCTGAAAAAGTGCATCTGGCCAATGGCGACGCGCGCCTCACGGGGCGCGTGACGACGCGCGTGTTCGTGGGCAATCAATGGCTGCTCGCGGTGGAAACCTCGCTCGGCAAGCTGCATGTCGCCCAACCGAACCATGGCGCGCCGCCGCCCGAGGAAGGCCACGAAGTGGGCCTCGCCTGGACCGACGACGATCTGCGCGTGCTCACGCGGGAGGGCACTCATGGCAACGCTTGACGACTCGCGCGCGGGCGCCGCGCCGTGGCTGCTCTCCGCGCCTGCGCTGCTGCTTTTTCTCGCGCTCCTGCTGGTGCCGCTCCTGCTCACCTTCGTGCTCTCGTTTCATGTGTTCAGCGACATCGCGGGCGTACAACGCGGCTGGACCGCCACCAATTACCTGGAGGTCCTGAGCGATCCCTACTACGGCGAAATTTTCCTGCGCACGGCGGGACTCGCATTCGCCGTCACGCTGCTTTCCATCGTGCTGGGCGTGCCCGAAACGCTGGTGCTCGCGCGCATGCGCAGGCCCTGGCAATCCGTTTGCCTGCTAATCGTGCTCGGCCCGCTGCTGATCTCGGTGGTGGTGCGCACACTCGGCTGGCAAATCCTGCTGGGCAATAACGGGGTGCTCAACAACGCGCTGCAGGCGCTGCACATCACCGACGAGCCCATTCGTCTCGTGTTCACCATGACGGGCACCATCATCGCCCTTACACACGTGCTCGTTCCGTTCATGGTGATGTCGGTCTGGGCGACGCTTCAAAAGCTCGATCCCCAAGTGGAATGGGCCGGGCGCTCGCTCGGCGCCTCGCCGCTGCGCGTGTTCCGCCGCGTGATCCTGCCGCAGATCATGCCGGGCGTGCTCTCGGGCTCGATCATCGTGTTCGCGCTCTCGGCCTCCGCGTTCGCCACGCCCGCGCTGATCGGCGGACGGCGCCTGAAAGTCGTCGCCACGGCCGCCTACGACGAGTTCCTCGGCACCCTGAACTGGCCGCTCGGCGCGAGCATTGCCGTGCTGCTGCTGATCGCCAACGTGGCGATCGTGATGGGCTGCAGCCGTCTCGCCGAACGCCGTTTCAAGCATATCTTCGACTGAAGGGGCCCCGCCATGAAACGCAACGGATTCCTCGGGCTCGCGTTCAACGCGCTCTTTCTCGCCTTCATGCTCGCACCCATCGTCGTCGTGCTGCTCGTGGCCTTCACGGACAAGGGCTATATCTCGATGCCGTTCGACGGCGCCTCGCTGCGCTGGTTTCGCGCGATCTGGCAGAACGGCGACATCGTCTCGGCGTTCTGGCTCTCCGTGCGCCTTGCGTTCGCCGCCGCCACCATCGGCGTGGCGCTCGCAGTGCCCGCCGCGCTCGCCATCGCGCGCTACCGCTTTGCAGGCCGCGGCGCGCTGGTGAGCTTCTTCCTCTCGCCGATGATGATTCCCGCCGTCGTGCTCGGCATCGCGTTCCTGCGCTTTCTCTCGCTGCTCAACCTGAACGGGTCGTTCTGGGCGCTCGTCGCCGCGCACGTGGTGATCGTGCTGCCGTATGCACTGCGTCTCGCGCTTTCTTCGGCAGTCGGCCTCGATCGCGACGCCGAGCGCGCGGCGCTTTCCTGTGGCGCGAGCCGCTTCACGGCATTCCGCCGCGTGGTGCTGCCGATGATCCGCACGGGCGTGGCAGGCGGCTGGGTGCTGTCGTTCATCCAGAGCTTCGACGAGCTCACCATGACCATTTTCGTCGCGACGCCCGGCACCACCACGCTGCCCGTCGCCATGTACAACCAGATCGCGCAGACGATCGATCCGCTCGTCACCTCGGTGTCGGCGGTGCTGATCGTCGGCACGATCCTGCTGATGCTGCTGCTCGACCGCATGGTCGGGCTGGACCGCATCCTGATCGGAGAAGCCCGATGACACAAAACTCCACCGCGAGCCCCGACGTGCTCGTGATCGGCGGCGGCCTCGTCGGCTCCGCCGTGGCCTATGGGCTCGCCCGCGAAGGCGCGCGCGTGACCGTGCTCGACGAGGACGACGGCGGCTTTCGCGCCTCGCGCGGCAACTTCGGCCTCGTCTGGATTCAGGGAAAGGGTTACGGCCTTTCGCCGTACGCGCGCTGGTCGCGCAGTTCGGCGCAGCGTTGGCCGCTGCTCGCGCAAAGCCTCGCCGACGAGGCGCGCGTGGACGTCGCGCTGCGCCAGCCTGGCGGCTTTCACATCTGCTTCTCGGACGAAGAACTCGCCGAGCGCCATAAACGGCTCTCCACTTTGCAGGCCGAGATCGGCGACTATCCTTTCGAACTACTAAATCATCGCGAGCTGCGCGAGCGGCTGACCGGCATCGGCCCCGCGGTCGTCGGCGCAAGCTATACGCCGATGGATGGCCACGTCAATCCGCTCAAGCTGCTGCGCGCGCTCCATGTCGCGATGCAGCGGCGCGGCGTACGGCTCGTCTCGGGCGAGCGCGCCGAGCGTATCGTCGCCGGGCCGGGCGGGTTCAGCGTGCAAGGCCGGCGCGGCGTGTATCGCGCTGCGCGTGTCGTTCTCGCAGCCGGCCTAGGCAATCGCGCGCTGGCACCGCATGTGGGCCTGGACGCCCCCGTTGCGCCCAATCGCGGCCAGGTGCTCGTGAGCGAGCGCGTCGAGCCGTTTCTGCGCTACCCGACCATCAACGTGCGGCAGACCGACGAAGGCACGGTGCAGTTCGGCGACTCGATGGAAGAAGCCGGCTTCAACGACTTCACCACCACGCCGATCCTGCGCCAGATCGCGGCGCGCGGCGTGCGCGCGTTTCCCATGCTCGCTCATGTGCGGCTCGTGCGCATGTGGGCCGCGCTGCGCGTCTACAGCCCCGATGGCTTTCCGATCTACGACCAGTCCGAGGCGCATCCGGGTGCCTTCGTCGTCACCTGCCATAGCGGCGTGACGCTCGCCGCGGCCCACGCGCTGCGCATCGCGCCGTGGATCACGGGTGGCCCAATGCCCGCTGAACTGCCCGCATTCTCCGCGCGCCGCTTCGCAACCGATGCGGCTGCCGAACCGATCCTCGCTCACTAACCCCGCCATGACCGCCCAATCTACCCAAGCGCCTGCGCCGCTGTTCAAGACGCTCTCCGACGCCGAAACGCGCGTCGATATCTGGTTCAACGGCCAGCCGCTGTCCGTGCCCGCCGACCGCTCCGTCGCCGCCGCGCTGCTCGCCGCGGGTGTATCGCGCTTTCGCGCGACGCCCGTTTCGGGTGCGCCACGCGCGCCGTTCTGCATGATGGGCGCATGTTTCGAATGCCTCGTGGAGATAGACGGCGTGCCGAGCCGCCAGAGCTGCATGGTGCCCGTGCGCGCGGGCATGCAGATCCGCTCACAGGAAGGCGCGCGCGACCTGCCGCCCGAACCCGGCGCGAATGCCGACACGCTCGAGGAGAACGCTCATGCCCGGTGATTATCAAGGCGATGCCAAAACCGATTTCAATGCGCAAGCCGTCGATGTCGTCGTGGTCGGCGCGGGTCCCGCCGGGATGAGCGCGGCGACCCGTTCGGCGCGCGCCGGACTCTCAGTCGTCCTGATCGATGAGCAAGACGCCGTGGGCGGCCAGATCTATCGCGCGATAGGCCGCGCCGACGCGCGCCGAAAGGAGATACTTGGCCCCGACTACGCGGCGGGCGACGCCATCGCCCAGGCGTTCGCGCATTCCGGCGCGCGCCATGTCGCCCATGCCAGCGTATGGCAGGTCACGCGCGAACATGTCGTTCACTACCTCAAGGACGGCAAGGTAGGCAGTTTCCAGGCCAAGCGCGTGATTCTCGCGAGCGGCGCGCTGGAACGGCCCTTTCCCATTCCGGGCTGGACCCTGCCCGGCGTGCTCACAGCGGGCGCCGCGCAAATCCTGCTGAAAAGTGCGGGCGAAGTGCCCGCCTCGCCGCCCGTGCTCGCGGGCTGCGGACCGCTGCTCTACCTGCTCGGCTGGCAATACGTACGGGCAGGCGTGCCGATTCGCGCGCTCGTCGACACCACGCGCCACGAAGACCGCTGGCGCGCGAAACGCCACCTGCTTGCCGCACTGCGCTCATGGCCGTTCCTGAGCAAAGGCCTGCATTTGATCCGCACGCTGCGCGAAGCCAGGGTGCCCATTTTCGAAGCCGCCGACGACCTCGCCGTGGAAGGCCGCCAGGGCAGCGACGGGGTGCAGCGCGCCGCTGCGCTCACGTTCACGTCGCAAGGCCGCGCGCACCGCGCCGAGGCCGATGTGATCCTGCTGCACCAGGGCGTGGTGCCCAACACGCAGTTCACGCAGGCGCTACGCGCCACGCATCGCTGGGACAACGGGCAGCTTTGCTTCACACCGCAAACGGATGCATGGGGAGAGCTGGACGTGCCGGGCATCTTCGTGGCCGGCGACGGCGCGGGCATCGGCGGAGCCCAGGCGGCGGCGCAACAGGGCGTGCTTGCGGCGCTTGCCGCCGCCACACAGCTAGGCTCGATCGATGCAGCCGCGCGCGATCGCGAGGCGGGTCCGCATCGCGCGGAACTCGACCGCGTGATGCGCATTCGTCCCTTCCTCGACAGCCTCTACCGCCCGCGCGACGCAAACCGCATCCCCGCCGACAGCACTATCGTCTGCCGCTGCGAAGAAGTGACGGCGGGCGAGTTGCGCGGCTTCGTCGGCCTGGGCTGCCTCGGCCCGAACCAGGCGAAGTCGTTCGGACGCTGCGGAATGGGTCCGTGC
The DNA here is from genome assembly GCF_004353905.1 of Paraburkholderia guartelaensis. GTDB lineage: Bacteria > Pseudomonadota > Gammaproteobacteria > Burkholderiales > Burkholderiaceae > Paraburkholderia > Paraburkholderia guartelaensis. The sequence continues at coordinate 263,920 of NZ_SMOD01000001.1, read as the reverse complement.
CAGGGCCGCATGTGCGGCCTTACCGTGACCGAAGTGATCGCAGATGCACGCAAGGTGCCGCCAGCCGAGGTGGGCTACTACCGCATCCGCCCGCCGATCAAGCCGCTCACGCTCGGAGAACTCGCCGGTGAATGACGCCCGAACTCCCCCTGCTAGCGCCCTGCAGGAAGCGGACGTGCTCGTGATCGGCGGCGGCCTGCACGGTTCGAGCAGCGCCTTCCACATGGCGCGGCGCGGCGCCAGCGTGATCGTGCTCGAAGCCGACTACGTGGGCCGCCATTCGTCGGGCGTGAACGCGGGCGGCGTGCGCACGCTCGGCCGCCCGCTCCCCGAGATTCCGCTTGCGCTCATGTCGCGCGAAATCTGGCACGCGCTGCCCGAGACCATCGGCGACGACGGCGGCTTCGTTCCGTCCGGACAACTGAAGATTGCCGAAACCGTGGCCGAGCTGGAGGAGTGCCGTGAACGCGTCGCGCTGCTCGAATCGCACGGCTTCACGCACGAAAAGCTGATCGACCGCGAGACGGTGCTCGAACTCGAACCGGCACTGGCGAAGCACGTGACGGGCGGCATCTGGGTCGAACGCGACGGCTATGCGCTGCCCTTTCGCACCACCACCGCGTTTCGCCTCGCCGCGCAGAAGCACGGCGCGCGCTTTTACGAAGGCACGGCAGTCACGCACATCGAGCCGCGCGGCGAGCGCTGGATCGCACAAACCCCGCGCGGCACCTTTGCCGCGCGCAAGCTGCTCGTCACGGCGGGCGCGTGGTCGGGCGAACTGGCGCGCCAGGCCGGCGAGCCGGTGCCCGTGCACCCCGAAGGGCTCATGCTGATGGTCACACACCGCGTGGCGCCCTTCTGCCGCGCGACGCTCGGCGCAACGGGCCGGCCGCTTTCGTTCAAGCAGTTCGACAACGGCACCGTGGTGATCGGCGGCAAGCTGATCGGCATCGCCGATCTGCCGGGCCGGCACGGCGAAGTCGATTTCATGCGGCTCGTGAAAAGCGCGCAGACCGTCGTCGATCTGTTTCCGCATCTGCGCCATCTGGGCGTGAACCGCGCATGGGCCGGCGTGGAAGCGTTCACGGCCGACTCGCTGCCGATCATCTCGGCAAGCCGGCGCGCCGCGAATCTCTACTACTCATTCGGCTATTGCGGCAGCGGCTTTCAACTCGGGCCCGCGTGCGGACGGCTCGTTTCCGAACTCGTCCTCGACGGCACGCCTTCGCTTTCGCTCGATGCGTTTGTAATCGACCGCTTCGAGCGCGCCTCGGTGCAAGCGCCGCTGGCCGGCGTTGCCGCGCACTGACGCCTTCGATTCCCTCACCCTGTATCGCCCTTGCGGCGAAGGAGCTTGCAGACACATGAACGATATCGTTCGTATCGAAACCAATCAACGGATGAGCCGAGTCGTGAAAGCCGCCGGACTCGTGTTCGTGGGCGGACAAACGTCGGCGGATCCGTCGCCCGACGTGAAGATCCAGACCGCCGCCGTGCTCGCGAAAATCGACGGCTTTCTCGCCAAGGCCGGCATCGACAAGACGCGGCTCGTCTCCGCGCAGGTCTGGCTCGCCGATATCGCGCGCGACTTCGCGGGCATGAACGAGGTATGGGACGCGTGGGTGCCCGAAGGTTGCGCGCCCACACGTGCGACTGTGCAAGCGCAGTTGGCGTCGCCGCAACTGCTCGTGGAAATCGCGGTCGTGGCGCTGGGCTGAGCGCCGTGTGAGGCTGCCGGCGCCGCCGTGAAAGCGCGCCGACAGCCGCAGTCGAGCAACCGTAAAGCGATGGGCACGGCATCGCGCGCACGCTGTAAGCGCAAGTTCACGTTCGCGCGGCACAATGGCGAGTCCACCTGAACTACGAGGAGCGCGCGATGGCCCTTCCTTACGGCTACGTCAAGGCGAAGATTGTTTCCGCACCGCAGTTGAAGGCGACGCGGCGGCCACACGAAGTCCAGTACCACCTGCACTTCGGTGTGACGGTCAACGGCGCGCGCTGGGACATCGCTGTGAACGTCGGCACCACGGACGCGGACGACCTGCTCAAGTACAAACTCGTGTACGACTTCAACCACAACGTGCTCACCACGCTCGAGGGCGCGGCCGAAGGCTCGACCGATCTCACGGGCACCGAAGCGCTGCCGGCCATCGACTTCGAGCGGAGCGACTTTCTCGCCAATACGGGCGCATGGCGCAACAGCGATGTCATGGACGGCTCCGACCAGGTGGAGCCCGTCGCCTCGCTGCAACGCCTGCTGTTGCGCGCGCAACAATCGTCGCTCGACGTCTACGTGTTCGGCCGCTTCTACAGCGAAGGCGACGGCATCCACGACGTCCACATGAACCAGGGCTCGAAGGGCGAGTTCATCCACAAAGCGGGCAACGACGCGAACGACCACAACGACATCTGGCAGGACGGCGCGCTGCTCGTGGATCTGGGCGACCCCGAATGGGCCTTGTATGTGGCGGCGTTCGATCAGCAATACGTGCCCACCGACAATCTCGGCAACCCGACGCCTGACTCGCAGCCGATTTCGTAAACGGCACGCGGGCGCATGCCGGAATCCAGCCATGCGCCCGCGCGTTCTAGCGAATCGAACGTTTAGAAGTCGATCTTCGCGTTGAGGCTGACCGTGCGCGGATCGCCCGGCGCGATGTAATCGGAGTACTGGTACATCCAGTAACGGCGATTCGTGATGTTGTCGATGGCCGCGCGCAGCGTCACGTCGTGGCCGCCAATGCGGGTGAAGTAGTTCGCGCCCACGTTCACGAGCATGTAGCCGCCCGTTTCCAGATTGTTGGCGGGGCGCACCTGCGTGCTGCCCGTGAACTTCGCATCTGCGCCCAGTTGCAGGCCTTGCACGTAAGGCACGTCGTAAGTCACGCGGCCCGCGGCGACGAAGGTCGGCGCGCCGGCCACACGATTGCCGTTGTACGACTGGCCCTTCGCGTACCACGTATCGAGCAGCGTGACGCTGCCTGCCACCTGCCAGCTGCGGCCCAGCCGCACGCTTCCGGCCGCCTCGACGCCTTCGTAAATCGAATTGCCGTCCTGCACGTAGACATTGTCGGCGTTCGCATAGGCCGCGCCGCGCTCGATGCGGAACAGGGCCGCCGTCGCGCTCCAGCGCTCGTGTTCGCTCTTGATGCCGATTTCATACTGACGCGAGCGCAGCGGACGCAGCATCGCCCCACCGTTCGCGTAGATGCTGTCCACGATCGCGCCCTGCTCCAGCGCCTCGACGTAGCTCGCGTACAGCGTCGTGTTCGGCTCGAGCTTGTACATCAGCGCGAAAGTCGGCGTGAGTACGCCGTTCTGGCTGTACTGGGACGTCTTTTCGCCCGTGGTTGCGTAGTTGTTCTGACTATAGTTCGTGTAACGCAGGCCCGCGAGCACCGACCAGCGGCTCGTGATCTGCATCGTGTCGCTCACGAACGCCGAGGCCTGAGTGATATCGCTCGTGCGGTACGTTTCGAGCCCGCCGCCCGAATAGAATCGCCACGGGTTGGGCTGATACAGATTGCCGTTGCCGAGCACCGTATAGATCGAGTTCAACGCGTAATTGTTGGTCTGATGCTGGTACGCGCCGCCAATCACGAGTTGATGCGTGAACGGCCCGGTCTTCACCTTGCCTTCGAACATGCCCTGCCAGTAGATGTCCTGATGGGCTTCGTCGCCGTTCCAGCGCGCGTCGGTGTAGTCGCCTGCCTGGTTGAGCAGCGTGAGCGTGCTCTCGTTGCGATCGCGCGCCGACTTGCTGTAACTGCCCGAAGTGGTGAACGACCAGTCGGGCGTGATCTGGTAACGCACGCCCGCCGTGTAGAGCTGCAGGTTCGTGTTGATGTGCTGGTCGGTGCCGCCGAGCAGGTTGCTGCCGCCGCTGATCACCGCGGGCAGGCTCGACGCCGTGTAGCTGCCCGTGTAGATCGCGGGCGTCTGGCCGCTCGAACGAATCGTCTGGTAGAGCGCGTTGAACCACACCTGCAGGTCGCGCGTGAGCTGGCCATCGAGCGCGAGCGAAACCGAGTTGCGGTTGATATCGCCGGCGTTATAGGTCTTGCCCGCTTCCTTCGTGTAGTTCAGGCGCGCGCCGAACATGTCGTCCGGGCCGAAGCGGCGGCTCAGGTCCACATGCGTGCTCAGCACGCCGTCCATGCGATAGCCCACGTCGAGGCTCGTGACGGGGTCCTTCTCCGGCCGCTTCGTCACGTAGTTGACGAGGCCGCCAGGCTGCGCGAAGCCGTACATGAAGCCGCCCAGGCCCTTGAGCAGTTCCACGCGCTCAAGCTGCTCGTAGGGCATGGTGATGCCGTACGAGATGAACGGATTACCGTCGATGCGAAAGCCGTTTTGCCAGTCCACGGGTAGACCGCGAATGGTGATGTAGGTGGCCCACGCGTTATAGGCGTTGCTGTTGTTGGTGACCGAGGCGTCGCCGGCGAACACATCGCCGAGCTTGTAGACCTGGCGCTCGGCCAGATTCTCGCCCGTCACGACCGTGGTCGAGAACGGCGTGTCGAGCTGCGAGCGCGTGCCGAGCGCGCCGCTGTTCACCGGCGTGTTCAGGTTCAGCGGCGAATCGGCGACCTGGCTCGCGCTCACCTTCACGGCGGGCAGCGCCTGGTCCGTGCCGGCCGTACCGGTGGCGGCCGCCTGAGGCGGCGCCTTCTGGGTTGTGCTCGTCGCGGCGCTGTCCTGCGTCGATGTTTGGGCAACAGCGGCCTGAGCCGCCGCGAAAGTAAGCCAGGCCGCAATATGCAACGGCCGCGGCAGCGTGCGTCGCGCTTGCCGCGCGTGTTGTCGGTTGTTCATGTCGTTTTGGAAGGGTCGTCTCGCCAGTGCTTGCCAGATACTTCAATGAGAAGCATTCTCATTTTCACTGGCGGGCGATATTAACAAACCCTTACGACTTTTCCTAGAACCCCCGACTCATTCGTCAGATTTGATGAATTCCCTCGAAATACTGTTCAAAACGGACTCGAAGCGGCCAGATAACGTCTATTTGGCGCAAGAATCGCCGGAAATTGTCTGGAACGGACAGTCGCACCAAACGTGGCGCGGGGGCGCGCCCGCCTTGCTGCTTTGCGTGATGTCGGCGCCTGGAAATTCGCTAAGCCGCGACATAAAATACAGGCCCAGTCAGTTCATTCACGTGGTGACCGCGTATGAGACACGCTACGTTCCCCGTGCTGATCGTTCTGGCTTCGGTCCCGGCCGCATGGGCCATGGGCCTCGCCTCGGCGAACGAAAACACGGGTCTGCCCTCTCCCCAGAGCGCGGCGCCTGCCACGCTGCATTGGCCTCCTGCCTCGCCCTCGTCTATCCCGCCTGGCATTTCGCGCGCTGCGTTGCATACGGGGCCCCAGAAAGACGACAAGTCGTATTTCGATACGCTCCCGGGCGACGATAAGAAGCTCGACGACGAAGGCGCGCCCCTGCGCGGCGATCGTTTCCATTGGCAGCAGCCCTAGCGCCTGTTCAGCCCAGCACGCTTACGCTCTTACGATATTCAGTCTTCCTGATTATATTTGCCGGCCGCCAGAATGAACTGGCGGCTCTCTGCTGATGCGCGTGCTTACGCTTTCACCGCTGGCGCATGCGGCGGTGCGACCGCGGGCGGTTGTCCCGATGCAGGCGCCGGCGCATGCCCCGGATAGACGACGATCACAGGCCCCGGCATTGCCCATGCGGGCACCGCGAACAGCACAGGCATCGGTGTGGGCATCGCGAACTCGCCGCTGAATGCCGCCTGCTGGAGCTGCTGCATCTGGGCCTGCATGGCCCACATCTGCGTGGTCATCGCGCGCATCTGCTGCAGCGCCCACGCGGGCGGCGGTCCGCCGCTGCTACTCTGAACCTGAATGCTGCTGGCGCCGTTCGGGCTATGCCAGCTCCACGTGCTGATCTTGACTGGGCCAGCAGAAGTCTGGACCACATGGGTCTCGCCCTGAGCCGGAACGAGGTGGCCATCGACGTTGACGAAAAGCGGCTGGGCCGCCAATGCGAGGGCCGGTGCGCACACCAGTGCGGCCGCCGCCATAGCAGTGCGAAAACGCATCTCATCCTCCATTGTTCGAGCCTCGACGCGCGGTTTGCGCCGGGAGGCGTCTTTTACTATGTCGAGCGAGAATTAAAATTCGCTTAAAACACGCCGGTGCGTTCGCATTAATCCACGATTAAGAATCCGCTCCTATGCTCGTTTTGCGAGCCGCCAGGCCCTTCGCCGACGGCATCGCGGCGAACACGATGGAGGTTCGGATCATGAAAACCGGAATCTATTCAACCGCGCTCATTGCAGCGCTCACCTTGCCGGCGGCTGCCTTCGCGCAAACCGGCAACGCCTACGCCCAAGTCGATTTGAACAGCGGCCCCGCGGCGCACGCGCAACTTCCCGCAGACGTGCACGCCGCCGAAGCACGCGTCGCGACGCGCAGCGGCGCCGACGATGCCACGCTGTGGGGCGTGGGGGGCGTGCCGGGCGGCATGTCGCAATCGGGCATGGGCGCGCACTCGCATACGCGCGCCGTGCTTTATCTGCACCACTGAGCCGCGATAGACCACCGATAAACCGCCAGCCGTCCGGCGACAACCGCACCTCGATATCCGCGCCGCATAGCGCGCGCGGGGGCACGGTTGCGCTTCGGCCATGTTGGAACGGCTGAAAGCGCGTTCCATGACATGATCGGCGCGTCCTGCAACTGGAACGCCATCATGTCCCGTCTGGTTCGTTCGCAACTGCGCCTGAAAGTCTGCGTGCTGGCTGCTTCGCTCGCCTTGCTGGCTGCGCCGCTCGTCATCGACCCCGCACAAGCGTGCACACGCGCGCTCTACGTGGGCGACAGCGGTCTCGTCATCACAGGGCGTTCGATGGACTGGTCCGAGGACATGCGCTCGAACCTCTGGGTCTTTCCGGCCGGGATCGAACGCGACGGCAACGCGGGCCCGCGCTCGCCGCATTGGCGCTCGAAATACGGCAGCGTGGTGGTCTCGGGCTACGACATCGGCAGTGTGGACGGCATGAACGAGCGCGGCCTCGTGGCCAACGCGCTCTATCTCGCCGAAACCGATTACGGCAAGCCCAATTCGGGGCGGCAGCCGCTCGCCATCAGCCTGTGGGCGCAATACGTGCTCGACAATTTCGCCACGGTTGGCGAGGCCGTCGATGCGCTTGGCCACGAGCCATTCCAGATCATTGCGCCGCCGCTGCCGGACGGCAAACCGATCACGATCCACCTCGCGCTTTCCGATTCGCAAGGCGACTCGGCCATCCTCGAATATATCGACGGCAAGCTCGTGATCATGCACGACAAGGCGTACAAGGTAATGACGAACTCGCCGATCTACCCTGAACAGCTCGCACTCGATACGTACTGGAAAGGTGTGGGCGGTCTCGCCTTTCTGCCCGGCACGAATCGCGCGGCCGATCGTTTCGTGCGCACCTCATTTCTGCTCGACGCGATTCCCAGGAAGCCCGACCCGGCCTATATGGCGGGTGTGCCACAGCAGAACCCCAACTATCAGGCCGTGGCGAGCGTGATGAGCCTCATGCGTTCGGTAAGCGTGCCGCTCGGCATTACCACGCCCAACATGCCGAATCTTTCGTCGACGATCTGGCGCACGGTGGCGGATCAGACGAACCGCGTCTATTACTTCGATTCCGCCACGCGCCCCGATACGTTCTGGGTCTCGCTGAGCAAGCTGAACCTCAAGCCCGGCGCGCCCGTGATGAAACTCACGATCGATTCGGGCCAGGTCTATTCAGACGAGGTGGCGGGCAATTTCGTGGCGACGCCGTCGTTCAAGTTCATGCCTGCGCCGGCACCTTGATCGCCTCGCGGCCATTCACGCTTATTTGGCGAACAGCTGGCCGATATCCTTGAACGCCTTGAATTCGAGCGCGTTGCCGCACGGGTCGAGGAAGAACATCGTGGCTTGCTCGCCCACCTGTCCCTTGAAGCGCACGTAAGGTTCGATCACGAACTTCACGCCGAAGGTCTTGAGGCGCTCGGCCAGCGCCTCCCAGTCGCTCCAGCTCAGCACGACGCCGAAGTGCGGCACCGGCACGTCGTGGCCGTCCACGGGGTTCGTGTGCGCGTGGTCCTGCGAGGCCGTTTTCGGGTGCTCGTGAATCACGAGCTGATGGCCGAAGAAGTCGAAGTCGACCCACTGCGCACTGGAGCGCCCCTCTGCCAGCCCGAATACACGGCCGTAGAAGTCGCGCGCGGCAGCGAGGTCATAAACGGGAATGGCGAGGTGAAAGGGGGAAAGCGACATGCGTGTCTCCACTGTCTTCGAAAGCGATCCCGCCATGGTAGACAGACCGAAGCAAAAACAAAATCAATATATAATTTTCCAATACACAAATATTTTTGATGAATGATACGCGAACTCAGAACCCTCGTTGCGGTGGCGAGAGAAGGCACGTTCGCCGCGGCGGGACAGAAGATCGGCCTGACCCAGGCCGCTGTGAGCGCACAAATGCAGCGCCTCGAAGCTGAGCTGGGCTTCGCGCTGTTCGACCGCGAGGGGCGCAACGCGCGCCTGAACGCGATGGGCCAGCAGATCCTCGCCCAGGCGCAGGAAGTCATCCGGCTCTATGAAAACCTGAGTTCGAGCGCAGCTGGCCCCGCAGCGACAGAGCGCGTCACGCTCGGCGCAATCGCTTCCGTGCAGCGCGCGCTGGTGCCGGAGGCGCTCGCCGAATTCCACCGCCGTTGTCCCGGCTGCCGCACGCGCGTGATCCCCGGCGTTTCGATGGAGCTTCACAATCTCGTGGATGCGGGCGAAATCGACATGGCGGCCATCATCCGGCCACCCTTCGCACTGCAAAGCGATTTGCGCTGGACCACGCTCGCGCGCGAGCCGTTCCGCCTCATCGTGCCGCGCCATGTGAAAGGCCACGACTGGGCCGAACTGCTCGCGACGCAACCCTTCATCCGCTACGACCGCGCATCGTTCGGCGGACGCCAGGTGGACCGCTTCCTGCGCCGCATGCACTACACCGTGCAGGACCTGAGCGAACTCGACGAACTGGAGGCTATCGTCGGCCTCGTTGCGAACGGCGTGGGCGTCGCGCTGGTGCCGCAAACATCGGCATGGCGGCGCTGGCCCGCCAAAGTGCGCGCAATCGATCTCGGACAGCACACGTTCCACCGCGACGTCGGCCTCGTGCATCGCGCGCCGGGCACGCTGAGCGAACCCGCGCGTCTGCTGATCCAGCTGCTCGAATCGCGCGCTCGCGAGCAGCAGCCGGCGGGCGACGCACAATGAACACATCATTCCTTGCAGGCCCACTGGAGAAACACACGTGAGCACTCCCGAACAATTGCTTTTCCTGCCCGGCGCTTCCGGCAACAAGGCCTTTTGGCAACCGCTGTCCGGTCGCCTCGCCACGCCGGTGGCGCGCCGCTTCGTGGGCTATCCGGGTTTTGGCGGCGAACCGGCGGACCCGGCAGTCGCGAGCATCGACGCCATCGTGCAGCGCGTGCTGGCCATGCTCGATCAGCCCACGGCACTGATCGCCCAGTCGATGGGCGGCGTCATCGCCGTGCGCGCGGCGCTCGAAAAGCCGCAGTTCGTCACGCATCTGGTGCTCTCGGTCACGTCGGGCGGCATCGACACTGCGGCGCTCGGCGCGCAGAACTGGCGCGCCGGCGACACGAGCGCCTTCCCGGAGTGGTTCGTCTCGTTCCATACGGACCTTTCGAACCAGATCGCCAGCGTCACCCAGCCGGCTCTGCTGCTTTGGGGCGACAACGATCCGTTGAGTCCTGTCGCGGTTGGCGAGCGGCTCAACGCCCTGCTCGCCAATTCCACGCTGCACGTGGTGCGCGGCGGCGAGCACGATCTCGCGAGCGTCCATGCAGAAGCGTTGGCGCCGCTCGTGGATGCGCATTTGATGGCGGACTGATCGGCTGCATGGCGAGACGGTCGACAGTCGTTTCAACCAAATTCGTCGAAAAATACATTAAAAATAACTGGACGAAAATCAATACGATTGCACAAATCACTAGACCGTCGCCGTCCAACCCACAGGAACGCCTATGCCGCGCCCCATCGTCGCCCGCATTCAACCCGACGCCATCCGTCACAACCTGCAGCTGGCGAAGCAGCTCGCCGCCGGCTCGCGCGCCTTCGCCGTGATCAAGGCCAATGCGTACGGACACGGGATCGAGCGCATCTATCCGGCGCTCGCGGGCGCCGACGGCATCGCGCTGCTCGACCTCGATGAAGCCGTGCGCGTTCGCGAACTGGGCTGGACCAAACCGCTGCTGCTGCTCGAAGGCGTGTTCGACCCCGCCGACGTCGAACTGGCCGCAGCGCACCGGCTCACCGTGGCCGTGCACTGCGACGAGCAACTCGATCTGCTCGCGGCAGCGAAGCCGCAGCGTCCCATCGATATCCAGCTGAAGATGAACTCGGGCATGAACCGCCTGGGCTTCCGCCCCCATGCTTATCGCGCCGCATGGGAGCGCGCACGCGGCATCGCGTCGATCGGCGCAATCGGACTCATGACGCACTTCGCGAACGCTGACGACGGCCACATCGACTGGCAGCTCGACACGTTCGACGCGGTGGTGCAGGACCTTCCCGGCGAGCAGTCGGTATCGAATTCGGCGGGCGTGCTCTGGCACCCGCGCGCGCATCGCGACTGGGTGCGCCCCGGCACGATCCTATATGGCGCGTCCCCCACGGGCGTGGCACGGCACGTGGAAGGCTTCGGCCTGCGCGCGGCCATGACGCTCACGAGCCGCATCATCGGCGTGCAAACGCTCGCGCCGCAGGAAACCATCGGCTACGGCCGCACCTTCGCGGTCGACCGGCCCATGCGCATCGGCGTGGTGGCGTGCGGCTATGCGGACGGCTATCCGCGCCACGCGCCCACCGGCACGCCGATTGCCATCGATGGCGTGCGCACGCGCGTGGTGGGCCGTGTGTCGATGGACATGCTCACGGTCGATCTCACGCCCTGCCCGCAGGCGGGCATCGGTTCGAGCGTCGAGCTGTGGGGCGACCAGGTGCGCGTGGACGAAGTGGCCGAAGCGTCGGGCACCATCGGCTATGAGCTGATGTGCGCACTCGCGCTGCGCGTGCCGGTGGTCGTGGCCGACGATGCGCTGACGTCCCGCGCTGCGCAAACAAGCGGCGAGCGCGTGGCAGCCTGACTGCGCCGAAAGCTCGCTGACGAAATTTCGTCAAACTTCCGGTTGAGCCCGGGCCTTGCGTCACCTATTTTTGTGTTGAAACGCGCCGCGCATCGCACGCCGCGCGCTGCCAACACTTCAAGGAGACACTCGTGGCCGACCAGGAGACTCACGCCTACGCGCCGCATCATGCGGACTACCGGCTCATCGGCGGTGCAGGCGAACGCGCGCGCGCAGCGGGCCTCGTCAACGCGGACTGGTATCGGTGCGCCGTGCCGCGCCCCGTGATGAAGCAGCTGATGCAGCGCAGCGACGCGCGCGCGATACGCGACACCGTGATCTGGTATGCGGCCATCGTCGCAAGCGGCGTGCTCGCCGGGTTTCTCTGGCACGCGCATTCGTGGTGGGCCGTACCCGCGTTCCTGCTCTACGGCACGCTCTATTGCAGCCCCGCCGATTCGCGCTGGCACGAAGCGGGGCACGGCACCGCATTCAAGACGCGCTGGATGAACGACGTGCTCTATCAGATTGCGTCGTTCCAGATATTCCGCTGCGCGACAATCTGGCGCTGGAGCCACGCGCGCCATCACACCGACACATTGGTGGTGGGCCGCGATCCCGAGATCGCCGCGCCGCGCCCCACCGACTGGTTCTCGCTCGCCCTCAACGTCTTCGCGCTCAAGCACGCCTCGCGCGAGCTGCCGCGCATGATCTCCGCAGCATGCGGACGTCTGGGCGCGGAAGAACAAAGCTTCGTGCCCGCCTCCGAATGGCCCAAGGCCATTCGCGAAGCGCGCCTGAGCCTCTTTGTCTACGCAATTGTGATTGGCGCGTGCATCGGCTTTCGCACTATCCTGCCGCTGCTTTATATCGGCCTGCCGAGCCTCTACGGCGCGTGGCTTTATCTCTACTTCGGCCTCACGCAGCATGCGGGCATGCCCGAGAACGTGCTCGACCACCGGCGCAACTGCCGCACGGTGATGATGAATCCCGTGTTCCGCTTCCTCTACTGGAACATGAATTATCACGTCGAGCATCACATGTTTCCGATGGTTCCTTTTCACGCGCTGCCGCGTCTGCACGAAGTGGTGAAAATGGATATGCCGCCGCCTTATCGCAGCAGCCTTGCCGCCTACGCGGAAATCATTCCCGCGCTCGTGCGGCAAACACGCGACCCCTACTATCACGTGGCGCGCCCGGTACCGGGCCACGCCGAAGCTTGATCCGTTGCGCGCACAACTTTCAATACCAATCTGGAGACACCCGATGACCCAATGGATCGACGCAGCCGCACTCGACGATATCGAAGACGAAGACGTCATGCGCTTCGACCACGGCGGACGCACCTTTGCAATTTACCGCGTAGAAGATCAGGTCTACGCGAGCGACGGGCTCTGCACACATGAACACGTGCACCTGAGTGACGGGCTCGTCATGGGTCATGTGATCGAGTGTCCGAAGCACAATGGACGCTTCGACGTGCGCGACGGCAAACCGCTTTGCGCACCAGTATGTGAGAAGCTCGCAACGTACCCGGCCAGGGTCGAAGGCGGACGCATCTATATAGAAGTGTGAAGCACCGAAACCCTGCGCGAGGGAAGCGAAAAAAATGCGCAAACGTTAGCGTGGCACTCGCCGATCATTACGGTGTATTAAACAAGCCAACTTGAACGCTTACTCTCGCTCATGTAACGAGAATGACATAAATAGCCATTAGCGTGCTGATTCTCCATATTAATCGGAATGGATAGTCATGCACCCCGCGCTCGCGCAGTTTCGTCGTCCGGGTCTACCCGTAGGCCCGCGCAGCGCCGGAGAACTGGCTCTGGAAGTGCCGGCTATCGACGCTTCGGATTCGAACTCTCTCGTCATGGAGATTTTCTATTCGAGGCGCGACATGGCCAGTCTCGCGGTGATCGAAAACGATCGCCCGATCGGGCTCATCAACCGCGATATTTTCCTGTCGCAAATGAGCAAGCCGTTTCATCGCGAGCTATACGACAAAAAGAGCTGCATCGCGTTCATGGACAAAGAGCCATTGATCGTCGACGCGGCCATGAGCATCGAGGCCCTCACGTTCAAAACCGTCGAGGTCGGCGAAAAGGCGCTGGTCGACGGTTTCATCGTGACGCGCGACGGCCGCTTCGTTGGCGTGGGCAACGGCTTGCGCTTGCTCTCCATCGTCGCGGAAATGCAGGCGGAAAAGAATCGGCAGATCATGCAGAGCATCGAGTATGCGAGCGTGATCCAGCAAGCCATGCTGCGCGCCTCGCGCGAAACGCTTGCGACCATGCTGCCCGATGCCGCGCTCGTCTGGGAACCGCGCGACGTAGTGGGCGGCGACTTCTACCATTTCGCGGCGTTCGCCGACGGCTGGTTCGGCGCGGTGGCCGATTGCACGGGGCACGGCGTCCCCGGCGCATTCATGACCTTGCTCGCCTCGGCGTCGCTCTCGCAGGCGCTCGAACAGATCGGCCCGCGCAACCCATCCGCGCTGCTGGCAGCCGTCAATCGCAACGTGAAGGGTCTGCTCGGGCAAATCAACGGCACGGGCGACGCCCCGCAGTCCAACGACGGTCTGGATGCAGCGTTCTTCTGGTTCGACGCCGCCACCCAGGTGCTGCACTTCGCGGGTGCGCGCGTCGCGCTGCATGTCTTGCGTGCGGACGCGGAACAGTTCGAAAGCATTGCCGGCGACCGCATGGGCGTGGGCTATGTCGACAGCCTCGCCGATTACACGTGGAGCCAGCACGCCGTAGCCTTGCCGCACGGCAGCCTGCTGTTCGTTTCCACGGATGGCCTGACCGATCAGATTGGCGGCCCGCGAAAAATCGGCTTCGGCAAACGCCGGACGCTCGACCGGATTCTCGCTGAGCGCGAGCACGCTTCTTCTTTCATCTGCGCACGCTTGCTCGAAACCTTCGCCGAATGGCAAGGCTCACAGGCGCGTCGCGACGACGTCACGCTTTTCTTCGCACGAGTTTGAGGTAGTTCACCGATATGTCTGGAATTCTGGATCAAAACTGCTGCTTCTTCGAAATCGCACAGAAGCGCAGCTTGCTCTTCTATCACAAAGGCTATTTCTCGCACAGCATCGTCGCGGCGATGAGCGAGGTCGTCAAACTGCAACTGGAAGTGGCGGGACTGAGCTCGTCCACGCGCAGAAGGATCTTTTCGTCGTTCATCGAGCTTTCGCACAATATCGTGCACTACTCGTGCGACGCGCTCTCGGAAGATCAAGGCCAGGGCGGCGCAATACGCGAAGGCGCGATGTGCATTTCCGCCGAAGGCGAGCGCCATCTCATGGTATGCGTGAATCCCATCGCCACGGCGGCCGTAGACGACTTGCGCGAGAAGCTGGAGCCGCTGCGCAACATGTCGATCGAAGAAATCAAGCAGGCCTACAAGATGTCGCTGCGCGCGGACACGCCTGCCGATAGCAAAGGCGCGGGACTGGGTTTTCTGACGATGGCGCGCGACGCCAGTGCGCCGCTCGAATTCGCGTTTCATCCACGCGAAGACGACACGGGCACCACACTGTTTTGCCTCAAGACCATCATCTGACCAGGGCACGCGTACAAAATGGAAAACCTTTTTATCGCCGCCACGGCAACGTCGCCGGAGATCGACTTCCGCTTCGACGAAAACGTGCTGTCTCTGCGAGGCGAATCGTATCCCGAGCATGCCGCCGCGTTTTATGCACCGATCATCGAGCGGCTCAATCTCTGGCTCAAGGATTGCGAAAACGCCGCGATCACGGTCGAGGTCACGCTCACCTACTTCAACAGCTCGAGCACGAAAATGCTGTTCAGCGTGTTCGACGCACTCGATCGCGCCGCAGCGGCGGGCAACCAGGTGCAGGTGAACTGGTATCGCGACGAAGAAGACGAAACGATCCTCGAATTCGGCGAGGAACTGCAAACCGACTTCACGGCAATCAAGTTCAATGACTGCCCGGTTGCAACGTGAGGATGCTTTGAGGACGACGCGCGTGGAAACGACTGGCTTGCGGGACGCAATGAAGGATCACTACCTCGACCTGTTCCGCAGCGAAAGCGAGGCGCTGGAGCGTGCCCGGATGATTGCCGAGGCTCCGGAGGCGTACGCGCACAGTCATCGCGAGGCGCTCATCGAGCTGATCCAGCATTACGAGCGCCTGATGCGCGAAACCCGCCGCCTGATCGGACGCAGCGATCGTGCCGAGCGCGAAATGCAGGCGCTCACGCAGCAACTGCAATATCGCGCGACGCACGACGCGCTGACCGGCGTGCTCAATCGCAGCGCCGTGATCGAGCGCACGGTAAAGGCGCTGCGTGCGAATCGGGCAGTGATGATCCTGCTCGACATCGACGACTTCAAGAAGGTCAACGACGACTTCGGGCACCCGGCCGGCGACAGCGTGATCTCCGGCATCGTGAACTGCCTGCGGCGCATTCTCGGCGAGACCGGCATCATCGGACGCGTGGGCGGCGAAGAGTTCACGGTCGTCTTGCCGGGCTTCGACATTGCCGATGCCTTGCTACTCGCCGAGCGCATGCGCGCAGCCATTGCGAATCACGCGTTCCCCGCGCCGGTGTGCCGCCCCATTACCGCCAGCTTCGGCGTAAGCGACAACCCGGCCGGCACCGATTTCGACACGGCGTACGGACTCGCCGATTCCGCGTTGTACACCGCCAAGCGCGGCGGCCGAAACTGCGTGACGTTCGAAGGGCAAATCGCCTCGGCTGGTTGAGGGACGGCGGCTGGTTGGGCCGTTGCCACGCAACGCTCGTCTTTTCCGAACGCCACTACAATGGTGCGGAGAAAACGGCGACGCGTATGAAGAATGCATGTCACGAAATCGCGCGTCGGTAGAGCAAAACAGCGAGGCGATCGATGACAGCGAAGCAGCCGGCAAGCCTGGCATTGCCAGGGCAAGTCGTACTCGTGTTGCAGGGCGGCGGCGCATTGGGCGCCTACCAACTCGGCGTTTATGAGGCGTTACACGAAGCCGGCATCCAGGTGGACTGGGTGATCGGCACCTCCATTGGCGCCATCAACGCGGCGCTGATCGCCGGAAACGCGCCGGAGCACCGCTTCGAGCGCCTGGACGAATTCTGGCACCGCGTCACCGACCATACTCGCCTCGACGTGGCGGCAACGTGGCCTGGCTTCGCGCCCGGGTGGGACAAGACGTTTGCAAAGCTGATGATCATCGGCGGCGGCATTGCGGGGTTCTTTCAGCCCAACCCGGCATCGTGGTTCGGTCCGCTCGCGCGCCTCGGCGTCGATCGCGCGTCTTACTACAAGATCGCCCCGCTGCGCGACACGCTCGTTTCACTGGTCGACTTCGAATTGCTGAACGCCGGGCACCCGCGCCTCACCGTGGGCGCGGTGAACGCACGCACGGGTGCGATGCGCTACTTCGATTCGCGCGACCAGCGCCTGAATGTCGAACACATCATGAGCTCGGGCGCGCTGCCGCCCGCGTTCCCGGCGGTGCGCATCGACGGCGAGCCGTACTGGGACGGCGGCATCTATTCCAATACGCCGGTCGAGGTCGTGCTGGACGACAAGCCGCGCCACAGTTCGGTCATCTTCTCGGTGCAAGTGTGGAATCCGGCGGGCCCGGAGCCACAAAGCATCTGGCAGATCGCAGAACGGCAAAAGGACATTCAGTACGCGAGCCGCACGGAAAGCCATATCGCGCGTCAACAGCAGATTCACCGCTTGCGCCACGTGATCCGCGAACTGGCGAAGCGCGTGCCCGTTGACGAGCGCGACGCACTCGATGTGAAGGAACTGGCGGCATGGGGCTGCGAGACCACCATGCGGCTCATCAAGCTCGCGGCGCCACGACTCGACGGCGACGACCAGTTGAAGGACATCGACTTCACGCCGTCCGGCATTGCCGCGCGCCGGCGCGCGGGCTACGAAGCCGCCATGCGGGCGATCGACGCAAGGCCCTGGGATGCCCCGATGGACCCGATAGAAGGCCTCAGCGTCTACAGCGCGGACGAAGAATAAAAGAAAGCGATAGAGCACGAAGCCCCTATCGCCCCACTCGAACCGCAGTGGAAAAAAGCCGGCGGGTGGAGCCACCGGCCGAGCAGATCGATCCGGTCGTTCAGTGCGCGCCTGCGGCGAGCAGCGATTTGAGTTTGGTCGCGCTGTCCACAAGACACCCGGGGTCGATGCGCGCTCGGCGCGCAATCAGCTCCTGCGCAATCCGTACGTCACGGGCGATTTCGCCCGTTTGTCCCACGCCGCTCGCGCCCACCAGCACGCCCGTTTCGTCGAACGCGAAAAACACTTTCGATGCCGTGCCCGTTGCACGCACGGCCTTCGTCGAGCCGAACGCGGGCAAGCCCGCGATCTGGATCGTCATGTCGTATTGGTCGGACCAGAACCACGGCACGGCGCTGTGCGCCTCGTCATGGCCGAGCATGTTGAGCGCTGCCACGCGCGCCTGATCCTCGGCGTTGCGCCAGCATTCAAGCCGAATACGCTGCCCGTACAGCGGATGCACGAACGAACACACGTCGCCCGCCGCGTAGATATCCGGATCGCTGGTACGCAGCGTGGGATCGACGGCGATGCCGTTGTCGATCGCGAGACCCGCTTGCTGTGCGAGCGCCGCACGCGGCACAACGCCAATGCCGATCACAACGGCATCACAAGGCACGACGGTTCCGTCGCCGAGCACGACGGCGTTGACGCGCCCTTCGCCCTCGAAGCGCTGCACCTGTACGTCGAAGCGCACGTCTACGCCTCGCTCGCGATGAAGGTCCACGAGGCACTGCGCCACCTCCGCGGGCACCGCACGCATCAACGCGCGCGGCGCGGCTTCGAACACGACGACTTCGCAGCCGCGCTGCACCGCCGAGGACGCGACTTCGAGCCCGATGAAGCCCGCGCCGACCACCGCAATGCGGCGCCCCGGCCCGAGTTCGCCCGCGATGGCGAGTGCGTCACCGGCATTGCGCAACACGTGCACGCCCGCGAGATTCGCGCCGGGCACGCTCATGCGGCGAGGCCCGGCACCGGTCGCGATCAGCAGGCGACGGTAGGCAAGCGTCTCGCCGTTCGCGAGCGTTACCGTGTGGGCGGCGCGATCGATCGCGCTCGCGGCGCAACCGCTGCGCAGATCGACACCCTGCTCGCGATAGAACGCCTCGCGGTGAATTGCGCCCTGCTCCGGCGTGCGCTCGCCCAGCAGCACCGCCTTGGAAAGCGGCGGCCGTTCGTACGGTGGTGCGGCTTCGTCGGCGATCAGCGTAATCGCGCCTTGCCAGCCGCCTTCGCGAAGCACCTGCACGGCGCGTGCGCCGCACTGGCCGCCGCCGATCACCACCATGGCATCGCCCGCACTCATGCTGACTCCTTGCGCACTCAACGATACTGTCCCGCGAGCGCAGACACCTGCTGAATATTCTGCGGGGTGATGAAGCCCGGCCCGGAGCTGATATTGCGCGCCTCATACACGGGCTTGAGTCCGTAGTCCTTCAGCCGCTGCTGGAACTTCGGGTTCTGCTCGAGTGCGGTGCGCGCCTGCAGCACGTCGTTGTTGTGGTTCTGATGCATGATCGCCAGCAGGGCAACCGGAATATAGCCCTGCAAATACGGCTGCTGGTCGGTGCAGAACTTGATCGTGCCGTCCTTGATGCCCTTCGCGACGTCCGAGTCGATATCGAAGGTCGCAAACCAGATCTTGCCCGCCAGACCGAGGCTCTTCACCGCGCGTATCGTCGGATCGGCCGAGGTCGGACCGAGCGTGAGCACGGCCTGGGTGTCCGGGTGGTTGCGCAGATACGCACTCACCTTCGATTCTATGCCCGTGGGGTCGGTGCCCGCATCGAGCACCGAGGTTTTCATGTTAGCGCCGATGGCGTCGGCAAAGCCGCGACAGCGTTCGAACGAAAGCGGATTCGTGGCGTAATGGTTCACGCACAGGAACGTCTTCACGCCGTCCGCCTTCGCGCGAAGCCCCGCCTCCTTGCCCGCGAGATATTCTGGCTGGCCCACGTGCATGAGCGCGCCAAGCTCCGCGCTCTGTTGCTCCGTGCCCGTATTCGCGGTGATGAAGGGAATGTTCTTAGCTTTCAGGCGTGACACAGCGCCCTTGAGCAGATCGAAATCCGCAATGGTCGTCACCACGCCATCGTAATTGCGCGCGGCAGCCTGATTCACGAGCTGCACCATGTCGGCGATATCGCCATTGGGCGGATTACGGTAATCGGTCTGGACATTGAAGTCCTGATCCGCCTGCTTGATGCCGTTCTTGACCGTGTTCCACCACGCATCCGAATCGGGCGCGTGCGAAATGAAGTCGAAATGCGCGACGGGGTCCGCATGCGCCGCGGGACTCAGCGCGAGTGCCAATACCGTCGCCGCCAGCGGCAACACTTTCAGAAAAGGAACGTTCACGGCTGTCTCCTAAGTTGCGTCGTTATCGTGGTAATTCAATGATTCGTATGCCGAATCATTACGCGGCGAGGCCGAGATAGATCGTGCCCGCCTCCACCTTGACCGGATGCGTCGCGAGGTTCACGCAGACCGGCGCCCCCTTGGCCGCGCCCGAGGGAATGTGAAAGCGTCCCATATGCATCGGACATTCGATGATGTCGCCGAACACGAGGCCTTGCGCGAGACGCGCCGTTTCGTGCGTGCAGACCCCGGCTGAAGCGTAATAACCCGTGGGCGTGTGGTAGATCGCGTAAAGCTCGCCTTCGTGCTCGAACTCCATCACGTCCTCTTCTTCGAGTTCGTCGCTCGCGCACACCTCGTGCCATTGAAGAATGTTCATGGTCGTCTCCTCCATCGTCATCTTTCGAAAAGTTAGCGGGTAGCCGGCGCGTCATTGCGTATCGGCAACGAAGGCATTCGCACCGGCGGCCTCGCGCATCACGCCCGCCGTCTTGCCGGGCACCTGCGGCGTGATCATGTAGTCCGGGTCGTGGCGTTGCATGCGCAACACGTAAAGGATCTCGGCCCACGCGTCGACCAGACCGTCGCAAGCGGGCGGCAAGTCGGCCTCGATCGCTTTGCGCAATTTGGGCAACGCATGAAACGGCACATTGGGGAACATGTGGTGCTCGACGTGATAGTTCATGTTCCAGTAGAGAAACTGCAGCACGGGATTCAGGCGCAGCGTGCGGGTGGAGAAACGGTGATCGAGTTCGTTCTCGCGCAGGCCGGTGTGCTGCGTAATGGCCAGCAGTTCGTGGAGCCAGGCACCGTAGGCGCGGGGCAGCAGCAGGAACACCACGGGCAGCCAGCTATGCGCGACGAAGGCCCACACGCCAACTCCCACGTAGAGCGCGAGCATGATGCGCGAATTGCGGCGCATCGCCCGATATTCGACCACCGGCACAACGGCCTTCGCGCTCCTCGTCACAATGCCGAGGCTATGCAGCACGATGTTGCCGAGATGATGAATGCCATGGGAAACGCGCACGAAGTCGGTGGCGAGCTTGAGGTAATTGGGCGGCCGCTTGACGGCGATCTCAACGTCGGCGGGCACCGTGGCCGTGAGGTGCGTATAGGTGTGATGCTGCGCATGCGACCAGCGGCTATAGATCTGCTCGCGCCAGGTCATGAAGCAGATCACCCAGTGCACGGACTCGTTGAGCCACTCGCTCCTGAACGGCGTGCGATGACGCAGCTCGTGCTCCATCGCCTCGGCGAACGCGTAGATCGTGCCGTACAGCAGGAAGGCAGGAATGCACCAGAGCGCGCCCAACGAAAGCCAGGCGAGCGCGCCGGTGGTGAGCACGAGCGCCATGAAGCCGCCGAAATACATCAGGGCAACCCGGTCGTTGCGCCGCGTGACCTCCTTGAGCACCTTGCGGTCGAGCGGACAACGGTACCAATCGTCCATCGTGATGACTTGTGGCGAGCCTGGCTGTGCGGACATGAGTCGAACTCCCGTGCATGACATTGAACGCTGATGAGCCGCTTTGATTTCGCTCATCCTTGAGTCGAATTACAGGCTCTAAATGAGCCATCGTCAAAGACTAAAATGACTCATTTTGAGCCTTAAAGGGTTTTTACCTAAACCGCGGGCGTCTGAAAACGTTCTCCACGTGGAGATAAAATCCAAATATGTGCGACGAAAGACTCATTTTGAGTCAAAATGAGTCCATACTCACCCGCTGCGGAGCCCCGATGAAGAGCCGCCCTACGCTGAAGCAGTTAATGGAACTCACGCAGCTAAGCCGCGCGACCATCGACCGGGCGCTCAACGACCGGCCCGGCGTGCACCCGCGCACTCGCAGCGCCGTGGAAGCGGCGCTCAGGCAACTGGGCGCGGGCGACGGCGAGACGTTGCCCTCTGCATCGCATACCTCGTCCAATGCGTTGCGCGTGCGTCTGCTCCTCCAGGCCGGCGACGCCTTCACCGCCGAACTCACGCGCACGGCAGCGAGCCTCGAAGCGGAATTCGCGGCGGCGGGCGTGACAGTCGAGGTGGTTAATTGCGTGGGCGCCAGCGACGAGGACGTCGCGCAGCGCGTGCGCGAGTCGGCGCAAGGCGCTGCCGACGCCATCGGCATCATCTGCACGAACACGCCGCCCATTACGTCGGCGCTGCGCGAATGCATGGCGCGGGGCCTGGGCGTAGTGACGCTCATCACCGATGTCGACGCCGATGCGCGCCACACCTACGTGGGCGTGAACAACCGCGCCGCGGGCCAGTCGGCCGCGTTCCTCGTTGGCCGGCACCTGGTGGGGCGCCCCTCGCCTTCCGTGGCCGTTGTGGTCGCAACGTTCTCGTACACCTGTCACGAAGACCGCGAGATCGGCTTTCGCTCGCTGTTGCGTCAGCGCTTTCCTCACGTGAATGTCGTCGAAGTGATCAAGGGCGCCGACTCGGGCGCGGCGACCTACGAGGCCACGCGGCGCTGCATGGAAATGCACGGCGCGCTCGACGGCATCTACAACGTGGCGGGCGGCAACGAAGGACTTGCAGCGGCGCTGCGCGAGCGCGGACTTGCGGGCCGCACGCTCTATGTGACGCATGAGGTGAACGCCGTGACGGAGCCGCTGTTGCGCGCGGACGTGATCGACTACCTGCTCTCGCAAGATTTGCGTCTGCTGCTGCGCACGGCCGTCGAGCAGATGCGCAACGCGGTGGCCGGCGGCACGCCTCCAACGCAGGCGCTCGTGCCGATCGAAACGTATTCGCGCTATTCCCTGCCCTGAAGCGGCCGAGGCGGCTGCGTCCAGAACACTCCGCCGTCGGTTGCATGCATCGCCCGTTTACGATACGTTATGCTCGTTTTTGCTCGATTCGACGAGCAAGCCAACAAGCAAGCGGGAGCCGAACCCCATGCAACGAACACGCCAGGAGGCCAGCGAAGGCCTGCTCCCCGACGAGCGCGAGCGCCTGATCCTCGAAAAGCTGCGCGCCGAGGGCCGTGTGCTGGCCGCCGAACTCGCCGCGCAGCTCGACACCTCGGAGCACACGATCCGGCGCCATTTGCGCGACCTGGCCGAGGCGGGCCACTGCAAGCGCGTGTATGGCGGAGCGCTGCTCACCTCACCCGCCAACAAGCCCGCGTCCGTGCGCATGCGCGAGCACCTGCCGGCCAAGGCGCGTCTTGCGCGCGCCGCCGCCGCGCTCGTCAAGCCCAACCAGGTGATTCTGCTCGACGCGGGTTCCACGAATGTCGAGATCGCGGCCGCACTCCCCGAGAACGCTGGCCTCACGGTCGTCACCACTTCGCCCCAAGCCTGTGTGCGCCTCCTCGAGCGCCCAGGTATCGAAGTCATCCTGATCGGCGGGCGTGTGAGCGCACAGGCCGCGGGCGCACTCGGCGCGACAGCGCTCGTGCAGATTCAGCAGATCAAGGCCGATCTCTGCTTTCTCGGCGCCTGCGCACTCGATCCTTCCGAAGGCATCGCGGCCTTCGATGCAGAGGATGCCGAAATGAAGCGCGCGATGGTCGCAGCAAGCGGCCAGATCGCCGCCGCAGTCACCACGGAAAAGCTCATGACATCCGCGCCCTACGTCATCGCGCCGTGCGCTTCGCTCGACTATCTGGTCGTCGATACCGACGTGCCGAAACTCCATCTGAAGCAACTGAAAGCCGCATGCGGCGACGTGACGGTGGCGCGATGAGGCCCCTGCGCGAACGCTACGCCACCACGGCGGTGTTTCTGGCGAACGGCTTCGGCATTGGCGCGTGGGCCGTCGAGGTGCCGCGCGTGAAGGACAAGCTGCTCCTTGGCGACTCCCTGCTCGGCGTCGCGCTCTTTGCCTTTGCGCTCGGCGCCATCGTCGCCATGCCGCTTGCGGGACGTCTCGCGCCGAAGGTCGGCAGCGGGCGCGCGACCGCCCTGCTCGGCGTGCTATTCGTCGCCGCGTTTCCTTTGCCTGCGCTCGCGCCCAACGCGCCGCTGCTTTGTGCCGCGTTGCTGCTGCTCGGCGCGCTCAACGGCGCGCTCGACGTTTCCATGAACGGCCATGCCAGCGCGATCGAAAAAGTGTGGCACGCGCCGATCATGTCGTCGTTCCACGCGGCCTGGAGCGCGGGCGGTCTGGCGGGTGCAGCGGTTGGCACGGTGCTGCAGAAAGCAGGATTCGGTGTGCTGAGCGGTCTCGCGCTGCCCGCCATTCCCATTGCCGTACTGATCGTCGGCGCGGCGCTGTTCTCGCTGCGCGACGTGGGCACGCGCCCGGAGGCTGCGTCGGGCGGCGGCTTCGCGCTGCCGCAGGCGGGGGTCGTGAAGCTCGCCGCGCTCGCGTTCCTGTGCATGATGACCGAGGGCGCCATTGCCGACTGGAGCGCCGTGTACTTGCGCACCGCCTTGCCCGCTCATGCGGATAGCGCGGGCATCGGCTATACGTCATTCGCGTTCGCCATGGCGGCGTGCCGCGTGGTGGGCGACGCGTTCGTACGGCGGCTGGGCGCGGTGCGCGTGGTCGCGCTGGGCGGTCTACTTTCGGCCGCGGGCCTCGCCGCCGTACTCGCTGCGCCAGCGCTCGCTACAGCGGTGGTGGGGTTCATCTGCGTCGGCATTGGGCTCGCCAATGTGGTGCCGGTGATTTTCAGTGCGGCCGGGCGTACGACCGATCCACCCGTGACCGGCGTGTCGATGGCAGCCACAGCAGGTTACGCGGGCTTTCTCGTGGGCCCGCCGATCATCGGCTTCGGCGCGGGGGTGGTCGGGCTGCAGCTCGCGCTCGGCGTGCTGGTGCTCGCGACGCTCGCGGTGTGCTTTGCGGGTAGTCGTGCGGTGCGCGATGTCGACGCGTCGCGCGGCGACTCGGCAACGCATGCGCCGGTGCACAAAGATTCGCGCGACGCCGATCGTATCGAAGCGGACTGACCTGCGTTCGCCCGGCGCATCGAATATCACCACAAGATCCGGATATCTCCACCCAGGCGCCCTGCGTAGACTCGATCCCGAAGCTCAAACCACCGCATCCGGCTCACGCCGGAGCGATCTTCGGGACATCGACAATGGGCATCACAACCGGTAGCTCGACGCCACAGCGTGTCGTCGTCAATCTTTCGCACGCGAGTCTCGCGGCGCAATTCAGCGAGCAGATGGCCATTGCGGTCATCCCGATCGTCGCCGTGGTGGCATTGGGCGCTACGGCCCAGCAAAGCGCCTCGCTCCAGGCCATCAACACCCTGCCGTTCCTGCTGCTCTCGCTGCCCGCTGGCCTCATTGCCGATCGCAGCCGGCGCAAGCCGCTCATGATCGCAACCGAACTGCTGCGCGCCGCCGCGCTCTTCGTGCTGTTCGCGTTGTTCCATGCGCGCGTGCTTTCGCTCTATACGCTCGGCTCGCTGGGCTTCGCCATCGCAACCGGCACGGTGGTGTTCAGCGTGACTGCGCCCTCGCTTGTTGCGGCCATGGTCGAAACGGGCGACCTGCTCGCCGCCAACCGGCGGCTCGAAATCGCGCGCAGCATCGCCTACACGGCGGGGCCTTCCGTGGGCGGCATTTTTGCGGGCTGGGCGTCGGGCGTGTTCGCGTTTCTCGCGGCGTTCGTCCTGTCGCTCGCCAGCGCATGGTGTCTCGCACGCCTGCCTGCGGAAGCACCACGTCCGCGTTCGCGTCGCGCACTCGCACGCGAACTCTTCGATGGCGTGCAGTTCATCGCGCGCAGCACGCATCTGCGGCCGATCGTGGCGACGGCCTTCGTCTTCAATACGTCGTGGTATCTGTTGCTCGCCGTATTTGCCTGGTACGCGATACACCGGCTCGCGTTCGCGCCATCGGCAGTAGGCGTTGCACTCGGCGTGTATGGCTTCGGGATGGTGGGCGGCGCGTTTCTCTACAAGATCATCGCAAAGCGCCTGGTGTTCGGACGGCAAATCCTGCTCGGCCCGACGAGCGCCGCGCTTGCCTCGCTGCTCATGGCGAGCACGGCCCTCACGCATTCGCGCGCCACCGTGTTTCTGGCTTTCTTTCTGTTCGGCTTCGGGCCGATCGTCTGGACCATCTCGACCACAGCGTTGCGCCAGGTCGTCACGCCTCGCGATCTGATCGCGCGCGTCTCGTCGGTCATCATGATGGCGACGTTCGGCGCGCGTCCGCTCGGCGCCCTGCTCGGCGCGTTCCTGAGCACGCGCCTTGGCATGACTAGCTGCCTCGTGGGCGCCGCGTGCGGATTCGCACTTCAGCTCGCGATCATCGTATTGTCGGCGCCGGCGCGGCTGCGCTCGATCGAAGGCCTCGATGAAGCGCGAGCCGAGCCGCGCAACGTGAAGGCAATGCGCTTCGCGGCAGAGAGCCATCAGGAATAAGGCGACCGAAGCCGCCCCTTATTGCTTAGTCGTTCGAACCGTCGAAATCCACCACTTCGACCCAGTTCGCACCCTTGCCTACCGGGTACTTGCCAAGCTCATGCAGCGCACCGCTCTTCGCATCGATGCGGTACGCGCTCAGCGTGGGCGAGAGCTGGCCCACGGCAAGCAGATACTGGCCCGAAGGATCGATATTGAAGCCGCGCGGCTGCTTCTCGGTGGCGTACGTGCCGATGCGCGTGAGCTTGCCCGTTTGCTGGTTCACGCGGTACGCGCCCAGCGTGCTCGACGTGCGCTCCGAGATATACAGGTGGCGGCCATCGGGCGTGAGGTGCACGTCGGCACCCCACGGCTTGTCGCCGGAAAAGCCGGCGGGCAGGATCGAGATCGTCTGGATCGGCTTGACCGTGTTGTTCGCCGCGTTAAAGGCGAGCACGTGCAGCTTGCCGTCGAGTTCGTCGATCAGATAGACGAAGCGCTGGTCCGGCGAAAACTGGAAGTGGCGCGGGCCGGAATTCTTGGGCAGCGAGTACGCGGGCTTCGCGTCTTCGGTGAGCGCGCCCGTCGAGGCGTCGAATTTCAGGCGCAGCCATGCGTCGGCGCCGAGCACCGAGGCAAATGCGTAGCGGTTATCCGGCGAGGTGCGAATGATGTGCGCCATCGGGCCCGTCTTCACGGTTTGCTGCACGTCGCCCACCACACCGTTTTCGCCGATGTGGTTCACCGCCAGCAAATTGCCGCCGTACGAAGCGGAAAGCAGATAGCGACCCGTACCGTCGGTGGAAACATAGGCCATGCTCTCCGCGAGCGGCGCGCGGCCGAGTTCGGCGAGACGGCCGTCGAGCGGATTCACGGCGAAGCTCACCACGCGATACGGCTTCGAGCGCAGCGCTGCATACAGGTGATGATGGTCGGGCGAGAACGCCATCGGCATCACCGTGCCGCCCACCGGCACGGTCTCGACCGCGGCAAGCGCACCGTTTTGCACATCGAGGCGAAACACCGAAATGTCCTGGCTGTCGGCGTTCGACACATACACGTAGCTAGCCGCATGCACGGCCGCCGATGCCGCGAGCCCGAAAACAGCACCCACCACGCTGCGCAAGATTGCCTTCTTCTTCATGTCGTCCTTTCCGCTTCGTTAGTTCTATTGACTGGTCTCGCGCGCTGCTTTCCTCACGCAAGCGCGCCGACGCGAAACACCGAAACTGCTTCCTTCATCGATTGCGCCTGGTGCTCCAGCGCGCTCGCAGCGGCGGCCGCCTGCTCGACGAGCGCGGCGTTCTGCTGCGTGACCTGATCCATCTGGCTCACGGCCATGCCCACCTGCTGAATGCCCGTGCTCTGCTCGGCGGTGGCCGTCGTGATCTCGGCCATGATCGTGGCGACATTGCGCACCGAGTTGACGATCTCGTTCATCGCCTCGCCTGCCTGCGCGACGAGCGCGTTGCCGTTGCGCACGTCTTCCATCGAAGCGCCAATCAGTTCCTTGATCTCGCGCGCGGCGCCCGCGCTGCGCTGCGCGAGCGTGCGCACTTCGCCCGCGACCACGGCGAAGCCGCGTCCCTGCTCGCCCGCGCGCGCCGATTCCACGGCGGCGTTGAGCGCAAGAATATTGGTCTGGAACGCGATGCTGTCGATCATGCTGGTGATCTCGGCAATCTTCTGCGAGCTGGCGCTGATGTCCTGCATGGTCTGCACGGCGCGTCCCACCACATCGCCGCCGCGCTGCGCGAGTTCGGCCGCGCCCGTGGCGAGCGTGCTGGCCTCGGATGCGTTCACGGAGTTCTGCTTCACCGTGGAGGTGAGTTCTTCCATGCTCGCGGCCGTTTCTTCGAGCGAGGCGGACTGTTCTTCCGTGCGGCTCGACAGATCGAGATTGCCCGCTGCGATCTCGCGCGCGGCCGTGTGAATCGCGTCGCAGCTGTCGCGCACGCCGGCCACGGTGTGCGAGAGCCCCGCCTGCATCCGGCGCATGGCCGCGAACAGCACGCCGATTTCGTTGCGGCCTGCTTCGGGCACGCGCACGGTGAGATCGTTCGAGGCGATGCGGTCGAGCACCGCCGCGGCGTCGGCCAGCGGGCGCGACACGATACGCTGCAAGGCGAAGTGCGTGACGACGACGAGCGCCAACGCGATGGCCACGCCCACGCCAACGAGCGTGACGATCCATGTGTAGCGCGAGTTGCCGTCGTCGAGCGTTGCCTCGGCGAGCGCGTTGGCGAGCTTCTGGAACTTCTCCACGTTCACCGAATAGGCTGCGCCCGCGGCGGTGATGTCGGTGTCGTTGACCGCAACGTAAGCGGCCGTGTCGCCGTTGCGCAGCGCGTCGGTGGCGCGCGTAAGCGTGTTCGAGAGTTGCGCCGCCGACTCGAGCAACTGACGCTTGAGGTCCGCGTCCATGCCGTCGAACGCCGGCGCGTTGGCGAAGGCCTGCGTCTCGCTCGCCGAAAGCTCGAAGCTATGGGCCGCGCTCTTCAGCGCGGAGTCGCGCGTGGCCGTGTCGTTGCGTTCCTTGAGCGCGCTATAGCCGCGCACGAGCGCCGAACGCGTGCGCGTGGTGTCCTTGTAGGCGTCGTTGACCAGAATGGTCTGACGCGCGATTTCATGCAGGCGTTGGGCGCTGGCGTTCGACTCCTTGAGCGAGAACACGCCCGCGAAGCCGCCAATCAGGATCATCACGCCAAAGATCACCAGCACTGCAAGGAGGCTGGCTCGTACCGTCGTGTTGCGCATGTTGCTTCAATCCCCGGTTTCCATGGTGTTCTTCTTTACGGCTCAAATGCCGGAGTCTTGAGGGGCCAATCGCCATGTTGTCCAACAACTTGGCC
Source organism: Paraburkholderia guartelaensis (assembly GCF_004353905.1). GTDB lineage: Bacteria > Pseudomonadota > Gammaproteobacteria > Burkholderiales > Burkholderiaceae > Paraburkholderia > Paraburkholderia guartelaensis. Next base: position 235,201 of record NZ_SMOD01000001.1, on the reverse strand, counting down.
GCATCATCCCATAATCGCGCGACTATCCTGAAATTCGAGTTTACCCTGAGATCGACTCAAGAGGCATACAGTCTGGTTGCCTCGGCTTCCCGGGCGTTGTACGATTAGCTCAGACAACCAGCCATGATGTCAAACAACATTCTGACAACTGGCTGAACAAGCAGTGAATCAGGTCCGCAAACGGAACGCGCTTGACGCGAGTCAGGCGCGTTCTTGCGTAAGTAGAGGCGGCGTGCACGAGGCGCGCCGTTTGGAGACAGTAGATTCAGGCCGCATCGTGACCGAAACGGCCTGCGTCTAGCGCACGAGAGAGGTCGATCCACATGTCGTTGAGCCGCACCGCCACGCAGTCCGATGTCGCCAGGCGCACCAAGGTGCGCTACCTGATTCTCTCGCTGATCTTCATCATCACCACGCTCAACTACGCGGACCGCGCCACGCTCTCGGTCACGGGCTCGGCCATGCGCACCGAGTTCGGTCTCGACGCCATCCACATGGGCTACATCTTCTCGGCGTTCAGCTGGGCCTATGTGCTCGCGCAGATTCCCGCGGGCTGGGTGCTCGACCGCTTCGGCGCGCGACGCGTGTACGCGGGCAGCATCTTCCTGTGGTCGCTCTTCACGCTGCTGCAAAGCTCGATCGGCCTGCTCGGCAGCGCGGGCGCCGCGATTGCGGGCCTCTTCGCACTGCGCTTCGCGATGGGCGCGGCCGAAGCACCCGCCTTCCCCGCCAACGCGAAAGTAGTGGCGAGCTGGTTTCCGGCGAAAGAGCGCGGCACGGCCTCGGCCATTTTCAATTCAGCGCAGTATTTCGCGGCCGTCGTGTTCACGCCGCTCATGGCGTGGCTCACGCATGCGTATGGCTGGCATCACGTCTATATCGTGATGGGCGTGGGCGGCCTCGTGCTCGCCTTCGCGTGGATCCGGTTCATGAAGAACCCGGCCGATCATCCGGGCGTGAACCCGCAGGAACTCGAATACATCGAGGCGGGCGGCGGCATCGTGAACGGGCATCAACGCGCAGCGCGCGGCGAGCGCAAGGACCGCAAGGGCGCGAACTGGGCGGTCATCCGCCAGCTGCTCGGCAACCGCATGCTGCTGGGCGTCTATCTCGCGCAATACTGCATCAACGTGCTCACGTACTTCTTCCTCACGTGGTTCCCGATCTACCTCGTGCAGGCGCGCCACATGACCATCCTGAAGGCTGGGCTCATTGCCTCGCTGCCTGCTATCTGCGGCTTCCTGGGTGGTGTGCTGGGCGGCGTGGCTTCGGACGCCCTGATCCGCTCGGGCCGCTCGCTCACCATGGCGCGCAAGGTGCCGATCGTCGGCGGCATGGTGCTCTCGTCGTGCATCGTCGGCTGCAACTACGTGAACAGCGACTGGATCGTGGTCGCGCTCATGTCGCTCGCGTTCTTCGGCAAGGGTCTGGGCGCGCTCGGCTGGGCCGTGATCGCCGATACCGCGCCGCGCGAAGCGATCGGCCTCTCGGGCTCGATCTTCAACATGTTCGGCAATGTGGCCGGCATCGTCACGCCGATCGTGATCGGCTATCTCGTGGCGGAAACCGGCTCGTTCAACGGCGCGCTCGCCTTTGTCGGCATCAACGCGATCGTTACGGTGATCAGCTATCTCGTGATCGTGAAGGACATCAAGCGCGTGGAGTTGAAGCCCGCCTGATATTGGCGCGATTGCGCGTGATAGTTCTACGCGCTATGGCTTCTCGTGCGCCCGCCGCGCGAGCGTGCGGGCCGCGACGATAGCCGCCGCGAAGCCCGAAGCCGCGCCCACCAGCAAGGCCCAGCGCGGCCCCCAGTGGTCGGCGATCCAACCCACGATCGGCGCGCCGATGGGCGTGCCGCCCAGCGCCACGGCGAGGCGGATTGCCAGCACGCGGCCACGCATGCCGGGCTCCGTAGAAAGCTGCATGAGGCTGTTGGTTTCGGTGGTGAACGTGAGCGCCGCGATGCCGATCATCACGAGCGCGCCGCCGAACCACCAGTAGCCCGGCGCAACAGAAGCCAGCACGCATCCCACTCCGAACGCCGCCGCCGCGAACAGCAGCGAGATGAAACGCGGATGGCTGCGCCCCGCGCCGAAGAAGGCGCCGCTCATGGTGCCCACCGCCATCATGGAAGACAGGAGTCCGTAGCGTCCCGCGTCGGCGTGAAAGACGTTCACGGCCATCGTCGAGATGAAGATCGGAAAGTTCAGCCCGAAGGTGCCGATCAGGAACAGCATGACGAGAATGGCCCGCAGGTCCGGTCGCGCCCACACGTAGTGGAACCCCGCAGCAATCCCGCCCTTCGCGGGTTGCGTACGTCTTGCCGAACGCAGTTCGTCCACGCGCAGACGCGTGAGCGAGATCAGCACGGCCACGAACGACAGACCGTTGAGCAGGAAGGCCCAGCCCACGCCCACCGACGCAATGACGATTCCCGCCACGGCCGGGCCGATCATGCGCGCGGCGTTGAACGAGGTGGAATTGAGCGCGACGGCGTTGGAGAGATCGGCGTCGCCCACCAGTTCCGAGACGAAAGTTTGCCGCACCGGCGAATCGAATGCCGTCGTGCAGCCGAACAGGAACGCGAACACGTACACGTGCCAAAGCTGCACGAGCCCTGTTGCCGTGAGCACACCGAGTGCAATCGCAAGCGTGCCGAGCAGCGCCTGCGTGACCATGAGCAGCTTGCGCTGGTCGAAGTGGTCGGCGGCGAAGCCCGACCAGGGCATGAACAGCATTTGCGGGCCGAACTGCAAGCCCATCACGATACCGACCGCCGCCGCGCTGTGATGCGTGAGGCCCGTAAGCACGAGCCAGTCTTGCGCCGTGCGCTGCATCCACGTGCCGACGTTCGAAACGAGCGCGCCCGCCGACCACACGCGATAGTTGTAAGTCCTGAGCGAACGAAAGAATCCGGATGCTGGAGCGCCCATGTGACCGCCTCGCCTTAGTCGGCCACGAGCCGCTTGAGCAGTTCGACCGCGGCGGCGAGCTGCTCCTGCTCCGCGCCGGAAAGACGCGCTTCTATCCTGCGCGAGAGCCAGTCCTGGCGCGCCGCCCGCCCCTCCTTGAGCCACTCGCGAAAGGCTTGAGTAAGCGACCAGAGCGTTTGGCGTCCGTCATTCGGGTCCGGTGCGCCGCTGATATGGCCCGCCGCCTCGAGCGGCGCGATGAGCGTGCCCATCGACTGCGGACGCATGCCCTCCGCGCGCGCGAGGCTCGACACCGTGGACGGCCCCTCGCGTTCGAGCCGCTGCAGCACGGCCATCTGTGAAGGTGTGAAGTCGCCGAGGATCGCCTGCTCGCGGAAACGGCGGCGCAGCTGCCCGACCAGTGCGCGCAGGTCGCCGGCAAGCGCCGCGGCGAGGTCGGGAGAGGGAGTTTGGGCGCGTTCGGTCATCCCCGCATTCTAGGAGATGTGAAGGTAAACTGCAAAGCTAACCTTCACATCCCCTGCGGAGCGGCAAGCAGGGCCGAATGCGTCACCGGCGCGCACGCAGCCATTTTTCCCGCTCGCCCAGGCGCCGCTTCCAGTCAGGCGCGAGTCCCGGAACGGCCATCAGTTCAACCAACGCATCGATGGACGGACGATGCGACAACTGCACCCTCCAGAACTCGTCGATGGAGAAGCGCTCCGTTTGCCGGTCGACGAGCGTGATGGCGTCGCCAGGCGCAATCATGCCGGGGCGCAGGACACGGTAATACCAGCCGGTGATTCGCCCCTCGGCGATATGCATCGACATGCGCTCGACGCCGAAGCGATGATTGATTTTCCAGCACGGGCTGCGCGGTTGCGAGACTTGCAGCATGGCGCTGCCGGCCTGGTAGATGTCGCCGATGTGCACGTTGCGTTCGGACAGCCCCCAAGCCGAGATGTTCTCGCCGAGACTGCCGGGCACCAGGGCCTCTGCGCACTCCGCGAACGCCTGCGCGATGCAAGCGTAGTTCTGCGCCGCGTAGTGATGAACGGCCTTTTCCGGACCGCCGTGGATGCGCGGGTCGCCATGCTCGTCGCCGACAATCCCCTGCACTTCAACGCGAACCGGACCCTCCATGCGCCGCTTGAAAATGCCGCTGCGCTGCCCTTCGTGATCGAGATAACCCATCCCCCCGGCGAACAGGCACTCAATGTTCGTAGTCGACACCATCACCACGTGCGTCCTCCCGTTCGCGTTTACGACACTGTGCTCGCGCCGTTCAATCCAGTAAAGTGATGGTGAATGATGAAATCCATCATTATTTGTGATTCTTGGAATTTGCCATGGAGATGCGTCAGCTGAAGATTTTCTGTGCGGTGGCGGAACACGGCAGCTTCACAGCGGCGGCCGAGAAAGTGCACACCGTGCAGTCCAACGTCACGATGCGGGTCAAGGAACTCGAAGCCGAGCTCGGTCAACCACTGTTTATCCGGCAGAAGAGCGGCGTGGTGCTCACTTCGGCCGGGCAGACGTTTCTGGGCTACGCCCAACGCATCCTCCAGCTCACTGAAGAGAGCCGCAACGCGCTGCTCGATACCGCAACACCTGCAGGTACGTTGAGGCTCGGCTCGATGGAGACGACCGCCGCAATCCGCCTGCCCCAGGTGCTGGCCAAATACCGCGAGCAGTATCCTCAGGTCCACTTGTCGCTGCTCACCGGCACGACCGCCGAGCTGATCAAGGCCGTCGAAAGTCATCGCCTCGACGGTGCATTCGTCGGCGGTCTGCACCAGAATCCGGTTCTTGCGCAAGACGAGGTCTTCCAGGAGGAACTCGTGCTCGTGAGCAGCTGCGAGTTCGCCTCGCTCGGCGAACTCATCCACGTCATGCCACAGCAGACGGTGCTGGTCTTCCGCACGGGCTGCTTCTATCGCTCCACGCTCGAACACTGGTTCTATCAGGTCGGGCTCGTGCCCAACCAGGTGCTCGAACTAGGCACGCTCGACGGCATCCTGTCATGCGTAGCCGCGGGCATGGGCGTGACGCTGTTGCCAAAGGCCGTTGCGCAAAACTACTCAGCGCGCCAACCCATCGCCCTTCACGCGTTGCCGCGCGAGTTCTCCAACGTCAAGACGGTATTCATCCGCCGCAACGACACACTCGCGACACCGGCTTTGAGCGCGTTTGTCGCGCTCGCACGCGACCAGCTCGCACTTTCCAGTGACGACACGAAAGCGAAGCGCACGAATACGCCGAATCGCAAGAGCACGCGGCGTTCGACGGCGGCGGCCTGAGCACCGCCGTCGAACGCATCAGGGTCAGCAAGCGGCGCGGCAGTCGACCGGCTCCACTTGCTGCAACACACGGCTTGCGCCGTATGCCAGACCATCGAGCATCGCCTGGGCGTTTGCCGCAACCGTCGACGGCGGCAGGCCCGCCACCAGCTCCGCCACGCGCTCGGCCGCCGGCACCACGCTGTCGATCTTGCTGACGCCCTGCCCCGCATAGAGCGAGAGCTTCTGCGCCATGCGCGGTTTGTCGATCATGCGTGCGCCGCCGCCAACGAAGCGCAGCAGGCTCCATTTGTCGCGATTGGGAATCACGCAGTGGGGCGTGCCGTAGGGCCAGCCGAACGAATACCCGGTGCGATACTCGATGTCGTCCACGCTGGCTTCGACGATCTTTTGCTTGTAGAGCGGATGCGCATTCGACTCGTCGGTCGCAACGAACGCAGTGCCCACGAGCACACCCGATGCGCCGAGCAGCATCGCGGCCCGCACATCGTCGCGAGTCGTGATGCCCCCGGCCGCCAGCACGGGACGCCCCTGCGCGACCTCGCAGATCGCAGGCAACAGCGACATGACGCCGATCGTCCCACGGTTGAGGTGGCCGCCGCTTTCGCTGCCCTGCGCGACGACGATATCCGCGCCGTGCCGGATCGCGTGCCGGGCGAGCGCAACCGAGCCCACCTGGACCATCACGATCATGCCTGCATCCTTGGCGCGAGGAATCATGTCCGCCGCATAGTCTTCGGCGTAGAACAACGACAGCATGCGCGGCCGCTCCTGCAAGACGACCTGGAACTGGGCTTCGAACACGGTCGGGCCGCCGAACTTCGGCACGAGATTCACTCCAAAGGGCTTGTCCGTCTGCTCCCGCGTTTCCCGTATCCACTTGCGCAGCGCGAGCGGCGGCAAACGCAGCCCGCCGAGCGTTCCCATGCCACCGGCATTCGCCACCGCGGCAACCAGCTTCGGGCCGGAAATCGCCGCCATTCCCCCGAGAAAGACGGGATACCGGACGCCGCACAGCTGCGTGACCGCGTTCCCGCCAAAGGCCGATTTGAATTCGCTCATCGCTCAAAGCTCCACATGTTTGCCAAGCATCCGCTTGAGGGCGTCATTGCCCAAAGCGAAATGATTCTTCAGTGCTCCGAACAGATGCAACGCGAGACCCAGGAGAAAGGCCGTCGAGCCGATATCGAAGAGAATATCCACGACCCGTTGCACCGCTACGTCGGGATCAATGAGCGTGGGGATCGCGAAACCTCCCGGCAACTCGACGGCGACACCGGCTGCCGCCCGGGAAAGCCATACGGCAACCGGCAGAAGCACCATGGCGAGCGCGAGGCCCACCGCAACAGAGCGGCTGACGATCACCTCGACGGGGTTCGGCGTGCCCACGGGCAGCGGATGATACGAAGAAAGCCGTGCCCAGAGCCGATAGATCGACACGACGAACAGCACGGCGCCCAGCAGATTCTGCGTATGCACGAGGCTCAGTCGTTGCGCGTCGTCCGCGCTAAAGCTGAGCGCGATGCCGCATCCGGCGATCGACAACAGCAGCGCTGCCACGACCCAGTGCAGCGCGATCGTAATGGGCGAAAAGCCCAGACCGTTGTCACGCATTTGCATGATTGTCTCCTTGTTGGCGTTGTCTAGTGGCTGACGGCGCCGGACGCACCGAAGCCGGTCTGCGCGCGGATGGCCTGCTCGCCGAAGTCGTCCCGCTCTCGCTGCGCCCGGTGGCTGCGGTCGGTGACGGAGCCCAGCCAGGCGAACAGGAACGCGATGCTCATCGACACGATGGCCGGATAGTCGTAGGGGAAGATCGCCTTCGCATGGCCCAGCACGGTGACCCAGATGGCAGGCGATAGAATCACGAGCGTGACGGCGCTCACGAGGCCCGCGATGCCGCCGGTGAGCGCGCCGCGCGTCGTCAGCCCTTTCCAGTACATCGAAAGCGCGAGGATCGGAAAATTCACCGAGGCGGCGACGCCGAAAGTCAGCGCAACGAGGAAGGCGATGTTCTGATCCTTGAACACGATGCCCAGCAGCACCGCCACCACGCCAATGCCGACCGACGCGATTCTGGACACGCGCCGCTCGCTCGCGGGATCGGCCCGGTTCTTCTTGAGCACCATCACGTAAAGGTCGTGCGAGATGGCTGACGTACCCGCCATCGTGAGACCGGACACGACGGCAAGAATGGTCGCGAACGCAACAGCCGAGAGGAAACCCAGCAGCAGATTGCCGCCGAGAGCCTGGGCGAGATGCATGACCGGCATGTTGCTGCCGCCGATCAGCTTGCCCCCGGTCAGGCCACCCACGTAGAACGACGGGTTGCTGCCGACAATCGCGATCGCCGCCACGCCGAGCACCATGATGACCAGATAGAAGAAGCCGATGAAGCCCGTGGCAACGAATACCGACTTGCGCGCTTCTTTCGCATCCGGCACGGTGAAAAAGCGCATGAGGATGTGCGGCAGCCCCGCCGTGCCGAACACCAATCCGATCGCGAGCGAAATCAGTGCAATGGGATCGGACACCTGCTTGCTCGGCAGCAGAATGTGCGTGCCGCTCCCGTGCGCGGCGACCGCCTGCTCGAACAGCGCGTTCAGCGAAAAACCAAACCGGTACAGTGCGAGAACGGCCAGCAATGTGCCGCCGAACAGCATCAGCGCGGCCTTGATGATCTGCACCCACGTGGTGGCCACCATGCCGCCGAAGGTCACATAGACCACCATCAGCAGGCCGACCACGACAATCGCGTCGTTATAGGGAAGACCGAACAGCAACTGGATCAATTGCCCCGCGCCGACCATCTGGACAACCAGGTAAAAGCAGACGACGGTCAAAGAGCCGAAGGCAGTCATCGTCCGGATCCGGGTCTGGTCGAGCCGGTACGATGCGATGTCGGCAATCGTCACGCGCCCCAGATTCCGGATGCGTTCCGCGAACAGGAACAGCAGCAGCGGCCACGCAACGAAAAAGCTGATCGCGTAGATCACGCCGTCGTAGCCGTGGAAAAAGATCATGCTGGTCACGCCCAGCAGCGCCGCCGCCGACATATAGTCGCCGGCCAGCGCCATGCCGTTCTGGAATCCGGTGATGCCGCCCCCGGCGGTGTAGAAGTCGTCCATCGAACGGGTTCGCGACGCCGCCCAGTACGTGATGCCCAGCGTCGCCACGGCGAAGACGAGGAACATCGCGATCGCCGTGAGATTGAGGGGACGCTGTTCGACGCCGTGCAGGACCTCCGCGGCCGCAGCGTGCGTCGCGACGCCCAGCAGGAGCGGGAAAACGAGAGCAAGACCGGCGCGCTTCATGACTTCGCTCCCGCAAGGATCTGGGCGGTGAGCGCGTCGAATTCGCCATTGGCGCGGCGAACGTACAAGCCCGTGAGGCACCAGCTGCCGACGATCAGCGCGACGCCGATCGGCCAGCCGATATTGACGATACTGTCTGCGGAAAGCCGGATTGCCAGTAAAGCGGGGGCGAATCCAACCAGCACGATGAACCCGCAATAGGGAATCAGCGTAATGGCCGTCAGCCAGGCGATGTATCTGCGCCGGCGTTTGACCAGCGTGGCGAACAGGGGATTGCTACGAATCCCATGCAAGGTCGTGGGGTTCATCCGATTGTCTCCGTCCATGGAAGGGGTCCGGCATGCCCTCGCCCGTGATATCGCGATTGATCCACCGGGGGCTGCCGCTTCTCGTGAACTTCACAATAGGTCGAACCAAAAATCTCCTCAAATGATGTTTCGTGATGTCTGCAATCTGTTTGAGTGAAGCATGGCGCTTCCCGTCACGATTCCCGAATGCTTACTCGAGCGGGTCATCGAGCGGGAAGGGTCCCGCCGAATCCATCCAGTCGTACGACTCACCGTGGTAAGCCCACGCCCAGTTGCGCGACGGTGCAGCATGCCGCGTTTGCCGACCTGCTGCTGCGTCGCCTGCGCTATCGCCAGCTTCGATCATACGAAAGTCCCGTGCATCATCTTTCACGATATGGCTCCATTGAAATCGGTCATGAAGCCAATCAGATGCGCTTGCCGGATTCGGCTTGCCTCTGCGCCTCGAGCAGCGCGGCGAACCGTTCCAGCGCTGCCACGCTGCTGTGAACAGAGTGGTATTCCTGCTGCCCAATGCGTGCGTCGAGCACAACTGTCATGCCGGACTGTCGGGCGAGATTGAGGATATCCATCTCACACTCCTTGCCTGAAAACTGGGTGAATCGCGTCGCGTGAATGCAGCGCTTCCTGATAGTCAGATTACGCGCGGCACCACAAAGATCAACGCGGCGCGGGCGAAATCACCGTTATGAAATGCCGAACAATCTCGCATCTGACGATGATTCGCTGGCGCCCCCAGTTTTCGGCGGCACCGGATGCTCAGAAGCCCTGTGCAGTTCCCGTAGAATGCGCGACCAGCAGCACGACACCCAGTATGCAGGCCCCGATCATCGCGGCCAGCACCACCGCCACGAACGGCAGCCACTTGAAGTTCACGCTTGCGAGATCGGCTTCGTGCGACGCGCTCTTGCGTACGCCAAAGAAGCTCCACAGAACCATGCGCATCATTTGAACGAGTTCCATCATTGACTCCGGTTACGTCGATCAGGTCGATCGGATAGCCTGATCTTCAACCTTGCGCGTTGCCAAAAAAAGCAGCAGTTGCGAACGATTTGAGCGATGCAGCCGATTCACGCGCCGGAAGAACCCGACAAAGAAACGCCCCGGTACTCGCGCACCGGGGCGAAAGGCTTGCCACGCTACAGGCAAAAAGAGCCGCAAGCTCTGCGGGTTTAGGTGATGATCCAGGCACTCGCGCAGTTATCCCGGCGCATCCCGGGAGAACAGACCCGGACTGCGATGCGCACTGGCCGCAATGATCCGCCCTCGCAGCAAGCGCGTATAGAAGCAGTCGACGCATAATTGACCGTAGCAGATCGGATTCGCAGTCACGCGCACCATGAGAAAATCGCTCGTAGCACGAGTCCACCCCTGACCTCTTTGGAAGAACCGGCACGCATGACACGCTACGAACGCCTCGCGCAAAGCATGGCCGCCGAGATTCGCTCCGGCAACCTGAAGCCGGGCTCGCGCATGCCGTCGCTGCGGCAAATCATTGCGCAGCACGGTGTCAGTCAGTCCACGGCCGCGCGTGCTTACTACGTCCTCGAACAATGGGGCCTCGTGCGCGCCGAAGAACGTTCGGGCTACTACGTCGCGCCGCTCTCGAAGCCCAGCAAGACGGATTCGCGTGCAACGACGGGCGAGTCCGCCACCGTCGATATCAGCGAGCTGGTGTTTTCGGTGCTCGACGCCGCCAAGCGCCCCGGCATCGTGCCGCTCGGCTCCGCCTTCCCTTCCCCGCTGCTCTTCCCGCTGTCACGGTTGGCGAAATCGCTCGGCCAGGCCGCGCGCAGCGTGAGCCCGTGGAGCACGGTGGTCGATCTGCCGCCCGGCAACGAGAACCTGCGCCGGCAAATTGCGCTGCGTTACATGCGGGTTGGCATCTCGCAGCCGGCCGAGGACATCATCATCACCAACGGCGCGCTGGAAGCGCTCAATCTTTGCCTGATGGCGGTCACGCAGCCCGGCGATATCGTCGCCGTGGAGTCGCCGGGCTTTTATGCCGCGCTTCAGGCGATCGAACGGCTCGGCCTGCGCGCCGTCGAAATTCCGGTAGATACCGACACGGGGCTCGACCTCGACGCGCTGGCGCAGGCGCTGGACAAGCACCCTATCCGCGCCTGCTGGTTCATGACGAATTTTCAGAACCCCACGGGCGTCACGTTGTCGGCGGCGAAGAAAGAAGCGCTAGTCGAGCTGCTTGCGAAACATGAAGTCCCGCTCATCGAAGACGATGTGTACGGCGAGCTGCACTACGCGCCGAACTATCCGCCGCCCGCGATCGCGTTCGACCGGCGTGGCCTTGTCATGCACTGCAGCTCATTTTCGAAGAACCTGGCGCCGGGTTATCGCGTGGGCTGGGCGAGCGCCGGGCGCTTTGCAGAGCGCGTGCAGCGCCTGAAGCTCATGACGACGATCTCGGCGAGTATTCCCGCGCAGGCCGGCATTGCCGACTATCTGGAGCACGGCGGCTACGAGCGTCATTTGAAGAAGATCCGGCTCGCCATGCAAACGCAGCGCGATGCGATGATCGAGGCGATCCGCCGGTGGCTGCCTGATGGCACGCAGTACACGCGGCCCGAGGGCGGCTATTTTCTGTGGCTTACGTTTCGCGAGCGCATCGACGCCATGGCGCTCCATCGTCTCGCGATCGAACGCGGTATCAGTGTCGCGCCCGGTCCAATTTTTTCCGCGTCACGTGCATACGAAAACTGCATACGGCTCAATTACGGCCATCCTTGGTCGGCGCGCATCGATGAAGCAATCCGCACGCTCGGTGAACTGCTCGTTCATCCCGATGTGTGCGCCCAATCGCTGTCAATCGATGCGCGCGGCGCCAACCCATAGCAACCTTAACTACCGAAGAACAGGTTGCAGAAACTCGCCGGGCCCACACAGGCGTTGGCGTCCCTTGCCGGCGTTCTGGCGGGACGCTGCGGCGCCTGATACGTATTCGCCTGCGAAGTATTCGTCTGGGCCGTTTGTTGAACATCCGCGTGGGCGGGAGCGAGGGGTTCTGCGTGGACGGCGAAGCTAGCCGACAGGGAACACGCGAGCACGACAGCAGTAAGCAATTTCATTTCAGTCTCTCTAGCAAGGTGATGGAGGCGACGCCTCCGGGGAAACAGCCTGGCCAGATTAATCACTTTCACTACTCAAGAGAATCCTGCAACCGCGGGAATGATCCTTCCATTCCATGGGAGTATCGAGAACCCGGCTCGCGCAGAACGCGCGGACGCTCATAGCAGACAAACACGGCTCAAGTCCACCGTGCGGCGATAGACATTCCTGTTGAGCCAGGGAACGAAGGTGTATTCGTCATAAGCAGTACTGCCAACGAATATCCAGTTGTGCAATACGTAAGACATCGCTACCTCTTCGGCGTAGAACGAATTCGTTTGCCTCTCGCGGCAAACCGTCACGACATCATCGCGAGAGCTTCACTTCGCTTCATCGTTTGCGGTATGCGTATCACGTCATCGGCACCCGCCTTCGCAGGCGCCCGAAAGAACTCGGTGCAAAAGTCGACGAACATCCTGAACCGTGCCGGGATCAGTTCCCGGTGAGCATAAAAAAGGCATAGTTCAACGCGGCTATCGGATGCCGTGCACTCCGGCAGGACGTGCACGAGATGTCCCATATCGATATCTTCGCGAATCATGGTTTCAGGCAGCGTGGCAATGCCGGTGCCGTCGAGCGCTGCCGCGCGCAGCAGCACGTCGTTGCCTTCCATCGACGAATTGGGCGAAATACTCACTTTCCGGCCGCCCTCATGAAGTTCGATGAAGTCCGCACTCTTCTTTCTCGTTTCCGGATCGATGAGCAGAAAATGGTTGGCGAGCTCCGCAGTGGATTCCGGTACACCGTATTGCTCGAGATACGCGGGCGCAGCTACGAGAATGCGAGGCGAGCGCAATAGCGTGCGGCGAATCACGGTGGACTGCTCGACGAGCTGAGGCGGAAGAATGGCGATATCGAAACGGCCGTCGAACAGGTTCGTGACGTGGTCCTCAACGGAAACCACCAGACTCACATGAGGCGCGATGGCGCGATAGCGCCGGACCAACCGCGAAAACGCGCCGTTCACCAGCGTGGGGTGCACGACGAGCCGCAACTTTCCGCCATTGACCTCATGCTCCATCGCAATGCGCCGGTTCGCTTCGTCCAGTTCTTCGAGCAGACGGCAGCAAATCAGGTAGTACGATTGCGCGGCGTCAGTCAAGGAAACGGACCGCGTGGTCCTGAGCAAGACTCTCGTCTGGACGCATTCTTCGAGCTTTGCGATCGCTTTCGACACGGACCCTGTCGTCACATTCAATGACTCGGCGGCCTTGCTGAAACTCTGATACCGCGCAGCGGCGACGAATGCACGCAACATGTAAAGCTGATCCATCTCGCACCTCACAAGTGTTTTGCCCTGCCCGACGATTCAAAGCGTAGGCGCGCAAGCCGCGCGACGGTATCGTCCGATGTGGTGTGATGCCTTATGCAGGCGCGTGCGCGTCTAATACATCCGGATGGCCTGCACGGGCGGCCGGCATAGCTGCAGATTCGCCAGGCCCGGCAGCGCCCGAATATCAAACGTTCGGCCGCATCACTCTTTCAGCAATTCACTAACCAGTGCGAGAAGTCCTGCGTCATCCACGGGCTTCGAAAAGAAACCGGCGGCGCCGTTATTTTTTGCCCGCTCGCGCACGTCCTCGGTCACATACGCCGTCACGAAAATGACGGGGATCGGACGCTTCCAGCGCTTGATCGACTCGAGCAGCCCAAAGCCGTCCATGCCCGGCATCTGGATGTCGGCAACGACGAGTTTGAGTTTCGAGCGGCGCGTGTCGCCCAGAAGCTCGCCGGCGGACGCATAGTCGATGACGTTCCAGCTCGCCGAACGCAGCGAACTGGACAGCGCCATCCGGACGGATTCATCGTCATCCACCATCGCGATGGTCGCAGACGAGCGCGCGGGTATTATCTGGGGTCCGGTGGACATCGAAATGATGCAGAGAGGTTGAATCTTTCTGCAAAATACAAGCCCGCCGAGGGGCCAGCAATCACACCTTCGGATGATTCTTGTGGCAGCGCGTATTAGCGGAGCGAGTTCCGCGCGCTGACGCAGGCAGCCGATGCGCAGCGAATGTGCCAATGCCTATCTGGCGCCCTGAGGAGCCGGCTGAACCTGCTGCAACTTCTTGATGAGTTCGGCCACCGAGCGCGCATTGAGTTTGTGCATGGCCTGCGCCCGATGGATCTTGACCGTGACCTCGCTCAGGCACAGGAGGTCGGCAATCTGTTTGTTCAACAGGCCTTCCGACACCAGTCCGATCACTTCGCGCTCGCGTGCCGTGAGCGAATCGTACGCTTGACGAATGCCCGCCACGAGCCTCGCCTGGCGCCGCAATTCGCCATCGCGTTTGAGCGCCGCGGCGATCGTGTCAAGCAGATCCTGATCTTTGAATGGCTTCGTCATGAAATCGAAAGCGCCCGCTTTCATCGCCTTGACGGTCATGCCTATATCGCCATGTCCCGTCAGGAAGACGATGGGAAATCGAATGCTCTCTTTAAAGGCTTCCTGTTGAAGCGTGAGGCCGCTCTCGCCGCGTAATCGAATGTCGAGAATGAGACAGCTCGGCACGTCCGGCATTTTCACGGCGAGAAATTCGTCAGCCGATTCGAACGCACGGACCTCGATGCCCACTGACATGAGCAGACTGGTCAGCGCACCACGAATGGACTCGTCGTCGTCGATCACGTACACGAGCGAGTCCGGTAGTTGTTCACTTCGCGTCCCAACGCTATCGTGTTTCATCGCTCGATCTTCGAAGAATTCGTGATGGCGAAAATGTGCCCACGCTCGCCATATGGTATGCAATAGCAAGACTTATCGCCACCGCTTGCACGCTGTAAGCGCTGCCTTCCTTTGAAGCAGGCGCCCCCATAAATCATGCTTTTCAGCCCCGCCCCTTTTGGCGCACCACGCCTCGGGGCTACACGGGTCATCCCTGCGTATGAGGGACCACATGCCGGCAAGATGCAGCTTCAGCCGTTCGGAGAATGGTCAGCCAGGCGTTGCACGCCTAACCTTTTTCCAGCGGGTCATCGCGCTATCGGGATCATTGGTCAAGTTGGGTGCGCAAAATGAAAGTCGCTATTGTGGTACTTGACGGTGTACAGGCCATGGATATCGCAGGCCTGCTCGACGTGTTCTCCGAAGCGAACCGTTTGCTCGGCGAGACGCGCCAGTATCAGGTGCCCCTCATTGGAGAGCACGCAGGTGCCCTCGCCTGCTCGAATGCGATGCAGCTCTGCGTGCCGTGGGTCTATGGAGACTTTCGCGCGAACGTCGATGTGCTGCTGGTGACGGGCGCCGCACACGGAACGCACGTTCGGCCGAAACCGGATTTTCTGGACTGGCTGCGGCGACGCGCACTCGAGTCGAAGCGATACGGCTGCGTTTGCGACGGTGCATGGCTGCTCGGGCGCGCAGGCCTGCTCGATGGCAAGGAGATCGCCGCGCGCTGGACCGACGCGAGCCGGATGGCCAGCGAATTTCCGCGTGCCCGCATACGTCCCGACAAAAACCTGATCCGCGATGGACGCCTGATCTCCTCTGCCGGCGCGACCGCCGGGCTCGATCTTGGCCTCTCGCTCATCGCGCAAGACTGGGGCCAGAAGCTCGCCGAACAGGTGGCGAGACGTCTAGGCGCCAAACTGCGGAGCGAGCCCTGCCAACGTCATCCGCACGTTGCACCGCCAAGCGATGAAAGTTCGATTATCGGAAAGGTACAACGCCATATCGACGACCATCTTTCCGATGTGCTTTCGATAGAGCAGCTCGCCGACGCGGTCTACGTAAGCCGGCGCACGTTATCGAGAATCTTCGCGAAGTATCTCCACACGACCCCTTCCGCATTCGTGGACCAGGTCCGTGTCGGTGCCGCAAAGCGGCTATTGGAGGAATGCAACATGCCGATGAAAACCGTCGCGTTCGACTGTGGCTTTCATAACGCCGCGCACATGCGCATGGTGTTTCAACGGCGCCTCAAGCTCACTCCCCGGCAATACCGCCAACAGTCCCACACGACCGAGGCCGCCGCCTGAGTGATTGCCACGGGCGCAACCGCCATCCCGCCGCGATTTGTTCTCGCGGCGCAAGACTCTTTGTCCATGGTGTGTGTTCGCACTCGCAACGGATACGCCTACAGTGGTTCTCCATCGGATCCATCGATTCGAACGGCCACCCGGCCGACTCACCCATACTATGAGACACACAATGAGCACTTCCAAGGTCGTCATCGTCACCGGAGCATCGCAAGGCATCGGCGCTGAAACCGTCAAGGCCTTCCGCGCGCAGGGCCATCGCGTGGTCGCCACGGCCCGCTCCATCACGCCGGCCGCTGAGGCCGACTATGTCGCCGTGGCCGGCGACATCGGCGACGCCGCCACGGCTCGCCGCGTGGTGGACGCCGCCATCGAGCACTTCGGCCGTGTCGATACGCTCGTCAACAACGCGGGCATTTTCATTGCGAAGCCCTTCACGAAGTACACCGCCGATGACTACGCCGCGATCCTGAACGTCAACCTGAACGGCTTCTTCCACATCACGCAATATGCGATCGAAGCGATGCAGAAGCACGGCAGCGGCCACGTGGTGAACGTCACCACCACGCTTGCCGACAAGGCGAACAGCAAAGTCCCGTCCGTTCTTGCGTCGCTCACCAAGGGTGGTTTGAACGCGGCAACGCGCTCGCTCGCAATCGAATATGCGCGCGCGGGCATTCGTGCCAACGCGGTTTCGCCTGGGATCATCAAGTCGCCGATGCACGCTCCCGAAACGCACGCCGCGCTCGGCGCGATGCATCCGGTCGGTCACATGGGCGAAATGAGCGACATCGTCAATGCGATTCTCTATCTCGACTCGGCACCGTTCGTGACGGGCGAGATCCTGCACGTGGACGGCGGCCAGAGCGCAGGTCACTAAGCGGTTGAGTATTACCCGCGCCCCCGGCCTCGATGGCTCGCCGGGGCGCGGGCGCGTGGCGGCCGCTTATTGCACGTTGGTCAGCGTCTTCGTGATGACGAGCCATCTGTCGCGCTGGCGCATGATCGAAAAATAATTGTAGTAATTGAAACCCAGCATGCGCACATGCAGTTTCGCCGTTGCGATGTTCTGCTGGACATCGAGCATCAGCAGTTCTGTTTCGACCGGCTCGCCCAATTCGGCCGGCGATTTCCTGATTGCCACACCCGCAAGATACTCGTCGATCGTCTTGTAGTAGGGCTGGCCATTCACCTCCCCCGCTACGATCGCGCGCGCGTCGAACACCGTTCTCAGCTGTTCCACATCGCCGCGCCAGGTGGCATCGAAATAGCGCTGCACGAGTTCGACGATTTCGTTGCTGTCGTTCATTGCATCACACTCCTTATTGATTCCCGACTCGGTCCGTCAATTCGAAGCGGGCTGCGCAATCGCTTGCGCAGCCCGCTTCGAACAACCCGGATCAGAACGATCAGGCAAGCGGCCCCTCGATCTCGTTGAGCCTTTCTTCGAGTACGTTGACGCTCGCATAGCCCGAATGCACGGCGTACGTCCGGCCCTGTTCTTCAAGCATCAAGGTCGGGAACGACGCGACGCCAAGCGCTCGCGCACGGGCGAAATCGCGCTGCGTTTCTTCCTTCGTTTCCGCTGCTTCCCACGCCTGGTAGAACGCGTCGGCACTTACCTGAACGCCTACAGCATCCAGCGCGGTCACGGCGATATCGCTCAGCACGCGACCATCGGTCGTATCCAGCCCTTGCACGTAGAAGCCGTTCTGAAGCGCACGGAACACCGAAAGCAAGGCATCGCCACTGGCGAAGCGGCGCGCCGCCACAACGGCACGGCAAATCGGCTCGGTATCGTAGACGAACCCCTCACGCGCCATGAACGCTTCGCGGTTGAACGGCAAGCCGCTCAGCGCTTCGACGCGCTGCCAGTGCTGCAACCGGAAACGCTTGCCGGTTGCATCGAGAACATCGGTCGCCCCGGCGCGAATACCGCCGACCACGATTTCCAGTTTCAGATCCGGCACGCGCGCGACGAGCGCCGACAGCTCTTTGCCAAAGCCATAGCACCACGAACACATCGGATCGCCAACATAGATCAATTTCATTCTTGCTCGCTCAAGTGAAGAGACAACGCGGGGCCCGCAGGACCCCATGCCCCGCATCGCTCCCAGCCATCAGAGTGACTATAGGTTTCTGGCCTCACTCGATAAACGCCGTAGCCAGAACTTCTTTTGTTACATGGCGGAAAGACGAAAGGCTCTTCACAAGCAGAGTGGCGTTGCCATGCTGGCCTAGAACATGTCAGAAGCCGCTTGATGACCTGCACGCGCGCCCCCCGACTCCTCGCCATCCCTCGACGGGATGAACGGGCCGGTGATCATCTCCGAATAGCTCATGCCGGGCCCAACCATCGGAAACACATCGGCATCCTGATCGATCATGACTTCGAGGAAAGCCGGACCGTCGAACGCCACGAAAGCCCGGAGTGCTTCCTCGACTTCGCTCAGGACCTCGACGCGCTGCGCGAATTCGAACCCGTCGGCACGCGCGGCCATGACAAAGTCCTTTCGATGAAGCGACTTGTCGCTCACGCACAGGCGCCCGTCGTAGAAAAGACGCTGCCACTGCCGGATCATCCCGTCACCGACATTGTTGAACAGCAGCACTTTGACCGGCACGCCATACGTGGTCGCGGTCTCGAGATCGCCGATATTCATGCGCATGCTGCCGTCACCGTCGATGTCGATCACGAGGGCATCCGGGCGCCCCATCTGGGCGCCGATCGCAGCGGGCAGGCCAAAGCCCATCGTCCCCATGCTGCCCGAGGTGAGAAAGCTGCGCGGCTCCACGAAATCGAAGAACTGCGCGGCCCACATCTGGTGCTGGCCCACGCCCGTGGTGACAACGGCCCGGCCGCCGGTAATCTCGCTCAGCTTTTCCACCACGAACTGCGGCTGAATGAGCGGGCTCGCGCGGTCATAATTCATGCCGTAGCGCTGCTTCAGCTCCTTGATATGGTCGAGCCACGCCAAAGGCGCTTGCACGTGCGCTTCGTGTTGCATCAGCGAAAGCAATGCGTCTTTCGCGTCGCCCACGTGAGTCCAGTGCGCGCGCTTCACCTTGTTGATTTCCGCTTCGTCGATATCGATGTGCGCAACATGGCGCGCTCGCGGAGCAAATGCATGGGGGCGACCACCGGCGACGCGGTCGTCGAATCGCGCGCCCACGGCAATCAGGAAGTCACAGTCTTCCACCGCGTAGTTTGCGCAGGCCGCGCCGTGCATGCCCAGCATGCCGAGCCCCAACTCGTGCTTCACGGATATTGTGCCGAGCCCCATCAACGTGTTGACCACGGGAATCCGGTAGCGCTCGGCGAACTGACGTAATTCCGCCGTGGCGCCGGCTGTGATGACGCCCCCGCCCACATACAGCAGCGGGCGCTTGCTTTGCGCCAGCAGATCGAAGAATTCGTCGCGCTTGCCCGCTTCGAGACGTGCTCCCTTCGCCACCTTGCGAAGGCGGTCGGAGTAGCCGCGAAACGCCAGCGTGCCGTGCCCCTGCCAGGTGCCGGTCCAGTTCTGGATGTCTTTGGGCACATCCACCACAACCGGCCCGGGACGGCCGGTGCGCGCGACTTCGAACGCCGTGCGCAGCGTTTGTTCGAGCTTGTCCGGGTCGGTAACGAGAAACACCTGCTTGGCGCACGCTGACATGATGTTGAACACCGGCGCTTCCTGGAAAGCGTCGCTGCCAATCGCGGCACGTGGCACCTGCCCGCAGATGAGAACCACCGGGACCGAGTCGCCATTGCAATCGGCAATCGGCGTCACCGCATTGGTCGCGCCGGGACCGGACGTCACCATGAACACACCGACCTTTCCGCTCGCGCGTGCGTATCCCGCGGCCATGAAGCCGGCGGTCTGTTCGTTGGCGGGTACGACGAGGTTGATCTGACGCTCGGGCTCGTCGGCGTGCAGTTCGTTGAAACGGAACACGGCGTCGTAGGTCGGCAGGATCGCGCCGCCGCTATAGCCGAACACGGTATCGACACCCTGTTCGCTAAGTACGCGCAAGATGATGTCGGCGCCCGACATCGGTTCGCCGGGAAGTGGCGCTTTCTGGGAGCTTTCTGGAGCAATTTTCGGGTTCTGGGACATACGAGGCTCGTACGGAAACGGGCGCTGATGCGATCAGCGGCCAAACACAACGGATCATTTCCCTTCCGACTCAAGAACAGCGTATGTCCCCTACCAGCGCGTGGACGACGGCTTCAGCGGGTTCTCCGCATGAAGCACAGTCCACCCTGCACTCTTTTGACGTGCGCCTAGAAATACTGTGAGAAAGGGTTCCAAGAATTCTGACAACGATTGAAGCGGCGCGCGTCAGCAATACGGGTGTTTATGGGCCAGGATGTATCGCATCCGGGCCACCGTGGCTGACGGCCGACCGTTTCCTACCACTCGGCAATGCCGACATCCATGTCCTCGTCGTAGAACGCAACCAGAAACTCTTCGGGCATTAACCACGAATCGACACTCACGGTTTGCGCGCCAACATCGACATCGACTTTCGCGTCGGCGTCGACCGACTTCATCGCATGGACGATCGTCGAAAGATCGTCCGGGCGGATTTCAGTTTTCATCGCGAACTTCATTTTTCACCTCTCTGTCTGGATAACCAGTCTCGATAACTATAGGATCAACGCCCCACGCCACCAACCAGGCCAGCCTCAATTCACTCTTTACATCGCGTAACCCAAACCGGAGGCGCGGGGCAGTCATTCAACCGGGTCGAGCAGGTCTACCGCTTCGGTAAACGCCAGGACGGCTTCCCGCACGCCTGAGACTCCGAGACCATTCAAACGGAGCAGTTCGGCACGGTCGCCGTGCGGGACAAAGGCGTCGGGAAGTCCGAGCCGCAGCATGCGTACGGCCCACCCTTCCGCCGCGATCCGCTCGGCGCATGCGGCGCCCGCTCCGCCGAGCACGGTGCCTTCTTCGATCGTCACGATCACCTCGTGCTCGTTGGCAACCGTCAGCAACAAGTCTTCATCGAGCGGTTTGACGAAGCGCATATCGACCACGGTCGCATCGATCTCCTTTGCGACTTCCATCGCGACCGAGAGCAAGGGCCCGAACGCCAGAAACGCCACCCGCGCGCTGTCCCGCTTGCCGGAGACGCGGCAAACCACGCCTCTTCCGAGTGGCAGCGTCTCTTTCGTCTGCTCAATGACTTCAGATCCCGTTGTCGCCCGCGGGTATCGCACGGCGCACGGTCCAGGCCACGCAAGGCCGGTGTTCAGCATGCGATAGCATTCCTTTTCGTCGGACGGGGTCATCACCACCATATTCGGCACGCAACGCAGGGCCGCGATGTCGAACGCACCCAGATGCGTGGCGCCGTCGCCCCCGGCAATCCCCGCGCGGTCGAGCGCGAACAGAACCGGCAGATTCTGCAGGGCGACGTCGTGAATCAGCTGGTCATAGCCACGCTGAAGAAACGTCGAGTAGATGGCGACGACGGGCCTCATTCCCTCGACGGCGAGGCCGGCCGCCAGCGTGACGGCGTGCTGTTCTGCGATACCCACGTCGATGTAGCGATCCGGATAACGACGCTCGAATCCGGTCAGGCAGGACCCTTCGCTCATCGCGGGCGTGATGCCGAAGATGCGTTCATCCGTTGCCGCCGCGTCGCACAACCATTGACCGAATACCTGGCTATAGGTCAGCTTGCCGCCCTTCTTGCGCACCAACCCGGTATCGGGTTTGAACGGGCTCGGCCCGTGGTACGCAACGGGCTCCAGTTCCGCAGGTCGATAACCTTTTCCTTTCTTCGTCACCACGTGGATGACGTGCGGCCGGTTGCGTGTCTTCGCGTCCCGCAGCGTGGCGAGTAGATTCGCCATATCGTGGCCATCGATGGGACCGACATAGTCCAAACCCAGCGTTTCGAATAGCGTGGATAAAGGGATGTTCTCTTCGTCGCGCCAGCGCGTAACCAGCGCCTCGAGATGGTCATTCAGTCCGCCGACCGCCGGTGAGATCGACATGCGGTTGTCATTCAGAATGATCGTCAGCGGCAGCGTTTCGCAGGATCCCGCGTGATTCAGCGCTTCATACGCCATCCCCGCGGACAATGAGCCATCGCCAATCACCGCAACGACGCGGGCGTCCCGACCGCGCAGCCCCAACGCCATGCCGACTGCCGCCGAAATGGACGTACCGGCGTGCCCGACACCGAACGCATCGTAAGGCGACTCTTCGCGCGCGGGGAAACCGGCCATCCCGCCCACTTTCCGCACGCTTGCCATTTGCGTCTTTCGGCCCGTCAGGATCTTGTGCGGGTAGCATTGGTGCCCCACGTCCCACACCAGGCGATCTTGCGGCGTGTCGAATACATAGTGCAGGGCAACCGACAACTCCACCACACCGAGGTTCGATGCCAGGTGGCCGCCGGTACTCGACACACTTTCGATCACGAATTCCCGAACCTCGTCCACGAGGCGCTGAAGCTCGCGCTCATCCAGATCGCGCAGATTGCTCGGGAAATCGATCATGTCAAGCAGGTTCATGACGTTGCTGTCCTTGTTGTATGAAATTCAACCGGCCTTCAGGTCGTCCGTGGTCCAGCCGCCGCCGAGCGCGTGAATGAGGTCGACATTCGCATCCAGTTGCCGCGTGCGCAGCGCGATGACGCTGCGTTGCGCTTCAAGCTCGGCCGATTGCGCCTCGACCACGTCCAGGTAGCTCACCGCGCCGCGCTGATAGCGCGCGAGCGCCAGGTTGAGCGCGGTTTGGGCCGCGTTGGCGGCGTCCTGCTGCTGATTCGTTGCGGTGCCCAGATCGTCGAGCAACGTGAGGTTGTCTTCCACCTGCCGGAACGACGCCAGCACCACGCTGCGATAGCGTGCGCCGGCTTCGGCCGTGGCCTCCTTCGCCGAATCCAGCTGCGCGTGGCGCTTGCCGCCGTCCAGCAGATACACCGCCAGCGACGGACCGATCGCCCAGTACGAACTGGAAAGACTGAGCAGATTGCCGAGCACCGAGCTTTGCACGCCGCCCTGCGCGCTGAGCGTGAGCGTCGGGAAGTACGCCGCGCGCGCCACGCCAATTTTTGAATTGGCCGCCGCGATGCGCCGCTCGGCTGCGGCGACGTCAGGCCGCCTTTGCAACAACGTCGACGGCACCCCGACCGGAATCACGGGCAACGCGATCGAATCGGTACTCGGGGCAAGCTGGAACTCCGAAGGCGAAGCGCCGACCAGCACCGCCACCGCGTGTTCGAGCAATGCGCGCCTTGCTCTGATCTGGGTGAGTTCGGATTCGACCGATGACAACTGGTTGCTGGCGCGCGCCACGTCGAGCCCCGACACGATGCCCGCGCCATGCCGGTTGCGGGTCAAGTCGAGCGCCTTCTGGTACGCCTCCTGGGTCCCCTCGATCAGCTGAATCTGCTGATCGAGACCCCGCATGTCGATATAGCTTCGGGCCAGCTCGATTTCCAGGCTCAACTGCGTCGAGGCGAGATCCGCTTTCGACGCCTGCCCTTCGTCCTTGCTTGCTGCGACGGAATCGCGCACGCGTCCCCAAAGGTCCACTTCGTAGTCGACTTCGACACCCAGCGTGGCGGAGTTGTAGTCGGTCGGCCCAGTCGGGCTGCGCAACGGCCGCGTGTCCGACTCGCGGTCGCGCTGGACATTGCCCACAGCGGAAACCTGCGGGTACATCTGCGACTTGACCTGCCTGATGTACGCCTGCGACTGCTCATAGTGAAACAGCGCCGCGCTCAGGTCGGGGTTATTCGCGATCAGCCGTTGCTCGAGGTCGTCGAGTTCCGGCTCCTTGTACAGCTTCCACCATCCCGCGCGATCGAGCTGGTCCGCGGGGTTGGCCACGGTCCATGGTCCCTGCGTCTGGTACTGCGCCGCCACGGGTGTTTCCGGAACCTCGTAGTGCGGCGCGAGCGAGCACGCGGCGAGCGCCACAGCACTCACCAGCGTGGCGAGTTTCAGATACTTAGTCATGCTTGCCACCTTTGGCCGTGGGCGCGATCACCTGAACATGGTCGCCTTCGACGAGACCATCGGGCGGCGCGTCGACCACGCGGTCGCTTTGCGCCAGCCCCGAGCCGATATCGACCGCGTTGCCGAGGTCCTGCACGATCGAAACGGGTTTGAAGTGAACGGTGTCGCTGCGATCGACAGTGGCGAGCCGCAGCCCCCGGTTGTCGAATATCAGCGCGCTAGCTGGCACCCGCAGTGCGTTGGCGCGCGCCGGCAGCGAAAAATGCAGATTCACGAAGTCGCCCGGCAACAGCAAATGACCGGGGTTATCGACCATCAGCTGGACGAGCGACGTGCCCGATGCGGCGTTCACCGAGTCGGCCAGACCCACGACCGTGGCGGCGAAAGTCCTGCCCGGATACTCCGGCACGGTGAAGGTGCCCGTTCCACCGGGCTTGACCGCCGGCACGTATTCCTGCGGCACGCGTACGTACACGCGCAGCTTGTCCACGCTCGATACGGAGAAGAGTTGCGGCCCCGTACCGCCGCCCTCATTGATCAATGCGCCAACGTCCGTGTTGCGCGCGGTGATCACGCCGTCGAACGGCGCGACGATTCGCGCGAAGCTCTTGGTCGCGACCAGCCGGTCCAGGTTGGCCTGCGCTGCCGCCACACGGGCCTGCTTCGCCACGTAGTCCTGCGTGCGGTCATCGACCTCCTGGCGCGACACTGAATCGGAGTCCAGAAGACTTTGCCAGCGTGCGGCGGTCGTTTTCGCGAGCGCGGCATCGGCTTGCGCGCTCGCGAGGTCGGCCTTCGCCTGAATCAACTGCTGATCGAGTTCGGGCGTTTCGATCTCGGCGAGCGTCTGGCCTGCCTTCACCGGTGTGCCGATGTCGACGCTCCACGATTTCAGGTATCCGCTCACGCGTGCATAGATGGGCGCGCTTTCGAAGGCCTCCAGTCTACCGGGCAGGTCCAGCGCGCCGCCCGGCGCCTCCGGCGCGGGCACGACGACATTCACGGACGGCACGGCTTGCGCCTCGGTCCAGTCCTTGAGTTGATGCTCATGCTTCATGCGAAGCGAGACGCCACCAGCCACGATGAGGACGGCGAGCGCACCGCCGACGATGCCTGTTAAAGAAAGCTGACGCTGCGCGAGTGCAGCGCGCGTTGTGGGTTCAGAGGACATGGATCGAATCTCCGGTAAGCTGCGCGGCCGTCGATGTGCGACCCCGACGCGAGTGGATCATGCAAAAAATAGCGGGCACGAGAAAAAGCGTTGCGGCAGTGGCGAACAGCAGTCCGCCAATCACCGCTCGGCCCAACGGCGCGTTTTGCTCTCCGCCCTCGCCAAGACTCAATGCCATCGGCGCCATGCCGATGATCATCGAGAGTGCCGTCATGAGGACCGGCCGAAACCGGGTCGTACCGGCTTCCAATGCCGCCTTGAACGCGTCGCCGTGCTCGGCCAGACGTTCGCGGCAGAAACTCACCACCAGAATCGAATTGGCCGTAGCCACGCCCATGCACATGATTGCGCCGGTCAGTGCGGGCACCGAGAGCGTGGTATCCGTCGCAAACAGCATCCAGACGATGCCGGCCAACGCACCAGGCAAGGCGGCCACGATCACGAGCGGATCGGACCACGACTGGAAATTGACGACGATGAGCAGGTAAATCAGTACGACGGCGCCCAGAATCCCGAACGACAAGCCGCCGAAGGCGTTGTTCATCGTCTGCGCCTGGCCAAGCAGAACGACCTTCGCCCCCTTGGGCGCGTCCTTGGCATTGGCCGAGACGATGTGGCGAATGTCGGCGGCGACGGCGCCGAGATCGCGGCCCTGGGTCGTGGCGAACACCTCGACCATCGGCTGCACGTTGTAGTTGCTCACCACTTCGTTGCTGGCCGTGCGGTGAATGCTCGCGACCCCGCCGAGAATTTGCCCATCGTTGGCCTCGGCCCCGCCGCTCACCGGCAGATTCACCAGAGACGAGAGCGAATCCAGGCTGTACTGCGGCGTCTGCAGCACGATCGAATACTCCACGCCATTGGCCGCGTTGAGCCAGTAGGTCGGGTCGATCTGGCTCGAACCCGCCATGTGCACCACGAGGCTGTTGGTCACATCGCGTTCGGTGAGGCCCTGAAGCGATGCGCGGTCCCGATCGACATCGATATTGAATTGCGGATTGGCCTGCGATTGCTCGATGCGCGCATCGACAACGCCGGGCACGTGGCGGATCTGACGCAGCAACGAGTTCGCGTAGGCGAAGTCGGCCGGCAGATTGTTGCCGCGAATCTGCAGGTCGATCGGTGCGGGCGAACCGAAGTTCAGGATCTGGCTCACGATGTCCGCAGGCGGGAACGAGAACGTCACGCCGGGGAACGCACGCGGCAGCGATTCGCGCAACTTGCGCACATAAGCGGCCGTCGGCCCATGGCCTTCTTTCAGCGAGATCTGGATGTCGCCGTCCTGCGGGCCGATCGTGCCCGTGTTGTTGTAGGCCGTATTGATGGAGCTGGTGGAAAGTCCAATGTTGTCCACCACGGTGCCCAGTTCGGAGGGCGGAATCGTCGCGCGCACCTGCGCTTGCACCTCGGCGAAGATCTCGGCGGTTCGCTCCACACGCGTACCCACGGGCGCACGCACGTGCAGCAGGATCTGGCCCGCATCGACGTCAGGGAAAAAGTTGCGCCCGAGCAGCGGCATCAACGCGAACGACACCACGACGAATGCAAAGAAGCCAATCACGAACGTGCGGCGACGTTCCAGCACCCGTTCGAGCATCGCGGCATAGTTCGCACGCACGCGTTCGAAGCGCTGCTCGAATCCGCGGTGAAAGCGCGCCCACACGCCGGCAGACTCGTGATGTCCTTGCTCATTCGCATGGGACTTCAGCAGGTACTTCGCCATCGTCGGCACGAGCGTGCGCGAGAGAATGAACGAGGAAATCATCGCGAAGATCACCGACTCGGCCATCGGCACGAACAGGAACCTCGCCACACCATTCAGGAAGAACATCGGCACGAACACGATGCAGATGCAAAGCAACGAGACGAATGCAGGCGTCACGATTTGTGCCGCGCCGTCGAGAATCGCGCTTTCGACGTCCTTGCCTTGCTCCAGGTGCCAGTTGATGTTCTCGATGGTCACGGTGGCGTCGTCGACGAGAATCCCCACCGCTAACGCGAGCCCGCCGAGCGTCATGATATTGAGCGTTTCGCCGAGCACCGAGAGCACGGAAATCGACCCGAGAATCGCGAGCGGAATAGAGGTCGCGATAATGATCGTCGAGCGCCAGCTACCCAGAAACAGCAGGATCATCACGCTCGTGAGCAATGCGGCAATCAAGCCCTCGCGCGCCACGCCCTTGATCGCAGAGCGCACGAAGATCGACTGGTCGCCGATCGCATCGATCTGAAGCGCGTCGGGCAAGGAGGCCTTCGCATCGGCAACCTTCTGGCGAATGCCGCCGATGATCGACAAGGTGGATGCCGAACCGTTCTTGAACACGGTGAGCAGCACCGAACGCTTGCCTTCCACGTGAACGATATTGGGCTGCGGCGGGCTGCCGTCGGTCACGTCGGCGACATCATGCATATGCACAACGGTGCCGTTGGCCGACTTGATCGGCAGGTTCGCAATGGCCGCGATCGTCTCCGGCGCGTCGTTCAGCTGCAGCGTGTACTCGTAGTTGCCGATCTTTTCGGTGCCGACCGGCGTCACGAGGTTCTGCGCCGTCAACGCGTTGAGCACATCCTCGGCCGACAAGGAGCGGGCTTCGAGTTCGGACGGCTTGATGTTGATCTGAACCTGGCGGTCCTTGCCGCCGAACGGAAACGGGATCGCAGCGCCGTTCACGGTCGCGAGAATCGGCCGCAACTGGTTCTTGCCGAGGTCCGCCAGATTCTGTTCGGAAAGGCCCTTGCCAGAAAGCGCGAGCTGGATAATCGGAACGGTCGAAGCGTTGTAATTGATGATGAACGGCGGCGTCGCCGAGGGCGGCAGCTGCTTCAAAATCTCCTGCGAAATGGCGGTCACCTGCGCATTCGCGGTACCAATGTTGGTGCCAGGCTGAAAGAAGATCTTGACGATGCCGTAGCCGGTAAGCGACGTGCCTTCGATGTGCTGAACGCCATTCACGGTGGTCGTCAACACCCGCTCGTACGGAGCCATCACGCGACCTTCCATCTGGTCGGGCGAAAGCCCCGTGTACTGCCATACCACGCTAATCACCGGGATATTGATCGGAGGAAAAATATCCGTAGGGGTACGAAACGCCGACAAAACGCCGACGATCAGGATAAACACGGCCAGAACGACGAATGTATAAGGCCGTTTCAGCGCAACGCGCACGATGCCAATCATGATAATTCCAGTATTGAAGCTGGCATCGCCCCTAACCGCGGCGGATTCCAGCAAGCAGATTCTCGATGCCTTGAATCAATCTGCGTTTGATGGGATCCGGCCCGCGGACTCGCGAGGCGCACCGATCCAGTGGATGGCGGAAGCCACAATTCCGAGCACAACGCCGAAGGCGACGATGCCAGACCAGCCAAAGCGGCTCATGAGCCAGCCGCTGACCGTCGCACCGACCGCGCCGCCGAAAAAGGTGGCCGTCATATAGAGGCTGTTGATTCGGCCTTGTGCTTTCGGATCGACTGAGAAAGCGCGAGTCTGATTAGAAACGAGACCGGACTGCACGCCGATATCGAGCACGATCACGCCCACGATCAGCAGCGTGAGCGACGTGGCCGCGCCGGAAAGAAGCACGTAGGCGAGCGTCGCGATGACGATGCTCGCGCCGATGACCTTGCGAAAGCCCACGCGGTCGGTGGCATTGCCACCCAGCGATGCGGCGAACGCGCCGGCCGCGCCGATGATGCCGAAGCCCCCCGCCCACGCGCTGCCGAGGTGCCACGGCCCGCTCTTGAGCAGCGCCGCGAGATTGACCCAGAAGGCGTTGAAACAGGCCCACAGCAGCGCCTGGATAATCATCGATTCGCGAATCGGACGATTGTCGCGAACGAGCGGCCACAGCGAAGCAAGCAGACGTCCATACGAAAGATTCGTGGAGGGCACGCCTTTCGGCAGCAGCGCAGCGGCGGCGATAAAGACCGGCACCATGAACGCGGCTTCCACGCCGTACACCGCGCGCCAACCCCACGCCGCGCCAATTGCGCCCGCGATCGTGCGGCCGACGAGGATGCCGACCATGATGCCGCTCACGACGGTGCCGACGTTACGCCCCCGCTCGCTCGGCAACGACATGACGGCGGCGAAGGGCACAAGCTGCTGTGGCACGCAACTCACGATGCCAAGCGCAAACGAAGCCGCGATCAGTGCCCAGATGCCAGGCGCCACCGCTGCTGTCGCCGCGAAAACGAGTGCGAGCGCGATTTGAGTGAGCACGAGCTTGCGCCGGTCGAAGCGGTCGCCAAGCGGCAGCAGCAACGCGAGACCGGTCGAGAAGCCGAGCAGCGCCGCCGCTGCGACGAGGTCCACCGTTGTGATGTTGACCTGCAGACCCGCTGCGATCAGCGGCAGGATCGGCTGCGTGCAGTAGATGTTTGTGATCACTGCTCCTGCGACGACCGCCATCATGACGATCTTGCCGCGCGATGCGACGGCGGGCGTTGCTGCACTTTCTGGGGTGCTGGATAAGCCGCTCACGACAACCTCCTTATTCGTTGAATTTCTCCGGTCTTCGCAGCGGATTGCCGCGATCCAGATTGAGGTCGAACGTTACGCGCTTGCATTTACGAAGAGAATCCCTCACGATCAAGATTCATCCTTCCACTATTTGATAGGGTCCATGAATCGCCTCGAAGCCATGGCTATCCTCGTTTCGGTCGCCGATGCGGGCAGTCTCTCGGCTGCCGCGCGGCATCTCGACATGCC
This sequence comes from Paraburkholderia guartelaensis, assembly GCF_004353905.1. Classification (GTDB taxonomy): domain Bacteria; phylum Pseudomonadota; class Gammaproteobacteria; order Burkholderiales; family Burkholderiaceae; genus Paraburkholderia; species Paraburkholderia guartelaensis. Next base: position 205,412 of record NZ_SMOD01000001.1, on the reverse strand, counting down.
GCTCGCCACGGTCAGCCGCAAGGTTGGGGAACTGGAAGCACACCTGAAGACGCGTCTCTTTCACCGCACGACGCGCAAGCTTTCGTTGACGGAAGCCGGCGCCGCATACGTGGCCGCCTGCCGGCGCATTCTCGAAGACATCGGCGAAGCCGAGCGTGCAGCCACGGGCGAATACGCCGCGCCCAAAGGCGAACTCGTGGTTACCGCGCCCGTTGCGTTTGGCCGCTTGCACGTGGTGCCGGTGGTGGCGGAATTCCTCGCGCAGTATCCGGAGATCGACATCAATCTCCTGCTGACCGATCGTGTCGTTCATCTGATGGATGAACACGCGGACGTCGCGGTGCGCATTGGCGAGCTGCCCGACAGCACGTTGATCGCAACGCGCGTGGGCACGGTGCGCCGGGTCATTTGCGCCAGCCCCGCCTATCTCGCGAAGCACGGCGTGCCCGCCGAACCCGCGGACCTGGCAGGCCATCAATGCATTACCTTCGAGGCGCTCGCGTCGCTGCGCGCGTGGTCTTTCGGCTCCGGCAAGTCGGAGCAGTCCGTGCCCGTTCATTCGCGGCTTGCCGTGAATACGGCGGACGCCGCCATCGAAGCCGCGATCCTCGGCGTGGGTTTGATACGCGTGCTGTCCTACCAGGTTGCACGCGCCGTTCGGGCCAACGAGCTTCGCGTCGTGCTCGACGCATTTGAAGCCGCGCCGCTGCCCGTCAATCTCGTGCATGCGGGGCAAGCACCCCTGCCGCTGAAGCTGCGCGCGTTCCTCGACTTCGCATCGCCGCGCCTGCGCGAGCGCACCGCGGGCGAACTCGTCAACGCCGAGAGCGCATGACGGCCTGAGCCGCGCGCGCAAAGGCGCTGCGCGCTCGCGCGGAAAGAGAATCCGTTAACATCGGGAATCTCCCTTCCAGTGATCGAGAAGACCATGGACCGTCTCGAAGGGATGTCCATCCTGGTCGCAGTCGTCGATGCAGGCAGTTTGTCAGCCGCGGCCCGGCAACTCGGCCAGCCGCTGGCGACAGTCAGCCGCAAGGTCGGCGATCTCGAAGCGCACCTGAAGACCCGCCTGCTCCATCGCACCACACGACACCTCTCGCTCACCGAGGCCGGCGAGGCTTATGTCGCGTCGTGCCGGCGCATTCTCGAGGACATCGGCGAAATCGAGCGCGCCGTGACCGGCGAATACGCGGCGCCGAAAGGCTCGCTCGTGGCCACGGCGCCCGTGGTCTTCGGGCGGCTGCATGTGGTCCCTGTGATGGCGGCCTTTCTCGCGCACTATCCGGAGATCGACGCCCGCCTCGTGCTGACCGATCGCAACGTCAATTTTCTCGAAGACCACGTGGACGTTGCGGTGCGCATCGGCCAGTTGCCGGACAGCAGCCTCGTGGCGATACGCCTTGGCGAAACCCGCCCCGTGGTGTGCGCGAGCCCCGCGTATCTCGCCGAGCGCGGCACGCCGCATGACCCGGCCGATCTCGCGAATCATGCGTGCATCGGTTTCGAGGGAATCAATGCGTCGCGCACATGGACGTTTGCCGGCGAAAAGTCGGAACAGAACGTGCCGATCCGCGCGCGGCTCGTGACGAACACAGCGGAGTCGGCCATCGACGCCGCGGCGCTCGGGACCGGTTTGACGCGGGTTTTGTCTTATCAGGTCGCGAACGCCGTGCAGGAAGGCCGCTTGCAGCTCGTTCTGGAAACCTTCGGGCTGGCGCCCATGCCGATCCATCTCGTCCATGCCGGCCAAACGCCGCTGCCGCTCAAGCTGCGCGCGTTTCTCGACTTCATGTCGCCGCGCCTCAAGGCGCGTCTGTCCGCTGTTTGAATTCCCCGCGTTATTGAGCGCGAGTATCAACTGTTGTTCATCGCAGGTGGTTTTTGTCAGCGTCGTTCGTGCGTAACCTTGGCTGGCAAGCTGGGAAAACGCAAGGCGAAACGCAATGGATATGTCAGCAATCACCGCAATGAAGGCTTCCGCGCCCATCGAACATGCGCTTTCGCAGCAGCCCGCGTGGCGCCGCGTGTTTCGCGAGGACGCGCTCACGGTCGGACTGATCCTGCCGCTCGAAACGCATCCGGACTCGCCCGTCCCGACCATGCGCGATCACGTCGCCATGGCGCAGCGCGCCGAGTCGATGGGCGTGGCCGCGCTGTGGATGCGCGACATTCCCTTCTACGATCCTGCGTATGGCGATGCGGGCCAGATCTTCGAACCGCTGGTGTATATCGCCAGCCTCGCGGCAGTGACGAAGGAAATCGCGCTCGGCACGACAGGCATCGTCTTGCCGATGCGCGAACCGCTTTTGCTGGCCAAGCAGGTGAATTCACTCGACCAGTTGACGAATGGAAGGCTCCTGTTAGGGATGTCTTCCGGCGATAGACCTTCCGAGTATCCCGTTTTCGGCATCGACTTCGATACGCGTGGCGAGCGGTTTCGCGACGCGTTCGAGACCTATCGGACAGTGAGTGAGCAGCCCTTTCCGGTGTTTTCCTCGCCCCGTTTCGGCAAATCGGGCGGCACGCTCGACATGTTGCCCAAGCCGCCTTACGGACGCACCCCGGCCATTGCCGTCGGCCGGGCACAGCAGAGCCTCGAATGGATCGCGGCACATATGGACGGCTACCTCGGCTTCGTGCCCGGCCCCGCCGCGCTCGACGCATTCGTGCGCAGCTGGCAGGATCAGGTCGCCCGGTCGATGGGCCGCGAAGCCTTCAAGCCGGTTGCCTTTGGCGGGTACCTCTATCTGCATCCGCGGCCCGACTACCCGTTTCGCGCCATCAAGGGCGGCTTCGCTATCGGCAGCCGTTCGCTCAGACATTTTCTCGAAGCGGCACGCGAAGCGGGCGTGAGCCACGTCGCGCTGAATCCGAAAGTTACGCCGCGCCCGTACGCCGACGTACTCGACGAGTTGCACAGCGAAGTGCTGCCTTACTTTATCCCGGAGGTGTTTCATGCAACACGCGAATCTACGTGAAGCGCTCAATGCGCACTGGCAGGCGTCGGCGGCCGGCGATCTCGAAGCCGAACACGACATCTACGCCGACGACGCCATCTGCGACTACCCTCAATCCGGCGAACGCATTCTCGGGCGCAAGAATTTGCAGGCCCTGCGCGGCCATCATCCCGGCAAGCCGTCCGGTTTCGAAGTCAGACGCATGCAGGGCGAAGGCAATCTCTGGGTGACCGAATACATCATCGCTTACCAGGGGCGATCCGCTTTCACCGTGAGCATCATGGAATTCCGTGACGGCAAGGTCGTTCACGAGACCCAATATTTTTCGGATCCCTTTGAAGCGCCCGCCTGGCGCAGCCAATGGGTTCAGAAGATCACGACCCGTTAGCCAATAGCTAACATGACGTTAGCCTCTGGACGCGTTCCAATGGGCCTGGGATGCACGCATACTCGCGACGACCGGAAGGCCAAGTGCGCCGACCCTATTCATCGGACACTGTGCCATGACCGCGTTGTCGTCATTGAATTCCACCTCATCTTTCGCCGTTACGTCGCTAGCGGATACGGCCGCCACCGCTTCTACTGGCAGCGTGGCGTCAGAAGAGGCAGCCGCTGAATCCGCCTCGGCAATGGTCACGATTCCCTCGGCTGGGGTCGAATCGCTCGTCATCTACACGCCTGATGGAGCGATGGCAGGCGCGCCGCCGATCACCACCTGGGCGCGCGACAACAGCGACGCGATCTCCCAGGTGATGGCGTCCGATTACCTGGCCGACTCCGTGTCCGGTCAGTTCCACAACCTGGGAAGCGCCCTGCTCGATCGCTTCATGACCACCGGCAGCGATTACTCGCAATCGGTTTCGGTCGGCTCAGTCGGGCAATCGATCGCGTCGTCAACGCAGAGCCCTCAAAGCGATATCAACCTGACGGTGCAGACCGCGAGCGGCGTGAAGGTCGACATCGAAATCCAGAGCGGAAACGGCACGCTCGGCGTCACCATCCACAGCAGCGGGACGCTCACGGGCACAGAGCGCAATGCGCTCGCCGGTCTCGCGGACGGCTTTCAGAAGGCGATCGATGGTCTGAGCGTTCAGCCGCCCACGCTCGATCTGAGCGGTTTGATGCAATACGATCCTTCGGTGTTGTCGTCGGTGAATATGCAGTTCAAGCTGGCCGGCAACACGTTGTTCGGCGTCTCAGGCAATTTTTCCGCGAACAATTCGGCGAGGAGTGTGAGCCTGACGGACTGGGCAGGCACGATGAACCTCAAGGTCGATACGAGTCAGTCCGCACTCTGGGGATCGGGCGCGCAGCGCAGTGCGGCTATTGCCAGCTATCTGAAACAGTTCGATAACGCCAACACGCAAGGCCACGGAAACGCCGCGTTCATGGGGCTTTTCAAGGACGCATTCACGCAGTTGAACAGCAACGTTGGGACCGCCTCGCAGGCCGCAACGCCGTGGCTCGGGCAGCCCGAGCAGGCCATGCTGACGGGACTCGGTGATTTCACTGCTTCGATTTCCGATGCCGGCGATACGGTCGGCACTCAAGCGAACACCTTCTCTTATCAGGTTTCCCAGAGCACCAGCACCGATGGCGACGCAGTCTCGCAGGTACAGCAGTCGCATCTGAAGGCGAGTTATCGCGAGGTGCTTTCGTCGTCCGCGTATGACGACGTGGTCGTCGACGACGACGCAAGCAGCACGGTCAAACTCGCGATGGAAAAGGGCGTGCTCATACACGCATCGCTCACGCAGTCATCCACCCAATCCACGCGCAATTCAGAGTATGTCGATGGCAAGCTCGTATCCGATGTCACGACGCCATGGAATATGTCCGCTTCGACAGATCTGCTACGCAAACTGCAAAGCGAGAGATAGCCGGCCATACTCGCGCCGGCTATCTTCGAGAGCGCAGCGCTCTCACGCCGCGCTTGACTTACTTCGACGCGGGCATCGCGAATTCCGCACCCTTTTCGATGCTGTCGGGCCAGCGCTGCGTCACGCTCTTGTAGCGCGTATAAAAGCGCACGGCTTCCTCGCCGTAGGCGTGATGATCGCCGAACAGCGAGCGCTTCCAGCCCCCGAACGAATGCCACGCCGACGGCACCGGACTCGGCACGTTGATGCCCACCATGCCGATCTGGATCTGCCGCGTGAACGTGCGTGCCGCGGCGCCATCGGCCGTGAACAAGGTCACGCAATTGCCGAGTTCATGTGCGTTGACAAGCTCGATGGCACTGGCGAGATCCGGCACGCGCACCACCGAAAGCACCGGCCCGAAAATCTCTTCGCGATAGATCTTCATATCCGGCTTCACGTCGTCGAAGAGCGAGCCGCCCAGGAAGAAGCCCTCTTCGTGCCCGGCCACGGTATGGCCACGCCCGTCCACGACGAGCTTCGCGCCTGCCGCGACGCCCGCATCGATATAACCCAGCACCTTGGTACGATGCGCGGCGCTGATGAGCGGCCCCATGTCCAGATCGGGCTCCATGCCCGCACCGATGCGCAGTGCGCGCACGCGCGGCGCGAGACGCTCGATCAGTTCGTCGCCAATGCTGCCCACCGCCACCGCGACCGACGTCGCCATGCAGCGCTCGCCCGCCGAGCCGTATGCCGAACTGATCAGCGCATCGACGGCCTGATCGAGATTCGCGTCGGGCATGACGACGAGATGATTCTTCGCACTGCCCAGCGCCTGCACGCGCTTGCCGCGTTTGGCGCCCTCTGCGTAAATGTATTCGGCCACCGGCGTGGAAGCGACGACGGACATCGCGGCCACGTCGGGATGCTGAATCAGCGCATCGACGGTGCCCTTGTCGCCGTTCACCACGTTAAAGACGCCCTTGGGAAAGCCCGCCTCGATGAAGAGTTCCGCCAACCGGATCGACGAAGACGGCGTGCGCTCCGAGGGCTTGAGAATGAACGTGTTGCCGGTCGCGGCGGCCATGACGAACATCCAGCACGGCACCACCACCGGGAAATTGAACGGGGTGACGCCCGCAATCACGCCCACGGGTTGACGCAAATTCCAGCTGTCGACACCGCTGCTGCTTTGATCAGTGAAATCGGTCTTGAGCAGGTTCGGAATCCCGCACGCGAATTCGACGATTTCAATGCCACGCATCACCTCGCCCTTGGCGTCCGAAAAAAGCTTGCCGTGGTCGCGGGTAATGAGTTCGGCGATTTCGTCGAGGTGTGCCTCGAGCAGTTCCTTGAACTTGAACATCAGGCGCGCGCGCTTGAGCGGCGCGGTTTCGCTCCAGGCTGCAAACGCGGTTTTGGCGGCCGCGACGGCGGCGGCAACTTCGGTGGTATTCGCAACCGGCACGCGCGCCGTAATGCGGCCCTGCGCGGGATCGTAGACGTCGTTGAATCGCCCGCTCACGCCAGCGGTGTATTGACCGTCGATGAAATGTTTCAGTTGGCGCACCGCGCCCTGGTTTGCTTCGCTCATACGTCCTTCCTTTAGGGAATCTGGGCACTGCGCGCGGAAGAGAGTCCGCGCCGCAGCGCGCGTCAAGTCAAGTGGCCGGGCATCTCCATGACTCCCCGCCAGGACCGGCAGTCATTGACCGCCAACGAGAACAGTCTACGTTTTGCGGCTCTCGGCCGAGGGACTAGCTGCGACGGTTTGGGGACATTCCCGGCTCGTTTCCGGCCATCGCGACAAGGCGGAAATCGCGGCGATCCGAAGGGTCGAATGGCTTCGCGCGGCAGCGCTAAATACGTGCTGGCAGCGAAGCGTTACCCTGTGCCGGAAGCGTGAAATGGAAGCTGACGCCAACGGTGTCGTTCGGCGTCACCCATAGGCGCCCGCCGTGGCTTTGCACGATCGAGCGGCAGATGGGCAGCCCCATGCCGAGACCGTCGGGCTTGGTCGTGAAAAAGGCCTCGAATACGCCCTCGAGATTGCCGGCGGCGAGTCCCGGCCCGGAATCCTGCACGGTAATGCAAAGTTCGTTTTCGTCATTCCTGCCGGTTCGGATCACTAACGTGCGCTCGCCGGCTTTCACTTCGCTCATCGCTTCGAGCGCGTTGATCATCAAATTGAGCATGACCTGCTGCAGTTGCACCCGGTCGCCCTGAACGCGCGACAAGCCCTCGGCGAGTTGCACCGTGAGTTCGACGCCGAACTTGCTGGCTTCGCCGCGCACGAGCGCGATCAATTCCCGAATCATGTCGTTGACGTCGAGGCCATCGGTGCGCAGCGGCTCTTTCTTGAAGTAGGCGCGGGTCCTGTCGACGATGCCGTTGGCGCGGTCGCTGTCCGCAACGATGCGGGTCAGCGCGAGACGCGCCTCGTCGAAATTCGGCGGGCGCGCCGCGAGCCATCGCAGGGCCGCACTCGCGTACGCCGCGATGGCCGTGATCGGCTGCTTCACTTCATGCGCGATCGATGCCGACAACTGGCCCATGGTCGCCACGCGGTTCGAATGCGCCAACACCGTCTGGAGTTCGCGGTAGCGTCGTTCGCTGTCTTGCACATCCTGTTGAGCGCGCTTCTGGTCGGTCAGGTCGAGTATGAACGCGACGCCCTGCCCCTCGCGGTCGCCGAACGCTGCGGCGCCGACCATGACGGACACGCGGCTCCCGTCCTTGCGAACATATTCCTTCTCGAACGGTTTGGCGCTTCCCGTGGCCTGCAATTCGGCCTTCACACGTTCGTCGCGCTCATGCCATTCCGGCGGCGTCAGGTCGGGCCAGCGAATCTGCCCGGATCTCAGATCTGCGGCGGTGTAACCCACAATGCGCAGAAACGCATCGTTGGCGTCGACGACATTGCCTTCGAAGTCCCAGATATGGATGCCGATGATATTGGAGTCCACGAGGCGCCGGACCTTTGCTTCGCGCTCCTGAAGATCGGCGTACAGGCGCGTATTCTCCAGAGAAATGGCCGCCTGCGACGCGAGCAAATCGAGCAGCGCGGAGCGGCGTGCGGTGAAGACATGCGAGGTCTCGGTGTTCTCCAGGTACAGCAGCCCACTGAGTTTTCCCTGCCTGACGAGCGGCAGGCAGAACACGGAACGCGTGGCGCCGCTCGCCAGATAGCCGTCTTCGGGAAAGAGACTGGATGTCACGGCATCGTCGATGATGACGCGCTTGCCCGTGTGCATGACGTAACGCAGCAGCGCGGCGGGCGTGGCCGCGCCGGTGTCCGGCAAGCGCTTCACTTCGATCCCGTTAGCGTCGATACGCGCCTCCGCCTCGATGCGGTAACCGTCCGGCTGCTCGGGCACGATCAGCAGACCGCGCTCGGCGCCTGCGGTTTCCAGCGCAATCGTCATCAGGCGCTCGACCAGACGCTGCAGCTCAATTTCGCTGGAAAGCGCGTGCGAGGCTTTGAGCAGCGTTGCCGCGTCGAATTCGCGCCAGTCGAAGCTGTGCGTCGACGTCAGCGTGCTCCCTTCCAGATCGGCCAGGCGAGGGAATTCGCTGTCGAGCTGCATGATCTTGCTTTGCGCACCCCACGCGTCGAAGCACCGGCGCGCATTGCGCAAATGACCTTCGGCGCTCGTCGCGAGGCCCATGCGCAAATAGAAACGGCCAGCCAGTTCGCTTGCCATGCCTTCGTGATGGGCAAAGCCATTCTCGCGGGCACAGCGAATGGCCTCCTCGTACAGACGCATGGCGTCGAGTTCGCGGCCTTCCAGACGCGCGAGTTCCGCGTTGAGCAGCGCGTGGCGGTTCTGATAGTTCTCGGGACACTGTCCAGCCCACATTTCAAACTTCTCGAGCGTCTCTGCGAGCATGCGTTTGTACATTTCCTGCTGCTCGGGAGAAGACTCGGGATAAAGCGCCGTCAAGGTGAGCATATGAAAAAAGTGAAAGGTCGGTTCGATCGCCAGCGCCATCACCGAACTCAGCACGGCCTGAGCCTGCCGCACCGCCGCCAGCGCGTCGACGTAGCGGCCATCGAGAAACGCGAGCATGACCTTGATGATTCGATAGACGCCAATGGCGCAACCGAAATTCGACCTGACGATCGCCTCGAAACAGTCGGCTTCGTCGAACGTCTCGTCATTCAGATCGAACGGTTTGGTGGTCCTGCCCCGCAGACTGATGACGCATTGCCGTTCGACCCGAATCAGTTCGTAGACCGCGTCGTTGTGGCTTTGGCGCATGAGCGCTGCGTACTTTTCGGCTATCGCCTGCACGTCTTCGAGCGCGGCCCCGCTCTCGAGCGCCTGCCAGACGGCATTGAATGCAACATTGCCGGCAAAAACGAAATCGCCCACTTCCATGCACTCGGCTGTCGCCCGCTCCAGCACCGGGAGATTCGCGGCGATATGGTGGCGCCAGAAATTGACGTGGGCGCCATACAGATGAAGCAGCTTTCCATTCAGGTGCCGATTGCCGAACCTCTCGTTGAGCTTCAGTGACATCTCCGAAACCTGAACCGCCGTCGGAATATCGCCGATCAGCGAAACCAGCATGAGCGCGTAATTGCCGAACGCAAAACTCGAGTTATCGGTCATGCCGTGCTGCAGGGAGAGATTGACCGCCTTGAGCGTGATGAGCGGATAGAATGCGGGCCGCGCGGCAAACGCGCAGTTCATCGCCTGAAGGAGCAGATTGATGATGGCGTGGATCGCGGGGTCCGTCGCCACCGGCGCCTCGACGAGTTCGCCGATGGCGCGACCCGCCTGATTGACGCGAACGTCGCACAGGGCGGTATGGAACGCCGCCTGAATATCCCCATCGGTTTCGGGGAAATGGATATCGAAGCCGCGCAGCGCAACGAGCGCGACCGCGAAGCTTTCGTCATATCGTCCGGCAAGCTGATACAACTCGATGCGCAAGCTGTAGACCTTAGCGCGATCGAGACTGGAGCGGGCTCTCGCGAGCATCATGTCCGCCAGGGTATCTGCTTTCGCAAAGTCGCCCACCAGATATTCGCACGCAGAAAGCGCGAGATAGAGTTCGAACGTGCTCTCGTAGCGTTGCGTCCACGCATCGGGCGACAGCAACGCCACGCCTTGCGCAAGATAGCCGCGCGCGGCCACATAGGCCGTCGAACCCATGGCCCGCCTGCCCGCGACGAGGTTCAAGGCAACCGCCTGCTCGCGCTCCGTTGCGTCGGCGATCAGCGCCGCGCCGCGATTGAGATGGTTCACGATGTCGAAAATCGCAGCTTCGAGTGCGTCCGGCGGCGTGCGCGACGCCAGTGCCCGGCCGATGCGCAGATGCGCGGCAGCGCGCTCGTCGGCGGGAATCAGCGCGTACGCTGCCTCCTGCACGCGATCGTGCGCGAATTCATAGACATTCGCCTCGCGAAAGACGAGGCCCGTTCGCACAGCTTCCCACAGGTCCGCGTGCAACTTCTCTTCGGAGCCGCCCTGAACCCAGGCCAGCGCGGCGACTTCGGCGACGTTGCCAAGGCACGCCAACTGGCCCAATGCGTCGCGCACCGCGGGCGGCAGCCGGCTCAATCTTGCCGCCATGAGATCGGCGACATTCTCGGTGTAGCCCTTCGCGCGAATGCGCGCCAGTTCCCAGCCCCACTTCGCGGCGCGCGGGTCGAATGCGAGCAGGTTTTCATCGGCGAGCGCGGTCAAAAACTGAATCGTGAAGAACGGGTTGCCACCGCTCTTCTCATGCGCCAGTTGCGCCAGCGGAGCGGCGCTCGCGCGCTCGCAGTGAAGCGCATCCGCCACAAGTTGCGTCACGCTGTCCCTCGTGAGCGGCGCAAGCTCGATCTGCTGCACTTTGCCTTCGGCGCGCGCAATCGACTCGAGCGTGCACGCAAACGGGTGCGTAGCGTCGACCTCATTGTCCCGATAGGCGCCCACGAGCAGCACGTGCCGCACGTCCGGATGCGTGGCGAGATGCGCGAGCAGATCGAGCGTCGCCGTATCCACCCATTGCAGATCGTCGATAAACAAGGCGAGTGGATGCTCCGGCCGTGCAAATACGCCGAGAAAACGTCGAAACACGATCTGGAAGCGGTTTTGCGCGTCTTGCGGCGGCAGCGTCGGCGCGGCCGGCTGCTCGCCGATGATGAGCGCAAGTTCAGGAATCAGATTGACGATCAGCTGGCCGTTGGGCCCGAGCGCTTCCATCAGCGCGCGCCGCCACGGCTCGACCTCGGCTTCCCGCTTGCTCAGCAGATTGCGCACCAGTGTCTGGAAGGCTTGCGCGAATGGCACATACGGAATGCCGCGCCGGTACTGGTCGAACTTGCCGGAAGCGAACAGACCGCGCGGCGGGACGAGCACCCTGTGCAGCTCGTTCACGACCGACGACTTGCCGATGCCCGGATAGCCCGAGATCAGCACCAGTTCGACCGCTCCGCTGCCCACCACGTGGTCGAACGCGCTGGTCAGTGCTTCGATTTGCGCCTCGCGCCCGTACAGCTTTTCGGGAATCAGCAACTGGTCGGATGCGTCGTGCTCGCCCAGCGGGAACGGATCGATGCGATGGTGCGCCTCCCATGCCGCGAGGCATGAACGCAGATCGGCTTCGAGTCCCGCCGCAGTCTGATAGCGGTCCTCGGCGGCCTTTGCGAGCAACTTGAGCACAATGCCCTCGAGCGCCTGCGGAATCGCGTCGTGGCGCGCCCGGGGCGGCGTCGGCTTGCGCGCGATATGGCAATGAATCCACTCCATCGCGTCCGACGCCTTGAACGGCAGCGCCCCGGTAAGCATCTCGTACAGCGTGACGCCGAACGCATAGAGATCGCTGCGCGTGTCGATCGACCGGTTCATGCGGCCGGTCTGCTCGGGCGCCATATACGCAAAGCTGCCCGCGACGATCTCGGGCGGCGCGGGCGGCTGATGTTCGTGCGGCAGTTGCGAAGCGATGCCGAAGCCGGTGAGCCGCACGTTGCCGCTACGGTCGACGAGCACATTCGCTGGCTTGATGTCTTTGTGAACGAGGCCGCACCGATGCACGTGGCCGACCACCTTCGCCAGATTGACGGCAATACGCAACAGGCGCGCGAGTTCGAACGGGCCGGCAAGCGTGCGATCGAGGGGTTCGCCGCCATCGTCGTCGAGCACGAGCATGGGCGGCTCTCTGTGCCGGTAGAACGCAAGCGGCCGCGCCGCCCAGCTGGAATCGAGCAGCGCGGCGAGCCCGTATTCGCGCTCGAGCCGCTTCACGCCGACCGGGTCTGCCCGCGTGGCGACCAGCGCGAGCACCGAGACGGGATGGCTGCGTTTGCGGGCGCGATACAGTGAAAAATCGCCGTCGTCGCGCAGCGGCTCCAGCTCATATCCAGCGAGATCCACGACGGACGCTCCTGTCATGATGCGAACTTCATCCGGAAATGATTTTGCACGCGCGCCTGTCTTTGCGCCATGCGAGCGCAGCAGCGTCATCGATTGTCCTGAACAATGATGAGCGGATGCACCTAACCTTCGATGCATCGACGTAAGGCAACATAGGCATCAACAGCCCGCCAGATAGCTGAAGAGATAGTCGACGAACACCTTGACTCTCGAAGGCGTGCGCGGCCTGTTGCGATAGCAGACGAAATAGCCGCTGGCCGGTGGCGCGTAGCCCGTCAACACCGGGTGCAACGCCCCGCTATCGAGGTGTTGGCCGATCTGCCGGCTGTCCAGCTGTGCGAGACCCAACCCGCCAAGCGCGGCCTGCCGGATCAGATCGGCATCGTTGGCGACGGTGTAGCCGTTGAAGCGACGTTTGACGGTTTCGCCGTTCTGATGAAACACCCATTCGGCGGGCCGGCCCGAATCTGCGTTTCTCTGCAAGATCAGCCTGTGCCGCAGCAGATCGTCGATCGCAAGCGGCGCACCGAATTGCGCGAGATAGGCGGGCGAGGCGCAGACCACGAGCCCCGAATCGCACAGACGGCGCGCCACGAAATCGCCCTTGCTCACTTCGCCGTACCGGATCACCACATCCACGCTGTCGCGTACCGGGTCGACACTGCGGTCGTTGAGATCGAGGTCGATCTGGATGCCCGGGAACAGCGTGGAAAACGCTGGCAGCATCTTCGCGATATACATGCGCCCGAAACTCATGGAGCAGCTCACTCGCAGGTTGCCGGCGGGCTCAGCGGCAGACCCCGCCAGATCGCCGGCAATACGATTGATGTGTTCGACAGCGGGAAAGCACTCTTCGAAGAAGAGGGTACCTTCCGCCGTCAACGTCATCTTTCGATTCGAGCGCTCCAGCAAGCGCACATTCAACTGGGATTCAAGCCGCGCAATGCTCTTGCTCAACGACGGCGAGGAAACGCCCAGTTGACGTGAAGCTTCGGCAAGACTGCCTGTGAGCGCGACGTTGATGAATCCAATCACGCCGGAAAAGTTGCGCGCAATCCCCGGCCGGCGTCGTGATGTCGATTCCCATACGGGGTCATTCTCGGACATACGGATCATTGTTATCGTTGGAAACGGCGCGCTTTCCGAATGACAAGCGCGCATTCGGGCTATCGGTTACCCGCCATATGTCGACTCCCATCCACCTCCCAGCGCTTTACAAAGCGTAATGAGATTCGTGGCCGCCGTGGCTCTGCTTTGCTCCAGACTGCTTTGCGCTTCGAGCAACTGCTTCTGCACGTTCAGTACGTCGAGATAATCGAGCGCCCCGGCCTTGTACCGCTCCCGCGCGACCGAGAGCGCGCGCTCGTTCATGGTCACGGCCTGGGCCAGCCGGTCGCGGCGGCGCTGTTCGGCGTCGTAGGTGACGAGCGCGTCGTCCACCTCCTGCCACGCGCGCAGCACCGTCTCCTTGTAGGCAATCGCGGCTTCCTGCTGTTGCGCCTCCCGCAGCTGGAGCGTGCCTTTCAGGCGGCCGCCCTCGAAGATGGGAAACGTAATGGAAGGGCCCACGACAAACTGCCCGGACGCCCAACTGGCCAGACTCGAGAGTTGAAGACTCTGGAAGCCCGCGCTTCCGTTGAGCATGATGCGCGGATAAAAATCGGCCTTCGCCACGCCAATCGACGCCGTCGCCGCGTGCAATTCAGCTTCCGCCTTGCGGATATCGGGCCGGCGCTGTACGAGTTCGGAAGGAAAGCCGATCGGCACCTGCGCGGGCAGCACGGGCACCTCCTGCGTTGCAGCCAGTGTTTGCCGCAGCGCGCCTGGCTCCTCGCCGAGCAGCAGGCCGATTGCATTGATCGTCGTTTCGGAGTGCGCTTCGAGCGTGGGAATCAGGCTTTCGATATTCTGCACCTGCGCCGAAGCGTTCGAAACATCGAGATCCGTCGTGACGCCTTCATGCGCACGCACCTGCGTGAGCTTCAACGCGTCGTTGGCGATGTCCAGGTTTTGATGCGCGATCTGCAGCAGTTCCTGCGTGTCGCGCAGTTCGATATAGTCCCGTGCAAGCTCCGCGCGTGCGCTCAGCAAGACCGCGTTCCGGTCCTCATACGACGCCTGGGAAAGCGCCGTCGCCGCTTCCACGCTGCGGCGCACGCGGCCCCAGATATCGATCTCCCACGAAGCGTCGAAACCGACCTGATACAGGTTATAGGCGGGCGAACCCTTGGAGCCCGGCATCGCCGCCACGCCGAGCGGCGCGCTGCCGGATGCCGACTGCGGCTGACTCTGCGTCGGCGTCACGCCAAGCAGCGAGAGAATGCCGTTTTCACTGCCGCGTTCGCGGTTATACGATGCGGCGCCCTCAAGTGTCGGATATTCGGCTGCGCCCGCCACGCGGCGCTCGGCCCGGCTTTGCAGCAGGCGCGCAGAGGCGGCTGCCACATCGAGGTTCGCATCGGCCAGCTGCTTTTCCAGGCCGTTCAACACCGGATCGTTGAAAAGCGTCCACCATTCCGGACCGAACTGGCCTTCTACGGCTTTACTCGGCGCCTGCGCCGTTTGCGTGCGGTTGAAGACCTCAGGCGTCGGCGACTTTGGCGGTTCGAAGTTCGGACCGACCGTGCAGGCAGCCATTGCGAGACATGCGAGAACCGTGAGGAGGATCGCGCGGATAGAAGATTGGCTCGTGTTCATTTTCTTTCCGCTCCCTCTGCCGTCGCTTCTGCGCCCCGGCCAACGGCCACTTCCGCTTCCACCGAAAGTCCGACACTCAATGCCGCTGCAGCAGGCTGCCCGCGATCGATCGTGATCTTGACGGGCACGCGTTGCACGACCTTTGTAAAGTTGCCCGTTGCGTTGTCGGGTGCGATCGGCGCGAAGCTCACGCCGGTCGCCGGCGCGAGACTGTCGATACGCCCATGAATCACGACGCCGGGAAGGCTGTCGACCGTCACGCGCACGCTTTCGCCAGGCCTCATATTCGTGATCTGGCTCTCCTGGAAGTTGGCGACGACATACGCATCCGAAAGCGGCACGATTGCCAGCACCGGGGCGCCGGGCGTCACGAATGCGCCGACCCGCGCCGACCGTCGTCCCACCTTGCCGTCGACCGCCGCGCGAATTTCTGTATAGGAAAGGTTGAGCTTCGCCTGTTCGAGCACCGCTTCAGCGTGCTGAAGTGCGCCAGCAGCTTTGTCGCGCTCAGTGCGCAGAACGTCCAGATTCTGCTGGGTGGCCGTCAGCACCGCCTGGTCGTGCGATTGCTGCGCAAGCTGCTCGGCGAGCGTGCTCGAAGCCTGTTGTTGCTCCTGCGCGGTCCCCGCCCCCGCCGTCGAAAGATTCTGGTAGCGCGCAGCGTTGGCCCGCGCGAAACCGATCGACGCGTCGTCGGAGCGCAGCGTGGCGCGCGCCTGATCGACGAGCGAGGGCTGACGCGCGATCTGCGCGTCGAAGTTCGCAACCGACGCCTTCGCGCCCGCCACCTCCGCCTCGGCGCTCATCAACGCGGCGCGATAGTCGCGGTCATCGATGCGCACCAGCAACTGACCCGCCTTCACGTCCTCGTTATCGTTCACCAGTACGTCCGTGATCTGCCCCGCGACTCGCGGCGCGACGAGCGTGAAATCCGCGGTGACGTAGGCGTCGTTCGTGGATTCCGAACTGGAGTGCGACAGGAGCTTCGTGCCGCCCCACGCAGCGACGCCGACAACCGCGACGACTGCTGCAATACGAAGCCACTTCAACCTGGACGGTGCGGGGGCGGGTTTAGTCGATGACATGGAAAACGGACCTCATTTCGAAGCGGGCGGCGTCGTGCTCCACGGCGGATAAATACGCACTGGCAGCACGGGAACAAGAAGAAGCAGCGCGAGCGCAACGCACGCCATCACTCGATACAGATCGGCGGAAGTCAGCACGACGGCCTGCTCGTGAATGCGGTGCGCGAGTTGCCCCAGCGCGTAGGGTGTGTCGAGACCCGGGCTTGCCACCAGCGCGCGGTTGCCGAGCTGGTCGACGAGCATGCTCGAATGGAAATGTTCGCGCGCGGTGCCTACACCCTCGATCAGGCCCGTCGCGATGGCGGCGGCGAACGTCTTGACCGTATTGAACATGGCCGAAGCGAACGGGCCTTCCGTTGGCGGCAAACCTGTCGTGACGCCCATGAGGATCGACATGATCACCAGGGGCTGCGCAATGATCTGCAACGCCTGAAGCACATAGAAGTTGTCGCGAATCCACTCGGACGTCATGAAGCTGCCGAGTGCGCATGTCGTGAACATGAGCGACAGACCGATTGCAATCACCCAGCGATGATCGGCGCGCCGCGTATTCAATAATGCGGCTGTCAAAGGGAGCGTAATCAGCAGCGGAATGGCAAGCAGCAGCGAAAGCGGCGCCGTCTGCAGCGGCCGGTACGCGTGCACTTTGGCGAGAAACTGTCCGGGTATTGCCGCGACACCCACCAGCAAAATGACGGTGCCGAGCAAGGTCGAGAGTCCGTGCGTAAAATTCCTGCGCTCGAGTAACTGGAGCTTGAAAAATGGCACGGGCTGAAACCACTCGTTGACGAGGAAGACCACGAGCAGCAGAGCGCCGCCGCCAAACATCACACAGATAAAGTCCGATTCCAACCAGTCGAGCCGGTCGCCTTGCAAAAGCCCGGTCACGAGCATGGCAAACGCAGGGAAGCCCGTAATCAACCCGATCCAGTTGAACGAACGAAAACGTTCGAGCTTGAGCGGATCGGCGGGAAGCCCTTGTTGAATCGCGATACAGCACAGCACGCCGAGCGGAATGATTTGCCAGAACGCCATGCGCCAGCTCACGAACTCCGTCCACAACGCGGCGAGCGGTGTGCCGAGCGCCGGCCCGAAAGTCGCCGTGAGCGCATAACCAGCGAGCCCGTACAGCTTGAATTTCGGCGGCAGGTAACGCAGCGCCACGATGATCAGCATGGGGGGCAGACATCCGCCCGCGATTCCCTGGAAGATACGCAAGACGTAAAGCGTCGCCAGATTCGGCGCGAACGGGCACAACAATCCGAAGAACATCGTGGCGAGCACGGCGCCGATCGTGAAGCGTTTGAGCGTAAAAGTGATGCCGAACCAGGGCGCGAATACCATCGTCGCGACATTGGCGGCTTCGAAGAGCGAGGTGAGCCACGTCCCGTCGTCATGCCCGATCAGGAACGCGCCCTGGATATCGGCCATCGCCGCCGCAGTCACCTGTTCGTTGAGGATGGCCAGCAACGAAGCGAACAACATGCCGAGCAGGCCCACCACAATGCGTCCCGTGAACGCCACTTGCGCGGGGGCAGGCTGCGCCGGGGCCGCGGCTTCGCGCACAGGGCGTGGCTCCAGCGCCTGTGGGGCCGTTGCCGCTTCCGTTCCAGTCGTCAAAGGGTTCGCACTTGTCATGGCGATCAGCAACTTCTCTGGTTTCGTTAGCTGTACTGTTTGATGTGGCTAGTTCACTGTGAGTCGTTTCAGTGCCCTGCATCCTCACGCGATGCGACGACCACACCATCGGTTTCGCCGCGCATTGTTGCTGTTCACTGACGGCTTTATTGTCAGAGATGAACCCAATTTCTTAAAGTCTCGCCTGGTCTGATTTTGGGCCATCTAGTACGAGAATTTTGCCAGGGCGGCCGGTCGCGATCCGCGGGGCACGTGCGCGCTGTTTCGACACAAACGTCACTGGTTGCGCATGGGTCATTTCTGCACGCTTTTGGGCCAATCCGGCTTGCGTCGCGATACCAGACGGCACACGATGCTTAGAATCGCGCCATAGGCATTCAGGCCGCGGATTCATCGCGGTAGATACGATTAATGAAGGTTTGAAAACGAAGCAGCAACGGTGAGCGCCAAACGGTTTTTACTTTTGCGTTTCGTTTGCAAGAGACTCGGATTGGGAAGTCAAGATGGACAGATTACGCGAGATGGAGGTTTTTGTAGCCATTATCGAACGCGGCAGTTTTAGCGCCGCATCCGAAAAATTTGGCTTGTCACGAGCGGCGGTTTCGCGGGCGGTCAACTCACTCGAAGCGCGCCTGGGCGCCCAGCTGCTTGCGCGCACGACACGCTCGGTCCGGCCCACGGACGCGGGCGTCGCTTACGTCGAAGCCTGCCGCAAGTTGCTGGATGGCATCACCGACGCGGAGTCGCATATCGCTACGGATCTCGCGAACCCTGTGGGCACGCTCACGATTACGGCGCCGGTTCAACTCGGCCAGCGCGTCATCGCTCCGCTCATCAACGCGTACACGCTGCGCTATCCCGACGTCAGCGTGAACGCTGTTTATCTCGATCGGCCCACGCGCCTGCTCGAGGAAGGCGTGGATATCGCCATACGCATTGGTCATCTCGAAGATTCGTCGACATACGCGGTGCGGTTGGGATCGGTACGCCGTCAAACCTTTGCGTCGCCCGCGTATCTCGCCGAGCATGGCGAACCCAGGCATCCGCGAGACCTTGCCAGCCACCATTGCGTTTCCTTTACCGGCGTTTCCCAACCGCTCGAATGGATGTTCTACGAAAATAATTCAAAGATTCCCGTGCGGCTGCAGCCGCGCCTGATCGTCAATCTGGCGCCCGCCGCCATTTCGGCGGCGGAAGACGGCGTGGGTATCACGCAGTTGCTGTCTTATCAGGCCGCAACTGAAGTCTCTTCCGGAAGCCTCGTGCCCATTTTGCGGGCTTACGAACCCGAATCAACGCCAGTCAACCTGCTTCATGTCGAACGGCGCGGAACGAGCGGAAAGATTCGGTCCTTCGTGGAGTTCGTTACCGAAACGCTGCGAAACAACCCGCACCTTCAATGCGAGAGCGGCCTGACAACCGAAGGCGAATGTACGCCGCGTCAAGGCAGTCGCGAACTCGCAGGTCACTCCGAAACGCATATGCAGTATCTGCAGCCATTGATTCAGTCACTCGACAACTCAGCCGCGATGCGCAGTTCGCGGTAGGCGCTCACGAGTGCGTCGAGGCTGAATGCGCGATTCAAGCCGCTCGGGTTCGGCAGAACCCATGCGCGCGCGCCGCCGAACTTGCTGGATTGCAACCCCCATTCGATATCCCGCTTGCCCGACATTTCGGCAAGCGCCATCTTGCCAAGAAAGGCGATAAACCGTGGCGCGTAATGTTGAACCTTCAGCTCGAATTGCGCCGCGGCAGCTTGAATCTCCGCTCTCGACAATTCGTCCGCGCGTGCCGTCGCGCGCGAGACTGCCGTAGTCAGACCAAAGCCATGCTGTAGCAGCTCACGGTCGTTCTCGGGGCGAAACTCTCCCGGCGTAAAGCCGGCGCGATGGAGCACTCGCCAGAACCGGTTCCCTCTGCCATCGAAGTGATGCCCCGTGGCCACCGCACGCATGCCCGGATTGATCCCGCAAAACAATATCGACAAACCAGGCTCGATGATATCGGGAAGGAATGGCGTGGAATCGGCGTTCGCCAGCTCCGCCAGGGAATCATCGCTATGCACTCGCCTCCCCGCGGAATCGCAGGCGATATTGCTTTGGCGTAACGTTCAGGCGCCGCGAGAACGTCGTGCGCATATGCGTGGCGCTATGAAAGCCGCATTTGAATGCAACCGTCTTGAGCGGCGCGTCCGTGTCCTCCAGCAGTTTCCTCGCGGTATCGACGCGAACCTGCTCGACGAATACAGAGGGCGTGACCTTCGCGTTTTTGGCGAATATGCGCGACAAGGTGCGCCGGCTCACAGCAGCCGCTCTCGCAAGCGCCTCGATCGAAAGCGTATCGGTGATATGTTCGCTCACGTAGCGATACACCTTGCTGAGTATCGGGTCCTCGTCCTTGCCGGCGCCGATATATGGGCTGTACTGAGACTGGCCACCTTCGCGCTGGATATACACCACCAGCCGCTTCGCGACCCGCACCGCCAGCTCGTGTCCCCAGTCTTCCGCAACCAGCGCGAGGCACAGATCGATGCCCGCGGTCACGCCCGCCGACGTAAAGAGCCGGCCGTCGCGAACGAAAATCCGGTCCGGCTGCACATTGGCGTGCGGGAATTCATTGGACAGGCGCCCGGCATCCGACCAGTGGGTCGTCACTTCCTTGCCATCGAGAAGGCCCGCATGCGCCAGCACGAACGCGCCGTTGCATACCGAACCAAAGCGGCTTGCACTGCGCGCCTGATTTTGCAGCCAGGCCAGAAACTCGTTCGACGGATGAACGTCGGGCAACTGCGGCCCGCCGGCGACGAGCAGCAGGTCCCATTGAACGTCGCGGTCGGTATAGCCAAGCGAGACCGCCAGTTGCATGCCGTTCGAGCAGGTCACGGCGCCCGCCTCTTGCCCGACGAGCGTCACCTCGTAGCGCTGATGCTCGGAGAGGAACGTGTTCGCCTCGGCGAACACGTCGAGTGGGCCTGCAACATCTAGCGCCTGCACACCATCGAATACAACAATGGCGACTTTCATGCCGTGACCTTCAGAGGTGGTGTCCCAACCAGGACCGTGGCGCAGCTTAACGCATCGTCGTTAGCGCATGCAGTCTGTCCCCGGAAAAAGTATTTTGCGTCGGTGTAACAAATGGGCAGCGTGGCCCAAAACGTCCACTAGTTGGCAGGCCCCGGCACCACGCGCGCATTTCGCCCGCTGCCCCGCATAACTAGACTGTGTTCACGACTGCGGCTGGGCAAACAACCCGGGCGGACCGGAAGGCGTTAATCGCCGTCACTCCACGTGTTGCGCCCCACATTGAACCGCACACCGACTAAAGGCAGATTGATCATGTTGAAAGAACGTCAGAGCTCTTTCCTCTTCGGGGGCAACGCCCCTTACGTCGAAGAGCAATATGAAACTTACCTGGCTGACCCGGATGCGGTCACCAGTGAATGGCGGGCGTGGTTCGATGCACTGCGCGAAACGCCGGCTATCGACGGCAGCGATCGCGACGACGAACCGCACGCTCCCGTCATTTCCAGCTTTGTCGAGCTTGCGAAGCGGCCGCCTCGCGCGATCGTTCATGCCGATACTACCCTGGCGAATGACTCCGGCCTTGGCCTCGCGCGCAAGCAGGTCGCAGTGCAGTCGCTCATCGCCGCGTTCCGGATGATCGGCACGCGTACGGCCGATCTCGATCCGCTGACCTGGACGCCGCCACGCGCCTACGCCGAGTTGACCCCGGCTTACTATGGCCTGACGGCAGCGGACATGTCGACGAGATTCAGCACCGCCGACACGTTCCTGTTCGACGACGACGCCACGCTGCAAGAACTCGTTACGGCGCTGGAGCAAACTTACACGGGCACGCTCGGGGCCGAGTTCATGCATCTTACCGACGCCGAACAGCGGCGCTGGTGGCAGATGCAGCTCGAATCCACGCGCGCCAGGCCGTCGCTGCAGGCCGCGGAAAAACGCCGGCTGCTGGAACGCTTGAGCGCAGCCGAAGGCCTCGAGAAGTACCTTCATGCACGCTATGTCGGACAAAAGCGCTTCTCTCTCGAAGGTGCGGAATCGCTGATTCCGATGCTCGACGAAGTCGTCCGCTACGGTGCTTCGAAAAAGCTGCGCACGGTGGTGATGGGCATGGCGCACCGCGGACGCCTGAATGTTCTGGTGAATATCGTGGGCAAGCCGTTGCGCGCACTGTTCGACGAGTTCGATGGCAAGGATCCCGAAGGACTGCCCGCAGGTGACGTGAAGTATCACAAGGGCTTTACCAGTTCGGTCGATACCCCCGATGGGCCGGTTGAAGTGATGCTCGCGTTCAACCCGTCGCATCTGGAAATCGTCAACCCGGTTGTGCAAGGCATGGCGCGCGCAAAGGGCGAACTCCTCGGCAGCGACGACGGCGTCGAAGTTCTGCCGGTCGAGATTCACGGCGACGCGGCGATGTCAGGCCAGGGTGTCGTGATGGAAACCTTGAGCCTTTCCTATACGCGCGGACACGGCACGGGCGGCACCCTTCACATCGTCGTCAACAATCAGATCGGCTTCACGACTTCCGATCCGCGCGACACGCGTTCGTCGTTCTACACCACGGACGTCGCGAAGATGATCGAGGCGCCCATTCTGCATGTGAATGGCGACGACCCCGAAGCCGTCGCGATGGCGGTGCGCCTTGCTCTCGACTATCGCACCGCGTTCAAGCGGAGCGTGGTCATCGATCTCGTGTGCTTCCGCAAATACGGGCACCAGGAGCAGGACACGCCGGGCATCACCCAGCCGCTGATGTATCGCGCGATCGCAAGTCATCCCGGCGTGAGAACGCTCTACGCACAGAAGCTGATTCAGCAAGGCGTGTTGACAGCCGAAGAAGCAGACGGCTACGTCGGCGAACGGCGTGAACTGCTCAAGCGTGCGAATGAAGCCGAAGGCTCCGATGCATCCGCTTCACGCGAGGCAGCGGCGAACCCGGTTTCTTCCCCTACCCCTTCGGCTGACACGCTGCGCAGTCTCGCGCATCAGATTTCGACCGTTCCCGAAGGCCTCGCGCTTCATCCGCTCGTCAAGAAGATGATGACCGGGCGCCAGGAAATGGCGTCGGGAAAGCGGGCGCTCGACTGGGGCATGGGCGAGCATCTGGCTTTCGCTTCACTGCTCGGCGCCGGGGTCAGCGTTCGACTGAGCGGGCAGGATAGCGCGCGCGGGACGTTCAATCATCGACACGCCGTATTGCACGATCAAACGCGGATGAATCGCCCGGATGGCGTTTATATTCCGCTCGATCATCTCGGCGATGCGAGTGGCAAAGCGCAAGGCCGCTTCAGCGTGACGAACTCGATCCTCTCCGAAGCGGCTGTGCTCGCGTTCGAATACGGCTACACGACAGTGAACCGCGATGCGCTGGTGATCTGGGAAGCGCAATTCGGTGACTTCGCAAACGGCGCTCAGGTGGTAATCGACCAGTTCATTGCAGCGGCCGCCGCCAAGTGGGGGCAACGCAGCGGCCTGACGCTCTTCCTTCCTCACGGGCAGGAAGGCGCGGGACCCGAGCATGCATCGGCGAGACTCGAACGCTATCTGCAGCTGAGCGCGCAGGACAACATGCGCGTCGCCCAGCCGACCACGCCCGCGCAGCTGTTCCATCTGCTGCGCAGGCAGGCGTTCGCCTCCGATCGCCGCCCGCTCGTCGTCATGACGCCCAAGTCGCTGTTGCGGCACCCGGAAGCGGTCAGCACGTTCGAGGAGTTGAGCGAGGGCGAATTCCGCGAGGTTCTGCCGGATACGCAGGTCGAGGCGTCACACTCTTCCAGCGTCGAGCGCGTCATCGTGGCCACGGGCAAGGTGTACTTCGAGTTGCTCGAACATCGCCGCGCGAACCCGACGGACACGCCGATCATCCGCGTCGAACAGCTTTATCCGTTTCCCGCAAAGCAGTTGGCCGCCGAACTCGCGCGCTATCCCAACCTGAAAACCGTCGTCTGGTGCCAGGAGGAGTCGCGCAACCAGGGCGCATGGAGTTTCGTCGAGCCACAGTTGCGCGACCTTCTGCCCACGGATGCGAAGCTGGTCTACGCCGGTCCCGACGCGGGTGCATCGACAGCGCCGGGATACCACGCGGCCCACGTCGCGCGGCAATCCGCGCTGGTCGAGCAGGCGTTCACGGAGTAGCGGCGCATGCGTGTCGCGATGATGCTCTACGCGGGTTTTCAACTGCTCGAGGTGAGCGGCCCGATGGATGTGTTTCATGAAGCGAATCGCCTGTACGGCAGAACGTTTTATGAATCGCACCTCATCGGGACCTCGCCTGGGCCGGTGCTGTGTTCCAACGGCACGGCGGTGGGCACGACAGAATGCCTGGCCGAAACGAGCACGCCGTTCGACGTCGTCGTGGTGCCCGGGTCTCCGATGGTGAGTTCAACGCGTGAGCACCGCGAACTCGTCGCGTGGCTCAGCGACGCCGGTCCGAGCACGCGCAGGCTAGCCTGCATTTCCAATGGCGCGTTTCTGCTCGCGCGCGCCGGTGTTGCCGACCATCACTCACTGACCACGCATTGGCGCGACGCTCACCGCCTCGCAGCCGAATTTCCACGGGTGCACGTGAGTTCCGATCCTGGCTGCATGAAGGATGGAAACCTCTATTCATCGGGCGGCGCAAGCGCCGGTATTCATCTGGCGCTGTCGATCGTGCGGGAAGACCTTGGAGAAACTGCGGCGGATACGATCGCCGGAACATTGTTGATGCAGCCGCGTTGAAGCACGGCGAGCGCGCGCAAGGAACACCATGATAGACGCGAATCTGATTCACAAGGCACTCGCCAATCCACACCGGCGCGAGATCCTCGCGTGGCTGAAGGTCCCCGCCGATGCCTTTCCCGGCGGCTATGTCGATCTGGGCCGCGGCGTGCCCGCGCACGCCATTCAGGCACGCAGCGGGCTCTCGCAGTCCACCGTATCGGCACACCTTGCCGTACTGGTCGGAGCGGGCCTGCTCGTTTCGACGCGAGTCGGACAATGGATGTTTCTTTCACGCAATGAAGAGGTGATACGGACATTTGCCGAACAGATTTCCCTGCATTTATAGGAGAATCTGGCGTTGCGCAGATCTGCGTGCGAGACAAATCGATCCGTGGAAAACACGCAATGGACAAGCTGGACATGATGCGGATATTTGTCCGCATAGCGGAAGAAGGAAGCTTCACGGGCGCGGCCTCGCGCCTGAATATTCAAACCGCCAATGCGTCGCGGGCGGTCTCGCAACTCGAGTCGCAATTGCGCACGCGCTTGCTGCATCGGAGTACCCGGCGGCTCGCGCTGACCGAGGCGGGCCAGCGCTATCTGGAGCGATGCGAGCGGATCCTCGCGTGTGTCGACGAGGCCGACGCAGAAGCAGCCAATGCGCAGGTCGATCCCTCCGGGCGGCTGCGCGTACATGCGTCGCCGAGCTTCGGCCAGGCCTATGTGGTCCCGGCGCTCGTGCGCTATCGCGAGCGTTATCCGGCGGTGTCGGTCGAATTGACGTTATCGCAGCGTACGCCCGATATCATCGAAGCAGGCTACGACGTCATGCTGCAATTGAGTACGACTGAGCTGCCAGACTCGCGGCTCGTCTCGCACCGGCTAGGCGAGGTTCATAACGTGTTGTGCGCGGCACCTGCCTATCTGAAAACACACGGCGTGCCGCATACGGTACAGGACCTGGAAGCTCACACATGCCTGCAGTTCGTCACGTCGTTTTTTCCGCGTGATCGCTGGCATCTGAACGGTCCCAACGGGCGGGAAACGGTGGCGTTCCCGAATGCGCCCGTCGAAATCAACCTCCCCGATGCACTCAGTGTCGCCCTTCGCGAAGGCGTGGGCATCGGCGCGCTGCCCATGTCGACGGCACTCGCCATGCTCGATAGCGGCGCGCTGGTTCGCGTATTGCCGGCGTATCGTTTGCAAAAGCTGACCGCCTATGCGGTGCACGCCTCGCGAAAGTACCTCGACGCCAAAGTCAAGACGTTCATGGATTACTTGCGCGAGGCGGTGCCCAAAGCGCTTGCCGCCGATGCGCAAGCGTTGAGCCGGGCCGCCAGACAACCTTAGCCCGCGACTGCCTTGTGATCGTGCGAAGCGATACGTTGCGGCGACGTTTGTGACGCGGCCACAGGCGAAGCCATTTCGTTCTGCTTGATGATCTTTTCGATCTCGCCGTCGGCTTGCGCGTCGTACTGTGCGAATACATCGGTGCGATAGCGCGTGTTTTGCGCCGCGCCGAGCTGCGAGCCCGATTCGTCGCGCGTATCGGCATCCACCGTCATCGAGAGGCCGATGCGCAACGGACGCGCCGCGAGTTCGCGTGGATCGAGCGCGATACGCACCGGCAGACGCTGCACGATCTTGATCCAGTTGCCCGTGGCGTTCTGCGCCGGCAGCGTCGCGAAGGCGCTGCCCGTACCCGCCGAAAAGCCTTCGATACGACCGTGATACTTCACGCTCGAGCCGTACACATCGGCAGTGAGCGTGACCGGCTGACCAATGCGCATGTGCTTGAGCTGCACTTCCTTGAAGTTCGCGTCGACCCACACCCCATTGAGCGGCACGATCGCCAGGAGCGGCGTGCCGGGCGACACGCGCTCGCCCACCTGCACCTGGCGCTGCGCCACATAACCCGTCACGGGCGCGGGCAAGGTATCGCGCGCATACGCAAGCCACGCCGCACGCACTTTCGAGGCGGCCGCCAGCACGTCCGGATGTTGTTCGACCGACGTGCGATCGGTCAGCGCGTGATTCGCCGCCCCTTGCTGGCGTGCTGCATCGAGCGCGGCCTGTGCGGCCTGCACGGCGTCGCGCGCGTGGGCGATGTCTTCGGCGGAAACGGCGCCCGAGTCCGCGACGGCCATGCGCCGGCGCAGATCGTCGTTGGCGCGGGCCAGGTCCGATTCGCGCTGCGCCACGTTTGCCGCATAGAAGTCGTTGTTGACATAGAGGCCGCTCACTCGGCGCACGGTCTGCCCGAGCATCGCTTCGGCATCGGCCAGCGCAATTTTTGCGTCGGCTGGATCGAGCGTCACGACCGGGTCGCCCTGCTTCACGATCTGCGTATCGTCGGTGTTGACGGCCACCACCGTGCCCGTGACCTGCGGCGTGAGCTGCACGAGATTGCCGCTCACGTAGGCGTCGTCGGTCGATTCGTGAAAGCGGCCTTCCGTGAAGTAGTACGCGCCATACGCCGCGCCCGCAATCAACGTCACGGCGCCGAGCAGCGCGATCAGGCGCTTGCGGCGGCCCGGGGGCGTGGCCTGCTGGTCGTTGTTGGCCGGGGCCGCTTGCGCGCCGCCTTTCTTCTCGTCGAGTTGATCTACCGGCTCGCGGTCGGTCGTGATCGTTTCGCTCATTTCAGTTCTCCTGACGGGTTTGCAAACGTGCCGTTCAACGCGCGGCAGCAATAACGGAATGGGTTTGAGGATTGGATTGCGCGGCAACGTCGGCGCCGTGACCGGTATCGGCCGAAGTGTCGACATAGCCGCCACCCAGATCCGAGGCCAGCGCGATCTGCTCGTCGCGGCGATCCATCTTCAGGTTGGCGATCGCTTCGTCTGCGTTCAGTGCCGTGACGTCGGCGTTGAGCACCGTGAGCTGATTGGTCAGGCCGCCCTTGTATTGCGTAATCGCGAGCTGATCGGCGTCGCGCGCCGCCTGCTGCGCGGTTTGCGCATCGACGAGTTGCGCATCGTTCGAGTGGATCTGCGCAAGCTGCGTGGCGACGCCGCTCAGCGCACCAATGAGCGTCTGATCGTAAGTGGCCACCGCGTAGTCGAACTCCGCGTAGCGGCCCTTCAACTGTGCGCGCAACTCGCCGCCGTCGAAGATCGGCAGATGGATCGCGGGGCCCACCGAAGCCGTGCGGCTCGCGGCGGTCAGGAAGCGGCCGAAGCCGAACGCGTCGAGACCGAGCGCAGCGCTCAGGTTGATGTCCGGATAGAACTCGGCCTTGGCTTCCTTCACTTCATGCGTGATCGCGTCCACGCGCCAGCGCGCCGCGACGATATCCGGACGCCGGCTCACGAGGTCGGCGGGCAAGTTGTCCGGCAAACGCACCTCGTCGCCCACGCCGAGCGTCGGCCGCGTGATCGCGAGTCCGCGGTCGGGGCCCTTGCCCATCAGCGCGGCCAACTGGTAGCGAGTGGTCAGAATGCTGCCGTCGAGCGCGCTCACGCGTGAGCGGCTCGTCGCCAGGTTCGCCTGCGCGGTCTTGCGTTCCACCTGCGTGTCGAGACCCGTGGCAATGCGGCCCGCCGTGATGCGGTCGATCTGCTCGCGGCGCGTGACTTCTTCCTGCGCGATGTCGCGCAGCGCGTAGAGCCGCGCCAGTTCGTTGTAGGTGCGTGCGATCGAGGTATCCAGCGTGAGCTTGACCACTTCCTCGTCGGCCTCGCTCGCGGCCGTCTCCGAAACGGCTGCACGCAGCGCCTCGCGATTCTTGCCCCACAGATCGAGATCGTAGGATGCAGTGAGCAGCCCCTTGTTTTCGGTCTGCCACGAGCCCGCATACGGCGGCGGAATCAGCGCCGTGCTGCTGAACTGCTGGCGCGTGAGCGTGTAGCTGGCGTCCACGCGCGGCAGCGTGCCCGCCTTCGCGGTTTCGCTATAGGCCTGCGCTTGAGCGACTCGCGCCTTGGCCTGCTCGACGCTCGGGCTGCCTTGCAGCGCTTCGGCAATCAGCGCCTTGAGCTGCGCGTCGCCGAACTGGTCCACCCAATCGGCGGACGGCCAGTGCCCCTGTTCCTGAGGCAGGCTCTGCGCCGTCTCGAACTGTTGCGGCTGGGCCATCTGCTTGTCGCTGTGGATACCCGCATAGTTGGCGCATGCCGCCAGCGCGGCCATTGCGATCGCCGATACGCCCAGCTTCAGCGTACGGGCACCGATGCTTGATTCAGAAGTCTGCGATTTCATTTTCTGACAAATCAGATTAATGGTCGAAAAAAAGCGCGGCACCGGGGCCGCACCGTTCAGTCGTCTGTGAACTTGCGAAGCAGGCGGTTCAGTTCGGCAAACTCTGCCTTCGTGAATTTGCGCAGGCGTGCGTTCAACACTTGTGGCGCGACGTCCGGAATCCGCTCCGCCGTTTCCAGTCCCTTTGCAGTGAGGTTCAGATTGACCACACGACGGTCGTCTGCGTCGCGGGAACGCTCGAGCAGACCCTTCGTTTCCAGCTTGTCCAGCATCCGCGTCATGAGGCCCGTATCGATCCCGAGCAGCTTCGACAGTTCGAACGGCGTGGTCGCCACACCCTGCTTCAGCGAAAGCAGAATGCCCATTTGCTGGCCCGTGATGTCGAGGTCCTTGAGCGCCGCGTCCATCTCCGCGACGATCAGATTGCGTGCCTTGACGATCCTGAAACCGACACTTTCCGTAAGCATGAAATTTCTCGTCGTGTAGTGGTCCATCGCGACATCCTCCGTGTTGAACAGCACAATATCTGCATTATCAGATACTGTCAAGATAAACACGTCAGCACATTGCCTTCAGGATGCCCTCTGAACCGGGTTCAACTGCAGTATTCAGTGTCCGCCAGCGGCTGCCGCGCCCGCGCCACCACCCTTGACCGGCCTCGTCACCCAGATCAGCGGGATGATGACGATGAAGATCACCGCCGAAATCCAGAAGATGTCGTTCAACCCCAGCATGGTGGCTTGCGCGTTGAGCGAGGCCTCGTAAAAGGCCGTGGCCTTGGGAACGCCGCCGCCCAGCGTAGCCTGCAGGTGCGCAATCGCGCCGGTGAACGCGGGATTCTCGACGCTCGTTTGCTCGGCGAGCCTGGCGTGGTGGAGGATCGTGCGGTCGTTCCAGGCGTTGCTCATGAGCGACGTGCCCACTGCGCCTGCGAAAATGCGTGCGAAGTTGGACAGACCCGCGGCCGCCGGAATCTCGTCGGGCCGCAGACCCGAGAGGATGATGCCGGTGAGCGGCGTGAAGAACAGCGCCGTGGGAATGCCTTGCAGCAGCGTCGGCAAGATCAGCGTCCACGCATCCACGCCGGTCGTGTAGTTCGAGCGCATGAAGAACACGGCGGCGAAGCCAACGAACGCCAGCGTGGCGAGCACCCGCAGGTCGGAGCGCGGCATGACCTTGCCCATCACGGGGGCCAGGATCACGGCGAAGATCCCCAGCGGCGCGGTGACGAGCCCCGCATCCACCGCACGGTAGCCGAGAAAGCCCTGAATCCACTGCGGCAGGATCACGAGGTTTGCAAAGAAGATCGCATACGCGACCGAAATCGCAATCGTGCCGCCGAGGAAGTTGCGTTTCGCGAACAGCCGCAGGTTGACGATCGGTTTTTCCTCAGTCAATTCCCAGATGAGGAAGAACACGAAGCTGACCGCGGCGACGATGGTGAGCACCCAGATCACCGGCGAGCTGAACCAGTCGAGATCCTTGCCCTTGTCGAGCATGATCTGCAGCGGCGCGACCCACGCGATGAGCGAGATCAGCCCGACCTTGTCGATGGGCAGTTTGCGTGCCGGCGACTCGCGGTCGCGGTAAATCGCCCATACCACGCCGGCGGCAAAGAGGCCGACCGGTACGTTGATGTAGAAGATCCACGACCAGCTGTAACTGTCGGTGATCCAGCCGCCGAGCGCCGGGCCCGCGATCGGTCCGACGGTTGCGGTCATCGCCCATAGCGCCAGCGCGTTCGAACTCTTTTCCTTGGGGAAAGAAGCGAGCAGCAAGGCTTGCGACAATGGCACCAGCGGCCCCGCCACGGCGCCCTGAATGACGCGGGCGACCAGCAGCGTCAGCAGGTTCGGGGCCATGCCGCACGCTGCCGACGAAAGCACGAACAGCAGAATCGCCCAGACGAACAGCTTGACCTGGCCCACGCGCTGCGTGAGCCACCCGGTCAACGGAATGGACACCGCATTGGCCGCGGCGAAGAGCGTGATGACCCACGTGCCTTCGTCGATCGACACGCCGAGGTTGCCGGAGAGCGTGGGAATCGCAACGTTTGCGATCGACGAATCCAGCACGTTCATGAAGGTGGCGAGCGCCACGGCGAAGGTGCCAAGTGCGAACTTCGCGCCAGTCAGCTGGGGCAGCCCGCCTGGGTTGGTCGATGAATTCATGTTAGGTTCTCTCGTCTGGATGGGAATGCCCCGTCAACCACGGGCAGTTATCTGACATGTCTGATAATTGGGCAAAAAAATGCCGTCCTAGCCATGAAGCAATCTGAACAGCAGCGTGCTCAAGGCGTCGAAGTCGGACTTCGAGAGGTGCGAGAGCCGCTCGCTCCAGGCGCCAGGCGCGACGTCTGTATTTCGCGCCGCGACCAGGTGGCCCTCCCGCGTCAACGAAACGTCCACGAGCCGCCGGTCCGTGCCATTGCGCGCACGCTCAACGAGCCCGCTGGCTTCGAGCTTGTCCAGCACGCGAGTCATCCGGGCCGGATGGACGCCAAGCAGCTTCGCCAGTGCCGCCGGCGTGTTCGCGCTGCCGCTGGCCAGCGTCAGCACAATGCCGCGCTCCTGCAGGTTCAGCCCGGCGTCCCTGAGGCCTGCCCTGAGTTCGGTGGCCATCAGGTGATGCGCCTGACCCAGCGCGAACACCAGCTTCTGCGTCCGCTCGAAATCTTCATTGACGGGATCGTTCATCGATTGCCCTCCTCGATATCTGATGCGGACTATATCTGACCTTGCAGATGTGTGCAAGCGCGTTTCCGAGGCCGCGCGAGACGCGGGAGCGCCCAGGTACGGCGCCAAACCGCCCTCTGCGCGCGACGCGATACACCATGTAAAAAGTGATGTGAACGGCAAGCAATGATCGGCGTCGTTGCTGGCAGCTATATTGTTTCGGCGGAGATTGGCTCCGTGAGATCGGCGCGCACTTTATTCAGGAGAATCGAAGCATGACTGACAAACCGCTTACGCTGGGCATCGATCATGTCGGGCTGACCGTGCGCGATCTGAACCTCACCCGTGACTTCTTCGTGAACTGCCTGGGCTGGAAACAGGTTGGCGAAAGACCCAGCTACCCCGCTGCGTTTGTTTCGGACGGGCATGTCATGTTGACCCTCTGGCAAGTGACCGACCCGAGCCGCCTGGTCGAGTTCGACCGCAAGACCCATGTGGGCCTGCATCATCTTGCCCTGCGCGTAGGCAGCGAAGAAGCGCTCAACGATATCTTCTCGCGCGTGTCCGCCTGGCCCGGCGTGAAAACTGAATTTGCGCCGGAAAACCTCGGCCCGGGGCCGAAACGCCACACCATGGTGTATGAACCGGGCGGAATCAGGCTCGAGTTTGACCACGATCCGCGCACGCAGGCCACCTGAGCCTCGCAGTCAACCGCGTGTGAGGACTCACGCGGTCAGGCCGCTCCAATTTATTCAGCTATCCAAATCGAAATAGGCGTCGTTCGCATGACCTTTTTCGCCGCGCGCCGGCGCGCCCTGCTTGCTCTCATTTGTTCCTGCGACTCACAACTGTTTGTCCGCGTCCTGTATTCAAAGCGGGGGCGTGGATGCGTAAATTGATCGACATCGGAGCAGCAAGCCCGATCAGAAACAGAGTCCAACTTAATTCGAGGTTCATATGAGTCAATCCCCCAAAGTCATCGTGATCACGGGCGCATCGCAAGGCATCGGCGCCGAAGCCGCCAAGGCATTCCGCGCACTCGGCCACAAGGTGGTCGCGACGTCGCGCAACATCAAACAGACTGAAGATAGCGATCTCGTCGCAGTGGCCGGCGATATCGCCGACCCGGCCACGGCTCGCCGCGTCATCGAAACGGCTGTCTCGCGCTTTGGCCGCGTCGATACGCTGATCAACAACGCGGGCATTTTCATCGCGAAGCCGTTCACGCAATACACCGCGGAAGACTACGCGGCGATCAAGGGCACCAACCTCGACGGCTTCTTCCATATCACGCAGCTCGCCATTGCAGAGATGGAAAAGCACGAGAGCGGCCACGTCCTCACCATCACGACGACGCTCGTCGATCACGCAATCGACGGCGTCCCGTCGGTGCTGGCCTCGCTGAGCAAGGGCGGTCTCGCAGCCGCAACGCGCTCGCTGGCGATCGAGTACGCGAAGCGCGGCATTCGCGCCAATGCGGTTTCGCCCGGCATCATCAAGTCGCCGATGCACGCGCCCGAAACCCACGCTGCGCTCGGCGCGCTGCATCCGATGGGGCATATGGGCGAGATGAGCGACATCGTGAACGCCATCCTCTATCTCGACTCGGCGCCCTTCGTGACGGGCGAAATCCTCCACGTCGACGGCGGTCAGGTCGCCGGCCACTAAAGAGCACTGCGCTCCACAGGGCCCCACCGGGCCGAGGAGGAGCGCCGCTCGCCGGCGCTCCTTCCAACGATCACCATCAAGGAAAGCGAAATGCCGATCGTCACAATTCAGGTTACGCGCGAGGGCACACGGCCCGGCACGGATTCCGTCACGGCGGAAGAAAAGGCGCTGCTCATCAAGGGCGCGAGCCAGCTCATGCTCGACGTGCTGAACAAGCCGCTGGAGGCGACTTTCGTCGTCATCGAAGAGGTACCAACGGAAAACTGGGGATGGGGCGGCCTGCCGACCGACGTCTATCGACGACAGAAGGGACTCATCAAGTAAACGCGCGCGGCCCGCTCGAGAGCGGGCTTTCGCGCGCCAATGCACCGGTTGCATCGTGGCGCTATCAATCTTCATCTGAGGCCTCGCATGAACACGGACGAAGGACTTCGAACACGCTCGCGCAATCGCGGCGCGTGCGCGGGCGCAGTGGCGGGCGACACACACGCCTCGCGCCCGGACCCATGGGAGCAGACACTCCTGCTGCTCGACAGGCTGTGCGCGACGGAACCACACGCACAGACCCCGAACCCCGACGAACTCGCACCCGGCCCGCGAATCACCGGGCCACACCGCCACGACGGAAGGTGCCGCAAAAGCCGCGACATCCGCAAAGCGAGCGATGCGACCGACGACGCATCCAGCGCCGCCGTCGTCACGCTCCTCGACCGCCTCTCCCCCCGAACTGTTGCGCTGCGCTGGTGCTCCGCCTCATGCCACTACGGCTATCAGATCTGGGTCTGCGCAAAGGCGCGCCGGGCCGGCGTGTGCGCAGTGAGCGGCAAAGCAATCCGTCGCGGCGATATCATCTACCGGCCCTATACCCGCACGCCTGTCCTTCCCGTGAACGTAAACGCCATGATTCATCTTGCTGCTTTGGCTTGATGGAAGTTCAGTAGTCTGATTCGGCACGCCAGGGGCGTTGACCGGAATTCTCTGCAACCGGAAGTTGTGTAAACGCATTCAAGGAGAACGTCATGAAGATTCTGATGGTTTTGACTTCGCACGACGAGTTGGGCAATACGGGACGCAAGACCGGGTTCTGGCTCGAGGAACTCGCCGCGCCGTACTACGTGTTCAAGGACGCCGGCGTGCAGGTCGTGCTCGCGTCGCCCAAGGGCGGCAAACCGCCGCTCGATCCAAAGAGCAATGAGCCGGACTTTCAGACTGACCTGACGCGTCGCTTCGAAGCCGACCCGGCTGCGTTGGCGGCCCTAAGCAGCACGGCGAAGCTCAAGGATGTCGCGCATGACGAATTCGACGCGGTCTTCTACCCCGGCGGCCACGGTCCGATGTGGGATCTCGCTGAAGACCCTGACTCCATTGGCCTGATCGAGCGCACGATCGCGGCCGGCAAGCCCGTCGATCTCGTCTGCCACGCGCCCGGAGTGCTGCGGCACGTGAAGGGTCCCGATGGCAAGCCGCTCGTCAATGGCAAGTCGGTCACGGGCTTTACGAATAGCGAAGAGGAAGCGGTTGGCCTGACCAAGGTAGTGCCGTTCCTCGTTGAAGACGAACTCAAGGCGAAGGGCGGCAACTATTCGAAGGGCCCCGACTGGCAGCCGTACGTGCTCGAAGACGGCCTGCTGCTCACCGGGCAGAATCCCGCTTCGTCGGGACCGGCCGCCAAGGCGTTGCTGGAGAAGTTGAACAAGCGTCATTGAAACTCAGCGCTCGCGCAGGAAAGTGGCGGCTGCCCTGCGCGGGCGCCGCCTTAACTCATCATGGCAACTCGTCATCGCTAGCGCGTTGCAATACCGAGTCGTGAAACGCCCGGTAGACCACGAACGCCATCCACAACGCCAGCACGCCGAAGCTCCACCACCGCAGGAATATTCCCCATCCCCAAATGAGCGTACCGAACGCCGAAAGCGTGAGTCCGCGCCTCGCCGCCAGGACCTCGCTCAACGCGTGATGAGGCTTGAATCCAGCGTCGTTGTTTGCGTGGGCGACCACCAGATCCGTCACGGTATGTTCGAGATAGCGGCGCGACGCGAGCAAAAGGCCCGTGATCGTGATGACCGATCCAGACCGCTCGAACAGATCCCAGCGTGCTGAAGCCTGTGCGAGGCAGGCGCATACGATCGCGGGAGAAACCGCCAGCGCGATCATGGCGATGCTGCGAAAAATATAGCCCCACGGCATCCGCAGGGTTTCCTCGCACAGGTAATCCACTGTGCAGCTGAAAGACTCCTTAGTCACGATACGCTCTCTCTAGCCCATTCGCGGGCCTCGATCGCCCGCCCGTCATCGCTGATTTTTCGTTCTTCGGCGAGCGGGGCTATGAGCGCGTCACGATCACACTGCGGCACGGAACCGGGCAAGCGATGCACGTCGTGCGTCACGAAACCCTGCTCGCGGCTTGGCACGTCGAACCACTCGCGATGGGAAAACGAATCGCGAATATCTTCGAGGCCGCTTTCCCAATGCTCCCGCATCGTGTCGATGCTGAATTCGTAGTCTTTATAGTGACCTTCATAGGGCTTGTTCTTGTAGATGAGGTGCACCACATTGATCGCACTGCCGTCGGCCGCCTCCTCGGCGAGGCGGAAGAGCGGATCGGTCCTGCGCAGATCGGCGGGAATGTGCGCGAGCAGCTCCTTGATAAAACGGGCGTGCTTCTGACGATCCGCCAGCATGCTGGTCACCGCGCGGGTGCGGCTCGAATACTGGATGTCCTTGGCGCGCGCGGAGATGTCGAAGAAGTCTCCGGGCGCATTGCCGCGTGCGCTCCAGAGATCGACCTGAAACACCAGCGCGTCCTTATGGTCCGCGTCGCGCAGCACCTCGGTCAACGGTGTGTTCGACACGAGGCCGCCGTCCCAGTAGTACTCGCCGTCGATCTCAACTGCCGGAAAACCGGGCGGCAACGCCCCGGAAGCCATGAAATGCTCGGGCTTCAGGCGCATTTTCGTGTTGTCGAAATACACCAGGTTGCCGGTTCGCACATTCACCGCGCCCACCGAAACACGGACGTCGCCGTCGTTGATCCGATCGAAGTCGGCGAACGCCAACAGTGTCTCTTTCAACGCGGCTGTATCGTAGTAGCTGACCACGTTCGGATTTTGCTTACCGAATCCGGCTAGCGGCAACGGCACGCGCGGCGAGAAAAATCCCGGCTGGCCCTCGGTCAAGGCGCGTGCGGCCGCCCACACACTGGCCCACTTGCGCGAGACGTCCTGCGTGCCGAACATGGGTGGCATCCAGGCACTCAGGCCGCCGACCCAGTCGAGCGGATGGCAAATCCGGTTCCAGAAACCACGTAAGGCCGCCACGCGGTTTTCCGGTGCATTACCGGCGATGATGGCGGTATTGAGCGCGCCAATCGAAATGCCGGAGATCGTGCCCGGATGCACACCCATCTCGGCCAGGCCTTCGTACACGCCGGCCTGATACGACCCAAGCGCACCACCGCCCTGAAGCACCAGAGCGACTTCGTCGTAATGCGGCAGCACGAACGCCACTTTGTTGTTCAAAGACATGTTGCTTTCCTTCGCGTAGATCCGCGCAGCCTTATTCGTTGACCGCGAGCTTCACAGTTTCGGTTTGAGCCAGATAGTCGAGCGCAACCTCGCCGATATCGAGCGTGAGATTGGCAACCACATGCCGCGCGCTCACGACTCGCTTCACCGGCAAATCGGCCACGGGCGCCAACGCATGCGGATGCAATTCGAGCGCCGCCGGACCAGTCCATGCACCGAGCACGCTCACGTCGCGCAGATAGAAACGCACGAGTTCGCATACGCGCGGCGAACCGTCGACATGCGGGATGACCTTCAGCAGATAATTGGGCGTGTCAGCGAGCTTCTTGCGTTCGGCCTCGATATCGAGCGGCACGTGCTTGTAGCCCATCGTGCCGGTTGCGACGCGTTGGGTGCCATAGTCGAGCGTGCCAAGCAGCGTGTCGTTGCCATCGATGCTCAAGGTCGGTCGCGCCAGCTTCTTCGGAAAGCCCCAGATTTCCCGGCCGCCGGCGATGGGGCCTTCGTCGTCGAGGTACATCGAATGCGTGTAGTTGCCGAGGCGCCCTTGCTGATCGCGCACCGTGATGACCTGACCGGTTTCCGTGTAGTCACCGAAGCCCGACGAATCCGGCATACGAATAAATTCGTAGTGCACAAGATTGTTTTCTGCTCGAAGCGGCTCCGGCACGATGGCTTGCAGCGCATCGAAATCGGTCTCGTACGTAATGATGAAATATTCCCGGTTGATGAAACGGTACGGCGGCCGGGGATACGCGGGGTTGTGGACAGGCATCGCAAAGGCGTCTTTGCGAATCGAAGCCAGATTCAGACGGGTCATGACGTTCTCTCTTAGAGATTGAGTTGCACCGAAGCTGATGCTACTCACTCACGAATCACGAGAGAATCCGTCGATATCAGGAATCTATCTTCCAGTTACCGGGAAGGTATTGAGGTGATGGGAAGTTGAAGAGGCCGCCAGCAATCCGGCCAGCCAGCCTCTTACGATTTCACTGCCGTTCGCAGCCGCGAGACGCGATCCTCAGCGTTCGCACTCCGTAATCGCGCTGTAAACGAGCGTGCGCAACTGCCGGCGAATCGGGTACGCGGTCGAAGGCAGAAGCTGGGTGAGAAACAGCACGATCATGTCCTCGCGCGGATCGACCCAGAAGAAGGTGCTGGCCGCGCCGCCCCAGAAGAAGTCGCCCGCGCTGCCCGGAATCAGCGTGGATGCGGGCGCAATCGTCGTGGCGAAGCCGAGCCCGAAGCCCACGCCTTCATAAGCCGCTTCCGTGAACATCGAGCGCGAGAGGCGCGGCAAGTCGACACCGCCCGGCAGATGGTTGGCGGTCATCAGCTCGATGGTCTTCGGCCCCAGCAGCCGCACGCCGTCCAGCTCGCCGCCCTGCAGCAGCATGCGCGCGAACCGCATGTAGTCGGCCGCCGTGGAAACGAGGCCGCCGCCGCCCGAAACGAACGAGGGCGGCTCGCGATAAGGGCTCGTTTGAGGATCGTCCTGCAGCTCCGGACCTTTTTCGGAAACGACCTTCGAACCGAGCGCGCCGATCGCATAGCAGGCGCAGAAGCGGGACACCTTCTCCGGCGGCACGTAAAAGGCCGTGTCGACCATGCCGAGTGGCTCGAAGATCCGCGTTTTCAGAAAGTCCTCGAAGGCCATACCGCTGACCTTGCCGACGAGATAGCCGAGCACGTCCGTGGAAACCGAATAGTTCCATGCATCGCCGGGCGGAAATTCCAGCGGCAGCGTGGCCAGCTTCTCGATCATTTCGTCGAGCGTGCCCGCGGTCGCGAGCTCGCCCACCTTCAGCTTGCGATAGGCCGCATCGACATTGGTGTTCTGCTGAAACCCGTAGGTCAGGCCGGAGGTATGCCGCAACAGGTCGACCACGCGCATCGGGCGCGCGCTCGCGCGCGTCTGGAAGCTCTCCATGAAGCCGCCCGCGTACACGCCAAGCTTTTCCCATGCCGGGATGTACTTGCTGACGGGGTCGTCGAGCGCGATCTTGCACTCTTCGACCAGCATCATGATCGCCACCGACGTAACGGGTTTGGTCATCGAGTAGATGCGGAAGATCGAGTCCTCGGCCATCGGCGTGCGCCGTTCGCGGTCGGCGAGACCCAGCACCGAATTCAGCGCGAGTTCGCCACGCCGCCACACCTGAGTGACGGCGCCGGCGAGCGTTCCGGTCGCAACGTAGTTCTCGTCGAGAAAACGTTCGATCCGCGCGAGCCGCTCACACGACATGCCTTGCTTTTCCAGACCTTCCCTACCCATGACGCCTCCTTGAATGGATTGACCGAGCGTATTCGGAACCGATGGATTGCACGCGATGCGCGTCACAGTATCGGTCATTCGGCGCGAAGTCGCATTGCATTGCGTATCGGTGCCATGCGCGTCGAAATTTCGTTTTTTTAGCGCCTCGACACGCAGTATGTGTGGGGTACACTACCGGGCGACAAAATACAGAATTACAGCGGGGGGCTGCCATGGGCGAGACGGAAACACATTCCTGGCCCGGGAAAGCGTTGTTTCGTGCATTTCCGAAGGACCCAGAGAAGGAGCAGGCCGTACTGCGCATCACGCTCGGTTCCGTCGTTCTTCTCGCCTACCTCGTTGCCTGCTCGATCTATCGCTCGACCCACGTCTACGCAACGCTTCTGGCGGTCACCGCTTATGTGGCGTTCGGCGTCATATCGTATG
Source organism: Paraburkholderia guartelaensis (assembly GCF_004353905.1). Lineage (GTDB taxonomy): Bacteria > Pseudomonadota > Gammaproteobacteria > Burkholderiales > Burkholderiaceae > Paraburkholderia > Paraburkholderia guartelaensis. Next base: position 166,307 of record NZ_SMOD01000001.1, on the reverse strand, counting down.
TGGCAGTCACCGTCGCGCCAGCGCGCTCTCTCGTGCGCCTCACGCTCGCCACGATCGCCGATCAGGCCATCGTCACCGGCGCGCTGGCCGTAGGCGGAACGGCCGCGCTGCCGCTCCTGTGGGTGGCCTTCTGGTTTCTGGTCGGCGCGGGCTGCCGCTATGGCCAGCGCATGCTGGGCCTTTCCTGCTTCGTGGCGCTCGTCGGCATCATGGGCCTGATGCATTGGCAAGCGTGGTGGGGCGCCAATATCACGGCCGCGCTTGGCATTGCGCTCAGCATCGTTGCGACGTCCATCTATCTGGCGGTGCTCGTCCACCGGCTGGAACGCCAGGCCTCGACCGATCCGCTCACCGGGCTCTACAACCGCGTGCGGCTCGAACAAGCCATTGGGCGCACGCTCTTTACGCGCACCGCCGAAGTCGATCGCACCGCCATGCTGCTCGTCGATCTCGACGGCTTCAAGGAAGTGAACGATTCCTTCGGGCACGCGGTGGGCGACGAACTGCTGCGCAGCTTCGCCGCGGCGCTGGTGCGGCGCATGCGGCGCGGCGACACCCTTGCACGCCTGGGCGGCGACGAATTCGTCGTGCTCGCGCGTCACGTCTACGACAAGAACGACGCGCTTACCGTCGCCAACAGCATCCACGCGATTCTCGCCAACATGCGCACCGTGGGCGGCTACCCGGTTACCGTGTCGTGCAGCATCGGTGTATGCCTGCTCACGGAAGGCAGCGGCAGCCGCTCGCTCGATGCGCGTACCTTGATGCGCGCCGTGGACAGCGCCATGTATCGGGCCAAGTCGCGCGGCATGGGCAAGACCGAGTTCGTCGATACGGTCGGCGTCGCGCCCAGCATGGTCTGACCCCACTCGCACCCGCCGCGTTCGCGAAATCGCCGGCTTGCGCTGCGGTCGTGCCCGGATTGTTCTCCTGGCGGAAACAGTGAATTCGGCTATTAGGTATTTACCCTAGTTCCCGACCCTCCTACACTGACTTCACTGCTGCTTACAACCCTGTAGGCAGTTCAAGAAGAAAGTAAATCTGGAGGTTAGTCATGAAATCGCTCGTCCAAGCTGTCGTTATCGCTGCCGCCCTCGCCGCTCCCGTTGCCGTGTTCGCCCAGTCGAACCAGCCCGTGACCCGCGCGCAAGTCCGTGCAGACATGGTTCAGGTCGAAAAGGCCGGCTTCAATCCGGCACGTTCGAACCCCAATGAATATCCGGCGAACGTCCAGGCCGCCGAAGCTCGCGTCGCTGCGCAAAACAGCGCAGTGGGCGGCGTGAACAACGGTTCGTCGCAAGCCGGTCAGGCAGCGCAATAAGCTGCCCGGCTGAATAGCCGCGCTTTGTAGTTGTTGCCTTCTGGCCCGCCATCGCAGTGTCTTGCGATGGCGGGCCAGTCGCATTTCTGGCGTATTTCTGGCGTCCGCAACGGCTCGCGTTGCGCCTCGTTAAGCCTGAATGCGCAACACGACCTCTCCGTCACCCGCCGGCAACTGCACCTGCACGCCCAACTCACCGGCTTGCGACTTCAGCCCGCCGGCATCGCGCAGTTCGGGCCATTTCCGCAGCGTCAGCGGCAACGTTCCCTTCACGCCCTCGTAGCTCACGTTCAGCGTATCGCCGCGGCGGGTCACGCTCACGTGCGTCACACGCTCGCCGCGCGGGTCGCGCAGCGTCGCGGCCGCGCTCGCGCCATCGGCCAGTTCGAACAGATGCAATTCGCTGTGCAACGCGTAGTCGTAGTCGGGGCGCCGGTCCTCGGTCCCGATCGCGAGCAGCGTATTCGGCCGCACGTAGACCGGCAGACTCAGAAACCCGTGCCGCTCGCGCACCCACCGGCCGCCCTCGGCCTGCCGGCCCGTGAACAGATGCGTCCAGCGCCCCGCCGGCAGCCAGAAGTCCACGTCGCCCGCGGCGTTGCATACCGGCGCCACCAGCAGCGAATCGCCGAGCAGATACTGGCGGTCCAGATGCTCGCAGGCCGGGTCGCCGGGAAACTCCAGCAGCATCGCGCGCAGCATCGGCGTACCGTGATCGACCGCCTGCTGTGCGGCGTCGAACAGGTACGGCATGAGGCGCGACTTCCATTCGGTGAAATGGCGCACCACGTCCACGGCTTCGTCGTCGAACAGCCATGGAACGCGATACGACTTGCTGCCGTGCAGGCGGCTGTGGCTCGACAGCAACCCGAACGCGCACCAGCGCTTGTAGACGTCGGCGGGCGCGGTGTGCTCGAATCCGCCGATGTCGTGGCTCCAGAAGCCGAAGCCGCTCAAGCCCAGCGAGAGACCGCCGCGCAACGTCTCGGCCATCGATTCGTAAGTCGCGCTGCAGTCGCCGCCCCAATGCACGGGCAACTGCTGGCTACCCACCGTGCCGGAGCGCGCGAACACCACCGCCTCGCCCTCGCCGCGCACGTCGCGCAGCACGTCGAACACCACCTTGTTGTAGAGGTAGCTGTAGTAGTTGTGCATCTTTTGCGGATCGGAGCCGTCGTGATAGACCACGTCGGTGGGAATGCGCTCGCCGAAATCCGTCTTGAAGCAGTCCACGCCCATTTCCAGCAGACGCCGCAAATGTCCCGCATACCACTGCGCCGCAGCGGGATTCGTGAAGTCGACGATGCCCTGGCCGGGCTGCCAGCGGTCCCACTGCCACACGTCGCCGTTGGGCTTGCGCAGGAGGTAGCCTTTCGCCATGCCCTCGGCGAAGAGTGGCGAGGGTTGCGCGATATACGGGTTGATCCACACGCAGATCTTCAGCCCGCGCGCCTTGAGCCGCGCGAGCATGCCCTGCGGATCAGGAAAGGTCTCGCGGTTCCACTCGAAGTCGCACCAGTGGAAAGCCTTCATCCAGAAGCAGTCGAAGTGAAACACATGCAGCGGGATGCCGCGCTCAGCCATGCCTTCGATGAAGTGATTCACCGTGGCTTCGTCGTAATTCGTGGTGAACGACGTGGTGAGCCACAGGCCGAACGACCACGCGGGCGGCAGCGCCGGCCGCCCGGTGAGCTGCGTGAAGCGCTCCAGCACAGCTTTGGGCGTGGGGCCGTCGATCACGTAGTATTCGAGCCGCTCGCCCGCCACGCTGAACTGCACCTTCGCCACCTTCTCGCTGGCCACCTCGAACGAAACGTTTTCCGGATGATTCACCAGCACGCCGTAGCCGCGGTTGGTCAGATAGAACGGTACGTTCTTGTACGCCTGCTCGGTGCCCGTGCCGCCGTCGCGGTTCCAGCTTTCGACCACCTGCCCGTTCTTCACGAATGCGGTAAAGCGCTCGCCGAGTCCATAGACGTTCTCGCCAACGCCCAGATCGAGCCGCTCGAACATGAACGCGGCGCCCTGCTGATTGGCGTCGTGGACCTGGCCGCTAGCGCGAAAGCCGCTGCCCGTGATGCATTCGCCGTCGCGCAGGAAACCCACCGACCAGTCACCCGACTTGACGATGCGCACGGTCAGCGAGCCGCTGGTGAGGCTCGCCTCCGTCTCAGTGTTGTGCGTGACCACTTCCGTGTTCGTGCGCTGGAGCGTGAAATGCGGGCCGCGATCGAGCGTCCCCGCAAAATGCTCGACGCGCACGCCGATCACGCCGCTTTGCGGTGAAAAGAAGCGCCACGTGAAGAGGCCCGTGTCGAGTTGCCGTTCGCGGTTCGATACGTCGCGGGGCGCCACATGCACGAGCAGTTCGTCGCCGACGATCTCCACGCTGTGCGGCGACGCCGAGTACGAGACGTTCAGGCCGTCCCGGATCAACCAGTTGCCATCGCTGATTTTCATTTAGATCTACTCATAGCTTATTGAACAGCAAATCCGTAAGCACCTGCGGTGTGTCTATAGCGCCCGCTCGGTCTTCCTGTCGAATACGTGAATGTGCTCGCTCGCAATGCCGAGTCCGATCGCCTCGCCACTGCCGATACCGCACACGCCCGCTTGCGCGATCATCACGGGCGCTGCAACAGCGTCGAGTTTCACCGCGATGAAGTTCATGGAGCCGGTGGTCTCCACGGTGTCGATCACGCCACGCAACCCACGCGCTTCGCGGTGCAACTGCAGATGCTCGGGACGCAGGCCGATCCAGACCTCGGAGCCCGCTGGCAGCGTACGGCCCAGGTCGAGCGTCTGCGCGGCCCCGCCCTGCATGCCGCCGAAGCGCGCGCTGCGCCCGTCTGGTCCAATTACGGCCTCGATGAAGTTCATCGACGGCGAGCCGATGAAGCCCGCGACAAAGCGATTGGCAGGCCGGTGATACAGCGTGAGCGGCGCGCCCTGCTGCTCGACCTCGCCGGCACGCATCACAACCACGTGGTCAGCCATCGTCATCGCCTCGATCTGATCGTGCGTGACGTACACCGAAGTCGCGGCAAGTCGCTGATGCAGCTTGCGGATTTCCGTGCGCATATGCACGCGCAGGGCGGCATCGAGATTCGAGAGCGGTTCGTCGAACAGAAATACCTTCGGATTGCGTACGATTGCACGCCCCATCGCCACGCGCTGCCGCTGACCGCCCGAAAGCTGGCGTGGCATGCGTTCGAGCAGATGATCGAGGCCCAGCGTGCGCGCCACGCCATCGATGCTTTCGCGAATGACCTTCGGCGCAGCGCGACGCAGCCGCAGCGAGTACGACATGTTCTTTTCGATGTTCATGTGCGGATAGAGCGCGTAGCTCTGGAACACCATCGCCACGTCGCGCTTGCGCGGCGGCACGTCGTTGACGACCTGGCCGTCGATGCGCAGCGTGCCGCCCGTGATCGGTTCGAGCCCGGCAATGGTCCGCAGCAAGGTGGACTTGCCGCATCCCGACGGCCCGACCAGCGCGACGAAACACCCTTCGGGCACGCTGATATCGATGTCCTTCAAAACCTGCACGGCTCCGTAGCTCTTGCTCAGGCGCTCGATCTGTATGCGATCCACAACGATTCTCCGTATGCGTTACTTGAGCGCGCCGGCCGTCAGTCCGGCGACGATCTTGCGTTGCAGCAGCATGAACGCCACGAGGATGGGCGTAACGAAAATGGCCGAGTAGGTCATGATGCCGATCCAGTCGACCTTGGTCGCGCCGACGAATGCCGAGAGGCCCACCGTGGCGGTCTGATACTGATCGTCGAGAATCAGCGAGCGGGCGTAGACGTACTCGCCGAACGATTGCAGGAAGACGAGGATCGCCGAGACGAGAATGCCGTTCACCGCGAGCGGCAAGATCACGCCGAAGAACGCGCGCGCCGGCGTTGCGCCGTCCACGAGCGCCGCGTCGCGCAGTTCGCGCGGCACCTGCACGAAGCTTGGGCGGCACAGCACGATATAGAACGGCAGCGTCTTGGTGATCTGCGCGAGCACCACGGCGAGGCGCGGCGTGTCGAGCAACCCCAGCATCTTGAACGCCGTGAAGATCGGCGTGACCATGAGGCTCGACGGCAGCGCCTGCAGCACGAGCACCGCGAAGATCGCGACACTGGTCCAACGGTTCTGCACGAACGCGAGCGCGTAAGCGGCGCCGGTACCGACGAACACGGTCACCGCCACTGTGCCGCATGCGGTCACGAACGAGTTCCACAGGAAGTTGCCCATGCCGCTGCTGCTGAACACCTGCCACAGGTGCGATTGGAGATGCTGCGGCCAGAACGTAGGCGGATACCGGAACATCTCGCTCGCGCTCTTGAATGCGGTGATGTACATCCAGTACAGCGGGAACAGATAAACCGCCGTGACGCACAGCGCGATGACGAACAGTACGTAGCGCTTCATCCTGGTTGAGCGCCTCATCTCAGACCATCCTTTCGTTGCGCGTGGAACGCACGTAGATCACCGCGACGATCAGCACGAGCACCAGCATGACCGTGGCCACTGCCGAGCCCGCCGACACCTCGAAGGTCTGCAAGGAAAGCTGCCACGACCAGTACTGCGCGACCAGCGAAGAGTTGGCCGGACCGCCTTGCGTGAGAGCGGCGATCAGGTCGAACTGCTGCATCGTCAGAATCGCTCCCAGCGCGATCACGGCGCCGAGCGTGGCCTTCATCATCGGCAGCGTGATGCCGACGAAGCGTTGCAGCGCATTCGCGCCATCGAGTTCGGCCGCTTCGTACAGGTCGGCCGGAATGGCCGCGAGCCCGACGGAAAGCAGCAGCATGTTGAACGGCACACCGAGCCACACGTTCGCGGCGATCACCGCATAGAGCGACCAGTGCGGATCGGAAAGCCAGAAGATCTTCTCCTGCAGGATGTGCGTTTGCATCAGCACATGATTGAGCACGCCATAATCGCCTGCGAAAATCAGCTTCCAGATCACGCCGACCACGAGCCCAGGCATGATCCAGCCCGCGAGAAACAGGCCGCGCATGAGGCTCGCGAATGGAAAATCCTGCGCGAACAGCAGCGCCAGCAGAAAACCGATCACGACCTGGAAGACGAGCGAGAGACCGACGAACAGCACCGTGTTCACGATCACCTGGTGCATCTCAGGGCGGCTGAACACATCGCGATAGTTCGCGAGCCCGACGAACGGCCGCAACAGCGTGGCGGGCGCCATCAGATCGACCTGCTGAAACGACAGCACGATGTTGTAGATCAGCGGCAGACCCGCAAACACCAGCAGATACAACAGCGCGAACACGGCCAGCGAGATCTCGAAGGCGTGGGCGCGCGGCAAGCGGCGCAGGAGCCCCGCAGCCGGGTCGCGCGGAGCACGGCGCGAAAGAGTGTTCATGGCGTTCTTTGCTCAAAGGCGGGACGGCGCCCGAAGAACCGATGTTCCCCGGGCGGCAACGACCTCGATGCCATACTTCGGTCTGCTTACTTGGCTGCGGCCTGAACGGTCTGCGCGTCGGCCGCCATGGCCTGTTGTGGCGTGGCCTGATGCGTCAGCACGGACTGGATCGCGTCGGAAATCGACTTCGAAATTTTCGGCCAGTTCGGGTTCGGACCACGCGGACGGGCGTACTGCATCTGCTCGTTGAAGACCTTGTACGCCTGCGGCCACTTCGGGTTCGGCGTCACAGTGTCCCTGGACGGCGGCAGCATGCCGAATTCGTTCCAGTCGCGGCCGCGCTGCGCATACATGTACTCGAGGAACTGGAAGGCCACGTCCGGGTTCTTCGCACCGCGCAGGATCGCGTGATTCTGCTCGCCGAGCGCCGAGGCGCGCGGGCCGCCCGCCTTCTCGACCGGCAGGAGCGCCACGCCCCACTTGAACTTCGCGCCCTTTTCGACGGCGCCCAGCTCCCACGGACCGTCGATGTCCATCGCGGCATTGCCGTTGATGAACGTGGCCGCCGCCTCTGACTGGCTATGCGTGAGCGTGTCCTGCGACGCCACCTTGCTGTCCAGCAGTTTCTGCCAGAAGGCGGCCGCGCGCACGGCGCCCGGGTCGCTCATGCGGTCCCAGTCCGCGCCTGCGGCCTGCACGAACGGCAGGAACTGGAACACGCCCTCTTCCGTGTTGATGGCGGAGAACGCGAGACCGTACACGCCTTTCTTTGCGTCGGTGAGCTTCTGCGCGTCCGTATAGAGTTCGTCCCAGGTCTGCGGCGCATGCTCGGGATCGAGCCCGGCGGCCTTGAACATGTCCTTGTTGTAATACAGCGCGAGCGTGTTCGTGCCGCGGGGAATCGCATACACCTTGCCGTTCCAGGTGGCGTTTTTCAGCGGGCCGGGGAAGATCTGCTTCGCGTCGATGACCTTCGACTTCGCGAGGTACGGGTCGAGATCGAGCAACGCGTTCTTCGAAGCGAACATCGCCGTGTTCGGGTTGTCGATCGGCACGACGTCGGGCATGTTGCCGGACATCACGGCGCGCATGGTTTCGTCGTTGAGCGCCGCAAAGCCCACCTTGCGGATCTGCACATGAACATCGGGATGCAGCTTGCCGAATTCCTGCGCCATTTTCGCGGTGTAGTCGTCGGGCTCGTCCACGGCCCAGACCGAGAGCGTCGCGGCATGCAGCGACGTACAGGAAAGCGAGAATGCCAAACCAATGGCCGCGGATGCGGCAAGTAGCTTCTTCATGCTGTCTCCGTTTTCGCGCGTTGGGAATCGCGCTTTCTTTCAGGCTCTTTTCTGGGGCCAGGCGGGGCCCGTGCCGCTGCAACCGCATTGTCCGGAAACGTTTCCGGAAACAGGCAAATAGTTGCTTCTGCAGATAGCGCTGTCAAGCTGCCTGCGAAAATCGCAATGCCGATTCGCGGAAACCGCAATGCCGACGGCAGCGGGTGCAGACTAGCGTCGAGCGGCCTCGGACGTCACCGCATCGTCGTCGCGCTCGCGCAGCGTGAGCGGCCATAGCAGCGGCTCGCGCGCGGCGCGGTAGGTCTCGCCAATATCCGGGAACTGCGCGAGCAGCGCCTGCGCGAGGCGCTGCCCCAGTCCATAGGCATCGAGCGTGAAGCCGGAGAGGCGCGGCGCGAGGTATTCCGACACTTCGCCCGCCAGCACGCCGCCCGAAATCGCCAGATCGCGGCCCGGCGCCCTGCCCGTTTCGTGCAGCTTGCGGTACGCGCCGATCGCCATGCAGTCGCTCTGGAACATGAGCGCGTCCGGCGGCGTGCCCAGGTTGAGCAGCGCCTCGGTCGCGAGATAACCGCCGCGCTCGGAGAGCTCGTTGCGCTGCACGAAGCCTTCGGGCACGGGCAGCCCGTGCTTTTTCATCGCCTTCTTCCATGCGTGCAGGTAGATGTGCGCCTGCATCGCGTCGCCGCCGGGAACGGCGAGCGCAATACGGCGATGCCCTTGTGCGACGAGCCGTTCGACACCTTCGGCGACGGCCCCCTCGAAGTCCAGATCGACCCAAGCGTGCTCGCCGCCCGACTCGCTGCGGCCGAGCGCCACGAACGGGAAATGGCGGCTCGCGACGTAATCGAGCCGTTCGTCGTGCCGCCGCGTGCCTGCGAGAATCACGCCGTCCACATGACGGCGCTCGACAATGCGCCGCAGCCGCGCGAACTCGTCGTCCCACGACTCGCTCGAATACATGACGAGATCCATGCCGTGCCGCGACAGCACCGACTGCAGACCGTCCGCCAGCTTCATGAAAATGCCGAGCGTGTAGGTCTCTTCTTCGCGCCGTACCGGCAGCATCAGCCCGACGATGTCGAGCCGCCCCCGGCGCAGGCTCGCGGCCGACTTGCTTGGCGCATAGCCATGCTCGAGTGCGGCGGCGCGCACGCGCTCGCGCGTTTCGGCGCTCACCTCGTCGCTGTCGTTCAAGGCGCGCGACACAGTCGAGACGGACAGCTTCAGTACTTTGGCGAGTTCCCGAATACCCATGCGCTGGTTGAATGATGTTGGAATGTGTGCGGACTCGCGGAGCCCGCACGGTGCGAAACATCATAACCGTAAGTTCGCGAAGGGCCGATGGAATCGAAAAAGCAAAAAAGCCAGCGGACGATTTTCACATCCGCCGGCTTTGCGCCAAGGCCTGAGACTTTGCGGCTACTGCGTCGAGAACACCGATATCCCGCCATTCGGGAATGCCGCCGACCCGGGCTGGTACGGCACGAAGACCTCACCAAGGCTGCTGTCGATGCCAACCGAGTGCGCGCCTGTCCCCACCGCCACGGTATAGATGAGCTTGCGCGTCGCGCCGTCGATCACACCCATGGTCGGCGTATAGCCCGAAGACGCCGCGGTTCCGCTCGTGACGTAGTGGCGTGCAGGCAGGAAGTAGCGGTTCGACGCGGGATCGTAAGCGACCTGGTCCACGCCGCCGAACGGCACGGACGCGAGTTGCGTGCCCGTATTGCGATCGAGGATCAGCGTAATGAGCGGATCGCCCGCAGAAGGATCGCAACCAATCAGCACGTCGCTGTTGGGACCGAGCGCAATGCCGGCGGGGCCGCATTTGCCAAGCGCAAACGCCTTGCTCACCGCAGGCGCGCCCGACGTGACCGAACTGGCGGTGATCACGTCGAGTTCGCCGTCGGGATTGGCGGTGGTTCCGTCGTTGTTGATGAGAAAGTTCTTCGAGGCCGGATCGTACACGCAGGCTTCGAGGCCTGAAGAGCCGTTGAATACCAGTTTGTTGACGACAGTTTGCGTCGTGGTCGAAATGAAAGTCACATAGGGCGGCGTGTCGCCGGGGCTCGCAAACATGACGAGATGGTCGTCGGGATCGTAGCAGCCCTCATCGACGCGCGAGCCCGACGTGCTGATGGGGATCGTCTTGACCGTTTGCATCGCGGACGTGTCGACGATCTTCACGCTGTCGACGTCCCCTACGTACAGCGTATTCGTTCCCGTCACGCCCACGATGCCGTCAGGCCCGGACGCATCGGTGCTCGCGCCCGCACCGGTGAAGTTGCCCGGAATCTGCGCGAGCAGCGCTTTCGTTTTGGTATCGACGACATCGACGGACTTGTTGTTGCGATCGGCCAGATAGTACCGGCCCGCTTCCACATAACTGATATCGAAGCTGAACGCCGGGCTCGTCGTATTGGGCACGGTAATGTTCGAGAGCAGTTTGGGCGCGGACGGTGTGGCCGCGGCCGACGCCGGGTTGGAACTCGAGGAGTCCGAGCCTCCGCAACCGGCAACGGCCACCGTCGCCGCGAGTAGAAAGGCCAATAAGGGTTTATTCATCAGTCGGCTCCTTTGAGCAGCAGAACAGGTGGGTCAACACGCGAATGCCTCTCGGAATCAGCGGGAGCGCCTCGATGAATCCTCATCGCGCTGCGGCTCACGTCATCCATTTTCTTGAAGCGGCCGAATGGCGGGCTTCGATATGGACGTAAGGATGCGCAAGGAGCGGTAATAATGCACAGCAAAGAAATTGATCGTTTCTATTTAAAAGCGCGTATGAATGTATGGCTATAGAAACTTATCGACGAATAGAACCATCGCGCTCAGTAAGTTTCGGTTCACACCTTTATTTGTGGAATGAAACTCAGAATTGATCAGATCGGGAAAAGAATTTAGACGTGCTGCGCCGCGCCATTTCCTGCACTGCAATGCCGCGAGGACCTTGGAGCGCGAGCTTCAGCTTGTTGTCGAGGTTTTGATGCGCGGCCGCATCGATATGAGGGGCTTGACGCGGCGTCGGTTGCGCCGCGCGCGAGCGGGACACGCATGTAAGGTTCGGTTGTGAAGTCGAAAGCGACATTGGCGGGCATTCGAAGACCAAGCCGCTAGAAATGAAATAGAGGCCAGGGAAAAGCCTGACCTCTGTTTGATTCACCAGGAATATAAGCGCGCGGGAATCAGAAGTTCAAAGCGGCACATCCTCGATCAAACGCGCTTTCAACGCGCGGATACGCTGATCGACGAAATAGCCGCCGCCTTCCGTATAACGAAGGTAAAGCCGTCCGCACAGCGTGCATTTCCACACGCCGCAACGGTTATACGGAAAGTACCGCGGCGCGATCGGCGCATTTTCCGACCAGTAGCCCGCCTCTCCCGGCAAATATTCGGCGAAGGTCGGTTCGGCTTCGTCTGCGCTAACGAGCGTGCCGATCTGTTCCAGTTGCCGCTCGTCGAGCGAAAGCGGCTGCGATTGCCAGCCATCCAGCGGCGTTTTCGTGCAGGTGCAAGGCGGCGGGTCGGTTTGCTCCGCCTGTTCGGCGAGTTCGCGCAGCGCGGCAGCGTCAAGGTATCGGGTCATGGAACAAGAGTGGATCTGCGGTTGAGCGAGGGAGCACGGGCTCCAGCGCGCATCTTAACGCTTGACGCCGTGTGGGTTCATCATGCGCCGCTTCTCATGCGCTCGATGTGGGGCATCACCCATGCGCGGTCGAAGCGCCCTTCGGCGATCGCCTGCAATGCCGCGGCCTCCTTTTCGCCCTGCCGGCGCGCGCCGGCAATGACGGCCTCCACATCCGCGGGCGCGATGGCGAGCAAGCCGTCCTCGTCGCCCACGATGATATCGCCGGGATTGACGACCATCCGGCCGATGGTCACCGGCACGTTGATTTCACCGGGCCCGTTCTTGTAGGGCCCGCGGTGCGTCACGCCGCGCGCATACACCGGAAAGTCGCGCTGGCGAATCGCGCCGACATCGCGGATCGCGCCGTCGATCACGAGCCCCTGCACGCCGAGGCTTTCCGCATAGCTCGACATGATGTCGCCCATCAGGGCCTGGGTCACCTCGCCCGCGCCGTCGATCACAAGCACGTCGCCCGGCCGGCAGAAGTCGAACGCGCGATGGATGGCGAGATTGTCGCCGGGACGCGTGCGCACCGTCACGGCCGTGCCCGCCATCGGCCGGGGCTGATGAAACGGCTGCAGGCCGAGAATGCCGCTCGAGCGCGCCATGTTGTCGCTCAGGAGCGACACTTGCAGTTCGCGCAACGCAGCGAGCGTCGCTGCGCCGGCCTGCGGGGCGGACTCGTGTTCACGCCAGCCAATCTGATTCATTTCGCTATCCCTTCCAGTGCGGTTTGTCGTTCGATCTGCGCGGAAAGACGGCTGTACACCGCACGCGCGTTGCCTTCGTAAATGCGTTGCCGGTCGGCGTCGCTGAGCCATTCGATCGCATCGATATAGCGGCGCGTGTCGTCGTAGTGGTGGCCGGTTTCCGGATCGATGCCCTGCACCGCGCCGATCGTCTCCGAGGCAAACAGAATGTTCTCTACCGGAATCACCTTGGCGAGCAGGTCGGAGCCCGGCTGATGGTAGACGCAGGTATCGAAGAACACGTTCTTGAGCAGGTAGTCCTTCAGGAGCGGCCGCTTCATGTCCTGCGCCAGGCCGCGATAGCGCCCCCAGTGATACGGAACCGCGCCGCCGCCATGCGGGATGACGAAGCGCAAGGTTGGGAAGTCGGCGAACAGGTCGCCCTGCAGCAACTGCATGAACACCGAGGTGTCACCGTTGAGGTAGTGCGCGCCCGTCGCATGAAAGTTAGGATTGCACGACGACGAAACGTGAATCATCGCGGGCACGTCGAGTTCCACCATGGCCTCGTAAAGCGGATACCACGAGCGATCCGTGACGGGCGGTCCCGACCAGTGACCGCCCGAGGGGTCCGGGTTGAGGTTGCAGCCGACGAACCCCAGTTCCTCCACGCAGCGGCGCAACTCGGGAATGCAGTTTTCCGGCGTCACGCCCGGCGCCTGCGGCAGTTGGCAAACACCTACAAAATGTTGCGGGAAAAGTGAGCACACACGATGCACGAGATCGTTGCATTCGCCGGACCAAAGTGCATTTGCCTCTGCGCCCGCCTGATGGTGGCCCATGCCCGCAGCGCGCGGCGAAAAGATCGTCAGGTCCGTGCCGCGCTCGCGCTGAATGCGGCGCTGGCCGTTTTCGATGCTTTCGCGAATCTCGTCGTCGGTGATCGACGGGCGCGGCGGAACCGGCGTGCCGTCCTTGAGCGCGGTGATCTGTTTGGCGCGCCAGGCTTCGTGCTGGGGCGGCGAGGTCGTGTAGTGACCGTGGCAATCAATGATCATGTAGCAATTCCATCAGGTGAACGGATGAATAAATTCAGCTTTCCGTCGCTTCGTCATGGCCAACGAGCGCCGGGTTCAAGGCGTCGCGCTCGGCAGGCTGCACGCGCATCACAATCGCGATGAGCGTGGCGATCACGAGGAAAGCGGCGATCGTGAGCAGCGCGAGCTTGAAGTTGCCGGTGGCGTGGCGCACGAGTCCGATACTCCACGGCCCCACCACGCCGCCGAACTGCGCGATCGTATTGATGAGCGCGATCGTCGCCGCGCCCGCCGCACCGGTTCTGAACGAAGCGGCAAGACTCCAGAACAGCGGGTTGCCCGCATAGATGAAGAGGCCCGTCACGCAAAGCAGCGCATACGCAAGCAGCGGATTCGGCGCATACGCGCTGCCCGCAATCGCCAGCGCGCTCATGCCGTAGACGAATGCGAGGTGGTATTTACGGTCGCCGGTGCGGTCCGAGCTGCGGCTCACGAGGTACGTGCCCAACACGCCCAGGAGCGGCGGCGCGGCGGAGAGGAAGCCCACTTCGATGTTGTTGAGGTGACCCAGGCTTTTCACGATCTGCGGCAGCCACAGGAACAGCCCATAAATGCCGACCAGCGCGCAGCCGAACAGACACGCGAGGCTCCATACGCGAATGTCGCCAGCCACCTTCAGCAGCGGAAAATGCCGATGGCCGCCCAGCGCCTCGCGCTCCGTGGCGAGCGTGGCTTCGAGCCATTGCTTCTCTTCCGTGGAAAGCCAGTCCGCGTCGGCGGGGCGCTCGGTCATGATGCGCAGCGTGACGAGGCCGAGCAGCATGGCGGGCACGCCTTCGATAATGAACATCCACTGCCAGCCGTGCATGCCGAGCAGGCCGTTCGCGTAAGTCATCACGGTGGTCGAGAGCGGGCCGCCCAGCACGGCCGAGAACGACCCCGCGATGATGTATCCGCCCACGGCGCGGGCGCGGTATCGCTCCGGAAACCAGTAGGTCAGATACACGGCGATACCTGGCAGAAAACCGGCTTCCATCACACCGAGCAGAAAACGCAGCACGTAGAAGCTCGACGCGTTGAACACGAAGGCCGTTGCCGCCGCAACGGCTCCCCACGTGAGCAGAATGCGCGCAATCCAGCGGCGCGCGCCGACGCGGTGCAACAACAGATTGCTGGGCACTTCCAGCAGCATGTAGCCGACGAAGAAAATGCTGCCCGCAAAGCCGAACACGGCAGGGTCGAAGCCCATGTCCGAGTTCATGTCGAGTGCGGCGAAACCGATATTGATACGGTCCAGATAATTGAAAAACATCATGCAGAAAAGGAGCGGCACGAGCCGCTTGTAAACCTTTCGCATGGTTGCTGCTTCATCGAAGTGACTCATGCTGTCTCCGCCTCATGGCGACGGGCGGTGCCGTCGCTGCATAGTTATCGGCCGGCAGACATGACCGTTGCCGGCGGCGCCCCGCGAGTGAGGGCGCTCAAGTTTCGATAATAAGAAGCAGGGAGCGTCGAGTCCAAGACGCGATACTTATGTTTCTATAAGCGTGCGCTTATAGTGTGCCGGTGAGCGGCGGCGGCAGGCATTCGAGAAAGGCGCGCAGATGCGGCGAGGCGTCGTCGCTGCGGAACGTCGCGGCCAGCACGGTGCGCTGTGAAGCGCCGGGGCCATCGAGGTGGCGCGCCACGACGTCGACGCGGCCATGCCGCGCAACCGACTCGCCCACCACGGTCACCCCGAGCCCCGCTGCCACGAGCGCAATGGCGGTCTGGATCTCATAGGCCTGGTGCGCGACGAAGGGCGTCACGCCCGCGTCGCGGTAGAGCGCTTGAACCGTGCGCTTGAACTGCGCGTTCTGATGCTTCGGGTAAAGGATCAACGGCGTATCGGCGAGTTCGTCAATGCGCACCTTCTTTCGTTTGGCGAGCGGGTGATCCGACGCCATCAATACCACAAGCCGCTCGCGCAGCAGCGGCAAGGTCGTGTAGCCGGGCACGGCGAGCGGCTGCCGCCCAATGCCGATATGGATGCGCATGTCGCGCAACGCGTCGGTCTGCTCGTCGGTCAGCATTTCGAACAGCTTGAGCTCGACCTGCGGATACGCCTGATGAAACGCCTTGAGCGCGGGCGGCAGGACGCTGTACATCGACGAGCGCGTGAAGCCGACACTGAGCCAGCCGCGCCGGCCCACGCCGATCTCCAGCGCGCCGTGCGTCACCTCGGCGAGCGAGCCGAGAATCTGCCGCGCTTCGGTGGCCAGGTACTGGCCCGCTTCCGTCAGGCGCAGCGGGCGGCGCGTGCGATCGATCAGTTGCGTGCCCACCCGGTCCTCGAGGGAGCGGATCTGCTGGCTCAAGGCCGGCTGCGCGATGTGCAGACGCTCGGCGGCGCGGCTGAAGTTCAGTTCCTCGGCGAGCGTCACGAAACACTGCAGGCCCCGAAGCTCATTCATCTCGTCATCTCCGTATCGATTTGCCCAGCATCGTAATACAGCGAACAACCCGCGGACCAGGCACGGCATTTGCTCGCGATCGAACGGCGCATGCCGATCGCCATGTTGAGCGATGGCCCTCTCGGCTCTGGAGGCTCGATGAAAGGCAGGCGGGTACGGATGGCGGGCGTGGCCGTTGTCCTTCTTGCTCTCGCAGCCGCCTATGGCGGCCATGTTGCACATGCCTGGGAGCAAGGACTCGCACCCGTGGCCGCACCCTCGCCGCCGGCTGGCGACGCCGCGGCCATCGCGCGCGGCGCGAAGCTCGCGGCAATCGGCAACTGCATGACGTGCCATACCGCGACGGACGGTCAGCCGCTTGCGGGCGGCCTCCCGCTGCAAACGCCCTTTGGCGTGATCTACTCGACCAACATCACCCCGGACAAGGGCACCGGCATCGGCGACTGGTCGCTCGATGCGTTCACGCGCGCGATGCGGCGCGGCGTTTCGCGCGACGGGCATCTGCTCTATCCCGCGTTTCCCTACCCGCACTTTGCGCACATGAGCGACGCCGATATCGCCGCGCTCTATGCGTGGCTAATGAGCCGCGCGAGCGTCAACGCGCCGGCGCCGCACAATGCGCTGATTTTTCCGTTGGGGTTCCGGCCGCTCATGGCCGTGTGGAATAAACTCTATCTGCCGCCTGCGTCTGCTGTTTCCACTACGTCTGATACCTCGACGGACACACAAACGCCGGACGTCGCGCGCGGCCGCTATCTCGTCGAAAGCCTCGGTCATTGCGGCGCGTGCCACACGCCGCTCAACCGCCTCGGCGCCGAGCGCGGCGACCATGCGTTGCAGGGCGGCACCCTCGAGGGCTGGGACGCGCCTGCGCTGACCGACCTCTCGGCACGCCCAAGACCCTGGACGCAAGCACAACTGACGAACTATCTGCGTACGGGCTACGCCAGCGAGCACGGCGCGGCGGCCGGGCCGATGCGGACGGTGACACGCTCACTCGGCGACGCGTCTGCCGAAGACGTCGAGGCGATCGCCGCGTATCTGATAACACTGCAGTCCAACCCGAATGCCGCCACGCCGCCTTCCACAGCCAGCGTCCATGTCTCGACCGCGCCCGCCAACGGCGCTACGCTGTTTGCCGCGGCCTGCGCGTCGTGCCACGGCGAAGGCGCGGCGATGTCGATCGACGGCCATCGTCCGTCGCTGTCGCTCTCGACCGCCGTCAACGCCGACAGCCCGCGCAACATGGTGCGCATCATGCTCGACGGCATTGCCTGGCACGAGAGCGAGGCGGCGTCTTTCATGCCGCCATTCGCCGGCACTTTCACGGACACGCAGATCGCGGAGCTTGCCAACTACACGCGCGTGCGCTTCACCGCGTTCGGCCCGTGGTCCGCGCTCGACGCTCACGCCGTGGCGCGTCTTCGCAAGGAAAGCCCATCACGATGATTACGCTCAACGTCAACGGCGTCAGCCATACCGTCGATGCCGATCCGTCCACGCCGCTGCTCTATGTGCTGCGCAACCAGTTGCGGCTCAATGGCGCGAAGTTCGGCTGCGGGCTCGGCCAATGCGGCGCGTGCACGGTGAGCGTGGGCGGCGAACCAGTGTTCTCGTGCCTGCTGCCGGTCATGGCGGTGGGTGAGCGGCCCGTGCGCACCGTCGAAGGACTCGGTAGCGCGGATCATCCGGGGCCGCTGCAACAGGCCTTTATCGACCAGCAGGCCGCGCAATGCGGCTACTGCATCGCGGGCATGATCATGCGCGCGCAAACCCTTCTGGAGCGCACGCCGCACGCCACCGACGACGAGATTCGCCGGTATATGCAGCCGAATTTGTGCCGCTGCGGAACGCATATGCGCATTCTCGCGGCGATCCGGCAAGTGTCGGCGGGCACGCAGTCATGAGCCGCGCCCGCCCCTCTCCCCTGTTCGACCATAGCGGCCCCGACGACGCCGCGCGCCGCCGTTTCCTCGTGGGCGGCTCGCTCATGGTGAGCTTCGCCATCGTGCCGGGCATGGCGGCGCTCGCGCAAACCACCACCGAAGCGGGCACCTTCCATGCGAGCGCCCCGAAGCTACCCGGCGGCCTCAAGACCACGCCATCGCTAGACGCGTGGATCAAGGTCGCACCAGACGGCCACGTGAGCGTGTTCACGGGCAAGGTGGAGTTGGGCACCGGCGTTCGCACGGCGCTCCTGCAACTCGCCGCCGAAGAACTCGACCTCGCGCCTCACGCGATCGAACTGATCACGGCCGATACGGCCGCTACACCAAACGAGGGATACACGGCAGGCAGCCACACGATGGCGGACAGCGGCACGGCCATCCTCAACGCGGCGGCCCAGGTGCGCACGCTGCTCGTCGAAAGTGCAGCGAAGCAGTTGAGCGTCGATGCCGCTGCGCTTACCACGCGCGACGGTGCGATCCTCACCGCCGACGGAAGGCGCGTCACCTATGGCGAAGCGGTGCAGCACGCGAACCTGCATCAGGACGCGCAACCGAACGCCGCGAAAAAGCCGCCCGCGCACTACGCCGTGATCGGGCACACGCTGCCGCGCGTAGATATTCCAGGCAAGGTCACGGGCGGCGCGAGCTATGTTCAGGACCTGCGGCCCGCCGGAATGCTGCATGCGCGCGTCGTGAGGCCGCCTTCCTATGGCGCGCGGCTCGTTGCCGTCGATAGCGCGCGCGTGGCGGCGCTGCCCGGCGTCGTCAAGGTCGTGAACAACGGCGATTACCTCGCCGTGGTCGCCGACGACGAATGGCGCGCCATCGTCGCGATGCGCGAACTCGCACTCGCGGCACAGTGGCAGCCGGGCCCTGCGCTGCCCGATCCGGCCGGCATTCACGCGTTTCTCATGAGCCTGCCCGCACAGGAGATCGTGGTGGCGGATCAGGGCGCGCCCGCAGGCCAGCCGGCAGCGACGTTGAAAGCCCGCTATTCGAAGCCTTATTTGACGCACGGATCGATCGGGCCTTCGTGCGCGCTCGCGCAACTCGACAGCGGCGTCATGACGGTCTGGACACATACGCAAGGCGTCTACCCTCTGCGCGCCGGCATTGCCGAGATGCTTGGCATGCCGCGCGAGAAGGTGCGCTGCGTTCACGTGGAAGGTTCGGGCTGCTACGGACACAACGGTGCGGACGACGTTGCCGGGGACGCCGCGCTCATCGCCCGCGAGCTGCCGGGCCGCCCGGTGCGCGTGCAGTTCATGCGCGAGCAGGAACATATGTGGGAGCCGTTCGGTCCCGCGATGACGGTGGATGCGAGCGCATCGCTCGATGCCGGAGGATCGATAATCGCCTGGCAATACGAACTATGGAGCAATACCCATAACAACCGCGTCGAGAATGCGGGCCGTCTGTTGCCCGCGCAGCTGCTCGCGCAACCCTTCACGCCCGCGCCGCCCAAGTCGATTCCCATGCCGGAAGGCGGCGGCGACCGCAACAGCATTCCGCTCTACCGCGTGCCGAGCGTGCACGTGCAGAATCACTTCCTGCCCGATATGCCGATACGCGTTTCGGCCATGCGCTCGCTCGGCGCGCATATGAACGTGTTCGCCATCGAGAGCTTTATCGACGAGCTCGCGAGTGCCGCGCATGCGGACCCTGTCGCATTCCGCCTCAAGCATCTCGACGATCCGCGCGCACAAGCCGTCATTCATGCCGTGGCGGATCGGTCCGCCTGGCAAGCGCATGCCGCACGTGCGACGCCAACGGACTCACGCGCGTCCGGCTCCGGCTTTGCCTTCGCCCAATACAAGAACCTGATGGCCTACCTTGCCATTGCAATGGACGTGACCGTCATGCGCGATACGGGCGAGGTGCGTATCGAGCGCGTGATCGCGGCCATCGACTGCGGCCAGATCGTGAATCCGGATGGCGTGCGCAACCAGGTCGAAGGCGGCATCTTGCAGTCCACGAGCTGGACGCTCTTCGAGGAGACGCGTTTCGACCGTGAACGGATTACGAGCTTCGACTGGAGCACTTACCCGATCATGCGTTTTGCGTCGGTGCCGAAGCGCGTGGAGGTGCTGTTGATCGACCGCCCCGGCCTGCCGTTCCTCGGCGTGGGCGAAGCGGCGCAAGGACCGGCAGCGGCGGCGCTCGCAAACGCGATTGCCGACGCGACCGGTGTGAGAATCCGCGACTTGCCGCTGCTCGCGCCGAAGTCGCGGAATGCGCTCAAGGCGTAGGTAAACCGCCGCTTGTTTCGCTAGTGCTTTTTAGGCGGCAGAGGCTGGTTGAGGCCGGGCTCGACCGGCGTGGGCACCGCGTCGCCCAGCGGCCTGGAAATGTCGTTGTTCGGCGCCCGATCTTTCTCGCCTGGGTCCTCGGCCGCCTCCTCGGTTGGCAAAGTCTTGGGTGGCAACGGCTGATCGAGACCCGGCTCGGTGGGTGCAGGCACAGCGTCCCCAATTGGCTTGGGCAGATCCGTGCCGCGCGGTTCCGGTGCATCGTCGGGCTGTTCGGGATGTTCGGACTCGTCGGACTGGTTGCTCATCGTATCGACCTCCCTTCGCGATGGATATCGCATGGTCCATCCAGATCATGCAGGGACCGTGCCAGCGGAAGAGGGGCCAACTTCAGTAGAATGAGGGACACTCCGCGCCGAATCCGGCGGCCCACGAAGAATCACGCCCGGAAAATCCTGGAACACGCCTGATGCCGCACGCCCTCGATCGCCGCACCGCCGTCGCATTCCTTGTGGCCGCAACGTTCTTCATGGAGAACCTCGACGCCACCGTCATCACCACCTCGCTGCCCATCATCGCGCGCGACTTTCACACGGCGCCCGCGTATCTCTCGATCGGCGTCTCCGCTTACCTCGTCGCGCTGACGATGTTCATCCCCGTGAGCGGCTGGTTCGCCGAGCGCTTCGGCGCGCGGCGCGTGTTCGCCACGGCCATCACGGTGTTCAGCGTGGCCTCGCTGTTGTGCGCGCTGAGCACGGGCCTGTTCGCCTTCACCGCCGCGCGCGTGCTGCAAGGGCTGGGCGGTGCGATGATGGTGCCGGTAGGCCGGCTCGTCGTGCTGCGCGACACGCCGAAGCACGAGATCGTGCGCGCCATTGCGATCCTGACCTGGCCCGCGCTGGTCGCGCCGATTCTCGGGCCGCCACTCGGCGGCTGGATCAGCACGCACTGGAGCTGGCACTGGATCTTCCTGCTCAACCTGCCGCTCGGCGTGGCCGCGCTCGTGGCCGCCCTGCTGCTCCTGCGCGACGAGCACACGCAACCCCGGCGTTTCGACACCTTCGGCTTCGTGCTGAGCGGCCTCGGCTTCGCGTTCATCATGAGCGGCATCGAGATGGCGAGCCGCTCCGACGTCACTGCGCCCGTGTCGATTGGCACCTGCGTAGCGGGCATTGCGCTGTTGGCGGCGGCCGTCGTGCATTTGCGGCGCGTGCCGCATCCGCTGTTCGATCTCGCGCCCGTGAAGATCAACACGTTTCGCGTGACCGTGTTCGGCGGCTCGCTGTTTCGCACGGCCATCGGCACCGCGCCGTTTCTGCTGCCACTCATGTTCCAGGTGGCGTTCGGATGGAGCGCCGTGGCGTCGGGCGCGCTGCTGCTATGGCTGTTCGCCGGCAATCTGTGCATGAAGCCGGGCACCACGTGGGTCATGAACCGCTTCGGCTTTCGCACCGTGCTGATCGGCAACGGCACGCTGGTCGCGCTCGGCTTCGCGGGCTTCACGCTGCTCGGGGCCGATACGCCACGCGTCGTCGTGGCCGCGTTGCTGTTCTTCAGCGGCCTCGTGCGCTCGATGCAGTTCACCGCGCTGAACACCATTGGTTTCGCCGACGTGCCCCAGGCGCAGATGCGCGACGCGACGACGCTCTTCTCCGTGCTGCAGCAGATGAACGCCGGCATGGGGATCGCCGTGGGCGCGCTGGCGCTTTCGGTTGCCGAGGCGCTGCGCGGCACCCATGCGGGCACTGCGAGCGCCGCCGACTTCCATCTCGCGTTCTGGTTCATCACGGCGCTCGCGGCGCTGGGCGTGGTCGACAGCGTGCTGCTGCCGCGCAGTGCAGGCGCGCATATTCTCGCGCGACGCTAGCGAGCCTCCGACCCCTGACTCCGCTCCTCTTCCAAAACGATGCTGACCGTTGCGCTTCTCGTCTTCCCAGGCGTCCAGGCACTCGACGTGTTCGGGCCCACCGACGTCTTCTCGGAGGCCAATCGCCTGCTGCCGCCCGAGGCGCAATACCAGCTCGAACTGATCGCAACGGAACGCGACACCGTGCGCTGTTCCAGCGGAGTGCGCATCGGTGCGGACCGGCACTTCAACGAAGCAGGCGGCCACTACGATTTGCTGCTCGTAGCTGGTGGACCGTCGCTCGTTGAGCAGCCGCTTCCCGATGCGGCGCACGCATGGTTGCGCGAAGCCAGCGCGCGCGCCCGGCGTTTCGGCTCCATCTGCAACGGCGCGCTGACGCTGGGGCGCGCAGGCTTGCTCGACGGACGCACGGTGACGACACACTGGAACGACGCGGCCGCGCTCGCCGCGATGTGCCCCACTGCGAACGTCGAATTCGACCGCATCTTCATTCAGGACGGCAATCTCTACACCTCCGCGGGTGTGACGGCGGGCATCGATCTCTCGCTGTATCTGCTGGCTCAGGATCACGGCCCGGAAATCGCGCTGCAGGTGGCGAGACGGCTCGTGGTGTTCGTGCAGCGCGCGGGCGGCCAGTCGCAGTTCAGCCCGTATCTCACGCCCTACGCGGAGGCGACGTCGCCCATCGCCCAGGTGCAGCAGTATGTGCTCGGGCATTTGAATGAAGATTTGGGTGTGGAAGTGCTCGCCGGCGTCGCGAAGATGAGCAAGCGTAACTTCGCGAGAATCTTCGTGCGCGACACCAGCGTGACGCCCGCCGAATTCGTCGAAAGCGCACGCATCGACGCGGCGCGCGTGATGCTGGAAAACAGCACGGCGCCGTTGAAAACAGTGGCCTTTCGATGCGGCATGCGCGACGCCGACCATTTGCGCGTGGCATTCAAGCGCAAGCTGGGCACCACGCCGCAGCAATATCGCGCGCACTTCGGCGCTGTCACCGCAAAGGCCAAACGCACCGCAAAAGCGAATTCGTAGTCGCGCTTTTGCGTCTACGCTCCCGCACGCACCTCGCGCCGCACCGCCTGCGGCGGCACACCGAAGCCGCGCACGAACGCCTCGCGCATGTGCCGCCGGTCGCGAAAGCCGGTCTCGCGTGCGATGACATCGAGCGGATGCGTGCTCTGCTCGATCATGAGCCGCGCCGCCTCGAGGCGCAGGCCCTCTACGGCGCGCGCGGGCGACTGCCCCGTTTCCGCCGTGAACACGCGGCTGAACTGGCGCGGGCTCAGGTGCACGGCCTCTGCAAGCTGTTCCACCGTGAGCGCACTGCTCAGATTGCGGCGCGCGTAGTCGAGCGCGTTCTGAATGCGGTCCGATTTCGGCGCGAGCGCGAGCATTTCGGAATGCTGCGACTGGCCGCCCGAGCGCCGCTGATGCATGACGAGGTTGTGCGCAACCGAGCGCGCCACCTCCGCGCCGAGGTCACGCTCGACCATGGCAAGCGCCAGATCGAGCCCCGCCGTCATGCCCGCCGACGTCCAGACCGGCCCGTCGACGATATAGATGCGGTCGTCTTCCACACGCACTTCAGGAAAGCGCTGCTGCAGATCGCGCGCGTAGTACCAGTGCATGGTGGCGCGGCGGCCGTCGAGCAGGCCCGCCTCGGCCAGCACGAAACCGCCCGTGCAGATGCCCGCCACTCGCCGCGCACGGCCGCTCGCGCGGCGCAGGAACGCCAGCACCGCGGGCTCCGCGTCCACGGTACGCGGGTCGTTCACGCCCGCCACGATCCAGGTGTCCACCCGGCTGCGCGCGGGCGCGGGCGTGCGCAGCGTCTCCACGCTCATGCCAAGCGACGAACGCACCGCGCCACCCTCCACCGAATAGTTCTCGATCGCGTAGAACGACGAGCCGGCCATCATGTTCGCGTATTCGAAAACGCTTTGCGTCGCGAGCGCCATCACCTGGAATCCGTCGCTCAAAAGGTAGCCGATGCGGTGCATGTCCTGCTCCTGTCGCTGCATGTCCTGAAACACGACCATATACGTCATTTGCGCCACGGTCAATCGCGGCCAGAATGCATTCACAGCAGCGCCACTTGCACGTTACCTAACCACTCGCGCCGCTACCCAAAGGAATGCAATCATGACCCAGCAAACTCATCGTGGCACCGCGCTCGTCACCGGCGCATCGTCTGGCATCGGCGCCGTCTACGCCGTGGAACTCGCACGCCAGGGCTACGACCTCGTGCTCGTCGCGCGCAATCGCGACCGGCTCGCCGCGCTCGCTGAACGCATCACGAGCGAAACCCGGCGCGACGTGGAAGTGCTCGCCGCCGATCTCAACGACCGTCACGATCTCGCCGCCATCGAAGCGCGCCTGCGCGACGACGCCAGCCTCACGCTGCTCGTGAACAACGCGGGCATCGGCACGCACACGCCGCTCGTGGAGAGCGACGTCGATTACATGACGCGCATGATCGAGCTGAACGTCACCGCGCTCACACGGCTCACGTATGCTGCAGTGCCGGGTTTCGTCGCGCGCGGCCAGGGGGCGATCATCAACATCGCCTCCATCGTGAGCATCGCACCCGAGATCCTCAACGGCGTGTATGGCGGCACCAAGGCCTTCGTGCTCGCGTTCAGCCAGTCGTTGCATCACGAACTGGCGGGCAAGGGCATCCGCGTACAGGCGGTGCTGCCCGGCGCCACGGCCACGGAGTTCTGGGAGACGGGCGGCCTGCCGCTCGAACATCTCGACAGCGCGATCGTGATGTCCGCGCAGGACATGGTGAGCGCCGCCCTCACCGGCTTCGAGCGCGGTGAAACCGTGACGATTCCTTCGCTGCACGACGTGGAGCAATGGAACGCGTTCGAGACGGCTCGCCGGACGATGTCCACGCAGCTGTCGAGCAACACGCCCGCGCCGCGCTATCGCATCGCGCAGTGACGTTCTCGTTCGATTAGATGGATTGAGTGAAGCGGGGGCTCGCTCCCCGCACCCTACACTTCCCGCTTGCTGCGCCCGTATAGCAGCAGCATGGCCGCGATCACCACGCCGTATATGATCTGCCGCCCGGCCTCCGGCATCTGCGCGACCGAGAGAATGGACTGCAGCAGCGTGATGAGGATCGCGCCGGCGACCGTGCCAAGGTACGATCCGCGGCCGCCCAGAATGGAGGTGCCACCCAGCACCACCGCCGCGATGGCGGGCAGCAGGTAAGCGTCGCCCATCGACTGCGCCGCCTTCGACGCATAACCCGCGAGCAGCACGCCGCCGAACGCGGCGAAGGCGCTGCACACGGCGAACGCGGCCACCGTCACGAGCCGCGTATCGATGCCGGAAAGATACGCCGCGCGCTCGGTGTTGCCGATCGCGTATAGCGTGCGGCCGAAGGTCGTGCGCGAGAGCAGGAACATCGTCGCGGCCCCGATCACGACCCACAGCGCCACGGCATTCGGCACGCCGGGCAAGAGCCAGCCCGCGGCGAGCCAGCGCATGACGTGCGGCGCGGAATCCTGCGGCGACGAGCCGCCCGTATAGACGATCATGATGCCCTGCGCGACCGCGTTGGTCGCGAGCGTCGCGATCATCGAAGGAATGCGCAGGAGTGCGACGAGAATCCCGTTGACGATGCCGATGAGCACGCCGCAGCCGATGCCGACCGGAATCGCGAGAATCTGCCCGAGTTCGCCATGCCCGGCGACGGCACAGGCCATCATCGCGCCCACCGTGATCGTCCATGGCAAGGAGAGGTCGATGTGGCCGAGCAGAATCACCATCATCAAGCCGGTCGCGATGATGCCGAGAAAAGCGCCAACCTTCAGCTGCAGCAGGATGTATTCCGGCGACGTGAAGTTGCGCGAATACATCCCGCCGACGAGCAGCAGCGCAACGATGCATCCGAACGAAATCAGGATCGGCTTGTCGATCCTGCGCGTGAGCCGCGACACAAAGGTGGTGCGGGTGCTTGCAGAGACGCCGCTCATTGGAACCACTCCAGACGGTTGCGCACCCTGAATAGCCCGCACGCGCCGATCGCGACAGCGAGCAGGAGAATCACGCCTTGGAATAGCGGCTGCCAGAGCGCGTCGACGTTGAACACGAACAGCAGGTCGCCGATGGAGCGAAATGCAAACGCGCCGAAGATCGCGCCAATCGCGCTGCCCTTGCCACCGAGCAGCGACACGCCGCCGATCACCACGGCGGCAATCGAAAAGAGCGTGTACGAGTTCGCGCTGCCGAGGCTCGCTTCGCCGGTGTCGGTGAAGAAGGTCAGGAACAGGCCGCCTATTGCGGCGAGCAGGCCCGCCAGCGTATAGCTCGCGAACTTGGCGCGGCGAATCGGCATGCCGGAGAGGAAGGCCGCAGGTTCGGACGAGCCGGTCGCATACGCCGCGCGGCCCACCGCCGAGCGTTTGAAAGGAATCCAGACGATCACCACGGTCACGATCAGGATCAGCAGACTCGCCGGCACGACACCCGCGACCTTGCCGGTCAGGGCGTCGGCGAGATCTTCGTTGATCGTGCCGCCGGGCACGGGGCGCAGCAGCAGCGCCAGCCCGTAATACACAGCGCCTGTCGCGATCGTCGTCACGATCGGCTGCAGACGGCCAAAAATGATGATCACGCCGTTGAGCGCGCCGCACAACGCGCCCGCCGCGAGCACGCCAACGATGCCGAGCGCGCTGTGCAGCGCGTCACCCGTGACGATCCACGAGCCGATGCAATTCGTCAGCACGAGCATCATGCCGATAGAGAGGTCGATGCCGGCCGTGAGCACGACGAGCGCCTGCCCCATCGACACCAGCGCGAGCAGCACCGCCTTGTTCGCCGCGGTCTGAAACACGTTCGCCGATAAGCTCGACGGATAGTTGATGAGGTAAATCGCGAACATCAGCACGAACAGGCCGAACGCGAACACCGTTCCGCGATTTTCCGCATACCAGTAACGCAGCCCGCTCATGGCGCGACTCCCGTGGAAGGCGAACCCTGCGCAACCTGTCCGACTTGTCCAACCGGCAGGTCCAGTGCGCTGGCGATCAGGTTCTGTTCGGTGATCGCCGGCCCGACGAGTTCCTTCTTGATCCGGCCTTCGTAAAGTACGAGTACGCGGTCGCAGCAGCCGATCAGCTCGTCGTAGTCGGTCGAATAGAACAGGATCGCGGCGCCTTCGTCGGCGAGGCGCCTGAGCAGCTGATAAAGCTCCTGCTTGGTACCGACGTCGATGCCGCGCGTCGGGTCGCTGAGCAGCAGGATTCTGGGCTTGCGCATCAGCCACTTCGCGATCACCACCTTCTGCTGGTTGCCGCCCGACAGCGAGCCCACGGGCGCGTCGACGCCGTGCGACTTGATCGCGAGAAGCTCCATCATTCGGTCAACGAAGGACTGCTGGCGATTGCGATCGATTACGCCTGCGGTCGACATGCGGTCGAGCGCGGCAAACGAGAGGTTCTCGCGCACTGACATCGGCAGCATCAAGCCTTCGGTCTTGCGGTCCTCCGGTATCAGCGCCATACCGATTCCCTTTGCGCGCGCGGCAACGGGGCTGCCGATCGACACCGCCTTGCCGTCGATCTCGATCTTGCCCGCGCAGCCGCGCAGCACGCCGAACAGCGCGAGCAACAGTTCGCGCTGCCCTTGCCCGTCGAGACCGCCCAGCCCGAGAATTTCACCGGGCTGCAGCGAAAAGCTGATGCCCTGCAGCGTGTCGCTCCACGCGAGATCGTGACAGGCGAGCACCGGTGGGCGCTCGGCCTTTTCCGCGGGTTTGTCGGGGAAGACATGCTGGTACTTCCGCCCGATCATCATTTCGATGACCTCATTGTCCGTTCGCGTGCCCGCCTCGAAGCTCATCACGTGACGGCCATTGCGATACACCGTGCATTCGTCCGCGAGCGCCTTCACCTCGTGCATGCGGTGCGAAATGAAAAGCAGTGCGAGCCCCTCTTCGCGCAGGCGCTTGAGCACCTCGATCACGCGCGCCACGTCGGCGGCGGTCAGCGCCGACGTGGCCTCGTCGAGGATCAGGATGCGCGGTTCGTGCGCGAGCCCCTTGGCCAGCTCGACCATCTGCTGGCGCGACAGCGGCAGATCGCGCACTTTCGCAAGCGGATTGATGTCGGCCGCGCCCGCGCGAGCGAGCGCTTCCTCGGCCTGGCGGCGCTGGGCACGGCGGTCGATCATGCCGAAGCGGCGCGGCGGGTTCGAAGCGAAGATGTTGTCGGCCACGCTCAGGTCGGGGATCAGCGAAAGCTCCTGATACACGCAGACAATGCCGGCCGCGTTCGCCTCGGCGGGCGAGGCGAACGAGACTTTACGGCCATCGAGGTGCATCACACCCTCGTCCGGCTGCACCACGCCGGACATCACCTTCAGCAGCGTGGATTTGCCCGCGCCGTTCTCGCCGAGGATCGCGTGAATGCGGCCCTTTCGCACCGCGAGTTCCGCGTGATCCAGCGCGACGGCGCCGCCGTAGCTCTTCGACACTCCAGACATCTGAAAGAACGGCTGCTCTCCACCCTGCTGCATGCTTCGCCTCCCGTCACGTCACGCGGCAATCACGCGGTCACTGGTTGCCCTGGCTCTGCTTCATGATTGCCTGAGCGGAGAAGTTGATGCCGCAAGTGGGAAACGAGTTGCCCACGAAGAAGTTGTCCGACTCGTTCGGGAAATAGTTGACGCCCGCCTTCAGCATCGAATCGTCGGTGACGTCCAGCGGCAGCTTGATCGCCACGGGAATGGTCTGTCCATCGAGCGCCGCGAGCGCCGTCTTGATCGCCACGGCCACCTGCGCGGGACCGGTGCCCGCCGACGTGCACTTCAGACCCTGGGCGCCGTACTGCGCGCAGAACTTGCGAAAGCCGTTCTCCGTCTCGCCGCCGAACGGCACGAACGGATGTTTCGCATCGATCATCGCGCGCACCACCCCCGTGTCGCCGCCCTGCGCCGAAATGCCGTCGAAATGGCCCTGCACGGCGATGGCGTCGGCGGTGGCCTTCTGCGCGACCGCGTCGTCCCACTTGCCGTAGACCTGCACGACGTTCCACTTCTTGCCGGTCTCGTCGAGGGTCTTCGTGAAGCCATTGTGCCGATCGGTGTCGACCGAGGTGCCGGCCACGCCGCGGACTTCCAGCACCTTGCCGCCGTTGGGCACATGAGTCGCGAGCCACTTGGCCCACAGCACGCCAAGCCCGTACTGGTCGACGTCCACGTTGATCGCGTCTTCGCTGTCGAGCGTATTGTCGAACGCGACCAGCACGACGCCGGCTTTCTTCGCGCGGCGGATCGCGGGTCCGAACGAGGCGGGATTCTGCGCGTCGACGATGATCGCGTCGTAGCCGGCGTCGATGAAGTTGTTGACGGCCGAGATCTGCGCGGGCACGTCCTCGCCCGTCGAGACGACCTTGAACTCCTTGAGCTTGGCGGCGACGGCCGGTTCCGCCGTATAGGCCTTGGCCGTCTTGATCATCTGGATTCGCCAGGTGTTCGCGATATAGCCATTCACGAGCGCAACGCGATACGGCCCGCTCTTCTTCGGATACTTGATGAATTTCGTGTCGGTCTTCCAGGGGACCATGCAGGTGGGGTCGCTGGACGGACCGGAAACGATCGATGCCTGCGCGAATGCCGCGCTCGCGCACAACGCCATTGCCGCGGTCGCCGCCGCTCGAAGCACGTGGATTCCTGAAAGCATGTTGTCTCCTTTTTGTCGGATAGAACTTACTGAAAGCCGGCGCAACGGGCTCGTCGGGAATGGCCGACACCGTGTGCGTGACGCAGGGAATCTTGCTGGATGTGCTGCAGCGGGACTGGAACGGACGCGCCGGACCAGCGGAATGACCTCTTCAAAGGCGTCCCCTCGAAGCAAAACGACGGGCATGCGTGAACGCCTCCCCGTCTGACAGTACTGGCATACCAATCCGCGCGCGATAGTGGTTTACCACTGGACCCGGCGCGGGCCCGATTGGCCTGCAAGCGGGCGGAAACCCGCGCCATCCCTAGGCTTGATTGCGCGGCAACTGGTGTACCATTCTGGCGAACTTCAGCCGCCTCCCGGCGGCTTCCATGCTTTCGAGAATCCTGGATGGCCGATCTTTCGCACACGCCAACCGGTCGTGCCGCCGATGCGGACGCAACCGACCGCTCCTACGTCGGCCTCGCGAAACAGATCTACGACCTGATCGCGGCGGGCGACGTCGGGCGCGCACCGGGCGCGCCTCGCGGCCGCCTGCCCTCCGAGCGCACGCTCGCCGAGCGTTTCGGCGTGAGCCGCACACAGGTCAGAGAGGCGATCATCGCGCTCGAAGTCCAGGGCGTGGTCGAGGTGCGCGTGGGGTCGGGCATCTATGTGGCCGACGCGCAGGAGGCACGCTCCATCGCGTTCGAACTGCCACGCGGGCCGGGCCCGATCGAGACGCTGCGCGCGCGGGAAGTGATCGAAAGCGGCATCGCGGCGCTCGCCGCGACCGAACGCAAGGATTCGGACCTCGATCGCATCTTTGCCGCGTTGCGCACGATGCGCGAAAACATGGACGACAAGGCCGCAAACGAGGCCGCCGACCGCGAGTTCCATCTGGCGATTGCGGGCGCGACCGGAAACGACATGCTGCGGCACGTGGTGAGCGCGATGTGGGACAACTCGCGCGCCGACCCGTTGTGGCAAAAGATCGAGGAGCACTTCCATACGCCCGCGTTGCGCGCGGCTTCGCAGGAAGACCATCAGCGCATTTTCTCGGCCATCATGGCGCGCGACGCGGCCGCCGCGCGTGCGGCGATGCAGGCGCATCTCGCACGCGTGATCGGCGAATTCACGCAGGCCTGGCGTTAGCCCTTCATGCGGCGGCTAGCAGCGCGCTTTCCTCGTGCGCAACCGCCATCGGTGTGACGGGCGGCACCACTGGCAACGTGTCCTCCGTCTCGCTCACGCGGAACGTCGCCACGGCCTCGGCCATCTGGCTCGCCTGCTGCTCGAGCGATTCGGCGGCAGCCGCCGCCTCTTCCACGAGCGCCGCGTTCTGCTGCGTGACCTGATCCATCTGGCTCACCGCGGTCTCGACCTGCTCGATGCCGGCGCTCTGCTCCACGGTGGCCGAGGCGATCTCCTTCATGAGGCCCGACACCTTGTCCACCGAAGCGACGATCTCGGCCATCGTCGCGCCCGCCTCGCCCACGAGCGAGCGGCCGTTGCGCACGTCGTGCACGGAGGCGTCGATCAGCGACTTGATCTCGCGCGCCGCGGAGGCGCTGCGCTGCGCGAGCATGCGCACCTCGCCCGCGACGACGGCGAAGCCTCGTCCCTGCTCGCCCGCGCGTGCGGCCTCGACCGAAGCGTTGAGCGCGAGAATATTGGTCTGAAACGCAATGCCGTCGATGATGCCCGTGATGTCCGCGATCTTGCCCGAGCTGCGGCTGATCTCCTCCATCGTGTCGATCACCTGCTCGACCACGCGCCCGCCGCGCTGCGCGACATCCGCTGCTCCCATGGCGAGCGCGCTCGCGGCGTTCGCATGCTGGGCGTTCTGGCGCACGCTCGACGTGAGCTGCTCCATGCTCGACGCCGTCTGCTCGAGCGACGCAGACTGCTGTTCCGTGCGGCTCGACAGATCGAGATTGCCCGCGGCGATTTCGCGTGCGCCCGTGTTGATCGCATCGCAGCTCGATCGCACGCTACGCACCGTGTGGCTCAGGCCTCCCTGCATGCGCCGCATCGCGCCGAGCAACTGGCCGATTTCGTTGCGCCCGCCACCTTCGATGTGAACCGAGAGATCGTTCGCGGCGATCTGATTCAGCACTTCCACCGCCTCTTTGAGCGGCGCCGTAACGAGGCGGCGCAACGCCATATGGGTCGCGACGACGAGCGCCAGCGCGCCCAGCAGGCCCACCGCCACCATCGCCATCACCCAGTTGTGCTCACGCTCGGACTGGTCGAGCGTCGCGCGCGTGGCAGCATCGGCGTTCGCGCGCAATGCGGCCACGCTGGCCGAAAACTGCGTATTCGCATTGGCGACATCCCCGGCGGCAAGCGTGGCATAGGTTGCCGTGTCGCCGGATTCGAGCACCGTGGCCGCGCGCTGCAGCGCCTGAGCGAGCGCGCTCCACGCGCCGAGCAAGGCGTCGCGCTGCTGGGCCGCATCGGCATCGAACGGCGCGCTCTCGCGCAGCGCGGTGCTGTGCTTCGCGGCCTGATCGAGGAGATCGCGTGCTTCCTGCTGCGCGCGCTGTTGTGCTTCGGCGGCGCCTTTCTCCTTCTCGGCCTGATAAGCACGCGCCAGCGCCGTTTGCGCGAGCGCCGCGTCCTCGCGCAAGGCGAGTGCGAGCGCGTCCTGGCGCGCGACTTCGTGGATGAAACGCGCCGAATCGTCGGCGCGGCCAATCATCAGGACACCTACCGCTGCCCCCACCACCAGCATCGCCGCGAACGTGCAGAGCACGAGCAGCAGCCCTTTTCGAATCGTCAGATTACGCATTGCCTAATTCCCGCTTCAAGTCCTCAACGTGGTGGGGACAGCATCGCTGCCCAGCCGGGCCAGCAGCATGTTCGCCTGTTCGATCAGCGTGGCGCGGTATTCGCCGGGCAACCGCACGTCGTCGGCCACGGCCATCGCTTCGCCGAGCTGCGCGCGAAACGCAAGGATCGTGCGTTCGATCTGCGCCGTGGACAATTGCGGCAGCACTGCCTCGACGAACTTCGTCATCACCACCACACTCGCGCCGAAGCGCGAGATGGCCTTGCCATGCGCACTCACTAGCGCGGTCATCGAGTTCAACAGCATCTCGTCACTGGTGCTCACGGGATTCTCCGGATACTTCGGCTAAAGGGGAAAAGAAAAGGTGGTCTTCAGCCGGCCACGCACGCTTCGCGCGCGCGTGGCATCAATTCAGCCGGCGCGGGACGCGCCAGCAGGAAGCCTTGTGCGCGGTCGCAGCCGATCTCGCGCAGGAACTCGAGTTGCCGCGGCGTCTCGACGCCCTCGGCCACCACCGTGACGCCGAGCGAGCGCGCCATCGCGACGATCGCGCGCACGATCGAGCGGTCTCGCGCGGCGCTTTTCTTCACACGCGGCGACAAGCCCGGCCCCAGCTCGGCCATGTCCGCGAGGAACGAACGGTCCACCTTGAGCGTGTCGACCGGCAAGGACTGCAGATACTTGAACGACGAATACCCCGTGCCGAAGTCGTCGATCGCGAGGCTGATGCCGCGCGCGGCGAGTTCTTGCAGCAACGCTTCGATGCCACCCCGGCCCGACGTCATCGCCATGCTCTCCACGAGTTCGAGTTGCAGGCGCGTGGCTGGCAGGCCCGTTTCGCTGAGTATGGTCGTGAGCTGATGCAGAAAGCCGTCATGCAGGCATTGCCGCGCCGAAAGATTCACGCTGATACGGCCGAAGTCGAAGCCCTCGTCGAGCCACTCGCGCGCCTGCCTGCAAGCCTCGCGCAACACCCACGCACCGAGCGGCACGATCAATGAGGATTCCTCGGCAATCGGGATGAACTGGTCGGGCGGCACGAGCCCGCGGCGCGGGTGCTGCCAGCGCACGAGCGCCTCGATATTGACGAGCGCCCCGCTCGCCACATCGAATTCGGGCTGATAGTGGAGCACGAGTTCGCCGGCTTCTAGCGCGTGGTGCAGCTCGCTTTCGAGCACGATGCGCTCCATTGCCGAGGACGTCATCGGCGTGGCGAAGAAGCGGAAATTGTTCTTGCCCGCGTCCTTGGCCTCGTACATCGCACGGTCAGCCTGCATGAGCAGTTGCCGCGGGTCGCGCGCATCGTCTGGATACATGCTGATGCCGATGCTGGGCGTGACGAACAGCAGTTGCTCGCCGATGTGCATCGCGGCGCCCACGCGCACGAGCAGCCCCTGGGCGATCTGGCCGACATGCCGAATGTCTTCGATATCTTCGATCAGCAGTGTGAACTCGTCGCCGCCGAGGCGCGCCACGGTATCGGTCTCGCGCACCGCTTCGCGCAGACGCGCGGCGATCACGGTGAGCGCCTCGTCGCCCACGCCGTGGCCCATCGTGTCGTTGATGAGCTTGAAGCGGTCGAGGTCGAGGAACATCACCGCGACGCGCTTGCCCGAACGACGTGCGCGCGCGAGCGAAAGCGTGAGGCGCTCGGTGAAGAGCGTGCGATTGGGCAGACCGGTCAAGGCGTCATGGGTCGCGAGGTAGCTCAGGCGCTCCTCGGTCTCGCGGCGCTGCGTGATGTCCGCGAAGATCGCGGCGTAATGCGTGCAGCGGCCGCCCGGGTCGCAGATGCTGGAAATCGTCAGGTATTCCAGGTAAAGCGCGCCATCCTTGCGGCGGTTCCAGATTTCGCCCTTCCAGTGGCCGTTTTGCTGCAGACTGCGCCAGAGCGCGCTGTAGAACGCCGCGCCCTGGCGGCCCGAGTTGAGCAGGCTCGCATTGCGCCCCAGCGCCTCGTGCTCCGTATAGCCCGTGAGCCGCGTAAAAGCGGGGTTCACGCGTTCGATGGTGCCGTCGAGGTCGGTGATCATCACGCCATCGAGCGTCGACTCCACGACCTGGTCGGCAAGGCGCAGGTTCGCGCGCGAGGCGAGCAGCGCGTCATCGCGCTCGCGCAGCGCCATCTGCAACTCGCGCACGAAGCCGTCTTCGATGTCGTGCAGGATATGCGAGAGGTCGAGCAGCCCCGTGAGCGTTCCGTCTTCGCCGATCACGCCAACGTGGCGCATGCGGTGTTCGACGAGATACTGGCGCGCAGCAAAGAGGCTTTGCGAATGCGCGAGCGAGCGCAGCGGCCGGCTCGCACGCGCGCCGACCATGCCGTCGAGCGCGCCGTCGGCAGCGAGGCGCACCACGTCGCGCTCGGTCACGATGCCGAAGTCGCCGTCGGAATAGTTCACGACGAGCGCGCTCAGACGCCGCGCTCGCATGCGCTGCATGGCCTCGTGCATGGACATGCGCGCGTCGACCACGAGCGGCATCGCCGCGTTGACCGATCCGACTGTCTTCAGCCGCAGGAAGCACTCGAGGCCCTGGTTCATGACCAGGTCGGTTTGCGTGACGATGCCGAGCGAGCGGCCCGACTGATCCACCACGAGACAATGGCGAATGCCCTCGCGCTTGAAGCGCAGGGCGGCGTCGCGCAGACGCGTGCTCGCCGGCAGCGCCCGCACCGGATGGCTCATGGCATGGCGGATGGGCAGCGCGAGCGCGGCGGCGTCTTCGCCCAGCGCGAGCGCGTCGTGCTCGGTCCAGATGCCGACGGGCCGCCCCATTTCGGTGATCACGATGGCGCTATAGCGCCGTTCGCTCATCATGCGCGCGGCTTCGCGTATCGGCACGTCGGGCCCGCAGGCAAGCGGCGGCCCTGAAAGAAGCTGACCGATTTCCAGGTCCAGCGTGTGGTGTTGCATGTTGCGCCCCGAACCGCCCTGCGATGTCTTTGTGAGATAGCGGGAAACTAACAGCGGGCCGGAGGCCGGCAATTGACGAAAATCAAGGTTTCAACCGCCCAGGATCACGCAAACGTTTGCGTGTCGGCTAACCGGGATATCAGGGCAGCATCACCTGTCGCACGCCTGCGACAAACTTGATGCGCATAAACTTTTATATGTGCAATCGCACAATCTAGTTTACTGGATGGATAAATCCATTAAACTGGACACCATGGATATCCACACCAACATCGCCCGCCGTCTGCGCGAACTGCGCGACGCCAAAGGCTGGTCGCTCGAAGCGCTGGCCGAGCGCAGTTCGGTAAGCCGCTCGAATATTTCGCTCATCGAACGCGGGGAAAGCAGCCCCACAGCCATCGTGCTCGACAAGCTCGCCACGGCGCTTGGCGTTGCGCTTGCGTCGCTGTTCGAGGCGCCAGGCGACGATGCGCGGCAGGCCCCTTCCCCGCACGCCGCGGCCCGCGATCAAGCGGTATGGACCGACCCCGAGTCGGGCTATGTGCGCCGCAACCTCTCGCCGCCCGCATGGTCGCCCATCCAGCTCGTGGAAGTGCACTTCCCGCCTGGCCAGCGCGTGGCCTACGACACGAGCCTGCGCGACGCGGAGATCTATCAGCAGGTTTGGGTGATGGAAGGGGTGATGGAGATGACGGTGGGCGAGCGCGTGTGGCGGCTCGAAACCGGCGATTGCCTCGCGATGCGCCTCGACTGCCCTATCGTTTATCGCAATCCCACGAGCGAGCCGGCGCGCTACGTCGTCGCGCTCTGCAGGACCACTAACTGACTGACGGGTTCACATTCACATGAGCGAAGCCATCAAGGTACGCCGCCTGACCGCCGAACAGGCGCAAGCCTGCGCGCCCGCGCTTGCGGACGTACTCATCGACTGCGTGGAGGGTGGCGCCTCGGTGAGCTTCATGCTGCCGATTTCGCGCGAGACGGCGCTCGCGTTCTGGCGCGAAGTGGCGCAAGACGTCGCGCGCGGCGAACGCATTCTGCTCGCGGCTGAAGACCTGCAGCAGCGCATCGTGGGTACGGCGCAGCTCGTGACGGCGCAACCGGAAAATCAGCCGCATCGCGCCGACGTCGCCAAGGTGCTGGTGCATCGCGACGCACGCGGGCACGGTGTGGGGCTGCGCCTCATGCTCGCGATCGACGAGGCGGCACGGCAAGCCGGAAAGTCGGTGCTCGTGCTCGACACCGTGACGGGCGGCGCGGCCGAACGGCTCTATGTGCGTGCGGGATGGGTGCGTGTGGGCGCCGTGCCGAACTACGCGCTGATGCCGGACGGCGCACTTTGCGGCACAACGTTCTATCACAAGCAACTGGTGAACCACTAAACCGGCAGGCCGGTGAGGCGCAGCCGGCTTCTCAAGTGCCGGCTCAAAGAAGATTGCTGATGGCGAGCGCGAGGCCATCCGGATTGTCGTACGCCATCATGTGCTCGGTATTGGCAACGAGTTCAACGGTGCAGCCGGCTTGCTCGAATTGGGTGATTTCTTCACTCGCCGCCGTATCAGCAAGAATCACCCCTTTTTTCGAACTCAGCCTGGCGAGATCTTCGAGCCAGTTTTGCGCGTTATCGTCCAGCGCGGATTTTGCCCATTGGTAAATGGCATAAGGCGATGCGACGGAAAATGGTCCCAGCCATGCGTCGTTGCCGCCCGCGGCTTTCAACTGCGCCAGAAGCTGCGAAAAACCAACGGTTGCGAATTGCGCCTCGGACATCGACGTGATTTCCGACAACATCGCTTTGCCGTACTCGTTCAGACCGGGCGCACATAGAATCACGCTACCCACCTGGATCGGCAAACATTTTGCGAGTTTCAGCGCGATGAACGCGCCGGCGCTATGGCCGAAGATATCGACCTGCGTGAAGCGCTCCCTAGTCACAAGGTTTGAGAGGACATTCGCCTGGGCGTCCGAATCATATTTGCCGTCCTCTGGTTTATCGCTGAACCCCGCTCCCATGAGATCGACGAGGAGCGATCTGCGTTTTGCGTAAGAATTCGAGCCTACTACCGGTGGGTAATCACTGCTGGACGCACAACCCAAACCATGAATCAACAGAAGCGGCTCGGAGGGATTCGTGCCGGAATATAAATCGAAGTAGCGAAGAACGTTCCCTCTGTCATCAATGGTGAATGGGTGCATATTCTCGTCCGGGAATTCAAGGCATTGCCACCGCGCGCAATGCCTCCGAAGGCCGCATGCCGAACATGCGCCGGTAGTCGGTGGCGAACTGGCTCAGATGCCAGAAGCCCCAGGCAGCCGCAACGTCCTGCACCGAACCCGCCGCGCGCCCGCACAGGTCGCGGCGAGCGCCGTTCAGGCGCAGCGCTCGCAGGTAGGTTGCGGGCGCCATGCCAAGCACGTCCTGAAAGCAGTACTGAAGCGTACGCCGGCTCACGTGCAACTGCTCGCATAGCTCCGGCACACCGACCGGCCGCGCGCGATGCGCGAGCACGTAATCGCGCGCCTGCGCCACGATCCAGCGGCGCCGCGATGCAGGCTCGGCAACCGCATCCTCGGTGCCTGCGCAGGCGTCGAATAGCGCAGCGAGCACTTCCGCCTGCAATGCACCGCGCTCGGCGTCCGAAAGCGGCGCGTCCGGCATGTTCTCATGCGCATGGCCGCCATCGTCGAGACACCTTGCGAGCCGTGCGCAAAGGCGCTCGATGCACGCAGCGCCCGACTGCACGACAGGCGCACCCGTGAGACGTTCCTCGAGCGCCGTACGCTCGACCGTGGCCGCGTAGTGGCGCAGCACGTCGCCGCGCACGACCACGCCGTAGATCGAAAATTGCGCCGGTGTGAGCAGCTCGAACTCGACGTTGCCCGGGCGCAGCGCAAACGCCTGCGCGCCGAAGGGCTGCGCGTCGATACGCGCCTCGCCTTCGCGCGCAACCGGTATGCCGAACCACCAGGCGTCGCCGCGCACTTCGCACGCCTGGCGCAGCGTATGGCTCGTGGTCTCGCGAAACACCTTCATGGTGTCGAGCGGCAGCTCCGTGAGCGTGCCGACGAAGCGGCCCGCCGCGAGCTGGTCGTAGGTCTGCCGCCAGCCCACGAGGTTGCGCGCCTGTTCGTCGGCGTCGTGCGCCACGCTCACCACGGTGCGGCTGCCAGGCGCGTTGTATTGCGCTTGCCCGGCCGTGGCTTCGGTCCGCTCCGCCGTTTCATTCATGGTTGCCTCCCAGCACGCGCTTGCTTCGATCGATCGTCGAATGACGCAAGAGTCGGGCCAGCGAGAACACTATGCCAAACGGCAGTGCCAGGTGCCGCGCTGCTCCACGGCGGCGCAATGGCGATGAGAAGAGTGCTCAATCCCTGCACAGGCGGCGGCACCGGGGCGGTGCGTCGCATGCCTTAGCGGGTGCGGCGGATGCGGCCCGCGCCAGCGCGTGTGGACCCTCAAGCAGACGTGATCTGCCCAGCCGCTCCGACTCCCGGCAGCGTCGCATCGCTATCGTCCTTCAGTCCGACGCCGGTCAGCCCGAGCCGCCGCGCATGCGTGAGGAGGTAATGGAGCTTGTGCGCAGCCGCTTCATACGGCAACCCTTCGGGACGCACGTTCGAGATGCAGTTGCGCTGCGCGTCATGGCAGCCCACCTTCGGCGCGTAGGTCAGATAGACGCCGAGGCTGTCTGGCGAACTCAGCCCAGGCCGCTCGCCAATCAGCATGGCCACGAGCTTCGCGCCCAGCAGCTCGCCAATCTCGTCGCCGAGCGCCACGCGTGCCTGGCGCGCGACCACCACTGGGCCGATGCGCCAGTCCGCAAGGCGCGCACGCACTGCGAGGAGCAACGGCGCGGCCTGTTTCGCGGCAGCGATCGCCGAAAGGCCGTCGCCGATCACGAACACGACTTCGGGCGGCTCGTCACGCGCAGCGCTGGCCGAACCCGCCGCTTCGGCCAACGCTGCCCGGCTCGCCTCCGACAAGCGCCGCCCCAGGTCCGGCCTGCGCAAATAATGCTGACGGTCCGGCGCCGCGCTTTCCACGCCGAGCGTGGCGAACCCTTCGGCTTCGAGCGTGCGCCGCAAGGCTTCGGCGTCGAGCGGATGATGCACGGCGTCGCGCGCCTGCGCGTGCGAGAGATTGAACGCGAGCAGCGGCGCCGTGGGCAAGCCGTTGCCCGCGCGCCCAAGCGCGATGCGCGCGTTCGTGAAAGCCTTGAGACCTCCCCACGGGTTCTTTTCGACGGCGTCGCTCATGCGTCGATCCCCATCCATTCGTGCGCGCCCGCGAGCAGCGGCACGCGCGCGGAACCTGGCAGGAGCGCGCCTTTCGCGTCGACGATCTCCATGGTTTCCAGCCACTCCTCGAACTCAGGCGCGCGGCGCAGCCCGAGCAGATCGCGCACGTACAGCGCATCGTGAAACGAGGTGCTCTGGTAGTTGAGCATCACGTCGTCAGCGCCCGGAACGCCCATGATGAAGTTGATGCCGGCCGCGCCCAGCAACGTGAGCAGCGTGTCCATGTCGTCCTGATCGGCTTCGGCGTGGTTCGTATAGCAGATGTCGCAACCCATGGGCACGCCCAGCAGCTTGCCGCAGAAGTGATCTTCGAGACCCGCGCGAATGATCTGCTTTCCATCGTACAAATATTCAGGGCCGATGAAACCGACCACCGTATTGACGAGAAACGGCTCGAACTTGCGCGCGACCGCATAGGCGCGCACTTCACAGGTTTGCTGGTCCACGCCGTAGTGCGCGTTCGCCGACAGCGCGCTGCCCTGCCCCGTCTCGAAGTACATGAGGTTGTTGCCGACCGTGCCGCGCTTGAGCGAGAGCGCCGCCTCGCGCGCCTCCTGCAATAGCGCCAGCGAAATGCCGAAGCTCGCGTTCGCCTTTTCCGTGCCCGCTATCGACTGGAACACGAGATCGACAGGGGCGCCCTTTTCGATCGCCGCGATCGTGTTGGTGACATGCGTGAGCACGCAGGACTGCGTGGGCACGCGGTAGCGCTCGCGAAAGCCGTCGATCATCGCGAGCAGCTTCACGATGGCCGCCAGGCTGTCCGTTGCGGGATTGATGCCGATCATCGCGTCGCCGCAGCCATACATCAAGCCGTCGAGCATCGAGGCGGCAATGCCCTTCACGTCGTCGGTGGGATGGTTCGGCTGCAAGCGCACCGACATGCGGCCCGGCAGCCCCACGGTGTTGCGAAAGCGCGTGACCACGGAGCGCTTTTTCGCCACGGCGATC
The DNA here is from genome assembly GCF_004353905.1 of Paraburkholderia guartelaensis. Lineage (GTDB taxonomy): Bacteria > Pseudomonadota > Gammaproteobacteria > Burkholderiales > Burkholderiaceae > Paraburkholderia > Paraburkholderia guartelaensis. The sequence continues at coordinate 125,799 of NZ_SMOD01000001.1, read as the reverse complement.
AGGTCCTGATTGCGCATGAGCTTCGACACCGCCGCGACCATCTCGGGCGTGAGGCCCGGCGCCAGGCGTTCAAGCGCTTCGGTCGTTGCCGCGCCGGAAAGCAGCCAATCGCGAAAGTCGCCTACGGTGAGGTGCGCAACGGCTGCGAACGCGGCTGCGTCGTGATCGTCGACGATAAGACGCGTGACCTCGTCGTCTTCATAAGGCACGAGCGCTTCGGAAAGAAACACCTTGAGCGGCACCGCGGCGAGCGCCATTTTCGCGGCCACGCGCTCCTCTTCGCTCGCCGCTGCGACGCCCGCGAGCTGGTCGCCGGAGCGCAGCGGGCTGGCTTTGGCGAGCAATGTCTTGAGGTCCGCGAAGCGGTAGGTGCGCGCGCCGATTGTCTCCGTATAGTTCATGCGTTGGACTCCTGCAAAGCTCACTCCTCGAGCAGCCCCTCGGCGGCCACCACCCCCTCGCGCTGCGTGCGCGTGGCGAGGAAATATGCGTAGCCGAGCGCGAGAAACACCACGAACACCCCCGCCACCAGCGCATTGAAATACACCATCGTGCCGAGGCAAACGAGCGCGGCGACGAGCGCGAACGCCGGGAAATACGGGTACAGCGGCGCGCGAAACGGCCGGTCCATGGCCGGCTGCATACGGCGCAGCTTGAAGAGCGCCGCCATGCTGACAATGTACATCACGATCGCACCGAACACCGACATCGTGACGATGTTGGCCGTGAGCGTCTGGCCGCCGAACTGGATCAGCTCGTCGCTATAGATCGCGGCGATGCCCACCACGCCACCCGCGAGAATCGCGCGATACGGCGTCTTGAAGCGCGGATGGATTTTCGCGAGCCACGCGGGCAGATAGCCCTCGCGGGCCAACGCGAAGATCTGCCGCGAGTAGCCGAGGATGATGCCGTGAAACGAGGCCACGAGACCGAACAGCCCGAGCCAGACGAGCATGTGCATCCAGCCGCTGTGCTCGCCCACGATGAACTTCATGGCTTGCGGCAGCGGGTCGTTGATATTCGCGAGTTTGGTCCAGTCTCCCGCGCCGCCCGCGAACACCATCACGCCCACGGCGAGCGCAACGAGCGTGAGAATGCCGGCCACATAGGCGATGGGAATCGAGCGGCGCGGGTTCTTCGCTTCCTCGGCGGCCATGGCGACGCCTTCGATCGCGAGGAAAAACCAGATCGCGAACGGAATCGCGGCGAACATGCCATGAAACGAACCCAGCGAAAAGTGATCGTTGCCCGACCAGCCGCCTTTCATGAAGTGGGTCCATGCGAAACCCGGCGACACCACGCCCATGAACACGAGCAGTTCGAAGATGGCGAGCAGCGTGACGATCAGCTCGAAAGTCGCGGCGATCTGCACGCCCACGATATTGAGCGCCATGAACACGAGATACGCGCCCATGGCCGCGTGTTTGGGCTCGAGCCCGGGGAACTGCACGTGCAGGTACGCGCCGATGGCGAGCGCGATGGCGGGCGGCGCGAATACGAATTCCACGAGCGTGGCCGCACCCGCCAGATAGCCGCCGGCGGGGCCGAACGCGCGGCGGGCGTAGGCGAAAGGCCCGCCCGCATGCGGAATGGAGGTAGTGAGTTCGGTAAAGCTGAAGATAAACGTCGTGTACATCGCCGCGACGAACAGCGCCGTGACGACGAAGCCGAGCGTGCCGGCGCTGGCCCAGCCGTAGCTCCAGCCGAAGTACTCGCCCGATATCACGAGGCCGACGGCGATGCCCCATAACTGCCACGTGCCGAGCGTTTGATTGAGCGCCGGCGCGCCCGGCTTGCCCGGTGATTTGCCAACTGTCGTGCCGACTGCAGCGGGGCGTGCGTTCGACTCGCTTTGCATGGTTTTCTCCCTCTGGGTGGCCCGGGCGGCCGGCCCTGGCCGCCACGGTTGAGTGGAACCATGCTATTGAGTCATTAATCGACGTGTTATCGAAAATCGGCAATTCGTGGCTGCGGCGCAGCACAGGCCGTTTTGCCCGCTTCCTTGCGGCAGCCTTTCGCACGTCGCGCCTAAAGCAGCGGGTCGATGAGCGCGACCTGCTGCGCGAAGCGCTGCTTGTCCTCGCCCTGCAAGGGATCGCGATGCGGCAGGTCGACGGTCAGCGGATCCTGCGCGACCTGATCCACGTGCACCTCATAGTGCAGATGCGGGCCCGTCGCCCAACCCGTCGCGCCCACGTATCCGATCACCTGCCCTTTGCTCACCGTCTGCCCGACCTTCAAGTGCTTCGCAAAGCGCGAAAGATGGGCGAAGGTCGTGGAGTAAGGGCCGAAATTCTCGAGCTTCACGACCTTGCCGTAGCCCGTCTGCCAACCGGCGAATCTCACGGTGCCGCGCGCGGTCGCGTGAACGGGGGTGCCAACGGGCGCCGCGAGATCGACACCTTCGTGCGGCTGCACGCGATGCGTGACCGGATCGAGCCGTCGCATCGAGAAATGCGAAGACACGCGCGTGAACTTCACGGGATAGCGCAGGAACGACGGCGCGGCAGCATGACCGTCGGCGGAATAATAGAACGCCTTGCCCGCAAGATTCCGGTAGAGAAAGAGATCGTGCGAGACGTTGCCGTTCGAGATGCGGATCGCGACAGGCGTGTCGCCGGAGGACGATGTGTTTTGTGACGCGCCGGCGTTCGCACTGCTTACGTTGCTTGAATCTTTTGCTTCGTTCACACCGTTCGCATCGTTTGTGTCGTTGCGAAACACGAAGCGGATTTCGCTGCCACGCTGCAGATCGCGCCGGAAATCGAGGCGGCCCGAGAAGGCGCGCGCAAGCCTGGCCGTCGTCGCTGCATCCACGCCGAGACGCTGGGCGGCTTCGGAGAAGCTGTGTTCGACCACAGCGGTCTCCACACGAAACGCGGGCTCGCTTTCGCTCGCAGGCGCAGCGCTTGCCGCCACCCGCGATGCCGCATCTTGCGCCGGCGCTGCGGACGTCGCCGTCGCCGCGTCGGCAAGCGGATCGTCGGTGGCAATGTTCGCGTGCCGATGTGCGAGCCACGCGGCGCTCGTCAAACCGATTGCGGACACAACGATGAGTTTCCCCGCGAGGCCGGGGGAGGCCGCTATTGCACGAAATGCCATGAATCGAATGACGGATTGCAGAGCAGAGAAACGCGAACGCGCGCCGCGCTTCTCGAGGTGAATTCGGAAGTGAGATCGATGGCCGCTTCGTTGAATCGGCGAGCATCGATGATGCGAAGCGGTTCAAAATAAATGGCGCTTCTTAAACGAATCTTAAGATTCGTCAAAGATCGGAACATTCTGCCGCAGCGCTATCGTCGAATCCCGGGAACACCGCTTGCTAAGCGTCACGATGCAGAAAATGCGTACCTGTACGTCACTTTCTGTCACTTTTAAAAACGGGAAATGCTACCGAAATATTTTCATCCGGATAACTGATTAATTTCCCGAAATGACATACCGAATGCAACCAGGCGTCTTATCCATCAACGCGCGATCGTTCCCCAAGGTAGACGCACCTAATCGAATGATCTATACTCATCTCGTTTCGATCACAACGAAGTCGTTCTCGTGCGCATTGAGATACAGGGTCCACACTAAAGGTCCACTGTGTCGCAAGCGCCATTCAAGCGGGCCTCCGGCCCTCGCGTAGCGGCCCAAAGCCGCCGCATCCAGGCCGCCATCAGGCGGTTTCCTGCTCCAGCGCGCGTCGATCTGCTCGGTGCCGTTGAGCTGAACATGACAACCAGAAGAACGCGAGAAGCGCGTTCATACCACTGCGGCCACGTAGCCATCGTGCGCGTGCGGACTGGCTTTCGTCCGTTCCTTTGTCCGCTTTCTGTCCGTTGTTTTAGTCGGTTCCAATCGCGGCCATGCCGGGATCACGAACTTCCTTCGCGGCGCCTTGAGCATCCTCATGGGCGTCCCCGCTGCGCAGCGTTGCGCCGCGCGGCACAAAAACAAGGAGGCGTACCTTCATGACTCGACGCTCTGCCCTGCTCGCGGGCAGCCTGATCGCCCTTGCCGTCATTGCGTGGGCACTCTCACGCGCCATCGGCGCCGATACGTGGCACAGCCACGCAGGCGACCTCGCCTACTACACCGGGCGGCACCTGCTGCTCGTCGGCTATTCGATGGCGCTCGCCATCGTGGTCGGCGTGCCCGCCGGCGTGCTGCTGAGCCGGCCGCGCTTCTCGCGCCAGGCCGAACGCTTCATGCAGATCTTCAACGTGGGCAACACGATTCCCTCGCTCGCGGTGCTCGCCATTGCGCTCGGCGTGTTCGGCATCGGCGACGTTCCCGCGATCGTCGCGCTCTTTCTCGCGTCGCTGCTGCCCATCACGCGCAATACATATGAGGGCGTGAAGAACGTGCCGGCCGCATTGCGCGAAGCCGCGCGCGGCATCGGCATGACGGGCTGGCAATCGCTCACGCGCGTGGAATTGCCGGGTGCGCTGCCCATCATCGTGGGCGGCGTGCGCACCGCGCTCGCCATCAACGTGGGCACGGCGCCGCTCGCCTATCTGATCGGTGCGGACAGCCTCGGTTCGCTCATTTTCCCCGGCATCTATCTGAACGATCAGCCCTTGCTGCTGCTTGGCGCCGCGTTCACGGCCGCGCTCGCGCTCGTGCTGGATGGCGTGGTCGCCGCCGGCAGCCATCAGTGGCTCTCGCGTCACGGAGGGCTCGCATGATGTTCGCGTCTCCCTTCAAATCCCTGCGCCGCTTCGTTCAGGCCTGTGTGATCGGAACAGCGCTCGTTGCCGCCGCCACGCCCGCGTTCGCGCAGCCCAAGCTCGTACTGGGAGCGAAGAACTTCACCGAGCAATACGTGCTCGCCGAAGTCACCGCGCAATACCTGCGTTCGCGCGGCTATACCGTGGAGGTGCGCTCCGGCCTTGGCAGCACGCTCATGCGCAGCGCGCTGGAGAACGGCCAGTTCGACCTCGTCTGGGACTACACGGGCACGGCGGCGCTCGTTTACGACAAGCTGACGGAAAAGCTTTCTCCCGAAGCGATGTACGAGCGCGTGAAGGCGCTCGATGCGCCGCGCGGTCTCGTCTGGCTCAACGCCTCGCCGCTCAACGACACGTATGCATTAGGTCTGCCAAGCAAATTCGCCGAGGAAACGGGCATCACCACGGTCTCGCAGCTTGCGCAACGGTTGAAGACGGACCCCGATGCGAAGCGCTACGTGTTCGGCATGGACGCCGAGTTCGCGAATCGTCCGGATGGTCTCAAGCCCCTGCTCGCCACCTACGACATGAGCTTCCGCCGCTCGCAGATGAAGCAGATGGACCCTGGCCTCGTCTACACGGCGCTGCATAACAACCAGTTGAAGATCGGCCTCGTCTACACCACCGATGGCCGCGTGAAGGGCTTCGGCATCGTGCCGCTCGAAGACGACAAGCACTTCTTCCCGCCGTACAACGCCACGCCCGTGGTTCGCAAGGAAGTGCTGGAGCGCAATCCCAAACTGGCCGCGCAGCTCAACGCGCTTTCCGCCGCCCTCAACAACGACGTGATGCAAGACATGAACAAGGCCGTGGATCTCGACGGCAAGTCCGCCCAGCAAGTCGCGGCGGAGTTCCTGCGCACGCATACGCTCCCCTGAAGGAGGCCACGTCATATGAACGTATTCGACTATCTCGCTTCGAGCTGGCCGGAGCTACTGCAGCTCACACTCCAGCACCTCTACCTCGTGGGCATCGCCGTGGGCTGCGCGATCATCGCGGGCGTGCCGCTCGGCGTGCTCATCAGCCGCCACGACTGGCTCGCGGCGCCGCTGCTGGGACTGGCGACCATCATCCTCACGCTGCCCTCCATCGCGCTGTTCGGACTGATGATCCCGGTGTTCTCGCGCTTCGGACAGGGCATTGGCGCGGTGCCCGCCATTACGGCGGTGTTTCTCTACTCGCTATTGCCCATCATGCGCAACACCTACCTCGCGCTGCGCAACGTGGATGCGGGCATCAAGGAAGCCGGCACCGGCATCGGCATGACGTCGTGGCAGCGGCTGCGTCTAGTCGATTTGCCGCTGGCCGTGCCCGTGATTCTTGCGGGCGTGCGCACGGCGGTCGTGATGAACATCGGCGTGATGACCATTGCCGCCGTGATCGGCGCGGGCGGCCTCGGCACGCTGATCATTCGCGCCATTGGCCAGAGCAGCATGATGAAGCTGCTCGTGGGCGCCGTGCTCGTGAGCGTGCTCGCGATCGTCGCCGACCTGTTGTTGCAGATGCTGCAGCGCGCATTGACACCGAAAGGAGTACAGAAGACATGATCGAACTCGACCAACTGACGAAGACCTTCACGCAGAAAGACGGCCAGGCCGTGCGCGCCGTCGATTCGGTGAGCCTTTCGGTGGCCGAAGGCGAGATCTGCGTGTTCCTCGGCCCGTCGGGCTGCGGCAAGACCACTACGCTCAAGATGATCAACCGGCTGATCGCGCCGACCTCGGGCCGCGTGCTCATCAACGGTGAGGACACCACGGGCCTGAACGAAGTGGATCTGCGCCGCCGCATCGGCTATGTGATCCAGCAGATCGGCCTCTTTCCGAACATGACGATCGAGGAAAACATCACGGTCGTGCCGCGCCTGCTCGGCTGGGACAAGAAGCGCTGCGCCGAGCGCGCGGCAGAGTTGATGTCGATGGTCGCGCTCGACCCGAAGCTGTATTTGAAGCGTTATCCGCGCGAGCTTTCGGGCGGGCAGCAGCAGCGTATCGGCGTGATTCGCGCGCTCGCTGCCGACCCGCCCGTGCTGCTCATGGACGAGCCGTTCGGCGCGGTCGATCCGATCAATCGCGAGGCTATACAAAACGAGTTCTTCCAGATGCAGCGGCAACTGAAGAAGACCGTCATCATGGTGAGCCACGATATCGACGAGGCGATCAAGCTGGGCGACCGCATCGCGGTCTTCCGGCGCGGCAAGCTCGTGCAATACGATCATCCCGATACGCTGCTCGCGCGCCCGCATGACGACTTCGTCGCGCAGTTCGTAGGCCAGGACAGCACGCTCAAGCGCCTGCTGCTCGTGAAGGCTGGCGACGCCGCCACGCAGCCCGAAACGGCGCGCGCCGAAACGCCGCTCTCGCATGCGTTCGCCGCGATGGACGAAAGCGATTCGCGCTACCTCACCGTGCTCGACGACGCGCAGCATGCGCTCGGCTTCGTGGCGCGCCGCGCCGCGCGCGGGGTCGAAGGCGTCTGCGGCGATCGCATCACGCCCTTCCCCGCGACGGTTTCTGTCGACGACAACCTGCGCATCGTGCTCTCGAAGATGTACCAGTTCCGCGCCTCGTGGATGCCGGTGCTCGATGCCGAGGGCGCCTACGTGGGCGAGATCACGCAGGATTCGATCGCCGACTATCTAAGCTCGGGCCGCTCGCGGCAGCAGACCGGACAGCCGCCGAGCGCGGCGGCGCGCCCGGCGGCTGCGACCGTGTAAGCGGCGGGTCACGCCAGAACGCGCGCTAGAACGTAGTGCGCAATCCGACCATGACACTGCGCCCGCCCTCGGGCGCGATGTCGCGCACTACGGAACTTGCATAGCGCACGTCCTGATTCGTGAGGTTGTCGCCGCGCACGTACGCAAGCCAGTTCGTTGCGCCTACATGGAATTTGTAGGTGAGCGCCAGGGCGAGCGTGGTGTAGCCTGCGGTCGGCAAGTCGTCTTCCGGCACGCGGTTTTGCGCCCATGCGTGCACGAGTTCGGCATGTGCGCCGAACGGGCCGTAGCCGTAATCGGCGTTCAGCGTCGCGCGCAACGGCGCAATGCGCGGCAGCGGCGCGCCCGTGTCCACGTTGCGCGCGTGCGTGTAGTCGGCGGCGAGACCAATATCGAGCCGATGCGCGCCGCGCTCCAGCACGCGCCAGCGCCCTTCCAGTTCCACACCATAGAATTCCGCGGGCACGCCACGATAAACGGCTTCGTTGAGCGCATCCGCGGTGCCGGCGGGCACCGGCGTGTCCTCGCCGTCCACGAGGCGCCCGGTGTTGTACTCCGTGAGGTAATTGCGAAAGCGGCTGTAGAACACGCCCGCGCTCGCCTTGTTCGGGCCGCTTTCATAGCGCAGCGAAAGATCCGTGGAAACGGCCTTTTCCTTCTGCGCGTCCGGGTTGCCTATCAAGTACTGACCGGTCGCGTCGTGTGGGCCGTTTGCGTACAGCTCGTAGAAGGTCGGCGCGCGCTCGGTGTACGCCACGTTGCCCACCACCGACCATACCGGCGTGAGTTTGTAGAGCGCGCCCGCAGAAAGGCTGCCCGCGTTGAAGTCGCGTGCTTGTACGCCCGCGAACTTCGTGCCGTCTTCGCCCGCCACCGGATCGAGCTTCACGTGCTCGATGCGCCCGCCCAGACTCAGCTTGAGCGCGGGCGTCACGTTCCACTCTTCCAGACCGAACAGCGCAACGTTGGTGGTCTGCGTGGTCGGCACGAGCGCCTCATCGCCTAGCGCCGAGAAGGTGTTCTGGCTCACCTGCACGCCGAAGGCGCCCTCCAGCGGCCCGAGTTTCGCGTGGCGCGCCTCGATCCGCGCTTCATAGCCGTGATTGCGGAACGTCGTGCTCGTTTCGCCGTTGTCGATCTCGCGATGTTCGTAGTCCGTATAACCGAAATCGAACTTGAGCTGGCTGATCGGCCCCGGCAGGTTACGCACTTCCGAAGCGAGCGCCACGTGGTCCTGATGCATGCGCAGGCGCACATCGTCTTCAGCCACGGAGCCGTAGTTCGCGTCGAAGCCGTTGTACGAGATGCCCGCGTAGCCGTCGGCCCAGGTGTACGAGGAGCCGACCGCGCCGCCGTGCCAGCGGCCGTCGCTGTTCGGGATGCTGCCGTAGGGCTCTTCGGCGTCGGGACCGTCCAGTGCCCGTTGCTGCGCCGAGTGTGCGTAGCCGGGAATGCGCTGGTTGCTCGTGTCGCGTGCGAAGGCGTCCACGTGGAAGGCGAAGCCGCCGTTGCCGCCTTCCACCTGCGCCGCGCCGGCGCGCGCGTCGTTCGCGCCGCCGTAGCTCGCATCCACGGCGCCGGTTACGCCCGAGATCGGCTCGCGCGGAATGCGGTTGTCGATCGTGTTCACCACACCGCCAATCGCATTGCCGCCGTACAGCAGCGCGGCCGGTCCGCGCACGATCTCGACGCGTTCGATCGAGAGCGGGTCCTGCGGCACGGCGTGGTCGTACGAGAGCGACGAGGCGTCGAACGCCGCCACGCCGTTCTGCAGCAGGCGGATGCGGTCGCCGTCCATACCGCGAATGATCGGACGCCCGACCATGGGGCCGTAGGTCGTCGTCGAAACACCCGGCAGGCCGTTGAGCGTTTCGCCGAGCGAGTTCGCGCGGCGCAGGACGAGCGCGTCGCCGTAGAGCGCGGTGGATGGCGCAGTGAGGTCGGCGCTGCCGAGCGGGTTCGCGGTGACGAACACCGGCGTGAGCGTTGCGCCGCCCGGCTGTGTGTCGCCAGGCACCGCATTGGCATCGTTCGTAGCCGGTGATTGGGCATGAGCAAGCGCACCGCAAAGCGCGAGCGGCAAGGGAGCGAGCGGCAGGACGCGCGCGAAGCGCAGCCCCGCCACCAGCGCGGACAAGGACGTAAGAGGAATGGTCGCCACGATGTTTTCTTGTTTGCGTCGTCGGATTGATGGGCGGCGAACGTCCGGGGCCCAGGTGGACGTACGCCGCACAGAGGTTGTGGCTGCAGCTCGACGCGAATGTTACGTTATAACATTACTAATTGTGAAGAAGATTTTGACGGATGGCTTTCAGTTCCCTGCGGCCGCGCGCGATCAGGGTTTCGCCAAACATCGCCGATCACGCCGCGAAAACGCACGAACTGGCGCGCTAATCGCGAGGGACTTGCGTGAGGCACCACGTGCGCGCATATTCCCCATACTGTCAGACGGACACAACGGGATGCGCCATGGACGACTCGACCCGGCTCAAAAGCCTCTCCATCGCCCTCTACGCGGTCGGTGCGATCGCCACCTTCACGATCTACCCGCTGATGGTGCTCTGGCCGTCCGGCTGGACCTGGCACTCGGGCCACTCTGACTACCCGCTGATGATCGTCGGCATCTACGCCACGCTGGGTGTGTTCCTCATGCGCGCCGCGCGCCGTCCGCTCGAGCATTTGAGCCTGATCTGGTTCACGGTGTGGTCGAGCCTTGTGCACGGCGCGATCATGACGGCCCAGTCGCTGGCGTCGCCCGGCCATCTCGGCCACCTGCTCGGCGATGTGCCCGCCCTCTTCATCGTCGCCGCCGTGCTGGCCCTGCTCACACCGCGCCACACGAACGTCCGTGCTCCGGCCGTAGTTACCGGGGTCTGATCAAAGATATTCTGTAGTTTCTTAAAAATCTCTGGGCTCACCCCTAAATCCAGGCGGCAAGCTGTCGATATGTAAGGTGACGCCCGTCGGCGGCAGCCCGCAAAGATCGGCCGCCCCGCGTGCGTTGCCCTTGGTCAATACGGTACAGACGCATGACACTCACCATTCGGGCGCGCATCGCCCTCACGTTCGCGCTTCTCGCCCTCCTGCTCACGGTTTCCGGCGTTCTCGGCTTCATCAGCACCGAAAAGGCCAACAGCGCAAACCGCGACACCTATCGCAACAAGCTCGCCGAATCCACGGCCATCGACAACGCGGAAATCTACATCGCGCGCACGCGTCTCGTGCTCGACCGCGTGGCGCTGCACCCCGACGCGCCCTCGGTGCCCGACCAGCTGCAGCGCGCCGCCGGCTTCTTCAAGAACTCCGACGAGTGGTGGACGAAGTTCACACAGATGCCGCACGAGAGCGACGAGCTGCCGCTCATCGCGGCGACCACCGAGCGCCGCACCGCCATGCGCAACGCGGTGTCGGACTTCACGAAGGCGCTCGAATCGGGCGACAAGGCAAGCGCTGACAACATCGCGATGACGCAGCTCTCCGACCTCTACAGCGCCATGAGCGCCGCGAACAACGAGGTCAAGAAGCACCTCTACAACAACGCGAAGGTGCGTTATGAGGAGGCCGAAGCAAATTTCCATCTGTTCTCGGGCGTCAGCGCCACCATGGTCGTGCTCGGCCTGCTCGGCGCGGGCCTTGGCTGGGTGATGCTGCGCCGCGCGATCATGGAGCCGCTCAATTACGCGCTCAAGAGCCTCGATGAAATCTCCTCGGGCAATCTGAGCCAGACCGTGCGTGCGCAGCGCCGCGACGAAATGGGCCTGCTGCTGGAAAACATCGAAAAGACCCGCAAGGAACTGGGCTCGGTCACGGGCGCGGTGCGCTCGGGCAGCGAATCGGTTTCGGTGGCCACGCGGCAGATCGCGGCAGGCATGATCGACCTCTCGGCGCGCACCGAGGAACAGGCCGCGTCGCTCCAGGAGACGGCCGCGAGCATGAACGAGCTGACGTCGGCGGTGAAGCAGAACACCGACAACGCCCGCCAGGGCAGCTCGCTCGCGCAAACGGCGGCCAACGTGGCGTCGCGCGGGAGCGATGTCGTGCAGGACGTGGTGAGCACGATGAGCGAGATCGAAGGCAGCTCGCACAAGATCTCGGAGATCACGGCCATCATCGAAGGCATCGCGTTTCAGACCAATATCCTCGCGCTCAACGCGGCGGTCGAGGCGGCGCGCGCGGGCGAGCAAGGCCGCGGCTTCGCCGTGGTCGCGAGCGAGGTGCGTTCGCTCGCGCAACGCTCTGCCGCGGCGGCCAAGGAAATCAAGGACCTCATTGCGAATTCGGTGGCCACCGTTTCGCATGGTACGGAACTCGTTTCCACCGCGGGTGCGACGATGTCCGAGTTGCACACGTCCGTGCAACGCGTGACAGCCATCATGAACGAGATCGCCTCCGCCTCGGAGCAACAGCAAAGCGGCATCGAGCAGGTCGACACCGCCGTCACGCAGATGGACGAAGTCACGCAGCAAAACGCGGCGCTCGTCGAACAGGTGACCGCCGCCGCCCAGGCGCTCGATACGCAATCCACCAAACTCGCCGGCACCGTGCAGGTGTTCCGCGTGTCCTGAGGCCGACGGACCGACGCGGCGCGAGCGCCTTCGCGGCCTCTTATAATCGGAACTCGAAGCGGCGGCGGGCATAGTCACCCGCCGTCTCGCAGATCGATTTTTCGTACGCGAAGAGGAACGCCGCAATGTATATCGCCATGAATCGCTTCAAGGTCGCGCCGGGCTCCGAGGCCGCATTCGAGGAAGTCTGGGCCACACGCGACACGCACTTGGAGCAAGTGCCCGGCTTCATCGAATTTCATCTGCTCAAAGGCCCGCAGCGTGAAGACCACGTGCTCTACGCGAGCCACACCATCTGGGCAAGCCACGCGCACTTCGAAGACTGGACGCGTTCCGACGCATTTCGCGCGGCGCATCGAAATGCAGGCAATGCGGGTGGTGAAAACCGTCCGGTTTATTTGAGCCACCCCGAATTCGAAGGCTTCGAAGTCGTGCAAACCGTGAAATAGGCGATGCACGCGAAGTCGTAAAAAGAATCGGTAAATCTGTGCACGCGCTGCGCCAAAGCTACACGCTCGCAGCGCGCACCACCGCGGTGCCCGCGCATCCGGCCCCTCTCTCGTCGTCTTCCCCTGCGTTGGGCGCTCAGGCCCAAACCTTGCTTGATACAAGCCCCGCCCTCGCGCGCAACGGCATTGGTGGCGCGCACCATCGCGTCCCCAATCGACGAGCCCATGAAGAAAAAAACCGCCACCCGCATCGTAGAAGGACAGCCGTTCCCGCTCGGCGCCACCTGGAACGGCCGCGGCGTGAACTTCGCGCTCTTCTCCGCGAACGCTACCAAGGTCGAGTTGTGTCTCTTCGACAAGAGCGGCCTGCGCGAACTCGAACGCATCGAGTTGCCCGAATACACCGACGAGGTGTGGCACGTCTATTTGCCCGAGCTCGAACCAGGTGCCATCTATGGCTATCGCGTACATGGGCCGTACGATCCGCAGGCGGGCCATCGCTTCAACCCGAACAAGCTGCTGCTGGATCCTTATGCGAAGGCGCACGTGGGCGCATTGCGCTGGCATCCGGCCGTGTTCGGCTACACGATCGGGAGTCCCGACGGCGATCTTTCGTTCGACACGCGAGACAGCGCGCGTTATGTGCCACGCTGCCGCGTGGTCGATCAGGGCTTCACATGGCACCACCCGATGCGCGAGCGTGTGCCGCGCGAACGCACGATCATCTACGAAACGCATGTGCGCGGCTTCACGATCCGCCATCCCGATGTGCCGCACGAAGAGCGCGGCACCTTCGCGGGGCTCGCGCAAACGCCGGTGCTCGAATATATCCGCGGGCTAGGCGTGACATCCGTGGAGCTGCTGCCCATCCATACCTTCGTGAATGACTCGCACCTGCTCGAACGCGGTCTCACGAACTACTGGGGCTACAACACCATCGGCTTCTTCGCGCCGGACCCGCGCTACTCGGTGGGCGCGCACGGCTCGATCGACGAGTTCAAGAACATGGTCGACCGCCTGCACCAGGCGGGGCTCGAAGTAATACTTGACGTGGTCTACAACCACACGGCCGAAGGCAGCGAACTCGGTCCCACGCTCTCGTTTCGCGGCATCGACAATGCTTCGTACTACCGGCTACCCGAAGACCGGCGCTACTACATCAACGACACCGGCACGGGCAATACGATCAATCTCTCGCACCCGCGCGTGCTGCAGATGGTTACGGACAGCCTCCGCTACTGGGTGCTGGAGATGGGCGTGGACGGTTTTCGCTTCGACCTCGCGACGATCCTCGGGCGCGAGCCCTACGGCTTCGACGAAGGCGGCGGCTTTCTCGACAGCTGCCGCCAGGACCCGATTCTCGCGAGTGTGAAGCTGATTGCCGAGCCTTGGGACTGCGGCCCGGGCGGCTACCAGGTGGGCGGCTTCCCGCCCGGGTGGATGGAGTGGAACGACCGCTTTCGCGACACCGCGCGCGCCTGGTGGAAAGGCGACGAGGGCAAGGCCCCCGAACTCGCCACGCGCCTGTGCGCTTCGGGCGACAGCTTCAACCGGCGCGGTCGGCGACCATGGTCGAGCGTGAACTTCGTCACTGCGCACGACGGCTTCACGCTGAACGATCTCGTTTCGTACAACGACCGTCACAACGAAGCCAACGGCGAAGAGAACCGCGACGGCCACGGCGACAATCTCTCGTGGAACTGCGGCGCGGAAGGCCCGACCGACGACCCCGAAATCCGCGCGCTACGCGAGCGCCAGAAGCGCAACTTCCTCGCCACGCTGCTGCTTTCGCAGGGCACGCCGATGCTGCTCGCAGGAGACGAGTTCGGCCGCACGCAGCGCGGCAACAACAATGCGTACTGCCAGGACAACGAGGTGAGCTGGGTAGACTGGGATGGCATCGACGACACGGGCCGCGCGCTCGCCGACTTCGTGCGCAAGCTCACCGCGCTGCGCCATGCGCTGCCGGTGCTGCGACGCAACCGCTTTCTCATCGGCGAGCACAACGCTACGCTCGACGTCACCGACGTCGAATGGCTCTCGCCCGCAGGCGTGCCGCTCGCTCAGGAGCAGTGGGACGATTCGGCCATGCGTTGCTTCGGCATGCTGATCGATGGACGATCGCAAACGAGTGGCATCATGCGCCTCGCCTCGGATGCGACCATGCTGATCGTGCTCAACGCCTATCACGACGTGGTGGAATTCACGCTACCTTCCGTGCCGGGCAACGATCAGTGGAACTGCCTCATCGACACGAATATGCCCGTGCGCGACGAGTTGCCCGAATTCGAGGCCGGCGATATGTATCAGGTGACGGGCCGCTCGCTGCTGCTGTTCGCGCTGCATGCGCGCGGGGCGACGCAGCGGGTGTTCGACCGCCTGGAGGAAGACCTCACGGGTTGAGCGACAGGCTTTTTCGCGGATTGGCGGCGAGGCCGCCGGTCCGTTGGGTGACGTGTGGTGGGGCTGACAGTTAGTTGCACAATCTGAGGAACAACGGCCGCTTCACCGCAGCACTGCCGACATCGCCGACAAGCTATTGAGCGTGCGCACGAGAAACTCGGCGGTGGGCGCCGCAAACCGGATCACGCAGCCCGCCGTGCGCTCGACATCCGGCCACTGCGCAAAGAGGTCGGCCAGGGCAGTCGTCTGCGTGTGCAGCTCGCACGTGCGCACACGCTGCGCGGCGCACGCGCGGTCCCACCACGCGCCGTCGCGTGCGACCCGCCCGACGGCTTCGCGCGCCGCATCACGAATCCATTCGCGGCTCGCGGCGGGCGTCAGCAGGTCTCCACTCGCGTGGCCGCCGGCGCGCTTCACTACGACGAATTTCGCATCGGGAAAAGCGGGCCGCGTTTCGCCCTCGAACACATCGTCACCGCTCAGCAGCGCCACACGTGCGCCGTACTCCTGCGCAAGCGCGCCATACAGCCCCGCCTCGCCCGTCGCCACGCCATCCACAAGCACGCGCGCGAACGCAAAGCTGTTGATGGTGTGCGCAAGCATGCCGCGGCTTTGCGCCATGGCGTGATAGCCGATCATGAAAACGAGCGCGGGCCGGTGCTCGAGGCCCGCCATCATGCCAAGCGTGCGCGGCTTGCCGAGTATCACGCGGGCTCGCGCATCGATCTCGTCGAGCAGCAGGTTGTTGAAGCCGCCATGCGAATCGTTGACCCACACTTCGCTCGCACCGCCCGAGAACGCGCCTTCCACGGCCGCGTTCGCTTCGAGCGTCATCCAGCGGCGCGCCTGTTCGTACTCGGCGTTGCCTGCACGCGTTTGCTGAACGTTGAAGACACCGCCGATGCCTTCGATATCGACCGAAATGAGGACCTTCACGCTTGCGCTCCGCCTGAAAGCAGAGCGGCGAGATCGGGCGCCGCTTCGCGCAGCGCGAGACGCGTGTGGCCATCGCGGCCCTGCACGGTGCTTGCGCTCCACAAGGCGTCGAGAATCGCTTGCTCGACGCAATCGGCGCTTGCCTGAAACAGCGGGTCGAGCTGCGAGTCGGCGAGCAACGGCGGCAACGCGTAGGTCGGCGCGTCGTGCGCCAATGTGTACGCGTTGCTGAACGCCATGGCGATATCGCCGCTGCCGTGTCCATAGACGGAACCCGTGCGCGCAAGACCCGCTGCCGCGCGCATCGCAACGCGCCGAAGCTGCCGCGCGTCGAGCGGCGCGTCCGTGGCGATCAGCATGATGATCGAGCCCTTCTCGGGCTCCTGCGTCGCGCGATTCGATGCGGCGCGCGCCGCAAGCTCGCGCCCCACGGGCACGCCGTCAATCGTCAGCATCGGCAAGCGGCCGAAGTTCGCCAGCACGAGCGCGCCCACGGTGTACTGCACGCCCGTCGCCTGCACCACGCGCGACGCCGTGCCGATGCCGCCCTTCAGGTCGAAGCTCGACATGCCGCGGCCTGCGCCCACGCTGCCGCGCGCGAAGTCGGCGTTCGCGGCGGCGCAAGCCGCGAGATAGTGTTCCTCTTGAACCGCCAGCGCCTGAATATCGTTCAGGTAACCGTCGTTGCACTCGAACACGAGCGGATTGACGGTCGGCAGGCCGCGCCCGATTTGCGGATTCGCCGCGACCGCCGCGCGAATCTGCGCCTGCGCGAGCGCGCCCACCGCAAACGTGTTGCTCAGCGCAACCGGCGTTTCGAGCACGCCCAATTCTTCGAGCTGCATGAGCCCTATACTCTTGCCAAATCCGTTGATCACACAAGCGCTCGCCGGCACCTTCTCGCGAAAGAGGTCGCCTGCATGCGGCAGCAGCACGGTCACGCCGGTTTGCACGTCGCCCGCATCGAGCGTGCAATGGCCGACGCGCACGCCGCTGACGTCGGCAATCGTTCCCGTTGCGCCGCTCGCCAGTGTGCCGACATGCGGCGCGGCATCTCCCCGATAGTCGCTCATGCGCGGTCCAGTTTCGGGTCGAGTGCGTCGCGCAGGCCGTCGCCCAAGAGATTGAACGCGAGCACGGTGAGGAAAATGGCGAGGCTCGGGAACAGCGCGATATGCGGCGCCGTCACCATATCCGCGCGCGCCTCGTTGAGCATCGCACCCCACTCCGGCGTGGGCGGCTGCGCGCCAAGGCCGATGAACGACAGGCTCGCCGCTGTGATGATCGACGTGCCGATACGCATGGTCAGATACACGATCACGGACGACACCGTGCCCGGCAGAATATGGCGCATGATGATCGTCCAGTCCGACGCGCCAATGCTGCGCGCGGCCTCGACATACGTGAGGTGCTTGAGCATGAGCGTATTGCCGCGCACGAGCCGCGCGAACGCCGGAATGCTGAACACCGCCACGGCACAGACCACGTTGATCATGCCGTTGCCGAGGATCGCCACCACGCCGATGGCGAGCAGAATGCCTGGGAATGCGAACAGCACATCGGCTACCCGCATGGTGATGCGATCCCACCAGCCTTCGTAGTACCCTGCGAGCAAGCCGAAGAACGTGCCGACCACGGCGCCCAGCGCCACCGAAAGAAAGCCCGCCGCGAGCGAAATGCGCGTGCCCGCGAGAATGCGGCTGAAAATATCGCGGCCCAGCGCGTCCACGCCGAACCAGTGGGCCGCCGATGGACCCGCGTTGAGCGAGTCATAGTCGAAGTAATTTTCCGGGTCGTAAGGCACGAGATGCGGCGCGAACACCGCGATCACCACCAGCAGCAGCACGAACGCGCCCGCGCCGAGCGCGACGTGCTGCTTGCGGAATTTGCGCCAGAATTCGCGCCACGGCGTGCGGATCGCTTCGTCTTCTGCGCGTGCGTCAACGTTTAGGGTCGTGCTCATGACGGGCTCACCTGAATCGAATGGTCGGATTGATGACCGCGTACAGCACGTCCACGATCAGATTGATGACGATGAACTCGAGCGAGAACAACAGCACTTCGGCCTGAATCACGGGGTAATCGCGCATCGCAACCGAATCGACGAGCAGCCGCCCGAGGCCCGGCCAGTTGAATACCACCTCCACGACGATCGAGCCGCCCAGCAGGAAGCCGAATTGCAGCCCCATCATCGTGACGACGGGAATCATCGCGTTGCGCAGGCAATGCTTGATCACCACCCATTGTTCGGCCACGCCCTTCGCACGCGCCGTGCGCACGAAGTCCTCGTTGAGCACCTCGACAAAAGAAGCGCGCGTGAAGCGCGCCATCACCGCGGCCACCGCCGCGCCGAGCGTGACCGACGGCAGCACGTAGCTGCGCCACGAACCGTCGCTCACCACGGGCAGCCAACCCAGGTGCACCGAGAACAGTTCCATGAGCGCCATGCCGAGCGCGAACGCCGGAAACGAAATGCCCGACACCGCGAGCGCCATGCCGATGCGATCGGGCCAGCGATTGCGCCACACGGCTGAGACGATGCCGATCGCCATGCCGAACACCACGGCCCAGACCATGCTGGTGAGCGTGAGCAGCAGCGTGGGCATGAAACGCTCGCCAATTTCGGTGATGACGGGGCGCTTGCTGCGCATCGAAACACCGAAGTCGCCGTGAGCGATGCGCACGAAGAAATGGAGGAACTGCTGCGGCAGCGGCTGGTCGAGGCCGAGATCGGCGCGCACGAGCGCGACCGTGGCGTCGTCCGCTTCGGGACCGGCCGCGAGGCGCGCCGGGTCGCCCGGCAGCAGGTGCACGAACAGGAACACAAGGACCGCGACGATCAGGAGCGTCGGCAGCAGACCCAGCGAGCGTTTGACAATGAAATTCAGCATGAGCGCGTTACTGCATCGGGGCGTTTGCACCGCGCCGGACTCGAACGTTCCGGCGCGGCGCGCAACGCGTTAGCGAATCGAGATCTCGTCGAAGTTGAACGAGCCGTCGGGCGCCACATACGCGCCGGCGAGGCGCTTGCTGCGGGCGTACACGACCTTCTCCTTCACGAGGAACACCCACGGGGCGTCGGCCCAGATGCGCTTTTGCGCGTCGGCGTAAAGCGCCGTCTTTTGCGCGCGGTCCGTCGTTTCGAGCGCCTTCGCGAGGTCCTCATCGACCGCCGGGTTCTTGTAGTACGCCGTGTTCATGAGCTTGGGCGGCCACGATGCCGAAGCAAGCAGCGGCGAGATGCCCCAGTCCGCCTCACCCGTGGACGACGACCAGCCGATGTAATACATGCGCACGCCCGCCGTTGCCGGGTCCTGCGCGCTTTCCACGCGCGCGACCGCGGTGCCCGTTTCGAGCGCTTCGACGTTCGCCTTCACGCCCACTTGCGCGAGCTGCTGCTGCACGAACTGAATGGCCTTTTGCGCGGTCGAGTTGTTATACGCCGACCACAGCGTCGTTTCGAAGCCGTTCGGGTAACCGGCCTGCTTGAGCAGTTCGCGCGCCTTGGCCGGATCGTACGGCCAGGGGCCGAGCTTCACCGAATAATCCACGCCTTGCGGCAGCACGCCGTCCGAAGGCAGCGCATAGCCCGCGAACGCCACCTTGGCCAGCGCGTCCTTGTTGATCGCGTAGTTCAGCGCCTGGCGCACGAGCGGGTTGTCGAACGGCTTCTTCGCGGTGTTCAGGCTGATATAGCGCTGGATGATCGAGGGCGTGGCAATCAGGTCCACCTTCGGGTTCGACTGGAATGCGCTCGCCTGCTCGAACGGAATGCGGAAGGCGAAGTCCGCTTCGCCGGTGCGCATGAGCGCCGCGCGCGTGTTGTTGTCGGCCACCGGCTTCCAGTCGATCTCGTCGATCTTCGGGTAGCCCTTCTTCCAGTAGCCGTCGAACTTGTGCACGACGAGGTCGCCCGCCGGGTCCCACTTCACGAATGCGAACGGGCCCGTGCCCACCGGATGCAGCCCGATGTCCTTGCCCCACTTCTTCATGGCCGCAGGCGAGATCATCACCGCCGACGGATGCGCGAGCACGTTCACGAACGCCGAGAACGGCGCACTCAGCGTGACCTTCACCGTGTACGGATCGACCACTTCGGTCTTCGCGATGCGGCGGAACATGTTGTAGCGCTTCAGGTGATTCGCCGGATCCGTCACGCGGTCGAAGTTCGCCTTCACAGCCGCCGCGTTGAAGTCGGTGCCGTCCTGGAACTTCACGCCTTCGCGCAGCTTGAAGGTATAGACGAGACCGTCGCCGCTCACTTCATAGCTCGTGGCGAGCACATTGGTGAGCTTCAGATCCTTGTCGAAACCGAACAGGCCCTGGTAGAACGACTTCGAAACCGCCTGCGAGAGCGTGTCGTTGGCGTCGTACGGGTCGAGCGTCGAGAAGGTCGAATCGACGGCCATCACGGCGCGCTGCTCGGCGGCTTGTACGGCAGTCGCGCCCGCGATCAGCGCGAGTGCGAGCGCGCTGCCCTTCATCCATGTTTTGACTTCTTTCATCAATCAGGTCTCCATAGCAATGAATCTTGACGACTCGGCGAAATATTCCAGCTAAACAGCGAACACTTGCGTGGCATGGCGGCGTATTCAGTACGCGCCGCCCACCCGATGCTTCGCAACGAAGTGATCGGGGCCGACCGCCACGAGCGGCAGGACCTGCGGCTCGTCGCCGGGTGCGCGAATCGGGCTCGGCAGTTCGTCGGCCGCGAGCACGCGCTTCGCGTGGCGACGTGCCGGATCGGCGATCGGCACCGCGCCCATGAGCTTCTTCGTATAGGCGTGCTGCGGGTTCTCGAACACGGCGCGGCGCGGGCCGATCTCGACGATCTGCCCCAGATACATCACCGCGACGCGATGGCTCACGCGTTCCACCACCGCCATATCGTGCGAGATGAAGAGATACGCCACGCCAAGCTCCTGTTGCAGGTCGAGCATCAGGTTGACGATCTGCGCCTGCACGGATACGTCGAGCGCCGACACCGATTCGTCGGCGACCACGACTTTCGGGTTCATCGACAACGCGCGTGCAATCGCAATGCGCTGACGCTGGCCGCCCGAGAATTCGTGCGGATAGCGCCCCGCCGCCGACTTCGGCAAGCCCACGCGATCGAGCAGCCATTCCACGCGGGCCTGCGCCTCTGCGCCCTTCGCGATGCCGTGCACCAGCAGCGGCTCCATGATCGAGAAGCCCACCGTGAGGCGCGGGTTGAGCGAGGCGAACGGGTCCTGAAAAATGAACTGGATATCGCGGCGCAACGTTTGCAGCGCGGGGCCAGTGAGGGTGCTGATATTCCGGCCGCCGAATTCGATCGTGCCGCTCTGGCTCTCTACGAGCCGCAGCAACGAGCGGCCCGTGGTCGATTTACCGCAACCGGATTCGCCCACCAGCGCGAGCGTTTCGCCAGCGTGAAGATCGAAGCTGACTTTTTCGACCGCATGCACGCGGCCCGTGACCTTGCCGAACAAACCACTGCGCACCGGAAAGCGCGTGACGAGATCGCGCACGCGCAGGACCGGCGCCGCCTGGGTGTTCGGCGCGTTCGCCGGAAGGTCTGACGTAGCAACCGGGCGTGCCGCTTCGCTCGTCGAAAGCAGCGGGAACTTCTCCGGCAAGTCGGTACCCTGCATCGCGCCAAGTTTCGGCACGGCGGCGAGCAGCTCCTGCGTGTAGCGATGCGAAGGCGCAGCGAACAGCGCATCGGATGCGCCCTCTTCCACTTTCTCGCCGCGATACATCACGAGGATGCGGTCCGCCACTTCAGCCACGACGCCCATGTCGTGCGTGATGAAGACCACGCCCATATCCATCTCGTCCTGCAGGCCGCGAATGAGCTGCAGGATCTGCGCCTGGATCGTCACGTCGAGCGCCGTGGTCGGTTCGTCGGCGATCAGGAGCGCAGGCTTGCACGAGAGCGCCATCGCAATCATCACGCGCTGGCGCATGCCGCCCGAAAGCTGATGCGGGAAGCGGTCCATCACGCGGCGCGCCTCGGGAATGCGCACGAGGTCGAGCAGGCGCAGCGTTTCGGCGCGCGCCTGCGCGGCGTTCATCTGCTGATGCAGCGCGATCGCCTCGCTGATCTGGTTACCCACCGTGAACACCGGGTTCAGCGAAGTCATCGGCTCCTGGAAGATCATCGCGATGTCCGCGCCGCGCACCGAGCGCATGGTCGAGCCACTCGCACGCGTGAGATCCAGCACGCTGCCGCTGCGGCGGCGCAGGTCGATGCTGCCGCCCGTAATGCGGCCGCCGCCGTGCTCAACGAGCCGCATCAGCGAAAGCGATGTGACCGACTTGCCCGAGCCCGATTCGCCGACGATGGCGAGCGTCTCGCCCCGGTCGACGTGGAACGACAGATTGCGCACGGCTTCGAACGCGCCCGCGCCGCGCTTGAACGACACGCTGAGATCGCGGACGTCGATCACGCGATTCGGCGGCAGCGCAGCCTTTCCGCCGGCCGGCGCGATATCAGGAGGCTTCGAGGACATCTGCACGATGAGGATTCCTTCGTTTGGTGCGCAAAACGATGCGCCGCTTAATCGTAGATCGACGCAACGGGCGCTTCGCCCACGCGCGCGTAGCCACGGTACATGCCTTCGGTGTTGAACGGCAGGACCACGTTGCCTTGTGCATCCACGGCGATCAGGCCGCCCCGGCCGTCGATGCGCGGCAATTGCTCCATCACGACGTTCGTTGATGCTTCGGATAACGAAACACCACGATATTTCATTTGCGCCGCCACGTCATAGGCCGCGACCATACGCATGAACATTTCGCCCGATCCCGTGGTAGATACCGCACAGGTGGCGTCGTCGGCATAGCAGCCCGCGCCGATCAGCGGCGCGTCCCCCACGCGGCCCACCTGTTTGTTCGTGATGCCGCCCGTTGAAGTCGCCGCCGCGAGGTGGCCGTGCGCGTCGAGCGCCACCGCGCCCACCGTGCCGAACTTGCGATTCGGGTCGATCGGCTCGTGCGGCAGGCTGTCTGCCGATGCGTTTGCTGCCGCCTTCGCTTCGAGCGTTGCCCCATCGTGATCGAGCATCGCGCGCGCCTCGCCGCGCGCGAGCTGCCACTGGCGGTAGCGCGCATCGGTGTGGAAGTAGGCGGGATCGACGAATTCGAGGCCCTGGGCCGCCGCAAACGCTTCCGCGCCTTCGCCCGTGAACAGCACGTGCTCGCTCTTCTCCAGTACGCGGCGCGCCGCCAGCACCGGATTGCGCACGCGCTTCACGCAGCACACGGCGCCCGCTTCGAGCGTGCGACCGTCCATGATCGAGGCGTCGAGTTCATGCGTGCCCGCTGACGTGAACACTGCGCCGTGGCCCGCGTTGAATAGCGGACAGTCTTCGAGCAGGCGCACCGCTTCCTCGACTGCGTCGAGCGCGCTGCCGCCATCTGCGAGGATGCGCTGGCCAGCCGCGAGAATGCGGTTCAGCGCGTCGAGATACCGGGTTTCGACTTCGGGCGCCATCGATGCGCGCAGGATCGTGCCGGCGCCGCCGTGAATAGCAATGACTGCGTTCGATTTCATGACTTCTTTTTCGTTGGGGAAGACGGAGCGCCAGGCGCGGCTGATGCCTGCGCCGAGGTCGAGCTGAGCCACGGCAGCACCGATTCGGTGATGGCCGCCGCGGCGACGACGGAATCCTTCGCGCGCAACGCCACGGCGTCGCAAAGCGCCTCGATGACGGCCAGCACGGCGGCTTCCGAGTTCGCCGCAAGGCGACGTTCGGAGCGGATCAGCAGCGTGAGATCGGCGAAGCGTGCGAGCGGCGAGTCGATGCTGTCGGTGAGCGCGAGCACGCGCGCGCCCAGCTTCGCCGCGTGACGCGAGAGTTTGATCGTGTCGTCCACGTAGCGCGGAAACGCGATGCCGATCACCAGATCGTCCTTGTTCGCACCGAGCAGCCTGCGCGCCGAATGCGTGGGGCCGCCGACCGAAGCCAGCGCCTGCACGTTGTCCAGGTACGGCAGCAGCGCGTTCTCCATGATCCCGGCGAGAAACGCGCTCGTGCCCGAACCGATCACGTAGACGCGACGCGCCGAAAGAATCGCGTCCACGGCAGCGGCGGCCGCGTCGCTGTCGATCGACTGGCGCGACAAACGCAGGTTCGACTCGGCCTGCTCCAGCGAGGCGCCGAACAACCCGGCGCCGCTGGTCGGCGATTCCTGCGCGCTGCGCAGCCGCTCGACCGGCGCGAGCGTGGCCTCGAAGCCTCGCACGAGCGCCTCGCGAAACTGCGGATAGCCGTCGAACCCGAGCGCGCGCGCAAAGCGGTTGGCCGTGGCCACCGAAGCGCCTACCGCGTCCGCCAGTTCGTCGATGCGCATGGTCGCGGCATGGAACAGGTTTGCGAGCACGTACTCGGCCATGCGCCGGTGGCCCGGCGTGAGAACGGGCATCGCGGCAGTGATGCGCGCGACGATCTCGGCTTCGGGCGTGTCGGGAGTTGACGGTCGGGTTGACATGCGTGTGTGGAAATTGGGACGGTAAGTGAGACGGCGCGGCCGTAAATGAAATTACATGGCCGGATCTTAGTGAAAATTAATTTTCATCGCGCCCTGGGTTTACCCTATTCGAGCAAAGCAGGAGAAAACTAGCTTGACCTGGCGCAACGAGGCGCGAAGAGGCAGCGAAGCTGCTCGCATCGAACACGTTGCTGAGTTTTGGAGGAAGAAGCCGGCAGAAGCGGAGGCCGGAAAGGCATGGCGCCCGCAGGCCGCAGGCGAGATAAGGCGAGCGAACGCGCGAGGGAAGCGGAGCCGCGCTTGCCGCCAGCAAGACGCTAGCGGCAATCGAATCACTCACGTGAAAACGGGTTGCGCAGCTTTACGACGTCGCCATCGTTTCAGCGTTCGCCGCCAACCGCCACGTGTTGCGCCCCGCGCGCTTGGCTTCATACATGGCCGCATCGGCAAGACAAAGCGGATCGTCAGCGAGCGCCTTGTTCCCGGCCTCGACCGAGAGCACGGCGCTCCTTGCGTCCACCACGCCCGCCGCACCTCCCGCGCCAGTCAGCACGACGCCGACGCTCGCGCTCGTCTCGATCACGCGGCCCGCCACGACGAACGCCTTCGACACCTCGCGGCAAATGGCCGCCGCAATGCGCTCGCCGGTGCGCGCGTCGTTCACGCCGCGGCTCGCTATCACGAATTCGTCGCCGCCCAGGCGGCTCACCACGTCGCCGGTGCGCACGGTGGCGACGAGCCTGCGCGCGACCTCCCTGAGCAAGGCGTCGCCCACATCGTGGCCGTAGCGGTCGTTGATGGACTTGAAGCCATCCATGTCCATGAAAAAGAGCGCGAACGGCTCAGCGCTCGCGCGCAGTTCGCTCAGCGTTTCCTGCAGCGCGCGCCGGTTCGCGAGCCCTGTGAGCGGGTCGATCAGCGCGCCCTCGCGCAGGCGTTGCTCGGTGCGGCGCTGCTCGGTCACGTCGTGCGCCATCACGTAGAAGCCCGTCACCTTGCCTTCGCGCTTGGCCGGAATGTAGGTGGCCGACCACACGCGGTCGGCATCGGCCCGATAGCGCACCTCATCGCAGGTCACGCGTTCGCCGGCCAGCGCGCGCGCAAAGAGCGGCTGCAATTGCTCGAACACTTCGGGGCGCAGCGTTTCGCTCAGGCTGCGCCCGCGCAGCGCCGCCGGCTCCGCGCCGAACACGCGCTTGAAGGTCTCGTTGTTGAACTGGTAGCACAGGTCGCGATCAACCACGGCGATCAGCGCCGGCACGTTGTCGGTGATGGTCTGCAGCGCGTCGCGGCTGCGCCGCAGTTCTGCCGTGCGTTCGCGCACGCGCTCTTCGAGTTCGACGTGATAGTTGCGCAGCGCCTCTTCGCTCTTCTTGCGGCTCGTAATGTCCTGCACCGCCGCGATGAAATGCAGCGGCGTACCCGACACGTCGCGCACGAGCGACACCGCGAGATTGACCCATACGGCCTGGCCGTCGGGCCGCAGATAGCGCTTTTCGATCGCGTAGGTGGCCTGACGGCCCGCGAGCAGTTCGGCCACTTGCGCGAGATCGGCGGCGATGTCGGCCGGGTGCGTGACCGATGCGAACGTGCGGCGGCGCAGCTCGCTCTCCTCGTAGCCGATGATCTCCGAGAACTTCTGATTCACGTCGAGAAAACGGCCGTCGAGATCGACCACGGCCTTGCCGATCGGCGTTTGCTGGAACACGGTCCGAAAACGCGCCTCGCTGATGGCGAGCGAACGGCGGTCGCGCTCGTGCGCCGTACGCGAGCGGTTCAATTGCCGGCGCAATTCCAGCTCGCGTTCGACGAGGTGCGCGAAATCCGCGAGCACGGCGGCCTGTCCTGCATCGAACGTGCGCGGCTTTTCGTCGATCAGGCACAGCGTGCCGACCACCTGGCCGTCGGCGAGACACAGCGGCGAGCCCGCATAGAAGCGGATGTTCGGCGCGCCCGTGACGAGCGGATTGTCGATAAATCGCTCGTCTTCCAAGGCGTCTTCCACCACGAGCATGCGCTTGCTCAGCACGGCGTGAGCACAGAACGACACGCTGCGCGACGTTTCGCACGCGGCCAGCCCGTGGTGCGACTTGAACCATTGGCGGTCTTCGTCCACGAGCGAGATCAGCACGATCGGCATGCCGAACGCGAAGGCGGCGAGCCGCGAGATGCGGTCGAACGCCTCTTCGGGATCGGTGTCGAGTATGTCGAGTTGCCGCAACGCCCGAAGGCGGACGTCCTCATCCAGAGGAAGCGGAGCAGTGATCATCGTGTGGGGGGGCCCGGCAGGACGGATACGGTTTGCATGGCGCTTTCCGTACCGGCGCGCCTTACCTGGGTTTACGGCCGGAATAAGCAAAAACTGAAGCGCGGGAAGGCCCGAACCACGCATGTCGCAAAAGCCTTGCGCGCCAGGCATTTCCCTTATGCAGGAACCGCAATTTAAGCGCACGAACGTTCGGTATACGCGTGGATGCGCAATCATCGAGCGCCACGGCCGTCCTATCCGTGCTGCTCGCGTGGCCCGGCCCCACGGGCGTTATGCATCTTCTGCCTGTAATTTCACCGATGCGGAATTGCTTCGCCATCCGAAATACATGCCGTTTTTAACCGGATGGTTAACGTGTTGCGAAATCGATCAAGCCCCCAAAAAAAACATGTCTGGCGACTTCAGCAACGCTTTTTCACCGCCGTAAAAAGGGCAAAGCTCCACCCCTTCCGGTGTCACCATGAGAACCCTCGCGCAAACACTGCGACTGAAACAGACCCTCCGCATCGCCACCGCGGCGCGTATTGCCGCCGGCTGCGGCGCCAGCGAGCGCATGAGCGCTGCGCCCCGTGCGCGTCGCGCGCCGTCGCGCAGCGCTCATGCGCCTACTGGCACGTCGCGTCACTACGCCGTGCGCCGCCTCGCGGCGCAGGTGCGCACGCGCAGAATCTAACGCCACACGGACATCGAGACATGAGACAGGAAACCGCGGCGGCCATGCCCAATCCCGCCGCTGCCTTGAATCCCCCGGCGGCGCTTCCGTGGATAGTGCGTGCGCGCGCAACGTTGCGCGCCTCGATCCGCGCACGCACGAAGTTCTTCATCGGCCTGTTCTTTGCCTTGTTCGCCACGCAAACCACGCTGCTTGCAAGCCAGCTGATCGCGTTTGGCCATGCCTTCGAACGCGTGGATACGACCTGGCACGACGAAGGCGCCGCGCGGGAAACCGAAGCGCCGCACGGTCATACCGTTTCCGCCGCGCCGCGCGAATTGGCTGTCGAGAACCTGCACGGCCAGGTCCAGCGCGGCATCCTGCGCGTGCATCACACGCTCGAAGCCGCCTTTGCGATCGCGCTCGCCACGCTCGCCTTTGGCCTCGTGCTGCTGCACTACCTCGAGCGCACGCTGCTGCGTCCTCTGCATACCTTGACCGATTCGCTCGTGCGCCTCGCGCACGGCGAAGACATGCGCGCATTGCCCGACATGAACCGCACCGACGAGATCGGCGCGATGGCGCATGCCTTCGATACGTTGTGCGAAAAGTCCCGCGAGCTGCATATCGCCCACGAGGCCACGCGCGCCGCCGAGGCGCACGCCCAGGCGCTGGCGCGCCACGATCCGCTCACGGGCCTGCCCAACCGGCGGCTGCTCGCGGCGGAAATGAGCGCGGCGCTGGAGCGCACGCAGCACCGCTCGCCCGACTACCTCGTGTTCGTGATCGACCTCGACCGCTTCAAGCCTGTGAATGACTTTCACGGTCACGCCGCGGGCGACACGGTGCTGTGCGAGATCGCCGCGCGCCTGCGCCGCGTGGTGCGCGACGGCGACACGGTCGCGCGCCTCGGCGGCGACGAGTTCGCCGTGCTCGCGCGCGTGCATCGCGACGACCACATCGAGGCCGCGAGCGAACTGGCGCAGCGCCTGCTCGCCGCCACGCGCGCGCCCATCGACATCGGCAAGCTGCGCATCAATGTGGACGCGAACATCGGCATTGCATGCTGCCCGCGCGACGGCGGCGACCCGGACACGCTCCTGCGCGCCGCCGATATCGCCATGTACCGCGCCAAGTGCGAAGGCAAGGGTACGTACCGCTTCTTCGAGCAGAAGATGGACGACGAACTCCGCCTGCAGGCCTCGCTCGAATCGGACCTGCGCCGAGCGCTCGCGGGCGGCGAGATCCGGCCGTTCTACCAGCCGCTCGTGCGCCTCGCCGACGGCCAGACCACCGGCTTCGAGATTCTCGCGCGCTGGCATCACGAGCAGCGCGGCTGGATCTCGCCCGAGGTGTTCGTGCCGCTCATCGAGCAGATGGGTATTTCGCCGGCCTTCACGGCTTCGATATTGCGGCGCGCGTGCCGCGACGCGCTGTGCTGGCCCTCGCGCTACCACCTCGCGCTCAATCTATCGCCTGCGCAGTTCAAGGATACGCAACTCGCGGCGCTGCTGCTCAGGATCCTCGCCGACGAAGGCATGCCGCCCGAGCGCATGGAGATCGAGATCACCGAATCGGCGCTGATGTACGACTTCGACGCGGCGCGCGCCGTGCTCGCGGACTTCCGCAACGCGGGGCTGCGCATGTCGCTCGACGACTTCGGCACCGGCTATTCGAGCCTGCAGCACCTGCGCGAGCTGAAGGTGGACAAGCTGAAGATCGACCGCTCCTTCGTGCTTTCGATGTCGTCGTGCAATGAGAGCGCCAAGATCGTCGACGCGATCATCGCGCTCTCCACGAACCTCGGCATGAGCACCGTGGCCGAAGGCGTGGAAACCGCGGAACTCGCGCGCACGCTGGCAGCGAAAGGCTGCGACTACGCGCAAGGCTATTTCTTCGGCAAAGCAATGGCGGCGCGTGAAATCGATGCCTTGCTGAACGTGGATCGTGCGGCGAACGAGGTGCTGCTCAAGCGTCTCGTCGAGCCTGCCTGACCAGATTGACCCGTAGTACTTTGAGAATGAAAAGGTAGACATCATGTTTGTAGCAATTGGCTGGATCGTCGTGCTCGGATCGGTGATCGGGAGCTTCGTGGGCGTGGGGGGACACCTGCCCGCACTCGTTCAACCGTTCGAACTCCTGTGTATTTTCGGCGCGGCGCTGGGCGCGTTCGTGGTGAGCAACCCCACCGCCACGCTCGGCAAGACGCTCAAGGCGCTGCCCACCTGTTTCAAGGGCGGCGGCTACACGAAGGCGCAATACCTGGAGCTGATCGCCCTCCTTTACGAACTGCTGCAAAAGGCGCGCAAGGAAGGCATGATGGCGCTCGAAGCCGACATCGAAGCGCCCGATAACAGCCCGATTTTCCAGAAGTACGCACGTGTGCTCGCCGACCATCATCTGCTCGACTTCATCGTCGACTATCTGCGCATGATGTCGAGCGGCAACGTGAATCCCATGGAAATGCAGGACCTCATGGACGAAGAACTCGACACGCATCACTCCGAGGTGTCGATTGCGCCGAACGCCATCCAGAAGATGGCCGACGGCCTGCCCGCCTTCGGCATCGTGGCCGCCGTGATGGGCGTGGTGCACACCATGGGCTCGGTCGGCAAGCCGCCCGCCGTGCTCGGCGAGATGATCGCGGGTGCGCTCGTGGGCACGTTCCTCGGCATTCTGCTCGCCTACGGCTTTGTCGGTCCGATCGCCGACATGCTCAACGCCAAGGGCCGCGCCGCCAGCAAGCCGTTCCAGTGCGTAAAGGCCGTGCTGCTCGCGTCGCTCGCCGGCTACGCGCCGCCCGTGGCCGTCGAATTCGGCCGCAAGGTGCTGTTCACCGCCGACCGTCCGAGCTTCCAGGAGCTCGACGAAGCGGTGCGCGCCACTAAGACGCCGAAGGCCGCTTAGGAGTCCCGAGATGGCCGAACGTACTCCAGGCTCGCGCGCCGCGCGCGACACCGAGGGCAGCAAGACCACGCTCGTGGTGCGCCGCGTCAAGAAAGGCGGCCACGAAGGCCACCACGGCGGCGCATGGAAAATCGCCTATGCCGACTTCGTGACCGCGATGATGGCATTTTTCCTTTTGATGTGGCTGCTCGGCTCGACGTCGCAGTACGACCGCGACGGCATCGAGAAGTATTTCAACACGCCGCTTTCGGCCATGCTCGTCAGCAAACCCGACGCCGCGAACCCCAACCCGAGCGTGGTGCAAGGCGGCGGCCGTGACCTTTCGAGCAAGACGCCCGCCGTGGGCGGCTCGAACGCACAGCCCACGCTCTCGCACGCCGTGCCCGTGGAAGCGGTCGACAAGACGCGCCTTTCGCAGCTCAAGGAAAAACTCTCTGCGCTCATCGAGCGCAAGCCGGAGTTGCGTGCGTACCGCGACCAGATCCGCATGTCGATCACGGACGAAGGCCTGCGCATCGAGCTGGTCGATTCGCTCAAGCGCCCGATGTTCGCGACCGGCAGCGCGAAGCTCGAAGACTACGCGTACGAGATCCTCGTGCAGATCGGCAGCGCACTGAACGACGTGGACAGCGGCGTATCGATCGCGGGGCACACCGACTCGGTGCCCTACTCGGGTGGCCTCGCCGGCTACTCGAACTGGGAGCTTTCGAGCGAGCGCGCCAACGCCGCCCGCCGCGCGCTGGTGGCCGGCCACCTGAGCGAGGAGAAACTGCTCCAGGTGCGCGGCCTCGCCGACGTCCTGCCGCTCGACCACGACACGGCGGACAGCCCGCTGAACCGGCGCATCAGCATTCTGGTGATGAACAAGGCGGCCGAGCGCGCGTTCTTCGAGCAGGCGAAGCGCTACGACGTCGACACCGCGCAAATGGCGGCCAAGCCGGCTTCGTAAGGCATCGACGGCGCGGCCCAGCATGGGTCTCCAAAGCGGTCTCCAAACAGGCAGGAACGCCCCCGATGCGCCTCGCGCCGGCGCATCAAATCGAGGGGTGCGACGCGGTACGCCGCTTGCTGTATCTCGCAGCAGGCGGCCAGAACCGCCGCGGCATCGCCTGCCGCCTGACACGGGAATCGTCGGGAGTCTGGCCGGACTCAACATTGTTCCCCCTCATATCTGGAGACCATCATGCCCACCTTCATTCCTCCGCCCATGCCAACCGGCAATGGCGTGCGCATCATCGGCAAGGGCCGCGTGAGCGCCGCGGGGCCGGGCCCCGACGTGATGGCCGCCAGCACGCTCGACAGCGACCGCGTGCTGAGTTCGGACGGCCAGGAAGTCGGCAAGATCAAGGAAATCATGCTCGACGTGCAGAGCGGCCGCGTCGCCTACGTGGTGATGTCGAGCGGCGGCTTTCTCGGCATCGGCGACAAGCTGCTCGCCATTCCCTGGAGCGCGCTCATGCTCGACACGAGCCGCAAGTGCTTCCTGCTCAATGTGTCGTCCGAGCGCGTGAAAGAAGCGCCAGGCTTCGACCGGGACAGCTGGCCCTCCATGGCCGACGCGAGCTGGGGCAGCACGCTGCACGCGTACTACGGCGCTGAGCCGTACTGGGCGGCGGTCGAACCGGTGACGC
Source organism: Paraburkholderia guartelaensis (assembly GCF_004353905.1). Classification (GTDB taxonomy): domain Bacteria; phylum Pseudomonadota; class Gammaproteobacteria; order Burkholderiales; family Burkholderiaceae; genus Paraburkholderia; species Paraburkholderia guartelaensis. Next base: position 94,081 of record NZ_SMOD01000001.1, on the reverse strand, counting down.
CGCGTCACTGAGCTTAGTCGTCCAGCAGACGGCTCCGAGCGGGTAAACGGGCGTTCGGAGCCGCAACTCGCGCCGCGGGCATACCGGAGTTCACGGCGGCGTGGTCCCGGCGTTCGCCGCGATTGACGGTGCCTCGGGGGCCTCGGCCGCCTCCAGCGCCCATGTGTTCACCGTGCGCCGCATCGGGCAGGCGATCACCGTGGCCACGCGGCTCGCCTGCGACACCTCCGGCACGCTCCAACCGCTCTCCGCCAGCGCCCGCACGCGCTGCCTGAACGCGATCTGCAAGGCATCCGACTTCACCGACACCTCGTTCTGCCAACTCTCCGGCACGCGAACCGGCCGGATGCGCCGAAGCACGGCGTGGTCTTCCTCGAAAATGCGCAGATTGCGCGCGCGAAAACGTCCGTCGAACAGCGGATTGCGCAGGAAACTGCGGCCCATCATCCAGAACGTCTGCGTGCGCCCCGCGTCCACCGGCACATGCGCCGACGCGATATGAATGCGCCAGCCGTTGGCCAGCGTGAGTTCGAGCGTCGCGCACGGGCCGCTCAGGTGAAAGCCCGTTTGCGTGACCACGTCGACATGGTCGCCCGTGGGTGTGCGGCGCAGCCAGCCCTTGCGCACCGGCCTCCGCATCACGAGCCGCGCGTGGCCGCTCCAGGCGTCGGCGTTCACGTTGACCGCGTCGATTTCGGGGCGGTCGGGCGCGCCGAACGAACTCCCGTGCACGAACGGCGCATGCGCGAAATCCAGTCCGTTCTCGATCACCCGCTCCCAGTTCGCCTCCCACGCGTAAGTGCCGTGCACGACTCGCACACCCGGATCGTCGGCCCAGGCGAGATCGGGCAGCGGCGGCTGCTCGGCTTCCGGCAGGTCGCCCACGAACGCCCAGATCCAGCCGTGACGCTCCACCACGGGGTAGCCGTCCACGCGCGCCCGCGCCGGAATGCGCGCCTGTGGCTGCGCGGGGATGTGGGTGCAAACGCCGTCGCCGCCATAGCGCCAGCCATGGTACGGGCACTGCACCTCGCCGTTCACGCGGCGCCCGGCCGCGAGCGAGGCGCCGCGATGCACGCAGATATCGGAGAGGAGTTGCGCGCGGCCCTGAGCGTCGCGAAACGCGACGAAACGGTGGCCGAGCAGCGTGACCGGCAGCAACTGCTCGCGCAGGTCCGCGGCGGCAGCGACGACGTACCAGAGGTTTTTCAGCATGGCGGATGGGAACAGCGAATCGAATCGGCCCATTGGACCAGATTTTGGGTCCCGATGGCGACAGGCGCACAATACGCGTTGTTACGGCCCGGCCTCTACGTCACCGCGCTCACGCGGCAACCCTACAGGTAACCCCGAACCATGACCCAGTTCTTCAGCGAAGCCGCCTCCGCCGAGGCCGTCAATGCGCGTATCGGCGGAGACGCCGACGAGCGTCTGCGCGAAGTGATGAGCGCGCTCGTGCGTCATCTGCACGCATTCGCGAAAGAAGTGCAGCTCACGCAGCCGGAATGGGAAAGCGCCATCGACTTCCTCACCACGGCAGGCCAGCTCTGCAGCGCCGAGCGCCAGGAGTTCATCCTGCTCTCGGACACGCTAGGGTTTTCCATGCTCGTGGACGCGATCAACAACCGCCGCCCGGGTGACGCCACCGAAAACACCGTGTTCGGCCCGTTCCACGTGGCCGGCGCGCCCGAGCGCGAGATGGGCGCGTGCATCACCGCCGACGGCAAAGGCGAGCGCTGCCTGTTCGAAGGCCGCGTGCTCGATCTCGAAGGCCGCCCGGTGGAGGGCGCGCGCATCGACGTGTGGTCCGACAACGCCGACGGCTACTACGACGTGCAGCAGCCCGGCGTGCAGCCCAGGTGGAACAACCGCGGCATCTTCACGACCGGCGCGGACGGCGCCTATCGCTTCGTCGGCATCAAGCCGGTCTCGTACCCGATCCCGCACGACGGCCCGGTGGGCAAGATGCTCGCAAACCTCGGCCGCCACCCGTACCGGCCCGCGCACATGCATTTCCTCATCACCGCGCCGGGCTTCCAGAAGGTGGTCACGCATACCTTCGTGGGCGACGATCCCTACCTGCAGTCGGACGCCGTGTTCGGCGTGAAAGCATCGCTCGTCGCGCCGTACGAGCGTGTGGCCGACAGCGCCACGCCCTGGCACTCCACGTTCGACTTCGTGCTCATGCCGCTCGCGCCGCACGCATGATTCAGCAATGCGGCGAACTGGACGCGATATCGCGCCTTGCTCGCCGCATTGTCCGCCGCTCCCCGGTCATAGACTGGTCTCGCAGTCGAACGAACAACTGGGAACACCTTGGGGGCGGCGATGCGGGTCACGAACTGGATTCTGGTGCTGGAATGCGCGTATATGGAGTTTTCCAGCTGGCGCGGCAAGAACGTATATCGCCGTACGGTGGCATACGACAGCGTGGTTTGGTGCTAACCCATCCCGATTCCATCTAGCCATCGACGCAACGGCAATCCTCCACTACAGTCGAAGACCTTACCGTCATCGCTGTTGAAATCGAGGATTCGAACATGCTGTTCCCCGCTGTTGCCACCGTCGCCCTGCTGATCGTCGTGTATGTCCACGCGAACATTCCGCACTTCACCGAGCGCGGCCCGAAGCGCCTCCTCGCGCACACCACGCTGTTGCTGGCTGGCCTGTGCTTCGGCGTGATCGGCGCGATGATGTCCGGCACGGTCGCGCCGCCGTGGGCGGTGATCGCATGCGGCATGGGCGTCGTGCACCTTCCGGCGCTCTGCGTGCTCGTGCTCAAGCGCCTCAGGCATTCGGGGCGCAGCTAAAGCGAACCGCGCCCACCCGCATCAAACGCGATTCAACGCGGGCCGGCCGTCCAGCACGGCGGCCACGTTATCGAGCGCCGTAAAGCCCATCTGGTCGCGCGTTTCCACCGTGGCGCTCGCCATGTGCGGCGAGAGAAAGACGTTGTCGAGGCTGGCGAAGCGCTGGTCGACATTGGGCTCGTTGCGATACACGTCTAGGCCCGCGCCGAACAGATGCCCCGAGGTCAAGGCATCGTAAAGCGCATCTTCATCCACGAGGCCGCCGCGCGCGGCGTTGATGAACACCGCGCCTTTCGGCAGACGCTCGAATTCTTTTCTCGTCATCAGCGGCGCGCCGCCGCCCGGCACATGCAGCGTGAGCACTTCGCAGTGCGGCAGCATCTCGCCGAAGCTCGCGTAGTACGTCGCGCCGTTCTCCACGGCGGGCGCGGCACGGTTGATGTCGGTGTAGATCACGCGCATGCCGAAGCCGAGCGCGCGCTTCGCCACCGCCCGGCCGATGCGGCCAAACCCCACGATACCCAGCGACTTGCCGTTCACGCGCGTGCCGAGCATGTCGGTCATGCCGAACGATTTGCCCCAGCCGCTGCGCATGATTCTTTCGTACTCCGATGCACGCCGGCAGGCCGCCAGCACGAGCAGCATGGTGAAGTCGGCCGTGCATTCGGTCAACGCGTCGGGCGCGTTCGTGACGACGATGCCGCGTTCGCGCGCAGCGGCCACGTCGAGGTGATCGACGCCCGCGCTCGCATTGGCGATGATCCTCACCGACTCAGGCAGCGCGGCGATGTGTTCCACCTGCAAGCCCGACTTCTTGCCGATGAGCACCGCCGGCACTGCATGCTGCTTGCAGAAGTCGACCACGGACCACGCGTCCATATCGGCGTCGGTCACGAAGGCATGGAACTCGGCCACGGCGCGTTTCGCCACTGCGGCAGGCACCTTTCGCGCAATCAGGAGCTTCGTGCGTTGATTTTCCGGCATGGTGTTTTTCCCTTTGAGTATGGACAGACGTCGAGAGACTACGAAAGCGTCTGCCGGCCGGTCAATGTTGATTCGGTGAATCAAGTCCTGGCGAACGCTGTGTCCCTGTATTCGCTTCAACGCATGTGCACACGCCGCTCTGCACTTCCCACGCATCAGGAAAACCCTGATCCGGCGCCCAGTTATCAGGGGCCCGGATGTTGATTCAACGAATCAAGATTGCTGTGCGCCTTACACGAATGCAATTCTTTTCCCATGTGCAATGGAATCGGGAAGAGGACGCGCAATGACTGCATCGAAGAAGTTCGCCGCCGTAACGGGCGCTGGCTCCGGCATCGGCCGCGCCACCGCCGTGGCGCTCGCCAATGCCGGATTCGCGGTTGCGCTGATCGGCCGCCGGATCGAGCCGCTGCTGGAGACGAAGGAAGTCATCGGCAATGCGGGTGGAGAAGCGCACGCGTTTTCCGCAGACGTGGCCGATGCGGCATCGGTCGAACACGCGTTCGCGCAAATCGTGCAGACCTTCGGCCGCCTCGACGTGCTGTTCAACAACGCGGGTCGCAATGCGGGCGCCGTGCCGCTGGAAGACTACGAGGTCGACTTCTGGAACGATGTCGTCGCAACCAATCTCACCGGCGTGTTTCTGTGCGCGCGCGCCGCGTACCGGCTCATGAAAGCGCAGTCACCGCAAGGCGGACGCATCATCAACAACGGCTCTATCTCCGCGCATTCGCCGCGCCCGCACACCATCGCCTACTCGGCCACGAAGCACGCTGTGACGGGCATCACAAAATCGATCGCGCTGGATGGCCGCGCATACAACATCGCGTGCAGCCAGATCGATATCGGCAATGCGGCTACGCCGCTCACCGAGCGCATGAACAAGGGTGTGCTGCAGGCCGACGGACGCCTCGCGCCCGAAGCCCGCATGGACGTGACGCACGTCGCGAACGCGGTCGTGCACATGGCGAGCCTGCCGCTCGAAGCCAATGTGCTCAACATGACCATCATGGCGAGCGCCATGCCGTTTGTCGGCCGCGGATAACCGGTAGCACAACGCTGCGCCCGTATTGAACGCCCAACATAAAAAAGCAGGCGTCAGAACTGATATTGGAGACACCGATGAAAGTCGTAGAGGAACAAGCCTTGCCCGCGCAAAGCCAGGCTTATGAGCAAAGCGCGGAAAGTGCGCAAAGTGCAAAGCGCACGAGGGTCCGGTACTTCGTGCTCTCGATGCTGCTCGTGGCGACCGTGCTCAACTTCGTCGACCGCTCGGCATTGGGGATCGTCGCGCCTGGGCTTTCGAAAGACCTCGCGCTCAACAAGATGCAGATGGGCGAGCTGTTCGCAGCGTTCGGCCTCGCCTATTCGATCGCGCTCCTGCCGGGCGGCATTCTCACCGACGTGCTCGGCTCGCGCCTGGCCTATGCGCTCTCGCTTGTCGGCTGGTCGATCGCCACGCTTACGCAGGGCCTCGCGAGCGGCTATCACATGCTGCTTGGCTCGCGCCTCACCATGGGCGCGCTCGAAGCACCGGCCTTTCCCTCGAACACGCGCGCCGTCACGCTGTGGTTTCCCGTGCAGGAACGCGGCTTCGCGACGAGCGTGTACGTGATGGGGCAATACATCGGCACGCCCCTCTTCACCGGCCTGCTGCTGTGGATTTCTTCGGCCTATGGCTGGCGCACCGTGTTCTTCGTGACGGGCGGCTTCGGCATTCTCTTCAGCATGGTCTGGTATCGCATGTATCGCGATCCGCACAAGCATGGCTCGGTCAACGCCGCTGAGCTGCAATACATCAACGAGGGCGCAACGCCTGCTGCACGCAAGCCGCGCGAGAAGTTCGACTGGCGCATGGCGCTCAAGCTGCTCAGCTATCGCCAGATTCTCGCCATCTGCCTCGGCAAGTTCTGCAACAACACGCTGCTCGTGTTCTTTACGACGTGGTTCATGACTTACCTGATCGAAGCGCGCCACATGTCGATGATCAAGGTGGGCATTTTCCAGGCCATGCCCTTCATCGGCGCGACGATAGGCATTCTCTCGGCGGGCTTTCTCTCTGACTTCTTTATCCGGCGCGGCGTGTCGATCTCGGCGGCGCGCAAGGCCCCGCTCATCATCGGCACGATGCTCGGCGCCTCGATCGTGCTCGTGAATTTCGTCGAGTCGAACGAAGTCGTGATCGCCATTCTCACCGTGGCCTTCTTCGCGCAGGGCATCGGCTCCATGTCGTGGGCCGCCGTTTCCGAAATCGCGCCGCGTCAGTATGTCGGCCTCACGAGCAGTATCACGAGTCTTGCCGCCAATATCGCGGGCGTCACCACGCCGCTCATGATCGGCTATATCACGCAGCACACCGGGCACTTCTACTGGGCGCTCAATCTCATGGGTGCAATCTGTCTGCTTGGCACGCTCTCGTATTCGCTGCTGCTCGGCAAGCTCTCGCGCATCGAACTCTGACACTCGCTCGCGGGCGCGCCTGCTTCGTGCGCGCGCTCGCCGGGATGACATTTCGCTGAAAAGCCTTCAATATTGCCGCTGGATATTCGCACTGCCCCGTCTGCCATGCCGAACTGGATCACCTTGACTGAAGCCGCCCGACAACTCGGCGTGCAGGCGCAGACCGTCTATGCCTACGCAAGCCGCGGCAATATCGCGGTCATGCCCGATCCGCACGACCCGCGCAAGAGCCTCTACCGCGCCGAAGACGTCGCCAGCCTGTGCCGCAAGAAACAGGTGGGCCGCAAGCGCGAGGCGCTCGCCGCGGGCACGATCTTCGGCGCGGAGCCGTGCATCTACAGCAGCATCACCACCTTCTCGAAGGGCCGCCCCTATTACCGGGGACGCGACAGCATCGCCATGGCGCAGTCGGCCACGCTCGAAGACGTGGCCACTCTCCTCTGGAACGCGCGCGCGGACGTGACGTTCGAAGCCGCCGATGTGCGCCTGCACGGCGACGAGCGCGGCCGGGAATGCGCGTTCACCTCGCTTGCGGCCATCGCGGCGCGCGGCCACTCGACGCTTGGGCGCACCGACACGGCCTTGCACGTCGAGGCGGGCCGGCTCGTGGCGATCATCGCCCATGCGTTCGGCGCGCGTAGCGAGCCATCGGCAAACCCCACCCCACCGCCGCTTCACGAGCGCCTCGCGCTGGGCTGGGGCCAGGGCCGCGAGGGCGCGGAGTTGATCCGCCGCGCCATGGTGCTCGTGGCCGATCACGAGATCACCAGCTCGGCGTTCGCCGCGCGCATCACGGCGTCCACCGGTGCCTCGCTGCCGGGCTGTCTGCTCACGGGCCTCGCCACGCTCTCCGGCCCGTTGCACGGCGACGCCTCGGGCCGCGTGCGCGCGGTATTCGACGACGTGGGCCGGCTCGGCGCGGAGCCTGTCGTCGCCCATCATTTGCAGTCGGCCATTCCCATTCCCGGATTCGGGCACCATCTCTACCCTGACGGCGACCCGCGCGCGGACGCCCTGCTGGAAGTGCTGGACCCGCCCGCGGAACTCGCCTCCTTCATCGAGAAGGTCGTGGCGCTCACGGGCCTCAAGCCCAATATCGACGTGGCGCTCGCCACCCTCGCCGCGCAGCTGAAGCTGCCGCGCGACGCGTCGTTCGCGCTGTTCGCCACGGCGCGCTGCGTGGGGCTGCTCGCGCATTGCATCGAGCAGCTCAGGGTGGGCAAGGTGATCCGCCCGCGCGGCCGCTACACCGGGCCCGCGCTCGAAGACGCCGGCGCCCCCACAAGCGCGGAAGAAAACGCCAAAACGCCCGACGCGGCGACACTCGACAAGAACCGCCTCTTCAAGTCCGTGGCGCGCTGAGGCGCGCGCAATTTTTCCCGATTGACTGGGGAAAACCACCATTGCGCAACGGTTCCCGCGCCGACCTTCAGTTCCCTCGCCCAGCGCCGTAAACATGTTCAGTGCTTTGCCGTCTCACGCGCAAAGCACGATCGTTTTTCTGCTACGTTGCCCCTCGCGTTCTGGAGCCCTCTTCGTGTTTGCACGACTCTCTATCTCTGTCCGTCTGCGCATCGCGGTCGGAGTGCTGGCCTTGCTGATCGTGGCAGCCGGCGTTTCCGGCCTCGCGGGCATGTCGCGCACCAATACGGCGCTCGGCTATGCCTACTCGAACCAGTTGGTCGCCGCCATCAACATCGGCAAGACGAACCTGAATCTGACCATCGCGCGTACGACGCTCGACCGCATCCTCCTGCACCCCGACGCACCCGACGTCCAGCCGCTGCTCGACAAGGCGCAGAACTATCTCGCCACTTCGAACAAGGCCTGGGAGGTCTACCGCTCCCTGCCGCACGCGCCCGAAGAACAGGCGCTCGCCGACGGCGTTCAGGCCGCCCTCACCGGCATGCTGGAGCAAGGCATCCAGCCGCTCATGGCCGCGATCAAGCAAGGCGACCGCCAGGCTCAGGACGACATCGCGATGAAGCAGATTCCGCCGCTCTCGGTCGCGCTCACCAAGGCTTCGACCGCGCTCGAGGCATGGCAGAAGGCGCATGGCGAACAGGCGTTCGACCGCGCGCAGGACCGCTATTCATGGCTGCGGGCCGGCAGCATCGCGCTGATCGTCTTCGGCCTCGCAGTGGCGGGCGTATGCGCCGCGGGACTGCACCGCGCGATCGCCGCACCGCTCGAGAACGTGCAGGGCGCGCTCCAGCGCATCGCGGACGGCGACTTGACCGCCAACCTCGAAACGCGTTCCACCGACGAAATGGGCCGCCTCGTGACGAGCCTCAGGGCCATGCAGGACGCGCTCTCCCAGACGGTGCGCAAAGTCAGCCACAGCTCCGAGTCCATTTCCACGGCGACGCGGCAAATCGCCGCCGGCAACGACGACCTGTCGCAGCGCACAGAAGAGCAGGCAGCCTCGCTTGAGGAAACGGCCGCGAGCATGGAGCAGCTCACCGCCACGGTCAAGCAGAACGCCGAAAACGCGCGCACGGCGCAGACGCTCGCCAACAGCGCGCAGGAAGTCGCCGATCGCGGCTCGCAAGTGGTGAGCAACGCGGTGCAGACGATGGAGCGCATCGACGGCAGCTCGCAGAAGATCGCCGATATCACCGGCATCATCGAAGGCATTGCTTTCCAGACCAATATCCTCGCGCTCAATGCGGCGGTGGAAGCCGCGCGCGCCGGCGAACAGGGCCGCGGTTTCGCCGTGGTCGCGAGCGAGGTGCGCTCGCTTGCGCAGCGTTCGGCGGCGGCCGCCAAAGAGATCAAGACGCTGATTGCCGAATCGGTCGAGCACGTTTCGTCGGGCTCGGAGTATGTGCGCTCGGCCGGCGAGACGATGAACGAGATCGGCGAGTCCATTGGCCGCGTGACGACCATCATGCACGAGATCGCGAATGCGTCCGAAGAGCAGCGCGACGGCATCGAGCAAGTGAATCTCGCGGTCTCGCAGATGGACCAGGTCTCGCAGCAGAACGCCGCGCTCGTGGAAGAAGCGGCCGCGGCCGCCATGGCGCTCAGCGAGCAGGCCGACTCGCTGCGCGACGCCGTTGGGGCGTTCAGGCTCGCGCGCTGAGCGCAGCGCAGGGGCGATCGATCGAGGCGTTGCCGGCGAACCGGCCGCCTCGATGCTATGCGTTGTTCAGCAAGATCATTGCGTGGATCTTTGAGAGCGCTTGCTGCCACGCGGGGGTGTCGCGCGTGGCGTCGCCTTTGTCGATCAGCGGTTCGAGCATCGAAAGCAGGTCCGTCGAGCGCGAGGTATTTTCCGGCGTGTTCACGTCGGAGACGAGCAAACCTCGTTCGTACTTCGAATCACGCGTATTCTGCGCGGACGACTGACTCAGCGTGGCATTCAGCAGCACGCCGCGCGCCGTCGCCATTTGCACCGTGCTCTCGGCGCTATCGTCGATCCGCACGTAATCGTAGTTCTGCGAATCTCTCGACGATGTGAGGACAGGCGCACCCCCACCCTGCAGCGCCTGATGGTAGCTCGCGCTCAAATGGGATTGCTGGGTCTGCGAGATCTTGCCCTCGCGCGCCGTGCCTTCGAGCTGCGTGCTCTGTGCAACCTGATACGAGAATGAATCGACTTCACCGGGGCGCATCGGATTGGGCGACGTGCTCGTGTCCGTGATCGACGCGCTGAAGTCTGCGAGCCCCGTGAGCATCGCCTGATCCGACTGCTGCAGCGTCGGCGAGTACGCGGCGCCCGGCAATGTCTCGCCTGAAGGCGTGCCATAGTCCTCGTTCATTTGCGTAAAGCCATCTTCGAACATCGACATCAGCGCGGCATTGCCGTGTCCGCGCGAATTCGCATGGTCGAACTGCTGCAGATAGCTCGCTATCGAAGCCGCGCGCTGCGCGCCCGTTCCCCAGAGCGCGGAATGACTTGTGTCCACCTTGACGTTCATCGTGCCGGTGGCGCTCGTCACGCTCAGGCTTCGCGCCGAGCTGTCCTGCGAATAGCTGGCCGAAATATTGGCGTTGCCGTCGCCCGTCACGCTGTAATGGAAATTCACCGAGGCGAGCGCCGACGTGTCGAACTGCGCGAGGCCGTTCAAATCGAGTTTGGGCGGCACTGCGCTCAGGCCGTCGATGGCCTGCTGGAACCCGTCCGAGAGTTTCGCCAGCGCGCTGCGCTCGCTCTCGCTAAGCGCGCCGCTGCTCTTGATGCTCACCGAGAGGCCGCCGTCTTCGCTGCCCAGTTCGATTTCGACCGTCACGCCGCTCTTCGTTCGAATCGTCAGGCCGATCTGACCCACTGCGCCATTTGATCCTTGTCCCACTGGCGCAAGGCCGCTTGCGGACGAAACGCTCACGGACTGCGCATAGTCGCTGCCCGTCGTTTTGAACCGATCGAGCAGCGCGCTGCCAAGCCCGGTGAAATGGCCCGCCATCGTCTGCGCGGCGTAGTTGCCCATCATCCTGAGCGAAACGGTGTCGCTGGTGTCGCTCGCCCAGCTCAACACCGGCGCCGTGCAGGTGAGCGTGCCTTCGGGCGTGTAGGTCTGCAGCACGGCAATGCCATCTGCCGAAGGAATCGTGACGATGGTCGAGGGCGAGAGCGCCGCGAGACGGGACACGTCGGCGCCGGCCTCGGCGGTGGGATTCACGCTGCTCACGAGCGGCGTGAGCGCGAGGGTCGTGGCGGCATTCAGGGACGATAGCGTGGTCATGGCTCAATGCGTTCTTGTTGTTCGCCAGGCGGTTCGCCGGGCCATTCGCAAAAAGGCGCCGCACGCCAGCATGCCGGCGCGGCCAACTGCTCCATCGCTTTATCGTCAGGTATTACGAAATCTTTAGTTTGACCTTTCACTTGCCCATACAGGCGCATTGGTGTGTCGAGCCGTTTGCGGCTCAGCTTGCGCAGGCCAGCTCCGGCATGCGGCGGGACGCGTCGAAGTCCCGGGCTTTCATGGCGGCCGCCACGCAGCCGCGCTTCTCCAGCCGCTCGGCCAGCAGCCAGCTAAACACGTCCAGCTCGGCCCTGCCGTGCGTCGCAATGAATTCGTGCATCACTTCACGCACGGCGCCTTCCTGTGTCGCCGTCGAAAGCATGCTGGAAATATGCGACGCGCCGCGCGCGAGTTCGAGTGAATACGCCGCTTCGTAGTAGTACAGGCCGCCTTGTCGCGGCCTTTTCTGGGCCTTTTTCATGTTTCCCCCGTTTGCCTGGATCTCGCAGGCGTCTGCATCTTTGCAGGCGGCGCATGACGCGGCAATGAATCGGTACTGTCTGGGGCCAAATCTGTCGTTATGTCTCAAATACTTGTTGTTTTGTCTCACACGCGGCTTGCGTGATCCGTGCGATTCATGCTCAACGCATCAAAGCCATCCAGTAGCGCCAGTCGTCCGCGCTCGCCTCTTTCGCCACTTCGGTATCGCCACTGAGCGCCAGCATGCGCACCGCACGCGGCGAGAGGCCGATCGAGCGGCGAAAGGCGCGTGTGAAGTTCGCGGCGTCGGTGAATCCGTGCGCGGCGGCAATGTCGGCAATCGACATGCTGCGTCGCGCCGGGTCGGCGAGCATCTCGCGACAGCGCCGCAAGCGGCGCTCGCGCACATACGTCGCGAAGCCGCCCTCCTGCTCGAAAAGGCGGTACAGCGTGGCGCGCGACATGTCGAATGCACGCGCAACCCACTCCGCGTTCAGTTGCGGATCGTTCAGGCGCTTCTCCACATAGCGGCATATCGACACGAACGCGCATTGCTGAACGGCCGGCATGTGCTCCGGACTCACGCTCGCGTTGAGCGCGCTGGCCGCGAGCTGCAGCGTTGCGGGCATCACGGCCTGGGCGTTGGCGATGGTCATCTGTGGGGCGTGCCGATAGAGCGCAGCCAGATGCTCGCGCAACAGTGCGACCGTCGGATCGGCGCCGCGAATCACGCGCATGCTCTGCTGGTCGGGCGCAGTCAGCAAAGGGGCGAGCAAGCGCCGCGGCACCGCCAGATTCAGAAACTCGCTTTGCGTGGTTTCGGTCGCGAGCGGCTGGGCCGCGTCCACGATGAACATGTCGCCCGGTTGCGTGCACACTTCCGGGCCGCCGTCGCGCGCGCGGCAATGGCCGCCTAGATAGAACTGCAGAACATATTGATCGTGGCCGTCGCGTCCGATCTTCGCATTCGAGCGGTCGTAGCGCTGCGCGCCGGTGCGGATCGAACCCAGCACCACGTCGCCGAACAGATAGCCGGTCACGCTGGTGCCGAATCCCGCGTCGCGCGAATCGGCGGTCTGGGTGTCGAAGATGACGCTCACCGCCTCGCGCCACGCGGAAAATTGCTGATCGCGCGGCAGGACGCTGGTATCGAACGTGGAATGAGGCAGGGAATTCGGCGTTGGGCTCATGGGCCACCTTGGTATGCGAAATGACTACGGGATCGGTATCCTCCACTCGACTACTGCGCTATCGGTTGCGCGCGCAAATTCTTTAGGGTAGGCGGCGCAAGGGATAACGAGTAGGGGGAATGCGCCTTGCTACGCGCAAGACGGGCGACCGTTCGATGCGCCGCAAGGGTTGCAATGCACAACGCTCGCCGCCGTCTTCGAGCAAGAGGAGGAAGGTTCGATGAGCCCGCTTCATTCCACAGGCTGCCCATGCTGCGGCGGCCTTTTACAGGGTGCATTCACGCGTCGCCAGTTCCTCGCGGCAACCGCCGCCCTGGCCACCGCGCCGGCTTTCGGCCAGACGCAAACGGTTCCGTCCATCGCTTACGACTCCATTCCCAACCCGGTGCGGCTTCCGGTGGACATGTATTTCGGAGAATGCTCCGGCGTCGCAGTGAATTCGCACGGACATATCTTCGTGCTGTCGCGCGGCAATACCACGGGGCCTGCTTATGGCGCCGCCGCCGCGCAATTGCTGGAATTCTCGGCTAATGGACAGTTTGTCAGGGAGATCGGCCATAACCTGTACGCGTGGTCGTTTGCCCACACCGTGAAGATCGACCGCCAGGACAACATCTGGGTGACGGACAAGGGCTCGGACATGGTGATCAAATTCACGCCGGAAGGGCGCGTCGCGATGGTGTTCGGCCGCAAGCAGGAAGCGGCGGACGAAGAAACGGCGCCGCTCAAGCATCCGAACCCGCCCTTGCCCGCCGAGCCCGGACGCTTTCGTCAGGTCACCGACGTCGCCTGGGACGCCGCCGGCAACACGTACATCAGCGACGGCTATATCAACTCTCGTGTGGCGAAGGTCGACAAGGACGGCAACTGGCTCAAGTCATGGGGCGATCGCGGCACCGGGCCCGGACAGTTCCATACGCCGCACAGCATTGCGGTCGACGCGCAGGACCGCATTTATGTCGCAGACCGAAGCAACCGGCGGATTCAGGTGTTCGACACGGATGGCAAGTTCCTGCGGCAATTCACGATCGATGTTCCCGTGCCGCCCGGCGCGCGACCGGCCATCGGCAACGTGCCGGATGAAGCGACGATCGCCGCGGGCACGCTCGCGCCGGGCTCGCCGTGGGCAATCTGCATCTCACCCGGGCCGGATCAGGTGCTCTACAGCTCCGACGCTTACCCTGGGCGCATCTACAAGTTGACGCTCGACGGGCAGTTGCTCGGCGTATTGGGCGAATCGGGCAAACAGTTGAAACAGTTCGGCTGGATCCACCAAATGGCGTGTCCCGCGAAGAACGTGCTGTTCGTCGCCGAACTGCTGAACTGGCGCGTGCAGAAGCTCGTGCTACACGCGTAGCGTGACGGCTCGCTCACGCAATCAAGCGCGCACCACCGTCACGCCGGCCGCCTCGATCGGCTCGACCAGCTTCGCATCCGTCGAACGCTCGACGACGATGGTCTGCGCCATGCCGATCGGACCGATGCAGTACGGCGATGCGGCGTTGAGCTTCGCGGCCGACGCCAACACCACCGTTTCAGCCGCGCGCGCGGCCAGCGCGCGCTTTACGTAGGATTCCTCGAAATCGCCGGTGCTCAGCCCGGCTTGCACGTGAACGCCCGTCACGCCCATGAAGTAAAGGTCTGCGTGAATGTGTGCAATCGCCTCCACGGCCGCCGCGCCCACGGTGACCACCGAATGCTTGTAGAGCTTGCCGCCGATCAGCACGACCTCGATGGCGGGATGCTCTGCGAGCGCCACCGCGACGCCGGGGCTATGCGTGACGATGGTTGCCTGCAGATCGCGCGGCAGGCACTCGACCAGAAGCGCCGAGGTCGTCCCGCCATCGACGATCGCCACCTGCCCCGGCGCGATCATGTCCGCGGCCTTTTGCGCAATGCGCCGCTTGGCCGCCACTTCCATGCCGCGCCGCTCGGCAATGGGCGCCACCGCCGGCGAAGCCGGCAGCGCGCCGCCATGCACGCGCTGCAAGAGGCCTTCGGCCGCCAGTTCGCGCAGATCGCGCCGCACTGTGTCCTCGGAAACGCCGAATTGCGCGCTCAATTCGCCTGCGAGCACCTGGCCGTCGCGCTTGAGCGCCGCGAGTATCGCTTTCTTTCGTTGATCTGTGAGCATGTAAAGGGCACCAGCCGGGTTACACGGGATTGCACGAATTTTCTTGATTTTGCACGAAACTGCACGATACCATGAATGGCGATTGCTGACCAAGGACCGAGGGGAACGAGATGACTGCAACGAAAGACCGCGTGCGAATGATCGAAACCACCGTGCTGTCCGACGACTGGTATGTGCTCCGCAAGGTGACCTTCGACTTCCTGCGCAGCAACGGCACGTGGCAGCGCCAGAGCCGGGAAACCTACGATCGCGGCAACGGCGCGACCATCCTGCTGCACGACCCGCGAAGCGGCAACGTCGTGCTCACGCGGCAATTTCGCATGCCGACGTTCGTCAACGGACACGACGGCATGATGATCGAGGCGCCGGGCGGCCTGCTCGACGACGCCGCGCCCGACGAGCGCATTCGCGCCGAAGTCGAGGAAGAGACGGGCTACCGCGTGCGCAACCTGCGCAAGGTGTTCGAGGCGTACATGAGCCCAGGCTCCGTGACCGAGAAGCTCTACTTCTACCTGGGCGAATACGACCCCGCCGAGCGGCCGGGCGCGGGCGGCGGTGTCGAAGAAGAAGGCGAGGATCTGGAAGTGGTCGAAGTGCCGCTTGGCGAGGCGCTAAGGATGATCGAGCGCGGCGAGATCGTGGACGGCAAGACGATCATGCTGCTACAGCACGCGGCACTAGGCGGTCTCGCACGCTAACATAGGCGCTTTCACCCGTTTTCTATCGGCCACCCATGTACATCGTTTCGCTGACCTATATCGCTTCGCTCGAACGCATCGACGACGCCCTTCCCGCGCATCGCGCGTACCTCGACGCACAGTTCGAAACCGGCAATTTCATTGCCGCCGGCCCGAAAATGCCGCGCGACGGTGGCGTGATCATCGCCTCGCATATGCCGCGTGAGCGGCTCGATGCGCTGCTCGCCGCCGATCCGTTCGCGCAACAGGGCGTCGCCACCTACGAAGTAACGGAATTCAAGGCCACGCGGCTCGCGCCCGGCCTCAATCTGCCGCGGCCCGAAACGCCGTAAATGTGGCCGCTGCGGGCCCGGGACGATTCAATTCGCCGCGCCCGCAACCGGCACGATCATGCCCGACCACACGATCTCCAGTTCCACCGCGATGGAGCGCGCGAGACCGTCGAGGCCTGGAAACAGCGACGCATTCGTGATGTTCATACGGTAGAGCCACTTCATCGCGTCCATGCGGATGCGTTCGGGCAGCACGATCTTGTGCAGCAGTTCCTCGTGGCTCTCGTAGCCTTCCAGAATGGCCTGCAACGGCTTGTCGATCACGCCCGGCACGACGAACGTGCCCGACTGCGCGACGAGCCGGTCGTCCATCTCCGTGGGCTCGCCCGACCAGAGAATTTCGTTCGTGTTGCTAAAGAAGTAGCGCTCGAAGTTGTCGTGCGCGCGCGGGTCGATCACGTCGCGCGTCAGCGTGGGGTTGGCCTTGGGCAGCGCGCGGCTGTTCCAGAGCGCCGGCGTGTTCAGCGCGTAGACAGCCGAGTCGCCGGTGGCGCGTTCGAGCGCGAAAAAGGCCGCGACGAACGGGCTCTTGGTGAAATCGAGCAGCCGCGTGGGTGCGCCGTGGTGCTGCATGAGCGCGAGACAGCGCAGGTCGTCCTTGAGCAGGTCCGGATGCGCGAGAAAATTGTGTGCCTTGCGGCGAAACACGCGAATAGCGCGCTCCTCGCGCTGGCGCCATTGCAGCCGGTCGCCCACGTAGTCGCGCATGTAGCGCGTGAGCGAGCTTTCGAGGTTCCACTGCGCGTTCTGCTGGCCGCGAAACGCCCAGCCGTCGAGCTGCGTGGTCAGCGCCATGAACTGCTGCCAGTCTGTGAGTACCGTGGTTTGCATCGTGGTTCCGGTAGCGTTTGTTTGGACGTTGCGCCAGGTCGCGTGAAGCGCGCGCCCCCGCTGGACACGCTAGCACATCGACAATGACAACATCACGAAGCTTTCGCCGCGCGCTGCATGCAAACTCAGGCGAATGTACGCAGCATCGCGATCTGCTCGCGCCAGCGCGCCAGCACCAGCGCGGGCTCGTAGAGCCGGAACGTCACGCCGCTCAGCACCTCGGCATACTTCGCGCGATGCTCGGTGACGGATTCGATTTCCACGCGAAATACGCTCAGTCCGAGTGCCGTTTGGCGCTGCGCCACGGCGTGCGAGCGTGCGCGAATCTCCAGCAGCGCACCGTCATGCACGAGCGAAAGCGTGAGGCGCCCGTCGCGCATGAGGTTCGCTGTGGTACTGGATTGCGGCCAGATTGCAACGAGCAGCGTGGTGGCGTTCACGGCCAGGATCTCGCCCGCGCTCAGTTGCGCGCCGTGCGGCCAGCCGTCCTCGCTGACGGTAGAAAGGCGAACTGCATCGGCGAGGCGCGCTTCGAGGTGGTCGCCGTCGAATTCGCGCACGAGCGCTTCGGGGAGTTGCGTGGGCGATGCGGGCTGCGTCGGCCGCGGGGCCGGTTCGTTTTGCTGCATGGGGCGTTCCTTGCGGGCGTGACTTGCGTCGGGTCGTCTGAAATTGGACCGTAGCGCCGCGCCGAAGTCAAATCGCCCCGCCTTTCATCGACCGTTCAACCCTTGGTCGCGCCGAACGTGAGCCCCGCCACGAAGTGCTTTTGCATCGCGAAGAACATCATCACCGAAGGCAAGGCAGCCAAGACCGAGCCTGCGGAAACGAGATTCCACGCCGTCGTCCATTGCCCCTTGAGGGCCGCGACGCCCACCGTGATCGGCGCGGCGTCGTCGCCCTGGGTCAGGCACAGCGCCCAGAAGTAGTCGTTCCAGACGAACGTGAATACGAGAATGGCGAGTGCTGCGAGCGCCGGGCGAATGAGCGGCAGCACGATGCGCACGAACACGGTCCATTCGTTCGCACCCTCGATGCGCGCGGCCTCCACGAGTTCGAATGGCAGCTGCTTGATGAAGTTGCGCAGGAAAAGCGCGCAAAAACCCGTCTGAAACGAAAGATGGAACAGGATCAGGCCACCAACGGTATTGTAGAGCCCGAGCTTGAGCGTGAGGTCGCGCACCGGAATCATCAGCACCTGGATCGGCACGAAGTTGCCCGCAACGAAGGTCGCGAACAGCGCCGAATTGCCCGGAAAGCGGTAGATGGCCAGCGCATAGCCCGCCAGCGCCGCGAGCGCGATCGCCCCGGCCACGGCGGGCAGCGTGATCTGCACGCTGTTCCAGAAATAATGGAGCATCGGCGAAGTCGTGAGCGCGTCGCGGTAGTTCTCGATCATCGCGAAGTGCCTCGGCCAGCCCCAGTAGTTGCCTTCGCTCAGTTCCTCGGTGGAGCGCACCGAAGTGACCAGAACGGCAATGAGCGGCAGCAGCCAGATGACGAGCGCCACGGGCAGCGAGAGCTTGTACAGGCGGCGCGACGCGGGCTTCCATTTGTCGACCGGAATCGGAAACATGTGGGGCTCCTCGTAGCGGATTCAGTGCTCGCTGCGCAGCAGGCGGCGCAGGTGATAGACGATATAGAGCAGCATGATCGCGAACAGCACGACGGCGATCGCGGCGGAATAACCGAGCCGGTAGTATTTGATCGCCTGGTCGTACATGTAGTACGCGAGCACCGTCGAGCTTTCGAACGGCCCGCCGCCCGTCATCACGGAAATGAGGTCGAAACTGCGCAGCGCGCCGATGACCGTGACCACCACGGCCATGAACGTGACGGGCCGCAGTTGCGGCAGGATCACGTGCCAGAGCATGGTCCAGCCCTTCGCGCCTTCCATGCGCGCGGCCTCGATCTGCTCGCTGTTGAGGGTGGTAAGGCCCGTGAGGTAGAGGATCATGCAGTACGCGGTCTGCGGCCAGAGCGCCGCGAAGATGATGCCAGGCGTCGCGTAGTTCGGGTCGCCGAGCACGGGAATGCCACGGCCCAGCATGAGCGCGAGCAGGCCGAACGTGGGGTCGTAGAACCACGAGTAGATGAGGCCCACCACCACGCCCGAAAGCACGAACGGCGCGAAGAACAGCGACTTGACGATGCGGATGCCGCCCACGGCCTGGTTCAGGTACAGCGCGATCGCGAGACCCATGGGCGGCGCGAGCAGGAACAGCACCAGCCAGATCACGTTGTTCTTGAGCGCCGTGTAGAACGTGGGCGAGTGGAACAGCTCGATGTAATTCGCAAGCCCCACGAAGCTCGCTTCGGTCATGCCGTCCCAGTTGTAGAGCGAGAGACGCAGCGTGGAGAGAATCGGCCAGATCACGTACACCGCGAACATGATGACCGCGGGCGCGAGAAAGAAGCACGCGGCGCGGCGCTGGCGACGCGCGGTGGGCGACGCGCGGCGGCGCGGCTGAATGCCCCGCCCGCTCGCGTGCGGCATGCCGCCGTTCTCGCCACCGGCTGGCGCGGCGCCATCCACGCGTTGCGCAACGGTGTGACTCACTGCCTGTCTCACGGCAAAACCCCCACTTGATTACCCGGCGGGCAGCGCCGACGCACCGCCCGCCTTCACTTCGAACACCTTACTTCTTGTAGATCCGCTGACGCGTCTGCTCGAGCTGCGCAAGAATCGAGTCGAGCTTCGTCGGATCGGACACGAACTGCTGCATGCCCTTCATGCCTTCGTCAGCCATTTCCTTCGTCATGTCGCGATCATAGAACTGCGCAATGCCGCCCTTCGTGTTCGAGAGGATCTGGAAGCCGATCTTCGAAATCGGGTCTTCGGGCTCCGGTGACTTGCTGTTGGCCGAAAGCGAACCCAGCCCCTTGGCAAGCTGCGCGCCGACATCCGGCGTCTCCGCGAATGCGAGGAACGCACGCGCATCGGCCTTGTTCTTCGCCTTCCCCGGAATATGCAGCGATTCGACCGGACCGTCTTCGGCGGTCGGCACGTTCGGGTCGATGATCGGGAACTGGAAGTAGCCCATCTGCTGCTTGACCGTCGGGCTGAAGCCGCCCGTGATGAACGTGCCCATCAGCATCATCGCGGCCTTGCCCTGGAACAGGAACGGCTGCGCGGCATCGAGATCGTACGAGAGCGAATTGGGAATGAAGTCGCCGTCGTCGAGCAGTTGCTTCCACGTCACGTAGACCTTCTTCACGCGCGGGTCGGTGTACGGCACTTCGCCGGCCATCAGCTTCTGGTGGAACGCATTGCCGTTCAGGCGCAGGTCCAGATAGTCGAACCAGCCCGCCAGCGTCCACGCGTCGCGCCCGCCCACGGCGATCGGCGCGATGCCCGCGGCCTTGAGCTTCTTGCAGGCGTCGAGGAACTCATTCCACGTTTTCGGCTCGCTCTTGATGCCCACCTTGTCGAACAGGTCCTTGCGATAGAACATGCCCCACGAGTAATACACCGTGGGCGCGGCGTACTGCTTGCCCTGGTACGACGAAGCCTCCTTCGTCGAGGCGTACATGCTGTCCCAGTTGTTCTTCTTCCAGTCGTCCGAAAGATCCGCGAAAAGGCCACGCTTCGCGTAGTAGGCCATGCGCTCGCCGTCGTGCCAGTTCACGATGTCGGGCGGCGCGGTCGTGAGCCAGTTCGGCAACTGGACCTTGTAGGCTTCCTCGTCGACGAACGACACCTTCACGTCCGTGCCGGGGTGCGTTTTCTTGAACTCGTCGATCACCTGTTCCCACACGGCGCGCTGGCTTGCGCCCTTGTAGGCAATGTTCATTTCGAGCGTGCCGGCCTGTGCCGCGCTCGCGAACGTGCCTGCAAGCGCGCCCGCCGCCAGCGTCGCAGCAACGAGCAGGGTACGTGGTCTGAAGGTCTTGCCGATCATGCGTGTCTCCTTGGTTATACGTCGTTGTCGGTGCTGCATCGTCAGGAACTGCGCAATACGTCTATTTGCGTCTATTGCGAACGGTAGGCGCTCACGCCCTGCGGCTCTATCGTACGCGAGCCGATCACGTATGCATCGTCGGGAATATCCGCAGAAAGCGTGTGCGTGCCCGGCCCGTAGTTGAACACCCAGGTGAAGCCGCCGCGCCGGCTCACGCGGATCGCGTCGCCAAGCGGCTGCGGCGTGAGGCCCGCTTCGCGCGCAACGCGCGCAAAGAGCGCCTGCGTGCTCACCTCGTCGAACAGGCTCGCGAGGTAGTGGACCGCGCCGCTCTTCACATAGGCGGGATGGCCGTCGCTGAACGTTGCGCGCACTTCCGGCACGGCCCATTCGTTTTCGCCGGTATCGGCGCCCAGTTCGATCAGATCGCGCCAGTGGCGCGCGTGGCCTTCGTGCGCGCCATCCATGTCGAAGCGCACCGGCTCGCTGATGTTGGGCCGCAGCGACTCCACGCGCCACACGCGCAGCGGCAGCAGCGCCGCGAGCGGCCCCGGCGGCAGGTTGGCGGGAATCTGCAGATCGGCGGTTTTCGAGCCCGTGCGCGGCCCGATCACCACCTGCGCGCCCGAATTCGCGAGGCGCTGCGCGAAGTCGTCTGGCACGATGGGCAGCGGCGGCACGACCACGAGCCGGTAGCCGTCGAGCGGCGCGTGCACCGAAACGATATCCACGTCGAAGCCTAGCGCGCGCAGCGCCGAGTAGTACTCCACAGCAAAGCGCGGATAGTGGAAATCCGCGCCCTGCGGATGAATCTCGAAGAGCCACTTCGCCTCGTAGTCGAGCACGAGTGCAACAGGCGTTTTCACGTCGAAGTCGCGGCCGCCCTTCGCCGCCGCGAGCACGGCCTCGATTTCCTCGGCCACGCGCGCCGCCTCCGCACTGCCGAGGTCGGGACGGTTGTCGGGCGTATTCAGGCCCGCGTGCATCTGCTCCTGCGCGAACGGCGCCTGGCGCCAGCGGAAATACGACACACAGCCTGCGCCGTGCGCGAACGCTTCCCAGCTCCAGAGACGCACCATGCCGGGCAGCGGCGCGGGGTTCCAGTGCGCCCAGTTCACGGGGCCGGGCTGCTGCTCCATGACCCAGAACGGCAGCTTCGACATGCCGCGATACACGTCGTGATTGAACGAGGCGAAGTCCGGGTGCCCGGTGCGCAGATAGCGCGCCTTCACGTCGGGCGCGAACCACTGCTGGTCGAGCGCGCCGAGCGGATAGCTGTCCCACGTCGCGACGTCGAGATCGGCGGCGACCTTGTAGTGATCGAACTCCATGAAGAGCTGCATGAAGTTGTGCGCAATGGGCCGGCCCGGCGAATGCGCGCGCAGGATATCGACCTGCATGCGGTTGTAGCGCTGCACTTCATCGGAGGCGAAGCGCTGGTAGTCGAGCCGGTGCGACGGATGCGCCTCAGTGACCGTGCCGACGGGCGCTTCGATTTCGTCGAAGCTGCGGTACTCCATGCTCCAGAACACGGTGCCCCAGGCGGTGTTGAGCGCGTCGATGCTGCCGTAGCGCGCCTTGAGCCATTCGCGAAAGCGCTGCACCGCGGCCGGCGAGTAGCTCACCACCGTTTGATGGCAGCCGTACTCGTTATCGGTTTGCCAGTAGGCGACGGCGGGATGCTGGCCATAACGCGCGGCGACCGCCTCGCAGATGCGCCGCGAAGCCTCGTAATACGCCGGCGATGAAAAATCGTAGTGCCGCCGCGAGCCGAACCCGCGCACGCGTCCATCTGCGCCCACGGGCAGAATGTCCGGATGCTGGTCGATCAGCCACTTGGGCGGCGTGGCCGTGGGCGTGCACATCACCACCTGCAGTCCTGCGGCGCCGAGCGTGTCGATCGCGCGATCGAGCCAGCCCCAGTCGAATTCACCTGGCGTGGGCTCGATGCGGCTCCACGCGAACTCGGCGATACGCACCTGCGCGATACCCAGCGCCTTCATGCGCGCGGCGTCGTCTTTCCACATGGCCTCCGGCCAGTGCTCCGGGTAATAGCAGACTC
Source organism: Paraburkholderia guartelaensis (assembly GCF_004353905.1). GTDB lineage: Bacteria > Pseudomonadota > Gammaproteobacteria > Burkholderiales > Burkholderiaceae > Paraburkholderia > Paraburkholderia guartelaensis. The sequence continues at coordinate 71,510 of NZ_SMOD01000001.1, read as the reverse complement.
CAAGACGCATCCCTGTGTCCTCGGTTGTTGTTTTCATGCGGGTTGATCGATGGTGGCGAGCGGCGCAACGGCAAAGCCGTCTTCCGCGAACAGATGGCAGGCGCTCGCGTTCGCACGGAACTGCGCGGTGTCGCCGCTTTTAAGGCGTGCATCGCCGGGCGCCTTGGCGACGAGCACTGCCCCGCCTGGCTGTTCGAGGTGCACATAGCTGTGCTCACCAAGCTCCTCGACCAGCGTGATCGCACGCGCAATCGTCAAGGCATCCTGAGCATCGCGCGAGGTGCGCGATGCAACGCCATCCACCACCAGTTCGAGATGCTCGGGACGTACGCCGAACGTGACCGGCGCGCCCACGGTGAGCTGCGCACCCTGCACCGGCAGCCGCACCGTTTCGCCGCTCTCATCGAGCGTGATGCTCACGCCGTTCGCCTCGATGGCCACCACGCGCGCCGGCAAAAAATTCATGCGCGGCGAGCCGATGAAGCCCGCCACGAAGCGGCTCGCAGGCCGGTGATAAAGCTCGAGCGGCGCGCCCACCTGGGCGATGCTGCCGTATCGTTCGGTATCCTGACCGCTATGCAGCAGGACGATCTTGTCGGCGAGCGTCATCGCCTCGATCTGGTCGTGCGTCACATACACCACGCTCGCCTGCTCGAACTGGCGATGCAGGCGCGCGATTTCGATACGCGTCTGGCCGCGCAACGTGGCATCGAGATTGGAAAGCGGCTCGTCGAACAGGAACACGCCGGGCTCGCGCACGATCGCGCGGCCAATCGCCACGCGCTGCCGCTGGCCGCCCGAAAGCGCCTTGGGGTGACGCTCGAGCAGTGCTTCGAGCTGAAGAATGCGCGCGGCTTCGCGCACCTTGCGATCGATCTCGGCCTTCGACGTTTTCGCGAGCTTGAGGCCGAACGCCATGTTCTCGTACACGGTCATGTGCGGGAACAGCGCGTAGCTCTGGAACACCATGGCCACGCCGCGTTGTGCCGCGGGCACGTCGTTCACGAGTTTGCCGCCGATCGAAATATCGCCGTCGGTCACGTCTTCCAGGCCCGCGATCATGCGCAGCAGCGTGGACTTGCCGCAGCCCGAAGGGCCGAGAAATACACAGAACTCGTTCCTGCCGATCTCCAGATCGACGTTGCGAATCACCGGCGCATTTTCGCCGTATGCCTTCTGAACGCCGCGCAACGAAATGCTCGCCATCGTCCCGTCTCCATGTTCTAATCAGCGCGACACGGAGATTAAGCGCTTAATCAGCAGCCCATAAAAAAGTGACCGCATGTGCGATCTGGCTGCCTTGTCTCCGATATTCGCTTTGATTGTCGGGCCAATGTTGCAGTGCCCGTCACGATCATGCAAATGTTGAATCGCCTTCCCATATTTTGAGATGAACGTTTGAGAACCCATGCCGACCCTGAACGAAGTCGCGCGCCGCGCCGGCGTCACGCCGGCCACCGTCTCGAACGTCTTGCGCGAGCGCGGGCGCGTGGGCGAAGCCACGCGCCAACGCGTGCTCGAAGCGGTCGAGGCGCTCGGCTATCGCCCGCATTTGTCGGCCCGCGCGCTCGCCGAAGGGCGGCCGCCCACCATCGCGCTGATGGTGTCGAGCATCGCGAACCCGTTCTATCCTGAATTCGCGCTTGCCGTGGAGAACGCGCTGCGGCGCAGCGGGCGCTTCCTCATCATCTGCAATACGGATGGCGACCCGCAAACGGGCCGCGCCTACCTCGAACAGATCGCGGGCACGCTCTCGGCGGGCGTGCTCGTGATGAACGCCAATCTCGACTTCGCCGACCTGCGCGCCACCGTGCGGCGCGGCGCGCCGGTCGTGCTGTGCATGTGGGAGCGGCCACTCGACCCGCCGGGCCTGCCGTGCGTGGCCGTGGACTTTCGGCGCGCGGGGGAACTTGCCGCGCAGCATTTGCTGGCGCTCGGACATCGGCGTATCGGCGCGATCGTCGGGAGCAAGGTTTCCGGCATCCACGCGGCGCGCTATGACGGCTTCGTCGCGGCCATGCAGGCCGCCGGGCTCGACGGCACAGGCGCACCCGTGCGCTATGCGCCGGATACGACGCAAGGCGGCAACGCGGCCACGAGCGAATTGCTCGCACGGCATCCCGACCTCACTGCGATCTTCGCGACCAACGACCTGCCGGCGCTAGGCGCGATGCAAGCCGCCGCCGACCTCGGGCTCGACGTGCCGCGCGAGCTTTCCGTGGTCGGCATCACCGATATTCAGCTGGCGCGCGAGTCGCGGCCCCCGCTTACGACCGTTGCGGTCGCAACGACTGCGGCGGCGGAGCTGGCCGTCGAGTTGCTGACGGAACTGGTCGAAGCGCCCGATTCGGCCGCCGGCATGGCTGCGCGCGTGTGCGTGGTCCCGGCGCCGCGGCTGGTCGTGCGGGCTTCGACGGCGGCGCCGCGAGCGAAAGGCTAACGAAAGAATTGGCATGACAAATCCCACCCAGCGCAAAGAACCCATACGCAAACGTTAAGGTTCCCTCCAAACCATCCGTTAAACACGATGGCGCTGCACCTGTGCATCGCCATGAGAAAACAAAACGATAACGGCTGGAGAAGAACGAACGTGAAGCGAACAACGTTGAATCAGAAAGCCTGGGGGATCGTCGGGCTGCTGTGGATCTCGCTCGTCGTAATGGTGGTGGCCAACGCCTTCATGACGCGCTCGGGGATGGTGACGGACCGCAAGAACCTGGTCGAACAAGAGACGCAAACCGCATTGGGCGTGGTCACGTACTACCAGAAGGAAGCGGCCGCCGGCCACATGACTGCCGACGACGCGAAGCGCCTCGCCATCGCCACGCTGCGCAGCCTGCGCTACGGCGACGATCAGAGCGGCTACTTCGGCATTTACGACAGCAACGCCATGGCGCTGCTCGTGCCGCCCAAGCCGGAGATGGAAGGCAAGAGCCAGGCGAACACGACGGACCCGCGCGGCACGCACGTCGCGCTCGAGATCGTCAAAAGCTCGTCCACGGGTGGCGACGGCTACAGCAGCTACTGGTGGCCGAAGCCCGGCAAGAGCGCGCCGGTCGAAAAGATCACGTATTCCGTCCTCGTGCCGGGCTGGGACTGGCACCTCTTCACCGGCATCTATACCGACGATATCGACGACGCCTTCCGCAGCGCGCTGATCAGCAACCTTTTGCTCGTGACGGTGATCGGCGCAGCCGTGACGCTCGGCCTCATGTGGCTCATCCGCACAATCCGCCGCAGCCTGGGCGGCGAGCCGGACTACGCCTCACAGATCTGCCAGCGCATCGCCGAAGGCGATCTCACGGCCCATGTGAATCTCGCGCCCGGCGACCAGCACAGCCTGCTCCATTCGATGCAGCAGATGCAGCGCCAACTGGTCGAAACCGTGCAGCGCATCCAGACTTCGGCCGAATCGATCACGACGGGCGCCAAGGAAATCGCGGCGGGCAACCTGGACCTTTCCTCGCGTACGGAAGAGCAAGCCGCCTCGCTCGAGGAAACGGCCGCCAGCATCGAAGAGCTCACGACCACGGTCAAGCACAACACCGACAACGCGCGCCAGGGCAACACGCTCGCGGTGAACGCATCGGAAGTCGCTGCGCGCGGCGGTGAAGTCGTGCGCCGCGTGGTCGAAACGATGAACGGGATTTCGAGCAGCTCGCAGCGCGTGGAGCAGATCATCGGCGTGATCGACGGCATCGCCTTCCAGACCAACATCCTCGCGCTCAACGCGGCCGTGGAAGCGGCGCGCGCCGGCGATCAGGGCCGTGGCTTCGCCGTCGTGGCGGGCGAAGTGCGCAGCCTTGCCCAGCGCAGCGCGACGGCCGCCAAGGAGATCAAGGACCTGATCGGGCAATCGGTGGCGCAAGTGTCGGAAGGCACGAAGCTCGTCGACGAAGCGGGTAAAACCATCGACGAGGTGGTGATTTCGGCGCGCCGCGTGGCCGACCTGATGGGCGAAATCGCAGCGGCTTCCGAAGAGCAGCACACCGGCATCGAGCAGGTGAACCGCGCCGTTGCGCAGATGGACGAAGTGACGCAGCAGAATGCGGCGCTCGTGGAGGAAGCTTCGGCCGCGGCGCAGTCGATGGCAGCGCAGTCGAATGGATTGCGCGATGTCGTGACGGTGTTCCGGGTCGGGGCGCAGGCAGAGTCCGCGCTTGCGTCGACGGCTGCAGCGCCGGCTCGAAGCCCGCGTGCCGTGCGCCCGGCTGCACCGCTCAAGCGCCCTGCGCCCGCGCGCGCGAAGGCCACGGAAACCACGCCGGCCCGCAAGGCCGCAAACGCAGCCCCCGTGGTCGCGACAAAGGCGGTTTCGGCCAGCCCCGTGGCCACCACGGCTAACGAAACCGCGGACTGGGAAACGTTCTAAACGCGGGTTGAGATGTGATCACGCAAGGCGCGCGCCCTCACCCGGCGCGCCTTGCTCCGCCCGCCACGCGGCAAACGTGATCAAGCCGGGCGCAAGACCCGGATCGCCGATGCGAGTCCAGCTCGTATAGGTATCGTCGAGTCCCGGCACCGGCTGCGGCGTGGCGAACTCCACGCGCGACATGCCCGGCCGATACGCCTCGTTCGGCCAGTAGACCGGCATGACGCGGCGCGCCGCCATTTCCTCGCGCAATGCTTCGGGGCCGCCTTCGTCGGTCACGACATCGCATTGCGCCGCCCAGTCGTTGCCATCCCACGCGAGAAACACGCCGGCGTTGCCTTCTGCGTCAAAAGTGAGCACGGCATTCTGCTCGGGGCGCCAGTAGTATTCGACAATGCGCTCGCGCAGCGCGACTTCGTGCAGCACATCGGCGATGCGCCGGTTCGCGTAGATCGCGCCCACGCCATGCACGCCGATATGGCCGCGCCGCGCGCAGAACTTGCGTTTGGCGTCTTCTATCGCGCCGCGCAGCTTGCGGGTCATGGCGGGATCGGACTTCTTCACGTAGAAGTCGATCAGCCCCGCGTTGAACGCCTCCACCGCGTGCGATTCGTCGGCCGTGGCCGTGAGCAGGATGCGGGTGCACGCCACGTCCTTCGCGGCAGCCAGGAAGTCGACGCCGGTCATCTCCGGCATTTCGTAGTCCACGACGAGCGCGGCGATATCGCCAAAGCGCGCCGCATCGGTCATCACGTCCTCGCCCAGCGCATTGCCGCCTTTCTTTTCGAACTCCGACCATGCAGCGCCCGCAGCGGGATTGCGCGCACTCTGCCGCACCTCGTGCGAAGCGACGAAGGCCAGCGCCTCTCTCGCGCTCGTGAAGTAGCGGTCCGTGCCCGCGCCCGGAAAGAGGCCGCGCAGCGCGTAGAGAAAGTCGGGGCTGTCGTCGAGAAAAACGACGGAGACGGGATGGTAAACCGGCTGTCTGACGATGGAACTCATGCTGGATCTCGGTAAGCGCACTGCGCCTCATGCGGCGCGCTCCACACCTGGAGCCGCCCCGCGAGGAAAACATGTCGATTATGCGGCGTGACACCTGGACACAGCAACCCGAAGCCGCGTGGGCGCGATCATCGAAAGCACGCGCAAACGTTATCGCACCCAGCGAGCATGAACCGGTTTGCGTATGTGGGGAGCACGGTATTGGATGAAGAGGAACACGAAGAGAATGGTGCATGCCTCCCTTTCCCCGGAGGCACGCGCGGCTGCCGCCTGCAGTCCCTATCTGGAGTCACTCTGATGTACGCACGCGAATCCATTCCCGCCGTCCTGTCCCGTGGCACCGCCGGATTCTCCGACGAAATCATGGAAGCTACGCCGACCAAAACGTTCCATCACGTCATCGATATCTACCTGAAGGACTCGAACGCGTTCATGAACACGTATTTCGCCCGCTATTTCGAATGGCAGGGCATTTGCCGCGAACGCTGGTTTCACGAGTGCATTCACAACAATCTGCTCGCCTCGGGCGGCGTGTTCGTCACCAAGCGCGCGCACCAGGAATACGTGCAGGAAACCTTTCCGTTCCAGCGCGTGGATTGCTACCTCAACACCTTCCAGGTGCGTCAGTGCTCCGCGTATCTCGTGTTCCGCTTTTGCGTGGACGGGCGGCCCGTTTCGCTCGGCTATCAGCAGATTCTTTTCGCCGGCACCGACAAGCGCATTCGCCGCTTTCCGCCTGGCATCATCGAGCGCGTGAAGGAATACGAGCTGGTCCTGCCTTCGGGTTCGAACTGAGCGTAGTGAACGCGGCTACATGAACTAGCCCGCGAAATCCTGCCCCGCCGGAAAGCGGCGGGGTTTCGCCGGCGCATCGTGCAGCGCGCGGTCGGCACTCGTGCCGGGCTCGGGCAGGCGGATCGTGAAGGTGGTGTACACGTGCGGCTCGGACTCGCAGGCGATCGTGCCGCCCAGCGCCTCCGCCACGCGGCGGCAGAACGTGAGGCCCATGCCGGCGCCGCGCCCGTGCGCCTTGGTCGAATAAAACGGATCGAATACGCGCGGCAGGATATCGGCGGGAATGCCGCAACCGTTGTCGGTAAAGCGCAGCACGCAAAATCCCACTTCGCTCGTTGCGCTGATTTGCACGCGGCCGACGTAATCGCTCACCTTGTCGCTTCGTTCGGCCATTTCCGCGTGAATCGCGAAGAGCGCGTTCTTGAGCAGATTGAAAAGCACGAACACGACGAGCGAATCCGATCCCGAGAAACTCAGTTGCGCGTCGATGGGCGCCACCTCGACCATGTCGCGCTCGCCGGTGCGGAATGGAAAGCGCTCGAGCGCCGCATTCACGCAGGAGCGCACCGGGTAGGTCTCGAAGCTGCGGCGGTCGAGCCGGTCGAGCGTGAACGAAGCCAGCGACATTTCGACCACGGTGCTCGTGCTGTCCACCTGGCGGCGTATCGAGGTGGCGAGCGAGGACAGGCGCTCCGACTGCCCAGGGTAGAGTCCGTCCACACACAACTGGTGCTGCACGGCCAGCTGGTAGCCGCGCATGAGTTCGGGCAGCACGTTGCCGATTTCCTCGGCATGCATGCCGATGGCCGCGAGCGGCGTGGCGACTTCGTGCGCCACCGTGGCCGCGATGAGGTACGGGCGCATGAGGCCGTAACGCACGATCGTGACCGCGAGAATGCCAAGGCTGATCGCGATGAACACCGCGCCCACGGGATAGAACGCGAGCCCGTAATTGACGGCGTAATCGGTGGCGGCGAGTGTGTACAGGCCGAGGCTCACGAAGCACAGGTCGAGCAGCTTGCGTCGGTCGTGCGCGTGCGTCTGGCCGCGCGCGGCGTACAGCAGCCAGGCGCTGCGGCACGCGAGCAGCACCGTTTGCGCCACGTGGACGGGATGCAGCATGCCCGCCTTCGGATACTTGCCGAAGAAGAACGTACCGTAGCCGTCCACGACGGAATCGCTCAACACCAGCAGCGCCGCGAGCAGCACGCTGAGCAGGTACGAGGCGATGAGGAGCGGGCGTTCGCCGCGCCGGGCGCTCACTTCCGTCACGAAGTGATAGAACGTGGTGGGCAAAAAGAGGATGAAGAAATATCCGACCTTGACGAGCACGGCGGACAGTTCGGGGTCGGACGTCTGGAACAGAAAGGCCCAGGTGCCCTGCCAGAAGAACGTGGTCGCGCACATCAGGGCGAACGGCACCGAGAGGCGCGTGAAGCCCTCAGTCAGGAGCACGTAGACGCCGAATCCGAGAAATAATGCGGACACGAACGCTGGCAGGATCGAGTACATAGTCTGTCGCGTGGGTTCTTGTTCTTACCGACCTGGTTGGCGCGGCGCGTTCCCTGCAGCGTTCCCCGTGCGCCCAATGTGCGATTCGCGGGCCGGATCTCGCCGCCCGATGCAGGGCGCATGAAATGCGCGCCGATCGAATCGATTTTGCCGATTATCGCCGCTAATCCCTTGTTGCGGCGAAATTTTGCCGCTATCGGCACCGCCGCTATGCGCCGCGAATCCCCGATGGCCCAATTTCGGTCGAATTGGCAGAAAACCACGCCATCCGTCGATTGAGGACAACCCTGGAGCCACCCAGAATAGAGCTCATCACCCACCCCGACGGAGCACCTCATGACCCCGACCCTCGCCGATGTCGCGATCCCCGACAGCAAGCTCGCCCGCGAAATCACCGAACTCGTGCGCGATACCGAATCGCCGCTGCTGTTCCATCATTCGAGCCGCGTCTATTATTTCGGCGCGCTGGCCGGCCGCAGGCTCGGACTGAAGTTCGACCGCGAATTGCTGTACGCCGGCGCAATGTTTCATGACATGGGCCTCACGCACGCGCACAGCAGCGATCACGAACGTTTCGAAGTGGACGGCGCGAATGCCGCACGCGATTTCCTGCGCGGCCACGGCATCTCGCAGCAGGACATCGATCTCGTGTGGACCGCCATCGCGCTGCATACGACGCCGGGCATCCCGCAGCACATGCATCCGGTGATCGCGCTCGTGACGGCAGGCGTCGAAATGGACGTGCTCGGCATTGCCTACGACCGCTTCAGCGACACCGAACGCGAGGCCGTCGTCCACGCGCACCCGCGCAGCGAGCACTTCAAGGAGGACATCATCCAGACCTTCTATGACGGCATCAAGCACAAACCCGCCACCACGTTCGGCAACGTCAAGACCGACGTGCTCGCCGACAAGGACCCGCATTTCCACGCCGGCAACTTCTGCAGCGTGATCCGCCATTCGGCCTGGCGCGGTTGAGCGCCGCCGGGAGCGAACCGGGACACCTGAGGCGGCATGCGGCGCGATTCTGACAGGCGATGCTATGCTCATCGCGATGCCCGGAAACGCGCCGCCGGGCCCCGCCGCATCGCGATGCGCGCGCGTCCAATCGCTGTCCCGGGGGCTTCATGCAGCACACGCCAGGCCGCACGCGGCCGCACGGCTTTTCCAGCATGGTGATGCGGCACCCGCATCTCGTGGTGACGGTGTGCTTTCTTGCGGCCATGGCGCTGGTGAGCGGCGTGGGCCTGCGCCAGCTCTACCAGATGACGCGCTACGACCTCCATAGCCGCCAGCGCGACCTGGAGGTGCGCGCCGTGGGCGTGGACGCGCTGATTTCCGCAGAGCGCCGGCGCCTGCTGTTCCTGCGCGACTACGCCGAACATCTGCTCGCCTCGCCGAGCCAGCAGCGCGTCGGCTTGCAGAATCCGAAGGTGCAGGCCGCGCTGCGCGACAGCGACCAGCCGCAATGGGACGCTCCCGGCGCCATGGATGGACCGCGCGTTTTCGGCACCAATGCGCAGGGCCTCGCGGGAATCGATGGCTTTGACCGCGACGCCGCCGCACTGCCCGCCGACATCGTGCTCGCGCGCTCGATCAGCCCGCTCCTCGCGATCAGCCAGCACGCCGACGCGCTGCAAAGCACGGTCGCGTACATCTCGGCCAACGGCCTGTACGTGCTCTCGCCCGAGCGCCCGGACGCGCACGCGCCCGACCTGTTGCGGCGCTTCAGCACCATGCCCTACTACCGCCTGCATGCCACCGGACAGAATGCAGGACACGATATCGTCTGGACTCCGATATATACGGAATCGAAAAAGGGCGAGGCGATCGCCACGCTCAGCGCGCCCGTCTACACAAACGGACGCTTTCGGGGCGCCGTCGTGATGGACGTCGCGCCCTCGCGCCTGCTCTCGCTCCAGCTCGCCACCTCGAACCTGACCGACGACGATTCGCCTGTCGAGTTCGGCCTCCTGAACAGTAACGGCGACCTTGTCTATTTCGTCGATGGCAAGATCACATCGCAGCGTCCCGCGCGGTTCGATCCGTATCTGCTCGACATGGCGCGCACACAAGCCGCGGCGTGGATGGCGCGCGGCCAGGGGTACGTCGAGCGCTCGGGCCGGTATCTGCTCTTCCAGCACGTGGGGGAGTCGCACTGGATCCTGCTCACGGATACGGACGACTCGGAGCTCACGCTCGCGGCCGCGCGACGCGTGTTCAGCAGCCCGCTGATCGTCGCGTGGCTGGCGATCGCCGTGCTGCTCATCGGCACGCTGCGCGTCGTCAAGCACATTTTCGGCCAGTACGTCGAAGCGAGTACGCGGCTTGAAACGCTCGCGCGCAGCGATCCGCTCACCGGCCTCGCGAACCGCCGGCGCTTCCAGGAGGCCTTCGACGAGACGCTCGAACGCGCCGCGCGCGAAAGCGGCGACGAGGCAACGACGCCCGCCATGGCGTTGCTGATGCTCGATATCGACTACTTCAAGCGCGTGAACGACCGTTTCGGCCACGCGGCGGGCGACCGCGTGCTGGTGATATTCGCAGACATCCTGCGCGGCAACCTGCGCAGCGCGGAAATGCCCGCACGCGTGGGCGGCGAGGAGTTCGCGGCGCTGCTGCCCGGCGCCGATCTCGCGACGGCGGCGGCCGTCGCCGAGCGCATTCGCCAGGCGGTCGAAGCGCACGCGGCGAACGCCGCGCAAACCGCCAGCATGCCGGGCGAAGCCGTGAACCCGGATGCGATTGCGTTCACCGTGTCGATCGGCGTCGCGGCCAGCCCCGCCGATTGCCCCGCCCACTACGAAGCGCTCATGCAGATAGCCGACCGGCGGCTCTATGCCGCAAAGGAAAGCGGCCGCAATCGCGTCGTTGCAGAGGATTCCCGATCGATCGATCCCGCGCGCGCCTGACGTGTGCTGAAGGCCGCACTGGCCGCCTTCATGCGCGACGCATGAGCGCGCCGCACAGCAACGCGTCGTCGCTCAAGGAAAGACGCTACCATCGGCAGCGGCGATCGACGAAGGCCGCGCGTCGCCTTCGTCCGCGACGCCGGAGCCCGACCGTACACCATGAGCAGCCGACTCACCGCCCTGACAACGTTTTGTGTCGTGGCGTTCGCCGTCCTGGCAACGCTCACGGCGGCCGTGTATGCGTCGGACGCCGTCAACGAACGGCAGCAGCGCCAGCAGGTGGACGTCTTTTCGAATCGCGCGCTGCTGCGCGCCGAGCTGGTGACCTCCGAAGCCGACTCTGCGCTGCGCCAGCTCATGTCATACCCCGACACGCCGTGCACGAACGACCACATGCAGCGCCTGCAGCAGGTCGAGGAGCAGTTTCGATACATTCGCGAAGTCGCCTCGACCCATGACATGCAGCTGCGCTGCAGTTCGCTGCGCGGCGCTGTCGACATCGCGTTGCCGCCGCCCGAATGGGCTTATGCAGGCGGTTTCACCGCCTGGCATACCGAAGTCGGCAAGCGCGGCAACGAGCGGCAGATGCTCAACGTGCGCCTGGGCAATCACGTCGTGGTGATCGATCCACGCTTCTACCTCGACATCGTGCCGCTCGACGACACCATCAAGCTCACCGTGCTCGAAACGCAGGACGGCGGCGTGATTTCAAGCTGGCCGCACACCGACGACGCCCTCGTACGCGCGGCGCTCAAGCGCACCGGCAGCAGCCCGTATTTCGAAGGCCGCTATTACGTCGTCGAGCGCTCGAGCCGTTATCCCATTGCGGTGGTCGCGTACGAGCCTGAGGACCGCATGCGCCGTGACGTGCCGGCGCAGCTCCGAACGCTGCTGCCGCCCGCGCTCGTCCTGAGCGCAATCGGCACGTGGCTCGTCCTGCGCTGGCGCCGCAAGCTGCGAACGCCACGCAACGCGATGCTGCAGGGCATCCGGCGGCGCCAGTTCGTGGCGTGGCTGCAGCCGCTCGTCTCGCTGGAAAGCGGTCGCTGCGTCGGCGCGGAAGCGCTCGTGCGCTGGAAGCTCGAAGACGGCACCATTGTCGCGCCCGACACGTTCATTCCGATGGCGGAATCGCTCGATCTCATCGAGCCCATCACCGATCAGGTCATACGATCCGTGTTCGAGGGCGTAGGCGCCACGCTCGCGCGTCGCCGCGATCTGCACGTCTCGCTCAATCTTGCCGGGAAGGATCTCGCGGGCACACGCGTGCTCGAAACCCTTAAGGCGAGCCTCGCGAAATATGCCGTGCGCCCCGAACAAATCTGGTTCGAAGCGATCGAGCGCACGCTCATGGATACGGCCAGTTCCGCGCCCGTTCTCGAAGCGTTTCGTGCAGCCGGCCACCGCATCTTCATCGACGATTTCGGCACGGGATATTCGAGCCTCTCGTATCTGCAGGCATTGCCTGTGGATGGCATCAAGATCGACCGCTCGTTCCTCCGCTCGCTGGCGAGCGGCGAGGAAATGAACAAGATCGTGCCGCACATCATCGAAATGGCGCGCAGCCTCGACCTGCTGATGGTCGCCGAGGGGGTGGAAACCGAGGCGCAGGCGCAATATCTGCGCGGCCGTGGCGTGCAGTTCGCGCAGGGCTGGCTCTATGCGAAGGCCATGCCCGCCGACGAATTCTTGCGCTACCTGGAGCGTGAAGCGGCGCGCACGCGCGAGACGTGAGCGTGGCGCACGCTCAGGCGAGCGGACTCGGCGACGCGGCGTGCGTCAACCCACCGCGCAAGTGCGGGAGTGTCGCGCCGCCGAGCGCCGCAGCGGCCTTGCTGAGCACGGCGCTGTCGTAGCCACGGCCGGCAAAACGCACGACATCGACGAGACTAAAGCCTTGTGCGCGATAGAACGCGATGAGGTGGTCGGCGGGAAACGGCGTATCCAGCGCAAGCTGCGTGTAGCCGCGCGCAGCCGCCCAACGCCCCGCGAAAGCAAGCAGCGCGCGGCCGATACCGCGGCTTTGCCATTTTGGCTCGATGCCGAACTGATGGACTGAAGCCACACTGCGCTGCCGATAATGTTCGCACTGCGAATCGCTGTCGTGACCTTCGACCGTGAGCGTACCGATGATCCTGCCATTGCAGACGGCGACGAAGCAATCTCCAGCCAGCGCGCGTTCACGCGTGAGGCTTGCCGCCTGATCGGCACATGAGCAGTGCAATCCAAGCGACGCGAGCCGCGAGAACGCGCGATGCAGCAGGCGCGTCAGCGCTTCCCATGAGTCGTGGCGCGGATCGAAGCGCCTCAGCACGAGCCGGCCGAGACCGGGCTGCATGGAGGTGATCTGCTCATCCGGGCGCTGGGTTGCACGCGAGATCGACATGGCGTCTCCAGTCGTTTCGATGCCTCCAGTCTAGGGTTGACCCGTAAGGGCCACAAGAAAAAATCTCGTAAAAACCGGCGCGATGGTTGTGAATGCAGTGGTGTATGCGCGCTAGTCCTGGGTGGCCATACGCTCCACCACCGCGAGCACGATGCGCCTTGCCGAGTCGATATGCGCCACGGTCAAGGCGCGCGCGCTGCGGGCGTTCCGTGCAAGGCACGCTTCCAGGATGGCCTCGTGTTCGTGCTGAAACGAGGGTGTATCGGCAAGCAGCGTGTTTTGCAGCCGCTCGTAGCGCTCCACCTGCGCACGCAATTCGCGGATCGCCGCCAGTTGCCGGGCGTTGCCGCACGCGCCGTAAAGCAGTTCATGAAACTCGCGGTTGAGCTCGCCCTGCTTCTGCGTGGCGAGCGCCTCATCACCGAGCAGCCGGTGTACGAGTTCCGCGCGTGCGAGCGTTTCGTCGTCGATGCGCTTGACGCTGTGAAAGATCGCATCGCCTTCGAGCAGCACACGCAGACCGTAGATCTCCTCCACGTCTTGCACCGTGAGCATGCGCACGACCGCGCCGCGATTGCGGAAAATCTCGACGAGCCCCTCGCGCGCGAGCCGCTGGATCGCTTCGCGCAGCGGAATGCGGCTCACCTCGAAACGCTCCGCGAGATCGCGCTCGACAAGGCGCTCGCCGCTGCCCAGCTCGCCGCTGACGATCAGGTCGCGCAACCCGGACGCAACCGCGTCCGCCGTGGAGTCGAATTTTGTTTCCATGCGTGTTATGCCCGGTTTCCGCCCATTTCTCATTTGGGCCATTCCGGCATAATGGTATACCAAAATGCCAAATACGGTCATAATGACGTACCCCTTTTCGATCGAACGGAGAGTCAGCATGGCGCATGGCGAACACACCTATCACGTTTCCGTGCAATGGACGGGCAATCGCGGCAGCGGCACCTCAGGTTATCGCGACTACGACCGCGATCACGTGATCCGCGCGAACGGCAAACCGGACATTCCGGGCTCGTCGGATCCGGCCTTTCGCGGCGACGCTTCGCGCTGGAATCCGGAGGATCTACTCGTGGCTTCGGCTTCGGCGTGCCACAAGCTCTGGTATCTGCACCTGTGCGCCGAGGCGGGCATCGCGGTGCTCGCCTATGAAGACGAGGCCGAGGGCACGATGGCCGATACGCCGCAGCGCGGCGCCTTCACGAAGATCGTGCTGCGCCCGCACGTGACGATCCGCGCGAGCGACAACCGCAGCCTCGCCGAGCGGCTGCATCATGCGGCGCACGAGCAGTGCTATGTCGCCAATTCGGTGAACTTCCCCATTGTTTGCGAGCCGACCATCGAACTGGCTGCGTAGCGGCTGGCGAAAGTCAAAGGCGGCCCGGCCGGCACTCCCACGAGTGCCGGCAAAAAAAGGGGCGCGATCGAAAGCGACGGCTAAATCGATCGGTAAGGTTTTAGCGACCGATCCCCCATCGAAGCAGCCCCATATAAATCGTATGCGATTTAATCTTATGCGCTTGACACGGTGAAATTTCTCGTCCAATATGCATCGCATGCGATTCGATCTTATGCGACGCATACCACCGAACCCTGAAATCCATCAAGGAGCGCAACATGGCAACGATCGACAAAGTGCTGTTCTCGGGCAACACCCACACCACCATCAATCACGACCCGGCCGCCCAACGTGGCGAATTTGGCGTGGTCGACCTCCACCTGTCGTCTTCGAGCGGCGAAACCCTCGACATCGTCGCGAGCGAACCGCACCCGCGCGCCGAGCAGCTGTTCGCCGGCGCATGGTCGGCCTGCTACATCTCCGCGCTCAGCATCGCGGCCTCGCTGAAGAAAGTCACCCTGCCGGCGGACGCTTCGGTGGACATTCAGGTCGATATCGGCCAGACCGGCGCCGCCTGGTTCCTCGGCGCGCACTTCACGGTCACGCTGCCGGGCGTCGAGCAAAACGTGGCCGAGGCCATCGCGCGCAGCGCCCATCAGATCTGCCCGTACTCGAAGGCCGTGCACGGCAACATCGACGTGAGCCTGACCGTCGTCACCGCGTAAGCGGCAAACGCAATCCACTCTTTCACCCAAATTCACTGCAATTTACCTAGCGAGATCCGATCATGAAGACCCAATTCATCGCCAAGCTCCTCATCGCCCTTTCTGTCGGCGCAGCCGCCCCCGCATTCGCCAGCGGCTACGGCCCGGCCCCGTCCTATCGGCCCGAAGTCGGCGCACCGGCATCGCAACGCGGCCAGAGCGTGCAAACGCTCGCCGCCGAGCGCGCCGAAAGCGGCACGGCGGCAACGGCATACGGCGGCATGGCCGATGCGAACTCGGACGCGGGCAGCCGCGTCGCAATGGAGCGAAACAGCCTCTTCGCCCACCATTGATTGCGCCACCGCGTCGTGGCTGTTTCGCCGGGCATCGCGATGGCGATGTACGGCGGAACCGGTGTCGGCCTACGATATAATCGCAAGCGATTTATTCAAGTTTGCGAGCCATTGAGGCCTTTGCCTGTAGAGGATGACCATGAAATCGACGGACCACCCGGCGCAGGGCGCCACGCCCGCGCCGCTCGCAGACTACCTTTGCTTCGCGGTCTACTCGACCAATCTGGCGTTCGGCAAGGCGTACAAGCCGATCCTGGACGAACTCGGGCTGACCTATCCGCAGTACATCGCGATCATCGCGCTCTGGGAGCAGGACAACCAGACGGTGAGCGGCCTGGGCGAGAAGCTCTTTCTCGAATCGAACACGCTGACGCCCATGCTGAAAAAGCTCGAAGCGATGGGGTATGTGCAGCGGCGACGCGATCCTGAGGATGAGCGTCAGGTGCGTGTGAGCCTGACGGCCAGCGGCCGGAAGCTGCGTGAAAAGAGCCTGAAAATCGCGGATCTCACCGATGCGACTGGGCTGGGTCACGACGAATTCATGAAACTGCAAAGGGCGATCGTGAACCTGCGCGCCAATCTGATTCGTTCACTCGACACCGAATAGCCGTCGCAGCGACGCGCACAGTTTCCGCGCGCCGGCTTCGATCACTAATAGTTAGTACTACAACCCATATTGTAGTTGGGGAAAGGCATGCGCACGTCCAATGCTTCCTGCGCGCCACTCTCCAACATCGTCATCAGGAATCGATATGTCTAACGATCTTCACCCCACGCCCCTTTCGCGCCGGCGCTTCATCGGCGCCGCTGCCGTCACGCTTGCAGGCGCCGCAATGAGCCGGTTCGCCTTCGCGGAATCGAAGCCGTCCGCCGGCGGACTCACGCAGATTGCCGCCGGCGACCCGTCTTCGATTCGTCCGCTTCGCGTGCATGCCCCGGAAGCGTCGCTGACCGACCTGCGCCGCCGCATTGTCGCGACGCAATGGCCCGAGCGCGAAACGGTCGACGACGCCTCGCAAGGCGTGCAGCTCGCCACGATGCAACGGCTCGCCAACTACTGGGCCAACGACTACGACTGGCGCAAGGTGGAAGCACGGCTCAACTCGCTGCCGCAATACGTCACGGAAATCGACGGGCTCGATATTCACTTCATCCATGTGCGCTCGAAGCACGAGAACGCGCTGCCGATCGTCGTCACGCACGGGTGGCCCGGTTCGGTCATCGAGCAACTGAAGATCATCGAACCGCTGACCAATCCGACCGCGCATGGCGGGAGCGCATCCGATGCGTTCCATGTCGTCATTCCTTCGCTTCCGGGCTACGGCTTCTCGGGCAAACCGACGAAGACCGGTTGGGACCCCCAGCGTGTCGCTCGCGCCTGGGTCGTGCTGATGGACCGGCTCGGCTACAAGCGCTACGCCGCGCAAGGGGGCGACTGGGGCAATGCCGTGACGGAGCAGTTGGCGCTGCTCAAACCGGCAGGGCTCGTAGGCATTCATACCAACATGCCCGCCACCGTGCCCGACGCCGTCGCCAAGTCGCTCAAGGACGGCACGCCGCCCCCTGCCGGACTGTCGCCGGAGGAACAGCACGCGTACGACCAGCTCGATTACTTTTACAAGCACGGCTTGGGCTACGCGCTCGAAATGGCGAATCGCCCGCAGACGCTCTACGGGATCCAGGATTCGCCAGTCGGCCTCGCTGCATGGATGCTCGACCACGACGCGAGCAGTCAGGCGATGATCGCGCGCGTGTTCGCAGGCCAGCCCGAAGGCCTGACGAAGGACGATGTGCTCGACAACGTCACGCTCTATTGGCTGACGAAGACGGCGGTCTCCTCCGCGCGCCTGTATTGGGAAAACAAGCTCAACTTTTTCGAGCCCAAGCATGTGGAGCTGCCGGTTGGCGTGAGCGTCTTCCCGGACGAAATCTACGCCGCGCCGAAGAGCTGGACGGAACGCGCCTACCCGAGGCTGGTTCACTACAACCGCCTTCCGAAAGGCGGCCATTTCGCAGCATGGGAGCAGCCTGCCGCGTTCACGGGAGAAGTTCGCGCGACCTTCAGGACGCTGCGCCAGCCGGCCTGAGGCGATACCGCACGCGTGAGCTTTCGGGCGTCCAGCGATTTTATCTAGGACTCCGAATGCTCACGCCACCGCCAGCTATATAAGCCCCCGGAGCGCCATGCGACGGACTGCCACAACGGCTGCGAACCTCCCAAATACTGCACAACGCGAGGCCGCCAGCATCGCTCAACGGGGAAAAACGGCGCAAATTCCGGCGCTTTTCCACGAATAGAAGTTCAGGCAATGCGCGGATAATGCGGGTCATAGCCAGATTTGCGGCTATTTCAACCATGCGCCCGCCGGCGCAAGCGAAACTTCGATGTCAAAAAAAGAAAGGTGATTGTTGTGTTTGCCCGGATATTCCTGCTGTGGATGGCGTCGTTGATGCTGGTGCAAGTCGGTTTTCGATATTTCGATGTGGATTCGCCGCTCAATTTCGGCGACACGGCATTCGATCCGGCTTCCGCGCCCCACGCCGCCCAGCAGCAGGACGCCGAACTGGAACTGGAACTGGCCGCACAAGGTGCGAGCGTCCGTGGGATCGCCCCGTTGGTGTCGATCAAGCCGGACATCGTCAATCTCGGCCCCGGCGTGGCGCCTCATCTGCGCGATGCCATCTGGGCGCCGCATGCCGGGACGGCGTCGAACGCCGCCTATCTGCGCGAAGCCTGCTCGTCCGGCGTCACGCGCCTGAAGATGGCCGCCCGCGGGTTCGACGCGCGATTCGCGGCGCTGATGCTGGCGCTCTGCGTGCTGCTGTTCGCGCTGCGCGCCTGGTGGCTGCGGACAGTGCGCCACGATCTGCTCGCCATGATCGCCACCCTGCGCGTCGCGACGACCGGCGACGGCCCGGCACCCGCGCTCGCGCTCGTGGACTGCCCGCGCAAGCTGCATGGCCTCGCCCGCGCAATCGGCGAGATGTTGTGCCGCCGCAGCGGCGCGCTCGAAGATCAGTCGGCCACCTTCGCCGCTTTCCTGCGGCAGACCGAGTCACGGGTTGCGCGGTTGCGCGCCTACGCCATGAACGTCACGCGCTGGAACTTGCGCGTGGCCCTCGTCGAGGACATCGATCTCTTCCAGGACCTCGCGCGGCAGTTCGTCGACACGGCCGGCCAGGGCGGCGCGAATCATGCGCCCATAAACGTGGACGCGTATCTGAAAGACCGCTTCGTCTATGGCGCGAACGCGGACGCGAGCATCGTGCTGCGCCTCGACGCCGGCGAGGCGTTTGCGCTGCCGCGTTCCGCACTCGTGCGGCTCGTCGACAATCTCGTGGGCAATGCGCACGCGCACGGCAAGCCGCCCATCGAAATCTGCACGGCGCGCGGGCCGCGCTCGTGGACCTTGAGCGTGCGGGATCACGGCGAAGGTGTAGCCGCGAGTCTGTCCGAGGGCGGCGCGCCGGCGTCGCCGTTGCCTGCCTCGCGCGCAGCGAGCCTCCGGCTCGACTCGCATTGGGGCATGGGCCTGTCGATCGTCCGGCGCCTGGCACGCCTGTGCAACGCGAAGCTCAAGATCGGCAATCATCCCGAGGGCGGGCTCTGGGTGCGCGTCATCGTGCCGATGGACAAAGCGCGGCACGCCTGACGCGAACCCTGCCCCTCAAGCCCCCAGCAGCACGCCGCTGCGTATCGGACGCGTGCCCGTGACGCGTCCGAGCGGCGCGCCGGCCGTAACGAAGCGAATCGCCCTTCGCATATAGAAAACGCCTTCCGCGGTGCTCTTCACCGTCGTCGTGTCGCCCGTCATCGGATCGACGATATCGAAGAGCGGGTCGTTCTCGCGGATCCAGTCGCCGATTTTCGCGCGGTGCACGAGAATGCCGCTGCGCGGCGCATAGAATTGCGCGCTCCCGGCGAGCGGCGTGGCCGGCATCAGCAGTTCCGGCAGCGGCTTCACCTCGCCGCCGGTGAGCGCACCGCGCCAGCGCAGATAGTCGATCAGCGCGTCGGCGTCCTGCTGCGCGCTTTCCCACGACACGTCGCGCTGGCCACGGCACTCGATCGTCACCGCAGTAGGTCCGGCGGGCACGGGCTGCGTGGCCGGCATCTGTTGACGCAGTTGCCACCACAGCAGGCTATGCGCCTCGTCGAACGCCTGCGCGCCCGAGTCGGTGGCGAGCAGTTGCGCGCGCGAGCCGAGGTAGCGGGCCAGCGGCTCGACATCGGGCCAGCCGGCCTCGCTCGTGTACACGTGCATGACCGCCTCGAGCGAGCAATGCAGGTCGATGATGAGATCGGCGTCGTGCGAGAGCCTGAGCAGCGCCAACTGGAGCGAATCGAATTCCGTGAGCGGCTCCTGCGCGTCCAGTGCTTCGCGCATCAGTTGCCGGATCAACTCGCGGTTGCGGTCGACGTCCGCGCCGAGCGTCTCTTTCGCGCGCGCGAGCAGCTTCGGAAACGCGTGGAAATGGCGGTTGAAGTTCTTGCCGCTCGCAAGATCGAACCGGCCGATGAACTGGCCGAGCACGTGCTGGTTCAGGCCCACGGGATTGGCGAGCGGCACGAGCACCACCTGCGCGGCGAGCGCGCCTTGCGCTTCGAGCTTGGCAAGTTGCGCACGCAACAACACGGCCGTCAGCATGGCGGGCGTTTCGTCGGCGTGCAGCGACGCCTGGATATAGACCTTCTGGGGCGCGTCGGCGGGGCCGAAATGGAAGCTGGTCAGTTCGCGGTGCGTGCCCGGCGTGGCGCTCAGGAGCGGAATCGATTGCTGGTTCATGAATTCAATACGGTTTCAAAAATGTGTGCTGCGGCTCAGTTTCCGCTCAGTTGCCGTACGGATCGAAGTCGAAATAGCGATGCGCGATCTGCGCGTAGGTGCCGTCCTTGAGCATGGACGCGATCGCGTCGTTCATCTGCGCTTGCAGCGCCGTTTCGTCCTTACGCATGCCGATGCCCGTGCCGCGGTCGCCCATCGAAATCGGGCCGCCGGCAAACGCGAAACCGTTACCCTGCGGCGTGCGCAGGAATCCGTAGTCGGCTTCGACGTAGCCCAGCAGCGCGGCATCGAGCCGCCCGTTGACGAGGTCGGCGAACACTTCGTCCTGGCTCTTGTAGGTGACGACATGCACGCCCGCCGGCGCCCAGTTCGCGAGCGCATACGTCTCGAACTGCGTGCCCGCCTGCACGCCCACCGACTTGCCGGCCAGCGACTGCGCGGTAGCGCCGAACGAGGCGCCCTTGCGCGCGACGAGCCGCGACTTGAACTGGAACAGCTTCGACGTGAAGAGAATTTGCTGCTCGCGCTTCGCCGTGATCGCCATCGACGACATGATCGCGTCGATCTTGCGCGCCTGCAGCGCCGGGATCATGCCCGAAAACTCCAGCTCGACCCACTGGCAATGCGCTTGAATGCGGCGGCAAATCTCGTTGCCGAGATCGACGTCGAAGCCTTTGAGCGAGCCGTCGGGCGCCTTGGCGTCCATCGGCGGATAGGTCGGATCGATGCCGAGGCGCACGGTGTCGCCCTCGCGCGCGAAGGCACTGCTGCTTAGGGCCAGCGCGAGGGAAAGAAGGATCGACGGGATTTTTTTCATGATGAGCGCACGATGAACGGCGAGGGAAAGTGAGGGTCTCCTGCCCGTCCGATGGTAGGACGACGTTGCGTTCGGGAAAAGCTCGAATTCGTCTATCATGATCACTTCCACCGATCGCAGCCGATCATCGCCCATGAGTCTCACGCTCTCCCAGTTGCGCGTCTTCGTCGCCGTCGCCCAGCGCGGCAGCGTGCGTGCTGCCTCGCGCGCGCTCGGCGTGGCGCAAAGCGGCGTGACGCAGCAGTTGCAGAATCTCGAAGTCGAACTGGGCGGCCCGCTGCTCACACGCACGAACCGCGGCGTGACGCTCACGGTGCTCGGGCAGCGCATGCTGGTGCGAGCGGCATCGATTCTCGGCGAATGCGAGCGCGCGAGCGAAGAGGCGCAGCAACTGCGCGGCGACTACGCGGGCGAGGTGGCGTTTGGCCTGACGACCGACCCGCTCATGGACGCGCTCGTGCCCGTGCTCGGGCAGTACAGCAAGCGGTTTCCGCGCGTGGCGCTGCGTCTGCGCACGGGAACGTCGCGCATGATGATTTCGTGGATACGCGAAGGCACGCTCGATTTCGCGCTCGCACTCGTTTCGGACCAGACCGATACGACCGATCTTTCGGTGACGGAGCTTTACCCGTCGGACCCGGTGGTCGTCTGCCGCCGCGATCATCCGAAGGCCGGGGCGCGCACGCTGCGCGCGCTCGCGCACTGCGACTGGCTCGCAACTCGCTCGCCCAATATTGCCGACGCGTTCGCTTCGAGCCGGCTCACGACGTTCTTCACCGACCACGGCCTGCCACCGCCGCGCATCGTCGCGACGGTGGAAGGGCTCTTCGAAACGCTGCATTGGGTCAGCGAGACAGACTGTCTCGCGCTGGAGTCGTCGGTGGTCGCCACGCGCGGCCCGTTTGCCGAACGGCTTGCGCGCATCAAGATCGCCGAGCGGCCCGCGGCGCAGCAGGTCTGTTTGCTGCAGCGCGCGGCCGTGCCGCTCACGCCTGCCGCACAGGAACTCGCGACGATGCTCGCTTCGTATGCGCGCGCAGGCCGTGCGCCGCGTTGAGGCAATCGTTACGCGCCTTGTCCTTGTATATAAGCACTAAGCCCCGACGCCAGCGCCGCAAAAGTTACGGTGCAACGCGCACTCGTGCGCAGATCCTCATGCATGGCGACCCACGTATCCAGACTCAGCGAGAACTCGTCGCGCAGAACGCGAACCAGCTTCGGGTCTCTTGCCGCCAACGGCGACTGGCACCCGCCGATGCCGAATCCAGCGCGTATCGCGGCCAACTGGGCAAGGTCGCTGTCGGCGCGAAATGCAAAGTTATGACGGCTGTACGCTGCGAACCTGGGCTGAACCGAACGAATGAACGCGTTCTCGTGATCGAAGCCGATGATCGAATGGCGCGTCAGCTCTTTCATCGACTTCGGCACGCCATGAAGCGCCAGATATCGTTCGTGGGCATGCAGCCCGACGTCGATCGCGCCAACACGTTTGGCAATCAGCGCCTCCTGCACTGGCCGGAACATGCGTATCGCAATGTCCGCTTCACGACGCAGCAGGTCGTCCGCCCTGTTTGACAGCACGAGTTCGATCCTCAGCTCCGGATATTCGTGGCGCAGCGCCGCCAGGATCGGCGGCAAGACCTCGACGCCGATGACTTCGCTTGCCGTCAGCCGCACGGTCCCGCGCACGCCCGAGCCGTGACCGCTCGCCGCGCGGCGCAATGCTGCCGAGGTCATCGCAAGGCCGACGGCGTACGGCCGCAACTCATTCGCCGCCTCGGTCGGCGAGAACCCGTCGGACGAGCGGGTAAACAGCGTGAGTCCCAGCGCCGCCTCCAGACTTTCGACGTGGCGCCCGACGGTCGGCTGCGTGATGCCCAGCGCGCGGGCGGCCGCCGAGAGCGAGCCGCTTTCCAGGACCTGCAGAAAGCTCCGGTACCACTCCCAGTTCGGTTCCTTGTCGGCCATACTTCGTCCCCAATTCAGATCACAGGCTATGCATAAATGTATAGCTTATGGTCTATTTTCGCTAATTTTCTATTGACGGCAAGCGGCGCAGAATGCCCCTCATCACAGCTCACCCGTCAGGAGAACCAGCATGAACGCCACCCCCATCAATCGACAGAACCGCGCACTCGTACTCGGCGCCAGCGGCGGAATCGGCGGCGAAGTCGCGCGCCAGTTGCTCGACGCCGGCTGGCAAGTCCGCGCGCTGCGGCGCGGCGGCGCGCCGGGCACGGCTGCCGCCGGCGCCATCGAATGGGTCGACGGCGACGCGCTCTCGCGCGAAGCGGTGGTACGCGCAGCGCAGGGTTGCGCGGTGATCGTGCACGCCGTGAACCCGCCCGGATACCGGCGCTGGGCGGAAGTCGTGCTGCCGATGATCGACAACACGCTCGCCGCCGCGGCCGCCGTGGGCGCGACCGTCGTGCTGCCGGGCACCGTCTACAACTTCGGCCCCGAGACCTTCCCGGTACTGCGTGAAGATTCCCCACAGCAGCCGCACACCCGCAAGGGCGCGATTCGCGTGGAACTGGAGCGGCGCATGCGGGCCGCGAGCGAGCATGGCGTGCGCTCGATCGTCGTGCGTGCGGGTGACTTTTTCGGGCCGCACGTGGGCAATAGCTGGTTTGCGCAAGGAATCGTGAAGCGTGACGAGCCGGTGCAGGTCGTGCGCCAGCCGGGTACGCGCGGCGTGGGCCACGCGTGGTCGTACGTGCCCGACGTCGCACGCACGATGCTCGAGCTGATCGAGCGGCGCGACACGCTGCCCGCGTTCGCGGTGTTCCACATGGCCGGCCACTGGGACGCCGATGGCTCGCAGTTCGTCGAAGCGATCTGCCGCGTCGCCCGGCGTCACGGACTGAAGCCGCAGAGCAAGCCCTTCGCCTGGGCCCTCATGCGCGCCATCTCGCCCTTCGTGACGACGCTGCGTGAACTGATGGAGATGCGCTATTTGTGGAGCGAGCCGTTGCAGCTCGACAACACCCGCCTCGTCCGCGAACTCGGGCGCGAGCCGCATACGCCGCTCGACGAAGCCGTCGAGGCGACGCTCATGGGCCTGAACTGCCTCGGCGCCGAAGAGCGGGCGCCGAAGGCGGCTTAATCGCTACGCTCGCAGGCGGCGCGCGATTTGATCGGGATGCCGAATGTCAATGCGAGTGGCTCGGCACGTCCG
Organism: Paraburkholderia guartelaensis; assembly: GCF_004353905.1. Classification (GTDB taxonomy): domain Bacteria; phylum Pseudomonadota; class Gammaproteobacteria; order Burkholderiales; family Burkholderiaceae; genus Paraburkholderia; species Paraburkholderia guartelaensis. Next base: position 47,350 of record NZ_SMOD01000001.1, on the reverse strand, counting down.
AGCCGCGGCATCCCACCAGGAAGTCGAAATCGCAGCCCTCGTCGGCCTGCAGCACGTGCTCGACATAAAGCTTGCGATAACCGCTGCGGTCGGCGGGGATGGGCTGCTGGTTCGCAGCCCATTCGTCGAGTCGCGCGGCGATCGCCTCGTCGCCGATATCGACGCGCAGCACACCCTTCTCGCAATCCAGCTCGATCCAGTCTCCGTCGCGCACGATCGCGAGCGGGCCGCCCGCGCGCGCTTCAGGGGCCACGTGCAGCACCACCGTGCCATACGCCGTACCGCTCATACGCGCGTCCGACACACGCACCATGTCGGTCACGCCCTGCGCGAGCAGCTTGGGCGGCAGGCCCATGTTGCCCACCTCGGCCATGCCCGGATATCCCTTGGGCCCGCAGTTCTTCATGACGAGCACGGAATCGGCCGTGACGTCGAGATCGGGGTCTGCAATGCGCGCCTTGTAGTCGTCGAAGTTCTCGAACACCACGGCGGGCCCGCGATGCTTCAACAGTTTCTGCGTGGCCGCCGACGGCTTCAACACCGCGCCGTTCGGCGCGAGATTGCCGCGCAGCACGCACAGCGCGCCGTCTTTGACGAGCGGATTGTCGAGCGGGCGAATGACTTCGGCGTTGTGAATGGGCGCTTCGCGCACGTTTTCCCACAGCGTTTTGCCGTTCGCCGTGAGCGCATCGGGATGCGGCAGCAGATTCGCCTCACCGAGTCGACGCAGCACGGCGGGCAAACCGCCCGCGTAATAAAACTCCTCCATCAGAAAGCGGCCCGACGGTTGCAAATCGACGATGGTCGGCGTACCTCGCCCGATGTGCGTCCAGTCGTCGAGTTCGAGCGGCACGCCGATGCGTCCCGCGATCGCCTTCAGGTGAATCGCCGCATTGGTCGAGCCGCCGATCGCCGCGTTCGTGCGGATGGCGTTTTCGAACGCCGCGCGCGTGAGCAGCTTCGAGAGGCGCAGGTCTTCGAGCGCCATCTCCACGATGCGCATGCCCGACATATGCGCGAGCACGTAGCGGCGCGCGTCCACAGCCGGAATCGCCGCGTTGTGCGGCAGCGTGACGCCCAGCGCTTCGGCCATGCACGCCATGGTCGAAGCCGTGCCCATGGTGTTGCAGGTGCCCGCCGAGCGCGACATGCCCGACTCCGCCGACATGAACTCGTGGATCGAAATCTTGCCCGCCTTCACCTGCTCGCTCAGTTGCCACACCACCGTGCCCGAACCGATATCGCGCCCTTCGTGCTTGCCGTTGAGCATCGGCCCGCCGGTCACGGCAATCGCAGGGACGTCGCAACTCGCCGCACCCATCAGCAGCGCAGGCGTGGTCTTGTCGCAACCCACCAGCAGCACGACGGCATCGACCGGATTACCTCGTATGGATTCCTCAACATCCATCGAAGCGAGGTTGCGCGTGAACATCGCGGTAGGCCGCAGGTTCGACTCGCCGTTCGAGAACACGGGAAACTCGACAGGAAATCCGCCGGCTTCGTAGATGCCGCGTTTGACGTGCTCGGCGAGCTTGCGAAAGTGCGCGTTACAGGGCGTGAGTTCGGACCACGTATTGCAAATGCCGATAATCGGCTTGCCGGCGAATTCGTGATCCGGTATCCCCTGGTTCTTCATCCAGCTCCGGTACATGAAGCCGTTTTTGTCCGTGGTGCCGAACCACGCGGCCGAGCGAAGCTTGGGCTTACGGGTGTTCATGGCTTTGCCCACTTAGTGAGAAAGTCCTATAAATAGCATGACTATATGGACTTCGATTATCGGGAAAACGCTAATCGAAACCGTTCCGGCCGTTGCATATAGTTTGTCTATTGTGGTCAGCAGGGGCGGCTAACGGGTATACCGAGAGGATATAACCGAAGGCCAGGGATGGCGCGATACTTCTCGTGATACTGTCCGGCCGTGATGGACGCGGGTGTAGCGCCATGAATTAAAGAAATACAACGCGCAGAGCTACATCGGAGACACGCATGAAACTGGCAACACGCATGGTAAGCGGGCTGGTCGCTGCGGCGGCGGCTTTTTCGTTGGCGGCGGGTGTCGCACACGCCGAAGACAAGCAGATCACGCTAGGTTTTGCGCAGGTCGGCGCGGAAAGCGCCTGGCGCACGGCAAACACGGTGTCGGTCAAACAGGCCGCCAAAGACGCCGGCATCAACCTCAAGTTTTCGGACGCCCAGCAGAAGCAGGAAAACCAGATCAAGGCGATCCGCTCGTACATCGCGCAGAAGGTGGACGTGATCGCGTTCTCGCCCGTGGTGGAATCGGGCTGGGAGCCGGTGCTCCAGGAAGCCAAGCGCGCCAAGATTCCCGTGATCCTCACGGACCGCAACATCGACGTGAAGGACCAGTCGCTCTACGTGACGATGATCGGTTCGGACTTCATGGAAGAAGGCCGCCGCGCGGGCAAGTGGCTTGAAGATCACTACAAGGACAACCCCGGCCCGATCAATATCGTCGAGCTGCAGGGCACCGTGGGTTCCGCGCCGGCCAACGACCGTCACTCGGGCCTCATGGAAGTGATCAAGAACGATCCGAAGTTCAAGATCATCGCGTCGCAGAGCGGCGACTTCACGCTGGCCGGCGGCAAGCAGGTCATGGAAGCGTTCGCAAAGACGTATGGAAACAAGATCAACGTCGTCTACGCGCATAACGACGACATGGCGCTCGGCGCGATCCAGGCCATGGAAGAAGCGGGCATGAAGCCGGGCAAGGACATCAGCGTCGTGTCGTTCGACGCCACCAAGGGCGGCTTCCAGGCGATGATCGCCGGCAAGATGAATGTCGACGTGGAGTGCAGCCCGCTGCTCGGGCCGCAGCTCATGAGCGCCGTGAAGGACGTCGTGGCGGGCAAGCAGTTGCCCAAGCGCATCGTGACGAACGAAACGGTGTTCCCGGAGGACGTGGCGGCGCAGGTGCTCCCGTCGCGCAAGTACTAAACTTCGCTGCAAGCTGCGCGGTGTGCTTCGTAACCCTTAGCAATCTTTAAGGACTTACGGAGCACGTCGCGCGCTCTGGCCTCTTTCACGGTTGCCCATGAGCGTTTCCCCGATACTCGAAACCGTCGGTCTTACCCGAACCTTCCCCGGCGTGCGTGCGCTCGACCGGGTCGATTTTCGTCTGTACCCCGGCGAAATCCATACGCTGATGGGGCAGAACGGCGCCGGCAAGTCCACGCTCATCAACGTGCTGACCGGCGTGCACCAGCCCGAGGCCGGTGAAATACGCCTCGCGGGTGAAGCGGTGCACTTCCCGACGCCGCAGATGGCGGAAGCCGCCGGCATCCAGACGCTCTACCAGGAAGTCAATCTCTGCCCGAACCTCTCGGTTGCGGAGAACATTTTCGCGGGCCGCCAGCCGCGCAAGCGCGGCCTCGGCCTGATCGACTGGAAAACGATTCATCGCCGCGCGGAAGAAGCGCTCGCGGAACTGAATCTTTCGCTCGACGTCACGCAGTCGCTCGACACCTACCCCATCGCCATGCAGCAAATGGTGGCGATTGCGCGCGCGGTGTCCGTCGATGCGCGCATTCTGATTCTCGACGAACCGACTTCGAGCCTCGACGAAGGCGAAGTCACACGCCTGTTCGACGTACTGCGCAAACTGAAAGCGTCGGGCATCGCGATCCTGTTCGTCACGCATTTTCTCGAGCAGACCTATGCGATCTCCGATCGCATCACGGTGATGCGCAACGGCGAGCGCGAAGGCGAATATCTCGCCGCCGATCTGCCGGTGCAAACGCTGGTCGCGAAGATGGTGGGCCTGCAGAACGCAGGCGAGCGGCTCACGCAAACCGAAGCCGTGCACAACGAAACGGTTGCGACGAACGCCGAACCGTATCTTGCGGCGCAGGGCGTGGCGCGCCGCGGCGTGCTCAATCCGCTCGATCTGGAAGTGCAGCCGGGCCAGATTCTGGGCCTCGCCGGCCTGCTCGGCTCGGGCCGCACGGAGACCGCGCGCCTGCTGTTCGGCGCGGATAAAGCCGATGCGGGCACGGTGCACATCAACGGCAAAGCCGTGAAGCTTTCTTCGCCGCGCGACGCCGTGCGCCACGGCATGGCCTATTGTCCCGAAGACCGCAAGAAGGAAGGCATCGTCGCCGATCTGTCGATACGCGAAAACATCGTGCTCGCGCTGCAGGCGCAACTCGGCTGGTGGCGCATGATCCGCCGCTCGCGCCAGCGTGAACTGGCCAACGAATATATCGAGCAGCTCGGCATCAAGGCGCGCGACGCCGAGCAGCCCATTGGCCTGCTTTCGGGCGGCAACCAGCAGAAGGTGCTGCTCGCGCGGTGGCTCGCGACGAAGCCGCGTTTGCTGATCCTCGACGAACCGACGCGCGGCATCGACGTCGCCGCCAAGTTCGAGATCATGGACCGCGTGCGCGCGCTCTGCGCGAAGGGCCTTGGCATTCTGTTCATTTCGTCGGAGATCAGCGAGGTGGTGCGTGTCTCCGACCGCATCGCCGTGCTGCGCGACCGGCGCAAGGTGGCCGAGCTTTCCGGCGCGGCGCGCTCGGAGCACGAAGTCTACGACCTCATTGCCGGAGACCGTCGATGACGCGCCCCGCCCTCCCCGCCTGGCTTTCGCTCGTCATCCGGCATCCGCTGGTGTGGCCCGCGGTGACGCTCATCGCCCTTTTCGTCGTCGATGTCGCGCATCGCGGCAACTTCCTCTCGATCACGATGCTGGGCGGCCACCTGTTCGGCGCGCCCATCGACATCCTCATGCGCGCCGCGCCGCTCGTCGTGGTGTCGCTCGGCATGACGCTCGTGATCGCCACGCGCGGCATCGACATTTCCGTGGGCGCTGTCGTGGCGATTGCCGGTGCGGCGGCCGCCACGGTGCTCGCCGCCGATCCTTCGCGCGTGGGCCTGGCGTTCGGCGCGGCGCTCGCGGTAGGCCTGCTCGCCGGCATCTGGAACGGGTTGCTCGTCGCGTTCGTCGGCATGCAGCCGATCATCGCCACGCTCATCCTGATGGTGGCGGGCCGCGGCGTGGCGCAGTTGCTCACGGGCGGCCAGATCATCCCCATCGGCGCGCCCGGCTATCTCTTCGCGGGCGGCGGCTATTTCGCGCTCATCCCGTGCGCCGTGTGGATCGCGATTGCCGTGACCGCACTCACCGCGCTCATCGTCAACCGCACGGCGCTTGGCCTGTTCATCCGCTCGATCGGCGTGAATCCGGTGGCCGCGCGGCTCGCTGGCCTGTCGTCGCAAGCCGTGGTGTTCGGCGCTTACGCATTCTGCGGCGTGACCGCGGCGATCGCGGGCATTCTCATCAGCTCGAACGTGCGCAGCGCGGACGGCAACAACGCAGGCCTCCTGCTCGAACTCGACGCCATTCTCGCCGTGACGCTCGGCGGCACGTCGCTGCTCGGCGGGCGCTTCAGTCTCGCGGGCACGGTGCTCGGCGCGCTCATCATCCAGACGCTCACCTACACCACCTATTCGATCGGCGTGCCGCCCGAGGCCACGCTCGTCGTGAAGGCCGTGGTCGTGCTGCTCGTGTGCCTGATCCAGTCGCCTGCCGCGCGCACCTTCGCGTTCCAACAACTCAAGCGTATTGCTCTCGCACGCCGCGCGCGGGCCTGAGCACGAAGCGCACCCATTCGGGGGGAAGCCGAGCATGAACCGCCCTGCCCTGTCCTTTTCCAATACGCTCGCAGCGTGCCGGCGCGGGGCCACCCGCTTCGTCGATCCGCGCGTGCTGCCCATCGTCGTGACCGTCGTGCTCTTTGCCGTGCTGTTCGGCTTCGGCTCGGTCATGTACACCGGGTTCTTCTCGCTTCAGGTGGCCTTCGGGCTGCTGGTCGACAACGCATTCCTGCTGATCGTCGCCATCGGCATGACGTTCGTGATCATCTCGGGCGGCATCGATCTTTCGGTGGGCGCCGTGGTCGCGCTCACAACGATTCTCTGCGCCGTGGGCACCGAGAAGCTGCACTGGCCCGTGCTCGTCGTCGTGCCGCTCGTGTTGCTCTGCGGCGCGCTCTATGGCGCGGCAATGGGCGCGCTGATCCACTTCTTCCGGCTGCAGCCCTTCATCATCACGCTCGCAGGCATGTTCCTCGCGCGCGGCACCTGCTTTCTCATCACCACCGAATCCATCCAGATCAACGACCCCGGTTTTCACGCGCTCTCCGAATTCAACATTCCGGTGGGCAGCGGCTCGCTCACCACGGGTTCGCTCACGGCCATCGCCATGCTCGCTGCGGGCATCGTCATCGCGCACTTCACGCGCTTTGGGCGCAACGTCTACGCGATCGGCGGCAACGAGCGCTCCGCGCTGCTCATGGGCCTGCCGGTGGCGCGCACCAAGATTGGCGTGTATGCGCTCTCGGGCTTTTGCTCGGCGCTCGGCGGCGTCGTGTTTACGCTCTACGTGCTGTCGGGCTACGGACTGCAGGCGCAGGGCATGGAACTCGACGCCATCGCCGCGACGGTGATCGGCGGCACGCTGCTCACGGGCGGCGTGGGCTATGTGATCGGCTCGGTGTTCGGCGTGGGCATTCTGGGCACGATCCAGACGCTCATTACCTTCGACGGCACGCTCAGCTCGTGGTGGACGCGCATCGTGATCGGCGCACTGCTCTGCGCGTTCTGCCTCATGCAGCGCGCCACCGAGCGCCACGCCGCGCGCCGCAAGTCCACCGGCACAGGCCGCGGCGCCCCGCGCACCACGCGGCCGCAGGCCGCCGCCCCGATGGATCAGGCCAAGCTCGCCAGCCCGCCGCCGCACATGCAGGAGGCGAAAGGCGGTGCGTAAGCCGCTTGTCATGGACGATCCTCGCCACGGCGGGGCCTATGGAGTAGTTACGGGTATACATGGATTAGGAGGCCTCATCACGCTGCACTAAGCTTTTTGCGGTACCGTCGGCGCCTGGCGAACTCATGTTCGCTGCGGATGTCTCGCGCGTTCCCCCGGTACTGGCCAGTATCTGCACGCTTTTCGACGAAAAGTCGACTACATCGACCACGATGACAAGACCGGAGGAAAACATGGCGCAGGATCGGGATGACGCAAAAGACGGTAAGAGCTTGATCGACACGGGCCGGCGCGGCCTGATGCAGGGTGCGGGACTGGGCGCGGCGCTATCGCTGCTCGGCGCGGTGGGCGGCGGCGGATTCATTTCCACGGCACAGGCCGCCGAATCGGGCTTCCCTTCGCACAAGAAGTGGAAAATCGTGTTCGTCAATCACGTCACCACGAATCCGTTCTTCGTGCCGACGCAATACGGCATTCAGGACGCGTGCGGACTGCTCAACATGGACTATCAGTGGACCGGCTCGGCCACGTCCGACGCGGGCGAAATGGTGCGCGCCGTGAATTCGGCCATCGCCGCGAAGGCCGACGCCATTGCCGTGCCGATCGTCGACCCCACCGCCTTCGACAAGCCCATTCAAGCGGCGCTCGACGCAGGCATTCCGGTATTCGCCTATAACGCCGACGCCCCGCGCGGCAAGAAGAACCCGCGTCTGGCCTATATCGGGCAGGACCTGTATCTCTCCGGCTACCAGATGGGCGAGCGCATCGTGAGCCTCATCGACAGCGGCATGGTTGCGCTCTTCATCGCCACGCCTGGCCAGCTCAACATCCAGCCGCGTCTGGACGGCGCGAGCGACGCCATCAAGAAGTCCGGCAAGAAGATCGACATCCAGACCGTGGCCACGGGCGCGACCGTCAACGAAGAACTTTCGAAGATCAAGTCGTTCTACCTCGGCCATCAGGACGTGAAAGGCATGTTCGCTGTCGACGCGGGCAGCACGCAAGGCGTCGCTCAGGTGATGAAGGATCAGAACCTGCCTTCGAAGGGCGTGCACGGCGGCGGCTTCGACCTGCTGCCCACCACGGTCCAGCTCATTCACGAAGGCTTCCTCGACTTCACGATCGATCAGCAGCCGTACGTGCAAGGCTTCTATACGGTCATGCAGGCGTTCGTGACGCTGGCCTCGGGCGGTCTGGTTGGGCCGGCCGACACCAACACGGGCCTCAAGTTCGTGACGAAGGATACCGTCGAACCGTACCTGAACACCTCGACGCGTTATGAAGGCAAGACCACCAAGCCGCAAATCGTTCCGATGAGCGGCGCAATCAAGTCGTGATGAACTACGAGTGATGAACTCTGTGAACGAAACTGGCAAGGCTGAAGTCTCCGCGCGGGCTGTTGCCCGCCCGCGCGGGCAATGGCTCTCCGCGTGGGCGCCCGAGCTACGCATCCTGCTCGTGGCGGTGATTCTCGCGGCGTACTTCGAATTTTCCAACCGGGATTTCCTGCTCACCAACGCGAGTCTCGTCAACCTCTCGCAGTTCATCGCGCCGGTGGCGATCATCGCGTTCGGCGAAATCATGCTGATGATCGGTGGCGACATCGATCTGTCGGCAGGCATGGTGTTCGCCTTCGCGCCGTTCATGATGGTGTTCGCCAACGACGCGGGCGCGCCCATGTGGCTCGCCGTGATTGCGGGGCTCGTGGCGGCGGCGATCGTCGGCTTCGTGAACGGGGCCGTGACCGTGTGGCTGCGCCTGCCCTCGTTCGTCACGACGCTCGGCACGCTCTTCCTCATCAACGGCATCACGCTCACCATTTCGCGCGGCACGCCGGTGCAGACGCCGGGTTCGCCCGAATTCGCGGCCTTCATGGGCGCGTGGGGCTATAGCGAGATCCTCTGGACTATCGTGATCGCGTTTGCCATGCACGTGCTGCTGCGCCACACGCGCTGGGGCCTGCATACGCAGGCGGCCGGTGCGAATCCGCTAGGCGCGAGCGAGGCCGGTATTCACGTGAACCGGCTGCGCCTCGGCAACTTCATCATTGCCGCCGTGCTCGCGGGCTTCACCGGCATTCTGGAAGGCTTTCGCATCACCTCGATCGACCCGCAGGCGGGCGGCAACCAGATCATGTTCCTCGCCGTGGCTTCGGCCGTGATCGGCGGCACGCCGCTCACGGGCGGTTCGGGCACGATCGTGGGCGGCCTGATCGGCGCAGCGGTGCTCGGCATTCTCAACGACGGCTTCACGCTCATCGGCATCAACGCGTTCACCTTCAATATCATCCTCGGCGCCGCGATTCTCGCCGCCATGGTCTTCAACATCCACGTTGGGCGCCTGCGCCGCAAAGGGAGCCGATGATGGACGAATCGCAAGCCTCCCCTGGCGGCGCAACCGCCACGGCCGACGCCCCGCTCGCGGTGCGCGGCGACAACATCGTCAAGCGCTTCGGCGCGGTCACGGCGCTCGACGGCGTTTCGCTCACGCTCGGCCGCGGCGAAATCCTCGGCATCCTGGGCGACAACGGCGCGGGCAAGTCCACGCTCGTGAAAATCCTCACGGGTTTTCATCAGCAAACGAGCGGCACGCTGCAGATCGACGGCAGCGAAACGCTGCTGCGCTCGGTGGACCATGCGCGCTCGCTCGGCATCGAATGCGTTTATCAGGACCTCGCGCTCGCCAATTCGCTGAGCATTTACCACAACATGTTCCTGAACCGCGAGATCGTGCGGCGCGGCCCTTTCAAACTGCTCGATCACAAGCAGATGCGCCAGCGCGCGGCGCAACTGCTTGACGACATCGGCGTGCACGTGCCCTCCGTGGACCTGCCTGTGGAGCGGCTTTCGGGCGGTCAGCGCCAGGCGATCGCGGTGGCGCGCGCCGTGCATTCGAACGCAAAAATCCTCTTGCTCGACGAGCCGCTCGCCGCGATGGGAGCGCGGGAAGCCGGTCTCATCATCGATCTCATCATGCGTTTGAAGGAAAAAGGCGGCCTATCGATTATCATGATCATGCACAACTATGCGCAGACGCTCGATATTGCGGATCGCATCATGTTGATGCAACGAGGCCGCGTGACGTACGAGCAGCACAGCGCCAAAACATCGGTGGCTGAACTCATGGATATCGTGCGGCGGGAATATCGGGCCATGCGCGCCACCAGCGCGTAATGGTTCCTACAAACAGGGGGGACGCTCCGATCGGGTAGCCCCCGGCCGGACAATCATGGATTACCGCAATCTAGAGAAACGCAAGAGCATGCACGCGCGCATCGTGCAGGAGCTCGGCATGCAGATCGTGGGCGGCACGCTCGCCCCCGGGCAACGCCTGCCCGCCGAACCCACGCTGTGCGAAACCTACGGCGTGAGCCGCCCCGTGCTGCGCGAGGCCACCCGCGTGCTGGTCGCCAAGGGCCTCGTGGTTTCGAAGCCGCGCGTGGGCAGTGTCGTACGCCCGCGCGAAGAATGGCACATGCTCGACCCCGACGTGCTGTACTGGACCGTCAACAGCATTCCCGAAGGCGAGTTCTTCCGCTCGCTCATGACCGTGCGGCAGATCATCGAGCCCGCCGCCGCGGCGCTCGCCGCGATTTCAGCAAACGACGAAGATCGCGCCCGCATCACCGCGGCCTACGCGCGCATGGAACAGGCGCAGACCGCCGCCGACCTGCTCGAGCCCGATCTGGAATTCCACCGCGCGATCATGGCGGCCACGCATAACAACATGCTGGCATACATCGGCAACATGCTTTCGCTCGCGCTTTCCGAGTCGATCAAGCTCACGAGCCGTCATCCCAACACCCACGCACTTTCGTTGCCGCGCCACAAGGCGATTCTCACGGCGATCGAGCACGGCGATGCGCTCGCGGCGCGCCAGGCGAGCGTCGTGCAGCTCGACAATGCGCGCGCCGATGCCAAGTCGATCCTGGGCGGGGCGGGGCTGGAGACTTAAGGCGGGCAGACCGACACGCCGCCGCGCTATAGACGCATTGCGGCGCATCGGCGTGCCCATTCCTCACACCGCCCGCTTGCTGCGACGGTACTGGTCGAACAGCACCGCGAGCAGAAGAATGCCGCCGCGAATCAGGTACTGATAGAACGTCGGCACGTTCATGAGGCTCATGGCGTCCTGCACCGAGCCCATGATGAGCACGCCCACCAGCACGCCCGAGATCGTCGCCACGCCGCCCGTGAGCGACACGCCGCCCAGCACGCAAGCCGAGATCACGCCGAGCTCGAGACCCACCGAGGTCTTCGGGTCGCCGAGGCTCATGCGCGAGGCCAGCATCACGCCCGCAAAACCCGTAATGAGCCCTTGCAGCACGAACACCGTGATCTTGATGCGCGTGACCGGCAGGCCGGCGAGACGCGCCGCTTCGCTATTGCCGCCCACTGCGAGCACGTTCTTGCCGAACACCGTCTTCTTGAGCAGGAAACCGAACACCACGAAGCCGATGATGTTGCTCCAGATCGGGAACGAGATGCCGAGGAACGAGCCGCCGCCCAGATCGAAGAAGCGCTCTTCGGAGATCATCACGGCGTCGCCGTTCGAGGTGAGGAACGCGAGGCCGCGCACCGCTTCCATCATCGCGAGCGTGGCGATCAGCGAGTTGATCTTGAAGCGCGCGATCAGCACGCCGTTCACGAGCCCGACCGCCCCGCCCGCGAGCACGCCCGCCGCAATGCCGAGCATCACGCTATGCGACTGCGTGATGACCGTGGAGGCCACCACGCCCGCGAACGCCACGATCGAGGCGACCGAAAGATCGACCTCGCCGAGCGCGAGCACGAACATCATCGTGACGGCGATCGAGCCGATCAGTGTGACGGAGAGCAGCAGGCCCTGAATGTTGCGGGTCGTGAGGAAGTCGGGCACCGTGGCGGATAGCACCGCGAACAGCACCACGAACACCACCGCGATGCCCGATTTGTTGATCATGTCCCAGGCCCGCGCACGCTGGGGGGTAATCGGCGCGGCGGCTTCGTTGACGGTAGGCGTGCCCTGTGGCTGCATGGCTTCACTCATTTCTGGTTCATCGTTACAAAAAGGATTTCAGCGCGGCAGCGCCATCTTGATCAGTTCGTCGGGCGAGGCTTCGGCCTTCGGCAGGCTGCCGGCAATCCGGCCTTCGCGCATGACGATGATGCGGTCCGACACGCCGATCACTTCGGCCAGGTCGCTCGACACCATGATCACGGTCTTGCCCGCTTCGGCGAGCTCGTACAGCAGGTTGTAGATCTCGGCGCGCGCGCCCACGTCGATGCCGCGCGTGGGCTCGTCCATCAGGAACACTTCGATGCGTTCGGCGAGCCAGCGCGACAGAATCACCTTTTGCTGGTTGCCGCCCGACAGCGTGCCGATGGCCGTGTCGCCGTTGCGCGTCTTGATCGCGAGTTTCTTGATGTAGTCCTGCGCGAGATCGCGCTCGCGCCGCGCGTCGAGCAGGAAGCGCGCGGGGCTGAAGTGGCGGCGCGCGCTGATGTTGAGGTTGTCGGCCACCGAGGCGATCGCGACGATGCCTTCCTGCTTGCGGTCCTCGGGGCATAGCGCGAGGCCCGCGCGCACGGCGTCGCGCGGGCTTGCGAAATTGACGCGCTTGCCGTCGAGTTCGACGTGGCCCGCGCTTGCGCGCGTCGCGCCGTAAATCAGCTTCATGAGTTCCGAGCGCCCCGCGCCCACGAGCCCGAAGAAGCCGACGATCTCGCCGCGCCGCGCCGTGAACGACACCGGCTCGGCCAGGCCGGGCCCCATCAAGCCCTTCGCTTCGATCAGCACATCTCCCGCCTGGCGCGGACGATAGCCGTACACGTCCTCGATCGAGCGGCCCACCATCGCCGCAATCAGGCGATTGCGGTCGAGATCGGCCACCGAATCGAACGTCTCGATGCGCTTGCCGTCACGGAACACCGTCACGCGGTCACAGAGCTCATAGACTTCGTCCATGCGGTGCGTGACGTAGATGATCGCGCGGCCATCCGCGCGCAGCGCGTTGATGATGCGAAAGAGGTTCTCCGTCTCGCGCGCCGAGAGCGAGCTGGTCGGTTCGTCGAAGGCGATCACACGCGCGTCGCGCATGAGCGCCTTGCCGATTTCGATCATCTGGCGCTGGCCGATGGAGAGATTCTTCACCGGCGTGCGCGGATCGATGCGCTCGCCAAGCCGCTTGAGTTCATCCATCGCGCGCTTGACGAGCGTGCCTTCATCGAGCACGCCGAGGCGATTGGGCAACTGCCCGAGCATCAGGTTTTCCGCAACCGTCAGCTCGGGCACGAGATGCAGTTCCTGATAGATGATCGCGATACCCGCTTCGAGCGCCGCCTTCGTGGTCGTGAAGCGGTGCTCCACGCCATTCAGCTTGAGCGTGCCCTCCTGCGGCTGGTTCACGCCCGAGAGCACCTTGAGCAGCGTGGATTTCCCCGCGCCGTTCTCGCCCATCAAGCCGTGCACTTCGCCGGCACGCACTTCCAGCGCCACGCGGTCGAGCGCGCGCACGCCCGGGAAGCTCACAGTAATGCCGTCGAGCTCCAGATACGCGCGATTCCCCTGTTGAGCGCCCTTTACCGCGTTCGCGTTCGCTTGCGAGTCAGTCATCGTTTCAGTCATTGCATCCCTGCCCTTTGCTTCGCCTCAGTCTTCTACGCAGTCCTTAGATACCCAGCTCGCTGCGCACGGCCGTCCAGTTGTCGCGCGTCATCAGCTTGCCGGTGGTCTGCGTGTCGGCGGCCGGCTGCTTGCCGTCGCGGATCCACTCGACGAGGTTCTCGGCGCTTTCCTTGCCGTGGTTCGTCGAGCTGACAGCGATCGTGCCGTAGAAGCCCGTAGGCTGCTTCTTCTGGAATTCGGCGAACGCTTCGCCTGCGCCGTTGATGCCCACGCCGATCACGTCAGCCGAAGGGATGTGCAGCTGTTCGGTCGCGCGCACGGCGCCCAGCACGCTTTCTTCGTTGAGCGCGAACACCACCCACTTCTTGATGTTCGGATGCTGCGCGAGCACCGGCGAAGCCGCATTGAAGCCGCCTTCGTCGTCGGTGGTCTTTTGCGGGGCGTCGAAGATGTTTTCCTTCTTGAAGCCGCCAGCCAGCAGCGATTGCGTCGCGCCGTCCGTGCGCAGCTTCGCCGTGGGCAGTTCATAGTCGGTGATACGCAGCGCACCCACTTCTTCCGGCTTCCAGCCGCGGCGCTTCATTTCGTCGGTGATCGCCTGGCCGACCTGATTGCCGATCTTGAGCGCCGACATGCCGAGGTGCGGCACGCTGGCGAGCGGCTTGCCCGACGAGTCGACGAGCTGGTCGTCCACCGTCACGAACTTCATGTTGTAGCGCTTGGCGCGCGCCTGAATGGCCGGTCCGAGACGCACGTCCGGCGCGCAGATCACGAAGCCTTGTGCGCCTTGCGCGCCGAGGTTGTCGATGGCGGCGAGCACCTTCTCGCCGTCCGGCGTGCCGATGTTCACCACCGAGAAGTTCTCCTTCTGGCCGAGCGCCGTGGCAGCCTTCTGCTCGTTGATGAACCATGCCTGTTCCGGCATCTTCACGAGGAAGCCGATCTTCACGGGCGAGTCGGCGTGCGCCGCCACGTTCATGCCGAGCGGGGCGATGCACATCGCCGCGAATGCGGCACGAAGGGTCAAACGGCGGATCTTGCTGGTCATGCTCCTGTCTCCTCAGGTGTGGTGTGCTGCGTGTGTAATGCTTGAAAGAAGCGTCTTTAGTGGCCGAAGGCCTCGACTTCGACGTGCCTGCCGAGCAGGAAAGCGTCCGCCACGAGGCGCAGCGGGCGCACGTCCACGTCGTCGGTGCCGTGGGCGATCAACCAGTGAAAACGCTCATAGAGCGCCGCATATTCCCGTTCCGCTTCGAGCGCGACCGGCTCGCCCGCAATCGCGAGGCGCTTGCCGCCTTCCGCGATCGAGAGCAGGCCGTCCGTGGTCTCCACATCGATTTCCCATTGCTCGACCGGACCATGGCGCCAGTCGAACTCGGCGCGCACGGGCACGCCATCGGTATCGATGCAATCGAGTTCGGCTGCAATCGGCGTCGAGCAATCGCTCGGCACATGCAGCGTCGCGCCCTGCAGCAGCACTTCGCGCGGCAGGATGCGCGTGACGATGGAAAGCGCGTTGATGCCCGGATCGAACACGCCGAGGCCGCCCGGTTCCCAGATCCACTGCTGGCCCGGATGCCAGCGGCGCACGTCTTCCTTCCAGCGCACGTGCACGGCGCGAATGGTGCGCTCGGCGAGCCACATGCGTGCGGGCTCGACGGCGCTCGCGCAGCGCGAATGCCACGTGGTGAACAGCGTGCGGCCGCGCTTTTGCGCGAGTTCACGCAGCGCCTCGACTTCGCTCACGCTCGCGCCAGGCGGCTTTTCGAGCATGACGTGCTTGCCCGCTTCGAGCGCGGCGCGCGCCTGCGCGTAGCGCACCTGCGGCGGCGCGCACAGCGACACGGCGTCGAGATCGGACTCGGCGGCCAGCAGCGCACCGATGTCCTTGTAGTTGCGCACGTTCTCCACCTGCGCGTTGCGGCTCGCGCTCGCGACGAGTTCAAAGCCCGGATTGCCCGCGATGGCAGGCAGATGCTGGTCGCGCGCAATCTTGCCGACGCCGACGATACCCAACGTATAGGACGCTTTCATGACGTATCTCCGCCCCTTCTTTTCAGGGAGATTTTTTATTCTGCATGACGAATGATTTACTTACCCCAGCGCAGCACGAGCGGATCGAGGCGTCGCGCAATGTCGATCAGCTCGGCGCGCGTCGCGGGATTCATCGCGGGCAGCGGGTGGCGCGGCAGTTCGCACTCGATCACGCCGCCTTCCTTCATCAGCGACTTGCAGGCGAGCATGCCCGCCTGGCGGTTTTCGTGATTGATGAGCGGCAGCCACTTCTGGTAAAGCGCGAATGCGTCGTCGGTGCGGCCTTCGCGGTGGGCTACGATGATCGGACGAATGCCGTCCGGGAAGCCGCCGCCCGTCATCGAGCCGGTCGCGCCGGCGTTCAGGTCCGCGAGCAACGTAATGGCTTCTTCGCCGTCCCACGGGCCTTCGACGGCCTCGCCCGCCAGCTTGATCAGCTCGCGCAGCTTGTTTGCCGCGCCCGGCGTTTCGATCTTGAAGTACGAGACCTGCTCGATCTCGCGGGCCATGCGTGCGAGGAACGGGGCGGAGAGCACCGTGCCGCTCGCAGGTGCATCCTGGATCATGATCGGAATGTCGATCGCGTCGGACACGCGCGCGTAGAAGTCGTAAATCTGCTGCTCGGGCACGCGGAAGGTCGCGCCGTGATACGGCGGCATGAGCATCACCATCGCCGCGCCCTGCTCCTGCGCGCGCTTGCTGCGCGCGGCGGCGATCGACGTGCCGTAGTGCGTGGTCGTCACGATCACGGGCACGCGGCCCGCCACGTGCTCGAGCACGGTGCGCGTGATGACTTCGCGCTCGTCGTCGGAGAGCGAGAACTGCTCCGAGAAGTTCGCGAGAATGCACAGGCCGTCCGAGCCCGCGTCGATCATGAAATCGACGGCGCGCTTCTGGCTGGCCAGATCCAGTTCGCCCGTTTCGGTGAACGTGGTCGGCACGACGGGGAAAATGCCCCGGAATCGGGGCGTACGGCTCGTAGTCATGTCTTCAGTCCTGCTTGAGAAAGTGTGTCAGGCCGCGCCTTCACGATTCGCTCGCCAGCTCTCCAGTGCCGCGCCCAGGCGTGCGCAGCACCGCGCGCACGGCGAACGTCACGAGCACCGCGAACACCAGCGTGGCCGCGAGAAAGTAAAGCCCGGCCGCCAGGCTGCCCGTCGCGTCCTTGATGAGCCCGATGCCATAGGGGCCGAGATAGCCGCCGAGATTCGCGAGCGAGTTGATCGTCGCGATCCCCACGGCCGCGCTCGCGCCGGTGAGGAACTCGCCGGGCAGCGCCCAGACCACGGCCTGAATCGAGTAGATCGAAAATGCGGTCAGGCAGATGAACAGCAATTGCAGCGCCGGCGCGTGAAACCACGCGCTCGCGGCCATCGTCAGCGCCGCGACGCCCGAGACCACGACAATGTGGCCGTAGCGTTCGCGATGCTTGTCCGAATGGCGCGGCACGATCAGCAAGCCCACTACCGCGAACAGATACGGCACCGCGGAAAGCAGGCCCGCCGTGGAATCGCTCACGCCGAACGCCTTGATAATGGTAGGCAACCAGAGCGACAAACCATAGATGCACAGCGGAAAGGGCAGGAACAGCAGCGCAAGCAGCAGCACCCGGCGGTCCTTGAGCGCGCTGAACGGGTTGCGATGCGTGTCGAGCTGGTAGGCGCGCTGGTCGGCGGCGAGTTCGCGCGCGATCCAGTGGCGCTCGGTGTCGTCGAGCCAGCGCGCGTGCGCGGGCGATTCGGGCAACAGACGCAGCGTGGGAATGCACAGGAGCACGGCGGGCAGACCGCTCACGACGAAGAGCGTCTGCCAGTTCGACATGCCGAAAAAGCCGTGCGTTTCGAGCAGCGCGCCCGCAATCGGCCCGGTGACAATGCCGGCGATGGGCTGCGCGAGCACGAGCAGGCCGATCACGCGCGCACGGTGGCGCATGGGAAACCACTGCGTGAGGAAATACAGAATGCCGGGATAGAGCCCGGCCTCCGCCGCGCCCAGCAGAAAGCGCAACGCGTAGAAGCTCTTCGGGCCGCTCACGAGCGCCATCAGCATCGTGATCACGCCCCACGTGAAGAGGATGCGTGCGAACCACACGCGCGCGCCGAAGCGCGCGAGCGCGAGATTGCTCGGCACTTCGCAGAGGAAATAGCCGATGAAGAAGAGGCCCGCGCCCAGGCCGTAGGCGGCGTCGGACAGGCCCACGGCCGCGTTCATGTGCAGCTTTGCGAATCCGACCACGGTGCGATCGACGTACGCCACCACGTAGATCAGCGCGAGAAAAGGCAAAAGCCGGCGCGCGATATGGCCGACGATGTGCTTTTCCTCGCTGCTGGCGCTTACCAGTGCAGCGGGGCTTTCGTGTTCCAGCACCTGCGGGTTCGTCATCGTGTCTCCAAGCTAGTTTTTTCTCTCAACCGGTGCGCCCTTCGTATTTGCCGCGCTCAGGGCGCCGGCGCGCCCTGACTCATCGCATCAACCGCTCAGTGCGAATGCCGCGGCACCGCCGCCCCACGCTTGCCCACGAGGAAGTCGAGGTCGCAACCTTCGTCGGCCTGCAGCACGTGATCGACATAAAGGCGCGCATAGCCGCCCTTGCCCAGCTGCTCCGCCACGCCAGGCGCGGCCGCCGGATCGACATCGCTCAGACGGCGCGCGAGTTCCTCGTCGCTGATGTCCAGATGCAGGCGACCCGATTCGCAATCCAGCTCGATCCAGTCGCCGTTGCGCACCGCCGCGAGCGGGCCGCCCGCCGCCGCTTCGGGCGCCACGTGCAGGACCACCGTGCCGTAAGCCGTGCCGCTCATGCGCGCATCGGAAATGCGCACCATGTCCTTCACGCCCTGGCGCAGCAGCTTGGGCGGCAGGCCCATGTTGCCGACCTCGGCCATGCCGGGGTAGCCGCGCGGGCCGCAGTTCTTCATCACGAGGATGGAGTCCTTGTCGACATCGAGCGACTCGTCGCCGATCGTCGCCTTGTAATGGTCGAAGTTTTCGAACACCACGGCGCGGCCACGATGCTTGAGCAGCTCGGGCGTGGCCGCCGAAGGCTTGAGCACGGCGCCGCGCGGCGCGAGATTGCCGCGCAGGATACAGATGCCGCCGTCTGCGATCAATGGGTTGTCGAGTTGACGGATCACTTCGTCGTTGTAGTTGGGCGCCTCGCGCACGTTGTCCCAGATGGACTTGCCGTTGACCGTGAGCGCATTCGGATGCGGCAGCAGGTTCGCTTCGCCGAGCCGGCGCAGCACCGCCGGCAGACCGCCCGCGTAATAGAACTCTTCCATCAGGAAGCGGCCCGACGGCTGCAGATCGACGATGGTCGGCGTGTTGCGGCCAATGCGCTGCCAGTCTTCCAGTTCGAGATCCACGCCGATGCGGCCGGCAATCGCCTTCAGGTGAATCACGGCGTTGGTCGAGCCGCCGATGGCCGCGTTGGTGCGGATGGCGTTCTCGAACGCTTCGCGCGTGAGGACCTTCGAGAGCTTCAGGTCTTCCAGTGCCATCTGCACGATGCGGATGCCCGACATGTGCGCGAGCACGTAGCGGCGCGCGTCGACGGCGGGAATTGCCGCGTTGTGCGGCAGCGAAACGCCGAGCGATTCGGCCATGCAGGCCATCGTCGAGGCGGTGCCCATGGTGTTGCAGGTGCCCGCCGAGCGCGACATGCCCGCTTCGGCCGAAAGAAACTGGTGCAGGTTGATCTCGCCCGCCTTCAGCTCCTCATGCAGTCTCCAGACCACCGTGCCCGAGCCGATGTCACGGCCTTCGTGCTTGCCGTTGAGCATCGGGCCGCCGGTCACGACGATGGCGGGCACGTCCACGCTCGCCGCGCCCATCAGCAGCGCGGGCGTGGTCTTGTCGCAGCCGCAGAGCAGCACGACGGCGTCGATGGGGTTGCCGCGAATCGCCTCTTCCACGTCCATGGAGGCGAGATTGCGCGTGAGCATGGCCGAGGGACGCAGGTTCGATTCGCCGTTCGAGAACACCGGGAATTCGACCGGGAAGCCGCCCGCTTCATAAATGCCGCGCTTCACGTGCTCGGCGAGCTTGCGGAAATGCGCATTGCAGGGCGTGAGTTCCGACCAGGTGTTGCAGATGCCGATGATCGGGCGACCATCGAATTCGTGATCGGGAATGCCTTGATTCTTCATCCAGCTTCGGTACATGAAGCCGTTCTTGTCCGTGGTGCCGAACCACTGTTGGGAGCGCAGTTTGGGTTTGGTATCCGACATCGTGTTCGTTGTGTAGAGCGAGTAGTTCGCCGAGTGCATAGAGCGATGGATTCGGGACAGTCTAGGGAGAAGTCTGATAACCTTCTAATGAAATAATGGACGCTTCCGATATCGAAATCGGCATTGGTATAAACACCTAAAACTATTTGGGAAATCAGGCGGAGACATGCTGGATACAAGCCCCTGGTACGTGCGCACGCGGCTAAAAACGCGGCAATTGCTCCTCGTCGTCGCGCTGGCGGAGGAAGGTAACATTCACCGCGCGGCGGCGGCGCTGAACATGACGCAGCCCGCCGCCTCGAAGCTTCTGCGGGAGCTCGAAGACATGCTCGGCGCGCTGTTGTTCGAGCGCATGCCGCGCGGCATGCGGCCCACGCTGTATGGCGACGCGCTGATCCGCCACGCGCGCGCCGTGCTCGGCAGCCTCGACCAGGCGCAGGAGGAGCTGAGCGCGCTCAAGGCCGGGCGCCTCGGCCACGTGGCGGTGGGCGCGATCACCTCGCCGGGCGTGCGCGTGCTGCCGGCGGCCGTCGCGGCGGTCAAGCGCACGCATGCGAACCTGCGCGTGTCGGTCGAGATCGACGCCAGCAACGTGCTGCTCGAACACCTGGCGCAAGACAAGCTCGACGTGGTGCTGGGCCGCCTTTCCGCCGAGCACGACAAGCTCCAGCTGCGTTACGAACCGCTCGCGGGCGAGCCCGTATGCGCCGTGGTCCGGCCGGGGCATCCCATGCTCGGGGCGACGCAGGACAAAGCGCAACCGATCGCGCTAGCCGACATCGAGCGCGCCACCTGGGTCGTGCCGCCGGTCGGCAGCGTGCTGCGCCACCGCTTCGAGCTGATGTTCCAGCGCGCGAGCCTCGCGCCCCCTTCGAACGTCGTCGAAACGCCCGCGCTGCTCTTCATCACGCGCGTGCTGGAGCAAAGCGACATGATCGCCGTGCTCACCGAGGACGTGGCGCGCTACTACGCGGCGCACGGCATGGTCGCGATCCTGCCCGTGCCGATGGATTGCCAGATGGACGACTTCGGCATCATCACGCGTGCGGATGGCCTCCTTACGCCCGCGGCGAGCGTGATGATCGAGGCGTTGCGCCAGGTGAGCGCCGACATTTACGGCACGCACAGCCGCGAGCAAGGCGCGCGATAATCGTGCGACGAAACCCGCACGAGAGGACCGAACCATGCCCGGCAGCCATCCCGCCGCTCCCGACAGCACCGCCATTCGCGTCGCGCTGTGGCGTGCGCTGCACGTCCAGGCCGACGACGCGCCCCACGTGCTCGAAGACGAAACCGGCATGCAGATCGCCGCGCCGGAATCGAACTGGCGCGAGCGGCCCGATATGCACCCGGAAGGCACGCGCGGTTATCGGGCTTCGATCGTCGGGCGGGCGCGCTTTGTCGAAGACCTCGTGGCCGAACAGACCGCAAAAGGGCTTGCGCGGCAGTACGTGATTCTCGGCGCGGGACTCGACACGTTCGCGCAGCGCCGCCCCGAAATCGCCTCGCGCCTGCACGTGTACGAAGTGGACAAGCCGGGCACGCAGGCATGGAAGCGTCAGCGGCTCATGGAGCTGGGCTTTCGCGAGCAGGCGTGGCAACACTTCGTGCCGGTGGATTTCGAAGCCGGTGAGGCGTGGTGGGAACGGCTCGCCGCGGCTGGGTTCGATGCCGCAAGTCCGGCGGTGATCGCCTCCACGGGCGTCTCCATGTATCTCACGCGCGAAGCGAACCTCGCGACGCTGCGGCAGATCGCGCAGCTCGCTCCGGGCTCGACGCTCGTCATGACCTTCCTCCTGCCGCTCGAACTCATCGACGAGCCCGAGCGCTCGCAGCATGCCGCCGTGTATGAACGCGCGAAGGCGGCGGGCACGCCGTTCGTGAGCTTCTTCGCACCCGACGAGATGCTTGCGCTGGCGCGCGAGGCGGGGTTGCGCGATGCGCGTCATGTATCGACCGCGGATCTCACCACACGTTATTTCGCAGACCGTATCGATGGGCTAAGGCCTGCGAGCGGAGAGTCGATTCTCGTGGCGACGGTTTGAGCCGAGCCTGCATCGACCGGCATCGAGAAGTGCGGGTCGCGGCCGACACACTCCACCAGAAACGCCATGACAGCCTTGACTGCCGGCGTGCGACGCAGATCGGGATAGGTCACGAGCCAAAGCGGCGTTTCCGGCGGGGCCGATTCCCGGTCGATCCTGACTAGCGCCGTGTCGCCGTCGCCGATCAGGGTCGGCAGGAGCGCGACGCCTACACCGTTTCGAGCCGCCGCCTGCTGGCCGATCACATCGCCTGTTTCGAATACGATGGGCCGCCCGTCGAGATAGGCGCGCAGCCAGCGCTGATGACTCACATGATCCAGTGACGCGTCGTTGGCGATGAACTCCCATTGCCCTGCAGGCCGCGTGGCGTAGTCATGGCTCGCATACAAGCCGAAGCAGATCGCCCCGATCCGCCGCGTGACCAGACTGCCCTCTTTCGGCTCGACCATCCGGATGGCAACGTCGGCGACGCCGCGATCCAAAGGTGCGATGCCGGCGGCCCCTTCCATGACGATCTTCACAGTCGGGTTGGCTTCGCGGAACGCGCGCATGTGCTGCGCGATGCAATGGCTGCCGAGAGTCGGCGGCACGCTGATGCGCACCGTACCGGACAACGAGGAGGAAGCACGCAACGCGTAGGCCTCGATCGCTTGCGCGCCCTCGACCATCGGCGCGGCAAGTGCAGCGATCGCTTTGCCGTCCTCGGTCAGGCGAATGCTGCGAGGCAGGCGATAAACGAGTTTCAACCCGAGCGCCGCCTCCAGCGAGGCGACGCGCCGCCCGATGGTCGCATGTTCGACCGACAGCGCGCCCGCGGCGCCGGAGAGTGTCCCCACGCGCGCGAGCACGTCAAAGTAGCGTAAATCCTGCCAATCGAACATGGCTATTTCCAGACAGAGTGTGTGAGCAAAGAGGGAATTCGCTTCTGAACGGGACCAGTCTAATCTCGTTCGTCATGGACATCCGAAGGGGCGTTCATGGACTCAGGAGATTCGATATGCTTTACGAACTGACTACGCTGTCGTCGCACATTTTGAAGCTTCCCCAGGTGATCGCGAATGCGCAGACGTGGCTCAATCGTCCGGTGGCCACGGGACGCAGGCTCGGGATCTGGACCTCGGAAAACGGCCGGCTTGGAAGCGTACGCGTTCTGCGCGGCTTCGCCGATGCGGAAGAACTGGCGCGGGAGCGGTACCGCGCGTTGCACCATTCCGATCCGTTTGGGGCCGCGAGCAGTGCGTGTACATTCGAGAGCGAGAGCTACGCCGGTTTTCCGTTCCTCCCGGCCGTCGAACCGGGAATCTTCGGCAAATATTACGAGTTCCGCACCTACTGGCTCAAGCCAGGCGGACTGACGCCGACCATCGAGGCATGGGAGGCGGCGATGCCCGAGCGCTCAAAACGCTCGCCGTTGACGCTCAATATGTATGCGCTCGATGGTGCGCCGCGCATCACGCATATCTGGCCCTGGAACAGCCTCGACGAGCGCATCGCGATTCGCGCTAAATCGTATGCCGACGGCATCTGGCCGCCGAAGGGCGGGCCGGAGCAATTCCACGAAGCGACTTCCACGATCTGGATTCCGACCGCCGATTCGCCGCTTCGTTGACATCGTCCACAGGCTTGCCGAGACCTTTAGAAGTCCTGTTGAATCGGAGTTCTCCGGCTATGCTCCGGAGCTGCAAGTACGCCTCGCGATCCAGTTTGTCACCGGCCTTCTTTTTGGTCGTAGGCATCGCGGGCGTGCTCGATCTCGTCCAGATGCCTGATCGACCAATCATATACGGCGCCAAACGGAACCTGCAGCGTGCGCCCTAATTCGGTAATCGAATATTCGACAGCCACCGGCGAAGCATTGATCACTTCGCGCGCGATCAAACCATTACGTTCGAGACGCCGCAGGGCCTGCGTGAGCGCCTTGTGTGTGATGCCTTCCAGCCGCCGTTTGATTTCATTGAACCGTGTCGGCTTCTCCGTGAGCAGCGTAAGGATCATCACCGACCACTTGTTGGCCACCTGATCAAAAAACGAACGCGCGGCACAGTCCGCAAAGAATACTGCGTCAACCTCGCAAGCCATGCAGATATCCTCCTGTATATCTACGCACTTCGTGGTGCGTAATTGACCGTAGATCTCCAACGTATACCATGAGTATCACGCATATTGCTTCGAGCCCGAGGCCTGAATTCCGCTGCTGGCGCGCAACGCGCTCGATCGGCTCGATCACCACGGAGAATACAGAATGGAAGCAGGCCCGAGCATTTCGACAGGACTCGACGTAGCCGATTTCACTATTCCAGCAGACGTATCCACAGCACGACTTTCTTCAACAGACCGCGGCGCAGGGAAAAATGTGATGTTCCTGCACGGCTGGACCTGCGACTCCCAGGACTGGAGCGGGCAGTTGCCTTTCTTCGAAAGCCGGTATCACGTTGTTGCCGTCGACCTGCGCGGACACGGAGCGTCCGACGTCCCGCCGTCCGGTGCTTATGCGCCGGAGAACTATGTTGCCGACATCGAGACGCTAATAGCGACGCGCTACTCGAGCGAACCATTCATCATCGTGGGACATTCGATGGGCGGCCAGATCGCAGCCCGTCTCGCGGCGCGCCGGCCCGACCTGGTTAGCGCTGTCGTCTCCGTTGACGGGGCACTCGGCTTTTCGAGCGATGCCGCTGAAGTCTTCGAAGAAACCGCGCGCGATCTGAACGCGGCCGATCCGCGCGCGGTCGTTGCGGCCTTGTTCGAGCGCGTCTACGGACCCGGGACCGATCCGGCTCACAAGCGCCGGCATGCGAGCCGGTTGAACGCTATGCCGCTGCACGTCATTCGCGAATCCTTCGCCCCTTTGTTCTTCGGCCTCGATCAGATTGGCATCGGAGAAGCGAGCGCGAAATTCTGCGCGAGCCTGCAGGTCCCCTTCTATCACCTGTGTGTCGACCCAGCCCAGGCCGAGCGCATGCGGCCATGGTTTTCCCACCCAAAGTCGAGAGTGCACGCATGGTCCAACGCGGGGCACTGGATCATGCAGGACCGCACGGACGACGTGAATGCCGCCGTGGCTACATGGATCGATTCGCTCGCCCCGTGATCCTTACGGGACGTTGATCAGGCCGACGGCACTAGGCATCCAGAATCGACAGATCGGTCGGAAGCGTTCTCTTGAAGAGCGTGAGGAATCGACGTGCGTCCGCTGGACGCAAGGTGATGGCGTGGCGGACCGCCGCCGCGATGAGGATCATCGTCAACTGCGAAAATGCGGACAGCGTTGCCTTCGGCACACCCGGTTCAATACCGCGCAAAGCAGTGGTGAAGATATCGGCAAGCATGGCGCTGTCCTCTTCATCGAGCTTTTGCAGCACGCGGTCAGCCTGCGTCGCATGCCAGATGTCCCGCATCAGCGGCTCGTCGAGGAACATCTGATAGTAGCTATCGGTGATGCGGCATAGCGTGTCATGCAGGTCTGCGATCCCCTTCATCGTGGCCAGATCGCGTCGCACGCAGTCATGCCCAACCGCGTTATAGCGCTCGGCCAGAGTACCGATGATCGCCGTCTTGTCGGGGAAGTACTGGTAAAGCGAGCCGAAGGAAATACCCGTGCGGTCGACGATATCGCTCATCCGGAAAGCTTCGCTGCCTTTTTCCGCCATCACTTCCGCGGCGCAGGCAAGCACGCGCTCGAAGCGCTCACGACTGCGCTGTTGAGTCGGAACGAGCCGCGCCAGGCCCGAGGTGGCGGGTACGTCCCCATTGCTTTCCGTTCTGGCCTTTCCCTTTGCCATCCCGCCTCCAGAAATGCCTTGACCTTCCAAATGCGAGAGTCTATCGTATTCTTAAAATACGAGACTTTCTCGTATTTATGAGAAGGAGACCCCCATGCCCGAGCTTCCCGTTCTTATCGTCGCAACAGGCGTGTGGAAAGGCTGAGTCATGAGACAGGTCCTCACATCCGGCCTGCTCTGGTTCTCGGCCATCGGTTGCGGAATGCTCGCGGGCGTGTATTTCGCCTTTTCGACTTTCGTCATGGCGTCGCTCGCACGCATACCGGCGGCAGCCGGCATCGCGGCGATGAACGCGATCAATACACAGATCGTGAAATCGCCGTTCATGGCGGTCTTCTTTGGCACTACGCTCACCGCTGTCGCGCTAGTGATTCTCGCGTTGTTCCGTTTAGGCCAACCCGGTACGTTTTCCATGCTGGCAGCCGGCGCGATCTACGTTGTCGGCATGTTCGTGGTCACGTTAGTCTTCAATGTGCCACTCAATGACGCACTCGCAAACGTAGACCCTTCAAGTGCCGAGGGCGCCACGCTGTGGGCGCGCTACGTGCAGGACTGGACCGTCTGGAACCATGTGCGAACGGTTGCGTCTACCAGTGCGTGCATACTGCTCATTGCCGCCATCGCCACGCGATAATGACTCGTAGCCCAACTTAAAAGCAAAAGACGGCGCCCGGGCACCACTGAGTCCTTGTGCCCACATCAACTCGATCGCAATTGCAGCTCACGCCTCCATCGAATCTCAACCAGATCTCGATAAAGGCTTGAGACGTTCGCTGCACCATCCCCGACGTGGATCGCTGTGCTGCCATCAGCGCGACGAATCCCCTCTCTGCTCTTGCACACCTGCTCATCGCAACCCGGCTGCGCCGCGTCGAGCCGCTGCCCCGCTACGCGGACGTTCTCCCTGTGCGGCGCGGGCACACGTGCTGTGCTCATCAAAAAGCCATCGTTGCGCAATCACGTGTGGCGACGCAATGAGCAAGACGCGCGTCGCGGGTACATGGAAGATCGACCTTGGCCTCATTCGAACCCAGCAGCACCGTCAAATTCATGCAGGCCCTGATGCGCGAAGCCATCCCGGGCTCCAGCTTTGGCGCGCACTTTCGGCGTACTCGAATCTGGCTTTACGCCGTCGCGCATCCTCGCGCCGCACGCCACTGGTTCGCTGCGCTCGCGGGCAATCCGTTGCTCGCCGACCTGGTTCGACGGGACCGCCGTGTCGCAGAGTTGCCGTTTCACAGCTTCGGCGATATACGCGCGTCCGCAACCGTGCGTGCAGCGGCGCTTCGCGACCACTTCGCGCTCGCGTCTCGTTTGCTCGACACACAGTTTCTACATCGTCTCTATGTCGAAGAGGAATCCTACGTGCTTGCACAACACGACACGTTCTGCGTCGAGTTGCGCAAGGTCACGCGCTGTCGACGCGAAGGCCTGCTGACCGTCGCTTTCCGCGACGCCGCCGACGGCATCGATCTCGCGTGGGCAACCGTGACGCTCCTCGAGCGAGCAAACGCACACGTTGAACTGTTTATCGGAGGGCTACAAGGGCCTTCAGGGACTCAGCGCGAACGCGTGCGCGCGGCAACCCGCACCGGCAATGGCTTACGCCCCAAGGCAGCCGTGATCGAAGCGGTCTGCGCGCTAGGTCGCTGTCTGGGCATCGCGCGGTTGACAGCGATCGCCCGCCACGCACACATCTCCAGTGCCAAGGCCGACGTGTTCGTAGCAGATTACGATGCCTTCTGGCGTGAACTCGGCGGGATCGAAGCCGACGGCCTATTCGAGTTGCCACGCGCGCCAAGACACCGCGAAATCACGGAAGTCCCGTCGAACAAACGCTCGGCCTTTCGTCGTCGCCAGGCCTTGATCGCAGAGATGAACAGGCAAATCGAACACAACATCGCACGGGTCCTGTCGAGCGAATCCGGGCGCGGATAATCCCTGAATACAGGACAACCGGGCGGCATGCATGCCGCCACGATTCATCCAACCTCGCCCGACTCCCGTTTACGCCTGCACTGGCGCGAGGAACGCCTTGACATGGCCAGCGACGTGATCGCGCTCATTGTCGATGCAAATCATGTGATAACTGTCCGAGAGAATCCGGAGCTGTGCCGGCGGTGCGTTGCGTCCGCTATTGATGCGGTCGCGCAGCGTTTGCGCCGATCGCACGCTGGTCAATTCATCATCGATTGAATGGACGATCAGCGTCGGGCACGCGACACGTTCGATATCGACGAGCGCTCGCGTACGCAGCCGGTCGAGTTCGCGGATCGAGCGCAAGGGCACCCACGAATAGTGGAAACTCTCGTCGCACCGCAGCTTGCGTTCCACCAGGCCGCGCACGCGCCGGTTCTTGACGCCGAACGGAAATGACTCGCGAATCCGGATCGCTTGTGCAAGCAGCGGGATGCGATAGACGAGATGCCGGATCGCCCGATACCAGGGCAGTGACCAGCCGTCGAGAAAGACGGGCGGCGCAAGCAGCACGAGCCGGTCCCGCCCGTTGGCACCAATCAGGCCGCGCTTCGCCGTTTCGAGTGCGAGCAGCGCGCCCATGCAGAGGCCAAGAACGTGCACGGTCGTGTAGTCGCGCCGCAACTCCGACACCTTGCGCTGCACGGCGTCGATCCAGACTTCGCAATCGATGTCTCGCAGATCGTCAGGCCTGCCACCGTGGCCGGGCAGAAGCAGGTCGTAGATCTGCCTGCCTTCAGTCGCAAGCTTCCTTCTCAGGTTGCCAAGATCGTTGCGCGTTCCACCGAGTCCGTGAACCAGGAGCACGGCCTCGTCGCCCGTAAAGTCTCGCATCGCTTCCCTGTTCGTATTCACTATCATGCTCATTGCGCGTCAACGTCGGCCGCGCCGTCCCAACCACCGCCCAACGCCTTGTTCAGCGAGACGTACTCGGTCGTGACAAGCACCTCGCTCTGAATCAGCGAGTCCTGCGCCGAATACAGCGAACGCTCCGCGATCAGCACGTCGAGGAAGCCCGTCGATCCCGCGCCATACAGCGCGTGCGCGAGCGTCGATGCCTCGCGATACGAGGCCGCGGAAGCACGCAGCGCCTCGACGCGCGCACTCTCGCGCGACAACGCGACGCTCGCGTTCTCGACGTCCTTGAGCGCATTGAGAACCGCGAGCCGGTAGGCGACGAAATACTGGTCGCGCTGGGCCTCGGCGACCTCCACCGCCGCCTTGAGCTTGCCCGCATTGAAGAGCGGCAGGCTAAGCGTTGGCCCGATCGACCAGCCGATCGTCGAACGCCGCCCGAGGTCGCCGAACTGCGTGCCCGAGGTCGCCACGCTGCCGGTCAGGCTCACGCTCGGATAGCGTGCCGCCTCGGCTTGTCCGATTTTCGCGGTGTACTGCGCGTACTGGCGCTCGGCGAGCCGGACATCGGGACGCGCAAGCAGCACGTCGGCGGGTACGCCGGCGGGAATCGGCAAGCGCGGCACCGGAATCGGTGTGGCCTGCGCCATGCGTGAATCCAACGCGTCTGGCGGCTGCCCCGTCAGCACGGAGAGGCTGTGCACCGCCTGCGCGTACGCGCTTTCGAGCGCCGGGATGGTAGCGAGCGTCGTCTGCGCAAGTCCCTGCGCATTCGCGGCGTCGAGCGCCGACGCAGCGCCCGCTTCGAAGCGCGCGTGCGTGAGCCGCGCCGTCTCCTGCTGCGAAGCGGCCGTGTCGCGCGCCAGTGCAAGCCGCGCCTGATAGCCGCGTGCCGCCACGTAGTAGGTCGCGACATCGCCGATCAGCGTGAGCTGCGTCGAGCGCACATTCCAGCCTGCCGCGTCGAGACCGTACTTCGCGGCTTCGGTGGCGCGCCGGTTTGCGCCGAACAGGTCGAGTTCCCAGCTTGCGTCGAAGCCCGCCTGGAAGGTCGAATAGGGGCTGCCCGCGCTCGTCAGCGTCGAACTGGATGTTGCGCTGTCCGACGTCGTACTCGAACTCGCCGTCTGCGCGCCGCTGCCGGCGCGTTTCGCGGACCCCGAGCCAGTCAATGACGGCCAAAGCGCCGCGCCGGCCTGCCTGTAGCTCGCGCGCGCCTCACGCAGCTTCGCGCGCGCGCTCGCGACGTCAAGATTGCCCGCCACTGCCTCGTCGATCAGCCGGTCGAGCTGCGGGTCGCCGAGCCGCCGCCACCATTGAGCGAGCTGCGCGGGCGATTCGACGACCGCGCTGTGCTCATCCGCAGGCGCCGCGGACCATCGTGCCGGCACCGCGAGCGAAGGTGCGTGATAGTCCGGGCCGACCGCGCAGCCGGCGAGCAACGCGCTCGCGACGAATGCCCCGAGCGCCGAGCGCACCGCTTGCGCGCCGACACGCAACTGGACGCCGCGCGCGTGCGCCTCATCCCTACGATTCTTCATTGCCTGCCTGTTCATGATTGCCCTGCGTATGGGTGCCCGCGCGCTCACTGGCTGTCCTCGTCGACGGCGCGCCGCCGCACCTTGACTGCCGCGCGCACGCTCACGAACAGCAGCGGCACGAAGAAGATGCCGAGCGCCGTCGAGGCGATCATCCCGCCCATCACGCCGATGCCGATCGCGTTCTGCGCGCCCGAGCCCGCACCGGTCGCCGCCGCGAGCGGTGCGACGCCGAGGATGAACGCGAACGAGGTCATGAGGATCGGCCGCAAACGCTGCTTCGCGGCGTCGAGCGTCGCCTCCAGCAGGCTCGCGCCGGCCGCCTCGCGCTCCAGCGCGAACTCGACGATGAGGATGGCGTTCTTGGCCGCGAGACCGATGGTCGTCAGCAGGCCGACCTTGAAATAGACATCGTTGGCTTGCCCCGCGAGCAGCGCCGCCAACAGCGCGCCGACAATGCCGATCGGCACTGCGAGCATCACCGCGAACGGAATCGACCAGCTTTCATAGAGTGCGGCGAGGCACAGGAACACCACCAGCACCGAGATCGCATACAGCGCCGCGGCCTGATCGCCCGAGAGCCGTTCCTGGTACGAGAGTCCAGTCCATTCGTGGTGATAGCCGCGCGGCAGACCCGTCACGAGACGGTCGATCTCACTCATGGCCGCGCCGGAGCTCACGCCGGGCGCGGCCTCGCCCTGGATTTCGACGGCGGCCATGCCGTTGTAGCGCTCGAGCCGGGCGGGCCCATAGGTCCAGTGGCCGCTCGCGAACGACGAGAACGGCACCATCGTGCTGCTCGCGTTGCGCACCTGCCAGCGCTCGAGGTCGCGCGGCTGCATGCGGAAATCCGCATCCGACTGCAGATAAACCTTCTTGACGCGGCCGCGATCGATGTAGTCGTTGACATAGTCGCTGGCCCACGCGACCGACAGCGTCGTGTTGATGTCCGAGAGCGTGATGCCGAGTGCACTGGCCTTGGCCTGATCGATATCGACCGCGTACTGAGGTGTGTCGTCCTGACCGTTCGGGCGCGTGTTGGCGAGCGTCGGGCTTTTCGCAGCGGCCGCCAGCAGACGGTCGCGCGTCGCCAGCAGGCTCGCGTGCCCCGCGCCGTTCGTATCTTCCAGGAAGAAGTCGAAGCCGGTGGACGTGCCCATGCCCTCGATCGCCGGCGGCTGCAGCGCGTAGACCTGCGCATCGCGGATCGTCGCGAACGCGGCGTTGGCGCGGGCCGCCACCTGCGCCGAACCCAGACGCTCGCCACGCCGCTCATCGAAGTCCTTGAGGCGGACAAAGGCGATGCCCACGTTCTGCCCCGAGCCGCCGAAGCCGAATCCGGCCACGGTCATCACGCCTTCCACCGCGTCGCCTTCCTGCTTCAGGTAGTAGTCCTGCACTTGTGCGAGCACGCGTTCGGTGCGGTCCTGCATCGCGCCGGCCGGCAACTGCACGGTCGTGATCAGAATGCCCTGATCCTCGTCCGGCAGGAAAGCGCTGGGCAGCCGGCCGAACATCCAGAACATCGCGAGCGTGAGCACGCCGAACAGCACGAGAAAGCGTCTGCCGCGCACGAGCACATGCCCGACGGTGCCGCGATACGCATGCGCGCCGCGCTCGAAATTGCGGTTGAACCAGCCGAAGAAACCGCGCGTCGCGGCGTGGCCCGCAGACGGCTTGAGCAGCGTCGCACACAGCGCGGGTGTGAGCACGAGCGCGACCAGCACCGACAGCAGCATGGCCGTCACGATGGTCACCGAGAACTGCCGATAGATCACGCCGGTCGAGCCCGAGAAAAACGCCATCGGCACGAACACGGCAGAAAGCACGGTCGCGATGCCGATCAACGCGCCGGTGATCTCCTTCATCGAGCGCAGGGTCGCCTCGCGCGGCGAGAGTCCTTCCTCGTTCATGACGCGTTCGACGTTCTCCACGACGACGATGGCATCGTCGACGAGCAGGCCGATCGCGAGCACCATCGCAAACATCGTCAGCGTGTTGATCGAGTAGCCGAACACCGCGAGCACGCCGAGCGTGCCGAGCAGCACGACCGGAATCGCGAGCGCGGGAATCAGCGTCGCCCGCAAGTTCTGCAGGAACACCAGCATCACGACGAACACGAGCACGATCGCCTCGACGAGCGTCTTGAGCACCTCGTGAATCGACAGTTGCACGAACGGCGTCGTGTCGTACGGATAGACGACCTTTACGCCCGCCGGCAGTGTGCTGCCGAGCTGATCGATCGCTGCCCTCACCGCCTTCGCGGTGGCGATCGCGTTCGCACCCGTGGCGAGGTTCAGGCCCAGGCCCGAAGCGGGCATGCCGTTGTACGCCGACGCGTCGGTATAGCTCTGCGCGCCCGTTTCGATGCGCGCGACGTCGCGCAGGCGCACGACCGCGCCATCGGTCGCGCTCTTCACGATGATCGCGCCGAACTGCTCCGGTGTGCGCAGGCGGCTCTGCGCCGTGACCGTCGCGTTGAACTGCTGGCCCGGGCGCGCGGGCTGCGCGCCGAGCTGGCCCGCCGAGACCTGGGTGTTCTGCGCCTTGATCGCCGTTTCGATATCGCCCGGCATCAGCGCGTGCTGCGCGAGCCGGTCCGGATCGAGCCAGATGCGCATGGCGTAGCCTGAGCCGAAGAGCTGCGTGTTGCCCACGCCCGGCACCCGCTTGATCACGTCGTTGAGCGTGCTGTCGACGTAGTCGTCGAGATCGGTCGCGGAAAGACGTCCGTCCGTCGAGACGAAACCGATCACCATCAGAAAGCTCGCCGATGACTTCGTGACCGTGAGGCCTGTGCTCTGCACGATCGACGGCAGTTGCGAAGTGACGAGCTGCAGCTTGTTCTGCACCTGCATCTGCGCGACGTCCGCATTCGCGGCGTTGGTGAAGGTCAGTCGGATCTCGACCTGCCCCGTCGAATCGGACGAGGCGTTCATGTACTGAAGATGGTCGAGCCCGGTCATGCCCTGCTCGATCACGCGCGTGACCGAGTTTTCGACGGTGGCGGCGTCCGCGCCCGGATAGGTTGCGGCGATCGAGATCGTGGGCGGTGCGATCTCGGGATACTGCGCGACGGGCAGCGTGCGAAGCGCGAGCAGGCCGCCGAGCATCACGACGATGGCGATTACCCACGCGAACACGGGGCGCCTGATGAAAAATGCGGACATGCCTCAGCCTCCGTGCTGCGCTTCGGCACTGGCGCCGTTAGCGGCGGCATCCACCTGGGGCGCGACTTCGCCCGTGGCCGGATTCACCGCGACCTGCACGGCACTCACGGCATCGCCGGCACGCACCTGCTGGCTGCCCTCGACGATCAGCAGATCGCCGTCCTGCACGCCGCCTGGCACGAGCAAATCGTTGCCAACCTCACGCGCGCCCGCAAAGGTGCGCTCGACCACTCGCTTGCCGACCACGAAGAGCGCAGTGGGCTCGCCGCGCGCGTTGCGGCTCACGGCACGCTGCGGGATCAGAAAGCCGTGCGGCACGGTCCCTTCCTCGACGATTGCGCGCACATACATGCCGGGCAGCAACAGGCTCGACGGATTGCGCAGCATCGCGCGCATCGTGTAGGTGCCGGTGGTCGTACTGACGCTCGACTCCGCGAAGGCCAGTTGTCCAGCGAGCGGATACAGCGCGCCGTTTTCGAGCCGCACGCGTACCGGGATATGGTCGCCGGCCGCATGAATGCGCCCCGACGCGATCGCGGCGCGCAGGTCGAGCAGGCTCGCGCTCGACTGCGTGACGTCGATGTTGACGGGGTCGATCTGATGAATCGTGGTCAGCGCGGTGCTCTGGCCGGCCGTAACCAGCGCGCCAGGCGTGAGCGCGGACTTGTCGATACGCCCCGAGATCGGCGCGCGTATCGTCGTGTAGTCGAGGTTGATGCGCGCCGTCTCCAGTGCGGCCTGCGCGGCGGCCACGCTCGCCTGCGCCTGCGCGAGCGTGTCGATTGCCGATTCGTAGTCCTGCTTGCTGATCGCGTTGAGTTTGACCAGCTCGCGGTCGCGATCGGCCGTCGCGCGGGCGCCCGGCACTGCCGCCTGCGCCTTTTGCAGGGCCGCACGCGCACTGTCGTACGCGGCGCGGTACGGCGCGGGGTCGAGTTGATAGAGCGGCTGGCCCGCTTTGACCTCGCCGCCCTCGACGAACAGCCTGCGCTGGATGATGCCGCCCACCTGCGGACGCACCTCCGCTTCCTCGGACGCAACGACCCGGCCGGGCAGCTCGCTCGTGAGGGGAACCGCCTGGGCCCGCAGCGCGATCACACTCACAGGCAGGCCGGCGGCGGCCTCGCTTCGCGGCGTCTCTGTCTTCGCGCCACAGGCGCTCAGGATCATCGCGGTCGCGACCGCGAGACCGATGCTCGTATGCTTCATTGTGGATTGCACACCTGATATCGGGCGAGCCGCCGCGCGGGCAGACTCGCTGTTGCGTTGCCGTGCCTGAGGACGGCGCACAGTCGCGCGGCGGCGCTCACGCCGGCGCGTAGAGGGACTTGAACTGCGTGTCGCTCATCGGCCACGAGTTGCCGGTTTCGTCGGTGAGGATCCAGTCGCCGGACTTGACCTCGCGCCAGCCTTCTGGCGTT
This sequence comes from Paraburkholderia guartelaensis, assembly GCF_004353905.1. Lineage (GTDB taxonomy): Bacteria > Pseudomonadota > Gammaproteobacteria > Burkholderiales > Burkholderiaceae > Paraburkholderia > Paraburkholderia guartelaensis. The sequence continues at coordinate 12,909 of NZ_SMOD01000001.1, read as the reverse complement.
GCAACCGCCCAGCCGTCAGTGCGCAGCACCACGCGCGGATGCCCGCCGGGCCCGAACCAGCGCTCCGCCTCGACGGCGGCCCCTCTTTTCAGAAAACGCATGCCAGATATCCCTGGAATAATGTCGATACCGCGAAATCGTGCGCCATCGCCCTCCACGCCAGATGGAGAATTCATGGAGATATCGTGGAGACTGTCGGACCGCCCGCGCGGATGTGAGAACATGGCTGGCTTAAATGTGTTTGCCCAAGATCGCTGCCATGACGAACGCGCTGATCCTGATCGTCGAAGACGAACCTGAGATCGCCGAAATCCTAGACGCCTATCTCGTGCGCGAAGGGTTCCGCACCTACCGGGCTGCCGATGGCCAGGTCGCCATCGACATTCAACCCTCGATCAAGCCCGATCTCGTGCTGCTCGACGTGAAGATGCCGCGCCGTGACGGCTGGGCGGTACTCGCCGAACTGAGCCGCCGCGGCAACACGCCGGTCATCATGCTGACGGCGCTCGACGAGGACATCGACCGCCTGCAGGGCCTTCGCCTCGGCGCAGACGACTACATCGTCAAGCCCTTCAACCCCGTCGAAGTGGTGGCGCGCGTGCACGCTGTATTGCGTCGCACGAGCGGCCTGCGTGCGCAACGTGTACTGCGCGCCGGCGCGCTCGAGATCGACACGGAAAGCTACCAGGCAAGTGTCCACACGGGCGGCGGCAGCACATCGCTTGCGCTCACGCTGACCGAGTTCCGCATCCTCGCGCACATGATGAAATCGCCCAACCGGGTGTTCAGTCGCAGCGAACTCGTGGACGCCTGTCTGCCCGGCAGCGACGCGCTCGAGCGCACCGTTGACAGTCACATGAGCAACCTGCGCAAAAAACTCGAGCAGGCTGGCAAGAGCGACGCCATCACGGTGGTCCGCGGCGTCGGCTACCGGTTCGGGAACGCGCAATGAGCCGCCGTAGCAAGCTTGGCAAGCAGATCGTACTCACGACAGGCCTCGTGTCGGTGATCACGACGCTGATCGTGTTCGTCGGGTCATTCATCTTCTACGACCTGATGTTCGCGTTCGATCCGCCACCAACACCCGGACCTCCCGACTCGCTGTTTCCCCAGGCACCCGACTATCTGATTTTCGCTGTGGTGGCGCTGTGCGGACTCATCGTCGCTGTACTGATCGCATTGCGGCTCGCACGCCGCATTCTCGCGCCGCTCAATTCGCTCGCAGAGGGTGCGCGCCGCATCGCCACGGGCGACCTCACGGCGCGCGCGATTCCGGGCGATCGCTCGCTCGGCGAGACGGCGCGCATGGTCGACGACTTCAACTCGATGGCCATGAAGCTGGAAGACATGGTGGGGAATATGGCCGCGTGGAACGCGGCGATCGCGCACGAACTGCGCACGCCGCTCACGATCCTGCAAGGCCGCCTGCAAGGCATGATCGATGGCGTGTTCTCCCCGGACGAAGCGCAGTTGCGCAATCTGCTGCTGCACGTCGAAGGCCTGGGCCGCCTCGTCGACGATCTGCGTGTGGTCACGCTGCAGGACAGCGGCCGGCTCGACATGCTGCTCGCACCGACCGACGTGAGCCATGAGGTCCGGCGCGCGGTCGAGTCGATGCGCAACGTGCTGGAAAGCGCGGATCTCGAACTCGAGTTGACGCTTGCACCGGTCGTCGTGCACTGCGACGCGGCGCGCATCCGCCAGGCGGTGCTCGCGCTGCTCGACAACGCGCGCCGCTATGCGAGGCCAGGCTATTTGCGGATTGCCGTGCGTACGACGGATGAGCGCGTCCTGATTCGCATCGAGGATGCCGGCCCGGGACTGAGCGAGGACTTCGCGCCGCATGCGTTCGATCCGTTCACGCGCGCGGAAGCCTCCCGCTCGCGGGTATCAGGCGGGACCGGGCTGGGCCTGTCGGTTGTGCGGGCAATTGCGATGGCGCATCAGGGCGACGTCAGGTATGAGCGATCGCCTGAAGGCGGGGCGATTTTTGAAATCGAACTACCGAATTAGGCGCCCCAAAATGCGAAGCGGGAGCCGGCATATCGCCACTCCCGCCAGATCACTTCGTTGTGCTCACAAGCACCGCGCGAGAAGCCGCGGCAACACTCAGCTCATGTGCAGGCCGCCGTTGAGCGAGAAGTCCGCGCCGGTCGAGAAGCCCGCTTCGTCGGACGCGAGCCAGGCCACGATCGAGGCGATTTCCTGCGGCTCGCCGAGGCGCCGCACCGGAATGCTGTCGACGATCTTCGAGAGCACTTCGGGCTTCACCGCCTTCACCATGTCCGTGCCGATATAGCCGGGCGAAACGGTATTGACCGTCACGCCCTTGGTCGCCACTTCCTGCGCGAGCGCCATGGTGAAGCCGTGAATGCCGGCCTTGGCCGTGGAGTAATTCGTCTGACCGAACTGGCCTTTCTGCCCGTTCACCGACGAAATGTTGATCACCCGCCCAAAGCCCCGCTCGATCATGCCGTCGATGACCTGCTTCGTTACGTTGAAGAGGCTCGTGAGATTGGTGTCGATCACCGCGACCCAGTCCTCGTGCGTCATCTTGCGGAAGACGACGTCGCGCGTAATGCCGGCGTTGTTGACCAGGATGTCGATCTCGCCGACATCCTTCTTCACCTTCTCGAACGCGGCGGCCGTGGAATCCCAGTCGGCCACGTTGCCTTCGGACGCGACGAACTCGTAGCCAAGCGCCTTCTGCTCGTCCAGCCAGCGCGTTTTGCGCTGCGAGTTCGGGCCGCAGCCCGCGACCACCGTGTAGCCATCCTTGTGCAGACGCTGGCAGATGGCCGTTCCAATGCCGCCCATGCCGCCGGTCACGTAGGCAATACGCTTTGCCATAGATCCTCCTTTTGCTTTAGGGGGTAGGTGAGTTGGGAAAGACTCTGGAGGATGGAGTCAGTTTGACGAGCGCCACCAAGCCGGGCGATGGGGAAATACCCGTACAGGAAAACGCCTGCCGCAATCCTTCCGTAAGACAGCGTGTACCGGCCTTCGCTTGGTGCCGCCGGAGAATTGAATCAGCCTATCAGCGTCCTTTGGGGGACACAAGACGATCACGCCCTCAGACGTGGGCAAAAGCACACAATTGCCTGGCATGCCTCAATAATTTTATGCATGGCAAATGTGTTTCGCATAAAGACACGGCCCGGCTCCATGGAGAACCGGGCCGCACGCAGGCTCACTGCGCAAGAATCAAACAAGCATCAAAGGCCGGCAGCGAGGCGCTCGTTGCCAAACCCTTCGGGCAGACCCGTCACATACTCCAGCCGCCCGACTGCTTCGAGCAGCGAGCGGCCGGCAATCGTGAGCGACAGCCGGCGGTGACCTTCCGTCCATTGCTCGAGCGCAACCAGCTGACGTTCGAGCAGCGTGTCCAGTTCCTGGCGATTCATGTCGATCTGATCCGGCGAATGGCGGACCAGCATCAGCGTGGCGAATTCCTTAGGGCTCAGCAATGTCGTCTCCCAGTAACTTTCATGCCGCAACCAGGGGCACAGGGCCGCATATATTCGAGGTTCAATGTGACACGGGCGTGACTGTCACAATTTCGCTCCCGCACTATATTTATCTTGCATATCGGGCGTTGGCTCCCTCTTTTCTGAAAGCGGCGCGTGTGCCGGCACGAGTGCCGCGCCGCATTCTTCCACGAGGTTGCGCAGCGAGATCGGGAAGAGCGTGCCGGGGTCGTCGGCAATGCCCGCGCCATCGTCACGCAGCCCCGCGCCGATGCCCACCACGATGGTCGCGTCGGGCGCGCGCTCGCGCAGGCGCCGCACGAGATTGCGCAGGTACGGCGCCGACTCGGGCGCATCGAGCGACACCACGCAGATGGCCGGCGAGCGCTCGTCGATCATGGCGCCGCGCGTGGCGCGCACTTCGTCGTAGGTGGTGGCCGTGCAGGGAATATTGCGCCGCATGAGCAACTGGCCGACGATCGCCACCGCCACGTCGTCGAACGCGCCGCGTCCTGGCACGCAGAGCACCTCGCCCGCGTCCGGCGAGAGCGTGAACTCGATCACCCTCGCGCCTTCGTCGGCGCCCTCGACGGACCTCTTTGCGCTCTCCTCCGCGGGCGCGGCGTGACGCGAATCGTCTACGGATTCGAGATCCTCGACGATATCGAGCAGCGCCTGGTTGATGCGCGCGACCTGCTCGCCGGGCAGCACGCCGCGCATGGCGTCGTTGCGCGCGAAGCGCAGGCCCTCGAACACCACCTGCTCGTAGTAGTCGATGAGCGGCATGCTCGTGAGCAGCCGGTCCGCCTGCAGCAGCGCTTCATGTGGATCGTCGGCGAGCAGGCGCTGGTAGCAGGTCTGCGCGGGCGTGAGCGCGGGCTGGTCGCCGAGCAGGATCGTGAGGAAGTTCAGCCGGTCCACGTAGCGGCCCAGCGTGACGATGCACAGCGTGAGCGGCGTGGAAAGCACGAGCCCCACGGGCCCCCACAGCCAGCTCCAGAAAATCGCCGCCACCACCACGGCAAGCGGCGAGAGGCCCGAGCGCTTGCCATAGAGCATCGGCTCGGCGAACTGCCCCGCCACCACATCCACGACGATGAAGAAGATCAGCGTCGTCACGCCCATGGTCCATTGCGGCTGCGTGGCCGCGGCGACGATCGTCGCCATGGCCGCGGCGATCCAGATACCGATGTACGGCACGAAGCGCATGAGCGCCGCCACCGCGCCGAACAGCAGCGCGCCCGGCACGCCGATGCCCGCCAGCCCCAGCGCGATCACCCCGCCCACCGTCACATTCACACCGAGCTGCGCGACGAAGTAGCGCGAGAGCCGCTGCGAGGCGTCGTTGATGGCGGTCGTCGTGCGGTGCAGGTCGTCGGAGCCGAACACGCTGATGAGCCGGTCGCGCAGGTCTTCGCGCTGGAACAGGATGAAGATCGTCACCACGAGCACGATGAAGGTCGTCTCGAGCGGCGCGATCGCCGGGGCTAGCGCCTTTTGCGCGAGCGTGAGCGGCGTGGGCGCGGGATTGTGGATCTCCACCGGCATGGGCTGCTGCGGCTGGTTGCGCGCCGCGCGCCCGCGCGGCTGCGGCGGCGCGGGCGGCGGCGTGGGCGTCACGCGTTGGAGTGCGGTGGCGGCGCGCGACATGAGTGAATCGGCGCGGCCCACGGTCTTTTCCTGCACCGTTTGCACTTTCTGCTCGATCTCTTCCTGGTACTGCGGCAGGGAGGCCGAAAGCTGATAGATCTGCGCGGCGATCAGCGCGCCCACGCCGGCGAGCGCGAGCACGGTGGTCAGCACCGCCACGAGAATGGCGAGGAACTGCGGCAAATGAAAGCGCCGCAGCGTGGTCACGAGCGGCGCCAGCAGAAAGCTCAGCAGCACCGAGAGCGTAATGGGAATCAGCACCGCACGCCCGAAGTACAGGCCGCACACCACGACCACGCCGGTGATGACGGAGGCGAGGCTGTGCAGCGTAGGCGGGCTTGGCGGAAACACCCGGTTGCGTCGGCCCTGCGGCGGCAGCGGGAAATTCATGTCAGATCGGATCGGCGAAAAAACAAAAGAAACACTCGGGCCGCGCTCGCTCGGGCAAGCGCGCGGCCCATCCACGCGCACGAGACGCGTCTCGAAATGGTACAGCGCCCGCGCGTGTCGGGCGCGGCCTCAGATTTTCGCAGGTCGCGAGAGCCTGGCGCAAAAACCACGCGTCACTGCGTTTGCGTCTTGCCCGACACGAGTTCCTGATTGCGCGCGGTGAGGAACTGGATGAGCCCGTCCACGCCACCCTGCTGGATCTTCTCGTTGAACTGCTGGCGATAGGTCTGGATCAGCCACGCGCCGAGCACGTTCAGGTCGTAAAGGCGCCAGCCCTGCGGCGTCTTGTACAGGCGGTAATCGATTTCAATCGGATTGCTGCTGGTTTGCGCGAGCGTGCGCACCACCACGTCGGTATCGCCTGGCGAGCTGCGCATGGGCGGGTACTCGATCTTCTGGTCAGGCTTCAGTTGCGCGATGGCTCCCGAGTAGAGATGGATCAGCAGCAGCTGGAACTGCTGCTCGATCTGCGCTTGCTGCTCAGGCGTCGTGGTACGCCAGTGCGGCCCCATGGCGAGGCGCGTGGTGCGGCGAAAATCGACGTACGGAAGAATGTCGCGGTTGACGATATCCTGGATGCGCCCGATGTCGTCGGGCGCGACGGCCTTCGTGCGGACTTCGTCGAGGATCTGCTGCGTGGCGGTCTTGATGAGCGCCTGCGGGTCCGACTGGTCCACCTGGGCCGATTGAGCAAACGCCGCCGTAGCGGGCAGGAACGACAGACACCACGCAAGAAGCGCGGTCATGCGGAATAACCTGGTCATCGATATCTCTGGGCAATGGCGGGAGGGGCGCACGGGCGCGAAATCGATAAGCCGCACGCATCGCGCAAGCGCACGCCAGCGCTCAGTCTAGCGGGTCAGGCGCACTCAGGTCGGATCGTTGTGCCGCTCGTGCATTCACGCGCGCGGCGTGCGAGCCCGCGCATCTGACTCGGTGAGGAACGCCTCGAGCCCGAAAAGCCAGGCCACGCAAAACGAAAGGCGCGAAAGCACAGCCGGCACCGGGTCGCCTTCGCTATCGTCGGCGCCCTCGTCCAGCGCGCTCTCGCCAGAAGCGAGCGCGCCTCCCAAGGGCGCGGACGTCGTCGATAACGGCGATGGCTGGCGAGAAATGGATTCGGGCTCCATGGCTGCGGTGCTCCTCGGTGCGGACCGGACTGTGATTGGCGCAAGCTGTGAAGCAAGACACATACCATGCCAGGCCATCGTGCCCGGCCCCGCCCACAGCAACGCTCACGCGCGAACACCCACCTCCAGCCTGTAAAAACTACAAGCGCGTCACGGCAAAGCGGTGGATTCCGCGCACGCCAGCCCCAGCAGCCGTTGCACAGGCAACCGGGCACGAAAAAAGCATGCAGCCGCACGCCCGACCGTTCGCTCGCCTTGCACGCCCGCGTAATCGATTCAATTGGAATCGAATCGATACGATGGTGTAAGGTTCAGCGGTTCGTCTCGACGACGAGGCGCGCCCCCATCGCTCAGGAGATTGCATGAACACACCGGAACAGGTTCGCATTGCGGACATCCTCGGCCAGCATCGCGACACGCTGCTCGCCGAATGGCTGCGCCTGCATCTGCCGATCGCGCTGCGCCGCGGCCTCGCGATGGAAGGGGAAATTCGCGAGCAGTTCTCTGCGTTCCTCAACGTCTTCCTCGACACGCTGCCGAACACCGAAACCTTCGATTCGGGCCGCCCGGAGTGGGAGCCGGTGCGCGCCTTCCTGGCGGAAATGTCGGCGCATCGGGCGCGTCAGGGCTACACGCCGGTCGAGACCGCCACCTTCGTGTTCTCGTTCAAGGAGCCGCTCTACGCACGCCTGCGCGCGGCCTATGCGCACAACCCCGCCGAACTCGCCCAGCTGAGCTGGCAGGTGAACCTGCTGCTCGACGGCTTCGGCCTCTATACCACCGACATTTTCCAGAAGAGCCGCGAAGCGATCATCGCGCGCCAGCAGGAAGAGCTGCTGGAGCTTTCCACGCCCGTCGTGCAGCTCTGGGAAGGCATCCTCGCGCTGCCGCTCATCGGCACGCTCGACTCCGCGCGCACCCAGGTCGTCATGGAGAGCCTGCTGCAGAAGATCGTCGACACGGGCGCGGGCCTCGCGATCATCGACATCACAGGCGTGCCCACCGTCGACACGCTCGTTGCGCAGCATCTGCTCAAGACCGTGGCCGCCGCGCGCCTCATGGGCGCGGACTGCATCATCAGCGGCATCCGCCCGCAGATCGCGCAGACCATCGTGCACCTGGGCGTCGATCTCAGCAACGTCACGACCAAGTCCACGCTCGCCGACGCCTTCGTCATCGCGCTGCAGCGCATCGGCGCAACCATCACCACGCCGAAGGCCTCGGCCTGAACGCCATTGAGCCAAAGCGACGCACGGGAGCCGCACACGATGGAACGCATTCCGATTCTGCGCCTCGGCGACTGCCTGATCGTCACGATCCAGGTGGACATGCACGATCGCCTCGCGATCACACTGCAGGACGACCTTACCGAGCGCATCGTGAAGGAGTCGGCCAAGGGCGTGCTGATCGACATCTCGGCACTCGACGTGGTCGATTCGTTCATCGGCCGCATGATCAGCAACACGGCCGCCATGGCGATGGTGCTCGACGCGCAGACCGTGGTGGTGGGCATGCAGCCGTCCGTGGCGATCACGCTGGTCGAACTCGGTCTCACGCTCACGGGCGTGCGCACCGCGCTGAATGTCGAAAAAGGCATGGCGCTGCTCAAGCAGCGCCAGCTCCGATGAATCCCTTTACTCCGTTAGCTAGCACGTCTCTTGCGTTCGATCATGAATAGCAACGACACGACCGGAAGGCTCGCGGCTCAAGTGAGCCTGCGTTCGGACGAGGAAATCGTCCGGCTGCGACAGATCGTGCGCGACGCCGCCATCGCGCAAGGATTCTCGCTTATCGAGCAGACCAAGTTCGTCACGGCGGCAAGCGAACTCGCACGCAACACACTGCAGCATGGTGGCGGCGGCGATGCGCGCCTCGAAGTGCTGGAGAAAGGCGTGCGCGTGGGACTGCAGCTCTCGTTCGTCGATCAGGGTCCGGGGATTGCTGATATCGAGCGCGCGCTGCAGGACGGCTTCACGAGCGGCAATGGTCTCGGCCTGGGCCTCGGCGGTTCGCGGCGCCTGTGCGACGAGTTCAAGATCGAATCGACTCCGGGTGGCGGCACGACGGTCACCATCACGAAATGGAAAGTACGCTAGACGGCGCGGCCGGTTACGCCGGCGGCACCCACCGATCCTTCGAGATCGGCGACGCCAGCAGCGTCGCCTTTGCACGCCGCGGCGCCAGCGAAGCCGCGCGCATCGCCGCGCTCAGCGAGACCGACGCGGGACGCCTCGCGATCGTGCTCACAGAAGCCGCCACCAACATCCTGAAGCATGCCGGCCACGGCGAGCTGCTCGTGCGCGCACTGGACGGCGCAGTGGAGCTGATCGCGCTCGACGGCGGCCCCGGTATGACCGACGTGGGCGCTGCGCTGGCCGATGGCCACTCCACGACCGGCACGCCCGGCACCGGGCTCGGCGCGATCCGGCGGCTCTCCAACCAGTTCGCCATTTACTCGCAGCCGGGCGCGGGCACGGTGTTGCGCGCGCTCGTCCATAAGAGCGGCGGCAACGCAGCGCACGCGGCATTCACCGGACCCGAGATCGGCGCCGTGTGCGTGCCTTACCCAGGCGAGGAAGTCAGCGGCGACGGCTGGCAGGCGCAGGCCGACCAGAGCGGCCTCACGCTCGCACTCGCCGACGGCCTCGGTCACGGCGCCGAAGCCCACGTGGCCGCCGTGGCCGCGCTCGACGTGCTGCGCCGCCGCGCCGGTCTCGCGCCCGCCGCGCTCATGGAACTCTCGCATGCGGCCCTGCGCCCCACGCGCGGCGCGGCACTCGCGCTCGTGCGCATCGATCTCGCGCGCCGCGCACTCGCGTTCTGCGGCACCGGCAATATCTCGGCCGTCGCGTATGGCGCGGGCCGCCCCATCGATAATCGCGCTTCAGCCGGCCACGCGCATCGGCCCGCCAGCGCAGAACCTTCCGCGCGCGAGTGTTACCAACTCGTCTCGCGCAACGGCATCGTGGGCCACACGATGCGCGGCACCCTGGAATTCGAGCTGACGTGGGGCGAAAACGCGCTCCTCATCCTCCACTCAGACGGCATCGGCACCCGCTGGGACCTCGCCGCCTGGCCCGGACTCGCCAATCAGCCCGCCGTCGTGATCGCGGCCGTCCTCTACCGAGACTTCGCGCGCCGGCGCGACGACGCCACCGTCGTCGTCGTGCGCGCACGCCCCGGAGTACAGTTGAATCATGAATAAGCCCCTGCTGCGCATCCGGCTTGAAACCGCCCAGGACGTCGTCGCCGCGCGTCGCCGCGCGCGCGAGCTAGCCACCGGCCTCGGCTTCTCGCCGCTCGACCAGACGCGCATTGCGAGCGCCGTCTCCGAAATCGCCCGCAACGCGTTCGAATATGCGGGCGGCGGCGAAGTCACCTTCGCGCTGGAAGGCGAGCGGCCGCGCGAAGCGCTCGCCGTGCAGGTGAGCGATCGGGGTCCCGGCGTGCGCGAGCTCGAATCCGTGCTCGACGGCACCTATCGCTCACCGGGCGGCATGGGCCTCGGCATCACGGGCAGCCGCCGCCTCATGGACCGCTTCGAGATTCGCTCGTCGACGGGCGGCACGATCGTCACCATGGCGCGCGACTTGCCGCACGAGCGCAGCGAGGCGAGCGGCCCGGAACTCGAGCGCATCGTGCGCGAACTGGCCGCACGCAGTCCGCAGGAAGGCGCACACGGCGACTCGCTCGAAGAACTCCAGCAGCAGAACCGCGAACTCGTGACGGCGCTCGACGAACTGCGCGAACGCCAGGAAGAACTCTCGCGCCTCACGCAGGAGCTGGAGGCGACCAACCGCGGCGTGGTGGCGCTCTACGCGGAACTCGACGAGCGCGCCGAGGAACTGCGCCGCGCCGACATGATGAAAACGCGCTTTCTCTCGAACATGAGCCACGAGCTGCGCACGCCGCTCAGTTCGATCCGCGCGCTCGCCAACCTGCTGCTCAACCGGCTCGACGGCGACCTGAGCGTGGAGCAGGAGCGCCAGGTCAAGCTGATTCTTTCGTCTGCGGAAAGCCTGGGCGAAACCGTGAACGACCTGCTCGATCTCGCGAAGATCGAAGCCGGCAAGACCGAAGTCGTGCCCGCGTGGTTCGAGCCCGCCGACCTCTTCGCCGCGCTGCGCACGATGCTCATGCCGCTGCTCGACACGCCGGAGGTCACGCTCGAATTCGGCTCCACGGCAGGTCTGCCGCAGCTTTACACCGACGAACCCAAACTCACGCAGATCCTGCGCAATTTCGTCTCGAACGCGCTCAAGTACACCGAGCGCGGGCAGATTCGCGTGGGCGCCCAGTGCATGCCCGGTGACGGCGACGAAGCGCGCATTACCTTCTTCGTTGCGGACACGGGCATCGGAATTGCTCCCGAACACCACCAGATCATTTTCGAGGAGTTCGGCCAGGTGCAGAACCGCCTCCAGCAGCGTGTGAAGGGAACAGGTCTTGGCCTGCCGCTGTGCCGCAAGCTTGCGGCGCTGCTGGGCGGCGAAGTGGGCGTGGAAAGCGAGCCCGGCGTGGGCTCGACGTTCCGCCTGAACGTGCCGGTGTGCCTCGCGACGTCCGTCGAGGACGAACCCGAGACCTCCGGGGACGCGGCGCCATGAACGCGCACGCCACGCTCATCCTCAACGTCGACGACAACGAAGGCGCGCGCTACGTGAAGTCGCGCGTGCTGCGCCACGCCGGCTACGCCGTGATCGAAGCCGCGACAGGCCAGGCCGCGCTCGAAGCCGTGCGCGAACAGGCACCTGCAATCGTGCTGCTCGACGTGAAGCTGCCCGATATCAGCGGCATCGAGGTGTGCCGCCTCATCAAGGCGGACCCGGAGACAAACTCCACGCTCGTACTGCAAACTTCCGCCGCCGCAGTGCAGACGCGCGACAAGATTCTCGCGCTCGACGGCGGTGCCGACAGCTACCTCACCGAGCCCGTCGAGCCCGCCGAACTGGTGGCGAACGTGCGCGCGCTCCTGCGCCTCTACGCGGCCGAAAAAGCGCTGCGCGACGCCGACCGCCGCAAGGACCGCTTCCTCGCGACGCTCGCGCACGAACTGCGCAATCCGCTCGCGCCGATTCGCAACGCCATCGAACTGCTCGACCCGCGCCACGGCGCGAACGACGCCATGCGCGCCGACGCGCGGCAGATCGCGAGCCGCCAGGTCGAGCATCTCGGCCGCCTCGTCGACGACCTGCTCGACGTCTCGCGCATCTCGCACGGCAAGATCGCGCTGCAGATGGGCACGCTCGACCTGCGCGAGATCGTCCAGATCGCCGTGGAAACGAGCCGGCCCTTCCTCGACGCGAAGTCGCAAACGCTCACGGTCGAGATCGACTGCGAGCCGTGCCATGTAACCGGCGACGCGATACGCGTGGCCCAGATCATCAGCAACCTGCTTTCCAACGCCGCGAAGTACACGGCCGAAGGCGGCCAGATCGCGTTGCGGCTCGAAGCGGACGTCTACGAGATCCTGATTCGCGTGCGCGACAACGGCATCGGCATCGCACCCGACGAGCTGCCCTACGTGTTCGAACTTTTCATGCAGTCGCGCGAAGCCGTGAAGCGCGCCGACGGCGGTCTCGGCATCGGCCTCGCACTCGTGCGCGAACTCGCGGAACTGCATGGCGGCTCAGTGAGTGCGCATTCGGACGGGCTTGGGCACGGCTCGGAATTCGTCGTGCGTCTGCCGCTCGCGCGGGCGCCGCAGTGTGAAGCGCCGCAAGATCAGACGCAAAGCGCTGGGGAACAAACTGCCCCGCCGCGCCGCCGCGTGCTGATCGCCGACGACAACGTCGATTCCGCTTCCTCGCTGCTCATGCTGCTGGAACTCGAAGGCCACGAGGTGCGTGTGGCGCACGACGGCCCGAGCGCGCTCGCGCTCGCGCAGAGCTTCCTGCCTCACGTGGCGATTCTCGACATCGGTTTGCCCGGCATGGATGGTCATGCGCTGGCGAAGGCGCTGCGTGCCGAACCGGCCACTGCGCACGCGCAATTGATCGCGCTCACGGGCTACGGCCAGGAGCGCGACCGCCAGGCCGCGAGCGAGGCGGGCTTCGACCGGCATCTGGTCAAGCCGGCGCCGTTCGAAGAGATCCTGCGGGAAATCGAAAGCGCGCCGACGGGTTGAGTGGCGCGGTCCGCCTGCCGACCGTTCGCGCCACCCAAACTCCGTTCGCGCCCGTTTCCCCTCGCTTCGTCGCATCCCCCTCGCC